>JAMSKV010000001.1 GCA_024515975.1 Endosaccharibacter trunci
TTCATGGTCATGTCCCCCAAAATCAGTTCCGGCGCTCGACCACGTAGCGCGCCAGGGCGCGCAGCCCGCTCGCGCCAGCGCCGAAGCCCTCCAGGAAGCCGGTTGCACGCGTGGCCAGGCGTTCGGCCTCGGCGCGCGCGCCGTCTATGCCCAGCAGCGCCACGAAGGTGGATTTCCCGGCCTCGGCATCCTTGCCGGCGGTCTTGCCGAGCTGCTCGGCGGTTTCGGTCGCGTCCAGCACGTCGTCGGCCACCTGGAAGGCGGCGCCGAGATCGCGCCCGTACTGCGCGATGGCGTCGCGGTCCGCCGGGGACGCGCGTCCCAGGATCGCGCCGGCTTCGGCGGCGTAGCGGATCAGCCGGCCGGTCTTGAGCGCATGCAGCCGTTCCACCTCGGGCAGCGCCAGGGCGCGGCCCTCGCCTTGCATGTCGATCATCTGTCCGCCCACCATTCCGGGCGCGCCGGACGCGTCGGCGAGGGCGGCGACCAGGGCGATGCGGGCTTCCGGATCCGGGTGGGTGGCCGGATCGGCCAGGATGGCGAAGGCCTCGGTCTGCAGGGCGTCGCCGGCCAGGATCGCTGTGGCCTCGTCGAACTTCTTGTGCGTGGAGGGCTGGCCGCGGCGCAGATCGTCGTCGTCCATCGCCGGCAGGTCGTCATGCACCAGCGAATAGGCGTGCAGCATCTCGACGGAGGCGGCCACGCGCAACGCGCCCTCCCCGGCAGCGCCGAACAAGGCGGCCACCTCGGTGGACAGGAAGCCGCGGAAGCGTTTGCCACCGCCCAGAGTGGCGTAGCGCATCGCGTCCAGCAGGCGTGCCTCGCCGCCGGATACGGGCGGAAGCAGCCGGTCGATTGCCGACTCGATCAGCGCGGCGCGTTCGGCCAGCATCTGCCGGATCGGGAGGGGAGCGTCGGCGGCGGACGCCGCGGGCACGGCATCGCCGGAAGGAATGCCGGTCGGGGTGGTGTGGATCACGCGCGTTCGGTCCGTTCAGTCGATCGTTTTGGTCGCCAGCGCGCCGTCGGCCCGTTCCACGATCGCCTGCACGCGGGCTTCCGCCTCGCTGAGCTTGTTCTCGCAGTGACGGCGCAGCTCGGCGCCGCGCTCATAGGCGGTGATCGCGTCTTCCAGCTTCTGCTGGCCGCCTTCCAGACCGCGCACGATGCGCTCGAGTTCGCCCAGGGCGTCCTCGAAGGAAAGGTCGAGCGGCACGGAGGTCGGGGGCAGGGAATCGGACATGGTGGCTCCTGGCGCCCGAGGTCGGAGAAACGAAGGGATCACGGCGTCGGCGCACGGCCCTCAAACCGGGCGCATGGCACGCGCACGCATTACCGCCAAAACGGGCAAGGGGGCAAACCGCGCGACAAAGAATGGCTGGGAATGGCCGCTCAATGGCCGCTCAGGGAGAGGGAGCGGCGCTATCCGGCTCGGCACGCCTGCGCAGAACGAAGCTGAAGGCGCCTCCTTCCTCGCCGAACGCCACCAGAGCGTGTCCGGTCTCGCGACAGAAGGCGTGGAAATCGGCCACGGAGGCGCGATCGGTCGCCAGCACGCGCAGTTTTTCCCCCGGCTGCATGGTCCGGAGCATTCTGTTGGCGCGCAGAACGGGCAAAGGGCAACTCAGCCCCTTGACGTCGAGCAGCGTTTCGCCGACGGCGGCTTTCGGCGCAGATTGTTGCGCTTGCGGTGGAGCCTGGCTTGGAGAAAGGGGCATCCATCCATCATAACCCCCTCCAGTAGGGCTTGCGAGGCGCAGATGGCTGATTTCCGGGTCGGGATCGATTTCGGCGGAACCAAGATCGAGATCGTGGCCATCGGCAACGACGGAAAGGAGACCATGCGCAAGCGTGTCGCCAATCCGCTGGAATACGATGCCTCGATCCGGGCGATCCGGGAGCTGGTCGAATCGGTGGAACAGAGTTTGGGCGGCACCGCGACCGTGGGCGTGGGTATTCCGGGCGCGGTCAGCCCCGATACCGGCCTGGTCAAGAACGCCAACTCCACCTGGCTGAACGGCCGGCCCTTCGCCCGCGATCTGTCCGCTTCGCTGGAGCGCGAAGTACGGGTGGAGAACGACGCCAACTGCTTCGCCCTGTCGGAGGCGGTGGACGGGGCCGGGGCCGGCAACCAGATCGTGTTCGGCGTGATCCTGGGCACGGGCGTCGGCGGCGGCATCGTGGTGAACGAGCGCGTGCTGATCGGCCGCCATTCCATCGCCGGCGAATGGGGCCATACCCCGCTGCCCTGGCCGAAGCCGGACGAGACCCCCGGCATTCCCTGTTTCTGCGGCAACCATGGCTGCACCGAACGCTATCTGTGCGGCTCGGCGCTTGCGGAGGATTGCGACGGCCCCGGCCACCGCGATGCGAGCGGTATTCCCGCACGCGCCGAGGCGGGCGAAGAGAAGGCGATCGCGGCGCTGAACCGCCATGCGGAGCGCCTGGCGCGCGGCCTCGCGCAGATCATCAACATCCTCGACCCGCACGTGATCGTGCTGGGCGGCGGCCTGTCGAACATGAAGCATCTCTACAGCCAGGTGCCGCCGCTGATGGCCAAGCACGTGATCAGCCCGCAATGCACCACGCCGATCCTGCCCAACATCCATGGCGACAGCTCGGGCGTGCGCGGCGCGGCCTGGCTCTGGCCGCGCGAGACGCCCCGCACCTATCGCACCAGCTTCTCCTGAACCTGGAGCGCCCCATGCCGGATCTTTCCCGCGTCGATCCCGAACTGCGCGCCGGCCTTGAGGCCATGCGCAGCGAGCCCGTGAATGCGCGGACCCTGCACGCGCTGCGTCAGCGACGGGCGGCGGAGAACCAGGCCGCGCCGCCGCACAATCCGGCCCTGGCGACGTTGGAGGTGCATCAGCTCGGCCCGATCTCGGTCCGCGTGTTCACCCCGGTGGGCGGTGACCCGGAGCTGCTGCATCCGGCCTATCTGCATCTGCATGGCGGCGGCTACGTGATGGGGTCGGCCGCCGGCGCGGATGCGGACAAGGCGGCGCTGGCCGCCGAACTGGCCTGCGTGGTCGCGTCCGTCGAATATCGCCTGGCGCCGGAATCGCCGCATCCTGGGCCGGTGGAGGATGCCTACGCAGCTCTGCGCTGGCTGCATGAGAATGCGGTCGCGCTGCGCGTGGACCGCACGCGGATTGCGATCGGCGGGGAAAGCGCCGGCGGCGGTCTGGCCGCGTCGCTCGCTTTGCTGGCGCGCGATCGCGGCGAGTTCCCGCTGGTGTTCCAGTCGCTGATCTATCCGATGCTGGACGACCGCACCGTGACGGCGGAGCCGCATCCCTTCGCGGGCGAGCTGGTCTGGACGCGGGACGACAACCGCTTCGGCTGGTCGTCGCTGCTGGGCGTCGAACCGGGCAGCGACGGGGTTTCGCCCTATGCCGCCGCGGCGCGGGCCGAGGATCTGTCCGGCCTGCCGCCGGCCTTCATCTCGGTGGGCACGCTCGACCTGTTCATCGACGAGGACATTCTCTACGCGCAGCGCCTGATCCGTGCCGGCGTGCCGTGCGAGCTGCACGTGTTCCCGGGCGCCTATCACGGCTTCGACAGCGTCGCCGCCGCGCGTTCCGCCATGGTCGCCCGCAACCGCGCGCGCTCGGCGCTGCGCAACGCGCTGCATCCGAGGCGCTGAACCGCGCGCGCGACATGGTCCGTTATGTTGCCCTGCTTCGCGCGATCAATGTGGGCGGCCACGGCAAGCTTGCGATGCGCGACTTCCAGCGTCTCTGTCAGGAGGCCGGGTTCGAGGATGTGCGGACCTATATCGCCAGCGGGAATGCGGTGTTCGAGGCCGACGGGTCGGAAGCGTTCATCCGTGACGCGCTCGAAACCCGGTTGCACGCTCACGCCGGCGCGCCGATCGGCGTGATCCTGCGCACCGGCGCGGAGATGGCGAGCGTGGTCGCGCGCAACCCGTTCCGTGATCAGCCGCCGAACCGGGTGATGGCCTTGTTCACCGACACGCCGATACCCGGCGATCCGTTGGAGGGGGCGAAGGGTCTCGCGGACGAAAAGATCGTGTCCGGCGAGCGGGAGATGTTCGTGTTCTACCCGACCGGCATGGCCAGGACGCGGCTGCGCCTGCCGGCGGAGAAAACCGGCACCGCCCGCAACATGAACACGGTCGCGACCCTGGCCCGGATGAGCACGACCTGAACCCTGGGCTCCCAAAGGGCGACCGCCCTTTGGCGGGGTCTCAGGGGCAGCGCCCCTGACCCTCAGGCGTCCGTATCGCCCGCCAGATGCCCGCCGCCGAAATCCGTGCCGGTGACGATGTCGGTGACCACAGCGACCGCGATCTCGCGTTCGATTCCGTGCGCCTCAGCGTCGGCGAGAAGCTGGTCGAGGCGGGGCCGGAGCCAATCATGGGCCGGGGTGGGGGCGGGGGTGCCGGTCATCGGGCGTGTCTCCTGCGGGTGAACCAGTCCAGCGCGAGCAACAGCAGCACGGTTCCGGTGCCCAGCACGATCTGCGCGCGTGTGGCGGGGTTCACGGCCATCGCCAGCAGCACGGCGGCGATCACGGCGACGGTCGCCCAGGACAGGAACGGGAACAGCCAAATGGCGAAGGCCGGGCGACGTCCCGCGCGCTGCATCGCGCCGCGCAGACGGATCTGGGCCACGCAGATCAGCAGATAGACGAACAGGATCAGCGCCCCGGACGCGTTCAGCAGGAACGCGAACACGCCATCCGGCGAGATGCTCGACGCGACCGTCACGCACAGCGCCACCGCGGTTCCGGTCAGGATCGCCCGGCGCGGCACCTGGCCGCGTCCGGTCCGCACCAGAGCGGCTGGGGCGTCGCCATGAGCGGCCATCTCGAACAGCACGCGCGAGGTGACGTAGAGCGAGGAGTTGAGGCAGCTCAGTACCGCGATCAGCACGATGATCGACATGGCGAGCGGTGCGCCGGGAAGGCCCAGCGCCTGCATCGCGGCCACGAACGGCGAATGGCCGGGAACGAGCTGGTGCCAGGGTACCACGCACAGGATCAGGGTGATCGAGCCGAGATAGAACAACAGAACCCGGGCCGCGACCGTGTTGGTGGCGTGGGCGACATTGCGGCCGGGATCGTTTGATTCCGACGCCGCCACGGTGGCGATCTCGCTGCCGGTGAACTGGAACATCACGGTGGGCACGATCGCCAGAACGGCGGCGATGCCGTGCGGCGCTACGCCGCTGCTCCAGAGACGCGAGACCGAGGGGGCGCCGGTCCCGAACAGGCCGAACAGGGCCGCGATGCACAGGCCGCAGAAGCCGAGGATCGCCGCCACCTTGAGGGCGGAGAACCAGAACTCGAACTCGCCGTAGCTGCGCACGGAAACGAGGTTGGTGCCGGCCATCAGCAGCACCAGCACGATGCCGAGCACGGTCCGGTCGACCGGGATCCAGCCATGGAGGATCGCCGAGCCGCCGATCGCCTCGGCCGCGACCACCACGGCCCAGAAGAGCCAGTAGAGCCAGCCGGCCAGAAAGGCGGCGCGCGCGCCGAGACCGCGGCGGATATGGAAGATGAACGAGCCTTCGCCGGGCCGCTCGATCGCCATCTCGCCCAGCATCCGCATCACCAGCAGCGCCACCGTGCCGGCCAGCGCGTAGGAGACGAGCACGGACGGTCCGGTGCCGGCGATGGCCGCCGACGATCCCACGAACAGGCCGGCGCCGATCACGCCGCCGATAGCGATCATCGCCACATGGCGGCCGCGAAGGCTGTGCGACAGGCTGGCCGCTCGCGTCTTGGTTTCGGACATGGCGGATCAGGACCGGCAATGCGCGGCGGGCAGGCCGGGCGTGAAGGAGACCATGGCGCCGTTCATGACGAAGCTGCCGAAATTCATCCGCAGGCGATCGCTGACGCCGTTGGCGAAGTAGCGCATGCCGACCTCGTAGTCCGGGGTCATGGTGCCGGGCTTGCGGCTGAAGAACGCCACATGCACGCGGCCGGAGCCGAGCTTGCGCAGGCTGGGCTGGTCGGAGTCGGTGGGCGGGGGATGCCAGCCGAGAATGGTGACGTAGCTGTCGGACGGCCCGTCCGCGCTGGTGCCGTCGAACAGCAGCGGGTCGATGCTCCGTTTGCCCTCCTCCGCCGCGCGGATGATGGCGGCGGTATGCATCATCGGGAACAGCGTTCCGGCCGGAAGGGCCAGGGTGGCAGGGGTGGGCAGGGTGAAGCGCACGCGGCCCTTGCCGTCGGCATCCAGGCTGGCCTCGCCGCGCACCTGCTGCGTGAGCTGGCCGTTGTCGCGCTCCTCCATGTCGAAGCTCAGATGGCGTCCGTCCTTGCTTTCCAGCGTGGCGTAGGTGGAAACCAGGTTGGAACTCTGCCCCTCCCGCGTGGCGATCTGCAGACGGAGCTGCTGCTGCGTGGCCCAGTTCTGGCAGGAATCCGTCACCTTGAAGTTCATGTCGCCGGTCGCGGCGACCGTGTTGCCATCGGAGGTCGAGGCGAGCGAGAGCTCGTACCGGGCGGTGTGCGGGGCGAGATGCACGTCGCGAGCCATGTCGGCCGGGGTGGAGGCGGGCATCGCAACGGCCGGAACCGCGACAAGCGCCAGCAGGACGTACAAGGAAAGGGCCGGGCACGGTCCGGTGCGGGGCGAAAGCGGCATGGACGGCTCCGACGGCGACATCCGAGCCATCCTAGACCGAAGCCGCGCCGGCACCGCAATCGGTCAGAGCGGCGAGCCGATCGATGGGGATCGGCCGCCCGCTTTGGTTGTCTGGGCGGGTATCGTCATCCGGCCAGATGAATCCGGCCGGCGGGATACGCTCTAGAAGGCGATCGTCGCCACCAGGAACAAGCGCGGGAACGGCAACAGCACGGAGCCGTCGGAATCGGCCGGGTAGGCGTGCGCGAGCGCCGCTTCGTATTCGGTCAGGAAGAGCGGCCGTATTTCGGGGTCGAGCGCGGCCAGGAACGGCCGCAGCCCGGTGGATTCGAGCCAGCGCACGATCCCCCCTGCACCACCGTCCAGCCGATGGTGATAGGTGGTGCGCCAGGCATCGACCTTCGCGCCGTTCGCGCGCAGGAGTGCGTCGTACCACGTGACGGTATGCCGGTCGGCGCGCGCTGCCGCGGCGTCCGACAGGCGGTCGGCCCAGCGCGCGTCCGCGGCGATCGTGCGCATCAGCACATGGCTGGGCTCGTCCAGATTATCCGGAATCTGCACCGCGAGCGTGCCGCCCGGCGCCAGCCGGTGCAGCAGAGCAGGGAACAGCGCCGCATGATCAGGCAGCCATTGCAGGGCGGCGTTGGAGAAGACGAGGTCGTAATGCGCCGTCTCGTCCAGCGCCCAGGCGGCGATGTCGCCCTGGGCGAATCGGACATCCGCCAGCCGCTTGCGGGCGGCGTCCAGCATGTCGGGGGAACTGTCGAGGCCGGACAGAACGGCGTCCGGGAACCGGGCGCGGAGCAGAGCGGTGGAGTTGCCCGGGCCGCAGCCGAGATCAATCGCCCGCAGGGGGACGACATTGGGCACGACATCTGGCAGGGCATTGAGGAGATCGATGGCCGGTCGGCTACGCTCGCGTTCGAAGACCGAATAGCGGGATGCCGACCAGTCCATCGCCCGTCCCCGTTCAGTTCGGCTTCGTTTCCGGCACCACGGGCGAGGTCGCGCCCGGTACCGGCTTGGCCGGCGGCAGGACCGTGCGCAAGGACAGCTCCTTCATGCGCGCTTCCGGCACGGCGGCCGGCGCGCCCATCATCGGATCCTCGCCCTGCTGGTTCAGCGGGAACAGGATCACCTCGCGAATGTTCGGCTCGTCGGCCAGCAGCATGACGATGCGGTCCACGCCCGGCGCCGAACCGCCATGCGGCGGCGCGCCGTAGCGGAACGCGTTCAGCATACCGCCGAACCGCGCCTCGACCTCGCTCTCCGGATAGCCGGCGATCTCGAAGGCGCGGATCATCACGTCGGGACGATGGTTGCGGATCGCGCCCGAACTCAGCTCGATGCCGTTGCAGACGATGTCGTACTGGAAGGCCTTGATCGTCAGCGGGTCCTGTGTGTTCAGCGCCTCCAGCCCGCCCTGCGGCATCGAGAACGGGTTGTGGCTGAAATCGATCTGGCCGGTTTCCTCGTTCAGCTCGTACATCGGGAAGTCGACCACCCAGCAGAAGCGGAACGCGTTCTGCTCGATCAGATCGAGTTCGTTCGCGATGCGGGTGCGCACGGCGCCGGAGAACTTCACCGTCTCCACGCCCTTGAGCCCGTCGCGCGGACCGGCGACGAAGAACACGGCGTCGCCCGCCTTCAATCCGCAACGCTCCCGGATGGTCTCGCAGCGATCGGCTTCCAGGTTCTTGGCGATCGGCCCCTTAGCTCCCTCGGCGTCGAAGGTGATGTAGCCGAGGCCGCCCTGCTTCTCGTCGCGTGCCCAGTTGTTGAGCTTGTCGAAGAAGGAGCGCGGACGGTCGCCGGCACCCGGCGCCGGGATCGCGCGCACCTGGCCGCCGGACGCGGCGATGCGGGCGAACAGGCCGAAGCCGGAGCCGGCGAAGGCGTCGGTGACGTCGCTGATGCGGAGCGGGTTGCGCAGGTCCGGCTTGTCGGAGCCGTATTCGGCCAGAGCCACGTCATAGGGGATGCGGGTGAACGGCGCCGCATCCACTGTGCGGCCGCGACCGAACTCCTCGAACACGCCCGCGATCACCGGCTCGATGGTGGCGAACACGTCCTCCTGGGTGACGAAGCTCATCTCGAAATCGAGCTGGTAGAACTCGCCGGGTGAGCGGTCGGCGCGCGCGGCCTCGTCGCGGAAACAGGGCGCGATCTGGAAATAGCGGTCGAAGCCGGCTACCATCAGAAGCTGCTTGAACTGCTGCGGCGCCTGCGGCAACGCGTAGAACTTGCCAGGATGGTTGCGCGCCGGCACCAGGAAGTCGCGCGCGCCTTCCGGGCTGGAGGCGGTCAGGATCGGCGTCTGGAACTCGGTGAAGCCCTGATCGATCATGCGCCGCCGCAGCGAGGCGATGACGTTGGCGCGCAGCATCATGTTCTTGTGCACGCGCTCGCGACGGAGATCGAGATAGCGGTAGGACAGGCGCAGCTCGTCGCTGTAATGCTCGTTGCCGGCCACCTGCAGCGGCAGGACGGCGGCCTGGGACTGCACCTGCATCTCCTGCGCCCGGACCTCGATCGCGCCGGTCGGCAGCTTCGGGTTCACCGTGGCGCCTTCGCGCAGCACCACCTCGCCGGTGACGGTCAGCACGCTTTCCACGCGCACGCGTTCCACCTGATCGAGCAGAGCGCTGGGGAACACGATCTGGGTGATGCCGAAATGGTCGCGCAGGTCGATGAACAGCAGCCCGCCATGGTCGCGCTTGGAATGCACCCAGCCGGACAGGCGCACGGTCTTGCCGGCATCCTCCGCCCGGAGGGCGTCGCAACGGTGGGTACGATAGGCATGCATGGCGGGTTCGTCCGGGTACGATGAAGCGGAAGGCGGAAGGCGCGCAGGAAGCCGACGGGTCCGGTCCTTGTCAAGAAAACCGCCGCGCCTGCGCCCGCCGCATGCCGCCGCTCTGCCGTCACGTCGCGGCGTCGTCCGGAACATAGGAGGCGAGGCCGCGCCCGAACGACCAGTCGGCGCGCTCGTTGGGAGACAGGACGATCAGCACGTCTTCCGGACGCAAGCCGGGGTTCCGCGCCAGATTGTCGGCGATGGCGCGATACAGCGCCTTCTTCTGCGCGACGCTGCGCCAGTTGCTGGCGGTGATGTCGATCATGACCAGGTCGTCGCTGCGTTCGACGCCGAGATAGGCCGGATCGTACAGGAATTCGTCGCGCTCGTGCTGGTGGACGAGCTGGAAACGGTCATCCGGGGGAACGCCGAACTGTTCCACCAGCGCTTGCTGGATGCCGTCACCGATGGCGCGGAGATGGTCGGCGGATTTGCCGCGCAGGAGGGAGAAACGAACGAGCGGCATGGGGGGCTCCGATGAAAAGCGCATGCGGCGCTGTGGCGAGATCCCAAGAATGGCTTTTCGCTTGCCATTGGAGAACGCTATGGAACTGTGTGTTCATCATAGTGACTTACGATCATGCTTGACCTGTTCTCCGTGCGCCTGTTCATCCTGACGGTGGAATTTGGCAGCCTGACCCGCGCCGCGGAGGCGGCCGGGACGGTGCAGCCCGTGGTGAGCGCCCGTCTCAAGGGGCTCGAGGCCGCGCTCGGGAGGCGTCTGCTGGAGCGCACACCCCGCTTCGTGCGGCCCACCGCCGATGGCACGGTGTTTCTGGCCAAGGCGCAGGCCCTGATGGCGGCGCATGACGACGCGGCATCGCTGCGCGGCGGGCCGGCGGAGCGGTTCGCAATCGGCTTCAGCGATCACGCGCTCGGCGCCGGGCTGGAGCGCATGCTGGGTCGTCTGCGCAACGCGCTCCCGCCCGGAAGCGTCATCGATCTGCGGCTCGATCTGTCGCAGCGGCTCCGCGCCGCCTTCGATGACGGCTTGCTCGATGCGGTGATCGTCCGGCGCGAGGCGGGCGGGTCTGATGGCGAGGTCCTGGGGCATGACAGGCTGGGCTGGCGCGCTGGCGGGATTGCGCCAGACACGGACGGAACGATCCCGCTGCTCCTCCTGCACGCGCCCTGCGGTGTGCGCGGCCTGGCGATCCGGCGACTCGACGCGGCTGGCCTGCGCTGGCGCGAGGCGTTCTCGGGCGGAAGCTGCGCCACGTTGCTGGCGGCGGTGCGGGCCGGACTCGGTGTCGCTCCGATGGGAGCCATCGCTTCCGGCGGCATGGAAGATGCGGGACCGCGTCTGGGCCTGCCCGACCTGCCGGAATCGGAGATCGTGATGTTCGCGCGTGCCGCCACGCCGGCCGCGCGCTCCGCGATCCGGACCCTGGAGGCATCGGTGCGCGGCTGGCTACGCGGCCCGGCCTCGTCGCCGGTTGCGAACCGCGACGGGGCCGCGGCGGCGGCCTGACCTGGCTTTCGCGTCCGGGATTCGGCGTGTATGCCTGAAGCATGTCACGCCCTGCCTCACGCCAAGCGGGGGCCCGATTCCCCGAGCCCGTGCTGATCACCACCACCGAGGCGCTTGCCGCCTGCGTGGAGCGTCTGCGGGCGGAACCTTTCGTCACCGTCGATACCGAATTCGTGCGCGAGCGCACCTATTGGCCCGAGCTGTGCGTGGTGCAGCTTGCCGGTGCCGGCGAGGTGGCGATCGTGGACGCCGAGGCCGAGGGGCTCGATCTCCAGGTTCTGGGACCGCTGCTGGACGATCCGGCGGTTGTGAAAGTGTTCCATGCCGCGCGGCAGGATCTGGAGATCTTCCTGCATCGCTTCGGCCGGTTGCCGACGCCGCTGTTCGACACCCAGGTGGCGGCGATGGTGGCGGGGTTCGGCGATCAGGTCGGCTACGACAGCCTGGTCTCGTCGCTGACAGGCGGGCAGATCGACAAGGCGCACCGCTTCAGCGACTGGTCTCGCCGGCCGCTGTCTCCGGCGCAGATCGCCTATGCCGCCGCCGACGTCACCCATCTGCGCGACGTCTACGGCAAGCTGCGCGAGCGCCTGGAGCGGGAAGGGCGCCTGGACTGGGTCGGCCATGAGATGGCGTTCCTGAGCGACCCGAACACCTTCCGTCCCGATCCGGAGACCCTGTGGGAGCGGCTGCGTCCGCGCACCGGCAACCGACGCATGCTGGGCGTTCTGCGCGCCATTGCCGCCTGGCGCGAGCGGGAAGCGCAGCGCGTCAACGTGCCCCGTCAGCGTCTGCTGAAGGATGAAAGCCTGCTGGAGATCGCGGCCACCATGCCGGACGGGCCGGAAGCGCTGGCGGGCATGCGCGGCGTGAGCCGCGGCTTCGCCGAGGGCAAGAGCGGCACCGGCTTGCTGGAGGCGATCGCCGGCGCGCGCGCCCTGCCGGAGGACGCCCTCCCCGCGGCGCCCCGCAAGGACGGGCCGCGCCCCTCTCCGGCGCTGGTCTCGCTGCTGAAAGTGCTGCTGGCGGCCAAGGCGGAGCAGCACGACGTGGCACCCAAGCTGCTGGCCTCCTCCGAGGAGATCGACCGGCTGGCGACCGAGGACGAGCCGGACATTCCGGCACTGGAAGGCTGGCGCCGCACCGTGTTCGGCGAGGACGCCTTGGCGCTGAAGAACGGGCGCGTGTCCTTGGGCGTCGACGGCAAGCGGATCAGGCTGCTGAAGCGCTGAATCCGGGGTGCCGGGCTTATCCACAGGGTTTCCACATCGCTCGCGCGATTCCGCTCACCGGCTTGTCCACAAGATTATGTGGTCGATCGGTTGAGGCACCCCAATAGGTAGGGTAGTCTTCCCGTCAACGGAGAGTTGAAGGGGGCCAGGATGGAGTGGACCGACGAGTCGATTGCCCGCCTGCGCGCGCTTTGGCAGGAAGGATTGTCCACCGCCGAGATCGGCCGGCGGATGGGGATCACCAAGAACGCCGTGGTGGGCAAGGCGCACAGGCTCGACCTGCCGGCGCGGCCTTCCCCGATCCGCAAGACGGATGCCGACGCCGCGGCCCAGCCCGTGGCGCAGCCGAAGCGTCCGGCGGCAGACAGGCCGCGTGCGCCGTCCCCTGCGCCGGTCGTCGGGCCGGATCTCTCGGCCAGGTCACCCGCCGCCGTCGCGCAAGCCGTTCATGCCCCAGCGGAAGCCGCCTCCGCCGATCTCGCTCCGGCTGCGCCGGTTGCGGCTGTCCTGCCCGCCGTGACGGTACGGAAGGCAGAGCCGGCACTGGCCGCGCCAGAGCCGGCGCCGCAGGACAATATCCGCCTGCTGCGCCCCGAAATGCCCAACCCGGCCGTGGCACCGGCTCCGCGCGTGGAGCCGGCCCCCGTGGCGGAGCGTCCCGAGCCGGTCCGCGCCGCGTCTCGGCCTGCCGAACCGCGCGAGCCGCGTCGTCGTGGCCTCACCTGCTGCTGGCCCCTGGGCGAGCCGGGCACCAAGGGGTTCCATTTCTGCGGCGCCGATCCCGCGCCGGGCAAGCCGTACTGCGCCGAGCACGCCGCGCTGGCCTATGTGAAGCTGCGCGATCGTCGCGACAGCGTCGCCTGACCACGGGCGGCTCCGGCCGCATCTCGGATCGAACCAAAGACGGCGGCGCGGGGACGACCCTGCGCCGCCGTTTTTGCGAAAGCGGGGTTTAGGCTGTGGTCGCCGCCTCGTAGTCCGGGTCCGGCGTGCGCGGCAGCAGGCCGAGCGCCTTGTAGATGCCGGCGGCGAACGAGCCGCTGAAGCTGAATATGGCCATGGCCATCGAGCCGGCGATCCCCGCCACCTGACGGATCACCACCGCATGGCCCAGCGTGCTGTGCAGTCCGACCCAGAGATAGAACCCGGCCATGCAGAAGAAATAGAGCGACCAGGTGGCGGTCACGAGCTGGAAATAGCGCCGGCGATGTGGGATCCGGAAATCCGGCTGCTGCTGCATCACCAGCTCCTCGATGATCGACTTGCCGCGCGCTCCGATGGCGAACGCAATCCCGACCATCGTTTCGGTGACCGAGCCCTCGTATTTCAGCATGAAGGGCGTTTTCGAGAACACGTCGATCGTGCCGAAGATCAGCACCATGGCCGTGCTGAGGATGTAGAGGCGTGGAAAGCCGATGCCGAGCCAGTGCCGGCGCGCCGCGTCGAGCGGCACGAAGACCAGGGTGCCGATAATGGCGGCGCGCAGGCCGATGGTGGCGAACAGGATGTAGAAGACGATCACGCCGCCGAAATCGAAGGCGGCGGTGCCGAGCAGTTTTTTGAAGGCGTCCAAGGCGGCAGTCCTAGGGGCGGTGGCGACGGAGACGGCCTGCTGTCTCTGCCAAAAAAGAAGCGAGACGACTTCTAGCCGCTCGGATCGAGGACCGGCTACGTCGGAGCCGAACGAGCCGACGCTCTCCGGCTCTCTCCGCCCGGAAAGCCCACCCTGTTTCCGGCGGGGCCGCGACGCCTAATGCGGTTGCGGCGCGGCGGTACCACCCGGCAGGGTCTGCGACGGGGACGGCGCCTGGCCTGGCAGTCTCGGGCGATCCTTCTCCTGCTTCAGCAGATGCCGGTCGATTCCGCCCACCGTGGCGTCCATGCGGTGCTGGTTCTGCGTCGTCGTGCCGGCGTTGTCGCCGCCCGGCGTGCGCGGCGAGATGGCGCCCTGCGCGGGCACGGCGCTCTTGTCGGGGGCGGGCGCGGTCTGGGCGGAGGCGACGCCCCAGCTCGCCAGGAGAAGGGACCCCGCGCAGGCGATCCGGAAGGCGCGCATCAATTCTTCTCCTGTCGCGTGGCGGCCTCGTGCGCGTCGATCAGCATGATGTTGCGCAGGTTGGCCTTGAAGCCGGCATCGAACACGTCGCCAACGACGGGGACCGAGCCGGCCAGCGCCTCGATGCCGACATTGCCGAGCATCCGGACGATGGTCTTGGTGGGCAGGCCGAGCCGGTAGGCTTCGTAGACAATGTAGAGCGAGATTGCCGTCATCGCCGCGTCGCCGGCGGCCGGGGTCAGGCCGACGACCGCGCCGAGCCCGAAGCGGAAGCGTGTGCCGGGCAGACGGACCGCGGCATCCAGCAGCCAGGCCAGCTTCTTGATCCGGTTGAGGCGCCGCGTGCGCTCGCGTGCCGAGAGGGCAGGGCGCGCCAGGAGCGCGTCGGCGGTCTCGTTCAGTCTGGGCATGGGTCGATCCTTTTCAGCGGCACACGTGCCGAAAGCCGTCCGCGCCAATATAGGTCGCCGTGGCGACGTCGTAGCAGGCATAGGCTGTGCACTGGCCGGCCTCGGCGTATTGGCGCGGCATGAGCTGGCGCGTCATGGCGTTGTTCTCCTGCGCGGCGATCCCGCAGAGCGGCGTGTTGGTAGGCGCGGACGGGTCGTTGGGCAGCACGCCGGCGGTGGAGGCGTCCGCGCTGGCCGTATCGGCGCCCGACGTATCGGCACCGGGCGTCGCGGGGCCGGATGTTGCGGTGACCGGCGCGCGCGCCGGCGGCGGAGAAGGCGGCTGCGCGGCCGTTGCGGCGGTGCCGGCAGCGGGTGGCGGCTGGACGTCGTCGGCGCAGGCGGAGAGCGCTCCGGCAAGCGCCAGACTGGTCACGATACTGGTCACGGTGGGGGCGATCCGCCGCGTTGCCGTCAACCACCGTTCCATGCCGATCTCCCGATATCGTCCGCTGGCGAACGCTTGCCGATGCCCGGGCGTTGCAGCGCCGCAATCATCCGAGAACCCGACATGAACGACCAGATCGCCCGGACCGTTTCTCCCACCGAGGCTTCTTCGCTGATCCTGCGCGACCAGGATGGCGGCGGGCGCGGCACCCTGCGCCATGTCGGCGCCAACATCGTCAAGCTGTTCGGGGAGCAGGTCGATATCCAGGGCGCCGCGCATCAGCAGCTCTGGATCGACCGGCTGACCAGCCTGAACCAGGACGGGTTTGCCTATGCCGGCAACGTGTTCGTCGCCATCCGCATCACCGATGGCGGCATCGGCCGGGAGATCCCGTTCGAGGTCGGCCGCAAGGTGGAGATGCAGGGCATGTTCATTCCCGCCGACGAGGCGACCGCCGGGACGAACGATCCCGGCCTGCCCGTGCTGCACTTCACGCATAGGCCGGTCGGCTTCGTCGTGTATGACGGGGTGACCTACGACTAGGATTATCTTATCGGGACGGCTGCCCTGCCATCCTCCTGCCGCAATCCTGCCGAGTGTTGGCGTTCTTTCCGTGTCCCGGGACTTTATCTGCGATGTGTTTCGCTGTTTTCGTCGATGCTGGGTACCTGTTCGCGCAGGGTTCGGCCGTCTTGAACCCTCGCGGGGACATGCTGCCTCGCGAGTATGTCAGGCTGACCATCTCCGCCATCCAGGAGGAGTTCAAGACGCTGAAACCCGTCCAGCAGCGAGAGCTGCTGCGCATCTACTGGTACGACGGCGCACGGGCCGGCCGTCCCTCCGCCGAGCATGAGATGCTGGCCGAGACGGATTTCATCAAGCTGCGGCTCGGGCGGATCAACATGTCCGGCGAGCAGAAGGGCGTCGATGCCCGGATCATCAACGATCTGGTCGAGCTGGCCCGCAACCGGGCCATCACCGACGCGGTTCTGCTGTCCGGCGACGAGGATCTGCAGCTCGGCGTCGCGCAGGCGCAGCAATTCGGCGTGCGCGTGCATCTGATCGGCATTCAGCCTGCGCTGAAGACGCAGAGCCGGTCGCTGCGGCGCGAGGCGGACACGACGACGGAATGGGACGAGACCGTTCTGGCGCGCTTCCTGTCGATCGGCGTCAACGAGCTGCCCGAACCGGAGCTGAGCGAGACCGGCGCGGCCGAACTCGAGGCGGAGATCGACGGTCTGGTCTCCGCCCTGCCGCCGGACACTCTGGCGCAGCTGCAGAAATCCTTCGAGACCAGCAGCACCGTGCCGGGCGATTACGATCGCGTTCTGCTCGGCATCGGCCGTCGGAGCTTCGGCGAGCCGACGCTCACCGACTCGCAGAAAGCGCTGCTGCGCGGATTGTTCGTGCGTCTGGTGCGCGAACTGAACTGAGCGCCTCGCATCCGGGCCGGGTGTCGGGTCGGACCTTCTCATCGAACCATCCGCGATGCTCAACGGGTCGGCCGCAGCGCGAACAGGGTTTCGACGCGAACATCCAGGACCGACGCCAGGCCGAGCGCCAGGACGACGGACGGAACGAAGACGCCGTTCTCGACCGTGTTGATGGTCTTGCGCGACACGCCGAGCCGGATCGCCAGGTCGGCCTGGGTCAGGCCCTGACGAGTCCGTGCCTCGCGTATCGTGTTGGTCAGCTGCCGTTCGGCAAGAAACCCGTCAGTCGGCATCCGGGGCGGTCCGGCGTTCGCTGATCATCAGGCTGAGCTGTAACGTCAGGGCGCCCGCGAGCAGAGCCGCCGAGATGGCCGGACGCAGAAGCCCGGCGTGAAAGGAATCGGCCACCACCGCGGCCAGGCACAGGATCACGGTGACAAGGAAGGCGCGATGTGCGGCGATCAGATAGCGGAGCTGCGCGCCCTCGTCGCCCAGATCCGACGGACGCCAGCGGACGCCGAGAAGGGCGATGAAGACCGCCCACCCCACACCGTCACCGTCGGATAGTTCGTGCGTCGGATGGGCAAGATTGACGAGGCTCACGCACTGGACCAGCAGCAGGCCGCCAAGGCCGACGCTCAGGAGAAGACGGCTGAGACGCTCGTAACGGTCGGACCCTTCCTGGATCAGCCAGCGTATTCTCGGTGTTTCCCGAGGGTCGCGGAACCACGGCACCTCGAGCCAACGCGGGGCGAGGATCCCCAGCACGAGGAACGCCAGCATGGTCGAAAATTGAACCAGCTCGGGCTGTACGGCGTAGCGTCGCGCGATCCAACCCGACAGCAGCCACCAGCCCGCAAGGATCGGTACGCTGATGACCGGACCTCCTGCCATTCGCCGGCGGCGTATGGCGCGCAGGAGCCGGTCATCCTCTGAGGCCTGATTGTCGGGCATGCACGCCACCTCCGGCAGAGGGCGGCAGGATAGTAACCTGAGGGTTACATCTGCAATCTGTTTCGCCACCGATTGAGCGGCCCCACCGCAGTGCTGCGACACCGTGTACCAAAGGCCCGCGGCTACAGGCCGTTCAGGCGGTGCGCGGGGTTCAAAGCGGCAATGCGCCCTGCGCCGCCGCATCCGGTTCCACCCGCACCGCGCGCGAGCCGTCCGCGAAACGGAGTTCCAGTCGGGCGCCCGTGCGCAGGGCGGCGGCTTCGGTCACCGCATGGCCGTCGCGGTCGCGCACAAGGACGTAGCCGCGCGCCAGGACTGCCAGCGGCGACACGGCTTCGAGCTGCGCCGACAGCACGGCGAGACGGTTGCGCTGGTCCTTTCCCCGCGCCGACGCGTCGCGCAGCACGTGGCGCAGGCCGGATTGCAGGCCGTTGGCGGAGAGGGCGAGGCGGCCGCGATTGCGTTCAATCAGCCGCTCGGGGTCCGGCATGCGCCGTTCCAGCGCCGCCAGAGCCTGGCGTCCGGGGACGAACAGGGCGGCGCGGGAGCGGTCGAGCCTGAGCGCCGCGTCGGCGAGCCGGCCGCGGCGCTGCTCGATCAGCCTGTGCGGGTCCGGCAGATGGCGCTCGGCGGCCAGGAGCGCCGAGCGGCGCAGCGTGACCAGCCCGGGCAGCGCGCGGCCGAGCCTGTGGCCGAGGTCGCGCAAGGTTGTCCGGCGCGCCTCGAGCTGGCCGGGCAGGGACAATTCGAGCCTGTGGGCGCGATCGTCCAGGCGCTGGCGCATCTGGTTCAGCAGGGTGGGCAGGTCGGGCAGGGCGGCGGCGGCGCGGCCGTGACGGGCGCGTGCGGTTTCCAGCAAGCGTCCGAGTCCCGCCTCCAGCCGCGCCGCGCGATGCGACAGGTCGGCCAGCAATTCGAGACGCGCCGGAACGGCGATTTCGGCCGCCGCCGTGGGGGTGGGCGCGCGCCGGTCGGACACGAAATCGATCAGTGTGGTGTCGGTCTCGTGGCCCACGGCCGAGATCAGCGGGATCGTGCAGGCGGCGGCGGCGCGCAGCACCGCCTCGTCGCTGAACGCCGCCAGATCCTCCAGGCTGCCGCCGCCGCGCGCGACGATCAGCAGATCCGGGCGCGGCAGGCCGGTGCCGGGACCGGTGCGCCGGTCGAACCCCTCGATCGCGGCGGCGATCCGCGCGGCGGCGCCCTCGCCCTGCACCGGCACCGGCCAGAGCATTAGCGAACGCGGGAAGCGCCGGGCGATGGTGGTGCGGATATCGTGCAGCACGGCGCCCTGCGGCGAGGTGACCAGCCCGATCAGCGCCGGCAGGAAGGGCAGGCGCCGCTTGCGTTCGGTATCGAACAGCCCCTCCGCCGCCAGCTTGAGCCGCAGCCGCTCGATCCGCGCCAGAAGCGCGCCCTCGCCCGCATAGTCCATGCGCTCGACGATGAGCTGGTAGGAGGAGCGCTCGCCATAGGAGGAGATCCGGCCGGTGGCGATCACTTCCAGGCCGTTTTCCGGCTGCAGCCCGAGCTTCGCCACGCTGTTGCGCCAGACCACGCCGCTGATCTTGCCGCCCTCGTCCTTGAGCGAGAAATACAGATGCCCGGACGGGTAGCGCTTGAACTCGGTGATCTCGCCGCGCACCCGGATGCGCGAGAACGCGGTCTCCAGCACGCGCTTCACCGCGCCGGACACCTCGGAGACGCTGAATTCCGGCAGGTTGGAGCTGGGGGCGGGGCCCTGCGTCGGGACGGTTTCGATCATGCGGGCAGGGTATGATACCACCGCCCGGTTCGCGAGGGGCGGACCGGGACGAAGGAGAGGCGCATGCGGGTTCTGCTGGTGGGCTCGGGCGGACGCGAGCATGCGCTGGCCGTGGCGTTGAGCCGCTCCCCCCTTCTGCGGGCCCTGTTCGTGGCGCCCGGCAACCTGGGCACGGCCGCGTTCGGCACCAATGTTCCCGTGCGGGTGGACGACGTGGACGCGCTGGTCGCGCTGGCGCAGCGCGAGCGTATCGATCTGGTGGTGCCGGGGCCGGAAGCGCCGCTGGTGGCGGGCCTGGCCGATGCCTGCGCCGCCGCCGGCATACGCTGTGCTGGCCCGACGGCCGCGGCCGCGCAGCTGGAAGGCTCCAAAAGCTTCACCAAGGACGTGTGCGACGCCGCCGGCATTCCCACAGCGCGCTGGGAGCGGTTCGAGGATGCCGACGCCGCTGTCGCGTTCGTGCGCCGTCGCGGCGCGCCGATCGTGATCAAGGCGGACGGTCTGGCCGCCGGCAAGGGTGTCGTGGTGGCGCAGAGCGTGGCCGAGGCGGAAGCGGCGATCAACATGATGATGCGCGAGAACGGACTGGGCACCGCCGGCGCCGCCGTGGTGATCGAGGAGTGCCTGGTCGGCGACGAGGTCTCGCTGTTCGCCTTCTGCGACGGCGAGACGGCGGTGCTGATCGGCGCGGCGCAGGACCACAAGCGCATCGGCGAGAACGATACCGGCCCGAACACCGGCGGCATGGGGGCGGTGTCGCCGCCGGCCTTCTTCGATCGCGACACGCAGGAGCTGGCGCTCGACCTTCTGGTCCGTCCGATGCTGCGCGAGATGAGCCGCAGGGGCACGCCGTTCCGCGGCGTGATTTTCGCCGGGCTGATGCTGGAGGCGGATGGTCCGAAGCTGATCGAATACAATGTCCGCTTCGGCGATCCGGAAGCGCAGGCGCTGCTGCCTCGTCTGGAGACCGATTTGCTGCCGGCCCTGTCCGCTCTGTGCGATGGCGGGCTGGCCGATGCCGCGCTGCGCTTCTCCGATGACGCGTCGGTGGCCGTGGTGATGGCCGGGCGTGGCTATCCGGAGCAGGCCGCGACCGGTGCGGTGATCGACGGGATCTGGCGCGCGGAAGCCCTGCCCGGCGTGCGCGTGTTCCAGGCGGCCACGGCGCGCAACGACAAGGGCGCTCTGGTCGGCAATGGCGGCCGGGTCCTGACGGTGGTGGCGACGGCACCGACGCTGATCGAGGCGCGCGAGCGGGCCTATCGCGGCGTCGACGCGATCCGCTGGGCGGACGGAGTCTACCGTCGCGATATCGGCGTGCGCGCCCTGGCCCGCGCGGAGGCGGCCGCCGCGACCGGTTGAGCGACGCCGCCGATCGCGATCCGTAAGCCCGCCCGGCGTCCCGTCATGCTCAGGGGCCGGGGCGCGCGCGCCCCCCCGACTGGAGCGAGGCGGTCCGGTTCACGGGCGCACCCGCCGGAGCTATAAACGGGCACGCAACGAGGAACCCGCCCATGTCGCCGTCCGACCAGCCTCCGGTGGCCCGTTCCAGCCCGGGCGGGCTGGACGCTCCGACAGCGTCCCGGCGCGGCGTCTGCCTGGTGATCTCCGCGCCGTCTGGCGCGGGCAAGAGCACCATCGCCAACGCCCTGCGCGCCGCCGACCCGCTTCTGCGTCATTCGGTGAGCGTCACCACGCGCCAGCCGCGTCCGGGCGAGACCGAGGGGGTGCATTATTATTTCCGCACCCGCGAGCAGTTCGACCGGATGGCCGAGACGGGCGAGTTGCTGGAATGGGCCAACGTGTTCGGGCGCGGCTACGGCACGCCGCGCGCGCCCGTCGAGGCCGCCCTGGCCTCCGGCCGCGACATGGTGTTCGACATCGACTGGCAGGGGCACCGGCAGTTGCGCGCGGCCCTGCCGGGCGATGTGGTGAGCCTGTTCGTGCTGCCACCGTCCCTGGAGGTGCTGGAAGCGCGTCTGCGCTCCCGCGCCTCGGACGATCCGGCCGAGATCGCGCATCGCATGGCGGCGGCGCGCGACGAGATCTCGCACTGGGAGGAGTTCGACCACGTCATCGTCAACGACAGGCTCGACCGCGCGATCGGCGATGCGCGCGCCGTGCTCGTGGCCGCGCGGATCGCCCGTGCGCGCCAGACCGGCATGGCGGCGCTGGTGCGCTCGTTCGGCTGAAGGAGTATGGGCGTCATGCCGCTGGTTCGGAGTTTTGACTGAGCATGGATTTCTCCGGTCTGCGCGTTTTGTGTGTCGGCGACGTGATGCTGGACCGGTTTCAGTATGGCGCCATGGAGCGGATCTCGCCCGAGGCGCCGGTTCCGGTGCTGCGCCTGACCCACACCCGGGAGATGCCGGGCGGGGTGGGCAACGTCGCCAACAACATCCTGTCCCTGGGCGGGTGCGCGACTTTGGTCGGGCTGATCGGCGATGACGGGCCCGGCCGGGCGCTGCGGTCGCTCCTGGGCGGGATGGAGCGGCTCGAGGACGCCACCGTGCTCTCCGCGACTCGCCCGACCATCTGCAAGACACGCTTCATCGCCGCCAACCAGCAGGTGGTGCGCGCGGACGAGGAAAGCCTGCTGCCGATCCTGCCCGAGGAGGAGGACGCGCTGGTGGCGGCGATCGCCTCGCGCGCGCCCGAGGCTTCGGTGCTGCTGCTGTCCGATTACGGCAAGGGCGTTCTCTCGCCGCGCGTGATCGAGGCGGCGATCCGCCTGGCGCAGGCGCACGGCCTCGCCGTGTTCGTCGACCCCAAATCGCGCGACTTCTCCCGCTATCGCGGCGCCACCTGCATCACCCCCAATGCGCGCGAACTGGCCGCCGCCGCCGCCCTGCCGGCCGGCACGGAGGAGGAGGTCGAGCGCGCCGCGCGTCTGGTGATGGATCAGGCCGGCGCTTCCGCGATCCTGGCGACGCGGTCGGAGAAGGGGATGCTGCTGGTCGAGCGCGACGGCGCGGCGCTCGCGGTGCGGTCGCGCGCAAGGGAAGTGTTCGACGTCAGCGGCGCCGGCGACACGGTGATCGCGGCGCTGGCTTTGTCGCACGCCTCCGGCCGCTCGCTGGAGCAGAGCATGCACATCGCCAATGCCGCCGCAGGCGTGGTGGTCGGCAAGCTCGGCACCGCCACCGCCGATCTGCACGAGGTGATGGAAGAGCTCGACCTGACCGATCAGGCGCTCGATGGCGAGGCGGGGGCCGCAGCGGAAGCCGGCCAGATCGCCGGGCTGCAATCCCTGCCGCGGGTGCAGGGGCTGGTGGCGCGCTGGAAGGCTCAAGGGTTGTCGGTCGGGTTCACCAATGGCTGCTTCGATATCCTCCATCCCGGCCACGTGGCGATCCTGGCCGCGGCGCGGGCGAACTGCGACCGGCTGGTGGTGGGGCTGAACAGCGATGCGAGCGTGTCGCGGCTGAAGGGGCCGACGCGTCCGGTCAACACGCTCGCGGCGCGGGCCCAGGTGATCGCCGCCATCCGCCATGTCGATGCCGTGGTGGGATTCGAGGACGACACGCCGCTCGCGCTGATCCGCGCCCTGCTGCCCGACGTGCTGGTGAAGGGCGCGGATTACGCGCCGGATCAGGTGGTGGGCCGGGCCGAGGTGGAAGCCAATGGCGGCCGTCTGGTGCTGGCGCGACTCGTGCCCGACGCCTCCACCACCGGCACGATCCGGCGCATCCGCGCCGAGACGGCCGCCGCCCCTGACAACGCCCCTGACAACGCCCCTGACAACACCACAGACAACACCCCCGGCACCATCACGGACGCCCTCCCGCCCTCCCTCCTGACCGACGGTGCGCGGCCGGTTGCATGAGGAACGCGGGTCGGGAGCGGGCGGCGTGAGAAAGGCGGAGCGGGGGCCGGCGGCTCTGGCGCGTGCGCGCGACGGGTTCCGCGCCTGGCTGTTCGATGCCGCGTTTCCGTTCTGGAACGCGAACGGGTTCGGCGCTTCCCTGCCGGACGGGTCGCGGCCCGCGGCGGAACAGATCACGCTGGACGGGGCGACATTCTTTCCAGGCTACACCCGCATCCGGGTGCAGGCCCGGCAGCTATTCGTCTATGCCATTGCCGCCGAGCATGGCGTTCCGGGGGCGGCCGGCGCGGCGGAGGGCATTTTCCGGTTCATGCTCCGGCACGGGCGCGCGTCGGACGGGCACTGGATCCGGCGGACGATGCCCGACGGGCGGCCTGTGGACGAGACGGCCGATCTCTACGACATCGCCTTCGTGCTGTTCGCCCTGGCGCATCATGCCCGTGTGTTCAGGGATCCGCGCCCGCTGCGCGAGGCGGAGCGGACGCTCGATTTCCTGCGCCGCGAGATGACGCATCCCGGCGGGGGCTTCCACCATGCACTGCCGGTAGAGCCCGGCTGGCGGCTGCAGAACCCGCATATGCATCTGCTGGAAGCGGCGCTCGCTCTGTTCGAGGCGAGCGGCGATGCGCGCTGGGCCGAGCTGGCGCGCGAGCTGGTGGGCCTGTTCCACGACCGGTTCTTCGACGCGGAGAGCGGAACGCTGGCGGAGCATTTCAGCGAAACGCTGCACCGCGCCGGCGGGATCGACGGCGACCTGGTGGAGCCCGGCCACCAGATGGAGTGGATCTGGCTGCTCGACAGGGGGCAGACGCTTCTGGGCGATCCGCTCGCCGACCGCGGCATCCGCGCGCTGGACAGGATCCGCGACGGGCACGGCGTCGGGCGCGAGACCGGGCTGATGCGCGACGCCATCGGCCGTGACGGCAGGCTGCTGCGCGGATCGTCGCGGCTCTGGCCGCAGGGCGAGCTTCTGCGTGCCGGCTGCGTGCTGCACAGGCGGGCGGAAAACGCCGCCGAGGCGGGCTCCGCGGCCGATACGGTGCTGGATGCCGCCGGCAACCTGCTCGACCGCTTCCTGGTCGGGCCCAAGAGCACGACATTGCCGCCGGGCACCTGGATCGACCAGCTCGACGCGTTCGGCCGTCCCGCCATCCGCATGATCCCGGCCAGCTCGTTCTACCATATCGTCACAGCATGGATCGAGCTGGAGGCGTTCCAGCCGCAGGCGCAACCCACACTGACCGGGTTCTGAGCGCTCTCAGCCTGTCAGAAGCAGGAGAGGACTGCAGGAAGCGTTCCGAAACAATGGTTTAATCAGAACCCACCGCTGAGCCGCCGATCCGCGTCGTGGCGCCGTGATGGCGTATTGGCCAGATCCTCGGTTCAATCGCGGTGGCACTTGCTCTATCCTCCGGCCGATGAATAGCATCGGACGCGCCCCCAACGACCAGACCGCGGATGGCGGCCTTCTGGGCCTGTCGCAGCGTCTGCCGCCCTCCAATGCGGCGGCCGAACAGGCGCTGCTCGGCGCGCTGCTGGCCAACAACAAGGCCTATGAGCGCGTCGCCGAGTTCCTGATCCCCGAGCATTTCATCGACCCGATCCATGGCCGCATCTTTCAGGCGATCGTGCGGCGCATCGAGGCCGGCCAGCTCGCCGACGCCATCACCTTGCGCGGAGAGTTCGAGCATTCCGGGCTGCTCGACGAGGTGGGCGGCACCGCCTATCTGGCCCAGCTCCTGACCGCCATGGTCGGCATCATCAATGCCGGCGAATACGGCCGCGCGATCCACGATGCCTGGATCAGGCGGCAGCTGATCGATGTGGGCGAAACCGTGGTCAACAACGCCTTCGGGCGCGACCCGGAGCTGGACGGCACCAAGCAGATCGAAGCGGCCGAGGAAACGCTGTTCAAGCTAGCGACCGAGAAGGGCCAGGATGGCGGCTTCGTCACCTTCGAGCGCGCGCTGACGGATGCGATCTCCGTAGCCGAGAAGGCGTTCCACCGCACCGGCGCCGTGAGCGGCCTCACCACAGGCCTGCGCGATCTGGACAAGAAGACCGGCGGGCTGCACCCGTCCGACCTGCTGATCCTGGCCGGGCGTCCGGCGATGGGCAAGACGGCGCTCGCGACCAAGATCGCCTTCGGCGCCGCCCGCTCGCTGCTGGTGCAGGGGCGGGAGACCGGCACCATGCCGCGCGGCTCGGTGGCGTTCTTCTCGCTGGAAATGAGCGCCGAGCAGCTCGCCACGC
The DNA here is from genome assembly GCA_024515975.1 of Endosaccharibacter trunci. Classification (GTDB taxonomy): domain Bacteria; phylum Pseudomonadota; class Alphaproteobacteria; order Acetobacterales; family Acetobacteraceae; genus Lichenicola; species Lichenicola trunci. The sequence goes on from JAMSKV010000001.1 coordinate 25,310, forward strand.
GTCTGCTGTCCGAGGAAAGCCGCGTGTCCGGTGAGCGCATCCGGCGCGGCGAGATCGGCCAGAAGGAATTCGATCGCTTCGTGCAGGTGAGCCGCGAGTTGCAGGCATTGCCGCTGCATATCGACGACACGCCGGCGATCTCGCTGTCGGCCATGCGCACGCGCTGCCGCCGTCTCGCCCGCACCAAGGGGCTGAGCCTGGTGGTCGTGGATTATCTGCAGCTCATGCGTCCGGCGGTCGGCACCAAGCCGGACAACCGCGTGCTGGAAATCTCCATGATCACGCAGGGGCTGAAGGCGATCGCCAAGGAGCTGGACGTTCCGGTGCTGGCGCTGTCGCAGCTTTCGCGCCAGGTCGAGAGCCGCGAGGACAAGCGCCCGCAGCTTTCGGATCTGCGTGAATCCGGCTCGATCGAACAGGATGCGGACGCGGTGATGTTCGTCTACCGTGACGAATACTACCTGCAGCAGCGCATGCCGAAGGATACGATGTTCGACAGCGCCGACAAGTTCCACGTTGCCATGGAAGCGTGGCAGCACAAGATGGAGCTGGCGCACAACAAGGCGGAACTGCTTCTGGAGAAGCAGCGCCATGGTCCCACCGGCAAGATTGATCTGTTCTTCGAGGGCGAGTTCACGCGCTTCGCCGATCTGGATACCGTGCATGGTGTCTGATGCGGGGATGCGCCCGCACCGTCGGCATCGCCGATGACTCTCCACGTGCCCTATGTCGGCGTCGACGAGGCTTCCCCGCCGGGGGCCACGGGCGGCTTCCTGCCGGTGGCCGCTTCGGCCGCGCCGGCGCCGCCGGCGCCGTTCTGGCTACTGGGCGAGGAGGGCTGGCGTCGCGAATGCCTGCCGGCGGCGCCCCCGATCGGCCCGCTCGGCCTGCGACGCCTTTCCGATGTCAGCCTCTGCGGGTCGGGTTATCTGTTCTCCGGCGAGCGGTTCGTGCTCGAGAACGCCCACACCTCCCGCATCGGGCTGCAATGGCTGCAGAACCCGCATTTTCCGGACAATCCCTTCACCACCCCGCCTCCGATCGACATTCCGGTGCAGCGGACCGGCCTGATCGTGTTCGGGCCGGGCTTTCCCATCTGGGGCCATTTCCTGCTCGACTTCCTGCCACGGATCGCTCTGGCACGTCTCGCCCTTGGCGAGCGGTTTCGGGCGCTGGCGATCCCGGTGCCGTCCGATGCGCCGGACTGGTACCGCCCCGCGCTCGATCGGCTCTGCGGCGTCGGCGACGATCAGCTCGTTCCCTATGACCGGCATCGCGAGCGCCTGCGCTTCGACGAGGCCTGGCTCCCCGACTTCGCGCATGATGGCGAGCATGTGCTGCACCCCTTCGCCAACGATCTGTTCGCGCAATTCGTGCCGGAACGGCCGGCCCCCGCCGGGCGCCGGCTCTGCCTGTCGCGCCGGCGCTTCGAGCGCGAAACGCGCAGCCTCTGGCGCGTGTTCGAGAACCGGGAGGCGTTCGAGCGTATGGCGATCCGGCGCGGCTACGAGATCGTCTGCCCGGAGGACCTGCCGCTCGACGAGCAGATCGCCCTGTTCGCCGATGCCACGCATCTTGTCGGCGAGTTCGGATCGGGAATGCACAACGCGGTGTTCTGCCGTCCGGGAATGCGTGTCGGATGTTTCCCCTTCAGCAACGCCCTGCAATGCCACATCGCCGCCGCCGGCCGCCAACAGCTTGCCATCGTCGATCGGGGCGATCGGAGGACGGATGGGCGCGGCGTGGTTTTCTACGGCGTGGCGGAAGATGATCTCGAGCAGCTGTTCGACCGTCTCGACGATCCCGCGCCGGAGGGCGGACCATTCTCCGTCGGTTCCTGATCTGATGCGGGGGTGGCCGTGATCCGGGGATGGCCTTGAGCGGGCCGGGGGCGGCGGACGCGGAACCGTTCCGGCACGTGGTCGGCCTTGGCTCCGGCTGCTGGACCGCGCAACTGCTGAAGGACCTGGATCTGCGTCGCGCGGGCGGGCCGTTCGACTGGATCTTTTCCTCGCCACGGATGGTGCAGCATTGCCTGCGCGACGATTTCGCGACCTTCCTGGACGAGCGCGCCTATGGGCGCGTCGGCAGCCCGCAGCAATGGACCCATCCCGTCTTCCGCGACGCCTACGGCCTCGGCGTCGTCGTCAACCATCACGACCTGGCCCAGCCGGGCGGCTTCGGACCCTTCCGCCGCGCGGTCGATCGGCTCCGGACCGTGCTTGCCGGCGACGCCCGGACGCTGTTCGTTGCCATCACGCCGCTCAAGCCGGACTGGTCCGCGGACAACGACGCCATCGTGGCCCTGCTGCGCGAGCGGACGCGCCGGTTCCGCTTCCTGTCGATCGCGCTGGATGAACCCGCGCCGGGCGGGCTTGTGCTGGAGCGCCGGAGATGCACGATCGACCTGGACGAGGTCGTGCTGCGGCCGGAGGGCATCATGCGCGACGGCCTTCGTTTCGAACGCGCCACGGACAACGAGGCTCTCAGGAGCACGATGCAGGATTACCGGTTCGAGCTTTCGCCCCCGCCGATGGCTCTGCTTTCCGCCGCGGTCGATCGGCCCCGCCTCTTGAGCGAGGCCGCTGCCCTGGAAGGGACGTTCCGCTGGCTCGACGCGCAGCAGGGGCTGGACGCCGTATCGGCCGCGATCGCCCGCGCGTCGCCGTTCTCCCTGCTGCTGCTCGACCCGGTCGCCGGTTTCGCCGCGGCCATCGATCCCGGTGTGCGCCGTGTGCTCGATCCGGCGCAGAGACAGGCGCTGCTGGACGAATCCTGGCGCATCTGGTTCGACGGCCAGGCGCCGGATACGGACGATCCTGTGCTGCGGGCGCTGGGCGAGGCGTTCTCGTCGGCGGTCCAGGAGGCCGATATTCTGTGCATCCCGGCCGCCGCGGAACTGGCGGGTGATCCAGCCCGGTTCGGTGCGCTGGCGCGGCTGCACGCCTCCGTCCGCACCCGGACCGACGCCCTGTTCGGGCCGCCCTCGCTGTTGCCGGCCATGCACGAAACCCTGCCCTACCTGCGCACGCTGCTGGCAGGGCTGCCGTTTCTCGGCTTCGTCGGCGCCCATCCGGCCATGTTCCGCAAATTGTCGCATTTCTGCGGCGTGCATGACGCGCGCTTCGTGCCCGTGCCGCGCGAGGCGGCGTTCCCGGTCGCGGAAGACGGGATCGATCCGCGCGGATTCATGCCCGACGGCCATCGCGCCACGCTGGACGCGCTGAGCGTGCCTTACCCCGGGGCGGTGTTCCTGGTCTCGGCGCCCGGTCCGCTCGGCGCGGTCTATGCCGGGCGGATCAAGAGCCAGGGCGGCATCGCGATCGAGATCGGGTCGCTGGCCGCGCGATGGGCGGGAGGGTGAGGGGAGAATCTTCTTTTTCTGAAGAAAAAGAAGCAAAAAGACTTTTGTCCGTTTGGTGCGGAGCGCGCGGCACGCGGACGTTGTTGGGGCTTGCTATTCGAGGCCTATCCAGCCGATCCGGTGCAGCACGCATCCGGCCGGCAGGGCAGCGTTGGTGTCGAGACGCCGGGGGGCATCGTCTTCCACCGCGACGCAGAGGGCCTCAATGCCCGAGAAGCCGATCGCCCGGTCGCCCGGCCCGACAGGGCGACCGGGCGACAGCAGCAGCAGGGCGCCGGGCGGAAGCGCCGGCGCGAAGCGGGGATCGTCGAGCCGCACCAGATAATCCGTCTCCGCCCCGCCCCGGGGCGGCGTCACGCGGTCCCGCGCGGCCTGGATCCGGGCGGCGTCCGGGGGGTGTCCGGTCAACGCGGAGAACGCCAGCACAGGCAGGCCGCGCTGCGCCCGGACGGTCCGCAGAACCCGCGCGCCGGAAACCAGCGCGGCGAAGCTGTCCAGCGAGATGCCGGTGGCGGCGAGGACGCGCGACAGGCTTTCCGTGCTGGGCCAGCGCGGCCCGGTCGGCCCGAAGCGCTTGGAGCGGTTGAAACTGGTCGGATCGAGCCCCGCGGCGCGCGCGAGCCCGGAAGGCGACAGGCCCTTTTCCGCCGCCAGCGTATCCAGCGCGCGCCAAAGCTCCTCGTGCGTCACCGGAACCGGTCCCGGGGCGAACTCAGGCCGCGCGTCTTCCGGACGTCTTGCCGCCGATCTCGGTGCGGTGGCGCTCTACCCCCGCCTCGGTGATGGCGAAGCTGCCGTCCCGGTGCGCGGCCAGGCCGAGCGAGACGAGCCGATCCAGACAGCGCGCATCCTTCAGATCCGCTTCCCGCGCATCCGGGCGGCCGGACGCGCCGGCCAGGACCAGGCGGTGCAGGGCCGAACGGCAGCAGGTCTCGAGATAGGGCTCGTTCCACATGCGGCGGAGGATCGCTCCCCCGGTTGCGCGTTGCAAGCCGCGTTCGCAGCGGGCAGGAACACAACCATGCTGCTGCAAACCCTCGCCCTCCCGGCGCTTCGCCGCCTCGATCCCGAGAAAGCCCACCATCTGGCGCTGCGCGCGCTGCAGCTCGGCCTGGGCGGCGCCGCCCGTCCCGGCGAGGATGACGGTCTGGCCGTGTCCGCCATGGGAATGCGGTTCAGCAACCCGATCGGCATCGCCGCCGGCTTCGACAAGGATTGCCGGGTGCCGGTTCCCCTGGCGCGGGCCGGTTTCGGCTTCGTCGAGGCGGGTACGGTGACGCCCCTGCCGCAGGAGGGCAACGAGCGGCCGCGCCTGTTCCGGCTGCCCGAGGAAGGGGCGGTGATCAACCGCATGGGCTTCAACAACGAGGGGCTGGAGCGTTTCTCGCAGCGCCTGCGCGGCCTGAGGGCCGGGTCCGGCATTCCCGTGCCGTTCGGCGCCAATGTCGGCATCAACAAGAACAGCGACGATCCGCCGCGCGACTACGCCGCCCTGGTGCAGGAGCTGGCGCCGCTCGCGGATTATCTGGTGGTCAATGTCAGCTCCCCTAACACGCCCGGCCTGCGCGCCCTGCAGCAGGTGGAGCCGCTGCGTGCGGTTCTGACGGCCGTGGCCGGCGCCGTGTCCGAGCGGCCGCCTTTGCTGGTGAAGCTGGCGCCCGATCTGGCCGACGAGGCGCTGGAGGCGATCGTGGAGGCGGTGGTCGAAGGCGGGGCGGACGGCCTGATCGTGTCGAACACGCTTCTGGCGCGGCCGCCGCATCTGCGCGGGCGCCATGCCGGCGAGAGCGGCGGCCTGTCCGGCGCGCCGCTCCGCGCGCGCAGCACCGCCATGCTGGCCAGGGTGGCGTCGCTGTCCGCCGGGCGCCTCGCTTTGATCGGCTGCGGCGGCATTTCCTGCGGCGCCGATATTCTCGACAAGATCCGCGCCGGCGCCGATCTGGTGCAGGTCTACACACGCTACAGCATCGAGGGACCGGCCATGCTGCCCCGTCTGAAACGCGAACTGCGCGCCGCCTTGCGCGCCTCCGGCTTCCGCGATCTCGCCGAGGCGCGCGGCACCGCTCTGGCCGCCAGGCGCAGCGCATGAGCCGCTCGATCGCGGGGCTGAGCGCGCTCGCCCCCGCCTATGACGGGTTCATCGTCGATCTGTGGGGCGTGGTCCATGACGGGATCGACCCGTATCCGGGCGCGGTGGAATGCCTCCATACGCTGCGCGATGCGGGCAAACGCGTGGTGCTGCTCTCCAACGCGCCGCGCCGTCTGGAGCCGGTGCGGGAAACGCTGCGGCGCATCGGCGTGCCGGACGCCTGCTATGACGGGCTGCTCACCAGCGGCGAGGCCACGCGCATGGCGCTGCTCGATCCGCCCGACGACTGGTTCCGGGCGCTGGGCCGGCGCTGCTGGCATCTCGGCCCGGCCAAGGACGCCAATCTGTTCGACAACCTGGCCCTGGAGCGCACCGACGGGCCGGACGGCGCCGATTTCGTGCTGAACACCGGGCCGGACGACACGCTGGGGGAAAGCGATCCCGCGCCCTATCTGCCGGATCTGCGGCGCTGCAAGGCGCTTTCGCTGCCGATGCTGTGCGCCAATCCCGATCTCGAAGTGGTGCGTGCCGGCAAGCGCATCATCTGCGCCGGGTGGCTCGCCCGGCTCTATGCCGAGATGGGCGGCGTGGTGCGGCAGATCGGCAAGCCCGATCCCGCGATCTACCAGCCCGTGCTGGCCATGCTGGGCACGGAGCGCGCCCGCACGCTCGCGATCGGCGATTCGCTCGCGACCGACATCGCCGGTGCCAAGGCGGCCGGGATCGACTCGCTCTGGGTGCTGGGCGGTATCCACGGTGCGGCGCTCGATGCGGATAGCGGCCTGATGGAACGCGAACTCCTGCGCCTGGCGCTGTCCCCGGTTGCGGCTATCGCCCGTCTGGCGTGGTAGTGGCGCGGCCGCGTCGCCCGTGAGGCCGGACGCCATGCGTGACGGGGCGCCGCCGCGCCGGCGCCGCACCGCATGGCACGTCGCACTTCTGATCGCTCTGCCGGTGCTGGTCCACGCGCCGGAACTGCTTGGTCTCGTCTCGTCCGATCCGAACACCCTGTTCTTCGGCCTGAGCGATCCGGTACGGCAATGGACCCAGGGCGGCCTGATTCCCGGGATGCCGGGCTGGATCGACGGCTGCGCGGGCGTGATCGTCGAGGCGCTGGGCCGGCTGGTCGCGCGCGACTGGCTGCACGGCATTATCCCCTGGTGGAACCCCTATAACGGCGTCGGCATGCCGCTGGCCGGCGAGTATCAGCCGGCGGCGTTCTTTCTGCCGTTCGTGCTGCTGACGGCGCTGCCGAACGGGCTTCTCTGGATGAAGCTGTCGCTGCAGATCGTCGCCGGTCTGTCCACCCGTGGCCTGTTGCGCGCCATGGGTCTCCGCCCCGCGGTGGCCCTGGCGGGCGGCCTGGTCTGGGCGTTCAACGGCAGCTTTGCCTGGGCATCGGACGGTCCCAGCGAACCGCTGGCCTTTCTGCCGATGGCGTTGATGGGCATCGAGCGTTTGCGTGCGCGCGGAGGGGCGAGCGAGGACGGACGCAAGGACGGACGCGGGGGCGGCTGGGGCTGGCTCGGGCTCGGCTCCGCCTGGATGCTGCTGGCCGGATTTCCGGAAACGACCTACCTGCTCGGGCTGCTGGTGATCGGCTGGGCCATGCTGCGGATCGGCCAGGAGACGGGACGCAGGACCCGCCTCGTCACCGGCATCGCCCTGGGCGGCGTCACCGCGCTGCTCCTGGCCGCGCCGCAACTGCTGGCCTTCCTGTCCTACCTGCCGGATGCCTTCATCGGCGCGCATTCCGGTGCGAACGACACGGCGCTGCCCCGGGCGGGCTGGATCATGCTGCTGTTTCCCTACCTCAACGGCCCGATCTTCTACGGCTCGGCCACGGTCTGGTGGTCCATGGGCGGCTTCTATGGTGTGCTGCTGGTCTGGCTGGCGCTTCTGTCCCTGTTTCTGCCCGGCGAGCGCGGCCTGCGCCTCCTGCTCGGCGCCGTGGTGGCCGCCGTCACCTGCAAGCAGGCCGCTCTTCCCGGAATCACCGCGCTGCTCGACCTGCTGCCCGGCATGCGCAACATCTTCTTCTTCCGTTATGCGCCGCCTCTGGCTGCCTTCGCCCTGCTGGTCCTGGCCGCTCTGGCGCTCGATCATCTCCTGTCGATCGAAGCGGATCCGATACGGCGCAGGGCGATACGGCGCCCGGCCATGGTCGCGGCGCTTGCCGTGCTGGCGGCCGTGCTGATCGGCTGGCAGCTCGACCGAACGCTCCGCATGGCGCTCCTGTCGGTGTCCGACGGCCCGCTCGGCACGACCGCCTACCAGGCCGTGTCGCTGCTGTTCGGCCTGGGCCTGCTGGCCGCCGGCTTGTTCCTTCTGACGCGCCCGTCAGGCCGTCGTGCCGCGCACGCGCTTCTCGTCCTGGTCGTCCTGGAGCCGCTGCTTCTGTTCTGCGTTCCGCTGCTTTCGACCATGCAGCCATCCAGGCCCGACACACCCTTGCTGCACGCGCTGCGCGCGCAGATCGGTCAGGACCGCATGGTGACGATCGGTCCGCTGCCGCCCAACGTGAACGCGGCTTACGGGCTGCGCGCTATCAACCATAACGGCGTGCCCATGCCGGCGGCCTGGATCAGAAGGCTGCGACAGGATTTCGGGCCGGATGTCGATACGCTGTCGTTCAACGGTTTCTCGCCCTTCGATGCTGAAGGCAAGCCGTTCCTGGCCGACGCGCTGCTGCACTCACGTGACCGGTTCGAGGCGCTCGGTGTCGGCCTGGTGCTGACGCCGCACGGATTTCCGCTGGCAGGACGGGGCCAGGAGGGGGTCTCCACGCAAGGCGCGGGCGGCGAGGCGCTGATTCCCGGCGTGGAATGGAACATCGAGGCCACCCATTTTCCCGCTATGTCGGCGGATCGGGCGTTCCTGCTCGTCGGCACCTATGCAGGCCGGTCGGACGGGACGCTTCTGGTCCGTGCCTGTCCGGACGGCGCGTCCTGCGTCGACGGCGTCGGCTCTGTCTCTGCGACGCCCGACAACGGCGCCATGGCGATACGCTTCTCCCGCCCGTTCGTGGTGAGAGCAGGGATTCCGGTCCGTTTCACCTTCCGCCTGCAGGATGCGCATGGACCTCTGATGATCTGGCTTCGCGCCGCGCCCTGGGGGCCCGCGCCTGCTCTCGCGCTGGACGACTCCACCCTCATGCCGCGCCTCGTATTCTCGGGCCCGACCGGTGATTTGTATCGTCTGCCGTCGCCTGCACCCTATGCGGAGGCTGCGGGCTGCCGGGTTTCCTGGTCGACCCTGGAGACGGTGCGGACGGAATGCGCGCGTCCGGCGAAACTGATCCGGCGTGAATTGATGATGCGAGGCTGGCGGGCGCGGGTGAATGGCGTGTTCGTCACGCCGACGACGCAGGACGAGTTGTTCCAGTCGGTACCGGTGCCGGCGGGTCCGGCGATCGTCCGGTTCAGCTTCGCGCCGCCAGGTGCGGTACTTGCCCTGATCGGATCCTGCCTTGGCGCCGTTTTGCTGATCGCGGGATTCCGAGGCGGCCGGCGACACCCCGCCCGATCGTAGCGGGGTGCTCCGGTCAGGCCGGCGGCCGCCGGATCAGCGCGGCGTCCCCGGCGCCATCAGCGAGCCGGCACCAGGCTGTCCCGGCTGTGTCATTCCGGTGCCCGGCGCGATCATCGTGCCGGTCCGGTTGCCCGGGGAGGCCATGGTTCCGTTCATGCCGCGACCCATGGTGCCGCCCTGCATCCCACCCGGGGCCATTGCTGCGCCGCCTGCGCTTCCGGGGCTGACGCCGTTCATGCCCGCGGCGCCGGGAGCCATGCGGTTGACCCCCATACCGCCCGTCGCCATGCCGGGCGTCGTCGCCATCGTCCCGTTTGCAGGCGTTCCGCCGCCGGGAGCGGCCATTCCGCCGGTCTGGGCCAGCGCGGGTGAAGCCGTCAGCATGAAGGCCACGCAGGCGGCCTTGCTCATCAAGTGTTTCATGGTCGCGCTTCCTCGGCGATTTGCCGTGCCGTCGCTCGGCACAGTTCAGAGGTCCCATCGCCACCAGTGCGATACGGTTCGGGCCGATGCCGCTGACGTGTTCGCCTTCGCTCAGGCGTGACCGGCGTCCGCCACCAGTTGAAGCGGATCCACGCCAAGCCCCGCCAGGGCGCGACGCCATTTCAGGTCGTGGTCGACGCCGAACAGGATGGTCTCGTCTGCAGGCGCGGACAGCCAGACGTTCTGCCTGATCTCGGATTCGAGCTGTCCCGGCCCCCAGGTGGCATGGCCCAGAGCGAGCAGGGCCTGGCGCGGGCCGTTTCCGTCTGCGATCTCGCGCAGCACGTCCAGGCTGGCCGTCAGCACCACGTCGTCATCGACGCTGAGCGAGCCTTCGCCGCTCCAGTCGCTGCTGTGCAGGACGAAACCGCGCGCTCCATCCATCGGGCCGCCCGCGCACAGGGCGATACGGCGACGGGGCGGCGCCGGCAGGATCTCGAGCTGGCTCATCAGGTCGTCGAAACCGGGTTCCGGCAGATGCCGGTTCACCACGATGCCCATTGCCCCGTCATCGGCCGAATGCGCACACAGGAAGATCACCGTCTGAGCGAAGGTGCGATCGCTCATGGCGGGCATGGCGATCAGGAGCTGTCCGGTCAGGCCGGTGGTCATGGCGGTTTGCGGGACGGGCATCCGCTGGACCTTGGCAGAGTGAGCGGCGGAAGCAAGCGGGGACGGCGCCGGGCGGGTAAAATCGGCCCCGCCTCCCGTCTCGACAGCAACCGGAAGCGGCTCCACCCTTTCTCGCTGATCCAACGCCGGAATGGGGACCGTCCGATGCCGTTCACGCTTGCCTTCCAGGAGCCGGGCCGGATCGGCAAGGTGCCGGAAATCCCGGACCAGCCGGGAGCCGCGCCGAACGGACGGACGCGCACGCCCGACCGGCGCGAGCATTTCGGAACGGAGTTGCTCGCGCTGCGCCGGGCATCCGACCTGCTGCCCGGGCCGGAGTGGCTCGATCTCCGCCTTTACGGTCCGGATGGCGCCCGGATCGCCACGCAACGCGAACTCACCGCGCGTCTGGGCCTGCCGGAACGGTCGCCCCCGCCGCCGGACATTCTCTCGGAGCAGAACGCATGAGCCTTACCATCCTGATCACCGGCGCCACCGCCGGTTTCGGGGCCGCCATGGCCCGTCGCATGGTGTCGGACGGGCACCGGGTGATCGCCACCGGCCGCCGGCAGGACCGTCTGGACCGGCTCGCCCAGGAGCTCGGAGACGCTCTGCTGCCGTTCCGGCTCGACGTGACCGATCGCGACGCCGTGTCGGCGCTGCCGGGGGCGCTGCCGGCCGACTGGCGCGCCGTGGACGTGCTGGTCGCCAATGCCGGCCTCGCGCTCGGCCTGTCCCCGGCCTGGCAAGCCGATCCGTCCGACTGGGACACCATGATCGCCACCAATATCGGCGGCGTGGTGGCGCTCACCCGTGCTCTGCTGCCGGGGATGGTGGAGCGCGACCGCGGCCATGTCGTGACCATCGGCAGCATCGCCGGCACATATCCCTATCCGGGCGGCCATGTGTATGGCGCGACCAAGGCGTTCGTTGCGCAGTTCACGCGCAATCTGAAGGCCGACCTGGTCGGAACCGGGGTTCGTGTCACCAATATCGAGCCCGGTCTGGTCGGCGGCAGCGAGTTCAGCAACGTCCGCTTCGGCGACGACGCCAAGGCAGAGGCGGTATATCGCAACGCCGATCCGCTGCTGCCGGAAGACGTGGCGGAAGCCGTGAGCTGGGCGATCAGCCTACCGGCGCGCGTGAACATCAACCGGATCGAGCTGATGCCTGCGACCCAGGGGCCTGCCGCGCTGACCGTGAAGCGCCGCGAGGCCGCCGAATGAAGCACAAGGAGCGAAAGGCGCTGCTGAAGCGCTTCCGCGTCACCGACGGCGCGGAATTCAGCCTGGCGGATCACGATCCCGACGCCGCGCCCGGCGGCGATCTGGACAAGGACGAAGGCAAGGCCCTGCTGGAAGAGGGCACAGCGCGCCTCGCGGAACTGCAGGCCCAGCTCTATGCGGACGGCCGTCACGGGCTGCTGGCGGTGTTCCAGGCGATGGATGCCGGCGGCAAGGACGGCACCATCAAGCACGTGATGTCGGGCGTGAACCCGCAGGGCGTCACCGTCACCGCGTTCAAGCAGCCGAGCGTGGCGGAACGAAGCCGCGATTTCCTGTGGCGCGTGCATCAGGCGGCGCCGCCGCGCGGCCATATCGGCATCCACAACCGCTCGCATTACGAGGAGGTTCTGGTGACCCGCGTGCACCCGGAGCTGCTGGACGGGCAATCGCTGCCGGACGAGCGGCGCGGTCATGGTTTCTGGCACGACCGCTTCAAGGATATCCGCCATTTCGAGCGCTATCTCGATCGGCAGGGCATCCGCACCGTCAAGTTCTTCCTGCATATCTCGAAGGAGGAGCAGCGCCAGCGCTTCCTGGCGCGGCTGGAGGAGCGCGACAAGAACTGGAAGTTCTCGGAGGCCGACCTGAAGGAGCGCGGCTTCTGGAACGACTACCAGGACGCCTACCAGGCTGCCATCCGGGGCACCGCCACGGCGCGCGCTCCGTGGTACGTCGTGCCTGGCAACCGGAAATGGTTCGCGCGCCTGGTGGTGGTCGAGGCGCTGATCGACGCGCTGGAGCAGTTCGGTCTCGAGGCGCCCAAGCCCGTGCTGGACGAGGCGGGCCTCGACGCGGCGCGCAGGCAGCTCGAAGCGGAAGCCTGAAACAGAAACGCGGGACCGGACGATCCGGCCCCGCGCTGGAGGTCAGTTTCGCCGCGCCCGATGCGGCGACACTTGTGTCAGATCTCGGTCAGCGTCTCCGATTCCCGTGTATCGTCGCCATCCTCGTCCTGCGGGGCAGGGGCGTCGTTGGCGTGGAACTCGAAGGCGAGCTTGCCGTCCTTGAGCGACACCTTCACCGCGCCGCCATGGACGAGCTTGCCGAACAGCAGCTCCTCGGCGAGCGGCTTCTTGATGTGCTCCTGGATCACGCGGCCGAGCGGACGCGCGCCATAGAGCCGGTCGTAGCCGCGCTCCGCCAGCCATTCCTTCGCCGCCGAGGAGACCTCGATGGTGACGTTGCGGTCGGCGAGCTGGGCTTCGAGCTGGAGCACGAACTTCTCCACCACGCGGCCGACGATCTCCGGCGTGAGGCCGGCGAACGGGATGATGGCATCCAGGCGGTTGCGGAACTCCGGCGTGAAGATGCGCTTGATCGCTTCCTCGTCCTCGCCGGCGCGATTGTCGCGGCCGAAGCCGATCGCCTCTCGCGTCAGGTCGGCCGCACCCGCATTGGTGGTCATGATCAGGATCACGTTGCGGAAATCGACCGTCTTGCCGTTGTGGTCGGTGAGCTTGCCGTGATCCATCACCTGCAGGAGGATGTTGTAGAGATCCTGGTGCGCCTTCTCGATCTCGTCGAGCAGCAGCACGGCATGCGGATGCTGGTCGATCCCGTCGGTCAGCAGGCCGCCCTGATCGAAGCCGACATAGCCCGGCGGCGCGCCGATCAGCCGCGAGATCGAATGCCGCTCCATGTATTCCGACATGTCGAAGCGGATCAGTTCGATCCCTAGCGTGGAGGCGAGCTGCTTGGCCACCTCCGTCTTGCCGACGCCGGTGGGGCCGGAGAACAGGTAGTTGCCGATCGGCTTCTCCGCATCGCGCAGCCCGGCGCGGCTCAGCTTGATCGCCGCAGACAGTGCCTCGATCGCCTTGTCCTGGCCGAACACCATCGACTTCAGGTCGCGCTCCAGCGAGCGCAGCGTTTCCTTGTCGTCGGCGCTCACGCTCTTGGGCGGAATGCGGGCGATCTTGGCGACGATCTCTTCCACGTCGCGCAAGGTGACCGTCTTGCGGCGCTTGTCTTCCGGCAGGAGCATACGCGACGCGCCCACCTCGTCGATCACGTCGATCGCCTTGTCCGGCAGCTTGCGGTCATGGATGTATTTCGCCGCGAGCTCGACGGCGGCGCGGATCGCCTCGTCGGTGTAGCTGACCTTGTGATGCGCCTCGTAGTTGGTCTTCAGCCCACGCAGGATCTTCACCGCATCCTCGACCGACGGCTCGTTGACGTCGATCTTCTGGAACCGGCGCACCAGGGCGCGGTCCTTCTCGAAATGCTGGCGGAATTCCTTGTAGGTGGTCGAGCCGATGCAGCGCAGCGTGCCCTGGGCCAAAGCCGGCTTGAGCAGGTTGGAGGCGTCCATCGCTCCGCCCGAGGTGGCGCCGGCGCCAATGACGGTATGGATCTCGTCGATGAACAGGATACCGCCCGGATTGGCTTCCAGCTCGGTGACGACCGCCTTCAGACGCTCCTCGAAGTCGCCGCGATAGCGCGTGCCGGCCAGAAGCGCGCCCATGTCCAGCGCGTAGATGGTCGAGTTCAGCAGAACCTCGGGCACGTCCTTCTCGACGATGCGCTTGGCCAGGCCTTCGGCGATCGCGGTCTTGCCGACGCCAGGGTCACCCACATAGAGCGGGTTGTTCTTGGTCCGGCGGCACAGGATCTGGATGGTGCGCTCGATCTCGGTGTCGCGCCCGATCAGCGGATCGATCTTGCCGCTTTCGGCCTTCTTGTTGAGGTTCACGCAATAGGCGGCCAGGCCGTCCTGCTGCTTGGGCGCGTTGCCGCGGCCGCGCTCCTCGCGTTCGCCTTCCGGCTGCTCGCCGTTGTTCTGCGCACCCTGCGGCGGACGCTGCGCGGTGCGGCCGGGGGCCTTGGCGATGCCGTGGCTGATGAAGTTCACCGCATCCAGGCGGGTCATGTCCTGGAGCTGCAGGAAATAGACCGCGTGGCTCTCGCGTTCGGAGAACAAGGCCACTAGCGTATTGGCGCCGGTGACCTCGTCACGGCCGGAAGACTGCACGTGGATCGCGGCGCGCTGCACGACGCGCTGGAACGCGGCCGTGGGCTTGGGCTCTGCGGTGCGGTCGGACGCCAGTCCGGCCAGGTCCTTGTCGAGGAACTCGGTCAGATCGGCGCGGAGCTTGTCGAGATCGACGCCGCAGGCGCGCAAAACGGTGGCGGCGTCGCCATCGTCGACAAGCCCCAGCAGCAGATGCTCGAGGGTGGCGTATTCATGACGGCGGTCGCCCGCCAGGGACAAGGCGCGGTGCAGCGTCTGTTCGAGGTTGCGTGACAGCATGGGACGCTCCTTCGCCGCTTGGCCGGACTGATGATGGCCTATCCCTTCGGTGGAAAGCCATCGCCATTTTATGAGCGGCGGCAGCGATCTCGACGGATATCGTGTCCGACTTTCGGTAAAAAATCAGTTCACGGGAAGGGCGATCCGGTCATTTTCGGAAGGCTGACCATCCCAATGCGATACAAATAGGATGCTGTTTCGCCCCGGAAAGGGTGTCCGAGGCTAGAGACGCGCAAATCAGTCCTTCTCGATTGTGCATTGAAGCGGGTGCTGATTCTGACGCGCCAGGTCCATCACCTGGGTGACCTTCGTTTCCGCGACTTCATAGGTGAATACGCCGCACACGCCGACGCCGCGCTTATGTACGTGCAGCATGATGCGCGTGGCTTCGTCACGGGATTTCTGGAAAAAGCGTTCGAGCACGTGAACGACGAATTCCATCGGCGTGTAATCGTCGTTGAGCATCAGCACCTTGTACATGGCGGGCTTGCGCGTTTTCGGACGTGCCTTCACCACCACGCCGAGATCGGGCGAGTCGGGGTTGTTCGGTTTGTTGGTGTCGCTCATCGCCCGTATCCTGAGGGCCCGCATTCCGGAGGCTGGAAGAGGGATGCTGCGCGCACTCGCACGTCGGAGCGGGTTCCGCACGGGTTCGACGAAGACGGGAGTGGTTTCGGGGCGCATAGCGGCATCATATTGGTTGTCAGGCGGCGCTTGAAAGCCCCTGTCGCGGCGGTTCTCCAGTCAAAGGGCGCCCGGCTTCTGCTCGAAGCGCCACGGGGTTGGCGGCCGGAACTTGTTTTTCGTGCCAACAAGCCCTTCCAACCGACTGTCCGACCTGTCTTTAATCTGGACGAAAGGTTGAGACGGCCATAATGTGGGCGCCGCTACGCTGGAGATTGAGATGCCGCCTCTGAAGTCTGCCGTGGGCCATCTCGTGTCCGCTTCTGTGCGCGCCCGTTTCCAGCGGCATGCTCTCGGCCTGATGGGCGGCACGGCGCTGCTGATCGGCCTGCCGGCCGCGGCGCACGCTCAGTATCGCGGCACGCTGTCCACTCTGGTGATGGACGCGAAGACCGGACAGGTGCTCGAGCAAAGCAATCCCGATCTGCAGCGCTTCCCGGCCAGCCTCACCAAGCTGATGACGCTGTATCTGACCTTCGATGCCCTGCGCCAGAACCGCATCTCGCTGGATCAGGCCGTTCCGGTGTCCGAGCATGCCGCGTCCATGGAGCCGTCCAAGCTCGATCTGGTGCCGGGTTCCTATCTCACCGTGGAACAGGCCGTGCTCGGCTTGGTCACCAAATCCGCCAACGACGCCGCCTGCGCGCTGGGCGAGATGCTGGCGCAGGGCGACGAGCAGCGTTTCGCGCAGATGATGACGCAGAAGGCGCGTCTGCTCGGCATGAGCAGCACCACCTTCCGCAACGCATCCGGCCTGCCGGATCCGGAGCAGGTGTCCACCGCGCGTGATTTCGCCGTGCTGGCGCGTCACCTGATCCAGGACTTCCCGGAGCAGTACCATTACTTCGCCGTGCCGGCTTTCATGTTCCACGGCCGGGAAGTGCCGAACCACGACCCGATGCTGCGGATCTACCCCGGCGCTGACGGCCTCAAGACCGGCTACACCGTGGATGCGGGGCTCAACCTGGTCACCTCGGCGGTGCGCGGCAATGTGCGCCTGATCGGCGTCGTGCTGGGCGCCCGCACCAGCGCCCAGCGCTCCAACGTGATGGTGGCGTTGCTGGACCAGGCGTTCCAGGAGGAAGGCGTGCCGGTGATGCCGCGCACCATGGCCCGCGGCCGCCGTGGCGCGGCGCTGCTGCTGGCCTCCGATACCAGCCAGGAGGCCGCCGCTCCGGCGCAGGCCGCTCCGGTTGGAAGGCTACGTCGCCTGCGCGGCCGCGTTGCGATGCATCTCGCCGCCGCGCGCGGCAAGGCGACCGGAACGGCCCGAAGCGGGGGGCATGCACCGCGCGTCCACTTGACCGGTGCGAAGGTGCATCTGGCCGGCGCTGTCGCCGCCGCGCCGTCGCATCGTCATGCGAAGTCCCATGGCAAGGGCCGCCTCAAGGGCTGACCGCGTCTCGTTCCCGAGCTTTCCGACGGGCGCCGCTTGCGTCCGCCGTCTCGGCCGACCATTTTACCCGGTCTGATCCGGCGCGGCCGGTGGGCAAGCCCGGAGGTTTCCGGGACAAGGCGGTCGTGACGACGGTTCGGGACGGTGAGCGGTCCGAAGCGCCACTGCCGGGGAGAAAGGTGGGCGGCGATGGACGGCGAGTCGGACGGCAACAGGATCATCATCCATACCGAGGCGGATTTCGCCGGCATGCGCGCGGCCGGCCGCCTGGCCGCCGAGACGCTGGACATGATCGCGCCGCATGTGCGGCCCGGCGTCACCACCGGAGAACTGGACCGGCTGATCCATGAGTTCACGCTCGATCACGGCGCCACGCCCGCGACGCTGAACTATCGCGGCTATCCGAAATCGAGCTGCATCTCCATCAACCACGTGGTCTGCCACGGCATTCCGGGCGAGCGCCGGCTGCAGGATGGCGATATTCTCAACATCGACGTCACCTCCATTCTGAACGGATGGTTCGGCGACACCAGCCGCATGTTCACCGCGGGCACGGTGTCCCGGAAGTCCCAGGTGCTGATCGACGTCACCTATGAGTCGCTGATGCGCGGCCTGGCGGCGGTCAAGCCCGGCAACACGCTGGGCGATGTCGGCTTCGCCATCCAGAGCTACGTCGAATCGCAGCGATTCTCCGTGGTGCGCGATTTCTGCGGCCACGGAATCGGCCGGCATTTCCATGCCGCACCCAATGTCCTGCACTACGGACGGCGCGGGGAGGGGGTGATGCTGCGGCCCGGCATGTTCTTCACCGTGGAGCCGATGGTGAATGCCGGACGGCCCGACGTGAAGATCCTCGATGACGGCTGGACCGCCGTGACGCGCGACCGCTCCCTGTCGGCGCAGTTCGAGCACATGATCGGCGTGACCGACGATGGCTGCGAAATCTTCACCCTCTCGCCCGCCGGGCTGGACAAGCCGCCCTACGCTCACGCAGCCTGAGGGCATGAACGCTCCTCGCAGACTGCTCCAGATCGCCCTCGCGGCGTCCTTCTCCGTGGCGCCCGCGTTGGCGAACGCCCAGAGCCAATCGATGATGCAGCCGCCGCACGCCTCCGCGGGCGCGGCTGCCGGCGGTGCAAGCGGCACCAGCCAGCCGGGCTCGGCCCCCGCGACCGCCAGGCCCGGTGCCTGGGAGGGCGCGCCGGATCCGCTGGCATTCGGCCCGTCCGGTCAGGCCCGGACCGACGCAGTGCCGGCGTTCGGCAGGCACGGCATGGTCGTCACGGCCCAGAAGATGGCGTCCCAGATCGGCGCGGATATTCTGGCCAAGGGCGGCAATGCGGTGGATGCGGCCGTCGCCGTCGCCTATGCGCTGGCCGTGGTGTATCCGGCCGCCGGCAATATCGGCGGCGGCGGCTTCCTGACCCTCAAGGAGCCGGACGGCAAGGCATATTTCCTCGATTTCCGCGAGCACGCCCCGCTCGCCGCCACACGCACCATGTATCTCGATGCCGCCGGAAACGTCGTGCCCGGCCTGTCCGAAACCGGCTGGAAGGCCGTCGCCGTGCCCGGCACCGTGGCCGGCATGGACGAGGCGCTGAGACGCTGGGGCACCATGAAGCGCGCCCAGGTGATGGCCCCGGCGATCGCCCTGGCGCGCGACGGCTATATTCTCGGGCCGGGCGACGTGATGCTCCTGCACACCGCCACCGATGGCTTCCGCAAGGATCCGGCTTCCGCGCGCATCTTCCTGCGACCGGACGGCTCGCCCTTCCAGGTCGGCGACCGGTTCAAGCAGACCGACCTCGCGCACAGCCTGGAGCTGATCGCCGAGCACGGCGCCGATGCATTCTACAAGGGGCCGATCGGCGCCGCGATCGCCGCCGCCAGCAAGGCGGGCGGCGGCATCATCGCCCCGGCCGATTTCGCCGCCTACCACACCCGGATCATGAAGCCGGTCTCCTGCACCTATCATGGCTTCACCATCGACACGGCGCCCCCGCCCAGCGGCGGCGGCGTCGCGATCTGCGAGATGCTGGGCATCCTCGACGGCGAGCACCTGCAGACGCTCGGGCTGCGGAGCACCGCCGGCGTGCAGCGCCAGGTGGAAGCGATGCGCCGCGCCTATGCGGACCGGCAGGATCTGGGCGATCCGGCGTTCGTGCACGACCCGGTCGCGAAGCTGATCAGTCGCGCCTATGACGACGAGGCCCGCGCGCATCTGCCGACCGACCATGCCGAGCCGTCCTCGATGCTGCAGCCGCTGGACCCGATCCCGCACGAGAAGACGGAGACCACGCATTTCTCCATCGTGGACAAGGACGGACGCGCCGTGTCCATGACCTACACGCTGAACGGCTGGTTCGGCGCCAAGGTCACCGCCGCGGGCACCGGCATCATGATGAACGACGAGATGGACGATTTCGCCACCAAGCCGGGCGCGCCCAATATGTATGGGATCGTCGGCTCCGAGGCGAACGCGGTGGCGCCGGGCAAGACGCCGCTGTCGTCGATGTCGCCCACCATCCTGTCGCGCAACGGCCATGTGGTGATGGTGATCGGCAGTCCCGGCGGCTCGCGCATCCCGACCATTACGCTGGAGGCGATCCTGGCGGTGGTGGATGGCGGCATGGACATCGCCCAGGCCGTGAACCAGCCGCGCATCCACGAGCAATGGATGCCGGATCCTGTGCAGGAAGAGGCTGGCGCGCTGACGCCGGAAGTCGTCAAGCAGCTGACGGCGATGGGCTACAAGATCCAGCCGCACGAGAACTGGGGCTCCGCCGAGGGCGTGCTGGTGGGCGGCCCGTCGCTTGCGAAGCACGAGGCCGGCGACTGGGGCGGCCTCGATCTGCGTCATCCGGGCGGTGCCGCCGTCGGCGTTCCCTGAGGTGCTCGAATTGCCGACGCAGACGGGTGTGGACGACGTCCATGCCCATCCGCGCCATGTCGGCCATCGCCGGCTCGATCTGATCCTGGCACTCACGGCGGTGTTCATCTCCGCCGTGTCGCTCTACGTGGCGATCGAGCATGGCGAAACCGAACGGGCTCTGGTCGAGGCCAACGCCCAGCTGGTGGAAGCCAATTCCTGGCCCTTCCTGCAAGTCGAAGGGTCCTATTCGGACAAACGAGAGACGACCATTCGGGTCGTCAATGCCGGGATCGGACCGGCCAAGCTGCAGAGCCTGGAAGTGCTGCTGGATGGCAAGCCGGTCACAGACATCGCCGCGCTGTTGCATGCCTGTTGCGGCGTCTCGAGCGACAAAGCGGAGCGGCATCGTCAGATGCCGGACGGGCTGGCGATCTACACGCTCGATCATGAGGTGATGCGGCCCGGGCAGAGCAGCGTCCTGATTAATCTGCCGCCCCCGCATGCGGATGACGGCGCAGACGCGACACCCCCGGTCGGCGCGCGCTTCAGGGCGGCGGCGAACCGGATCAGCTATCGCGCGTGCTATTGCTCGGTGTTCGACACATGCTGGATGTCCGACCTCGCCAGCCTGCAGCCAAAGCCGGTGGCGCAGTGCCGGACCGATATTCGCAGCTTCAACGACGACGCCGAATAGCCCTCATCCCGCCATCGCCGACGCATGGACCGGGAGGTGATGATACACCTCCCGCCCACCCTTCACGATCAGCTCCGCCGCCACCACGGTGACGATCAGCAGCCCGACCCAGGCGATCCAGCGATAGCGTTCCAGCAGGCGCGCCACCAGCGACGCCGCGGCGCCCATCAGCACCACGGACACGGCAAGCCCCGTGATCAGCACCCAGAGATGCTGCTGCGCCGCGCCCGCCACGGCCAGGACGTTGTCCAGGCTCATGGACAGGTCGGCCAGCACGATGCGCATGATGGCGCGCCGGAGCATGGAGGGGCCGGAATGATCCACCGGAGCCGCGCCGCCGGCCGCCACCCGGTCGCGATGGCGCAGTTCGCGCAGCATGCGCCAGCACACCCAGAGCAGCAGCAGCCCGCCGGCCAGCATCAGGCCGATGATCTCCAGGAGCTGGAGCGCCACGGTCGCCAGCGCGATCCGGATCACGGTCGCGGCGATGATGCCGAACAGGATCGCCAGGCGCTTCTCGCGCACCGGCAGGCCCTGCACCGCCAGCCCCACCACGACCGCATTGTCGCCGGCCAGCGTGATGTCGATCAGCAGCACCTGAAGCAGGTCGAGCAGTTGCGGCAGCAGGTGATGCAGGCTGAACATGGTGGCTCCCCGAATGCGCCCCCTGCAAGGCGGCGGCTTTTGTGCTCAAAAGCGCAACGTCACGCGCGAGAAGAGGGTCCCGATGGTTCCACGCTATACACGACCGGCCATGGAAGCGATCTGGGCCCCGGCCAATCGCTACCGGATCTGGTTCGAGATCGAGGCGCTGGCGACCGAGGCCATGGCCCAATTCGGCGATGTTCCGGCCGAGTCCGCCGCCGCCATCCGGCGCAACGGCGATGCCGCCATGGCCGCCTTCTCCGACGCTGATCTGGCCCGGATCGACGCGATCGAGGCGGAGACCCGGCACGACGTGATCGCCTTCCTGACCTGGCTCGCCGAGAAGATCGGCCCGGACAGCCGCTTCGTGCATCTGGGCATGACCTCGTCCGACGTGCTGGATACCTGCTTCGCGGTGCAGCTCACCCAGGCCGCCGATCTGCTGCTGGCCGATCTGGACGAGGTTCTGGCCGCGCTGAAGCGTCGCGCCTTCGAGCATAAATACACGCTGACCATCGGCCGCTCGCACGCCATCCATGCCGAGCCGACATCCTTCGGGCTCAAGCTCGCCGGACATTACGCCGAGTTCGACCGCAATCGCGCCCGTCTGATCCAGGCACGCGCCGAGATCGCGACCTGCGCCATTTCCGGCGCTGTCGGCACCTTCGCGCATGTGGATCCGCGCGTGGAGGGGTTCGTCGCCGAACGCCTCGGCCTCCAGCCCGAGCCGGTGTCCACCCAGGTGATCCCGCGCGACCGTCACGCGGCCTTCTTCTGCACGCTGGCGGTCATCGCGTCTGGCGTGGAGCGTCTGGCGGTGGAGGTGCGGCACCTGCAGCGCTCCGAGGTGCGGGAAGCGGAGGAGTTCTTCCATCCGGGCCAGAAGGGCTCGTCGGCAATGCCGCACAAGCGCAACCCGGTGCTGTCGGAAAACCTGACCGGGCTCGCGCGACTGGTGCGATCGCACGCGGTGCCGGCGCTGGAGAACGTGGCGCTGTGGCACGAGCGCGACATCAGCCATTCCTCGGTCGAACGGAATATCGGCCCGGATGCCACCATCGGGCTCGATTTCGCTCTCGCCCGCCTCGCCGGCATGATGGAGAAGCTGGTGATCTATCCCGAGCGGATGCTGGCCAATCTCGAAAGCCTGGGCGGCGTGGTGCATTCCGGCGAGGTGCTGCTGGAGCTGGCACGGTCCGGCATCTCGCGCGAGGATGCGTACCGGATCGTTCAGCGCAACGCGATGGCGACCTGGACCAGGCTGGCCGAGGCGGATGGCCGCTCCTTCCGCGACAACCTGAACGCCGATCCTGAAGTTGCCGACAAGGTGTCGGCCGAGTCGCTGGATCGGGCGATGGACTCCATGCGCCATCTGGCCGCGCTCGACAGCTCCTATCGCCGTGTCTTCGGCGAGCCGGGCCCGGCCGCGCCCTGAGCGGATGGAACGCCGGTTCCACCAATCCCACCTCAATGGTGGAGCCAGAACACGGCGGCATTGACGCTAAGCCGCCTTTGCCGCATTGCGGCATTATTGCAGCCGGCCCATGGACGGGGCGAGATACGGATTTCCTGAAACGTGTGCACCGTCGTTGTCTCCATTACCCCGGGGGAGGCCTGGCCTCTCCTGATCGCTGCCAATCGTGACGAGCGGCTGGACCGCCCCTGGGAGCGGCCCGCCCGGCACTGGCCGGACCGTCCCGGCACGATCGGTCCGCGCGATGTCCCCGGCGGCGGCACCTGGCTCGCGGTCGGCGAGACCGGCGTGGTCGCGGCGGTTCTGAACCGGGTCGGCAGCCTCGGGCCCGCGCCCGGCAAGCTGTCGCGGGGCATGCTGCCGTTCGTCGCCACCGATGCGGCCACGGCGGAGGCGGGGGCGCAGGCCGTATCCGCGCTCGATGCCGGCCGCTACCGCTCCTACAACATGATCGTCGCCGACCGCGATCGCGCTTTCTTCCTGTGCGGGCTGGGCTATGGCCATGCCGAGATCACCGAGCTGGAGCCCGGTCTGCACATGATCGCCACCGGTGCGCCGGACGACATGACCATCCCGCGCATCGCCCGCCATCTGCCGCGCTTCCAGTCGGCGCCCACCCCGGTGCCGCCGGACTGGACCTCCTGGAGCATGCTGCTGAGCGACCGCTCCTTGCCGGCCGGTAGCGAGATGAACATCCCGCCGCGCTCGGGCTTCGGCACCACCAATGCCTCGCTGGTCGGGCTGCCCGCCGGCCCGGACGACGCGCCGAGCTGGTTCTTCGCCGCCGGAGCGCCGGACAAGACGCCGTTCGAACCGGTGGCGATCGACGCGCTCGTGGCGCAAGCGGGTATCGACGCCGCCTGATCGTCTGCCGGCCGAACCGGTCCAGCCTGTATCCGGCCGGGTTCCCGGCTGCTATACCGCGCCCGCGCCACCAGATCGGCGTTCGCAAAGCGCAAAGAAGGACCGCCATGGCCCGCCGCCGCCAGCTCTACGAAGGTAAAGCGAAGATCCTGTTCGAGGGACCCGAGCCCGGGACGCTCGTTCAGTATTTCAAGGACGATGCCACGGCCGGCAACGGCGCCAAGAAGGGCATCATCACCGGCAAGGGCGTGCTGAACAACCGCATCAGCGAGCATCTGATGCTGCGCCTGCACGAGATTGGCGTGCCGACGCATTTCGTGCGTCGCCTGAACATGCGCGAGCAGCTCATTCGCGAGGTGGAGATCATTCCGCTCGAGGTCGTGGTGCGCAATGTCGCGGCCGGCTCGCTGAGCAAGCGGCTGGGCATTCCGGAGGGCACGCGCCTGCCGCGCTCGATCCTCGAATACTACTACAAGAACGACAGCCTGAACGATCCGATGGTGGCGGAAGAGCACATCACCGCGTTCGGCTGGGCCTCCACCGCGGACATGGACGACATCGTCGCGCTCGCGCTGCGCATCAACGATTTCCTGACCGGCCTGTTCCTGGGCGTGGGCATCACGCTGGTGGACTTCAAGCTGGAGTTCGGCCGGCTGTGGGAGAACGAGGATATGCGCCTCGTTCTTGCCGACGAGATCAGCCCCGATAATTGTCGTCTGTGGGACGCCAAGACCTCCGAGAAGATGGACAAGGACCGGTTCCGGCGCGACATGGGACGGGTCGAGGAAGCCTACCAGGAGGTGGCGCGCCGCCTCGGCATCCTGCCCGAAGCGGGCAATAGCGACATGAAGGGCCCGGAGGTCATGCAATGAAGGTTCGGGTGACGGTCATGCTCAAGGATGGCGTGCTGGACCCGCCGGGCAAGGCGATCGGCCATGCGCTGCATACGCTCGGCTTCGCCAACGTGGGCGAGGTCCGCGCCGGCCGCGTGATCGAGCTGGAGCTGGACGAGACGGATGCCGCCCGGGCCCGGGCGCAGGCGGACGAGATGGGCCGTCAGTTGCTGGCCAATCTCGTGATCGAGAGCTTCGAAACGGAGGTTCTGGCATGAAGAAGTATGGTTTGATCCTCGCCGCCCTCGCGACCGCCGGCGTGAGCGGTGGTCTGAGCGGCGGGGCCTTCGCGCAAGCCCAGGGCGGCCGCCTGTCGCACCTCCAGGCCGGCGCCCTGCAGCGCTTCTGCCAGTCGCCGCAGACGGTGAAGGTGTGCGACGCCTATGTGAGCGGCGTCAGCGACGCCATCACCCTGGTGGAGACGGCCGCCGGCCCCAACGTGGCCCGTGACGTCTGCATCCCCGGCCCCACCACCGCGCAGCAGATGCGTGGCGTGCTGCTCGGCTATCTGAGCAAGCACCCGGATCGTCTGAGCAGCGACGTGGGTCCGGTGACCTACGACGCGTTCAAGGCGGCGTTCCCTTGCGGCGGGCCGTCCAAGCCGTGAGAGCAGGCATCGTCGTCTTCCCGGGCACCAACCGGGAGCGCGATATGGCGATCGCGCTGCGCAACGCGTCCGGACGCGAGCCGGTGATGCTCTGGCATCGCCAGGATACGTTGCCGGAACTGGACCTGGTGGTGCTTCCCGGCGGCTTCAGCCACGGTGATTACCTGCGCTCCGGCGCCATGGCCGCGCATGCGCCGATCATGGGCCCGGTGCGCGACTTCGCCGCACGGGGCGGATACGTGCTGGGTGTGTGCAACGGCTTCCAGATCCTGACCGAAGCGCAGCTTCTGCCGGGCGCGTTGCTGCGCAATGCCGGGATGCGCTTCCTGTCGCAGGATTGCCGCCTGCGCGTGGAGCGCAACGACACGGTGTTTACCCGCAACTGGCAGGCCGGCGACGTGTTCCGTGCGCCCATGGCGCATGGCGACGGCAACTACGCCGCCGACGCCGACACGCTCGACCGGATCGAGGGCGAAGGCCAGGTGGCGTTCCGCTACGAGGGCGAGAACCATAATGGCAGCGCGCGCGCGATCGCCGGCGTGTTCAGCGCCAATCTCCGCGTGTGCGGCCTGATGCCGCATCCGGAGGATCTGGTGGACCCGCTGATGGGCGGCACCGACGGCAAGCCCCTGTTCGACGGGCTGGTGGAGAGCTTCGTCCAGGGAGCGGCACAGTGAGCACGCAACACCGCACCGTCGACCAGGCGCTGGCGCGCGAGTTCGGTCTGACCGCCGACGAGTACGGCACGCTGCTGACCATCATGGGCCGCACGCCGAGCTTCACCGAACTCGGCATCTTCTCCGTGATGTGGTCGGAGCACTGCTCCTACAAGTCGAGCCGCGTCTGGCTGAAGACCCTGCCGACCACGGCGCCGTGGGTGATCCACGGTCCGGGCGAGAATGCGGGCGTTGTGGATATCGGCCAGGGTCTGGCGGCCATCTTCAAGATGGAATCGCACAACCATCCGAGCTTCATCGAGCCCTACCAGGGTGCGGCCACCGGCGTCGGCGGCATTCTGCGCGACGTGTTCACCATGGGTGCGCGCCCGGTCGCCAACCTGAACGCGCTTCGCTTCGGCAGCCCGGAGAACCCCAACACCCGGCGGATCGTCGACGGCGTGGTGCGCGGCGTGGGCGGCTACGGCAACTGCGTCGGCGTGCCGACCGTGGGCGGCGAGATCAATTTCCACTCGTCCTATGACGGCAACCCGCTGGTCAACGCCATGACCGTGGGCGTGGCGCGGCAGGATCGCATCTTCCTCAGCGCTGCCGCGGGCGTCGGCAATCCGGTGGTGTATGTCGGTTCCAAGACCGGACGCGACGGCATCCATGGCGCGACCATGGCCTCGGCCGAGTTCGACGAGGATGCGCAGGCCAAGCGCCCGACGGTGCAGGTCGGCGATCCGTTCGTCGAGAAGCTGCTGATCGAGGCCTGCCTGGAGCTGATGGCGACCGACGCGATCGTCGCGATCCAGGACATGGGCGCCGCCGGCCTCACCTCGTCCTCCGTCGAGATGGCGGGCAAGGGCGGCGTCGGCATCGATCTCGATCTGGACAGCGTGCCGCAGCGCGAGCGCGGCATGACCGCCTACGAGATGATGCTGTCGGAGTCGCAGGAGCGCATGCTGATCGTGATCCGGCCGGACCGGACCGAGCAGGCGCGGGCGATCTTCGACAAATGGGAGCTCGATTTCGCGGTGATCGGCCATCTGACCGATACCGGCCGGATCGTGGTGCGCCACCAGGGCCGGGTCGAGGCGGATATTCCGCTGGCGCCTCTGGCCGACGAGGCGCCGCTCTATCGCCGTCCGACCGCGCCCAGGCCGGCGCTGGCGCCGCTCGGCCCCGTGCATGACCCGGTGGGGATCGAGCAGGCGCTGGTGACGCTGATCGGCTGCCCGGACGTCGCGTCCCGCGCCTGGGTCTGGAACCAGTACGACAGCACGGTGGGCGGGCTCACGGTGCGCCGCCCGGGTGCGGCCGACGCCGCCGTGGTGAAGGTGGAGAACACCGAGCTCGGTCTGGCGCTGACCACGGATTGCACGCCGCGCTACGTCGCTGCCGACGCGCGGCTGGGCGGGGCGCAGGCGGTGGTGGAAGCCTGGCGCAACCTGACGGCGGTGGGTGCGCGTCCCTTGGCGATCACCGACAACCTCAATTTCGGCAACCCGGAAAAGCCGGACGTGATGGGCCAGTTCGCCGACGCCATCACCGGCATGGGTGAGGCCTGTCGCGCGCTCGACTTCCCCGTGGTGAGCGGCAACGTGTCGCTCTACAACGAGACGCGCGCCCCGGATGGCTCCACCGTCTCGATCCTGCCCACGCCTGCGATCGGCGGTCTCGGCGTGCTGGAGAATGCGGCGCAGGCGATCGGCATCGGGCTGCGGCCGGACCAGTTCCTGGTTCTGCTGGGCAAGACGGAGGGTGCGCTCGGCCAGTCGCTCTGGCTGCGCGAGATCCATGGTCGCGAGGAGGGTGCGCCGCCGCCGCTCGATCTGGCCGCCGAGCGTCGCAACGGCGACTTCGTGCGGGCGGAGATCCTGGGCGGCAGCGTGTCGGCCTGCCACGACCTGTCCGATGGCGGCCTGCTGGTGGGCATCGCCGAAATGGCGATGGCCGGCGGCGTGGGCATCCGTCTCGACGTGCCGCAATCGGGCATCAGCCCGCACGCGTACTGGTTCGGCGAGGACCAGGGCCGGTACCTGCTGTGCGTGCCCGACCCGGACGGCGTCATCGAGCGTGCGCGTCGCGCGGGGATCGAGGCGCGCCTGCTCGGCGAAACGGGCGGCGACGGTTTGACTTTGCCCAGTGGCGCCACAATATCGCTGGCGAGGCTGCGGACTGCGCATCACGCGTTCTTCCCCGCGCTGATGGATCGCTGATCCCTTCCGGAGTGCTTTCACGATGCCGATGGCCGCAAGCGAGATCGAACGGCTGATCCGCGCCTCCCTGCCGGATGCCGAGGTGACGATCGAGGATCTCGCTGGCGACGGCGACCATTACGCCTGCACGGTGGTGAGCGAAGCGTTCCGCGGCCGCTCGCGCGTGCAGCAGCACCAACTCGTCTATGCCGCCTTGTCCGGCCATATGGGCGGCGCACTGCACGCGCTGGCGATCCAGACCAGCGCCCCCTGATCCGGCCCCGCTTCCCGGCTTTGTTTGCAGGAGTTTCCGATGTCCGAGACCGTGTTCCAGCGTATCCAGGCCGAGATCGACGCCAACCCGGTGATGCTCTTCATGAAGGGCAACGCCATGTTCCCGCAATGCGGTTTCTCCGCGCGGGTGGTGCAGATCCTGTCGCACATGCAGGTGCCGTTCCAGACCGCCAACGTGCTGGAAGACCCCGAGCTGCGCGAGGGGATCAAGGCGTTCTCCAACTGGCCCACCATTCCGCAGCTCTATGTGAAGGGCGAGATGGTCGGCGGCTGTGATATCGTGACCGAAATGTACCAGTCCGGCGAGCTCGAGACGCTGTTCGCCGAGAAGGGCATCAAGGCCGTCGCCTGAACGATCAAGGCTTTACCGCGCGGGCCTGAATCGCGTATCGAGTTTCCGTGATCGATTGAACCACGGAGCACGAACGTGTCCTTCCGCGCTTTCGCCGCCAGGAGCCTGATTTTCTCCGTCCTGGCGGGAGGCGCGGCAACGCCGGCGCTGGCCCAGCACGTCGTGACCGACGACGAGGCCAGCAAGCTGACCCTGGACGCGCTCACCGCCACGCCGGCTCCGGTCGTGCGTCACGTGGTCTATCACGCGCCCAGCCGTCATTCGGCGCATTATTCCCGCACGGCGCAGGCGCACGCGAGTTCGCATGCCGTTGTCCGTAACGTGGCCTACAAGCGTCTCGTGCATGTGTCTCCCGCCGGCAAGAGCGGCGACCATCACGGCAAGCGCCGTCGCGGCTAGGACTGTCTTCCGGCTTCCCTCCCTTCAGGAGAAGGGAAGCCTGTTCCTTCCGGCCCTTGATCAGGCCCGGATCAATCTTCCCATCGGGCCGACGCCGCGGCTGCCGGGAAACACCGTTTCCAGTTGATCGGACCGCAGCCCGAGATGGGCGTGCAGCACGCCCTTGGCGAGTGCGCGGATATCCGTGGTCGGCGCGAGGTCGCGATTCTCGAACAGGGCCGTCTGCGCCAGGCCCGGCCAAACGCCGCCGACGCGCCCGCCCGATACCGAACCGCCGAGCAGGAACGCCACTGTGGCGGTGCCGTGATCGGTGCCCCCGGTGCCGTTCACCCGCACGGTCCGCCCGAACTCCGTCATGACCAGCACGGCAGTGTCGCGCCAGGTGGGGCCGAGCCCCGTGCGCAGCGCCATCAGCCCGGCGTCGAGCTGACGCAGCGGGCCGTTCAGCCTCTGCTTCTGCCCGGCGTGAGTGTCCCAGCCGCCGATCTCCAGTGCGGCGATGCGCGGTCCGTCGGCGCTGGCGAGCAGATGGCCGGCGGCTTCCGCGAGCGCCGGGAAGCCGCCGCTCCCGCCCTTGCCCTTGGTCTCTCCGCCATCGCCGGACAGGGTTCCGGTGGCGAAACTCTTGGCCGCCAGACCGCGCGCGATCGCCGGCCCCGTCAGCTTGTCGTCCGCGTTGAGCGCGGCGATGCGGCTGTAGAGATCGGGCGACGGCGCCTGGCTCGCCTCGGGCGCATAGGCGCCGACCGGCGCTGGGCCGCGCAGGATCAGCGGTGTCGAGAGCCCGACCGAAAGCCCGTTGCCCTCCGGTTGTGACGGGTCGCGCGGCAGGGCGCCCACCACGCGGTTCAGCCAGCCGCTGGTCAGCCGATGGTCGGCGCCGCTTTCCATGTAGTCCTGCGCCTCGAAATGCGAGCGGCTGCGATAGCCGCCGGCGACGGCGTGCACGGGCAGCATCTCGCCCGCGGCATACAGGGTGTGCAGGCCGGAAAGCGCCGGATGCAGGCCGAAGAACCCGCCGAGATCGAGCATCCCGTCCGGTTGACCGATCGCGGCCGGAAGCAGCGGCGCGCGCCACTTCGCCAGCGTCGCGTCGCCGTAGGGCACCACGGCGGACATGCCGTCCATCGCGCCGCGCAGCATCACCACCACGAAGCGCCTGTCGCCGGGCGTCCGCACCGGATCGGCCAGGGCCAGGGAGGCGGAACCCAGGCTCCAGGCCGCACCGAGACCCAGAAGGGCCGCTCGTCGGGAAAGCATCATCTCAGCGCCTCTGGAAACCGGGGGAGGACAGCAGCAGGGTGAGCGCGTCGCGCCGGTCTCCGGCGCCGCGCATGGCGTCGATCGTCCGTTGCCCCCGATCGGGGCCGAGCGCGATCCGGGCCAGTTGCGTCGGCTCCGCCTCCGGCGGGCGGGCCGCGACGCGATAGCTCCAGTCGATCCGCGCGATCATCGCTTCCGGCGCGCACCAGTCCGCGGCACGGTCCGACCAACCGTTCGGCAGCGGCGCGGTCCAGACCGGCTGGCCCAGCGCCGCCATCATTCCGGCGAGCCGGCCGTGCCTGGACGGGTCCGGATCGTCGCCGAAGCCCACCAGACGCGCCGCGGCGATCACTAGGTCGAACGGCGTGCGCAGCTTGCTTCGCGGCACCCAGGCCTCGGGCGTGGAGATCAGCGCCAGCGAGACCGCGCGCAGATCGCCGCCCGTCGTCGCCAGCGCCTCGGTCAGATGCGCGATCGTGTCGGGAGACGGCGTGTCGGACACGAAATGGAGCGCCAGCTTGGTGGCGAGGTGGCGATAGGTGGCCGGGTGCGTGGCCAGCATGTCCAGCATCAGGATGCCGCCCGCCTCGCCGGCGGGAAACACGCGCCCCATCACGCGCTTGTCGCCCGGCTGGTGCGCGCGGTCGCGAAACACGAAGCCGGGATCGGCCGATTTGCGGTCCACCGACCAGCCGGTCAGGATCGAGGCATAGGCGGTCACGTCCGCCTGGCTGTAGCCGGCGGCCGGGCTGACCGTGTGCAGCTCCAGCGATTCGCGCGCGAGGTTCTCGTTCAGCCCGTGCTTGCCGCCCTGGCCGGCCGGACTGTCCGGACCGACCGAGCTGGCATTGTCCAGATAGAGCAGCATGGCCGGGTGACGCATCACCGCGAGCAGCATGTCGCCGAACCGGCCGGTCACGTAGGGACGGATCGCCTCGCGCACGAAGGCGCCGGCGATCGGGCGGATGTCGCCACGGCGCGTGCTCACGGTGAAATGGTTCGCCCAGAACCAGACCAGACGCTCCCGGAACGGCGCCGTCGTGGAGACCAGCGCATTCAGCTGAGCGGAGGCGTCCGCGCGGTAGAGGGGCGCAACCAGGGACTCGCCCGGGGGCGGCTTCAGCTTGTGCTGTTCTTCCAGCAGGATCAGCCCGTCAGAGACGGAGGGCAGGGTCGTGGGAAACCGTGCCGGGTCGCCCGGTCCGAGCTGGGCGATCAGCCAGCTACGCGGATCCGCGGGCAGGGCGCCGTCGCCCGTTGGACCGAAACCGAACCGCGTCGCGGCATGGAGCGCATCGAATGCCATGGGTTCTGTCTGCCAGTATTCGGCATTGCGGGCGGTATCGGCGCGTTACGAAAGCTGGCTGCCTTCGCCGAGGCGAAACGCATCGCGGATGCGGCGCACGGCGCCGTCCCGGTCCACCAGCATCATGTCGAAGCGGATCCCGTCGCGCATCCAGTCCGGGTGCGCGGCCAGCAGAAGGGCAGCGGCGCCTTCCAGCCGTCTTTGCTGCCGTTCGCTGAGGCAGTGGGCGGCATCGGCCAGGGTGGGGCGCGCTTTCACTTCCACGAAGGCGAGCAGGCCGCCGCTGCGCGCGACGAGGTCGATCTCTCCCGCCGGCGTGCGGGCTCGCTGGGCCAGGATTTCCCACCCATCGGCTCTGAGCGCCTCGGCCGCACGCTGTTCGGCACTGATGCCGCGTGAGAAGTTGACCGCTCCGCGTTCCGTCCGGAGCGCGGGAAGGGGCGGGGAAAGCTGGACCGGACCGGATCGTTGGTCGATATGGCGGCACAACGAAGGCGCTGGCATCTCCCGCTCCATCGCGTTTCAAGGGTCGCCAGCATGCCAGCCAATTCTTTCCCTTTCGTGAACGCATGACCGGGTCGGAGTTCGACGACCTCGTCGGCGTGGTTCTGATCCCGTTCAGGATCGCCATCTCCGTTCTGGTGACGCTGCATGCGCTGCGCACCAAGCGGGATGTCGGTTCGGCGATCGGGTGGATCGGCCTGTCCTGGCTGGTGCCGCTGACGGGCGGACTGCTCTACGTCATGTTCGGGGTGAACCGGGTGCGCCGTCTGGCCAGGCGCCTCGGCCGCAAGCGGCCCTGGTCCAGCCCGCGCAGCGTGTCGGTCGACCATCACGCCATGACCGGCTCCTACCGGATGCTATCCGAAGCGGTGCAACGCCTGTCCGGGCGTCCGCTGCTCGGCGGCAACCGCACGCGCGTGTTCCATGACGGCGACGCCGCCTATCCGGTGATGCTGGAAGCGATCGGGCTGTCGCGCTCGAGCGTGCTCCTGTGTTCCTACCTGTTCCACGACGACAGGATCGGCGCGCTGTTCGTGGATGCCTTGATCGCGGCGCACCGCCGCGGCGTCGCGGTCCGGGTGATGGTGGACGGGATCGGCAGCGGCTACCTGCGATGCCGGGCCGCCACCCGCCTGCGGGCGGCCGGGGTGCCGACCACCCGCTTCATGCATTCTCTGCTGCCGTGGCGGATGCCGTTCATCAACCTGCGCACCCACAAGAAGATTCTCGTTGTGGACGGGCGGATCGGCTTCACCGGCGGCATGAACATCGCGGTGGAGAACGTGCTGCGGTTCCGGCCGAAGCATCCCGTGTCCGATACCCATTTCGAACTGATCGGGCCGGTGGTGCATCAGTTGAGCGAGGCCTTCGCCAAGGACTGGTCGTTCAGCACCGGAACGGAGCTGGACGATCCGTTGTTCTTCCCCGAGCAGGAGCCTGGTCCCGAGGACGGTGCGCCGATGCGCGTCATCACCTCCGGGCCCGACACGGATGTGGAGAAGATCGAGTTCGCGATGATGCAGGCGATCAACGCCGCCACGCGGACGGTCCGGATCATGACGCCCTATTTCCTGCCCGACGAGCGCCTGCTGACCGTGCTGGCGATGGCGGCGATGCGCGGCATCGAGATCGACGTGGTCATGCCGGAGCAGAGCAACCAGAAGCCGGTGGACTGGGCGCGCGTGCCGAACAACCAGCCTCTGTGGGATGCCGGCGTCCGCCTCTGGCTGGCCCGGCCGCCGTTCAACCATTCCAAGCTGCTGGTGATCGACCGGCACTGGTCGCTGATCGGCTCGTCGAACCTGGACGTGCGAAGCCTGCGCCTGAATTTCGAGCTGAACGTCGAGATCTACGATGACGGTGTCGCGGGGCAGCTCGACGATTTCATCCGCAAGCACCAGCACATCCGCATCACCCACCATCATGCCGACAGCAGGCGCTTCTCGATCCGCCTGCGCGACTCCGCCGCGCGGCTGATGCTGCCTTATCTGTGAGCGCTGCGCTGATGCAGGCGCAGACGGACCCGGATCGGGTGGTGGTCGGAGGGCTGGTGCGGCAGGACGCGTGATTCCACGCAGTCGAGACCGCGCGCGAGGCAGCGATCCAGCCGGATCGGCACCATGTCCACCATGCGATGGGTGGGCGCGCGCGGACCCACATCCTTGAAGCCCGGCAGCATCGCCGGGCCCAGCAGGTTGAAATCGCCGAGCACCGCGCCGTTGGGCGGCAGGAAGGTGGAGATCAGCCGCAGCTGGCGCCGGTTGAGCATCTGCCCGTGCGACAGATGCACGTTGGCGACGCTGAACCCGTCCATCTCGATCACCTGGCAGACGCGGCGGAACATCGAGCCTGGCTGCAGCGCATGCACGCGCGGTTCGGAGCGGAACGGGGTCGGGCTCCAGCACGCGACCCCGTGAATGCGGCCGGGCAGGGGCGAACGGGCGTAGAAGCCGCCGATGCGTTCTGCGAGGCCGTCGATGGCGATCGTGGCTTCCTGCATCAGCAGCAGGTCGGGTTTCTCCGCGGCGACCAGCCTCGCCACGTCCTCCACCGAGGCGCCCACAGTGCGCAGCAGGTTCCAGCTCACGATGACGGTGGTCGGGATGGGGCCGGCGTGTTCGGCCGGGTGATGGAGAAGGGCGCCGGGGCGTCGGGTGGGGGCGAGGGCGCTCGTCTGTGACATCGGCATCTCAAGCGTTCCACGCGCGGCTTCGTTGCACCGTTCAGATTTCGCCGAGCGGCGCTTCGGGATCGGGACGCGCGAACTCGCCGGTCCCGGCCGCGAATTCGACCGTGAGCATGTAGCCCAGCCCCAGCAGCACCGGGCCTAGGAAGATGCCGAGTCCGCCGAAGGCAAGGATGCCGCCGAGCACGCCGAGAACGGTCAGCAGATAGGGAAGCTGCGCGCCGCGCGCGATGAACATCGGGCGGATGACGTGGTCCGCGCCGGAGATCGCCACCACGCCGAACACGGCCAGGAAGATGCCCCGGCCGAGATGATGCGACAGCGCGAGCCAGATCGCGGCGGGAACCCAGACCAGAGGGGCGCCGATCGGCAGAACGGCGACGAAGGCGGCGATGCCCCCGAACAGCACCGGGCTGGGCACGCCGGCGATCGCGAGGCCGATGCCGGTGAGGATGCCCTGAACGATGGCGGTTCCGAGAATGCCGTAGACGGTGCCGCGCACCGTGCCGCCGACCACCGCCAGCAGGCGCGGCGCCGCCGGCCCGGCGATCCGGCCGATCACGGCGGTGACGGTGGCGCCCAGAGCATCGCCGCTGATCCAGAAGAAGAAACCGATGAACAGCGCGATCACCAGTTGCAGCAGGCCGCCCGCGATCTGCACCAGCACCGCCAGGATGCGCCGGGCGATGGTGCCCAGGTAAGGCTGCATGGTCGCGCCGATCTGGTTCAGGTCCGCCGACCAGCGCTGCAGCGTCTCGTCGAGCTGGTGGCCGAACGCGGGCAGGTGTGCGATCCATCCCGGCGGCCTGGGCAACCCCTTGGCGGTGAGGTGCAGCAGGCCGGACACGACCATCGGCGCGTCCTCGACGCCGGCCGAGGCGAGCAGTCCGATCGGCAGCACGACCAGAAGGGCGATCAGCACCATCATCAGGATGGCGGCGATGAAGCGATTGGTGCTGGCGCGCAGCCGGGTGAAGATCGGCCAGGTCGTGAACACCAGGATCGCCGCCAGCAGCAGGGCGGAGAAAAACGGATACAGCACGACGATGCAGCCGGCTGCGACCCCGCCCAGCAGCAGCCCCATCATGATCCGCTCGGCCATCATCTCCGCTTCTCCCGGCCGGCATCGCACCGGCCGGCGCGCGCAGGTTCTCATGCCGGGCCATCCAGCGACAGCCGTCAGCGTTCGATTCCTGGCAGTGATAGTATACTGTGAACTGCTCTTCGGTAACGTAAACTCGTTTCTGAGACGACTTGCGGAAGGCATGAGATACGTCTACCTAATAATCGTTATAACGTCGTCATTTGGTGTCTCAGCCATGCCAACACGCACGCTCGGTGACGGGCCCAGCCTGATGCGTCTCAACGAGATCGGGCAGCAGCTGCGCGCCTATCGGCTCGAAACCGGCATGCGTGCGGACGAGATTGCGGCCAAACTCGGCGTGTCGCGTGCGGCCCTTTATCGTTACGAGAAGGGAGAGGTCATCAAGCTCGATACCGTCCAGCGATTGGGCGATCTGCTGAACATCTCCCCCCTCTCTCTTCTGGGCGTCGGCGTCGAGTATTACACCCGGACGATCGGTTTTTTTGAGCGTCTGCGTCAGATCGAAGAAAACGCGGATCAGATCCTGCAGCTCGGGCCGTCCTTCTGCCAGCTCGTCGCGTCCGATGCTTTTGACAGCGTACGGACCGATGCGATGCTGGAACTGGTCGAGCAGGATCGTGACCCGAAAGCCGCGCGGGCCTTGTGCGACCAGGTGCTGGAGATCCAGGCGGCGCGGCGCCGGTCCTACCGCGAGCGCCGTCCGGGAATCGTCGCCATCCTGCCGGAGCAGGGCATCCGGCATCTGCTCGAAAACGGCGTCTGCCCGGCCTTGCCACTGCGTCCCGAAACGCGCGCTCGTTGTCGCGAGGTCGCGCGGATCGAGATCGAGGCGGTGGCGGAGGTTCTGGAAACCGAGCCGATGGGGCTGCAATTCAGCCTGATGCCGGGCGTCTCGGTGCCGCCCGGCTGTTTCGTGATGCGCCAGCGCGATCGTGCCTCTCTCGCGATCAACCCGTTTAACTCCGACGTGCATTTCGACGAACCGGGCGGCGTCGCCATGGTGACCAGCGCGCCGGAAGCGGTGACGGTGCATCAGAAAATGGCCGAAACGAGCTGGCGCGAGTCGTTGAAGGGCGCCGCGGCCGCCCGGAAGCTGCGCGACCTGCTTGCGGAGCATGCCGCCGGGTGAAATAGGATGACCGCTTGCGTCCGGGCGGCGACCGGATGGCGGGGAGGTCGAATGGGTCCGCTTGTTTCCACCGAAGCCCTGGCGGCATTGATCGCCGACGCGGAAACGCGCAAGGGTGTGGTGATTCTCGATGCCACAGCACTTTTGCCCGGGCAGGATTTCGATCCCGAGGTCGCGTTCCATGCTGCGCATATTCCGGGAGCGCGACGGTTCGACATCGAGCTGTTCTCCGATCCGGATACGGCCCTGCCGCATATGGTACCGAGCCAGGGGCGGTTTGGCCGCCTGTTCGCCGCGCTCGGTGTCGATGACGACAGCGAGGTGGTGTTCTACGACCAGACCGGGCTCGCCTCGGCCGCGCGCGGCTGGTGGCTGGCGGGGCTGTTCGGTCTCGACCGTGTCCGGGTGCTCGATGGCGGCTTGCCGGCCTGGCTTGCCGAGAACCGGCCGACGGAGAGCGGTGCGGCGGCACCGGTGCGGCCAGGCAGCTTCGTTCCGCGGTTTCGCGCCGGCCGCCTGGTCGGGCTCGGCGACATGCTGGCTCTGTCGCGCGAGGCCTCGGCGGGGGGCGAGGGCGCACCGCGTTTGCTGGATGCGCGGAGCGCCGGACGCTTTGCCGCCGAAGCGCCGGAACCCCGCGCGGGTCTGCCCGGCGGCCACGTGCCGGGGGCGAGGAGCCTGCCGTTCGGCGAGCTGATGCAGGGGACGCATCTCAAGCCGGCGGAAATGTTGCGGGCGCGCTTCGCCGCAGCCGGGGTTGCTGAGGGAGACCGGGTGGTGACGAGTTGTGGCTCGGGCCTGACGGCGTCCGTATTGACCCTGGCGCTGGTCGAGGCCGGACTGGGGCACGGTGCCCTTTATGACGGTTCCTGGACCGAGTGGGCCCAGGCGGGCGCGCCACGCGCCACAGGAGCCGGTGGATCAGGGGCTGGCGGATGAGCTGGAGCGACCTGAACGGCAGGCTGGCGCAGATCGGCCGCGGCCATGCCCATGGCGAACCGCACTTCGTCAATCCGAGCGTTGCGCGTGGCTCGACGGTTCTGTTTGAGAGCATGGAGGCGATGCGCGCCCGCTCGGCGCAGCGCTACGAGCATCAACTCATCTATGGCGCCATGGGCGGTCCGACCCAGGCGCTGCTGGAAGAGGCGATCGCCGTCATCGAGGGCGGTGCGCATACCCAGGTCGTCTCGTCCGGCCTCGCCGCCTGCACCACCGCGCTGCTGTCGTTTCTCGGGGCTGGCGGCCATTGCCTGGTGCCGGACAGCGTCTACGGTCCGACCCGGCGCTTCTGCGACACCATGCTGCGCCGCCTGGGCGTGGAGACGACCTATTACGATCCGCTGATCGATGCGGCATCGCTGCGCGCGCTGATGCGCCCGACGACCCAGGTCGTGTTCGCCGAGAGCCCCGGCAGCCATAGTTTCGAGGTGCAGGACGTGCCGTCGCTGGCGCGTGTAGCGCACGAGCATGGGGCGAAGCTGATCCTGGACAACACCTGGGGCATCCACGTGTTTCAGCCGTTTCGCCATGGGGTCGACGTGTCGATCCAGGCGCTGACGAAATATCCGGCTGGCCATTCGGACGCGATCGTCGGCGCCATCACGGTGGCGGACGAGGTGGATTGGGTCACGCTGCGCGATTCCGTGGTGCAGATGGGCCAGTTCGCGTCGCCGGACGATTGCTGGCTGGTACTGCGCGGGCTGCGGACCATGGGCATCAGGCTCGAACAGCAATCCCGGGCGGCTCTGGAGGTGGCGTCCTGGCTTCGGGAGCGTCCCGAGGTCGCGCGCGTGCTGCATCCGGCGCTGCCGGATTGCCCGGGCCACGAATACTTCCTGCGTGACTTCTCCGGCGCGACCAGCCTGTTCGGTGTGGTGTTCCACGAGCGTTACACGGCTTCGGCCGTCGAGGACATGGCCGGCGCGCTGGGCGTGTTCGGCCTGGGGGCGTCCTGGGGCGGCTATGAGAGCCTGGTGCTGCCGACGACGGGGACGATCACCCGGACCGTGAGCCGGGCCGAATCCGGCCCCGCCTTGCGTTTGCATGTGGGGCTGGAGCCGGTTCCCTCGCTTCTGGCCGATCTGGAAGGCGGCCTCGCCGTCCTGCGCGAGGCGTCCTCCTAGCGCTCAGTGGTCCTTGCCGCGGCC
Source organism: Endosaccharibacter trunci (assembly GCA_024515975.1). Lineage (GTDB taxonomy): Bacteria > Pseudomonadota > Alphaproteobacteria > Acetobacterales > Acetobacteraceae > Lichenicola > Lichenicola trunci. The sequence continues at coordinate 63,598 of JAMSKV010000001.1, forward strand.
GGTGATGGATTGGAGCTCGTCGATGCGCTTGGAGGCCTCGCTTTTGCTCAGCGTCTCGTCGAAGGGCTCGCCCGCTTCCTCGGACAAGGTCTTGAGGTAGGAGGCCTGCGCGCCGGTCATGCTCTCGCCGCCGGTGGTCCAGTCTTCGGGGTTCTTGACGGTGTTGGACGGCAGATCCTGCGCGTCCGCTGCGTCGGTCTTCGGGTTGTTGCTCATAACAGGCAAACGGATCTGTGCATGGTTTGTTCCCATGATCACCGGAACGTCACCGTACTCACGCCGCTGGCCTCCGCCTGAACCGAAGCGCCTCTGCGACATGGAGCGGCTCCACCCGGTCGCTGCCGGCCAGATCGGCGATGGTGCGCGAGACGCGCAGCATACGGGTGAAGCCGCGGGCTGACAGCGCCAGCCGGTCCGCGGCCTGTTCGCCCAGTTCGCGCGCGGCGTCGTCCAGTTCGAACCGGTCGGGGTTCGCTTCGGCGTTGCAGAGCCCGTCCTGCCGGGCGACCTGCCGGGCGCGGCATTGCCTGATGCGGTCCGCGACGACGCAGGACGCTTCGCCTTTCGGCGCGCGCGACATCTCGCCGGGCGAAACCGGGGTCATTTCCACCGTCAGGTCGATGCGGTCCAGCAGCGGTCCGCTGAGCTTGGACAAATAGTCCTCGCCGCAGCGGGGCGCGCGCTTGCACTCGCGTCCGGCATCGCCGAGATGCCCGCATCGGCACGGATTCATCGCCGCCACGAGCTGAAACCGGGCGGGATAGGTATAATGCGCGGCGGCGCGCGACACCGTGGTGCGCCCCGTCTCGATCGGCGACCGCAGGGCTTCCAGGGATTGCCGGGCGAGTTCCGGCATCTCGTCCAGGAAGAGAACGCCCCTGTGCGCAAGGCTGACCTCACCAGGCTTGGCCTTCGGACCGCCACCCACGATCGCTGCCTGGCTGGCGGAATGGTGCGGTTCCCTGAACGGGGGCCTCGTGACCAGCTTGCCGTCCTGCAGCAGCCCCGCAATGCTGTGGATGGTGCTGACTTCCAGCGCCTCCGCCGCCGACAGATCCGGCAGCAGGCCTGGCAATCGGGCCGCCAGCATCGATTTTCCAGCGCCCGGCGGGCCGATCATCATCAGCGAATGGGCACCGGCGGCGGCGATCTCGAGCGCGCGGCGGGCGGTTTCCATGCCCTTGACGTCGGCCAGATCGGGCTGGCGCGGCACGTCAGCGGCGCCGGGTGGGACCGGCGGGCTCAGAACCTGCTGGCCCCGGAAATGATTGACCAGGGACAGGAGATCGGGCGCCGCCAGCACCTCGATCCGCCCGACCCAGGCGGCCTCCCCGCCCTGCTGCTCCGCGCAGACCAGCCCCAGGTCGCGCGCAGACGCGCCCATGGCGGCGGCGAGAACGCCGGAGACCGGATTGATCCGTCCGTCCAGCGACAGCTCTCCGACCGCCGCGTAGTGCGACACTTCGTGCCTCGGCAGCACATCCATCGCCGCCAGCACCGCCAGCGCGATGGGCAGGTCGAAATGGCTGCCTTCCTTCTGCAGGTCGGCCGGCGCCAGATTGATCAGAACGCGCTTGGGCGGCAGGGCCAGCCCCATCGAAGTCAGGGCCGCCCGCACCCTCTCGCGCGCTTCGGCCACGGCCTTGTCGGCGAGGCCGACCAGAAGAAAGGCCGGCAGGCCATTGGCGATCTGGACCTCGACATCCACCGGAACCGCGTCGATCCCGGCGAAGGCGAAACTCTTGACGCAGGCGATGGTCATGCGGGCTCCGGACCAGAACGATCCGAAGCCTATGGGCCGGCGGTTTAAACGCCGGTTAACGGCAGGGCCGGCTCAGCGCTGGTAAAGCAAACGTGCGCGGATGGTGCCGTCGAGGGCCCGCAATTTGGCCAGGATGGCGGCATCGTCGTCGCGCTCCGTCTCGGCTTCGACGACGACATAGCCGAGCTCGCCGTCGGTCTGCAGGAACTGGGCGGCGATGTTGGCCTGCGCCTCGGAGAAGATCTCGTTGATGCGCCGCAGGATGCCGGGCGTGTTGGTGTGTACGTGCATGAAGCGCGTGCCGCGCGGGCGTGGCGGCAACTGCACCTGCGGGAAGTTCACCGCTCCCAGAGTCGCGCCGACATCGCTGTATTCCACCAGCTTGGTCGCGACCTCGACGCCGATGCGCTCCTGCGCTTCCGCCGTGGAGCCGCCGATATGCGGTGTCAGGATCACGTTGTCCCGGCCCTGGAGGGGCGAGGAGAAGCGTTCCTTGTTGTTGCCGGGCTCCACCGGGAACACGTCGATCGCCGCACCCAGCAGATGGCCGTCATCGAGCGCGCGGGCCACGGCGTCGAGATCGACCACGTTGCCGCGCGCATTGTTGAGCAGGAAGGAGCCCGGCTTCATGGCACGGATCTCGCGTTCGCCGATCAGCAGATCGGTATCGGGCGTCTGCGGGACGTGCAGGCTGACCACGTCGCTTTCGGCGAGCAGATGGCCGAGTGTCGGCACGGCGGTCGCGTTGCCGTGGCCGAGCTTGCCGATGGTGTCGAAATAGATCACCCGCATGCCGAACGCTTCCGCCAGCACGGAGAGCTGCGAGCCGATCGAACCGTATCCGACGATTCCCAGCGTCTTGCCGCGCACCTCCCAGCTGTTGGCGGCCGATTTGTCCCAGCCGCCGGCATGGGCCGATACCGATTTCGGGAAGATCCGCCGCAGCAGCATGACGATCTCGCCCATCACGAGCTCGGCCACGCTGCGCGTGTTGCTGAAGGGCGCGTTGAAGACCGGAATTCCCCGTTTCGCGGCGGCGCCGAGCGCCACCTGGTTGGTGCCGATGCAGAAGCAGCCGATGGCGACCAGCTTGTCGGCGCCGGCGATCACCTCCTCGGTGAGCTGGGTGCGGCTGCGTATGCCGACCACATGCACGCCTTCGAGCGCCGCGCGCAGCGCGTCGCCGTCCAGCGCGCCGGCATGGCGGGTGACGCTGGCATAGCCGCTGGCGGCCAGCGTTTCTACCGCGCTGTCATGCACGCCTTCCAGCAGCAGGACGCGTATCCGGTCCTTGGACAAGGAAAGAGGGCTGGCCATCGAACACTGCTCGCTGTTCTTCCGAGAAGGGAACGAGGTAGAGCAAAGTGTGCCCCCCGTGTAGCCGGGCGGCACGAATGGCAGCTATCGCGGGCTCCCGAGCGGGCCCCCGAGCAGGCCGGCGGCGGGCGCGGCAAGGCCGGGGTCTCCCACGGCGAGCACGGTGCCGTCGCTGTCCGGGCGCAGCGCGCGGCCGTTCCAGTCGGTCACGCGTCCGCCGGCGCCCTCCACCACCGGCACGATCGCCGTCCAGTCCCAGATCTTCATGGTCCGCTCGGCGATCACGTCGATCTGGCCCAGCGCCAGCAACCCGTAGGCATAGCAGTCGCCGCCCCAGCTCGTGCGCCTGGTCGCGTTCTGGAGGGCGGCGAAGCGGCTGGCGGCGTCGCCCGTCATCATCGCCGGATCGGTGCAGGAGAGTTCGGCGTCGGCCAGGGCGGGGCAAAGGCGGGTGCCGGCGCGTCCGCCCAGCGGAGTTTCGAACCGGGTCGGCTGGCCGGCGAGGCCGATCCAGCGTTCGCCCGTGGCCGGCTGGTCGATGATGCCCAGCACCGGCACGCCGTCGTCGAGCAGGCCGATCAGCGTGCCGAAGGTCGGACGGCCGGTGAGAAAGGCGCGCGTGCCGTCGATCGGGTCGAGCACCCAGCGCAGACGCGCCTCGGGACGATCCAGCCCGAACTCCTCGCCCAGCACGCCGCAATCCGGCAGGCGCTCGCGCAGCAGGGCGCGCATGGCCTGTTCGGCGTTCCGGTCGGCGATCGTCACCGGGCTTTCGTCGCCCTTCACGTCGGCCCGCACGCCGGTGCGGAAGAAGGGCAGGATCACGCTGCGGGCCAGATCGGCGGCGGCGATCGCGGCGTCGAGCAGGATGCGGTCGGTCATCGGATTGTTTCCGGCGGAGCGGTCCTCTCGGTGGCGGCCTGGCGGAGGGGGCGCGGTTCCCTCATGGATGGAGCGTCTTCAGATAGGCCACCACATTGGCGCGTGCGGCCGGATCGGCGATGCCGGGAAAGCCCATCCGGGTTCCGGGCGCGAATGTCTGCGGGCCGGCCAGCCATTCGCCCAGCGTGGCCACGGTCCAGGTGCCGTGATGCGCGGACAAGGCGGGCGAATAGGAGAAATCGGAGCCTTGCGCGATGCCACGACCGAACACGCCCCAGAGCGCGGGGCCGGCGCCGGGGCCGCCATCCTTGTCCACCGTATGGCAGGCGCTGCACTGCCCGGCGACCAGCTCCGCCCCCGCTTTCGGGTCGGCTTTGGCCACCAGCGTCTCGAAGGCGGCGGCGTTTGCCGGGCTTTCGCCCGGCTTGGGCGCCTGCTTCTGCAGGAAGGCGATCAGATCGGCGCGCTGCTGCGGGTCCGGCAGGCCGGCGAACCCCATCAGCGTGCCGGGCGCCATGGCCTGGGGGTTCAGCAGCCAGGTGTCGAGGCGGTCGGGGCTCCAGCGTCCGCCCAGGGCGGAAACGGCGGAGGAGTACTGAAACGATGTAAGGCTCGCGACCGGACGGCCGACGATGCCGAACAGGTTCGGCCCGACCCCGGACGGCGCGCCCTGGACCCAGCCATGGCAGGCGGCGCAGTTCTGCTGCGCCAGCACCGCGCCCTGGTCCGACGATGCATGGGCGAGACGGTCCGCGATCGGCGCGACCCCGGCCGCGATGGGCGCCGGCTGCGCGTCCGGACCTCCTGATCCGCCGGGGATCGCGAAGGCGGGGCGGGGCGGGATCGTGTTCGGTACCGCGACCACGGAAGCGGTCGCGCACAGCCCGGCCGCAATGGCGGCGCACATGGTGGCGGCGGCGATCCTGTGCAGCGAGGAGAGGGACATCGAGAACACCGCGCCTGAAGCAAACCGGCCACGCGCAGTGGCGGTCCGGCCCATGCTTGCGGTTGATCCGAGCCTATGGGATGCAGCCCGCCCGAACAACCCGGTCCTCGTCCGAACCCATGTCCACCGTTTCTCAGCCGGCGCTCCTGACCGTTCCCGGACCGATCGCTTTCCAGGGCATGCGGGGGGCCTATTCCGATCTTGCCTGCCGCAACGCGTTTCCCGGCCGTGAGACGCTGCCCTGTGCCACGTTCGCCGATGCGATCGAGGCGGTGCATGACGGGCGCGCCGGGCTGGCGATGCTTGCCTGCGAGAACAGCCTGGTCGGACGCGTGCCGGACATCCACACCCTGCTGCCGGGCAGCGGTCTGCATATCGTCGGCGAGCATTTCCAGCGGGTCGAGCATTGCCTGCTGGGTATTCCCGGCACCAGCCTCTTGGAGCTGAAGCGGCTGCATACGCATGCGGTGGCGATGGGGCAGGTGCGCGGGCTGATCGCCGAGCTGGGGCTGGAGCCGGTCATCGAGTTCGACACCGCCGGGGCGGCGCAACTGGTGGCGGGCTGGGGGCGAAAGGAGGAAGGCGCGATCGCCTCCGAACTTGCCGCCGAGTTGCACGGGCTCGAGATACTGCGTCGCAACGTCGAGGACGCCGAACACAATACGACCCGCTTCTATGTCACGGCGCGCGACCGGCTCGTGCCGGAGCCGGGCCCGGACGTGATGACGACGCTGTTGTTCAGGGTGCGCAACGTTCCCGCCGCGCTCTACAAGGCGCTGGGCGGTTTCGCCACCAACGGCGTTAACATGACGCGGCTGGAAAGCTACATGGAGGGCGGCCGGTTCACCGCCACCATGTTCCTGCTCGATACGGACGGGCATCCGGACACGGTGCCGATGCGCAACGCCCTGTCGGAGCTGCGCTATTTCTCCGACACCGTGCAGATCCTGGGCACCTATCCGAGATCGCCTTTCCGGAACTGAATGTCCGGCGGACCGTGATCCACCGGACGGGCCGTATCAGCGATACGGGGTGGCGATCAGGTCGACGCGCCGGTTGAGCGCTCGTCCCTGCGGGTTGTCGCGGCCATCCGGCAGCGTGTTCGGCGCGATGGGCCTGCTCTTGCCGTTGCCGATCGTGGTGATGGCGCGCGGCGGAATGCCGTTCGCCTCGAGCCAGCGCGCGACTGCCTCCGCCCGCTGCAGCGACAGGCGCTGGTTGTAGCTGTCGCTGCCGATCGAGTCCGTGTTGCCTTCGACCCGGATTGCCGGAGTCGGGATCGCCTGCCGGATCTGGGCCAGGGTCTGTGCCAGCGCGGCGGAGGCTTCGGGACGCAGCGTGGCGCTATCGAAGGCGAACAGAACGTCGGCCGGAAGCGAATAGCGTGCGGGCTGCACGTAGACGACAGGGGCCGGCGGAGGCGGTCCGTAGGCGACGCCTTCCCCGACGCAGCCGGCCAGAGGGGCGGCGGCCAGGGCAGCCAAGACGAGACGCGTAGCAACAGGCAACTTCCCGAAGCGCATGGTCCTCTCCTCGCAATATCGTCGGAAAACGCCCGGGCCCGCGCGAAGTGGCATGGGCGCAATACAAAACATGTCAAACGATCGGATCGGGCGTTCGGTGACGATCGCCTGAAAGTCTCGCCCGAAGTTCGCGCTCATCCGACAGGAGGTTCGGAATGGGACGTGACGCGGCAGGCGGGACGGCCAGCCCGGCCGGGGCCTGGACTTTATCCAGAAAGCTCTGGGCGGAGTTCGCCGCCATGGTGCTGGTGACCATGGGGCTTGGTTTCTTCTCCCTGTATCGCCTCGGCCTCGTCAACGCGGTGGTCTACCAGGTGCGCGACAATTATCTTCCCAGCGCAATGGATACCGGCCAGCTTCGCGTTGCCGTCGGCGCCCTGCGGGAATCGGAACTGTCCGAGGTCAGTCATGCCGCGCAGCACAACGGTGCCGCTGCCGCTCAGGTGCCGTCGTCGGCCGGCGAGTTGTCGCAGCAGGCGGAGATCCTGAACCGCGAGGTGGCGCAGTTCCTGCGGCAGGTGAAGGCGGCCTGAGGCGTCAACGGATAAAAGTCTTTTTGCTTCTTTTTCCTTAGAAAAAGAAGACCTTACTCGTTCAGCCACTCGTCGATCAGCAAGCGAGCGATCGCCGTGCGGTCGGGAATGGTGAAGACCGCCGGGTCGGCCTCGCGCACGTCGGCGCGGGTCACCCAGCGGGCATGAGTGATCTCGTTGGCATCGATGGACAGAGCGGTCTCGTCGGTCTCGGCGTGGAAGCCGAGCATCAGCGAGCCCGGAAACGGCCAGGGCTGGCTGGCCAGATAGCGCACGTCTCGGACGCGCAGCCCGACTTCCTCCCACACTTCCCGCGCCACAGCCTCCTCGGCGCTCTCGCCGGGTTCGATGAAGCCGGCGAGGGCGGACAAGGTCAGGCCGGGCGGAAACCGGACTCCGCGGGCCAGCAGGGCCTGGTCGCCATGACGGACCAGCATGATCACGACCGGGTCGGTGCGCGGGAAATGGAGATGGCCGGAGGCGCATTGCAGCCTGTGGCCGCCATGTTCGGCCTGGAGCGGCTTGCCGCACACGCCGCAGAAGCGGTTCTGCCGTCGCCAGTGATGCATGCCCCTGGCCTGCGCCGCCAGGGCCGGTTGTTCCCCCGGCAGCAGCGGCGCCACCGGACGCAGCGGCTCGAAGACCGGGGTGTCCGGCGGGAGAAGACCGGACGGGTCGTCGTGCTCGTCGAGATCGACCGAGAAGAGCGGCCCCGATTCGTCGGTGCCGAGAAAGGTCCAGGGCAGCGTGTCGAGCCCATCCGGCGGAAACGCGTCCCGGCGCGGCATGAACAGGGCGGGGGCTTCATCCGGCGTGTCGCGCCGGACGGCATGCAGGCCGCGCCAGAGCGGAATGAAGCGCGCGGCGGGGTCTCGCCGGTATTGCTCGATCCGGGCGTCGTTCTCGCGATCATTGGCGCCGCGGTCATGGGCGCCGCCGCTGAAGAAAGTGACCGCCATCGCTCGAACTCCCTGATCGGCCGCCGGACGGCGTTCGGGATTCACCGCCTGCCGCCGGACTGCCCCTTGTTGCCCACCCCGGAAGATGTGTTAAGACCCGCCTCGGGAGGTCGGCAGCGGACGGGCGCCTTGCCAACCCGGTCAGGTCCGGAAGGAAGCAGCCGCAGTGAGTTTCCGCTCGGGTCGTTCGTTCGGCCTCCCACCTTTCTCATGCCGGCCCGGCGCATGATCGACGCTTCCGACAACAATCCGCCCGAAGACGGCCTCCCGGAACCGCCGCCTGCCGAGGGGCCCGGCTTGTTCGGCGAGCCGGTCGCCGCATCTCCTGCTCCCGCCGCCAAGGCTTCGACGCCGGCGTCGCCCGGCAAGCCGTATCGCGTGCTGGCGCGCGCCTATCGACCGACACGGTTCGACGATCTGATCGGCCAGGATGCGATGGTGCGCATTCTGCGCCGCGCCTTCGAGCTTGGCCGGGTGGCGCATGCGTTCATGCTGACCGGCGTGCGCGGTGTGGGCAAGACCACCAGCGCGCGGATCATCGCTCGTGCTCTCAACTGCGTCGGCCCGGATGGCTCCGGCGGCCCGACCGCCGATCCGTGCGGCGTCTGCGCCAACTGCACCGCGATCCTGGCCGATCGCCATCCCGACGTGCTGGAGATGGACGCCGCCTCGCGCACCGGCATCGAGGATGTGCGCGAGATCATCGAGGCGACACGCTTCCGGCCCATGCAGGCGCGGATGAAGGTGTTCATCATCGACGAGGTGCACATGCTGTCGCGCAACGCGTTCAATGCGTTGCTGAAGACGCTGGAAGAACCGCCCTCGCAGGTGACGTTCATTTTCGCCACCACCGAGCTGCGCAAGGTGCCGGTGACGGTGCTGTCCCGATGCCAGCGCTTCGACCTGCGACGCGTGTCGATCGGCGAACTCTCCGCCCATTTCGCCCGCATCGCCGCCCGGGAGGGTGCTGCTCTGTCCGCCGATGCGCTGGCGCTGATCGCCCGCGCTGCCGACGGTTCGGTGCGCGACGGCTTGTCCCTGCTCGACCAGGCGATCGCCCAGGGCCCGGCCGATGGCGGTCCCGAAATTGGCGCGGAGCAGGTGGCAGACATGCTCGGCCTGGCCGATCGCGGGCTGGTGTTCGATCTGCTGGAGGCCGTCATGGCCGGACGGGCGGATTCGGCGCTCGCCATCACCGATCAGGCGCATGCGCGCGGTGCCGATCTGGGCCAGATGCTCCAGGACCTGCTGGAGCTGATCCACACCGTGTCGCGGTTGAAGTCGATCCCGGCCTTGCGCGCCGGCAACGATCTGCCCGAGGCCGAGCGCGTGCGCGGCGCCGCCCTGGCCGATGCCCTGTCGGTGCCCGTGCTCGGCCGGGCTTGGCAGATGCTGCTCAAGGGCGTCGGCGAGATCGAAACCGCGCCGGATCGTCGCGAAGCGGCGGAGATGGTGCTGATCCGTCTCTGCCATGTCGCCGACATGCCGACCCCGGCGGAGCTGGTGCGGCAGATCCAGGCCGAGGGCACCGGGGCTTTGGTGGCCCGAACGCCCCCGCTTATGCCAGGCGGGCGTGCCGACGGCGCCGGCGGCCTGGCGGGCGGCGCGGAGGCGGGCCTGCCACGCGGCGTCGGGCTTTCGGCCGATCCGCTCAGGGCCGATACGCGACCGGCCGATGCGCTTCGGCCAGCGGCACCGACCCTGTCAGGATCGCTGCATGTCGTGTCCGGAGGCGGCGCCGCGCTGCGTGCGCCCGAACCGCAGCTGCCCGAGCCGGCGTCCATGCCGGCGCCAATGCCCGCGCAGGACCGGACGCCCGACCCAGGGCTAAGCGAAACCGCGTCTGCCGCCGAAGCGCCGCCTTCGCTGCGAAGCTGGCGCGAGGTGGTGGCGTTCGTGAACAGCCAGCGTCTCGCCACGCTGCACGGCAACCTGATGCATTGCGCGCATCTGGTGCGCTTCCGGCCGCCTGTGATCGAGCTATCCCTGGAACCGGGCGCGCCGCCGCGCTTGTCGCAGCAACTCGCCTCGGTTCTGCAGGAGGCGACGGGCGCGCGCTGGAGCATCGTGATCGTCCGCGACGAGCCGGGCGAGCCGACGCTGGCGCAGCAGGCCGGCCTGGTGCAGGCCGATCTCGACCGCGAGGCGGAAAATCACCCGCTGGTCAGGGCGATCCTGACGGCGTTTCCGGGTGCGGTGGTCGGCCCCGTATCCGATCGCAGCCTGGACGAGTACTACGCCTTGCCGCCCGAGCAATCGGAATCGCTTCTGGCCGAGGACGGGCCGCCCGACATGGAATTCGCGCCGGAAGGGGCGGAATCGGTCGGGCTCGACGACCTCTCGGACGGCTGAGGAACCACGAACGGAGATCGCGACGATGAAGAACCTTGCGGGCCTGATGAAGCAGGCCAGCCAGATGCAGTCCAAGATGGAAGAGATGCAGGCGAGCCTCGCCACCATCGAGGTGGAGGGCGCCTCCGGCGCCGGCATGGTCACCGTGACGCTGAGCGGCAAGGGCGACCTCAAGCGGATCAAGGTCGATCCCAAGCTGGCCGACCCGTCCGAGATGGAGATGCTGGAGGACCTGATCGTCGCCGCGCATGCGGAGGCGCGCCGCCATCTGGAAGAGCGCACCAGCGCCGAGATGCAGAAGGTGACGGGCGGGCTGAACCTGCCGCCGAGGCTGAAGCTGCCGTTCTGATCCGGCCGCTTGCCGATGGGCGGTCCGGAGATCGAGCGTCTGATCGCGCTGCTGTCGCGCCTGCCGGGCTATGGCCCGCGCAGCGCGCGCCGGGCGGCGCTGACCCTGCTGCGCCAGCCGCAGACCCGGCTGCTGCCGCTGGCCGATGCGATGGAACAGGCGGCGCGCTCGGTCAGAAGCTGCTCCACCTGCGGCAATCTGGACAGCCGCGACCCTTGCTCGATCTGCGCCGATCCCGGACGGGACCGGTCGATTGTCTGCGTGGTCGAGGGGGTGGGCGATCTCTGGGCGCTGGAACGGGCAGGGGTGCATCGCGGGCTCTACCACGTGCTGGGCGGCACCTTGTCGCCGCTGGGCGGAACCGGCCCGGACGATCTTTCCACCCGGCCGCTCCTGGTGCGGCTGGAGGAGGGCGGCGTGCGCGAGGTGATCCTGGCGCTGGGGGCCACGGTCGAGGGCGCCACCACCACCCATTGGCTGGCCGATCGCCTGTCCGGCTTCCCCGTCACGGTCAGCCGTGTCGGCCAGGGCGTGCCGATGGGCGGCGCGCTCGACGTGCTGGACGACGGCACCCTTGCCGCCGCCCTGCTGGCGCGGCGATCATGATTCGTCATCGGGGCGGCAGGGGACAGGCATGAGCGTGATCTGGCCGATTCCCGACGATATTCCGCGTGCGGCGCTGGTGACAGGCGGGTCCGCGCGTCTGGGCCGGTCCATGGCGCTGGCCCTGGCCGAGGCCGGTTTCGCCGTGGCGATCCATGCGCGTCTGGCCGATGAGCGCACGTCCGAGACCCTGGAGGCGCTGCAGAATCGCGGCGTGCGCGGCGCCCTTGTCACGGCCGACCTGTCGCGTGAAGCCGAAACGGAGGGGTTGTTCGCCCGCGCCGTGGCGGCGGTGGGGCCGATCGGCGTGCTGATCAACAATGCCAGCACCTTCGAGCGCGACGAGCTGGCCGATGCCGATCGCGCGTCCTGGGACCGGCACATGGAGCCCAATCTGCGCGCGCCGTTTCGTTTGATCCAGGATTTCGCCGCCGCCCTGCCAAAGGATGCGGGCGGCATGGTGCTGAACATGCTCGATCAGCGCGTCTGGTCGCTCACCCCGCATTTCGTGTCCTACACCGTCTCCAAGGCCGGACTGTGGACGCTGACGCAGAGCATGGCGCTGGCCCTGGCCCCACGCGGCATCCGCGTGAACGCGATCGGGCCCGGTCCCGCCATGCCGAGCCCGCGCCAGAGCGAGGAGCAGTTCCGCCGCCAATGCGAGAGCGTGCCCATGCGTCGCGGCACCGGCCCGGGCGAGGTGGCGCGGGCGATGATGTCGCTGCTTTGCCTGCCCTCCGTCACGGGGCAGATGCTGGCGCTCGATGGCGGGCAGCATCTGCAGTGGCATCCCGCCCCACGCGATGGCGAGGCGCCGGAGGAATGAGCGTGTTTCAGCCCTGGCCGGCGCATCCTCGCCTGCGACGCGTATTCGTCCGCGATCTGGTGACGCTGGCGCATATCGGCGTCTATCCGCATGAGATGGGCGTGCAGCAGCGCGTACGCCTGAACATCGATTTCGGCGTGCTGGACGATGAGGCGACGCAGGTCGGACGCGACGATCTGAGCCGGACCGTGTCCTATGAACGCGTGGTGCATCTGGTGCAGCGGATCATCGACGAGGGCCATGTGCGTCTGGTGGAAACGCTGGCCGAGCGCATCGCCGCCGCGGTTCTGGGCGAAAGCCGGGTGGAGATCGTCCGGGTCCGGGTGGAAAAGCTGGATGTGTTCTCCGGGCTCGACTCGGTGGGCGTCGAGATCGAGCGGGTGCAGCGGCGCGGCTGATCGCGTCGCTCTCCGTTTGGGTGGAACGAATGCCGAGATCGGTGTCGATACGAGGGTTCAGGTTGGGCCGCCACCGCCTCAGGTTGCGGACGAGCCCGGCTGACATGCCGTCCGCCGGTATGCATCTGTCGTCGCGCATCACCCTGCTGCTGGCGCTGCTCACCGCCGTCGGCCCGCTCTCGACCGACATGTATCTGCCGGCCTTTCCGGCCATGCGCGCCAGCCTCCATTCCGGACCCGGCGAGGCGCAGATGACTCTGGCGGCCTGGTTCGTGGGGCTGGCGATCGGCCAGGTCACGCACGGGCCGATCGCCGATCATTACGGCCGGCGCGCGCCGCTGCTGCTGGGCACGTTTCTCTACACGGTGGCGCAGATCGGCTGCGCGCTGTCGGGCTCCATGACGGATCTGTCCTGGTGGCGGCTCTGGGCCGCGTTCGGCGGCGCCGCCAGCCTGGTGATCCCGCGCGCCATCATCGCCGACGTGTCGCAGGACGGTTCCGAGGCCGCCACCATCCTTGGCCGCATGGTGATGGTGATGGGGGTGGCGCCGGTGCTGGCGCCGTCCCTGGGCGGGCTGATCGCCGAACACTGGAACTGGCGCGGCATTTTCTGGATCTGCGCGATCTACGGCGCGAGCTGCTGCTTCCTGATCTGGCGCTACCTGCCCGACACGCTCTATCGGCACCGCAATTCCCGTCTGCGCGCCGGGGCCGCCCTGATGCGCTATATCTCGGTCTGGCGTGGACGCTCCTTTCGCGCCCATGCGCTCCAGGGCGGGTTCGCGACCTTCAGCCTGTTCGCCTTTCTGGGCGGAGCGCCTCCGGTTTTCCTGCAGGGCTTCGAGCTCACCCCGGCGCAGTTCGGCTGCGTGTTCATCCTGAACGCGCTCGGCTACATCGCGGGCGTGCAGCTGAATGCGCGGCTGACCGAAAGGCTGGGCGCATCCATTCCGCTGACCTTCGGTACCGTCGCCTTGTTCGTATCCTGTCTGGCCATGACGGCTCTGGCCGCGTTCGGCTCCTGGCACGGCCTGGGCATCGCCGCCTGCATGATGGTCTGCATGGCGACGCTGGGGCTGGTCCTGCCGGGCGCCGCCCTGGGCTCGGTGCTGGAGAACGGACGCAATGCCGGCGCCGCCTCGGCGCTGTATGGCACGGTGGTTTTCCTGGTCGGCGCCCTGTCCACCGTTCTGGTGGGATGGGCCGGCTCCGACGATCCGCTGCCGATGGCGCTGCTGATGGTGGCGGGCGCGGTGGTGGCGCTGCTCTGCAACTGGCGTCGCCCGAAGCGGAAGACGGACCGGCCGTCCCGGCGCAAGGGGTCCAGACGCTGGCGTGCGGTCGAGAAAGACGCTGTGTCCTGAGCGAGAATCTGGCTGCTCGGCGTGCCTCGCCGTCCGCTCCGAACCGGAGGGGCAGATTTCTGTCCGCTATGCCTACCTTCTGGGAAAACGTTTCCCCAGGGTGTCCTTACGGCGCCGGTGGCGGGAAGGCGAGAATGCCGCTCTTGTAGCGTTCCTCGACCAGGGCCAGTGGCCGGTTGCCGCGATCGCGCAGCAGGCCGCGATTGTCCAGCACCGTCTCCGGGATCGCCAGCGTGCCGGCATCGGGCCCGGCCGGCCGGCGCGTCCAGTCGGGCGGCAAAGGCGACCAGAGCAGGCGGCTGGACAGGGTCGAGCGGCTGAAGCCAAGTGCCGCGACCGCCTTGCCGAACGGCGTGTGGGTGGTCTCCAGCACGCGGTTCATCTCTGGCGTCAGGCGTGAAGGCACATACCAGTTATCGGCCTCCGACAGCACCACGCCGCCGCAGGACAGGCGCACATGGCGCACACGCACAGTCTCGTCGGCGCCGACCTCCAGCAATGCGCGCCCGTCCGTCGGCAACGGAGCGGCGGCGTCCGGGTCCTGGATGGCGACGATTCGCGCATCGGCGGCAATTCCGTGCGTGGCGCACCAATGTTCGAGGGTCAGCGTGGCGCTCGGCTCGCTCAGCAGAGCGGCGCGGAGCTCCTGCAGCAGCGCATCGGCGGCGACCCGGTGAAAGCGGTCGTCCGGCCAGGCGGGCGGGGCGGACGCGGCGGGACGGACCGGCACCACTGTCAGCAGCCCGAACAGGAATGCCGCCGGCGGAAGGCTCCACCGGCGGCGCCGATCATGCAGGCGCGAGCCCAAGGCCATGTCCCGGGACCCGGCGCGCCGGACTCAGTTCTCGTGGTCGTCGTTGTCGGTCTCGACCTCGATATCCGTGCCGATCACGTCGGCGTCGTCGTCGAGATCATCGGTATCCTCGACCACGTCGTCGCCCTCGCCCTCGTCGGCGTCGGTCTCGATCTCGGTATCCGTATCGTCGGGATCCGCCTCCGCGACCTTCTTGGGGCGCCGGTCATCGGCGGGCAGATTTCCGGCGGAGCGGCGCAGACGCGGCTGGTCGAGCGGCTGCTCGGTTCCGCACTTGGGGCACACCGCTGGCACCTTCGTCAGATCATAGAACCGCGCGCCGCAAGAGACGCAGACGCGTTTGGTACCGAGTTCAGGCTTGGCCATCGTGACCCTGTCTTGGAGGATGTGCGTCGCAGGGCGGGCCCCATGCCATCTCAGGATCGGGCTGTCAAACAAGAGTGGCCCCGCTTCTGTTGAATTTCGGTCGGTCCGGTCGTTTCGGCGGCGTGTTCCATTGACCTCGGAGCTGCGGACACGCAGGAGAAAACCGCCATGACACACGCCCTTCCCGCCGATGCCCGTCCGCTCCTCGTCCGCGCGCCTGGCGCGCCCCTGTCCGGCCGGATCAGGGTGCCGGGCGACAAGTCGATCTCGCATCGCGCGCTGATGTTCGCCGGGTTGGCCTGGGGCGAAACCCGGATCGACGGGCTGCTGGAAGGCGAGGACGTGCTGCGCACGGCAGCGGCGATGCGGGCGCTGGGCGCGGAGATCCGGCGCGAGGGCGACGGACGATGGGTGGTCCGCGGCGCCGGCCTCGGTCGCCTGCGCGAACCGGAGGACGTGCTCGACATGGGCAATTCCGGCACCGCGGCGCGGCTTCTCGCCGGCATCCTCGCCAGCCATGGGCTGCATTCGGTGATGACCGGCGATGCCAGCCTGCGTCGCCGGCCGATGGCGCGCGTGATCGGGCCGCTCGCGGGAACCGGCGCGGTGTTCGCGTCGCGCGAAGGCGGCCGGCTGCCGTTGTCGATCTCCGGCCGGGCCGATCCCGCGCCGCTGCATGTCAGGATGCAGGTGGCCTCCGCGCAGGTGAAATCGGCGGTGCTGCTGGCCGGGCTGAACGCGCCGGGCGAGACCGTCGTGGAAGAACCGGTGCCGACTCGCGACCACAGCGAGAACATGCTGCGCCATTTCGGCGCCGATCTGTCCGTGGAGACGGACGGTGCGGGCGGACGGCTGATCCGGCTGCAGGGGCGTCCCACCCTGATCGCACGCGACGTGTCGGTGCCGTCCGACCCGTCCTCGGCCGCGTTTCCGCTGGTGGCGGCGCTGCTGGTGCCGGGATCCGAGGTGTTGATCGAGGCGGTCGGCCTCAACCCGCTTCGCACCGGGCTGTTCACCACGCTGCGGGAGATGGGCGCCGCTCTGGCGATCGAGAACGAGCGGATCGAGGGCGGAGAGCCGGTCGGCGATCTGCTGGTGCGCGCCTCGGCCTTGCGCGGCGTGGTGGTGCCGGCGCAGCGCGCGCCCAGCATGATCGACGAGTATCCGGTGCTGGCCGTCGCGGCGGCCTTCGCCGAGGGCGAAACGCGCATGTGTGGTCTGGACGAGCTGCGCGTGAAGGAAAGCGACCGGTTGAGCGCGACCGTCGCGCTGCTGCAGGCCAATGGCGCCCAGGTGCGTGTGGAAGGCGACGACATGATCGTGGTCGGACGCGGGGCGTCGGCGCTGGGCGGCGGCGAGGTGCGGACCCAGATGGACCATCGCCTGGCGATGAGCGGCGTGGTGATGGGGCTGGCCGCGGGCAGGCCGGTCGCCGTGGACGATGTCGCCTTCATCGACACCTCGTTTCCGGGCTTCGTCCCGCTCATGAACGCGCTGGGCGCGGGATTGTCCGCGTGAGCGGGCGGCTGGTGATCGCGGTGGACGGGCCGGCAGCGGCGGGCAAGGGCACGCTCGCGCGTGCGTTGGCCGACGCGCTCGGTCTGCCTTATCTGGATACCGGCCTGCTGTATCGCGCGGTTGGGCGCCGCATGCTCGATGCCGGCCTGTCGCCCCACGAGGATGCGGAGCCGGCGGCGCGGGCACTGCAGCCGGAGGATCTGCGCCGCACCGATCTGCGCACGCCCGAGGTGGACCGTGCCGCCAGCGCGGTCGCGTCGCAGCCGGCGGTGCGGACGGCGCTGCTGCAGTTCCAGCGCGGCTTCGGCGCCGAGCACGGCGCGGTGCTGGATGGGCGCGACATCGGCACGGTGATCTTTCCGGACGCCAGGGTGAAGCTGTTCGTGACGGCCTCGACCCGCTCGCGCGCGGAACGGCGGTGGAAACAGATGCGCGGCGACGCGCCGGTTGACGCCGCCGGGCGCGCGGCGGCGATCGACGCGGTGGAGGCCGAATTGCTGGCCCGCGACGCCGCCGACAGCGCGCGCGCCACGGCCCCGTTGCGTCCGGCCCCCGACGCCGTGGAGATCGACAGCGACGCCCTGGACGCCGACGCGGTGCTGCGGGAAGCGCTTCGGATCGTGCAGGCGCGACTGGCCGAAAGCGGCGGCTGAGGGTCTCCGTCGGCGCTCGTTCCGGGGAGTCGCGACGGGCGAGTGCCGTCCGTGCGGCGCGCGCGGGGGGGCGGCATGTGTTTCCGCTTGAAACCGCTTCGAGCCGCTCTCACACTGGCGCGGCGGACGGGGGCGATCCGGCCAGGACTGCGCCCCCGCCTGATTCCAGGCCTACAGGTTGTGCAGGGCTCTCCATGCGGCTGCGACCGCATCGAGAGTTCCTGCCGCCGCCGTGAGCAGCGCGGTGATCGCGCCCAGCATGGCCACGAGTTGCCCCACCTTCGGCCTCGGTCTGCTCATCCAAGCCTCCCCGAGAGTGATCGAACCCCCTTCACGCCGACGTTCCGACCCGAAAATCCTCTCCGGGACGGTCCGCCTGCGAGAGGGGGCGTGGGCAGTATGACCCTGCCAAACGGCAGTTGAAACAGGAAACCGCCGCCTCGCAGCTAATTTGTTTTTGTTTTGTTCTTATGGTTGAGACGGACGCGGAAATCGGGTGCCAGGGTCACGATCTTGTTCGCCGGCAAGCGGGCGATCTTCCTTGACATCAGGCCAGGCAAAGGTGTTTGTCCGCGGCGCAGGTTTTTCCCGTCCGGGCGAGACCCGCTTTGTCGCAACCGGCCCCTCGGGCGATCCTTTCGCTCCCGTTTCGGGCAAGACGTTCTGTTGCCGGAAGGCACGCAGGGCGCAGAACCGTCCACGAAGACGCGCCCGGCGCGGTTCGTGTCGCACACAGGAACGTTCCACCACATGGCTTCAGCCGCAGTTTCCCAAGACCATTTCGGGGGCGAGGATTTCGCGTCCCTTCTCGACGAGTCCCTCGGCCGCGATGTCGGCTTCGACGGGTCCGTCGTCCGGGGCACCGTCATCCGCCTCACCGACGAGTTCGCGATCGTCGATGTCGGCCTCAAGAGCGAGGGCCGCGTCGCCCTGAAGGAATTCGGCGTTCCGGGCACCGACCATGAGGTCAAGCCGGGCGACGTCATCGAGCTCTATGTCGAGCGCTACGAGGACCGTGACGGCGCGATCGTGCTGTCGCGCGAGAAGGCCCGCCGCGAGGAAGCCTGGACCAACCTGGAAAAGGCGTTCGAGGCCAGCCAGCGCGTTCAGGGCACCATCTACGGCCGGGTCAAGGGCGGCTTCACCGTCGATCTCGGCGGCGCCATGGCGTTCCTGCCGGGCTCCCAGGTCGATATCCGTCCGGTGCGCGACGTCGGCCCGCTGATGGGCTCCCCGCAGCCGTTCCAGATCCTGAAGATGGACCGCGCCCGCGGCAACATCGTGGTGTCGCGCCGTGCGGTTCTGGAAGAGACCCGCGCGGAGCAGCGTTCGGAGCTGATCCAGGGCCTCAAGGAAGGCATGATCCTGGACGGCGTGGTGAAGAACATCACCGATTACGGCGCCTTCGTGGATCTGGGCGGCGTGGACGGGCTGCTGCACGTCACCGACATCGCCTGGAAGCGCATCAACCACCCGAGCGAGGCGCTGCAGATCGGCCAGCAGGTTCGCGTGCAGGTGATCCGCTTCAACAGCGACACGCAGCGCATCAGCCTGGGCATGAAGCAGCTCGAGGCCGATCCGTGGGAAGGCGTGGCGATCAAGTATCCGCCGGGCGCCCGCTACAGCGGCCGCGTGACCAACATCACCGACTACGGCGCCTTCGTGGAGCTGGAGCCGGGCGTCGAGGGTCTCGTGCACGTCTCCGAGATGAGCTGGACCAAGAAGAACGTCCATCCGGGCAAGATCGTCGCCACCTCGCAGGAAGTGGACGTGATGGTGCTGGACGTGGACAGCTCCAAGCGCCGCATCTCGCTCGGCCTGAAGCAGGTTCAGCGCAACCCGTGGGAGCTGTTCGCCGAGGAGCACAAGATCGGCTCCACCGTCGAGGGCGAGATCCGCAACATCACCGAGTTCGGTCTGTTCGTCGGCATCTCCGCCGACATCGACGGCATGGTGCACATGTCCGACCTGTCCTGGGACGAGTCGGGCGAAGCGGCCATGGCGCATTTCGAGAAGGGCCAGGTCATCCAGGCGAAGGTGCTGGATGTGGATGTCGAGAAGGAGCGCATCTCGCTCGGCATCAAGCAGCTGCATGACGACCCGGCCGCCGACTCGCTGTCGCGCGTCAACAAGGGCGCCATCGTCACCTGCATCGTCACCGCGGTTCAGGCGAACGGCATCGAAGTGAAGGTGGACGACGTGCTCACCGGCTTCATCCGCCGCGCCGAGCTGGCCCGCGACAAGGCCGAGCAGCGCCCCGAGCGCTTCGCGGTCGGCGAGAAGGTCGATGCCAAGGTGGTGTCGGTCGATCGCGCCGCGCGCAAGCTGGCCCTGACCATCAAGGGCCGCGAGATGGAAGAGGACAAGGCCGCGATCAACGAGTACGGCTCGTCCGACAGCGGCGCTTCGCTGGGCGACATCCTGTCGGCCGCGATCCGTCGCCGCTCCACGCAGCTTCCGGAGTAATCCTTCCGTCCTTTCGGACGGAAGACGGGGAAGGGCGGCGCCAGCGATGGCGTCGCCCTTTTTCATGTCACGTCGCGCTGGCGCCGAAGATACGGTCTGTTACGGTCCCGTATTCTTGTCGGAAATCAGTGCCATGCGAGTCGTCGTTCCGCTCCTCTGCGCCTTGCTGCTCGTGCCGGTGGCCGGCCGGGCCGCGCCTTCCGAGGACTGGTTCACGGCGCCGTCGGACAGCCATGCCGTTCCGCGCAGACCGCCCGCGGACCACGCCGCCTTGATGAGCAGCTTCGCGCCGTTCTACCGCGTCGGCCCCTCCAGCATCGGCTACAGCGATGCGGTGGTGATCGATACCGAATCCACGATGCGTCAGGTGTTCAGCGTCACCGCCCCGTTCCAGCATGCCGAGGTGCCGCTGCCGGCCGGCAACTGGACGGTGGTCTCCGTCGCCACGGAGGCGTCCGTCGACGACGGTCCCGCCGGGATGGATACGGTTCTGGCCAGGCTGGAAGGCCACACCGTCACCGGGCTGATGCTGATCCGCGGCGCGGACCGCAAGAAGCCCGGCACCCTTCTCGCCCTGCCGCCGAACCGCTTCTGCGACAGCCACGACCGCTATGCGACCGGCCGTCTCACGCCGGCGCGCGACGGGCATGATTTCTGCTGGTTCGTTTCCGAGGAAACCGATCCCAACCTGCTCTGGACCCTGCCGGAGATGCCGGCGGCCCTTCGCTATGCGGTGGGCACGCTGAACAAGACCGGCGACAGGTTGCCGCACGCTCTGGTCGGCGCGACCATCTTCCGCATCGAGAACAATCGCTGGATCGAGATCACCACCTTCAGCGATCCGTCGCGCTCCGGCGTGCCGGACGCCCACGGAATGCGGCGCCCGGCCGCCATCGCCATGGCCGATCCCGCCATGCGCGCCTTCGTGGATCGGCTGGTGCGCTGGACCCAACAGCGCGCGACACTGATCGCCCATCTCGGCCCGTCGCGCCGCAGCCCGGAGGAGGTCGCGGCGATCAATCTGGAGGCGCCGCAATAGGACGCGATCGTTCCGAGCCGGCAATCATGCTCTAGGATCGGGGCGCAACCAGCACCGAGCCGATTCCCATGCCCTTCGCCATCCGTTCTCCGTCGCGTCTCCGATCCGCCGTTCTACGTCTGGTGCCAGCCTTGATCCTGATCGCGACGCCCGTCGCGGTTCGGGCGGAGGCGCCGCGCCTGGTGGTGCTGGACGATGACGGGTTCGGGCTGGCGCAGACCATGGTGATCTCGGCGCCCGGCGTGCGCGTGCTTGGCATCACCGGCGTGAGCGGCGATCAGTGGGCGAAGGAGGTCACGGCGCACCAGCTGCGTGGGGTGGAGATCGCCGGACGCACCGACATTCCCGTGGTGCCGGGCGCCACCTTTCCCTTGCGGAACTCGGAAGCGCTGACCGAGCGCTGGGAAGCGCTCTACGGCAAGCTGGTCTGGAAGGGCGCCTGGATGAAACGCTGGGTGGAGCCCACCGACCAGAAGCTTCCGCCCTACCACGGGCCGGACGTGGTGCCGGACCTTCCGGAGGGCAACCCGACCCACAAGGCGGCGAACGAGCTCGCCGCCAACTTCCTGCTGCGCACCGTGCATGCGTATCCGGGTCAGGTAACGATCATCGCCACCGGCCCGTTCACCAACCTCGCTTTGGCGCAGAAGCTCGATCCCGCCTTCGCCGGCCTGGCGAAGGAGCTGGTCTACATGGGCGGCAGCCTGAACCCGCGCCAGCGCCTGCCCGGCAAGGTGGCGACCCAGTTCGCGCGCGAGTTCGACAACTCGCCCCGTCGCGAGTTCAACATCCGCTTCGATCCCGAGGCGGCCAGCATCGTGATGCGCGCGCCCTGGAAGCGGATCGTGATGGTGCCGGTCGACCCGTCCACCCAGACGGAGCTGTCGGCGGCGCTGCTGGCGCGCCTGTCCGCGGCCGATACGCCGGTGGCGCGCGCCCTGCGCGGCCATCCAGCCGGGTTTCCGCTCTGGGACGAGATCGCCGCCGCGGTGTGGCTCGATCCGACCCTGATCACCCTGTCGCGTGAGGCATATGTGGACACCAACACCGAGTTCGGGCCGGGTTACGGCGATATCCTGAGCTGGAACGAGGGCTATCAGCCGGGTCTCGGCGAGCAGAAGGAGCTGGTGGTGGAGGAGGTGGACGTGCCGCGCCTGGAAGCGCTGATGCAGCGGCTGGTGGACTCGCCCGTCCGTCCGGCGGCGCGGTGAGGCGAAGCGGTTTCGCTTGACCGCGGCGCTGTTCCGGCGGAATCAACCGCCCATGAGCGCCGCAGACAAGGTCAACCGGTTCGATGCCTGGCTGCTGGACCGTGTGTTCCAGCCGGTGGTGGATCGCCTGCCGGAGAAGCCGTCCGGTTTCGATATCGGTTTGAGCATGCAGCTCGGCGCCGTGGTGCTGGATGCGGCCTGTCTGGTCGCCATGGTCGCGACCGGCCGGATCGGCTTCGCCGGCATGATCTGGAACGCGATGACCTGGGTGTTCGCCGTGTTCTTCTATATCGCCATCCTGCGCATGCGCCCGCTGGTCCGTCCCGGCCACGCCAATCCGCTGCGCTTCATGCTGCAGGGGCTGCGGCCTTTGGCGATCCCGTTCGCGATCTACAGCTTCTGGCTCGTGGTCCACGCTCCGGTGGTGCTGATGCTGGCGATGGAATTCAACGCCCTGGCCAATCTGGTCTATCTGCTCGGGCTGTATCTGATCTCGTGCCAGCCGCGCCCGCCGGCCTACAAGAGGACTGTCGATATCTGGAGCAGGGGGGTCTCGCGGTCCGGGTTGTAAGCGCACCGAAGCTATGACGGCGTCCGGTCACCCGCCGCCGTTTCCCTCGCCTCTGCCCCCATCGGTTCACCGGAGCTTGCCCCAAGGGGGCACAGTCCGGCGCAAGGCTGGCGAGCGGGCACCGTCCTCAGAAATCGATGCAGCGGCCCTTCACGGTCCAGTCGCCGTAGCGTGTCGGCTGGTTTTCCTTGGGGCCGCCGATCTCCTTTTCTTCCGGCTGCTCGAGAGCAGTCCCGGCGGGATCGGGCTGGGTGGGATCGGTCTGGTCTTTGTCCATGGCTCGAACATAGGTGCCGTCCGCATTCGGCTCAATGTGCGCTCTAATGCGGGTCCTGGGCGTGCTCGAACTGGGCGATGCGTTGCTCGGCCAGGGACCGCCAGGACGCGTCCTTCGATCCCTCGGCCAGAGCGCGCCGGAACAGGGCGACAGAGGCGGGGCTGACGGCGTTGTCGGCGCGGCATTGCGCTTCCGCCGCCTCGACGGCGATCACCGGATCGAAGCCGCCGGCCAGAACCGTGCGCCACGCGGCGGCGGCCTCGCCCCAATCGCCCCGTGCTGCCTCGGTCTGGGCCAGAAGCAGATAGCCCTGGCGCGTTTCCGGCCGGTTCGGGTCCTGCCGCGACAGCGTGTCGCGCAGTTCGGCCACCAGACGCGCATCCTCCTGTGCCCGCTCGTTTCCGGCGGCGATGCGGTTGGCGAGTGGCTGCGCGGGCAGGAAGGGATGGCCGCCGATGGCATAGAGCCCGACTGCGAGCACGGGGATCGGCAGCAGAAGCAGGAACACGGCGACGCGAGGGAGCGGACGATCCGTCACGAGAGAGGGCTCCGGCCCGGCGGCTTCGGCCAGCAGGCGCCGGTCGATCTCCAGCGCAGCGTCGCGATGGCCGGCGTCGTCCAGCAGGCCGGAGGCGGCGTCGCGATCCAGCGCCGCGCGTTGCAGCCGATGCAACGCCAGCGCCGGCGCGCGCCGTCCGCTCAGGGTCGCCGCGCGCTTCAGCACCAGCGCCACGGGAACGAGCAACGCGGCGCAGAGCAGCGCCATCTCCAGCAGCAGGAGCGCCAACGCGACACCGCCGGTCATGGCGAGACCCTTCCGCCAATGGTCGGATTACAGAGAAGTCGGGCTGTCCGAGAGAACCGGGTGCGGAACGCCGCCTCGGCATGGTCGGCCATCATCGCTCGACGCTCCCGCCCCGCAGCAGGGCGTCCAGACGGGCCTGTTCGGCGGCATCTAGGGCGGGTGCCGGCGCCGCTCGCCTGCTGGCGCGTCGATAGGACCAGACAGCGATCCCCAGACCGAACAGCAGCGCCAACACGGGCATGCACCAGAGCATCGCCGTCGTGGCATTGAAGGCGGGCTCCAGACGGATGAAGCCGCCATAGCGCGCCACCATCCAGCGCGTGATCTCGGCGTCGCTTTCCCCGGCGGCGACGTGCTCGCGCAGGATGTGGCGGAGCTCGCGGGCCAGGGAGGCGTCGCTGTCCTCGATGCTTTCGTTCTGGCAGACGAGGCAGCGCAAACGGCTGCCGAGTGCCTCCGCCCGCTTCTCCTGCGCCGGGTTCGGCAGCATTTCCGACGGATCGCTGACCGCCAGCACCGGGCCAGGCAGAAGCAGCGCCACGAACACAATCGGCAGGAGGCGTTTCATCGCCCGATCCGCGACAGCAGGGCGGGCAGGGTGGCGCTCACCACCGTCTCGGTCAGGGCGCCGGCCAGATGCCAGTCGATGATCCCGCCCGGGCGCACCAGGAAGCTTTCCGGCACGCCGGACACGCCCCAGTCGATCGCGGTTCGGCCGCTCCCGTCCAGGGCGACGCGCGCGAACGGCGCGCCGGTCTGCGACACGAAGCCCGCGGCATCCGAGGGCTTGTTCTCGTAGGCCACGCCCCAGACCGGCAGCAGGGCCGCGACACGCCCGAGCAGCGGCGCTTCCGCCACGCAAGGGATGCACCAGGAGGCGAAGAAATTCACCAGGACCGGCCGATCGATGTGGCGCAGATCGTTGCCCGAGAAGCCGGGATGGGCCGCATCGAGCCCCGGCAGGGCGAAATCCGGCACCGTCCGGTTCAGCGCCGGGGCGTGGATGTCGTGCGGGTCGAAGCCGCCGGTGCGCATGCGCGACAGCATCGCCCAGAACCCGCCGCCGGCCGCTGCGGCGACGCCGAAGGGCAGCAGAGCCAGCACGCGGCGACGGGTCTGCGCGGGCGAGGCGCCGCCGGGTTTCCGGGCGCTGGTGTCGCCGCCGCTCATTCCGCCGCCGGTGCCGGGACGGCAGGAACGGCCCCGCGCCGGGCGCGCATGGGCGCACCGACACGAACGCGCCGGTCGGACAGGGACAGGAACCCGCCGATTGCCATCAGCAGGCCGCCCAACCAGATCCACGGCGCCAGCGGATTGCGATGCAGGCGCAGCACGACCGTTCCATCCGCTTCGTGCTCGTCGCCCAGAACGGCGTAGAGATCGGAGACGAGGTCTGTCCGGATCGCGACTTCCGTGGTGGTCTGGTGCTGGAGCGGAAACACCCGTCGCGACGGATGCAGTTCGGCGATCAGCCGGCCGTTCCGCGTCACGTCGATGGTGGCGACGTGGGCATGATAATTCGGTCCGTCCGCGTCCCGCACCGAGCGGAGAGTCCAGCGCATCCCGGCCAGATCGACGCCGTCGCCCGGATGCACCGAAACGATCGCGTGCTGCGCCTGGCTCATGCCGACCAGCCCCAGCACCGTCACGCCGACACCGGCATGGGCGATGGCCGCGCCGAGAACCGCGCGCGACAGATGCCGGGCGCGGGCGGCGCTGTCGCGGAGCGGCGCGCGGAACAGGAGGATCCGCGATGCCAGATCGGCTACCGCTCCGGCGATGACCCAGACCGCGAAACCCGCTGCCAGCACCGGCAGCGTGCCGGAGACTCCGAACGCCGCGACCGCCCAGGCGAGCAGGGCGAGCAGCGACGCCCACCAGAGCCGTTGCAGAACCGGCGTCAGACGCGCGCGCTTCCATGGCAACATCGGCCCGATCGCCATGGTTGCCAGGAGCGGCATCGCCATCGGCACGGCGGTGGAATCGAAGAACGGCTTGCCGACCGAGATCGCCTGTCCGAGCAGCAGCGCGGCGAAGGGGGGATACATGGTGCCGGTCAGCACCACGGCGCAGATCGAGCAGAGCAGGATGTTGTTCAGCACCAGCCCGCCCTCGCGGGAGAAGGGCGCGAACAGGCCGCCCGCCTGGAGCAGATGGACGCGCAGGCCGAACAAAAGCAGCGCGCCGCCGATCAGCAGCGCCAGCAGGCCCAGGATGAACACGCCGCGGGTCGGATCGTTGGCGAAGGAATGCACCGAGTTCAGGATGCCGGAGCGCACCAGGAAGGTGCCGCTGAGCGACAAGGAGAAGGTGCCGATCGCCAGCAGCACGCACCAGATCTTCAGCGCTTCCCGCTTCTCCACCACGATCGCCGAGTGCAGCAGCGCGGTTCCTGTAAGCCAGGGCAGCAGCGAAGCGTTCTCCACCGGGTCCCAGAACCAGTAGCCGCCCCAGCCGAGCACGTAGTACGACCACCAGGAGCCGAGTGCGATCCCGCAGCTCAGGAAACTCCAGGCGGCCACGGTCCAGGGCCGGACCCAGCGCCCCCAGGCGGCGTCCACACGCCCTTCCAGCAAAGCCGCCACCGCGAAGGCGAACGGCACCGCGAAGCCGACATAGCCGGTGTAGAGAATCGGCGGATGGAAGGCGAGGCCGGGGTCCTGCAGCAGCGGGTTCATGCCCTGCCCGTCGGGCGGCGCCGGCCAGAGCCGGTCGAACGGATCTGAGGTGAGCAGGCAGAACAGCTCGAACCCGAGCGCCGTGCCGCCGAGCACGCCCAGCACCCGGGCCAGGAGCGAGCCGGGCAGGTTGCGGCCGAACCTGGCCACGGCCACGCCGCAAAGGGCCAGGATCAGCGCCCAGAGCAGGATCGAGCCCTCGTGATTGCCCCAGATTCCGGTCAGCTTGTAGAGCAGCGGCTTCGCCACCGCGCTGTTCTCGGCGATGTTGCGCACGGAGAAATCGTTGGCCACCGAAGCCGCGGCGAGGCAGCAGAAGCTGAGCAGCAGGGCGGCGAACTGGCCCCAGGCCAGCGGGCGCGCCGAAGCCATCAGCGCCGTGCGGCCGCGCCATGCGCCCCAGAGCGGCAGCACGGTCTGCGCGCCCGCCAGGCAGCAGGCGAACGCCAGGGCGAAACGGCCGAGTTCGGGCGACAGGATCAGGGACAGCAGGACGGTGCCGTGCATCGCGACCGGCTCAGCTTCCGCGTGAGGGAGCGACGGTCATGTCGTCCCAGCTCGACGCGGAGGGCGGCTTGCCGAAGCGCGGGTCCCATCGTCCGGATTTGCGCAGCGCTTCCGCGACTTCCTTGGGCATGTAGGTCTCGTCGTGCTTGGCCAGCACCTCGGAGGCGATGAACGCGCCGCCCGGACGCATCTCGCCCAGCGCGACCACGCTCTGCCCTTCGCGGAACAGGTCCGGCAGCACGCCGGTGAAGCGCACCGGTATCGCGTCCTGGCCGTCCGTGACCAGGAAGCTCACGCTCGGCGGCTTGCCGGCCTCATGCGTTTCCTTGAGCGAGCCGGCCACCACCATGCCGCCGAGACGGATGGTGCGGTTCGGGGCCGGCGGATGCGCCAGGATCTGCGACGGCGCCATGAAGAACACGATGTCGGTGGAAAAGGCCTGGAGGGTCAGGATGGTGGCGGTGCCGAACCCCAGCATGCAGCCGCCGACCAGCCAGAGGCGGCGCGTCTTGCGGGTCATGCGCGCACGCGCTCCCGCCGTGTCTCCACCGCGTGCAGCCGCCGTTCGGCGGCGCGAAGCCGCAGAGCGGCCGAGACGGACAGGATCAGGAAGACGCCGATCGTGGCGGCATAGGCCCCGGCGATGAACGGCAGATGGGTCATTCCCGTGCTCCCTGCAGCAGAAGCTGCCGCGTGCGGGTTTCCAGGATGGCGGCGCGGAGCCGCGTGTTCACGATGGCGGCGAAGGCGAAGGAAAAGCCCAGGGTGCAGACCAGCAACGGCCACAGCATGGAGAACGACATGGTGGGCGCGCCGGTCAGGGTGATGCTGTCCGGCTGGTGCAGGGTGTTCCACCACTGCACGCTGAACTTGATGATCGGCAGATCGACCGCGCCGGCCACGGCCAGGATCGCGGCCGCCCGCGCGCCGCGCGACGGATCGTCGAAGGCGCGGATCAGCGCCACATGGCCGAGATACAGGAAGAACAGCACCAGCACCGAGGTGAGCCGCGCGTCCCACACCCACCAGGCGCCCCACATCGGCCGCCCCCAGAGCGATCCCGACAGGAGGCAAAGGAAGGTGACGGATGCGCCGACCGGGCCGATCTCGGCCGCGGCCAGATCGGCGAGACGATGGCGCCAGACCAGGGACAGCACGCCGCACACCGCCAGCGCCGCATAGCCGAGCGAGGCGAGCCAGGCCGCGGGCACATGCACATACATGATCCGGACGGCATCGCCCTGCTGCCAGTCGGCTGGCGACAGGAACAGGCCCCATACCATTCCGGCCACACTCAGCACGATCGCGGGCCAGACCAGGAACGGTGACAGGCGCTCGCTCAGGCGCAGGAACCGGCCCGGATTGGCATAACGGTGCAGCAGGGACCCGATCCGTCCCGGATTTGTCGCGGAACCGTGGTCCTGCGCGGAAACGGGCTCCGCGAGCGGGGAAGCAGACACTGCGGGCCGAACCTCCAGAAGGCGTCCGGACTGGACCAAGCGATCGCCGCATGGCAGCCCTGTGCCGAGCCTACACCCGTCCGGTCCGGTCCCGCCATATCGGACGCAAGTTTCCGGCCCGAAGGAGACGTTCGATGCTGTTCATGATCCTGTGCAACGACCACCCCGGACAGGGCGCGCTGCGCGCTGAGACGCGCGAGACGCATCTGGCCTATCTGGCCGAACAGGGCGAGGCCATCATCCATGCCGGCCCCCTGCTCGATGCCGACGGGGCCGCGATCGGCAGCCTTCTGGTGGTGGAACAGCCGGATCAGGCGGCGGCCGAGGCCCTGGCGGCGCACGATCCGTACAACCGGGCCGGGCTGTTCGCGTCGGTGTCGGTCAGGCCCCACCGCCTGGTGATCCGAAACGGCAGGCGGGTGGTGTGAGCCGATGGCATATTGGCTGGTGAAGTCCGAACCGGACGCTTTTTCCTGGGAACAGCAGGTGGCCAACGGGGTCGAGCCGTGGACGGGCGTGCGCTCGCATGAGGCCAGGCGCAATCTCGCCGCCATGCGACGCGGCGACCGTGCCTTCTTCTATCATTCCAATATCGGGCGCGAGATCGTCGGCATCGTCGAAGTCGTCCGCGAGGCCTATCCGGACCCGACGGCGGAGACGGGGGGCTGGGTGTGCGTTGACATGAAAGCAGTCGCGCCGCTCGCGCGTCCGGTGACCCTGGCAGAAATGAAGGCCAGTCCCGCCCTGGCGGATCTGGCCCTCATTCGGCAGTCGCGACTTTCCGTGGTGCCCGTATCGGACGCGCATTGGGCCGCTATCGAGGCCCTGGCGGCAGGTTGATCCCGCGAACGCCTAGGGCGCGCCGTCGACAGTCTGCGAAAGCAGGGCAGTGGCGCCTCGGCCAGGCTGTCCGGCATAGGTGCGGTAGGTCGATGCGGCGTCGTAGGGTGGCGTCACGGGCGCGAAGATCACGCCGTCATAGCCTGCCACGTCGAACAGGACATGGCGGCTGCCCGCCTTGACCGACTGCTGTGCTTCGGCACCGGGGAGCCCGGGGCCGTGGAAGCGGATGGAGGACTGGCTTTCCGCCGAACCGTAGACCGGAGTCGGCGCGGCGGTATAGCTCTGTGCTGTCGCGGATCGTTCCGCGTATGTCGCGAAAACGAGACAAATCGCACCGGCCAGCAAACAATTTGTTCTGCTCGGAAAGAATTCGTTAATCACCACGGTATAGACTCCCAAAAGGTCGCAACTCGTTCTTTAAACGCGATTGCGCGCCGACAGGTGACATCATGGCATGCCACCTCACGACATAGTTAGAGCGCCGTAGGGCAAGATCGAACGAAAAAGGTCTGCGCCGTTACGCAGGCAGCCAGGGAGTAAGGGCATGATGGCGGCCGACAAACCCGCCCAGACGCTGGGTGCGCGCATACGCATGCTCCGTCGTGCGCGTGGCCTGACGCAGGATCGCCTCGCCGACACCACCGGGGTGTCGCGCAGCGCCGTCGCGCAATGGGAGAGCGATCGGGCGGGCCATAGTGCCGGGATGCTGCGTCGGATCGCCGAAGCGCTCGGCGTATCGGTGGGCGTTCTGCGCGATGGATGGGAGGGCCAGCCCGGCGAAGCCCCGCTGACGCCCCAGGAAACCGCCCTCCTGACGCTCTACCGGAGTTGCAGCCCGGCCGATCGATCTGTTCTGATGCACGTAGCTGAAAAAATCGCCGCCTCCAGCCAGGAAGACTGAACCGCACCGATTCGCCATGCCACCGTGCAGCCCTTTGGCCCCCGCCGCGTTAGGGCGCCCATCGGAGGCCGGAGGAGAATCGTTATGAGCACCAGCACTGGAAGCGAGCTGTCCCATCCCGGCATGGGCACGATGGGGCTGAGCGCCGCGGCGCAGAGCGAATTGCGACGCGTGCTGGAAGATCTCGAGGCCGGGCGCGGCGTGCTCGTGCGTCTGGCCGATCTGATGGGCGGCGCGGTCGGGCAGGCGGCGAAGCTCGGCTTTCGCGGTATCGGCATGGCGCCGAACCTGCAGGAGAAGCTGCGCGGGGTGGCCGAAAGCGCGGTGAGCCGGGCGTTCGATATCGCCATCATCGGTCTGAAGGCGCCGGCAGACCCCTTCGTCGGTCGCGACGCTTCCCGCGCCAGGTTGCGCGGTCATCTGAACCAGGGCGCTGTCGCCGTCTCCGGCGCGATCGGTGGATTCGGCGGGATCACCGGTTTGCTGCCGGATATCAGCTTCACCACGCTGGCGATCATGCGCGAGATCGCCACCATCGCCCGCGAGCAGGGCGAGGACCTCAGCACGGCCGACGCGCGTCGCGCCTGTCTCGAAGTGTTCGCGCTGCGTCCCTTCGTGCAATCGGACGATGAAAGCGAGCTGGGCTTCTTCTCAGCTCGCGCCGTGCTGCGAGGCCGGCCGGTGGTGATGCTGCTGTCCGAGGTTGCCTCGCATTACGGGCTGGCGCTGTCGCGCAAGGTTGCGCTGCAGATGATGCCGGTCGCTGGCGCATTGTGCGGCGCCGCCCTGAATGCGGCCTTCCTGGCCCATTACCGCTCGCTCGCCATCGCCCATTTTACCGTCCGGCGCCTGGAGCGCCAGCATGGAGCCGGCGTGCGCGACGCGGTGGAGACCATTCGCGGCGCGCTTGCGGATCGCGTCGCAGTGAACTGACCGGTCCGGTTCCAGGGCCACTATTTTGTTTTGGGCCGCCTCAGCGCCGTAAAGACGGCGCTGATGAAGGCCAGGCTGATGTAGAAGAGGGCCATTCGGTAGCCAAGCCGGTGTATGTCATGCGGAAACAGCCAGCCGGCAAGGGTGAAGAGGATCGCGAAGCTGGTGAAGACGGCAGTGATAGACAAGGCATCCCCCTTCGGCGACCGTTCCGCATCGGTTTCCAACCGCCTGTCTAGCATGGCGCCGGACGCTTGAGGATCAGGCTCGACGAACGGATGCTGGTGCAGGCCTATCGCGCCGGCATCTTTCCCATGGCCGAAACGCGGGACGCCGGAACCCTGTCCTGGTACGATCCGGACCCGCGCGGCATCCTGCCGCTGGATGCATTCCACCTCCCACGCCGGCTGTTCCGCACCGTCCGGTCCGGCGTGTTCCGCGTCACGGCGGATACGGCATTTGATCGCGTGATCGCGGAATGCGCGGCTTCCGCTGCCGGACGCGAGGAAAGCTGGATCAATGGGACGATCGCCGCCTTGTTCGGCTCGCTGCATCGCAGGCCTGTCGATGGCGGCCGGGCGCACAGTGTGGAATGCTGGATCGAGTCGCCGGCCGCGCCGCCTGTTCTCGCCGGCGGCCTTTACGGTCTGCAGATCGGCAGCGCCTTCTTTGGCGAGAGTATGTTCAGCCGCGCTCGCGATGCGTCCAAGGTCGCGCTCGTGCATCTCGTCGCGCGGTTGCGCTTGTCTGGGGTGACGCTTCTCGATACCCAGTTCCTGACCGAGCATTTGTCGCAATTCGGCGCGGTCGAAGTGTCGCGCGCCGATTACAGGACCGCGCTGGCGGCGGCGCTGGCCAGACATGCACAGTTTCAGGCAGATCCTTCGCCGCCCGTCCTGGCCGACTCCATCGCCCAGCTCGCCGCACGCAGCCGACCCTGAACCGGGCCTTTCCGCCCGCCTTTCCCGAGGAGTTCCTCCCATGCCGGCGCTTCGTTCAACCGCTCTGCCGACCGTGTCCGCCCTTCTGGCGCTGGTTCTTGCCCTGCCGGCTTCCGCCCAGGCGCCAGCCGCGCCGCCGCTGATGCCGACGCGGGACGTCGCGGTGGTCTATTCGGTGCAGCCGCAGGGCGCGCCGCAGCCGCAATCGGTGAAGGTGTATTTCCACAACAAGGGCGATCTGATGCGGATCGACGGGCCGCCCAACCCGCAGGACGGCGCGCTCGGCGGCTATATGGTGATGAACCGTCCTGCCAAGACCATGGTCGTGATCCTCAACCAGCAGCATCTCTACATGGACGTGCCCGAGGGACAGGAGGTGCAGTCGCCCTTCGTGCTGGACGCATCGATGCAATTCACGCCGCAAGGCGCCGGCACCGTCGCCGGACTGCCCTGCGAGCGCTACAGCATCGTCGCCGGCGCCGGACATGCCGAAGCCTGCGTCACCTCGGACGGGGTGGTGCTGAGCGAGACCGGCGTGGACGGGCAGGGCAATCGCGGCACGCTGACGGCTCAGTCGGTCAGCTACGGCCCGCTGGACGCGTCCCTGTTCGCGCCGCCCGCCGGCTTCCAGCGCGCTGGC
This sequence comes from Endosaccharibacter trunci, assembly GCA_024515975.1. Classification (GTDB taxonomy): domain Bacteria; phylum Pseudomonadota; class Alphaproteobacteria; order Acetobacterales; family Acetobacteraceae; genus Lichenicola; species Lichenicola trunci. The sequence goes on from JAMSKV010000001.1 coordinate 96,035, forward strand.
CACCCGGCGGGGCCGGGCGAACAGGGCGTTCCGCTCCAGGCCGGCGGGCTGCAAGGCTTGCCCCCTGCTACCCACGGCACGCCGTGATCCGGCGCGCGCTTCGGGCGAGCGGAGTCCTTCTCGCCGCCTTGTGTTCCCCGGGCGGCGCCATGGCGGTCGAGCAGAACCCATTCACATCGCCGCAGCACGATGTGGACGTGACCTATGCGATTCCGGTCGCCGTCCCGGGCGCCGGCGAGGCGGCCGCCACCCCGGCCACGCAGCGTCTGCGCGTGCAGGCGGCGACCGGGCGGCAGCGGGTCGATCCGCCCTCTTCCGGCGCCTACATGCTGACCGATGGCCGTACCGGCCGCATGGTGGTGGTGGAACCATCGCTCAAACTGGCAACCGTGCTGCCGGAGATGGGCCCGCCGATCCCGCCGCTCGGCACGCGCGCGACTGGAACGTTCCAGCGACTCGGCACGCAGTCCGTCGCCGGCGAGCGCTGCACCGATTGGCGCACGCGCGACCTGTCCGGGCATGACAGCGTCGTGTGCCTGACCGATGACGGCGTGCTGCTCAGGATCGGGGAGAACGGCGCGATCCGGGCGCAGGCGATCCGGGTCGATCGCGCGCCGCAGCCGGATTCGGTCTTCGCCGTTCCGTCCGGCTTCCGCCGACAGGACGCGCCATCGGCTCCGCCATCCACGCCCTGAAGCGGTCGCCGGGGCTGACACGATTTGTCGTCTCCCGGCCCCGCTTCCGCCCGGAAATCGCCATGACGGGCGATCATATGGGATGGGTCGGCAGTGTTCGCGACGGGCCGGCGGCAGGAAAGGGGGAAACCCCGGCGCCGCCCGTTTCGTTGGAAAACGTGCCGCAGTTTCGAGGGGACTTTCGATGCGACCCACTCTGTTCCGCCTGCTTGCCGTTCCCGCCCTGGCCGCTGGGCTGGCGATGACGGCCGCTCCGGCCGCGCAAGCGCAGTGGCACCATGGCTACGGCTATGGACATGGCGGCTGGCATCGCGATGGCGGCTGGCACCATGGCGGACGCGGCACGGCGCTTCTGGGCGGCCTGGCGGCCGGCGCGGTTCTGGGTGCCGTCGGCGCCAGCCTGGCGAACGGCTATGGACCGGGCTATGCCGCGCCGCCGCCGCCACCCGTGGTCTATGCGCCGCCGCCGGTTGTGTACGCCGCTCCGCCGCCGCCCGTGGTCTACGCGGCGCCGCAGCCCGTTTACTACCCGCCGTACTGACCGGGTCCGGCCGGAACCGCCGCGGCCGGTCCGCCGGCCCGGCTCATGGTCCGGCCAGTTCGCCCGCCGCCTTCACCACGGCGGCGGCGTGACCGGGGATCTTGACCTTGCGCCAGACGCGCGCGATCCGCCCCTTCGCATCGACCAGAAAGGTCGAGCGGTCGATGCCCATATAGGTGCGGCCATACATGGATTTCTCCACCCACGACCCCAGCCCCTCCACCAGGACGCCCTCCGAGTCGCTGACAAGCGGGAACCGCAGATCGGCCTTGGCGGCGAAGGCGGCAAGCTTCTTGGGCGTATCGCGTGACACGCCGATCACCACCGGCGCGGCGTCGCCAAGACGGTCGAGTTCGGCCTGGAACTCGCGCGCTTCCTGAGTGCAGCCGCTGGTATCCGCCTTCGGATACAGAAACACGATCGCAGGCCGGCCCTGCAGGGACGCGTTGCTGACCCGGCCAGCCACCGTGGCGGGCAGATCGAAGTCCGGCAGCCTGTCGCCCTCGCCCGGATGTGCCGTCTGGCTCGCCTCGCTCATGATCGTCCCGTCCCTTGTCGCGCGCCGAGGGGCGCGTGCTGATCCACCGGCCCGACCAGGCGCTCGAACAGCGCCCGGACGTTGCTCGCCATCGCCTCGCACGCGTCCGACAGGCTGTCCAGCGTCCGGTCCGGCCCGAGCCATCCGAACCCGTCGAGCAGAGAGGCGATCGCGGCGGGCGGCAGGGCTGCGGCGAGCGATTTCGGTGCCTCCATGCCCAGCAGCAGGCGCAGGCGCGACTGCAGCGTGCGCCAGAACCGCTCCGCCTTGATCAGCGCCCGCGCGTCGGCGGCCGATAGCGTGCCGGCGCGCGCCAGGCGGCGGAAGGCGATACGCGCGGTGGGATGGCGCGCTTCCGCCGCTCTTGCGATGAGCTGAAGGGACTGGGCGATGAACTCGACCTCCATCAGGCCGCCGGGACGCAGCTTCGCGTCCCATGGGCTGCGAGGCGGCAGGTCGCGCAGCAGGCGCCGCCGCATCTCCGCGGCATCCGAGCGGATCGATGCCGGATCGACGCTGCCAGCCTCGCCGAACCGAAGCGCGTCCGCCAGCGCTGCATCGATCGCGCGGCGCAGCGCTGGCGGCGCCGCTACGACACGGGCGCGTGTCAGCGCCATGCGCTCCCAGGTCCAGCTTTCCGAGCGGTGATAGCGCCGGAACGCCTGCAGCGACACGGCAACCGGCCCCTTTGAGCCCGACGGGCGAAGGCGCATGTCGAGCGCGTAGAGCGGTCCTTCCACGCCGGGCGCGCTGAGGGCGGCGATCAGGGCGTGGGCGAGGCGGGTGAAGAACAGGCTGGGCGGGAGCGTGCGTGTCACGCCCGGGGCGGGAACGCTTTCCGTCACTTCCGCGGGATGGTCGTAGATCAGCATCAGATCGAGATCCGAACCGGCCATCATCTCGCGCGAGCCGCATTTGCCGAGCGCGACCACGCCCATCGTCCCGCCCGGTATGGTGCCGTAGCGCCGGCGATGATCCCGCACCACCACACGCAGCATGTGGTTGATCACCCGATCCGCGAGCGCGGTCCGGGCACGCGCCGCGGCGTCGGTGCCGAGCGCGCCGTCCAGCTCCGCCACGGCGATGCGGAATTCCTCAGCGCGCACCAGGGTACGGGCGATACGGATCGCGTCCTCCACATGGGCGGCGGCGCGCATCTGGCCGTCGAGATTGCGCATGACCGTGCGCCCGGCGAGCGGTGCGGGTTCCGGCTCCAGCAGCCCGTCCAGTGCGCCGGGCACGGCGGCCAGATGGTCGCTCAGCGTGCTGGACGCGCCGAGAATGGCGGCGATCCGGTCCAGAAGCGCCGGCGTGCGCTCCAGCAGCGACAGGAGCTGCACCCCCGCATTCTGACGCGACAGCAGCGTATCGAAGCGCAGCAGCACGCCGTCCGGGTCCGGCTGCGCGGCAAAGGCGGCCAGAAGCGCCGGCACCAGCCCGGACAGGATCGTCCGCGCCCTTTGCGCGCGCAGAGCGCGATAGCGGTCGGTCTGCCAGCCGCGCAGGATCTCCAGCACGCGTCTGGGTTCTTGGAATCCGCGCGCGCCGAGACGTACCTCCGCCTCCGGCGCGTCCGGGTCGAACGCCCCCTCCGCCAGGCCATCCGGCGGCTGATCGCCGTCGCGCATGGCCGGCGGCCGCAGCATCGATTCGAAACGCGCCCGCGTCCGGCGGAGCTCGGGCAGGAGGGACGCGGCGAGATGGTCGGCGGCGGCGGCGAGATCCGGCTCGCCGTGTTCGCCGGTGAGCGCGGCCTCCCCGGCGAACACGGCGAAACGCCCGAACCGGGCCCGGTCGGCGGGCAGGGAGTGGGTTTGCCGGTCGTCCAGCATCTGCAGGCGATGTTCGAGCCCGCGCAGACGCGTATAGGTCCGGCTGAGCGCCTCGGCGCGATCGGGTTTCAGATGGCCCGCCTCGGCCAGTTTGCGCAACGCGCCCAGCGTGGTGGGGTCGCGCAGGGCCGGGCTGCGGCCCGCCCAGACCAGCAGCAGGGTCTGGGCGATGAACTCGATCTCGCGTATGCCGCCATGGCCGAGCTTGAGATCGTGGCCGAGCAGGGCGCTGACCGGGTCGGACAGGTTCGGCCGCGAGAAGCCCCGCGACGGTGCCGGCTTGTCGCGGTCGATGCGCCGCTTCATGGCATGGATGTCGTCGATCGCCGCGAAATCGAGATGGCGTCTCCAGATGAAGGGCCGGATCGCCTGGAGGAAGCGCGCGCCGGCGTCGAGATCGCCCGCGACGGGACGGGCCTTGATCATCGCCGCGCGCTCCCAGGTGCGGCCATAGCTTTCGTAATAGGTCAGCGCCGCCGGCAGCGAGACGGCGGGCGGCGTGGCGCCCGGATCGGGACGCAGGCGCAGATCGGTGCGGAACACGTAGCCATCCGCATCCTGCGCCTCCATCAGCGAGACGAGGCCGGTGGCGATCCGGCTGAACACGCGGGAGAGGTCGTCGCGCCCGTTCTGGAGATCGGGATCGTAGATCAGCACCAGGTCGATGTCGGAGGAGTAGTTCAGCTCGCGTGCGCCGAGCTTGCCCATGCCGAGCACGACCAGCCCGGATCCCTTCTCCGGCCGGGCGGGATCGGGCAGCGCGATCTGGCCGGCGGCATGAGCGGCGTGCAGCAGATGCGCCGCCGCCACGCGCAAGGCCGCCTCTGCCAGCAGCGACAGGGCCCCGGTCACCTCGCCCAGCGACCAGAGGCCGCCCAGATCGGCGAGGGCGGCGACCAGCGCCACCTGACGCTTCGCCCGGCGCAGCCCGGCGGCGATCTCGTGCCGGGGCAGGGTGGGAACGAGATGGCGCAGCTGCCGCAGGCTGGCCGCCAGGGTGCGGGCCGGTCCGTGCCGGACGAAGCCGGACAGCAGCGCCGATTCGCGCTGGGCCAGATCGCTCAGGTAGCGGCTGTTGCCGCCGATTGCGCGCAGCATGCGGTCGATGGCGCCAGGGCCGGTGCCAGGGCCGGCGCCAGGGTTCGCGTCAACGACGTTGAGGGATTCGCCGATCGCTTCGACCAGCAGGGCGGCGGAATGGGGGTCCGACGGCGGCGGCCACGCGTCGGGAAGACGGAAACCGGTCATTGTCTCGCCTCGCTCGGCCCGGCACGGTGGGTCGGTGAATAGTCCCGGTCAAGCGACTCCCGCGAGCAGGCTGCCCCGAGCGGCAGGAACCGCCTTGTTGTACGCGCTCCGCGTGCTGGTGGCGCTGCCGGTGCTGGCCGCGCTGTTTCTGGTGGTTCTGTGGCTGCGCCTGTCCTGGGGGCCGATCGAGATCGGCTGGCTGGCGCATCGTCTGGCGCCGGAACGGGTTGCTGGCGAACGGCTCGGTTTCGGTCGCGCCTGGATCGCCCGGCCCGGGAGCGGCGGCATCGCCGTCGGCGCGGACGCGATCAGCCTGCGTCCCGATGCCGGGCCGGCCGATCTGTCCGCATCCCGGCTGGAGGTGTCGGTGCGGGCGGCACCGCTGCTGGCCGGCGTCATCGCGCTCGAGACCGTGTCGCTGCGAGACGCCGATCTCTCGCTCCTGCGCCAGCCGGACGGCCGGATCGCGCTGGCCGGCGCGCCGTCCCCGCCCGGGCGCGATTCGGGGGAGGGCGACGGTCCGTTGCGGTTCGACCACCTGCGCGCCGTGTCCGTGGACCGCCTGGAGGCGCGTCTGGTGGACCGGCGGAGCGGGCACCGTTTCGCCGCGTCGGTCACCGAGGCGCATCTCTCGCCCTGGGGCGGCGCTCTGGCGAGTGGCGTTTTGCGCGCCACCCTTTCGGTGGACGGACGCAGCGTGCCGGTGCGCGGCGATGGCGCGCCGGACGGCAAGGGTTTGCGCTGGCATGCCGAGACCGGCGCGATCCGGCCGTCGGATTTCGCCGGGATCGTGCCGGCGCTGGCCGCGATCGGCACGCCGGTGACGCCGGTTCTGGTTGCCGATTTCGCGCCCGGCGAAGCCCGGCCGCGCACGGCGCAGGTGTCGGTCGGCCTCGGCGCCGGGACGGTGGCGGTGGGCGACGGCACGCTCCCGGTCGAAAGCGGGCGCGTCGAGCTGGACCTGCATCGCTCGGGCGCGAACGGCGTGGGGGCGGTCCTGCGGAGCTGGCGTCTGGCCCTTGCTCCTCCGCCAACGCCCGGACCCGGCCCGTCCGCGCCGCCCTCCGGCTCGGTTGCGACCGAAGCCGAAGCGAATGATGGCGACGCCCCGGTGTTCAGCGGCAGCGGCACCGCCTCGGTAGATAATCTGTTCCGGCCAAGGCGCATTCGCGCCGCTCTGTCGCTGAACAGCGACGCTGTCCGGTTCGCAGGCATCGACCGCTACTGGCCGGCGGGCGTGGCGGCCGGGGCGCGTCGGTGGATCACCGAGAACATGACCGCCGGAACCGCGACCGGACTGCATGTGGAGACGGTGCTGGCCGGGAATGCCGGCTGGTCCAGCCTGCACGAGACCCAGCGTTCCGGCGGGTTCGCGGCGCATGACCTGGAGATGTGGTGGCTGCGGCCGATGCCGCCCTTGCAGCACATGGTGGCGACAGCGACGTTCCAGGGCACGGATGCGCTGCTGGTGGAAAGCCCGTCCGCGACGCTTCCGGTGGAGGCGGTGGGGCCGGAAGCCGAGCGCCTGCGCGGCAAGGCCGTTCTGCAGAAGCTGGCGGTGTCGGATGGCAGCATGCGCATCACCGGACTGACCCAAACACAGCAGATCGGCACCGTGCACGTGGTGCTGTCCGGCGGCTTGCGCAGCCTGATGTGCGAGCTGGCCAATCCGCGCCTGTCGCTCCTGAGCGCGCATCCGGTACCGTTCACCGATCCCGGGGGCACGGTGCGGTCGGAGGTGACAGTGCAGCTGCCGCTCGACAACGACGTTGCGATCGAGGAGGTCGCGGTCTCGGCGCAGTCGCGGTTGCGGGGCGCGCATCTGGGCGACGTGGCCGGCGGTCTCGCCCTGGACGATGCCGACCTGGACGTATCGGCGGACACCAACGGGCTGGTGCTCGACGGCGAGGGTGCGATCGGGCCGATCGACAGCCGCCTGCACTACACGATGGATTTCCGGGCCGGCGGCCCGGATCAGCTGTTGGAACAGGCGCGGGTGGAGGGCACGGTGGGCGCCGCTTCCCTGGCCGCCCTGGGCGTCGATCCGGGCGATTCCATCAGCGGCAACGGCGCGGTGACGGTGCGCTACGCGGCGAGGCGGGACGGGATGTCCCGGATCGATCTGGCGCTGGACATGACGGACATGGGCATCGCCCTGCCGGTGTGGAGCAAGCGCGCCGGGCAGAAAGGCAATCTGGACGCCGCGATCACGCTCGATCACGGCCATCTGCGTTCGGTCGGGCCGATCCGCGCGGAGGGGCCGGACCTGTCGATCGAGGGCAGCGTCGCCACGCCGCCGCGCGGGCCGCGCATCCTGAGCGTGCCGCGCTTCGTGATCGGCCGCACGCGCGGCGGCGGCGAGGTGTCGTTTCCGCGTCCCGGCGCGCACGGCACGTCGGAGCCGATCCGGATTTCGGCGCATGGCGCGGTGCTCGACCTCGCAGCCATCATCGACGCGACGCCGGCGAAAGCCGTGGCGGCGGCGGCGAAGCCCGGTCCCAAGCCGGCGCCGGGCAAATCGCCGGCCTGGATCGCCGATCTCCGCTTCGGACGGGTTTTCGTCGGCAGGAGCACCGCGCTCGGCGGGGTCACGGCGCATCTGGAGAATGATGGGGCGAAGCTGGTGCGGGCGCGTGTCGAGGCGACCGATCCGACCCCGATCGCCGTGCGTCTCGACAGCGGGAGCGACGGCCGGGTGCTCGACGGAACGGCGGCGGACACCGGCAGGCTGCTGCGCGGCCTGGGCGTCACCGACGCCGTGGAAGGCGGCGCGCTGCATCTCGCCGCCAGGCTGCCGGCTGCTTCCGGCCGGTCCCGCGATGCGGGCGCCCCGGTTGGCGGCCCGATGAACGGCGTGGTCAACATCGACCGTTTCATCCTGCCGGATGCGCCGTTCGCGGCCCGGTTGATCCGCGACCTGTCGATCTATGGCTGGCTGCTCGCGCCGCGCGCACCGCAACTGACCGTGGACAGGCTGGTCGCGCCGTTCTCGCTCAGGGGCGAGGTGCTGACCCTTTCGGAAGCGCGCGCCCATGCCGCGGCGCTCGGCGTGACCATGCGGGGCATCGTCGATCTCGGCCGCCAGACCCTCGACCTGCACGGCACGGTCGTGCCGGCCTGGGCGCTGAATCAGTTGCCCGGGCGGTTGCCGATCGTGGGCAAGCTGCTGGCGCCGGAGAAGGGCGGCGGGGTGCTCGCCGTGACGCTCGGGATCAAGGGGCCCTTCGCCGATCCCAGGATCAACGTGAATCCGCTTTCCGCGCTGGCGCCCGGATTCCTGCGAAAACTGTTCTTCCGCTAGCGGAAACCGCACCCCCGGCGGCGCGGTTCTGTTGCGCAGGCGGGCCGGCTTGCAGTGTCCGGACGGCGGTGACCGCCGGGGCAGTGCAGGCCGGGCCTGCTTCCGGTTCGGGCGCTCCGCCCGCACCGAACGCGCAGGAGACACACGAGATGAGCCCCAGGATCCTGCGCACGCCGAGAATTTCCGAAGGGCTGCCGCATCCGCTCGGCGCGACCTGGGACGGGCTGGGCGTCAATTTCGCCCTGTTCTCCGCCAACGCGACCAAGGTCGAACTCTGTTTGTTCGACCCCACTGGCACGCAGGAAATCGCCCGGATCGAATTGCCGGAATACACGGACGAGGTGTGGCATGGCTATCTCCCGGATGCCCGTCCGGGCACGGTCTATGGCTATCGCGTGCACGGACCGTACGACCCGGATGCCGGACACCGGTTCAATGCGAACAAGCTGCTGCTCGATCCCTACGCACTGGCGCATGTGGGCGAGCTTCGGCACGTGCCGGAAATCTTCGGCTACGAGATCGGCCATCCGGATGGCGACAAATCCTTCGATACCCGCGACAGCGCGCCCTTCGTGCCGAAATGCCGGGTGATCGACCCGGCCTTCACCTGGGGCAACGACCGTCGTCCGCGCGTGCCGTGGGAGCGAACGATCTTCTACGAAACCCACGTCCGCGGCTACACCATTCGCCATCCGGGCCTGCCGTTCGGACAAGGCGGAACCTATAGCGGGCTTGCCGCGGAGGAGGTGGTTTCGCATCTGCGCGATCTGGGTGTGACGTCGGTGGAGCTGCTGCCGATCCACATGTTCGCCGACGAAGGCCATCTCGCGCAGTCGAACCTGACCAACTACTGGGGCTACAACACGCTCGGCTTCTTCGCGCCGGATGGGCGTTACGCGTCCGGCAACGGCTCCTACGTGTCCGAATTCAAGGCGATGGTTGCGCGGCTGCACCAGGCCGGGCTCGAAGTGATCCTCGACGTCGTCTACAACCATACCGCCGAAGGCAACGAGCAGGGCCCGACGGTGTCGTTCAAGGGCATCGACAATGCCTCGTACTACCGTCTGCTGCCGGGGCGCGAGCGCTACTACATCAACGACACCGGCACCGGGAATACGCTGAATCTCAGCCATCCGCGCGTGCTGCAGATGGTGACCGACAGCCTGCGCTACTGGGTCACCGAAATGCACGTGGACGGGTTCCGCTTCGATCTCGCGACCATTCTCGGCCGCGAGAGCTACGGTTTCGACGAGGGCGGCGGCTTTCTCGACAGTTGCCGCCAGGACCCGATCCTGAGCGACGTGAAACTGATCGCCGAGCCGTGGGATTGCGGACCGGGCGGTTATCAGGTCGGCGGCTTTCCGCCGGGCTGGGCGGAGTGGAACGATCGTTACCGGGACACGCTTAGATCGTTCTGGCGATCGGAAGCGACCGCTGCGGAAATGGCGCAACGTCTGTGCGCCTCCGCGGACAAGTTCAACCGGCGCGGCCGGCGTCCGTGGGCGAGCGTGAACTTCGTGACCGCGCATGACGGTTTCACTTTGCACGATGTCGTTTCCTATAACGACAAGCACAACGAGGCCAACGGCGAAGGCAATCGCGACGGCACCACCAACAATTCCTCCTGGAATTGCGGTGCGGAAGGCGAGACAGACGACTCCGCCGTGCTGTCTCTGCGCGAACGGCAGATGCGCAACATGATGGCGACGCTGCTGATGAGCCAGGGCACGCCGATGATCCTGGCCGGCGACGAATTCGCCCGCACGCAGGGGGGCAACAACAACGCCTATTGTCAGGATAACGACATTTCCTGGGTGGACTGGACGCGGCTCGACAAGTTCTCGTCCTTCTACCAGTTCACGCGTCGCCTGATTCAGCTTCGCAACGAATACCCGATCCTGCGTCGCCAGCGTTTCATGACCGGCGATTACGACGAGGATCTCGGCATCCGCGACGTGACCTGGCTGAACCCGGCGGGCGAGATGATGCGTCAGCAGGACTGGCACGATACCAACCAGCGCTGTTTCGGCATGCTCATGGACGGGCGCGCCAAGACCAGCGGCATCCGGCGCCCTGGCACGGATGTCACGTTGCTGATGGTGCTGAACGGCAATCACGACGACGTCGAATTCGTGATGCCGCCCTGCTCCGGCGGGGCGCATTGGCACCTGATCCTCGACACCAACCGCCCCGGCATGACGTCGGGCCGCGCCTATACGATCGGCAGCGCCTGCGAGATGGTCGGACGCTCGCTGATGCTGTTCAAGCTGGAAGCGTGATGGCGCCCTAGACGCTGGGCGACCGGCGCGTTTGCGCCGACGTCGCAGTGGCACGCCATCGCCGCAGCGCTACCGGATCACCCGCCAATGCGCCGGCACCCACACCCAGCCGACCCCATCGAACTGCCAGGATGGCGGCACGAAGCGGGCGACGGGGGCGACCGGGCGGACAGGGTGTCCCGGCACCCACACATAGGTCTCGCCATTCCAGCTCCAGCTTCCGGGTTGCCAGATCCAGCCGGCGCGGGGGGCGGCGCGATGCTCGACCGGGCGGTGGCGGGGGATCGGCGGCGGCGCGTGCCTGGGCGCATGGCGCAGCGGTGGCAAAGCGGGCGGCGGCGGTGGCGGTAGGGGCGCCCGCACGGCCGGCGGAGGTGCAGGCGGCACCGCGGGTTTCGGCTCGGCGCTGCAGAGCGGGGCGTCGAACATCGTCGCGAGAGCGCAGTCCGACAGCAGCATCCCGCGTGCGTCGTGCCCCACGCCCGGAATCTCGTATTCGTACTGGTTCAGCCCGATCGGGTGGCGCATCCGCAGGTAGCGGAAGAAGGCGAGGCCGCGTTCGAGATGGTTCGGGCCCTGCGCTTCAGCGGCGCAGCTCTTGTCCAGCGCGGGCAGATCCGGGTTGGTGTCCGATTCGCCCAGCAGATAGGTCACGTCCTGCTGCACGTAGTCGCGTTCCAGCGCCGACGCCGTGGCATCGCCGGCATAGGGCGGCAGATCCCGCATGCCGTATTTCCAGTCGTCGAACCGGGGGCATTGTTCGGCGGGGAAGGGCGCGAACCCGCCGCCGGCCGCAGGGCGGTCGTCGGTGAAATAGCTGTAGGAGGATGGGTTCGCGACCAGGAACCGGACCTGGATGCCGTGCGCCGTCGCCGCGGGCGGTTCGTGGCCCAGCACCGCGTAGCGCTGCACGAGCTGGCCGCCGCCGGAATGGCCGGCGATCACGATCGTGCGCAGGTTCGGGAACATCGTCCGGTCGGACAGAAGCGAGACCAGCGCGTCCAGAGCCTCGAACGCGGTGATGCCGACCGGCTTCTCGGCGGCACCACCCGCCATCCAGTCGTTGCGGTGCCAGCGGAGCGCATCCACGGGCAGATCCGGGTCGCCCTCATCCGCGAAGCGCGGGGTCAGTAGCAGCGTGCCGGCTCCGGCGGCGCCGGCGCGTCGCAGCGCCTCGTGGGCGATCGCGTCATAGGTGCCCGCGTCGCGGTCGCGGCCATGGATCACGATCACCGCCCGCGTGACGTCGGGCTGCGGTTGCGACAGATCGCGCGAACCGAGCAGCGCCAGCGTGGCCGTGCCGAGGTTGTCATGGATCGGCAGGCTCTGCTGCGTCGAGGGCGCGTCCGCCGTCTGCGCCCGCGCTGGCATCCCGACCGCCCCTATCAGCAGCGCCGGCAGGACCAGCCGAGCGAACCGGGGGGCATCGAACGGGATCGGGAAACGCATGGATCGACCTCGCTTGGCAGGCTGGGCGTGGTGGTTCGGCGAACAAGATGGCGGTTTTGCGCCCGTCCGTGTGTCGATGCGAGTCAGGCCCGGTCGCGGCCGGCCCCGTGCTGCCGCAGGAATTTTCGTGTCCTGAGGGACGGATCGGGCAGGCGACCCCGTTGTTTTGGCGAACATCCCGGCCCGCCCGGACGATTCCGTTCGCCCGGGCGATGCTCTAGAAGCGGCGCATGTCGGATCTGATCAGCCTTCTGGCCGCCGCCGCCGCTGTTGCCGCCTTCGTGGTCTCGCTTCTGGTGCTGCGGATCGTCTCGCTGAACGGCGCGCGCGAGGATCGCGCGGCGGACGAGATCGCCGGGCTGGAACGCGCCGTGTCGGACCGTCTCGGCGCGATCCGGCTCGGCATGGAGGAGCGTCTGGGCACGCTCACCACCACCATCGCCCGCGAGCAGGGCGAGGTGCGTGTGGCGATGCAGGCCGGGATGCGGCAGCTTCAGGACCAGAGTGCCGCGCGCCTGGCGGCGATCCAGACTTCGGTCAACGAGCAGCTTCATGCCTCGGTCGAGCGGCAGATGAAGACCAGCTTCCAGCGTGTCCTGGAGCAGTTCGCCGCGGTGCAGAAGGCGATGGGCGAGGTCGCGGCCATGACCGCGCAGATCGGCGACCTCAAGCGGCTGTTCTCCAACGTGAAGACGCGCGGCGGCTGGGGCGAGAGCCAGCTTCGCGCGATCCTGGACGACGTGCTTCCGCCCGGCGCCTATGAGACCAACGTGAAGCTCGATCCGCGCTCCGCCGAGCTGGTGGAATTCGCCGTCCGCATGCCGGTGCGCGGTGCCGCCCGGCCGCTGCTGGCGATCGACTCGAAGTTTCCCGTCGAGCCCTACGAGCGGCTTCTGGACGCGGTGGAGGGGGTCGATCCCGAGGCGGAACGCGCCGCGCGCCGCACCCTGGAGGCCGCCATGCGCCTCGAGGCGCGCAAGATCGCGTCGAAATACATCCTGCCGCCCACCACGGTGGAATTCGCCGTGCTCTATTTGCCCACGGACGGGCTCTATGCCGAGGTGGCGCGCATACCGGGTCTGGTGGACGAGATCGGCCGCACATCGCGGGTTCTGGTGATGGGGCCGGGGCTGATCCCGGCGCTGCTCCGCACCGTGCATCTGGGCTACGTGACGCTGGCCCTGGAAGAAAAGACGGAGGCGATCAGCGCGCTGCTGGGCGCCACCCGGCAGGAGATGATCCGCATGGACCAGGTGCTCGAACGGCTCGGCCGCAACGCCTCCACCATGAGCAACACCATCGAGGAAGCCCGGCGGCGCACGCGCGTGGTGGCGCGGCGTCTGCGCGGCATCGAGATGCCGGCCGGCGCCGACCCGGAACTGGAAGGGGCGGACGCGGTCTCGCCGGAAGACGCGCCGCCGGACCGGCTCGGGCTCGAGTAAGCCGCACGAATCATGCCGTCATGATGGATTGTGAACGCCTGATCGCGCGCGATGGTCATTGGCTCAGGGCCTGTCGCCGACCATGTTTGCCCTCATGAGTGCCAGCATCCCGTCCGCCCCAAAACCGTCCCGCATTCTTCTGGTCGAGGACGATGCCCCGATCGCCGCCGAGATCGTCGCCGAACTGACCGCCCGCGGCTACGACGTGACGCATGCCGAGACCGGGCCGGCCGGGCTGGACCTGGCCATGGGCGGCGCATTCGACGTTCTGGTGCTGGACCGCCTGCTGCCCGAACTCGACGGCCTCGCCGTGCTGGCGCGGCTGCGCGCGGAAGCGGTGCGGACCCCCGTTCTGGTGCTGAGCGCCCTGTCGGCTGTGGACGACCGCGTCACCGGCCTCAAGGCCGGGGGCGACGACTATCTGGCCAAGCCCTTCGCGATGGAGGAGCTCTGCGCCCGGATCGAGGCGCTGCTGCGCCGCCCGTCCGACACGCGCGAAACCGAGCTGGTGGTGGGCCCGATCGAGCTCGACCTGATCGGCCGCGTCGCCCGCCGCACCGGGCGCAGCCTCGAATTGCTGCCGCGCGAATTCCGCCTGCTGGAATACATGGCGCGACGCCCGAACCAGGTGCTGACGCGCGACATGCTGCTGGAAGACGTCTGGCACTACCGCTTCATTCCGCAGACCAATCTGGTGGACGTGCATATCGGCAAGCTGCGTCGCAAGCTCGATACGCCGGACGAGGTGCCGCTGATCCAGAGCATACGCGGCGCCGGGTTCATGTTGCGCATCCCCGAATGATTCCTGTGCGCGGGCCGGGCGGCGGCGGGAGGCCGAACGGCACGGTGACCGGCGCGTTGGCGGCCCTGTTCGGCACCGCCACGTTCCGGCTGACCATCGGCTCCACCGCCATCCTGCTGGCGGTGACGCTGCTGCAATTCTCTCTGATCTACTGGCGGATCACCGCCTACGAGGTCGAGCGCGCCGACCGTCTGCTGGATCGCGAGGCGGCCCTGATGGCCGCGCAGTCGCCCGCCGATCTGCTGGAGCAGCTCCGGCTTTGGCAGACCAACGATCTGCGCCTGCTGATCACCGCCGCCGGATTGTTCGACGCCGACCGGCGCCCGCTCGGCGGCAATCTGGTCGAATGGCCCGAGAACCTGCCGGTGGATGGGGCGATCCGCGAGATCACCGTCCATCCGCTCGACCAGGGCGTGCGGACCATACGCGCCGAGGCGCTGCCCGTGCATGGGGGCCGCTTTCTCGTCATCGGCCGCGGCCTGCGCGACCTGCAGCAATTGCGCGAGATCACCCTGGCGGCGATCGAGACGGCGCTGATCCCGGCCATGCTGGTCTCGCTCGGCGCGGGCGCCTGGCTCGGGCGGCGCAACCTGGCGCGTGTCGGCCGGATGCAGCGCGCCGTCGACGCGATCATGGAAGGCGGTCTGCACGAACGCCTGCCGGTGGGGCGCAGCGGCGACGAGATGGCGCGGCTGGCGACCAGCGTGAACCGCATGCTGGAGCGTCTGGAGCATCTGCTGGACGAGATCCGCGGCGTCGGCGACGACATCGCCCACGATCTGCGCACGCCTCTGGCCCGTGTCCGGGCGGGGCTCGATCGCGCCCGTCTGCGCAGCCGCGACCCGGACGTGCTGCTGGGGGCGGTGGACCGCGCCATCGCCGATCTGGACCAGTGCTTCGGCATCATCACCGCGCTGCTGCGCATCGGTGAGCTGGAGAACGACCGCCGCCGCGGGCATTTCGGCGCCGTTCCGCTTCGCGAGCTCGTCTCGGAGATCATCGAATTCTACGAGCCCTTGGCGGAGAAGGCGGGGCAGACTCTGACGCTGGACAGGACGGCCGATCTCGCCGTGTCCGGCGACCGCGAGCTGCTGTTCGAGCTCGTGGCCAATCTGGTCGACAACGCCATCAAGTTCACGCCGCACGGTGGCCATGTTGCCATCGCCGTGCTGCAGCGTCCGAACCGGCAAGCCGTCCTGCGCGTGTCGGATACCGGGATCGGGATTCCGGTGGCTGAGCGCGGCATGGTGATGCAGCGCTTTTTCCGCTCCGATAAGAGCCGGCATATCGGCGGCAGCGGGCTTGGCCTCAGCCTCGTCGCCGCGATCGCGCGCCTGCACGACGCGACGGTGCAGATCGGCAGCGGCCCGGACGGAACCGGCACCGTGTTCGAGATCGCCTTTCCCGCTCCCGCGGAGACGTGACGTTCCGTTACTCCGATGGGACCGATCCGCTGAGGCTCTCTCTACGTTATGACAGGGTATCCTCCCCCGGTGTGACCGGCCAGCGATCGCGAGACCCGTGATGATCCAGCGCAATCGAACCGCCCGACGGCTGCTGCAATCCGCCGCTCTCGCTGGTCTGCTCGGCGGCTGCGTCTACCAACCCGTCGGTTATGGCGGTTACGGCTATTCCGGTTTCGGCGCCTATCCCACCACGACCTACTGGGGTGGATGGGGCTGGGGCGGCTGGGGCTACGGTCCCGGCGGCTACGGTCTCGGCTGGGGCGGTTACGGGCCGGGTTTCGGGAGCTGGGGCTGGGGCGGCTGGGGTTGGGGCGGCTACGGATATGGCTGGGGCGGCGGCTGGGGTTATCGCGGCGGTTGGCGCGGCGGTTGGCGCGGGGGATATGGCGGCTGGAGAGGCGGCTACGGCGGCTGGCATGGCGGCTATGGCGGTCGCGGCGGGGTGGGCGGCTATCGAGGCGGCGGGTTCCATGGCGGCGGATTCCACGGCGGCTGGGGCGGTCGCGGCCGATAAGGAGCCCCGGTCGTCCATTTCCCAGCGCATTGTCCGCTTTTGTTTAAAAAAGGTTTTCATTGAGGGGTCGGCAAGGCCCTCGTAACCCCGGCGTGGCGCCAACCACGCGGGACGGATGATGAGCGGATTTTTCCCCGAAGTTACGGGCCACGCATGAACGCGGTGGTTCTCGTCGCCCTCAAGCGGCCGCTCTCCTTCGTGGTGCTCGCCATCCTGATCGTGCTGTTCGGCGTGATGAGCGTCTTCCGGACACCCACGGACATCTTCCCGCCGATCCGCGTGCCGGTCGTGGCGGTGGTCTGGACCTATAACGGCCTGATGCCGGCCGACATGTCCGGCCGCGTCACCTATTATTACGAGCGCGCGCTCACCGCGACGGTGAACAATATCGAGCATATCGAGAGCCAGTCGCTCTACGGCCGCGCCATCGTGAAGATCTTCTTCCAGCCGGGCACCGACGTCGCCGTGGCGCAGGCGCAGATCACCTCGATCTCGCAGACGGTGGTGAAGCAGATGCCGGCCGGCATCACCCCGCCGCAGGTGATGGCGTTCGACGCGTCCTCGGTTCCGGTGCTGGAACTGCAGGTCAGCGCGCCGACCATGACCGGCTCGCAGATCTACGACATGGCCTCCAACCTCATCCGTCCGGAACTGGTCTCCGTGCCCGGCACGGCGATCCCGACGCCCTATGGCGGCACGCAGGGCAACGTGGAGGTCGACCTCAATCAGGCGGCCTTGCTGGCGCACAACCTCTCCGCCACCGATGTCGGCCACGCGCTCGCCAACCAGAACATCGTTCTTCCTGCCGGCGACCAGAAGATCGGCGCGATCGACTACATGGTGGCGACCAACGCGACTCCGGTCGCGATCGACACCTTCAACAACCTGCCGATCAAGCAGGTCGGCAACACGGTGGTGTATCTCCGCGACGTCGCGCATGTGCATCGCGGCGGACCGCCGCAGCAGAACGTCGTGCTGGTGGGCGGCCACCAATCGGTGCTGATCGAGATCCTGAAGACCGGCGACGCCTCCACCCTGTCCGTGGTCTCGGGCGTGAAGGCGCTGATCCCGCAGATCGAACGCACCCTGCCGCCCGGCGTGACCATCACCCCGATCGGCGATGCGTCCGGCTTCGTGAAAGACAGCATCGAGGACGTGCTGCAGGAAATGGTCACCGCCGCCTGCCTCACCGGCCTCGTGGTGCTGCTGTTCCTGGGCTCGTGGCGCTCCACCCTGATCGTCGCGACGTCGATCCCGCTGGCGATCTTGTGCTCGATCCTGGCGCTGAGCTGGCTCGGCCAGACCATCAACGTCATGACGCTGGGCGGCCTGGCGCTCGCCGTCGGTATCCTGGTCGACGATGCCACGGTGATGATCGAGAACATCGACGCGCATCTCGAGATGGAAGAGGAGGAGCGGGGCCACAAGACGCTGGAAGAGGCCATCATCGACGCCGCGAACCAGATCGTGGTGCCGACCTTTGTGTCCACGCTCTGCATCTGCATCGTCTGGCTGCCGCTGTTCCAGCTGTCCGGCGTGGCCGGCTATCTGTTCATGCCTTTGGCAGAAGCGATCGTGTTCGCGATGATCGCCTCCTTCATCCTGTCGCGGACGCTGGTGCCGACCATGGCCAACTGGCTGCTGCCGGCGCAGGTCGCACAGCATCGCGACCCGGACTACCACACGCGCAAGGCTGGCCCGTTCGTCGCGTTCCAGCGCGGCTTCGAGCGTCGCTTCAGCCGGTTCCGCGACCGCTATCACGAGCTTCTGTCGGGTCTGGTGCGGCGCCGTGGCCGGTTCTGCGCCTTCTTCCTGCTGTTGGCACTCTGCTCGCTGCTGCTGATCCCGTTCGCCGGGGAGAACTTCTTTCCCGAGATCAATTCCGACGAGATCGATCTCCACATGCGTGCGCCGTTGGGAACGCGCCTGGAGGATACGGGCAAGATTGCGACGCTGGTGGATCAGCGCATCCGCGCCATGCTGGCGCCGCACGTCACCAGCATCGTCAGCAATTGCGGCCAGCCGTTATCGGGCATCAACCAGGCCTACAGCTCCACCGGCACCATCGGCACGCAGGATTGCGACATCGCGGTGATGCTCGACAGCCCGAATTCCCCCGTGGCCGCCGATCGCCGCATCCTGCGCGCGGGATTGCGCGACGATTTCCCCGGGACGGACTTTGCTTTCCTGGCCGGCGACATCACCGCCAAGATCCTCAATTTCGGCCTGCCATCGCCGATCGACGTGCAGATCGTCGGCCGCAACCTCGACGACAACTACGCCTTCGCCACGCGGCTGCAGGCGCGCATGAAGCATGTGCCCGGCATCGCCGACGTTCGCATCCAGCAGGCGATGACGCAGCCCACGCTGCGGATCGACAGCCGTCGTTCGTTCGCGCTGGGCACAGGGCTCACCGAAAGCAACATCGCCAACAACGCGCTGGCGACGCTGAGCGGCAGCGGACAGACCGCGCCGACCTACTGGCTCGATACCTCGACCGGCGTGTCGCATCTGGTGAACGTCCAGACCCCGCAGAGCCAGCTTACCAGCATGAACGACCTGGAAACCATTCCGGTGGATGCGGGCGATGGCAACCCGTCCGGAAAGCCGGTGCAGATCGTCGGCGCCCTGTCGCATATCGTGCAGACCGGCACGCCGAGCGTGGTGTCTCACTACTCGATCCTGCCGGTGCTCGACGTGTATGCGAACGTGGAAGGGCGCGATCTGGGTGCTGTCAGCGACAAGGTCGGCGCCATCGTCGACCGGATGCGCGACGACCTGCCACGCGGCGCCACCCTCCATATCCGCGGCCAGGCGGCCACCATGCACGACGCCTACACGCAGCTGCTGGAAGGCCTCGGTCTCAGCATCCTGCTGATCTATCTGGTGATCGTCGTGAACTTCCAGAGCTGGCTTGATCCGTTCATCATCATCACCGCTTTGCCCGGCGCGCTGGCCGGCATCGCCTGGAGCCTGTTCCTCACCCATACCGCCCTGTCGGTGCCGGCCTTGACGGGCGCGATCATGTGCATGGGCACCGCGACCGCCAACTCGATCCTGGTGGTCTCGTTCGCCCGCGAGCGTCTCGCCGTGCACGGCGATGCGGTGCTGGCGGCGGTGGAAGCGGGCTATGGCCGCATCCGTCCGGTGCTGATGACCGCGCTCGCGATGATCATCGGCATGGTGCCGATGGCGCTCGCCAACTCGCAGAACGCGTCGCTCGGCCGCGCCGTGATCGGCGGCCTGTTGGTCGCCACGCTCGCCACCCTGCTGTTCGTGCCCTGCGTGTTCGCGCTGCTGCACAGAAATCACCCCGCCCCCGAAGGAGTTGCCGCATGACCGCGCAGCATCGCGAACCGCCGGTGCCGGCGGCGCCCGGCCCGAACCGCCGCAAGCGGGTAGGCGGCGCGGTTCCGGCCGGCGTGGTGATCGTGGCCGTCGTGCTGGCCGCGTTCGGGATCTGGACGCGCACCGATCACGTGGACGCGCTTTCGCGCGAGGCTGAGGACGCCGCGATCCCGCGCGTGCAGGTGATCGAACCCGGCCCGGGACCGAAGCAGCGCAGCCTGGTGCTGCCGGGCAATCTGAACGCTTGGTATCAGGCGCCGATCTACGCCCAGGTCGCCGGCTACGTGAAAATGTGGTACAAGGATTTCGGCGCGCCGGTGAAGGCCGGCGATCTGCTGGCGGTCATCGACAGCCCGACCGTCGACGCGCAGCTCGCCCAGGCCAAGGCCAATCTCGAAGTCGCGGAAACGCAATACAAACTCGCCGACGTCACCGCCAGACGTTACCAGGCCCTGTCCGGCACCCAGGCCGTCTCGCAGCAGGATGTGGACGTGCAGACCGCCGCAGCTGCCGCGCGCAAGGCGCAGGTGGACGCGGCCACGCACGAGGTGGCGCGCTGGGAGGCCCAGCATGCGTTCGAGCGCGTGGTGGCGCCGTTCGACGGCGTGGTCACGTCGCGCTCCACCGATGTCGGCGACTACGTCAATGCCGGCGGCGGCGACTTGAACCGGCAGGGCTCCGCCTCGGAGCTGTTCTCGGTGGCCGATATTCACGCCATCCGTCTGTTCGTGTCGGTGCCGCAGGATTATTCCGACGTGCTGAAGCCGGGCCTGACCGCCACCTTCACCTTGCCGCAGAATCCTGGCGAAACCTTCAAGGCGACCTATTTGACCACCGCCAACGCGGTGAGCACCCAGACACGCACCGTCACGGTCGAGTTCGTGGTGCAGAACCCGAATCACGAGTTGTGGCCTGGAAGCTTCGCTTCGGTGAAGATGGTGGTGCCCGGCGATCCGCGCATTCTCGTCGTGCCGGAGCAGGCGCTGCTGTTCCGCTCGCAGGGCATGCAGGTGGCGCTGCTGGACGCGCAGGACCGGGTGCATCTGCAGAACGTCACGCTGGGCCTCAATCTCGGCAAGACCGTGCAGGTTCTGGCAGGATTGAAACCGAACGACCGGATCATCAACAATCCCTCGCTCGGCCTGCTCGAAGGCCAGCAGGTGAAGACGGTGCAGGCCGTGGCGGGCTATAACGACGGGCCTGTGGCCCCGCGGGGTCAGCCTGCCCGCGCGGGAAACCAGACGGTGGAACCCGCCCCGGGAGGCGACGAGCCGGAGGCGGGCGTGAAGCAATGAGGCGAACGGTTTCGTGCCGCGGCGCGGCGCGCGTCGCCGCGGCCGCCCTGCTGTGCGCCGTTTCGGCCTGCGATCTGGCGCCGGACTACCAGCCGCCGCACTACGTGCTGCCGGACAGCTACACCGGCACCGCGCCCTTCACGGTGGCCAGGCCGGGCGAAGCCGATGCGCATGCCGCCTGGTGGACCGGGTTCGGCGATCCGACGCTCGACCGCCTGGAAACGCTGGCCACCGCCAACAATCCGTCCTTGCAGGCGATCGCCGAGCAATACACCCAGGCGCGCGATCTGGCTGCCGAAGCGCGTGCCGACCTGTTTCCGCAGTTCTCGGCCGGGGGCACGACGTCGGAGAGCAAGCGTTCGGCCGGCCGGCCGTTTCCGGGCACGAGCAACGGCGGCAACATCGCGGCGCTGAACCAGATCCAGGCCTCGGCCTCCTGGGAGCCCGATTTCTGGAGCCGCATCCGCAACCAGACGCGCACGCAGAAGCGTCTCGCCCAGGCCAGCGCCGCCGATCTCGCCAGCGCCCGCCTCAGCCTGCAAAGCGAGCTGGCACAGGATTACATCGCCCTGCGCGGCGTCGAGACGGAAATGGCGGTCTATCGCCAGTCGATCCAGTTCTACGAGAACGCGGTGCGCATCACGACGCTGCGTCTCCAGGGGCTGATCGCCTCCGGCCTCGACGTCGCCCGGGCGCAGAGCCAGCTTTCCGCCGCCCAGGCGCTGCTGACCGATGCCGAGGCCAATCGCGGCATCCTGGTGCATGCGATCGCCGTGCTGGTGGGCGCGGACCCGATCACGTTCCAGCTTCCCACCGGCAGCGTCGACGATCTGCGCGTCGCCGCGGTGCCGGCGCAGGTCCCGTCCGCGCTGCTGCAACGCCGTCCGGATATCGCCGCGGCCGAGCGGCGCATGGCCGCCGCCAACAGCGCCATCGGCATCTCGCGCGCCGCCTTCTATCCAGACATCTCGATCAGCGCGCTGGGCGGCTTCCAGGACACCGGATTCTCGCTCGCCAGCCTGCCCAACAGCATCTGGAGCATCGGCGCCAGCGCGGTGCTGCCCTTGTTCGAGGGCGGCCTGCGCCGGGCGGAACTCCAGCGCGCCTGGTCGCAATACGCCCAGCAGCGCGACCAGTATCGCGCCACCATCCTGCAGGCATTCCGGGAGGTGCAGGACGGGCTGCTGCAATCCACCCAGCTTGCCACCGAAACCCGGCAACAGCAGAACGCGGTGCAGGCGGCGGAAAAGGCGCAGGACATCACGCTGCGGCTCTATACTGGCGGCCTCACCAACTATCTCGATGCGCTGGTGGCGCAGGTCACGGCGCTGTCCGCGCGCATCGCGCTGGTGGAGGTGCAGACCCGCCAGCTCCAGGCTCGCGTGTCGCTGGCGGCGGCGCTGGGTGGCGGCTGGTCGGCCGCGTCCTTGCCGACGGAAGACGCGGTGCTGCCGTTCAACCCGATCGCCCCGCTCACCGGCCACGACCGCGAGCCGCGCCCCGACGGCACCGGCGAGCCATCCGCGCCGCGCCCTGGAGGGTAGGGGCGGGGGCGGCGCTGATCCGTCCCAGCGAGAGGATTGGGCGAGATGGCGACGGCAACCGGGATCGCGAAGGGGGGACGGCTGTGCGAAGGCTAACCTTGCCGCGATGCCCATCGGTCGATGGCTTGCTCAGTTGCGGTTGGTCGGCGCGGCACGCATTCGTCGCCCGGCCGCCGACAGCCCAGCGGTCGGTAATCGCCTGAATGGGGTCTAGCCACGATTCGACCGCGATCCTGTAGCAGGGCAGCCAGGACGACACCTCGGCCGGTGCTGTAGGAGGCGCGCAGCCTGTTCCCGCTGGTGGCTGGAAAACGGAACCGTTCGTATAGTATTCGTCGAAGCGGCGGCTGACGCCTTCCGGTGTCAAGTCCGATTGGCTTGGCGAGATTCAGCAGCGGCGGGATATCAATGACTGCGGCGGCC
Organism: Endosaccharibacter trunci; assembly: GCA_024515975.1. Taxonomy (GTDB): domain Bacteria; phylum Pseudomonadota; class Alphaproteobacteria; order Acetobacterales; family Acetobacteraceae; genus Lichenicola; species Lichenicola trunci. Next base: position 118,752 of record JAMSKV010000001.1, read on the forward strand.
TCCCCGATATCGGCTTCAGTAACGGACCGCTTTTCGCCGATCTGGGGACCGTTCAGGGGTCCGCAGCACGCTGCCAGCGTGCTCGGGGCGTTCATCGACAAGGGACCCGGCCCTACCGTCGGTCTCTGCTGGGCGGTGAACGGTAGCCTCTACCCCCTGCGCCATGCCCATTACGATAGCGGCGGCTTCGGCGAGACCGTGGTCGTCGAATGGAAGCCAGTCCCGGCCGCACCCCAAGGCCCTCACCCCCATCACGGGTTCTGGGAAAGAGTAAACGGCTGGCTGAACCGCTATTTCGAAGAGCAAGGACGCCTCGCCCTCGAGCAGGGGCAGGCCCAACTCGCTATGGGCAAAGCGATCGACGGCGCCATCGGCTCGGCGATCCAGCGAAGCCCCTTTCTGCAGCGCGCTTTCAACAAACACGGCGCCGACACGCTCGGCGTCGCCCTCGATGTCGTCGCCGTCGGACTGTCTATCGGCTTCGTCGCCGGAACACTGGGCATAGCAGCCATTATCGGTGGAGGCGTTTTGCTTGTGCTGGACGGCGCCGCATGGGGCCTGGAAATGGCCGATGACGACCACGCCGCTGAAATCGTCAAACAAGACACTGACATTATCCGCTGGATCGCGATCATCGCTGCGATCCCGGACGCGGCGGTCGGCCTCTATCACGCCGTCGTTGAGACCCCGGAAGCCATCCGCACCCTCAGCGAGCTCTCCAGCGAACGCGCTGCAAGCTCCATGCGCGTTTCTGCGAGGGCGTCAGGGGACGCCGCGCGCACCGGCCAGCTTGCCAATGATGCTATCGATCCAATGACCCGCGCCAGATACGCTGCCTATGCCCGCAAATACGCCGATATCGCCGAGCGCGCACAGCTGCGCGCGACCGAGGAGGCTCAGGCGCTTCATCGCGAGATACGGCGCAAACTCACCGAAACCGGCCTGCACGAGGTCGCGCCCCGCCTCACCGTCCCGCCGAGCCTCTATCTGATGGGCAAGGACGAGCTGGACCCGGAGAACGACGATATCGTCGCTCGCACCATCCGTAGCCTCAGTTTCCACATCGTGTCGGCGAACAGAAATGAAAAACGATAACAAGCAGTCCTTCGGCTACAGGATCAAAGACACGTTCCTCGACGATCAGGTAGGAACAACGCCGAATGAAAATAGAATTTTTGCCATTGGTTTGTTGCCTGCTGCCTTGAGTCTTACGGGCAGTATAACGTCTCTGTATTTGTATATATTTCCCGAGGATAAAAGAAATGTTGCCATAGTTCCAGGATTCGTATTGGCAGTTTTTTTCGGTTGGTTTGCTCAGATCTCGATGCGTCGCGCCCTCCAGATGAGGGATCGCGATCACCGTATCGTGCTTCTCAAAAAACTGCGTATCATCCCGTCGGTATCCATCGGCCTAACCCTGGCTGGATTGGCAATCACTCTGGCTGTCTGGTTCTTTCCACCACCCAATGCGCTTGAAAAATTTCATATTCTTGCAGGCTTGGCAGTTGTTTTTCCTGTTGTTGGCATTCTTCTGACACCGTTCTCGTTTCTGGCCCGGCGCATCAGTTGGCTGTTCAATCCGAGATAGAAGCTGGCTCTGCTCCGCCTTGCGGCGGCGGCGCCGGCCACATTCGGGACAAGGCCGCGAAGCCGTCGCCAGCCTGCACGGCGCTGAGCACCGCTTCGTTGGATGGCAGAACGAGGTTCACCTGCAGGCCGCTTCGCAGACCTCCGCCAGGCCGCTTCCAGGCTCGTGCCCGCAAATACGCCGATATCGCCGAACGCGCCCAGCAGCGCGCGACCCAGGAGGCTGAGGCGCTTCATCGCGAGATACGGCGCAAACTCACCGAAACCGGCCTGCACGAGGTGGCGCCCCGCCTCACCGTCCCGCCGAGCCTCTATTTGATGGGCAAGGACGAACTGGACCCGGAGAACGACGATATCGTCGCCCGCACCATCCGTAGCCTTGGCTTCCACATCGTGTCGGCGAACAGAAATGAAAAACGATAGCAAGAAATCGACTGGCTATATAAAAAGCGCTTTTACCGAAGATAATATTGGAACAACGCCGAACGAAAACAGGTTGTTCATTGTTGGATTTGCGGGACCATCGTCTCTCGGCCTAACCGGTGGAGGAATGTCTCTATATTTGTATTTCTTTCCCGAGGATAAAAGAAATATTGCCATGCTCCCCGGTTTCGTAGTGGCAATTTTTTTTGTTTGGTTTGCTCAGATCTCTATGCGTCGCGCCTATCAGATGAGGGACCGCGATCGTCGTATCGTGCTTATCGAAAAGCTGCGGATCATCCCGACGATATCGATCGTCCTGGCGGTCGTCGGGCTGATGATTTCTCTGACGGTCTGGTTTTTCCCACCGGCCAATGCGTCTGAAACCTTTCACATTCTTGCCGGTGTAGCCACCGTTTTTCCTGTTGTTGGCGTTCTCCTGACACCGGTTGCGTTTCTGGCCCGGCGCATCAGTTGGCTGGTCAATCCGAGATAGGAAGGACACGCGAAGCCTCTGTTTGATCCGTTTCCTCGGTCGAGAGGTCCCTCGACCGTCACATCGTGCAGCTTGGCAGGCACCATCTACCTTCGTCGCCCGCGCTCCTGCCGACACCCTGAACAATACCAGCCGCGCCGGCGTCTAAGGCTCTTCGTGAAATTGCCGTCGGACTTACGCCGACAGATCGCCCGCTGCTCCGCCCGTCTCGGACGGGCGCTGAAGGCGGCCTCCTGGCTGGCACAGACCGCGCTGTTGCGGTCAGCAGCGTTTTTCGTTGCGCGAGGCGACCAGGTGCGTTCGGATCGATCCTGGCGAGGAGAAGGGCGGCGATGGGTCGGGTCGGTTGGCTGCGAACAAGTATCCTGCCTTTGCCGCTCCTGTGCGCCTCGCCGGCGGACGCCGGTGCTCCGCCGATGCCGCCGCCGTTCGATACCGATCTCACGGCGGCCGCCGCGCCGTTCGTGAAGGCGGACGAACAGCTTCGCGTGCTGGGACGCCGTGTCGTGGTTGCGCCGCTGCCGTCCTACGGCAACGAGATCCCGCCCTGGGAGGCCGGCCGCGCGATCCGGGATCCGCGCACCGGCGCCAGCACCACCGTATTCGGCAACGCCTACAATCTCGGCAGCGTCATGGGCAGTGACGAGCGCTCGAACGAGACAGGCGGCCAGTTCCTGGCACCACGCCACCAGTAGAGAGCTGTGTGGCGAATCGGCGCCGCGCGGCGATTTCCCTTGCAACCTTCGCCCCAGGGCGCTAGATGCCGCCTCCCTCACTGGAACGCGGGAGAGAGGTCCGTCGGCGCACAGCCGGCCGACAACTCGTGCGCACCGCGGTCCCGGCTTAGGTAAAGGAGCCCGGATATGGCCAAGAAGATCGTTGGCTACATCAAGTTGCAGATCCCCGCCGGCAAGGCGAACCCGTCCCCGCCGGTCGGCCCCGCGCTCGGTCAGCGCGGCCTGAACATCATGCAGTTCGTGAAGGAATTCAACGCGGCCACCCAGGGCATCGAGCCCGGCACGCCGACGCCGGTGGTCATCACCGCGTTCGCCGACCGCACCTTCACCTTCATCACCAAGACCCCGCCGAACACGCACTTCCTGCTGAAGGCGGCCAAGGTGTCCAAGGGCTCCACGACCGTGGGCAAGGGCGCGCCGGCCGGCCGGGTGACGACCTCGCAACTGCGCGAGATCGCCGAGATCAAGATGAAGGACATGAACGCCAACGACATCGACGGCGCCGTCCGTATGCTCGCTGGCAGTGCCCGTTCGATGGGCCTCACCGTGGTGGAGGGCTGATCCCATGGCCAAGAACAAGCGTCTGACCGCGGCCGAAGCCACCGTCGAGCGTCACAAGGCCTACGGCCTGGACGAGGCGATCGCCCTGGTGAAGAGCAACGCCACCGCCAAGTTCGACGAGACCGTCGAGCTGTCGCTGGGCCTGGGCATCGACCCGCGCCATGCCGACCAGATGGTGCGCGGCCTGCTGAGCCTGCCGAACGGCACCGGCAAGACCCTGCGCGTGGGCGTGTTCGCCCGCGGTCCGAAGGCCGAGGAGGCTCTGGCCGCCGGCGCCGACGTGGTGGGCGCCGACGATCTGGCCGAGAAGGTTCAGGCCGGCGAGATCGCGTTCGATCGCTGCATCGCCACCCCCGACATGATGGCCCTGGTCGGCCGTCTCGGTAAGATCCTGGGTCCGCGCGGCCTGATGCCGAACCCGAAGCTCGGCACCGTGACCATGGACGTGAAGGGCGCGGTCAGCGCCGCCAAGTCCGGCCAGGTCGAGTTCCGCGCCGAGAAGGCCGGTATCATCCATGCCGGTATCGGCAAGGCCTCGTTCGAGCCGGGCAAGCTGGCCGAGAACATCCGCGCCCTGGTGGACGCGATCCAGAAGGCCAAGCCGACCGGCGCCAAGGGCACCTATCTGCAGCGCGCCGCGCTCAGCTCGACCATGGGCCCGGGCGTGAAGGTCGACGTTTCGACCCTCGCCGGCTGAGAATGCATTCCGCCTCGTGGTCCGGCTCCGGCCGGCGCGGGGCGGGGTGAACAGGGGCGATCGCGGCCTGGCGCCTTGATCGCTTCCGAACCTGTCCAAGACCGCACGCGGCGCAAGCCTCAATGACCCTTCGGGTGCACGCGCGGGAGACGGGAGTTGCCATTCGACCGGAACCGTCGCGGTTCCGGGAGCACTGGTGGTTCCGACTTTCTTGAGGACAGGCGAACCGGATCGTTCGCGTCTCGCGGGCGGTCCAGGGGCAACCCGGCCTGTGGGGCATTTCGCCCTGCCGGCCACGACGGAGACGGGATTTGGACCGTACGGAGAAGCACGCGTTCGTCGCCCAGCTTGCCGCCGTTTTCGCAGACACGTCCATGGTCGTCGTCACCCGCAATGACGGGATGACGGTGGCTCAGGTGACGGTGCTGCGTCAGCGGATGCGCGCTGCCGGTGCGACGTTCAAGGTGGCGAAGAACCGGCTGGCCACCCTCGCCCTGGATGGGACCCGGTTCGACGGCATCGCGCCGCTGCTGAAGGGACCGACCGCGCTTGCGTGGGCGGCCGACCCTGTTGCGGTGGCCAAGGTGGCCGTCGAGTTCGCCAAGACTAACGACAAGCTCGTCATCCTCGGTGGCGCCCTCGGCACCCAGACGCTCAATGCGGATGGTGTCAAGGCGCTTGCCGAGCTGCCGTCGCTGGACGTTTTGCGTGCGCAGCTGGTGGGGCTTATCGCCACCCCGGCCACGCGCATCGCGGGTGTTCTGCAGGCGCCGGCCGGACAGCTTGCGCGGGTCTTCGGGGCCTACGCCAAGAAGGACGAGGCGCCGGCCGAGGCTGCCTGAGGCAGCCAGCCGATCGCCTGGGGCGCCTGCCTCTGGCGACGCATCGAAAATTGATCGTGGGTCCGGGAACCGGGCTTGCGTGGAACCACACAGTCTTTATATCAGGAAGATCAAACCATGGCCGATCTGACCAAGCTTGTTGACGAGCTGTCCGCCCTCACCGTTCTCGAGGCTGCCGAGCTGTCGAAGCTCCTCGAAGAGAAGTGGGGCGTTTCCGCCGCCGCTCCGGTGGCCGTTGCCGCTGCCCCGGCCGGTGGTGGCGCCGCTGCCGCCCCTGCCGAAGAGCAGACCGAGTTCACCGTTGTTCTCGCCAAGGCCGGCGACAAGAAGATCAACGTGATCAAGGAAATCCGCACCATCACCGGCCTGGGCCTGAAGGAAGCCAAGGACCTGGTCGAGGGCGCGCCGAAGACCGTCAAGGAAGGCGTCAACAAGGACGACGCCCAGAAGATGAAGAAGGTTCTGGAAGAGCAGGGCGCCACTGTCGAGATTAAGTGAGCATCCTCTCGATCGGCCGGTGACACGGCCGTCTTGATCCGACCGAAGGGCGGGAATCAGCGATGGTTCCCGCCCTCTTGGCCGTGAATACGCCAAGAGGCGCCAGGGCGAGCGGGGTTTCCCGTGCGCCCGGCGCCTTGCGGCAGTAGAAGGGTCCGTCTCGACGGGTCCAATCGTTCCGGTCCGAGCCGGTGCGATGAACGGTTTCATCCGGTCGAGGGTTCGGCCGGGCGGCTGGTCGCCACGAATGTGGCATGTCTCCAGCGCCCGCGCAGCATCCGGGATCGGCAGGCGACGGGGCATATACACGATGAACGCGATGACCAAATCGTTCACGGGACGCAAGCGCATCCGCAAGAGCTTCGGGCGCATCCCCGAAGTGGCTCCGATGCCCAACCTGATCGACGTGCAGCGCGCCTCGTACGAGGCGTTCCTGCAGATGAACGTCCAGCCGGACAGCCGCACCGCGTCCGGTCTGCAGGAAGTGTTCCGGTCGGTGTTCCCGATCAACGATTTCGCCGGCCGTGGCCGCCTCGAGTTCGTGAATTACGAGCTGGAAGAGCCGAAATACGACGTCGAGGAGTGCATCCAGCGCGGCATGACCTATGCCGCCCCGCTGAAGGTCGTGCTGCGCCTGATCGTCTGGGACGTGGACGAGGATACCGGCTCGCGCTCCATCCGCGACATCAAGGAGCAGCCCGTCTACATGGGCGACATGCCCCTGATGACGGATAACGGCACCTTCATCATCAACGGCACCGAGCGCGTCATCGTGTCGCAGATGCACCGCTCCCCGGGTGTGTTCTTCGACCACGACAAGGGCAAGACCCATTCCTCGGGCAAGTTCCTGTTCGCCGCCCGCGTGATCCCCTATCGCGGCTCCTGGCTCGATTTCGAGTTCGACAGCAAGGACATGGTCTATGTCCGCATCGACCGGAAGCGGAAGCTGCCGGTGACGACCCTGCTCTATGCGCTGGAAGGCGAGGCTTCCGCCGCCGCCCGTGCCGCCAAGGCGGCCGAGGGCGGCGATGTCGAGGCGATGGACATTCGCGGCATGGATGCCGACGAGATCCTGGCCAATTTCTACGGCCAGGTCGTGTTCGCCAAGACCGAGAAGGGCTGGGCCCGTCCGTTCGATCCCGATGCGTTCCGCGGCATGAAGCTGCTGGAGCCGCTGGTTGACGCCGATACCGGCGAGATCGTCGCCAAGGCCGACGACAAGCTGACCGCGCGCGCCACCCGCAAGATCGCCGAGACCACCAAGGAAGTGCTGGTTGGCCGCGCCGATCTGCTGGGCCGCTTCCTGGCCTATGACCTGGTGAACGAGGAGACCGGCGAGATCTATGGCGAGGCCGGCGAGGAGCTGACCGAGGCGCGTCTGGTCGCGCTCGAGGAGCTGGGCGTCACCTCGCTGCCGACGCTGGCCGTGGACGCGGCCAACGGTCCGTGGATCCGCAACACGCTGGCGGTGGACAAGAACACCTCGCGCGAGGACGCGCTGGTCGACATCTATCGCGTGATGCGCCCCGGCGAGCCGCCGACCCCGGACACCGCTGAAGCCCTGTTCCGCGGCCTGTTCTTCGATCCGGACCGCTACGACCTCTCCGCCGTCGGCCGCGTGAAGATGAACATGCGTCTGGGCGTCGATGCCGAGGACACGGTGCGTGTGCTGCGCAAGGAGGACATCCTTCGCACCGTCCGCATCCTGTGCGAGCTCAAGGACGGCCGCGGCACGATCGACGACATCGACAACCTCGGCAACCGTCGCGTCCGCTCCGTCGGCGAGCTGATGGAAAACCAGTATCGCGTCGGCCTGCTGCGCATGGAGCGCGCGATCCGCGAGCGCATGGGTTCCGTCGACATCGACACGGTGATGCCGCACGACCTGATCAACGCGAAGCCGGCCGCGGCCGCCGTGCGCGAGTTCTTCGGATCGTCGCAGCTCTCGCAGTTCATGGACCAGACCAATCCGCTCTCTGAAGTGACGCATAAGCGCCGCCTCTCGGCGCTTGGCCCGGGCGGTCTGACCCGCGAGCGCGCCGGCTTCGAGGTGCGCGATGTCCATCCGACCCATTATGGCCGCATCTGCCCGATCGAGACGCCGGAAGGCCCGAATATCGGTCTGATCAACTCGCTCGCCACCTACGCCAAGGTGAACAAGTACGGCTTCATCGAGACGCCGTATCGCCTGGTGAAGGACGGCGCGCTGCAGGATGGCTGGAAATACCTCTCCGCGATGGAAGAGGAGAAGCTGATCGTCGCCCAGGCCGACGCCGCCCAGGACAAGGACGGCAACCTGACGGACGAGCTGGTCTCCGTGCGCCGTGGCGGCGATTTCCGGCTGGTGAAGCCGGAAGAGGTGACTGCCTGCGACGTGTCGCCGAAGCAGCTCGTGTCGGTGGCCGCGGCGCTGATCCCGTTCCTGGAGAACGATGACGCCAACCGCGCGCTGATGGGCTCGAACATGCAGCGCCAGGCGGTGCCGCTGATCCGCTCTGACGCGCCTCTGGTGGGCACGGGCATGGAAGCCGCCGTGGCGCGTGATTCCGGCGCGACCATCGTTGCCCGCCGTCCGGGCGTGGTGGACCAGATCGACGGCGCCCGCATCGTGGTGCGCACGACCGACGAGTCTGGCGCGACCCAGGGCGTCGATATCTATCGTCTGCGCAAGTACATGCGCTCCAACCAGTCGACCTGCATCAATCAGCGTCCGCTGGTGCGTGTCGGCGACCGCGTCATGGCCGGCGATATCATCGCCGACGGCCCGTCCACCGAGCTGGGCGAGCTGGCGCTGGGCCGCAACGTGCTGGTCGCGTTCATGCCCTGGAACGGCTACAACTTCGAGGACTCGATCCTCATCTCCGAGCGGATCGCCCGCGACGACGTCTTCACCTCGATCCATATCGAGGAGTTCGAGGTCATGGCGCGCGACACCAAGCTGGGCCAGGAAGAGATCACGCGCGACATTCCGAATGTCGGCGAGGAAGCGCTGCGCAACCTCGACGAGGCGGGCATCGTCTATGTCGGCGCCGAGGTGAATCCGGGCGACATCCTGGTCGGCAAGGTGACGCCGAAGGGCGAAAGCCCGATGACGCCGGAAGAGAAGCTGCTGCGCGCCATCTTCGGCGAGAAGGCGTCCGACGTTCGCGACACCTCGCTGAAGCTGCCGCCCGGCACCACCGGCACCATCGTCGATGTGCGCGTGTTCTCCCGCCGCGGCGTCGACAAGGACGAGCGCGCGATGGCGATCGAGCGTTCGGAGATCGAGCGTCTGGCCAAGGACCGCGACGACGAGCGTCTGATCCAGGAGCGTTCGTTCTATGCGCGTCTGCGGGAGCGTCTGCTGGGCCAGAAGGCCGGTGCGGGCTTCAAGGGCATCAAGTCCGGCACAGACCTGACCGAGGAGGTGCTGGCCGAGCATCCGCGTGGCACGTGGCGCAACATCACCGTCGCGTCCGACCAGGCGATGGCGGAGATCGAGACGCTGAAGCGCGAGTTCGACGCCGCCGTGGGCCGGATCCAGGCGCGCTTCGACAGCAAGGTCGAGAAGCTGCAGCGCGGCGACGAGCTGCCGCCCGGCGTGATGAAGATGGTCAAGGTGTTCGTGGCGGTGAAGCGCAAGCTGCAGCCGGGCGACAAGATGGCCGGCCGTCACGGCAACAAGGGCGTCGTCTCCCGCGTCACCCCGCTCGAGGACATGCCGTTCCTCGATGACGGCACGCCGGTCGATCTGGTGCTGAACCCGCTGGGCGTGCCGTCGCGCATGAACGTGGGTCAGATTCTCGAAACCCATCTGGGCTGGGCCTGCGCCAATATCGGCAAGGGCATCGGCGAGCTGGTGGACGAGTATCAGCGCACGGGTGCCGCCAAGCAGGAGCTGCTGGACGAGCTGAAGACGGTGTACGGCGACGAGGTGTATCGCGACGACATCGCCACCCTGCCGAACGAGCAGCTGGTGGAGCTGGCCAACAACCTGCGCAAGGGCGTGCCGATCGCGACCCCGGTGTTCGACGGTGCCCGCATCCCGGACATCGAGGCGATGCTGTCGCGCGCCGGGCTGGACACGTCCGGCCAGTCGCGCCTGACGGATGGCCGCACCGGCGAGCCGTTCGAGCGCAAGGTGACGGTGGGCTACGTCTATATGCTCAAGCTGCACCATCTCGTGGACGACAAGATCCACGCGCGGTCGATCGGTCCGTACTCCCTGGTCACCCAGCAGCCGCTGGGCGGCAAGGCGCAGTTCGGCGGCCAGCGCTTCGGCGAGATGGAGGTCTGGGCGCTGGAAGCCTACGGTGCCGCCTACACCTTGCAGGAAATGCTGACGGTGAAGTCGGACGACGTGTCCGGCCGCACCAAGGTCTACGAGGCGATCGTGCGCGAGCAGGACGATTTCGAGGCCGGCATTCCGGAAAGCTTCAACGTTCTGGTCAAGGAGCTGAAGTCGCTCGGCCTGAACGTGGATCTGGAAACGGGCGGTCATTGATCGGCAAGGCCAGGGCTCTGCCCTGGACCCGCCAAAGGGCGGTCGCCCTTTGGAAACCCAATTGCTGGGTGTCCAGAGGGCGACTGCCCTCTGGCGGGGTTTCAGGGGCAGCGCCCCTGAGTTTGTCTAATTTAAGTGGTTTTCCCTTTATGAAGGGTGTCGGCGCATGAACGAACTGATGAAGATCCTTGGCCAGACCGGCCAGGCGATGACCTTCGACCAGATCAAGATCCAGTTGGCCTCGTCGGAGCAGATCCGTTCCTGGTCGTATGGTGAGATCAAGAAGCCGGAGACCATCAACTACCGCACCTTCAAGCCGGAGCGGGACGGCCTGTTCTGCGCGCGCATCTTCGGTCCGATCAAGGACTACGAGTGCCTGTGCGGCAAGTACAAGCGGATGAAGTTCCGCGGCATCATCTGCGAGAAGTGCGGCGTCGAGGTCACGCTGGCCAAGGTGCGCCGCGAGCGCATGGGCCATATCGAGCTGGCCTCGCCGGTCGCGCATATCTGGTTCCTGAAGTCGCTGCCGAGCCGTATCGGGCTGATGGTCGATCTCACGCTCAAGGAGCTGGAGAAGATCCTGTATTTCGAGAGCTACGTGGTTCTTGAACCGGGTCTGACCGACCTCAAGCTGCACCAGCTGCTGACCGAGGATCAGCTCCTGGCGAAGCAGGACGAGTTCGGCGAGGACGGCTTCCGTGCCGGAATCGGCGCCGAGGCGATCAAGAGCGTGCTGGTCTCGGTCGATTGCGACGCGGAGAAGGTGAAGCTGCGCGCCGACCTCAAGGAGACCACCTCCGAGGCCAAGCGCAAGAAGCTGGTGAAGCGTCTCAAGCTGGTCGAGGCGTTCTCCGAGAGCGGCTCGCGCCCGGACTGGATGATCCTGGACGTGGTGCCGGTGATCCCGCCCGAGCTGCGCCCGCTGGTGCCGCTCGATGGCGGCCGCTTCGCGACGTCCGACCTGAACGACCTTTATCGCCGCGTCATCAACCGCAACAACCGTCTGAAGCGGCTGATCGAGCTGCGCGCACCGGACATCATCGTGCGCAACGAAAAGCGCATGCTGCAGGAATCGGTCGACGCGCTGTTCGATAACGGCCGTCGCGGCCGCGCGATCACCGGCGCCAACAAGCGTCCGCTGAAGTCGCTGTCCGACATGCTGAAGGGCAAGCAGGGCCGCTTCCGCCAGAACCTGCTCGGTAAGCGCGTCGATTACTCGGGCCGCTCGGTGATCGTGGTGGGCCCGGAGCTCAAGCTGCACCAGTGCGGCCTGCCGAAGAAGATGGCGCTCGAGCTGTTCAAGCCGTTCATCTACTCGAAGCTCGAGAAGTATGGCCACGCCACCACCATCAAGGCCGCGAAGCGGATGGTGGAGAAGGAGCGTCCCGAGGTCTGGGACATCCTCGAAGAGGTGATCCGCGAGCATCCGGTGATGCTGAACCGCGCGCCGACCCTGCATCGCCTCGGCATCCAGGCCTTCGAGCCGGTGCTGATCGAGGGCAAGGCGATCCAGCTCCACCCGCTGGTCTGCACCGCGTTCAACGCCGATTTCGACGGCGACCAGATGGCGGTGCACGTGCCGCTGTCGCTGGAAGCGCAGCTCGAAGCGCGCGTGCTGATGATGTCCACCAACAACATCCTCAGCCCTGCGAACGGCAAGCCGATCATCGTGCCGTCGCAGGACATCGTGCTCGGCCTGTACTACCTGTCGCTGGAGACCGCGGAGTTCCGCGCGACTCCGGACCGGAACGAGTACGACGCCGAGGGCAAGCTGGTGAAGGCCGGCGCGCCCGCGTTCGGCTCGATCGGCGAGATCGAGTTCGCCCTGACCGCCAAGGCGATCCATCTGCACGACAAGATCCGCGCCCGCTACGAGACGGTGGACGCGGACGGCAAGCGCGTGCGCGAGACGGTGATCACCACGCCGGGCCGCATGCTGCTGGCGCAGATCCTGCCGAAGCACGCCGCCGTGCCGTTCTCGCTGCTGAACAAGCAGCTCACCAAGAAGAACGTCTCCGACGTGATCGACGCGGTCTATCGCCACTGCGGTCAGAAGGAATGCGTGATCTTCGCCGACCGCCTGATGGGTCTGGGCTTCGGCCAGGCCGCGCGTGCCGGCATTTCGTTCGGCAAGGATGACATGATCATCCCGGACGCCAAGCAGCCGCTGGTGGAAAAGACCACCGCCGAGGTGAAGGAGTTCGAGCAGCAATATCAGGACGGCCTGATCACCGCCGGCGAGCGCTACAACAAGGTGGTGGACGCCTGGTCGCGCTGCACGGACGAGGTCCAGGCCGCGATGATGAAGGAGATCTCGCGTCAGGAAGCCGGCAAGCAGACCAACTCGGTCTGGATGATGAGCCATTCCGGCGCGCGTGGGTCGCCGGCGCAGATGAAGCAGCTCGCCGGCATGCGCGGCCTGATGGCCAAGCCGTCGGGCGAGATCATCGAGCAGCCGATCATCGCCAACTTCAAGGAAGGCCTGTCGGTTCTCGACTACTTCACCTCCACCCACGGCGCCCGCAAGGGCCTGGCGGACACGGCGCTGAAGACCGCGAACTCCGGCTATCTGACCCGCCGTCTGGTGGACGTCGCCCAGGACTGCATCATCGTCGAGGACGATTGCGGCACCGAGCGCGGCCTGACCGTGCGCGCGGTGATGGATGGCGGCGAGGTGGTGTCGTCGCTGAGCGAGCGCATCCTGGGCCGCACCACGGCCGCGGACGTGCTGAGCCCGGCCGATGGCTCGGTGGTCCTGCCGCGGAACACGCTGGTGGGCGAGGCGGAGGCCGAGCTGGTCGAGAAGGCCGGCGTCGAGAGCATGCTGATCCGCTCCGTGCTGACCTGCGACAGTCGCGTCGGCGTCTGCGGCCATTGCTACGGCCGCGATCTGGCGCGCGGCACGCCGGTCAATATCGGCGAGGCCGTGGGCGTGATCGCCGCGCAGTCGATCGGCGAGCCGGGCACCCAGCTCACCATGCGCACCTTCCATATCGGCGGTGCGGCGCAGCGTGGCGCCGAGCAGTCGATGGTCGAGGCGTCGCATGACGGCGTGGTGTCGGTGAAGAACCGCAACGTGGTCCAGAACAGCCAGGGCGTGCCCGTGGTGATGTCGCGTAACTGCGAGATCGTGCTGGCCGACGAAAAGGGCACAGAGCGCGCGCGCTACCGCGTGCCGTACGGCGCCAGGCTGCTGGTCGACGAGGGCGCGTCCGTGTCGCGTCAGCAGAAGCTGGCCGAGTGGGACCCGTACACCCTGCCGATCATCACCGAGCGCGCCGGCACGGTGGAATATCTCGACCTGATCGACTCCATTACCCTGGTGGAGCGCATGGACGAGGTCACCGGCCTGACCTCCAAGGTGGTGGTGGACTACAAGCAGGCGGCCAAGGGCGTGGATCTGCGTCCGCGCCTGCAGCTGAAGGACGAGAAGGGCGAGGTGCTCAAGCTCGCCAATGGCGGCGAGGCCCGCTACTTCCTGTCCCCGGACTCGATCCTCTCGGTCGAGAACGGCGCCGTGGTGCATGCCGGTGACGTGCTGGCGCGCATCCCGCGCGAAGGCTCGAAGACGCGTGACATCACCGGCGGTCTGCCGCGCGTGGCCGAGCTGTTCGAGGCCCGCCGTCCGAAGGACCATGCGATCATCGCGGAAACCGATGGACGCATCGAGTTCGGCAAGGACTACAAGGCCAAGCGCCGCGTGATCGTGAAGAACGACGAGACCCTGGAGGAGACGGACTACCTGATTCCGAAGGGCAAGCACGTGTCGGTCCAGGAAGGCGACTTCGTCCGCAAGGGCGACCCGCTGGTGGACGGTCCGCGCGTTCCGCACGACATCCTCAAGGTGCTGGGCGTCGAGGCTCTGTCCGACTACCTCGTCAACGAGATCCAGGACGTCTATCGACTGCAGGGCGTGAAGATCAACGACAAGCACATCGAGGTGATCGTTCGCCAGATGCTGCAGAAGGTCGAGATCCTCGAGCCTGGCGATACGACCTACCTGATCGGCGAGACGGTGGATCGGATCGAGTACGAGATGGAGAACGAGAAGCGTCTGCGCGAGAACGAGCGTCCCGCGCATGCGATGCCGGTGCTGCAGGGCATCACCAAGGCCTCGCTGCAGACCCACTCCTTCATCTCCGCCGCCTCCTTCCAGGAGACCACGCGCGTGCTGACCGAGGCGGCGACTGCCGGCAAGGTCGATACGCTGAACGGTCTGAAGGAGAACGTGATCGTGGGCCGCCTGATCCCGGCGGGCACGGGCTCGGTGATGAACAAGCTCCGCGCCGTGGCGGCGGGTCGCGACCAGCAGCGTGTGCTGGGCCGCGACATGCCGACCCATCAGCCGGTCAGGGCCGCCGAGTAATCGGGGGCTGCGAGGCAACGAGGCGAGGGCCGGCCGGGGAAACCTGGCCGGCCTTTTTTATCGCGCCATCCGGCACGTTGAGACGGATGGAGTTGCGCCTCTCACCGAAGAGAGGATTGATAAGATACGGCTGCTGCCAGAAATCACCACGTTGGTAAGCTGTTACACGACCCATCGCGTGGTCCATTCGAGGCCGCCAGCGCTCTGCAGCAAGCTATGCAGACTCGTGCAAACCCAGAGGCAGGAGTTCTACCGCAACGGGAATGCATCCGTGGGCAATCCGGTCGAAGAGGCGCAAGGCGGTATCCGATACATCGTCGGTCGATATGGAACGGCGTCCACGGCTCGTGCATTCCGGGCAAACATCATTGGTATTGAAATCGCTTGCCTCAGTCTGTTTGGCTCTGTGGCTCGTATCGATCGGGAAGAATGCCAGGGCGGCAGAAGAGGTACCATGCCTCTCCGTGCCAGTGCGCCACCCGGCCGCCATGCACGCTCCCGAGCGCGGATTGAACGACGACCGCCTGGTTATCGACACCCTGCGTTTCTACCAGAACGACCGGGGTATTGATTTCGCGGGCCGTTTCACACTGGCCCAGATCAATTGCGGCGCGGGATGCATCAGGCTCGCCGCCGTGGACGCCCTGTCCGGGCAGGTTCGCTGGTTTGGCCAGACGATCACGAACTGGCCGATGACGGTGATGGTGCCGCTGGCCTACCAGTCGACTAGCCGGCTCCTCGGCGTGCTGGGCGAGCTGGATGAAGCCGGTCGGGGCGGTTGGCACTGGTTCGACTTCGACGGCGGGGAATTTGTTCCGCTTCCCGCTCTCCCAAAAAGCTGCCGTCTGCCGCCTCCGAAGCGGGACTGACCCTGCCACGCGCCGTCGTGGCCGCAGACCGCGCAACGGGCCGGCGAATCGCGGCAGATTCCGCCGGTTTTCCTTGACTCGGTGTCCCGCCGCGCTTAGACAGCGGCCCTCGGCTTACACCCGTCGCGAGACACACCGTCTCATCCGAAGGGGATTGCCGCCTGATGCAGCACGTTGCGTGCGGCACCGCCCCCGTTACTACAGGGGGCCAAGGCCGCGCGTGGGTATACCACGCAAGAACGGGAGCGATCCCGGTCTGGCGGCATTTCGTTGTGAATGGGTGGAAACCTTCCCTCCGGGGTGGGCCTGCCGTCTAGAGTTTGAGGATTGGGAAGGGCGTATGCCGACCATCAACCAGCTGATTGCCAAGGGACGCGAGCCGGCGCCCAAGCGCAACAAGGTCCCCGCCCTGCAGGGCTGCCCGCAGAAGCGCGGCGTCTGCACGCGCGTGTACACGACCACCCCGAAGAAGCCGAACTCGGCGCTGCGTAAGGTCGCCAAGGTGCGCCTGACCAATGGCTTCGAGGTCGTCAGCTACATTCCTGGCGAGGGTCATAACCTCCAGGAACACAGCGTGGTGCTGATCCGTGGCGGCCGCGTGAAGGACTTGCCGGGCGTTCGCTATCACATCCTGCGTGGCGTGCTCGATACCCAGGGCATCGCCAAGCGGCGCAAGCGTCGCTCGCTCTATGGCGCCAAGCGGCCGAAGTAAGAGGATAAACGGGTATGAGCCGTCGTCGCCGCGCCGTTAAGCGCGAAATCCTTCCTGATCCCAAGTTCGGTGACGTCGTCATCACGCGCTTCATGAATGCGCTGATGTATGACGGCAAGAAGTCGACTGCCGAGAGCATCGTCTATGGCGCGCTCGAGAGCATGCGCCGTCGTGGCGGCTCCTCCGCCGATCCGGTGCGCATGTTCCACGAGGCGCTGGACAATGTGAAGCCGGCGGTTGAGGTGCGGTCCCGCCGCGTCGGCGGCGCCACCTACCAGGTGCCGGTCGAAGTCCGTTCCGAGCGCCGGCAGGCCCTCGCGATCCGCTGGCTGATCGACAGCTCGCGCAAGCGCGGTGAGCACACCATGCAGGACCGGCTTTCCAACGAACTGATGGACGCCGTGAACAATCGTGGTTCAGCCGTGAAGAAGCGCGAAGACACGCATCGCATGGCGGAAGCGAACAAGGCGTTCAGCCACTACCGCTGGTAACCGTTACAACGAACCCCTTCCAACCCGACCGACCGACGCCCCGATTGAGCGAGGGCGGCGGGTCAACGGAGAGAGACGATGGCAAAGGCTAAATTCGAGCGGAACAAGCCGCACTGCAACATCGGCACGATCGGCCACGTCGATCACGGCAAGACGTCGCTGACGGCCGCGATCACCAAGACGCTGGCGAAGACCGGTGGCGCCACCTTCACCGCCTACGACCAGATCGACAAGGCGCCGGAAGAGCGCGCTCGCGGCATCACGATCTCGACCGCCCATGTCGAGTACGAGACCGCCAACCGCCACTACGCGCATGTCGACTGCCCCGGCCACGCCGACTACGTGAAGAACATGATCACCGGCGCCGCGCAGATGGACGGCGCGATCCTGGTCGTGTCCGCGGCTGACGGCCCGATGCCGCAGACCCGCGAGCACATCCTGCTGGCCCGTCAGGTCGGCGTGCCGGCGCTGGTCGTGTTCCTGAACAAGGTCGACCTGGTGGACGATCCGGAGCTGCTCGAGCTGGTCGAGATGGAAGTGCGCGAGCTTCTGTCCTCCTACCAGTTCCCGGGCGACGACATCCCCATCGTGAAGGGCTCGGCCGTCGTCACCCTGAACGACGGCGACCCGGAAGTCGGCGAGAAGCGCGTGCTCGAGCTGATGGAGCAGGTTGACGCCTACATCCCGCAGCCGGAGCGTGCGATCGACCGTCCGTTCCTGATGCCGATCGAAGACGTGTTCTCGATCTCGGGCCGCGGCACCGTCGTGACCGGCCGCGTCGAGCGTGGCGCGATCAACGTGGGCGAGGAAGTCGAGATCGTCGGCATCCGTCCGACCACCAAGACGACCGTGACCGGCGTTGAGATGTTCCGCAAGCTGCTGGACCGTGGCCAAGCCGGCGACAACATCGGTGCGCTGCTGCGTGGCACGAAGCGCGAGGACGTGGAGCGCGGTCAGGTTCTGGCGAAGCCGGGCTCGATCACCCCGCACACCAAGTTCAAGGCCGAGGCGTACATTCTGACGAAGGAAGAGGGCGGTCGTCACACCCCGTTCTTCACCAACTATCGTCCGCAGTTCTATTTCCGCACCACCGACGTGACGGGCGTTGTCCAGCTCGCCGAGGGCGTGGAAATGGTCATGCCGGGCGACAACGTCTCGATGGACGTGGAGCTGATCGCTCCGATCGCCATGGACGAAGGCCTGCGTTTCGCCATCCGTGAAGGCGGCCGCACCGTCGGCGCCGGCGTCGTGGCGTCGATCCAGGCGTAAAGCCTGGATGACGATGACCCCGAACCTGAAGTTGGACTGAAGTTAAGATGGACAACCAGAACATTCGTATTCGCCTGAAGGCGTACGATCACCGCGTGCTGGACAACAGCACGAAGGAGATCGTGAACACGGCGAAGCGTACGGGTGCGCGGGTTCGGGGTCCCATCCCGCTGCCGACGCATATCGAGAAATTCACCGTTAACCGCTCCCCCCACGTGGATAAGAAGAGCCGCGAGCAGTTCGAGATTCGGACCCATCGCCGCTTGCTCGACATTGTCGAGCCGACGCCGCAGACCGTGGACGCCCTCATGAAGCTCGACCTCGCCGCCGGCGTGGACGTCGAGATCAAGCTGTAAGGTCCAGACGATGCGCACCGGATTGATCGCAAAGAAGCTGGGCATGTCCCGGATCTTCAAGGAGGACGGCACGCACGTGCCGGTCACCGTCCTGCACCTCGACACGCTGCAGGTGGTCGACACCCGTACCCAGGAACGCGACGGCTACACCGCCGTGCAGCTGGGTATCGGTGCCGCCAAGGTGAAGAACGTCTCCAAGCCGAACCGCGGGCACTTCGCCCGGGTGAAGGTGGAGCCGAAGAAGAAGCTCGTCGAGTTCCGCGTCAGCGACGACGCGGTGCTGGAGTCTGGTGCTTCCATCACGGCGGCCCATTTCGTGGTGGGCCAGAAGGTGGACGTCACCGGGACCAGCAAGGGCAAGGGGTTCGCCGGCGGCATGAAGCGCTGGAACTTCCGCGGCCTCGAGGCTTCCCACGGCGTTTCCATCAGCCATCGTTCTCTGGGCTCCACCGGTAACCGTCAGGATCCGGGCAAGACCTTCAAGAACAAGAAGATGGCCGGTCACCTGGGCCACGAGCGTGTCACCACCCTCAATCTGGAGGTGGCGCTGGTGGATGTTGAGAAGAACCTGCTCATGATCCGGGGCGCGATCCCCGGCTCGAAGAACGACTACGTTCTGGTTCGTGATGCGATCAAGAAGGCTCGCCACGCCGATGCGCCGTATCCGGCGGCGCTCGCGGCCGGTTCCGCCGACGCGACGGCTGGCTGAGGAAGAGGGAAATGGATTTCGACATCAAGACCCTCGATAACGGCAGCGCTGGCCAGGCCAGCCTGCCCGAGGAGATTTTCGGGGCCACCCCGCGCGCCGATATCATGGCGCGGGTGGTGCATTGGCAGCTCGCCAAGCGTCGTGCCGGCACCCACAAGGTGAAGGGCATGGGCGAAGTGTCGGGCACGACCAAGAAGCCCTACAAGCAGAAGGGCACCGGCAACGCCCGTCAGGGATCGCTGCGCGCGCCGCAGTTCCGGACCGGCGGCGCCGTGCATGGCCCTGTGGTGCGTGACCATGGCTATGACCTGCCCAAGAAGGTACGTCGCCTGGGTCTGATCTCCGCCCTGTCGCAGAAGGCTGCCGACGGCAAGCTGGTGGTGATCGACTCCGCGACTGCCGCCGGCAAGACCGCCGAGTTGGCCGCGAAGCTGAAGGTGCTCGGCTGGAGCTCCGCCCTGTTCGTGGACGGCACCGTCAACGAGGGCTTCTCCCGCGCAGCGCGCAACATCGCCCGCATCGACGTGCTGCCGTCCGTTGGCGCCAACGTCTATGACATCCTCAACCACGAGATGCTGGTGATCACCCAGGCCGGGGTCGAGGGTCTGAAGGAGCGCCTGGCATGACCGACATTCTGGCCATCCGCCGTCAGGCGGAGCGCATGTCGCGCGAGGCGATGTTCGACGTCGTCCGCGCTCCGGTGATCACCGAGAAGGCGACCGCGCTTTCGGAGAAGAACCAGGTCGTGTTCCGCGTCGCGATCGACGCGACCAAGCCGCAGATCAAGGCGGCGGTCGAGGGTCTGTTCGGCGTGAAGGTGCTGGCGGTGAACACGCTGGTGCAGAAGGGCAAGACCAAGCGGTTCCGTGGTCGTCCGGGTGTTCGTTCCGACGTCAAGAAGGCGTTCGTGCAGCTCGCTGAGGGTCAGTCGATCGACCTCTCCGCGCGGCTGGCCTGACGCGGGGTAGAATTCGATGGCACTGAAGCATTTCAAGCCCGTCACGGCATCGCTTCGCGGCACGGTCCTTATCGACCGCAAGGAGCTGTGGAAGGGCAAGCCGGTCAAGACCCTGACCGAGGGCAAGAACAAGACCGGCGGCCGCAACAATCATGGTCGCACCACCTCCCGGTTCCGGGGCGGCGGGCACAAGCAGTCCTATCGCTATGTCGACTTCAAGCGTCGCAAGTTCGACGTGGTCGGCACGATCGAGCGGCTGGAATACGACCCGAACCGCACCGCCTTCATCGCGCTGGTGAAGTACGCCGACGGCGAGCTGGCCTATATTCTGGCGCCGCAGCGCATCAAGGCGGGCGACCAGGTGATCGCCGGCGCGCGCGTCGACATCAAGCCGGGCAACGCGATGCCGCTGGCGGCCATTCCGGTCGGCACCATCGTGCATAACATCGAGCTGAAGCAGGGCGCCGGCGGCAAGATCGCGCGCTCGGCGGGCACCTATGCCCAGCTCGTCGGCAAGGATAGCGGCTACGCGCAGATCAAGCTGCAGTCGGGCGAGCTTCGTGTTGTTCGTGGCGAGTGCATGGCGACTGTGGGCGCCGTGTCCAACCCTGACAACATGAACCAGAGCTTCGGCAAGGCCGGTCGCGCCCGCTGGATGGGCCGCCGTCCGCACAACCGCGGCGTGGTGATGAACCCGGTCGACCATCCGCACGGCGGCGGCGAAGGCCGCACCTCGGGCGGCCGTCATCCGGTCACCCCGTGGGGCAAGCCGACCAAGGGCTACAAGACGCGCACCAACAAGCGCACCGACGCCCTCATCATCCGCCGTCGCAAGACCGGCAAGTAAGAGGCACGAACAGAGATGGCACGTTCCGTCTGGAAAGGCCCGTTCGTGGACGGGTATTTGTTGAACAAGGCCGAGGCGTCGCGCGCGTCGGGTCGTAACGAGGTGATCAAGATCTGGTCGCGTCGTTCGACGATCCTGCCGCAATTCGTCGGCCTGGTCTTCGGCGTTTATAACGGTCACAAGTTCCTGCCGGTGCAGGTCAACGAGAACATGGTCGGACACAAGTTCGGCGAGTTCTCGCCGACGCGCACCTTCACGGGGCATTCCTCCGACAAGAAGGCGAGGCGGGGATGAGCAAGCCCAAGCATCCGCGTGCGCTCGGCGAGACCGAGGCGCAGGCGATCACGCGCAATATTCGCGTCAGCCCGCGCAAGCTGAACCTGGTGGCGGGTCTGATCCGCAACCAGCCGGCGTCGCAGGCCGTGGCCACGCTGACCTTCAGCAAGCGCCGCATCGCGCTGCAGGTGAAGAAGACGCTGGAAAGCGCGATCGCCAATGCTGAGAACAACCATCAGCTGGACGTCGATCAGCTGGTCGTCACCCATGCCGAGGTCGGCAAGTCGATCGTCATGCGTCGGTTCCATGCCCGTGGCCGTGGCCGCTCGGCGCGCATCGAGAAGTTCTTCAGCCATCTGAAGATCGTCGTGGCCGAGAAGGCGAAGGCCGAAACGGCGCCGGACTCCGCGCCCAAGCAGAAGGCGGCCTGAACCATGGGTCACAAGGTCAATCCGATCGGGCTCCGGCTCGGCATCAATCGCACTTGGGACAGCCGCTGGTATGCCGGCGAGGACTATTCCAAGCTGCTGCATGACGACCTGAAGCTGCGCTCGCATCTGCGCAAGAAGCTCTCTGGCGCCGGTGTGTCGCGCGTGGTGATCGAGCGCCCGGCCAAGAAGCCGCGCGTGACGATCTACGCCGCCCGTCCGGGCGTGGTCATCGGCAAGAAGGGCCAGGACATCGACGTTCTGCGCAAGGATCTCGCCCGCATGGCGAAGACCGACGTGGCGCTGAACATCGTCGAAATCCGCAAGCCCGAGATCGACGCGCAGCTGGTGGCCGAGAACATCGCCCAGCAGCTCGAGCGCCGCGTCGCGTTCCGTCGCGCGATGAAGCGCGCCGTGCAGTCGGCGATGCGTCTGGGCGCTCAGGGTATCCGCATCAACTGCGGTGGCCGTCTCGGCGGCGCCGAGATCGCCCGCGTCGAGTGGTATCGCGAAGGTCGTGTGCCGCTGCACACGCTGCGCGCCGACATCGATTACGGCGTCGCGACCGCGAAGACCACGTATGGCACGTGCGGTGTGAAGGTGTGGATCTTCAAGGGCGAGATTCTCGCTCACGATCCGCTGTCGCAGGACCGTCGCGCCGCCGAACAGGCGCCGCAGCGCTGAGATCAAGGCGCCAGGCCGCCGGTTAGAGGTAGAAGAACATGCTTTCCCCGAAGCGGACGAAGTACCGCAAGGCCCATAAGGGCCGCATTCATGGGCTGGCCAAGGGCGGCACGACGCTGAATTTCGGCGCGTTCGGCCTGAAGGCGCTCGAGCCGGAGCGCGTCACCGCGCGCCAGATCGAGGCCTCGCGTCGCGCCATCACTCGCGCTATGAAGCGCGCCGGCCGCGTGTGGATCCGGATCTTCCCGGACCTTCCCGTGTCGACGAAGCCTGCCGAAGTCCGCATGGGCTCGGGCAAGGGTTCGCCGGAATACTGGGTGGCCCGCGTGAAGCCCGGCCGCGTGATGTTCGAGATCGACGGCGTGCCGGTCGAGGTCGCGAAGCAGGCGCTGGCGCTTGGCGCCGCGAAGCTGCCGATCAAGACGAAGTTCGTGACCCGCATCGGGGAGGCATAAGATGGCGAAGGCGACAAAGCCGTCCGAGCTTCGGGCGAAGAGCGAGGACGAGCTGAACACGCTTCTGCTCGACCTCAAGAAGGAGCAGTTCAACCTGCGCTTCCAGCGTGCGGTTGGACAGGTCGAGGGTGCGGGCCGCGTTCGTGAGGTGCGTCGCGAGATCGCGCGCCTGAAGACCGTTCAGCATGCGAACAAGAAAGCCGCGGCGTCCGCCGCGGCGAAGTCCTGAGAGGAGTTGGGCGATGCCTAGGCGCGTCCTCACGGGGCGGGTGACGAGCGACAAGATGGACAAGACCGTGACGGTCCTGGTCGATCGCCGCGTGATCCATCCGCTCTACAAGAAGTTCATCCGTCGCTCGAAGAAGTATGCGGCGCATGACGAACTGAACGAGTGCAAGGTCGGTGACACGGTGCGCATCATCGAGTGCCCGCCGATCAGCAAGCGCAAGACGTGGACTGTCGTGAACCGCAACGGCACGCCGATGGGCGAAGCCGTGGCGACCACCGACGCCGCGTCCGCCTGAGGGGCTAGAGACCAATGATCCATCCCGAGACCAACCTGGACGTTGCCGACAACAGCGGTGCGCGTCGGGTGCAGTGCATCAAGGTGCTGGGCGGTTCCAAGCGGAAGACCGCCTCGGTCGGCGACGTGATCGTCGTTTCCATCAAGGAAGCGATTCCTCGTGGCAAGGTGAAGAAGGGCGACGTGCACCAGGCGGTGATCGTTCGCACCTCCTTCCCGGTACGCCGCGCGGACGGAAGCGCGATCCGCTTCGATCGCAATGCTGCCGTGCTGATCAACAAGCAGTCCGAGCCCATCGGAACCCGTATCTTCGGCCCGGTCGTGCGCGAGCTGCGCGCCCGCAAGTTCATGAAGATCATCTCGCTGGCGCCGGAGGTGCTGTGATGGCTGCGCGCATCAAGAAGGGCGACCAGGTCGTCGTGATCTCCGGGTCCTCCAAAGGCACCCGCGGCGAGGTTCTGTCCGTGTCGCCGACCGCCGAGAAGGCGGTTGTACGCGGCGTGGCGATCGCCAAGAAGCACCAGAAGCCGACCCGTATGGGCGAGCCCGGCGGCATCATCGAGCGCGAGGCGCCGGTGCACCTGTCGAACCTGAAGCTGGTGGACCCGAAGAGCGGCAAGCCGACCAAGGTCGGTTTCCGCGTGCTCGAGGGCGGCCGCAAGGTCCGCGTCGCCAAGGCGACCGGCGAAATCATCGAGAGCTGAGGAGGCAGGCATGTCCGACACTGAAACCCGCGCTCTGCCTCGTCTGCAGCAGCGCTACAACGATCAGCTTCGTGGCCAGCTGCGCGAGCAGTTCGGCTACAAGAACGTGATGCAGGTTCCGCGTCTCGAGAAGATCGTCATCAACATGGGCGTCGGCGAAGCCGCCGGCGACCAGAAGAAGCTCGACGCGGCCGTGGCCGAGCTGACCCTCATTGCCGGCCAGAAGCCGGTGAAGACAGTGGCGAAGAAGGCGATCGCCGGCTTCAAGATCCGCGAGGGTCTGCCGATCGGCACCAAGGTAACGCTGCGTCGCGCCCAGATGTATGAGTTCCTGGACCGTCTGGTGACGATCGCTCTGCCGCGCGTGCGCGATTTCCGTGGTCTGCCGGCGAACAAGGGCTTCGACGGGCGCGGAAATTTCGCGATGGGTCTCAAGGAACAGATTGTGTTTCCTGAGATTGACTACGATAAGGTGGACCAGATCCGCGGCATGGACATCATCTTCGTGACGACCGCGAAGACCGATGCCGAGGCGAAGGCTCTGTTGAAGGCGTTCGATCTGCCGTTCGCGGCCTCGTAAGAGGCTGCATCCGGCGGGATATCCGCGTTCAGCCGTTTGACTCTGATTTGGAAGACCACCGGGGCTGGCCCGGCAGGTTCCGGGAGATAGGACAAGGCATGGCCAAGACATCACAGGTCAACCGCAACGCCAAGCGTGAGCACATGGCGGCCCGCGACAAGGGCAAGCGGACAGCTCTGAAGAACATCGTCATGGACCGGACTCTTCCTGTGGAAGACCGGTTCGAAGCATCGTTGAAGCTGGCCGAGCTGCCGCGCAACGGGTCGCGCGTTCGCGTGCGCCTTCGCTGCAAGCTGACGGGTCGCTCGCGCGCCAACTACCGGAAATTCGGCCTTTGCCGCGTCGCCCTGCGCGACCTGGCGAGCACCGGCCAGATTCCGGGCATGGTCAAGTCGAGCTGGTAAGGGGCACGACTCATGTCCATGTCTGATCCGCTGGGTGATATGCTCACCCGCATCCGCAACGCACAGCGCTCGCGTCATGCAGCCTGCGTTGCGCCCGCGTCGAAGCTGCGCGCCAACGTCCTCGAGGCGCTGCGTCGTGAAGGCTACATCCGTGGCTTCCAGGTCGAAGAGATCCGCACGGGCATCGCCCAGCTGCGCATCGAGCTGAAATACACGGACGGCGAGCCGGTGATCAAAGAGATCCACCGCGTGTCGAAGCCCGGCCGTCGCGTTTATTCGAAGATCAAGGAGCTGCCCCGGGTTTATGCCGGGCTCGGCGTCTCGATCCTGTCCACGCCGCGAGGCGTCCTGTCCGATGCGGAAGCCCGCGCTGCCAATGTTGGCGGCGAGGTTCTGTGCCGGGTCTTCTGAGGAGGGATGCATGTCACGCGTAGGCAAATATCCCGTTGAGATTCCGCAGGGCGTCGATGTCGCGATCGTCAGTGGTGTGCTCACGGCGAAGGGCAAGCTCGGCGAGCTGAAGCTCCCGCTGTCGCAGCATGTCGAGACCACGGTCGCCGATGGCCGCGTCACCGTTGTGCCGAAAAGCTCCGCCGCTCCCGCTCGCATGATGTGGGGCACGACCCGTGCTCTCGTCGCCGCGATGGTGAAGGGCGTGTCGACCGGCTACAGCAAGACGCTGGAAATCACCGGAACCGGTTACCGCGCTGCGGTGCAGGGCTCGAACCTGGTGCTCAATCTCGGCTACTCGCATGACGTCGTCTATGCGATCCCGCCGGGCATCAAGATCACCACTCCGCGTCCGACTGCCGTCACGGTGGAAGGTGTGGACAAGCAGCGTGTCGGGCAGGTTGCGCTCGATATCCGGAACTTCCGTCCGCCGGAGCCCTACAAGGGCAAGGGTGTCCGCTACGACAACGAAGTGATCCGGCGCAAGGAAGGCAAGAAGAAGTAATGAGCACGCAGCAGGAATTGCGGGAGCGGCGGCGCACCCGCCTTCGCTTCCAGCTCCGCCGCAAGGCTGGCGGGCGTCCGCGTCTGTCGGTGTTCCGTTCGGGCAAGAACATCCATGCGCAGGTGATCGACGACGTCGCCGGCCGTACCCTGGCGTCGGCCTCGACGCTGGACAAGTCGGTTCGCGAGAGCGGCAAGACCGGCGCCGACAAGGCTGCCGCGGCGGCCGTCGGCAAGCTGGTGGCCGAGCGTGCACTCGCGGCCGGCGTGACGCAGGTCGTGTTCGACCGCGGCGCGTATCTGTATCATGGGCGCGTCAAGGCGCTGGCGGAGGCTGCCCGCGAGGGCGGCCTCGCCTTCTGAGGGAAGGTCACGACATGGCACGTGAACCGAGAGAAGGCGGCCGGGGCGGCCGCGAGGGCGGTCGGGAGCGGGATCGCGAAGGCGACGACCTGATCGACAAGCTGGTGACGATCAACCGCGTCGCGAAGGTGGTGAAGGGTGGACGTCGTTTCGCCTTCGCCGCACTCGTGGTGGTGGGCGACCAGAAGGGCCGCGTCGGCTACGGCGCCGGCAAGGCGCGCGAAGTTCCCGAGGCGATCCGCAAGGCGACTGAGCGGGCGAAGCGCACCATGATCCGCGTGCCGATGAAGGAGGGCCGCACCCTCCATCACGACGTGACGGGTCATTTCGGCGCCGGCAACGTGGTGCTGCGTTCGGCGGAAGCCGGCACCGGCATCATCGCCGGCGGTCCGATGCGCGCCGTGTTCGAGAGCCTGGGCATCAACGATGTGGTGGCCAAGTCGCTCGGCAGCCGCAACCCGCATAACATGGTGAAGGCGACCTTTGCGGCGCTCGAGCGCTGCGCCAGCCCGCGTTCGGTCGCGAGCCGTCGCGGCAAGAAGGTCTCCGACATCCTCGGCAAGCGCGAAGCCGCGCTGGAGGGCGCCGATGTCTGAGCAGGGCAAGGCCACGGTCCGCGTTCGTCAGATCGCGTCCGGCAACGGGCAGAAGCCCGGTCAGCAGGCGACGCTGATCGGTCTCGGCCTGAACAAGATCGGCAAGGTGCGCGAGCTGGAGGACACCCCTTCGGTTCGCGGCATGATCCGCAAGGTGCACCACCTGGTGAAGGTGGAGGATTGAGATGGTTGAACTGAACCAGCTGCGCGACAACGAGGGCTCTCGTTATCGCAAAAAGCGCCTCGGTCGCGGCATCGGCTCCGGCAAGGGCAAGACGTCCGGCAAGGGCGTAAAGGGTCAGAAGGCGCGCGAAGGCGTTTCGCTGAACGGGTTCGAGGGCGGTCAGCTCCCGATCTACCGGCGTCTGCCGAAGCGCGGCTTCAAGAACATCTTCCGCAAGGTCTACGCGCCGATCAACCTCGGCACGCTGGACAAGGCGATCGCCGACGGCAAGCTCGACGCGTCCGGCACGATCACGGAGGAGACCCTGCGCGCCGCCAATCTGATCGGCACCGGCAAGGTGAACGGCATCCGTCTGCTGGCGCAGGGTGAGATCACCCGCGCGCTGACGATCGAAGTGGCCGGCGCGTCCGCCGCGGCGATCGAGGCGGTGGAGAAGGCCGGTGGGTCCGTCAAGACCACCGTGGCCAAGAAGGCGCAGACGGAAGCGTAACCGGAGGAGGGTGGGTGCCCTCATCTTGCTTACAAAACCAGTCAGGCTAAACAGACAGCGCCGAGCGGATGAACCCGCCGGCGCTGTTCTTGTGAAAGGGACCGGCGCATGGCCTCCGCGGCCGAGCAGCTTGCATCGACGATGAATCTCGGCGCCTTCTCCAAGGCGACCGAGCTCAAGAAGCGTATCTGGTTCACACTGGGCGCGCTCATCATCTATCGCCTTGGCACGTACATCCCGGTCCCCGGTGTCGACGCCCATGTGATGGGTCAGCTCCTGGCGCAGAACCAGGGCGGCATCCTCGGCATGTTCGACATGTTCTCGGGCGGCGCGCTCGGGCGCATGACCGTGTTCGCGCTGAACATCATGCCCTACATCAGCGCCTCGATCATCGTGCAGCTGATGTCCTCCGCGATTCCCTCGCTCGAGGCGATCAAGAAGGAGGGCGAGTCGGGCCGGAAGAAGCTCAACCAGTACACGCGCTACCTCACGGTGCTGATCGCGCTGTTCCAGGCTTACGGCATCGCGGTCGGCCTGGAGAAGATGCATGCCGCGGGCGGGGTCTCGGCGGTGATCGATCCCGGCATGTTCTTCCGCTTCTCCTGCGTCGTCACGCTGGTGGGCGGCACCATGTTCCTGATGTGGCTGGGCGAGCAGATCACCTCTCGCGGCGTCGGCAACGGCATCTCGCTCATCATCTTCGCGGGCATCGTCGCCAATCTGCCGCACGCGCTCGCGATCCTGTTCCAGCTTGGCTACACCGGCGAGCTGTCGCCGATCTTCGTGGTCATCTTCCTCGTGCTTGCCGCGGCGGTGATCGCCTTCATCGTGTTCATGGAACAGGCCCAGCGTCGCGTGGTGATCCAGTATCCCAAGCGTCAGGTGGGCAACCGCATGTCGGGCGGCGAATCGACCCATATGCCGCTGAAGGTGAATACGGCCGGTGTGATCCCGCCGATCTTCGCCTCCTCCGTGCTGCTGATCCCGGTGACATTGTCCGGATTCGCGTCGGGAAACGCCAATCTGCCGCATTGGCTGGGCTTCCTGGCCCAGCAGCTGGGGCAGGGCGAGCCGCTCTACATGATCTTCTACGCGGCGATGATCTTGTTCTTCTCGTATTTCTATGCGGCGGTAGCGTTCAATCCGCAGGAAACGGCGGATAATCTGCGCAAGCAGGGCGGCTTCATCCCCGGCATCCGTCCGGGCGCCAATACGGCCGAGTATCTGGACCGGATCCTGGTGCGTCTCACCACGATCGGCGCGCTCTATTTGGTTCTGGTCTGTCTGCTGCCGCAGTTCCTTGTCAGCCGCTACCATGTGCCGTTCTATTTCGGCGGCACCAGCCTGATCATCATCGTGTCCGTCACCATGGATACGGTGACGCAGATCCAGTCGCATCTGCTGGCGCATCAGTACGAGGGGCTGATCCGGAAATCGCGCGGTCGGGGGAGGGTGCGTTGAACCTCATCTTTCTGGGGCCGCCTGGGGCCGGCAAGGGCACCCAGGCCAAGCGCCTGGAGCGTCTGTACGGCATCGCCCAGATCTCTACGGGCGACATGCTGCGCGCCGAGGTCAAAGCCGGTACCGAGATCGGGCGGAAGGCCAAAGCGGTGATGGATAGCGGCGGCCTGGTCTCCGATGAGATTCTGGTCGCCATGCTGGCTTCGCGTGTGCGCCAGCCGGATTGCGCGAAAGGCTTCATTCTCGACGGGTTTCCGCGCACGGAAGTGCAGGCGCGCGCGCTGGACGAGATGCTGTCCGACCTGGGGCTAAAGATCGACGCGGTTCTGGAGCTGAAGGTCGACGAGGCCGAACTCACCGCGCGAATCGTCGGGCGTTATACCTGCGCCACATGCGGCACCGGCTATCACGACACGTTCAGGCAGCCGGCGGTGCCCGGCGTCTGCGACGCGTGCGGGGGAACCGAATTCACCCGCCGTCCGGACGACAACGCCGCCACGGTCGGGTCGCGCATGCAAGCCTACCGGCGTGAAACCCAGCCGATCCTGCCCTATTACGAGGCGCGCGGCCTGGTCCGCACCATTGACGGCATGGCGGAAATCGACGCGGTGAGCGCGGAGATCGATGCCGCTCTCGCCGCGACCGGCGCTCAGCCGATCACGGAAAGTTGAAGCGAAATCGTTGACTCAGAGGGCGCCGTCGCTATAGTGCGCGCCCTCAGCCGGGTCTGTGCCCGTCCCGTGTTCGGGACTGTCGCATGCCCGGTTTTTCCGAACGTCCGGCAGCCGATTCTCTCCTCGGGAAAACGCCTGCACGGTTCAGAAACGGCCCGGCGAACCGGGCGGTTATTCATGCCTGGCGGGCGCCGGGGTTATACGGCCCGGAAACGGGCGGTTTGAGGAGTATTGGGCGTGGCGCGTATTGCCGGCGTGAACATTCCGACCAACAAGCGGGTCGTGATCGGTCTGACCTATATCTTTGGCATCGGCCCGGCGAAGGCGCAGTCCATCTGCAGCCAGCTCGGCATCCCGGCGGAACGCCGCGTGAACGAGATGTCCGACGACGAGATCCTCAAGGTGCGTGAGCTTATCGACCGCGAGTTCCGCGTCGAAGGTGATCTCCGCCGCGAGCTCGCCATGAACATCAAGCGTCTGATGGACCTCGGCTGCTACCGCGGCCTGCGCCATCGTCGTGGCCTGCCGGTGCGCGGTCAGCGCACCCACACCAACGCCCGCACCCGCAAGGGCAAGGCGGTGGCGATCGCCGGCAAGAAGAAGGCCACGAAGTGATCGGCGGCCGCCCCGTCGCGAGACGGGGCGGCAACAGGTCGTTCGAAGCAAAACATTCGGCGCGTCGCCCGGCGGCGTGCCCAGGTCGGGATTGAAAGAATATGGCGAAGGCCGCCGCACCGCGCATTCGGAAGAAAGAGCGCAAGAACATCATCTCGGGCGTGGCGCATGTGCTGTCCACGTTCAACAACACCATGATCACCATCTCCGACGCGCAGGGCAACGCCATCGCCTGGTCGTCCGCCGGCAGCCAGGGCTTCAAGGGTTCGCGCAAGTCGACCCCGTACGCCGCCCAGGTCGCCGCGGAGGATGCCGGCAAGAAGGCCCGCGAGCACGGCATGGAGACGCTCGAGATCGAGGTGTCCGGTCCGGGTTCGGGCCGTGAGAGCGCGCTGCGCGCTCTTCAGGCGGTCGGCTTCTCCATCACCGCGATTCGCGACATGACGCCGGTGCCGCATAACGGCTGCCGTCCGCGCAAGCGTCGCCGCGTCTGACGCGACAAAGCTGCTTCTGATCGCCGCCGGTTTCCCGACCGGCGGTTCCGGCTGCCGGATCGGTGCATGGCGCACCGGTGCGGCGGTTCCCCGTTAAGAAAGGCCACTCTCTTGGTCCTCCAGAAGAACTGGCAGTCCCTGATCAAGCCGGAAAAGCTGGACGTCGAGCCCGGCAACGAGCCCGCGCGCACCGCGACGGTGGTCGCCGAGCCGCTGGAGCGCGGTTTCGGCATGACGCTCGGCAATGCGATCCGCCGCATCCTGCTGTCGTCGCTTCAGGGCGCCGCCGTCACCGCGATCCAGATCGACGGCGTGCTGCACGAATTCTCCTCGATCGCCGGCGTGCGCGAGGACGTCACCGACATCGTCCTCAACATCAAGCAGCTTGCGCTGCGGATGCACGGCGAGGGTCCGAAGCGCATGACGCTGACGGCCACCGGCCCGGGCGAGGTGAAAGCCGGCCAGATCCAGACCGGTCACGACATCGAGGTGATGAACCCCGACCTGGTGATCTGCACCCTCGATGACGGCGTGAAGCTCGGCATGGAGTTCACGGTCAATCTGGGTAAGGGCTATGTCCCGGCTGCCGCGAACCGTCCGGAAGACGCGCCGATCGGGCTGATCCCGATCGATGCGATCTACTCTCCGGTGCGTCGCTGCTCCTACAAGGTCGAGCCGACCCGCGTCGGTCAGGTCACCGACTACGACAAGCTGCTTTTGACGGTCGAGACCAACGGTGCCGTCACCCCGGAAGACGCGGTCGCGCTTGCCGCCCGCATTCTCCAGGACCAGCTGCAGCTGTTCATCAACTTCGACGAGCCGCGTCCGGCGCGCGTCGAGGAGCCGCAGGACGATCTGCCGTTCAACCGCAACCTGCTGCGCAAGGTCGACGAGCTCGAGCTCTCGGTCCGCTCGGCGAATTGCCTGAAGAACGACAACATCGTCTATATCGGCGATCTGGTTCAGAAGACCGAGCAGGAAATGCTGCGCACGCCGAATTTCGGCCGTAAGTCCCTGAACGAGATCAAGGAGGTGCTCACCTCCATGGGCCTGGCGCTTGGCATGAACGTGCCGACCTGGCCGCCCGAGAATATCGAAGACCTCGCCAAGCGGCTCGACGAGCCCTTCTAAGCTGGCAGCATTTAGGAACCCTCATCATGCGTCACGGTGTTGCCGGCCGTAAGCTCGGCGTTACCTCCACCCATCGCCTCGCCATGTTCAGGAACATGGCCGTCGCGCTGATCAAGCACGAGCAGATCACCACCACCCTGCCGAAGGCCAAGGAGCTTCGCCCGGTGGCCGAGAAGCTCATCACGCTCGGCAAGCGGGGCGGTCTGCACGCCCGTCGTCAGGCGTATGCGCAGCTGCGCGACGACGTGATCGTGTCCAAGCTCTTCGGCGCCATTGCCGAGCGCTACAAGGACCGTCAGGGTGGCTATACCCGTGTGCTGAAGGCCGGCATGCGTCATGGCGATGCGGCCGATATGGCGGTGATCGAGCTGGTCGAGCGCGACGTTTCCGCCAAGGGTCAGGACAGCGGTCCGCGTCCCGAGGTCGAGAGCGAGAACGACTACGCCAACTGAGGCGCGGAACCGTCCACGGACGGTTTCATGATCGGAAAGGGCGGTCGGACCTTGGTCCGGCCGCCCTTTTTCTGTGCGCCGCGCCGTGACACTGCGCCTGATGGCTGCGATGCAATATGGCGGAAAGGCGGCGAGCGTGCCTGTCCCGACCGTTCTGCACTGCCCTCAACCGATCCTGTCCACAGCAGGAAGACAGAGTTTTGGGTGGAACCCCCGCACCCGACGCCTGACCATCGCCGATCGCCTCGGCATCCCGTCCAGCCTGAGCTGGGGAGTCGTGAGGCTTCTGCTGTTCATGATCGCCGCCGCCACGCCGCCGCAACAGCTCGGCTCCGCCGCGGGCTGGTTCTGGTTCGCCTTTTCCGGCGGGCTGCCGACGCTCGGATCGTTGTTCGCGTCCTTCGCCATTCCGCATATCGGCCAGACGGCCACCTTCTGGAACTCGCTCGGGCTGGTGGCGGTGCTGCTCACCCGCGAGCGTATCGGCGCCCGGCGTCTGGCGTCCGGCGCCGTCGCGGTCCGGCCCTGAACCGTCACGTTGAGGCCGGCGAGCCGCGCAGTCCGAGCTTCTTGAACTCGTTCAGGATCGCGCTGCCGGTGGGCGCCCTTGGAACCGGCTGGCTGCCATCCTGGTCGGTGATGCGGCTGCCGCCGAGAACGCGACCGGCGGCAGCGGCGAAGCGGAACAGGCCCATGATATCAACGCCCGACCGAGACGGCTTGGCCGTCATGCGACCTTGCAGCGAAAAACCCATTGGCGCGGTTCCGGCGCCGTGACAGCTTCTGCGCTTCACGCTCCAATACGGATCCGACTTCATGACGCTTCATGTCGCCCTGACGCATCGGACCTCGTACCGCTACGACCGGCCCATCGCGGTCGGTCCGCAGACCGTTCGCCTGCGACCGGCGGCGCATGCCCGCACGCCCGTGCTGTCCTATGCGCTGAAAATCGAGCCCGCGAACCATTTCATCAACTGGCAACAGGATCCGCAGGGCAATTTCCTGGCCCGGATCGTGTTCCCGGAGCGCGTGGCCCATTTCGACGTCACCGTCGATCTCGTGGCGGATATGGCCACCATCAACCCGTTCGACTTCTTTCTGGAGCCGGACGCGGAAGAGTTTCCCTTCAGCTACGACCCGGTCCTGCATACGGAACTGGAGCCGTTCCGGCATGCCAGCGCGCCCGGACCGAGATTGCAGGCGCTGCTGGACGGGCTACCCAGGGAAAAGCAGCGCACCCTGCCGATGCTGGTGGCGCTGAACGGCCAGGTTCGCGACCGCGTCAACTACATCGTTCGCATGGAGCACGGCGTCTGGGAGCCGGAGCGGACTCTGGAGGAGGGCAAGGGCTCCTGCCGCGACAGTGCCTGGCTGCTGGTGCAGATCGCCCGGCATCTCGGCCTCGCCGCGCGCTTCGTGTCCGGCTACCTGATCCAGCTCCGGCCCGATCCTGACACGCAGGGCGACGGCCCGCAGGGTGCGGCCGCGGATTTCACAGACCTGCATGCCTGGGCCGAAATCTATCTTCCCGGCGCAGGCTGGGTGGGGTTCGACGCCACCTCGGGCCTGCTCACGGGGGAGGGCCATATTCCGCTCGCCGCGACGCCGGAACCGGCCTCGGCCGCGCCGATCAGCGGGCTGGTGGAGAAGAACGAGGGTGCGACCTTCGATTTCGCCATGTCGGTGCAGCGCATCGCCGAATCGCCGCGCACCACCGCGCCCTATGACGAGCCGACCTGGGCCCGGATCCTCGCGATGGGCGAGCAGGTGGACCGCGCGCTCGTGGACGGCGACGTGCGTCTCACCATGGGCGGCGAACCCACCTTCATCGCCGCCGGCGACATGGATGCTGATGAATGGAACGCCGATGCGCTCGGCCCGACCAAGCGCCGCCTGTCCGGACGTCTGATCCGCGCGCTGGTGCCGGAATGGTGCCCGGGCGCCGTGCTGCAATACGCGGTGGGCAAGCATTATCCGGGCGAGCAGCTGCCGCGCTGGGCGATCCATGCCATCTGGCGGCGGGACGGCGAGCCGGTCTGGCGCGATCCATCCTTGCTGGCCTCCGACGACGACCGGGACACCGCCGATGCCGGCGATGCGCGCGTGTTCGCCCGCACCCTGGCACGCGAGCTAGGTGTCGATCCGGCGCGCGTGCTGCCGGCGCACGAGGACATCCATTATTATCTGTGGCGCGAATACCGCCTGCCGGCCAACGTGATCGTGGAGGACGCCAAGCTGGCCGATCCGCTGGAGCGGGCGCGTCTGGCGCGGGTCTATGGCCAGGGCCTCGCCTCCGATGTGGGTTCGGTGCTGCCGCTCCGTCGCGCCGCGCGCGGCGAGAGCCGTGTCTGGGAAAGCGGACGCTGGCTGCTGCGCTCCGACCTGCTGTTCCTGGTGCCGGGCGACAGCTCGATCGGCTTCCGGCTGCCGCTGCAAAGCCTGGAATGGGCCGATCAGGACCGGATCGAGATCCAGCACGAGCGGGATCCGTTCGCGCCGCGCGGCCCGCTGCCGGCCCGGTCCGGCCCCCCCACCCTCTTCTCCGGCACCCTCTCCTCCGGCGGCGTGGGCATGGGGCTGGCCGGCCATGTATCGGACGATTCCGCCACCAGTCCGGAACAGCTGGGCCGCTTCCCCGGACCGCCGCGCGCTCCGGCTCCGCTCCGCGCCGGCACGCCCGCCGGCGCGTCTCTCGACATGATGCGCCCGCAGCCCCCGGCCGAGGCGGAGTATCCCGAACAGGATGCGGCTCAGCTGATCCGCACCGCGCTGACCGTGGAGGCGCGTGGCGGGCTGCTGCACGTGTTCCTGCCGCCGCTCTATCTGATCGAGGACTGGCTCGATCTCGTCGCCGCGATCGAATCCGTGGCCACGCAGCTCAACCGCAAGGTGATCCTGGAAGGCTACGCCCCGCCGCACGACACGCGGATGCAGAGCTTTTCCGTCACTCCCGACCCCGGCGTGATCGAGGTCAACGTGCATCCGGCCCTGAACTGGGCCGAGCATGTCGAGCGCACCGAGTTCCTCTACAAGGCGGCGCGCAGGCTCGGGCTGGGCACGGAGAAATTCCTGCTCGACGGCCGCCATGTCGGCACCGGCGGCGGCAATCATGTGGTGATGGGCGGCGCCACCCCGTCCGACAGCCCGTTCCTGCGCCGTCCGGACCTGCTCAAGTCGCTGCTCGGCTTCTGGCACAACCATCCGAGCCTGTCCTACCTGTTCTCCGGCCTGTTCATCGGCCCGACCAGCCAGCATCCGCGCATCGACGAGGCGCGCATGGACGCGCTGGCCGAGCTGGAGATCGCCTTCGCGCAGATCGGTCCCGATACGCGCACGCCGTTCTGGCTGATCGACCGGCTGCTGCGGAACCTGCTGGCGGACATGACCGGCAACACCCACCGCACCGAGTTCTGCATCGACAAGCTCTACGCGCCGGAAAGCACCTCCGGGCGGCTCGGCCTGGTGGAACTGCGCGCGATGGAGATGCCCCCGCACGCGCAGATGGCGATCGCCCAGGCGCTGCTGCTGCGCACCGCCATCGCCGCCTTCTGGCAGAAGCCCTACGAGCGCCGTCTGGTGCGCTGGGGCACGCGCCTGCACGACCGTTTCATGCTGCCGCATTTCGTGGAGCAGGATCTGCGCGACGCGCTGGACGATCTGGCCGGGCACGGTTTCCGGCTCGATCCGGCCTTCTTTGCCCCGCACATGGCGTTCCGCTTCCCGCTGGCGGGCACCGTCACCGTATCCGGCATCACCGTCGAGCTGCGCCAGGCGCTGGAGCCCTGGCCGGTGCTGGGCGAGACGCCCGGCATCGGCGGCACGGTGCGCCATGTCGACAACTCGGTGGAGCGGCTCGAGGTGCGGGTCGATAACTGGATCGACGAACGCTACGTGCTGGCCTGCAACGGCGTCGCCGTGCCGCTCACCGGCACGGAGCGCGTGGGCGAGGCGGTGGGCGGCGTGCGCTTCAAGGCCTGGGAACCGGCCTTCGGCATGCATCCGGTGCTGCGCGCCCAGACGCCGCTGGTGTTCGATATCTTCGATCGCTGGACCGGCCGCTCGATCGGCGGACTGACCCATCATGTCGCGCATCCGGGCGGCCGCAACTACGAGACCCGCCCGGTGAACGCCAACGAGGCGGAGGCCCGTCGCCGGGCCCGGTTCCAGCCCTTCGGCCACACGCCGGGGCCGATGGCCGAGCCGTTGAGCGCGCCGTCCAAGGAGCTGCCACTGACCCTGGACCTGCGACGGGTGGCGTTCGGCGCCGATCGCAACCGGTCATGACGCGCCGGGACGAGGAGCGGCACCGATGGGCGATCTGATGGTGCCGTTCATCGTCCTCGCGGTGGTGGTCGTTGCCCTGCTGCGGCTGGCGGTTCGCATTGCCGCGCAATGGGAGCGCGCGGTGGTGCTGCGCCTCGGGCGGTTCGCGGGGCTGCGCGGGCCGGGCCTGTTCGTGCTGATTCCGTTCGTGGACCGGGTGCAGGCGCGGGTCGATCTGCGGATCCGCACCACCGCCATACGCGCCGAGGAAGCGCTGACCCGCGATACGGTGGCGATCGCCATGGACGCGATCGTATTCTGGCGCGTATCCGACGCCGCGCGCGCGGCGCTGGAGATCGACGACTACGCCCTGGCGGTGGAACGCGTGGCGCAGACCTCCTTGCGGGAGATGATCGGCACCTCCGACCTGTCGCGCCTGCTGTCCGACCGTCAGGCGGCCGACCAGCGCCTCCGCGCCGAGATCGGCGCCAAGACCGCCGGCTGGGGCGTCGAGATCATGTCGGTCGAGATTCGCGATATCGGCATCCCGTCCGCGCTCCAGGATGCGATGAGCCGGCAGGCGCAGGCCGAGCGCGAAAGACAGGCCCGCGAGACGCTGGCCGCCGCCGAGATCGGCGTGGCGCGCCAGGTGGTGGAAGCCGCCGCCGTGTATGGCGCCGATCCGGTCGCGCTGCGCCTGCGGCAGATGAACCTCATCTATGAGATGAACAAGGAGCGCGGCGCCACCATCCTGATCCCCACCGATCTGGCAGCGGCGCTGGGCCAAGGGGTATTGGGCCAAGGGCTGACAAACGCGGCGGCAAGCTGGGAATCGTTGGGCGATTCGGAATCCGGCCCCATATCCGGGGCATGACTTCCTTTCTGCGCGTCATCGACCTCGAGACCACCGGCAACAGCTTCACCGATGGCGGCGTGGTCGAGATCGGCTGGCAGGATGTGGAACAGGGTGCGGACGGGCAATGGGCGCTGCGCGGCGGACCCGGTGCGATGCTGATCGATCCTGGCAACCCGATCTCGCCCGCAACCTCGGCCATCCACCACCTGATCGACGAGGACGTGGCCGGCGCGCCGCGCTGGCTCGACGCCGCACCCGCGATTCTGCGCGCCGAGCCCGGTCCGTCGCCCCTGGCGCTGGTCGCCCATCGCGCCGCTTTCGAACAGCGCTGGTGCGCCTCCGCCTTGTCCGGCCGTCTGCCGTGGATCTGCACCTATAAATGCGCGCTGCGCGTGTGGCCGGAAGCGCCGGGACATAGCAATCAGGGGCTGCGCTATTGGCGCCGCCCCGCAGGTCTCGATCGCGAGACCGGCCTGCCAGCACATCGCGCCGGGCCGGATGCCTATGTCACCGCGCATCATCTGCGCGACATGCTGGCGGTGGCCGATGTGCCGACCCTACTGGAATGGTCGGCCGCGCCGGCGCTGCTGGCCCGCGTGCCCTACGGCAAGCTGCGCGGCCGACGCTTCGCGGATCTGAGCGACGAGATGCTGGCCGGATTGCTGGAGGCCGCGCGCGGCGACGGCGATCTCGGCTTCACCGTTCGCCACGAGCAGCGCCGGCGCGAGAGCAGCGCGCCGCCCACGCCGGCACCGGCCTCGCAAGGCGCGCTGAACCTGCCCTGATCGCGGTCGGGCCTGCAGACGACCGGATACCGGGGTGCTACGCGCCCTTACGCGGGTGGCTGATTTCGTCGGCTGATCACAATGCCGGGACGACTCCGTCCGAGCGGGCCTGGATGCCGCGCCACCGCCGAATCGTGGATCAGGACCAGCGCTGTTCCACCCGGCGACCGCTTGCGCCTGCTCCGGCTCCGGGCAACGTTGCCGAAGCGGGCCGTGCCGGCATCAGCATGATTTTCCCGCTTTCGGTGAAGCGTCTATGGTGCCCCCGGTTTGTGCGATGCAGCAGGACCGAGGCGGAGACACGGCATGGACCCTACGACACGAAAGCGGCCGCTGCTGATCGCCGCCGCGGCCATCACGATCCTGCTCGGCCTTCTCTCCGCCGCGGGCGGCATCTGGCTGCTCAGTCTCGGCGGGTCCGCCTATTATCTGCTCGCCGGTCTCGGCCTGATCGTCAGCGGGGTGCTGCTATGGCGCCGCCGTCATGAAGGTCTGCTGGTCTATGCCGTCGTGCTCGTGGGCACCCTGGCCTGGGCGCTGTTCGAGGTCGGGTTCGATTTCTGGTCCCTGGTGCCGCGTGGCGATCTGCTGGCGCCGCTCGGCGTCCTGCTGCTGCTGCCGTTCGTGTCGCGCGGGCTCACGCCGAGCCGCTTCTCGCGCCTGGCGCTGGGCGGCGCTGTGGGGCTGGCGGGACTCGTGCTCGCGGTGTCGCTCGTCCATGACAGCCGCGCCATACACGGCACGCTGGCGATGAATACCCGGGCCGGCACGCCGGAGGAGGCCAAGGCCGCGACCGACTGGCCGGCCTATGGCGGCACGGGCTGGGGCACGCGCGCCTCCGCGCTCGACCAGATCAACACGCACAACGTGGGCAAGCTGAAGCTCGCGTGGGAATTCCGCACCGGCGACATGCCCGGGGCGGACGATCCGGGCGAGTTCACCAACGAGGCGACGCCGATCAAGGTGGGCCACACCGTCTATACCTGCTCGGCGCATCAGATCGTGTTCGCGCTCGATGCCGCCACGGGCAAGGAGCGCTGGCGTTTCGATCCGCACAGCGCGCACAACCCGACCTTCCAGCATCTGACCTGCCGCGGCGTCGCCTATCACGCCACCCCGGCCGACGCACTCACCGCCGATGGCCAACCCGCGCCGGCGGACTGCCAGCACCGGATCTTCCTGCCGACCAACGATGGCCGCATGTTCGCGCTCGATGCAGATAAGGGCCGGGTCTGCGAAGGCTTTGGCGAGCATGGCCAGATCGACCTCAAGACCGGCAGCGAGGTGAAGACGCCGGGCTTCTATGAAGGCACCTCTCCGCCCACGGTCACCGACAAGGTGCTGGTGGTCGGCGGCGCGGTGATCGACAACTATGCCCGCAAGGTGCCGTCCGGCGTGATTCGCGGCTTCGACATCTATTCCGGCAAGCTTCTCTGGGCGTTCGACGCCGGTAATCCCGATCCGAACGAGATGCCGTCCGACACCCATCATTTCACGGCGGGCTCGCCCAATTCCTGGATCGTATCCGCCGTCGACGAGAAGTTGGGCCTGGTCTACGTGCCGCTCGGCACCGGCTCGGACGACCAGTGGGGCGGCGAGCGCGACGCCAACGAGGAGCGCTACGACTCCGCCCTGGTCGCGCTCGACATCGCTACCGGCAAGCTGCGCTGGTCGTTCCAGAACGTGCATCACGATCTGTGGGACATGGACATGCCGTCCCAGCCCAGCCTCGCCGACGTGACCACCGCGAACGGCGTGGTCCCGGCGATCTACGTGCCGGCGAAGACGGGCAACATCTTCGTGCTCGACCGGCGCGACGGCCGTCCGATCGTGCCGGCCCCGGAAACACCGGTTCCCAGCGGCGCCGCCCCCGGCGACCATACGGCGCCGACCCAGCCCTTCTCCGCGCTGAGCTTCCGTCCGCGCCAAAAGCTGACGGGCGCCGACATGTGGGGCGGCACGATGCTCGACCAGCTCGCCTGCCGCATCAAGTTCCACTCCCTGCGCTATGACGGTCCATTCACCCCGCCCAGCACGCAGGGGACGCTGGTCTATCCCGGCGATCTCGGCATGTTCGAATGGGGCGGCATCGCCATCGACCAGACCAGGCAGATCGCGATCGCCAACCCGATCTCGATCCCGTTCGTGTCCACGCTGATCCCGCGCGGCCCGAACAACCCGGCCCAGCCCGACAAGAGCAAGCCGACCGGCAGCGAGTCCGGCGTGCAGCCGATGTTCGGCGTGCCGTTCGGCGTCCGGCTCTCGCCGCTGCTGTCGCCGGTGGGCATTCCCTGCATGGCGCCGCCCTGGGGCAACATGGCGGCGATCGACCTGAAGACGCACCGGATCGTCTGGGAGCATCGCGTCGGCACCATCCGCGACGAAACGCCGCTGCCGTTGCCGCTGGCCCTGGGCGTGCCGATGCTGGGCGGCCCGATCGTAACCTCCGGCGGCGTCGCCTTCATCACCGGCACGATGGACTATTTCATCCGCGCCTTCGATGTTTCGAACGGCAAGCTGCTCTGGTCCGACCGGCTCCCGGCCGGCGGACAGGCGACGCCAATGAGCTACGAGGAGAACGGCCGCCAGTTCATCGTGACCGTCGATGGCGGCCACGGCTCCTTTGGCACCAAGCTGGGCGACTATATCCGGGCCTATGCCCTGCCGGAGGGCACGCGATGACGCACCGGGGCGACCGGCGCGGTTCCGCGGCGATGGCGCGGCGTGCCGTCCGCCCCGTCGTGGCCGTGGTGACGATGCTGCTCGTGGCCAGCTCAGCACGGGCCCTGGCGACGGAGGTGGAAGCCACGCCGCCTTTCCTGTCTCCGCAACGCTTTCTTGTCTCCGCCGCCCCCGCCGGAGTTGCGGGGAAGACGGCGTCGTCGGGCGGGTTGTTTCTGATCGACATGGCCCGGGACGGGAGCCTCCAGGCGCATTCGCTCTGGCGCGCGGGAAGCGTCGATCGCGTTGTCGCCTCGCCGGACGGACGCTTTCTCTACGTCGCCGGTCATCCCGATGGCGGCAACACCGGCCGGATCACCGCCCTGCGGTTCGAGAACGGCCATGCCGCCGTGCTGAACCGTCTTTCCCTTGACGGTCCAGCGGCGTTCGGGCCGGAGATTTCGCCCGCGGGCCGCGCCTTGCTGGTCTCGAACGTTGCGGGCAAAGGCGGCCAGTTCGGCCTGGCGGTGTTCGCGCTGGGCGAGAACGGCCAAATCGTCCGCCAGCGTCAATTCGTCCCTTATCCGTCCGCCGACGTGGCCGGAGCGGAAGCGCGGACGGGGACAGCCAGCTTTACCCCCGATGGCAAAGCCGTGTTTCTCGCCACGCCGGGCAGCGACACCCTGCACGCCTTCCGGTTCGACGACCGCATCGATACGTCGCTCAAACCCTGGACCGAGGCCGATCTCTCTTTTCCAAAGGGAAGCAGCCCCGGTCACCTGGTGTTCGCGCCGGACGGCCGCCACGCCTATGCCCTGTCCGTCGACACGCCGACGTTGTTCGTGCTGCGCAGCGACGGAGACCGGCTTGCGCTGCAACAGACCCTTTCGCTGGCCGAGCCCGGCCGGGACGATGGTCCCGTTGATGCCGCTCCCGCGATCACGCCGGACGGGCGGTTCCTGTATCTGCTTGCGACGGGCAACAGGATCGCGGTCCTGCGTCTCGACGGCGACGGCCGTGCCAGTCTGATCGGGCGGTTTCCGGCCGGCGCGCGCGCACCGGTCGCGGTCGCAGCCGACATGATCGGCGCGCGCCTTCTGGTCGCCGACAGCGCCTCCGGCAGCGTGGTCGAACTGCCGGTCGACCGGAACACGGGCGCCATTGAACCGGCCCGGCTGCCGCCGTTCCCGATCCCGGCTCCCATCGCGATCAGCGCGCTGCGCTGACCGGATCGAGCGGAACCTCGGTCTCCGCGCGCGGCGTAAGGCCGCCCCTCAGGGGAGGGGACGTTCCGCCGGAGCCTGCTCCTGCAGCATGGCGTGGATGAAGCCGAGCTTGTCGCGCACAGGTTCGGAGATGATGAACGGATACAAATCCGGCAGCCCCATGGAGCGGTTCAGGCTGTTCATCGCGTAGACCAGCGGCATCCATTGGCCGAGAATCTCGTCCATATGCGCCGCCTTGTAGGGATCGATCGCGACCTCGACCTCCAGATCGCTCGGATGTGGCACTTTCGGCCTCACGCCCATGCCGAAGGCGTTGGCGGTCTCGAGCGTGTCCATGATGTGCAGGTAGTGCGCCCAGGTCTCGGCGAAATCCTCCCAGGGATGCGAGGTGGCGTAGGCGGAGATGGTGCGCTCCTGCCAGTCCGGCGCCGGACCGTCCTGGTAGTGCTTCTGCAACGCCTCGGCATAATCGGCGCGTTCGTCGCCGAACAGGGCGCGGAACGCGTCCAGGCGGTTCTGGTCGCGCACCAGGCAATCCCACACCCAGTGCCCGACCTCGTGCCGGAAATGTCCCAGCAGGGTGCGATAGGTTTCGTGCATCTCGTGGCGCATCGCCTCGCGATGCGCGTCGTCGGCCTCGTCCAGGTTGATGGTGATCGCCCCGTCCTCGTGCCCGGTCAGCACCTTCGGCTGGCCCGGGATCGGATCGAGAATATCGAAGCAGAGGCCGTGATCCGGATCGTCGACACGGTTCGGCAAGGCCAGGCCGAGCCGGATCAGGGAATAGAACATGCGATGCTTGGCCAGTTCGAGCTTGCGCCAGCGATCCGCCGCCGTTTGGT
Source organism: Endosaccharibacter trunci (assembly GCA_024515975.1). Classification (GTDB taxonomy): domain Bacteria; phylum Pseudomonadota; class Alphaproteobacteria; order Acetobacterales; family Acetobacteraceae; genus Lichenicola; species Lichenicola trunci. The sequence goes on from JAMSKV010000001.1 coordinate 161,751, forward strand.
CTTCCAGGGGCGGGATCATGCGGTTGTGCCGGCAGCAGGCGCAGAACGTTTCCGGCGAATCGGCCGCCACCAGCCAGTTGCAGGCGTCCTGCTCCGCGTTGGCGCACAGGCGCATGGGTTTGTTCGGATCGGAAGCGCCCGAGGCCGTCCATGCCTCACCGCTCTCGACCAGGGCGGACAGCATCTGCTCATGCGGCAGATAGCCGAGCCTGGCACCACACTGCTCGCAGGAACGGTTCTCGAAATAGAGCAGGTTGCCGCAGTTTTGGCAGTTGAAGAGCTTCATGGGACAGTTCCGGAAAAGAGAGCACACACGTCGTCGCGCACCCGGGGCCTGGGCGCGTTGTTCGGGATCGTTCGCCTCCGAAACAGAAACCGGCCGTCATGGTTGCGGCGCTGCATCAGGAATCGGCGCCTCGCAGGGCTGTGCTGCTGACGCGTCGAATGCCGCGCATCCTTTTCGGGTTCCGTTGCGTTGGAGCGACGACACACCATCGCTCCCACCCGCCGGAGCCAGCAGAAGGAGAAGACGCGCATGGACGAGAACAAGATCGAGGGCGTTGCGGAAGACGTTGTCGGCAAGCTTCAGGACGGTATGGGGGGCGCCCTTGGCGACAGCGCCATGCAGGCCAAGGGCAAGGCGCGCCAGTTCGCAGGTCAGGCGCAGAGCGCCTATGGCGACGCTCTGGATACGGTGCGCGACCTGACCGCCGACCAGCCGCTGATCGCCATCGGCGCCGCGCTCGGTCTTGGCTTCCTGGTCGGCGCTCTGGTCGCGCGTCGCTGATCGTCGACGCAATACGTTAACGTCTCTAAGGAGAAACGTCCCATGCTGAAACTCGCGCTCCTGTTCCTGGTCATCTCGATCATCGCCGGCATCTTCGGCTTCGGCGGCCTCTCGGCCGCGACCGCCGGAATCGCCAAGATCCTGTTCTTCATCGCCATCGTCATCTTCCTGATCTTCCTGATCCTGGGTCTGATGGCCGGAAAAGCGATTTTCTGACCTCCCGATCGACAGCCGAAACGCAAGCGAGCCCCGGCACCGAAAGGCGCCGGGGTTTTCGTTTGCCCGAACAGATCTCTGCAGAAACGCGCTACAGCCTGATGCCGAAACGCGCGCCGATCGTCACGGTGAGAAGGTAAAGCCCCACCGTCAGCGCGCATCCGCCCAGCAGGGACAACCAGAACGGTACGCCCGCGCGCATCGCGGCCGGAATCACCAGGAACATCGGCAAGGACGGGATCACATACCAGAAGGTCGCCGCGACATGCCGTTCCATGCGGACGGGATCGTGCGTCTCGATCCAGAGCCAGATCATCCCCAGCACCGACACCAGAGGCAGGGAGGCGATCAGCGCGCCGAGCGCGGGCTGCTTCCTTGCCAGGGTGGACACCGTGGCGATCAGCACGGCCGAGATCGCCACCTTGGCGAGAAAGAACATCGGCGCCCGCCGATCAGTTCTTGTCCGGGCTGATGAAGGAAGGCAGCAGCGGATTGTCGGTCTGCAATGCGGTCTTCGAGATCAGATCGCTCGTGCTCCAGCCCCCGCCCAGGGCGGTGATCAGCTGCACGCTGTCCACCATGCGGCTTTCCTGCACGCCCAAAGCCGTCTCCGCGTTGCTGAGCGCGGTTTCCTGGTTGGTGATCACCGTCGTGTAGATCGCGGTGCCGGCGCGATACTGGTTCAGGGAGACCACCACCGCCTGGTTGGCGAGATCGACCGCTCGGGCCTGCGCATCGGCCTGCTCCGCCAGGATGCGCAGATTGGAGAGCTGGTCCTCGACGCCCTGCATCGCGGTCAGGACGGTCTGGCGGTAATTCGCCACCGCCTGATCGAAGGTCGCCCTGGCCGCGCGCACGTCCGCCGTGCGCAGACCGCCCTCGAACAGCGTCTCGGCCGCGCTCGCGGCGATGCTCCAGCTCCGGTTGGCGAGCTTGAACAGCGAGCCGATCGGGTCTCCGGCGTAGTCGGCCGTCGCGGACAGGGAGATGGTGGGGTAATACGCCGCGATCGCCACGCCGATCAGTGCGTTCTCCTCTTCCATGATCCGCTCCTGTTCGGCGATGTCGGGACGCCTCTGCAGCAGCAGGGAGGGGATCGTGACCGGGATCGCCGGGATCGTGGTCGGCAGCGCGCCGGGGGCGATGGTCAGTGCTGCGGGCGGCTCGCCGATCAGCACGGCGATGGCGTGTTCGTATTGCGCGCGCAGGATGCCCGCCGAAACCAGCTGCGCCTTGGTGCTGGCCACCTGGGTTTCCGCCTGCAGCAGGTCGGACGGATCGGTGGTGCCGGCCGCGACCTGGTTGCGGTTGATTGCGGCGTTCTGCTCGTAATAGCTGACGAACTGCTTCAGCAGCGCGATCAGGCTGTCCTGGTAGAGCATCTCGAAATAATAGGTCGCCAGGCTGGTCTGTTCCGACAGCCGCGCGGCATCGAGGGTCGCCTGGCTCGCCTGTGCGCCGGACACGTTGGACTCCACCTGCCGGCGGATCCTGCCCCAGATATCCGGCTCCCAGTCCAGCGTGCCGGACAACTCGTAGCGGGTGATGTCGCTCTCGCCCAGGCTGCGATTGCCGACGGTCGTGGCGCCGGTGGTCGGGATGCTGGAGGCCAGCGTGCTGGTGCCCTGGCCGGCGCCGCTGCGGGTGATGCTGGGCGTCAGCGAGGCGCTGGGGAACAGGGAACTCCTGGCTTCGTCCACCAGCGCGCGGGCCTGCCGGAACGCGGCCTCGTCCGCCTTGATGGTCTGGTTAGAGATGTTCACGCGCTCCTCCAGCCGGTTCAGCTGAGGATCGTTGTAGATCTCCCACCAATGCCCTTTGGGCAGCTCGGCATAATGCGGATCGGCGAACGCCCAGCCGGGCGGCGGCGGAATCTCCTTGAACCGGGCCGACAGGATCGCATCCGGCTTGTGGTAGTCGGGCCCGACCATGCAAGCGGCGCAGGTGCCCGCCAGCAGAAGGGCGGACAGCCGGCCTGCCCGGAAGCCGTGCGGAACAACGCGGCGGAACATGCTCATCCTGCGGCTGGGTCCTGTTGCAAGCGGCGGGAACGTCGCCATCCGCGACGGTTCCACCAATGCCGCATCCGGTCGAGATACAGGTACACGACCGGCGTGGTGTAGAGGGTCAGCGCCTGGCTCACGAGCAGGCCGCCGATCACGGACAGGCCCAGAGGCCGCCGCAGCTCGTTGCCGTAGCCGTTGCCGAGCACCAGAGGCAGCGCGCCCAGCGCCGCCGCGAACGAGGTCATCATGATCGGCCGGAACCGCATCCGGCAGGCCTGGAGGATCGAATCCCGCGGCGACATGCCGTGCTCGCGCTCCTGCACCAGGGCGAAATCCACCAGCAGGATCGCGTTCTTCTTCACGATGCCGATCAGCAGGACGATGCCGATCATCGCGATCAGGGTGAACTGCTGGCCGAACAGCTCCAGCGCCAGCAGAGCGCCCACCCCGGCCGAGGGCAGGGTGGACAGGATGGTCAGCGGATGGATGTAGCTCTCGTAGAGGATGCCGAGCGTGATGTAGACCGCCAGCAGCGCGCCCAGCAGCACCAGCGGATAGGACTGGTTGGCTTCGTCCAGCTCCTTGGCGTTGCCGGCGAACGAGCCATGGATGTTGGACGGAACATGCATCCGCAGCATGGTGTCCTCGATCGCCGCCTCGGCGGCGCTGAGCGAACCGCCGGCCGGGGTGTTGAACGACAGCGTGGCCGAGACGAAGCCGCCATCATGACTCACCTGCAGCGGCGTCGTGTCGGGCGTCAGCGTCGACAGGTTGATCAGCGGCACCATGGTTTCCATCGAGGACGACACGGCCGAGCCGTTCGACGCGCCCTTGCCGCCGGCCAGGCTGTTGCTGGCCGCGTTCTCCTGCGACTGCTTGGCCGCCGATTGCGCGTCGGTCCCGCTGCTGTCGCCGTTGGCGCTCACCGCGCCGGTGCCGCTGCTCGATACGTTCGTCGTGGCATTGCCCACTGCGGCAGCGCCGCTCGACCCGCCGGTGGAGCCAGAAGCGGTGTTGGAGCTGGCACTGCTCACCCGGATCAGGTTGGACGACGCGCTGCCGGTCGCCGTTCCGGCGGCCGCGCTCACATACATCTGCTGCATGATGTCGGGCGTCTGCTGGTAGCGCTGCGCCACCTCCATCACGACGTGATACTGGTTGAGCGTGTTCATGATCACCGACGCGCTGCGCTGGCCGAACGCGTCGTAGAGCGTGTTGGACACCAGCTGCGGCGTGATCTGGTAGCGCGCCGCCGTGTCGCGATCGATATCGACGGTGATGGCGGACCCGCCCTGCGACACGTCCGAATCCACATCCACCAGTTCCGGGCGCTTCTTCAGCGCCGCCTCGATCAGCGGCGTCCATTTGTAGAGCAGCTGCGCGTCGTCCGACTGGAGCGAGAACTGATAGGCCGCGTTGCTTTCGCGCGCGCCCGCGCGCACGTCCCCGGCCGAGAAGGCGAAGAAGCGCGCGCCGACCATGTTCTGCAGTTTCCTGCGCAGACGGGCGATGGTGTCGTCGATGGAATCGTGGCGGAGGCTCTTGTCCTTCAGCTGGATGAACACCTGCGCCTGGTTGGTCGATCGGCCGCCGGTGAATCCCACGGCGGACAGCACGTCCGGATCGGCGGTGAGCACTTTCTGAACGTAGACGAGCTTGTCGCGCATGTTCTGGAACGAGATGGTCTGCTCGCCCTCGATATGCGCGATCAGCAGGCCGTTATCCTCGGCAGGGAAGAACCCTTTCGGGATCTTGCTGAACAGCACCACGGTCAGGACGATGGTGAGCGGCAGGGTCAGCACCATCAGCCGCCGATGCCGCATCGCCCAGCCGAGCGACCGCTCGTAGCCATGCTGCATCCCGTTCAGGCCACGCTCGATCGTGGCCCCGGCCCATGCGAGGCGGCGCGCCCAGACGCTCTGTTTCGCCCGCGCCGCCTCCGCGTCGTGCTTCGCCTGCTCGGCGCTCACGCGCGGCTGCACGCGCAGGATCAGCGCGCACATCATCGGCGTCACGGTCAGCGCCAGCAGCAGGGACACGCTGATGGTAACGATCAGCGTCATCGCGAATTCGAAGAAGAACTTGCCGGCGATACCGGGGAGAAGAAGGATCGGCAGGAACACCGCGATCAGGGACACGGTGATGGACATCACTGTGAAGCCCACCTCGGACGCGCCGAGAAGCGCTGCCTCCAGACGACCCATGCCGTCTTCCATGTGGCGGGCGATGTTCTCCAGCACCACGATCGCGTCGTCCACCACGAAGCCGGTGGCGATGGTCAGCGCCATGAGCGACAAATTGTCCAGGGCGAACCCCAGCAGATACATTGCGCCGAAGGTCGAGATGATCGAGACCGGCACGGCGACGGCCGGGATCAGCGTCGAGCGCAGCGTGCGCAGGAAGACCAGCACCACCAGCACCACCAGGACGATGGCGATGATCAGCGTGAACTGGGTGTCCTTCACCGCGGCGCGGATGGTGGTGGAGCGGTCGAGCCCGATATGCAGCGCCACGTCGGCCGGCAACGCCGCTTCGAGCATCGGCAATTGCTGCTTGATGGCGTCGATCGTCTTGATGATGTTCGCATCGGCCTGCGGAAACACGATGCAGACGACAGAGGCCTCGCCGTTGAAATAGCCGGCGTTGCGGATATCCTCGACCCCGTCGGTCACCGTCGCGATCTGCGACAGGTTGATCGGCGCGCCGTTGCGGTAGCCGACCACGAGATCGCGGTAGTCCTCCGCCTTGCGCGCCTGGTCGTTGGTGTCGAGCTGATAGCGCGTCGGGCCGATATCGATGAAGCCCTTGGGCGTGTTGGCATTGGCCGATGCCAGGGCTGCACGCACGTCCTCGAAGCCCAGCCCCTGCTGGAACATCGGCAGCGGATCGAGCTCGACGCGCACCGCCGGCAAGGCCGAGCCGCCGAGCTGGAAATTGCCGACGCCCTTGATCTTGGAGAGCTGCTGCTGGAGATCGTTGGTGGCGATGTCGTAGAGCTGCGGCGCCGTCTTGGTCTTCGACGTCAGCGCCAGGATCATGATCGGCTGCCCGGCCGGATTGAATTTCCGGAAGGTGGGGTTGGAGCGCAGCGAGGTCGGCAGATCCGCGCGCGCCGCCTGGATCGCCGCCTCGACCTCCTGCGCGGCCGCGTCGACATTCGTGCTGAGCGAGAATTCGATGGTGATGCGGGTCGAGTTCTGGTTGCTTTCCGACGTCATCTCGGTGACGCCGGCGATCGTGCCCAGATGCCGCTCCAGCGGCGTCGCCACCGTGGCGGCCACCTCGTCCGGCGAACCGCCCGGCTGCGTCGCCTGCACCTGGATCACGGGAAACGCCACGTTCGGCAGCGGCGCCACCGGCAGCTTGGTGTAGGCGAACGCTCCCGACAGGGCGAGCGCCACCGCCAGAAGCGTGGTCGCCACCGGGCGCAGAATGAAGGGACGCGAGACGTTCACGGCGCGCCGGGTGCGGGCGCGTCGGGCAGGGGCGCGTCATGACGGTGGATCCAGCGCCGCGTGCGGCGGGACAGGCCGTCCATGAACAGATAGATCACCGGGGTGGTGAACAAGGTCAGCAACTGGCTCACCGCGAGGCCGCCGACGATGGCGATGCCCAGCGGACGGCGCAGCTCGGAGCCGGTGCCGGTCCCCAGCATCAGCGGCAGGGCGCCGAATGCCGCCGCCAGGGTGGTCATCAGGATCGGACGGAAGCGCAGCAGGGCGGCCTGACGGATCGCCGCCATCGGGGCCAACCCTTCCTCGCGCTCGGCCACCAGCGCGAAGTCGATCATCATGATCGCATTCTTCTTGACGATGCCGATCAGCAGCACGATGCCGATGATGCCCATCACGTCCAGATCGGCGCCGGCGATCATCAGGGCCAGGATCGCACCGATGCCCGCGGAGGGCAGGGTGGACAGGATCGTCACCGGGTGGATGAAGCTCTCATAGAGCACGCCCAGCACGATATAGACCGCCGCCAGAGCCGCGATCACCAGGAACAGCTCGTTGCCCAGGCTGTCCTGGAACGCCGCCGCCGTGCCCTGGAACGCGGTGGAGAAGGTCTTGGGCAGGCCGATCCGCTTTTCCGCGTTCTCGATCGCCGTCACCGCCGGTCCGAGCGACGCGCCGGGTTTCAGATTGAACGAGACGGTGGTGGCCGGAAACTGGCCCAGATGCGAGATCAGCAGCGGCCCGGTGCCGAGACGCACCTGCGCCACCTGCGACAGCGGCACCAAACCGCCGGTCGCTTGGCGGCGCGCGCCCGTACTGGACGTGGAGGACGAGGAGGATGGGCCGGGAAGGTAGACCTGGTTCAGGCTGTTCAGGTCCTTCGCCAGGGAGGGCTGCACGTCGAGGATCACCCGGTACTGGTTGGTCTGGGTGTAGATCGTGCTGATCTGGCGCTGGCCGAAACTGTCGTAGAGCGCGTTGTCGACCGTCTGCGGCGTGATCGAGAAGCGCGCCCCGTTGGCGCGATCGAGGATCACGCCGGCGACCTTGCCGGAAGCCTGGAGATCCGCGGTCACGTCCGCGAGTTGCGGCAGGGCGCGCAGGCTGTCGAGAACCTTCGGCACCCAGACGGAGAACTCGTCGTAGTTCGGCGTCTCCAGCACGAACTGGTACTGGGTGGCCGAGACGGCGGTGTCGAGCGACAGATCCTGCACCGGCTGCATGAACAGCGAAATGCCCGGCACGTCCGCCACCTCGCCCTCCAGCCGGCGGATCACGCCCGATGCCGACAGCGAGCGCTGGTCGCGCGGCTTGAGGTTGATCAGGAACCGGCCCTGATTCAACGTCATGTTGCTGCCGTCGACGCCGATGAACGAACTCAGGCTTTCCACGTCCGGATCGGACAGGATCGCCTCGCCCAGCGCCTGCTGGTGCTTGCTCATCGCGTTCAGCGAGGTGTCCTGCGCCGCGACGGAGATGCCCTGGATGACGCCGGTATCCTGAACCGGGAAGAAGCCTTTCGGGATCACCATCACCAGGAACACGGTCAGCGCCACGGTGGCGACGAACAGGACCAGCATCAGCGCCTGATGACGCAGCACGCGGTCCAGGCCGCGCCCGTAGGCGGCGATCGTCCCGTTGATCGCCGCCTCGGACCAGCGCGACAGACGGCCGCCGGATTGCAGCGCGGCGCCTTCTGGATGGTGCGGCTGCTCGCGCAGCATCCGCGCGCACATCATCGGCACCAGCGTCAGCGACACGACAGCCGAGATCACGATCGTCACCGAGAGGGTGATGGCGAATTCGTGGAACAGCCGGCCGACCACGTCGCCCATGAACAGGAGCGGGATCAGCACCGCGATCAGCGACACGGTCAGCGAGACGATGGTGAAGCCGATCTGGCCGGCTCCCTTCAGCGCCGCCTGCATCCGCGTCTCGCCCATCTCGATGAAGCGGGCGATGTTCTCGATCATGACGATCGCGTCGTCGACCACGAAGCCGGTGGCGATGGTGAGCGACATCAGCGACAGATTGTCGAGCGAGAACCCCAGCAGATACATCGCCGCCATGGTGCCGATCAGCGATAGCGGCACGCTCAGGCTCGGAATGATGGTCGCGGGAACGTTGCGCAGGAACACGAAGATCACCAGCACCACGAGCGCTATCGCCAGCAGCAGCTCGAACTCCACATCCGCCACCGAGGCGCGGATGGTGACGGTGCGGTCGGTCAGCGGCGTGATCTCGATGCCCGCTGGAATATCCTGGCGGAGGCGCGGCAGGATGCGCTTGATGCTGTCCACCACGGCGATCACGTTGGCGCCCGGCTGGCGCTGCACGTTGAGCACGATCGCCGGAGTCTTGTTGGCCCAGGCGGCGAGCTGCGTGTTCTCCGGCCCGCTGGTGACGGTGGCGACGTCGCGCACGCGGACCGGCGCGCCATTGTTGTACGCGATCACCTGATTGGCCAGGATATCGGGCGCGGTGATCTGGCCGTTGATCTGCAGGGTGGTCGCATGCAGCGGGCCGTCGAACGTGCCGGTCGGCGCGTTCACGTTCACCGTACCGATGATGGTGCGCAGGTCGTCCAGCGCGATGCCGTAGGACGACAGCGCGCGCGTGTTCACGTTGACGCGGATCGCCTTGCGGTTGCCGCCGGTCAGCGTCACCAGGCCGACGCCGCTGATCTGGCTGATCTTCTGCGCCAGACGGGTATCGACGTAATCCTCGACGTCGGTCAGCTTCATGGTCTTCGACGTGACGCCGAGCGTCAGGATCGGCGTGTCGGCCGGGTTGACCTTGGCGTAGATCGGCGGCGCCGGCAGGTCGCTCGGCAGCAGCGAGTTGGCGGCGTTGATCGCGGCCTGCACCTCCTGCTGCGCCACGTTGATGTCCATCGACAGGCCGAACCGCAGCGTGATCATCGACGCGCCGGCCGAGGACTGGCTTTCCATCTGGTCCAGCCCCGGCATCTGCCCGAGCTGGTACTCCAGCGGCGCGGTGACGTAGGTGGTCATCACCTGCGGACCGGCGCCGGGATAGAAGGTCTGCACCTGGATGGTCGGATACTCGACCTGTGGCAGGGCGGCGATCGGCAGGAAACGGAAGCCGAGCAGGCCCACCATCAGGATGGCCAGCATCAGCAGCGTGGTCGCGACCGGCCGCTCGATGAAGATGCGCGACGGGTTCACGGCGTGGTCCGTCCCCGGAACCGGCGTCTCATCCGTTGCCGCCGCCCGGGTGGCCGCCCTGGTCGCTACCCTGGTCGCCGCTCTGGTTGCCGCCTTGGCGATGATGCCGGTGGCCCGCACCCGGCGTGGCGCCCTTGGTGGCGGCCGCCGGCGTTTCCGCCGGGATCGTCACCTTGGCACCCGCCTTCAGCCGGTCGGTGCCGTCCGTCACCACCACGTCGCCGGCCTTCAGCCCGTTCTCGATCACCACGTCCGCGCCGCCCACCGTGCCGGTCTTGACCGGAACGGTCTTCACCGTGTGGTCCGGCTGCACGACATAGACGAAGCTGCCGTCCGGCCCGGTCTGCAGCGCGGCGTTGGGCACCAGAACCACGTTGTGCAGCGTCTCCAGATGCAGACGCGCATTCACGAACTGGTTCGGAAACAGCGCCTCGTCCTCGTTGGGGAAGGTCGCTCGCACGCGCACCGTGCCGGTGGAGGTGTCGATCGTGTTGTCCAGCGTCAGCACCGTGCCGGCGGACAGCTTCACCGTGTTGGTGCGGTCGTACGCGTCCACCACCAGCGACTTGCCGTCGCGCATCTGCGCCACGACGTCGGCGATCTGCGCTTCCGGCAGGGCGAAGATCACCGAGATCGGCTTGAGCTGCGTCACCACCACGAGGCCGTTGGTCTCGTTCGACGTGATGTAGTTGCCCTGGTCCACCTGGCGCAGGCCGACGCGGCCGTCGATCGGCGAGACGATGTCGCAATAGGCGAGGTTCTGCTTGGCGCTGGCGATCTCGCCCTCGTCCGTCTTCACCGCGCCCTGATACTGGCCCACCACATATTGCTGGTTCTGCGCCGTCTGCGCGGCGATCGAATGCTGGCTCAGCAGCAGCGTGTAGCGGGCGTTGTCCGCCAGAGCCTGCTTCAGCAGCGCCTGGTCGCGGACCAGATTGCCCTCGTACTGGGTCAGCGTGGCCTGATAGAGGCGCGGATCCACCTGCGCCAGCAGGTCGCCCTTCTTGACCTCCTGGCCCTCGGTGAACAGCACCTTCAACAGATAGCCGGAAATCTGCGACTGCACCGTGATGTTGGCGAGCGAGGTCACGGTGCCGAGCTCGGTCAGAATGACGGGCATGTCGCCGGTTCGCGCCGTGGCCACGGCCACCGGCTGCGGCCCGTTATCGCCCATCGCCGTGCCGCCATGATGATGCCGTCCGCCTCCGCCCGTCCCGTGTTGCGCGGCCGGCTTGTGCAGCAGCCGCACCGCCAGGCCCACCACGAGCAGCAGGATCAGCAGCCAGACGATCAGCCGGCCCCAGCGCCGCTTGCGGGCGACGGGAAGGGCGGGATCGGAACGGGACGGGTCGATGCCGGCACGGGGCTGCTGCTGGCGATTCGTCGGCTCGTCCATCAATCGTCCTCATCGGCCGCCGGCGCCAAGCCGGAGCATTCCTGCTTCTGTTCTACCAGCATTCCCTCCCAGCCGGAGGGGGGTACAGACCGATCGGTTTGATTCAAACTGTTCCGGCGATCCTGGCTATCACGGAGGCGAGAGGACGAACACGGCAAGATTGTGGCGAAGGCAGGCTTGGGTCTAGGATCGTCTGCGTGGGACGACGGCGCGTAACGCGCCTCGGCCCCGCCCGCGCCGCTCCACCGCCAGATCGTTGGCGATCCCGGCGCGGCGAACGCCGCGGGAGCGCAGTCCCGCTTGTGCCGCGAGGAGGCGGCCGAAAGCACCCGACGAGGGTGCGTTGGGAGGTCGGCATGTTTCGCAAGCTCATGGAGATGGAAACCGAAGCGCTCAGGCGTCTCGCCGGCGACGGGGACCAGAAGCAGGACGGCGCGGAAAACAGCGCCTTCCTGCCCAGCATGATTGCTGCCTTCAGGCCGGTCCTGCCGCTCCGCTTCGCCGTCTGCTCCTCTCGCTTCGATCGCTGAGGCGATCGCCCGGAACGGGCCGATCGGAAGCACCGGCTTGCGTCATCCGCCCGGCCGGTGCCCGCTGAGCTCCGCCCCGGCGGAACGCGGCAGACGCCAGCAGGCCGGGATGGCCAGCAGCGAACAAAGCCCGATCGTCGCCAGGCCGGTCGCGAAATCGCCCAGCCTGGCGCTCGGGTGCGCGTGCAGCGACGCCGACAGCGAGACGACCACGGCGGCGATGGAGATTCCCAGCGTCAGCCCGAGCTGCTGCACGGTGGAATAAAGCCCGGTCGCGGCGCCCATCCGCTCCGTCGGCACCTCGGCATAGGCGATCGTGTTCAGAGCGGTGAACTGGAGCGATTGGGTGAAGCCGCTCAGGAACAGGATCGGGAACAGCCAGACGAGCGGCCAGCCCGGCCGGAACGCCGCGCAGCACAGCGTGATGATGCAGGCGCTGGCCCCGTTCAGGAGCAGCGTGCTGCGATAACCGAGCCGGCGCAGGATGCGCGCCGACAGGAACCGCACCACGATCGCGCCGAAGGTGTTGCTGAAGGTGATCAGGCCGCTCTGCGCCGCCGACAGGCCGAAGCCGATCTGCAGCATGGATGGCAGCAGGAACGGCAGCCCGCCGATGGCGATGCGCGAGGCCGTGCCGCTCAGCACCGAAAGCCGGAACGTTTCCACCCCCAGCAGAGAGAGATCGAGCACGGGTGCCGCGACCCTGCGCGCATGGCGCACATAGAGCGCGGCGGCGCCGGCGCCGAGCAGAAGGATCGGCGCCGCGTGGAGAAAGCCGGAGGGTCCGCCGCGTGCCTGCTCCAGCCCGAACACGAGCCCTGCCAGCGCGATCGCGCTGAGAATCACGCCGGGCGTATCCAGCCGCGTGGCCGCCTGTTCCCGCATCTGCGGGATCAGCCCCGCCGCCACCAGCCCGGCCAGACCGATCGGCACGTTGATGATGAAGATCCAGCGCCAGGACAGCACCGTGGTGAGCAGGCCGCCGATGGGCGGACCCAGCATTGGCCCCACGGTCGCCGGCATCAGCGTCCAGAACACGGCGTTGATGAGCTGGTCCTTGCGCACGCTGCGCATCAGGACGAGCCGGCCGACCGGGACCATCAGCGCGCCGCCGCAACCCTGGACGAAGCGCGCGCCCACCAGAAACGGCAAAGACTGCGAGACGGCGCACAGGATCGAACCCGCCGTGAACAACGCGATCGCCAGGCGGAACACCGTGCGGCTGCCGAACCGGTCGGCGATGCGCCCGCTCGATGGCAGCAGCAGCACGAGACCCAACAGATAGGCGGTCAGGGCGCCGCTGAGATGCACCGGGCTGGTGCCGAAGGACCGCGCCATCGAGGGTAGGGCGGTCGACAGCACCGTGCTGTCGAACTGTTCCATCAGGAGGCCGCCCGACACCAGCAGGGCGATGCGTCGATGCTCCCACGACAGGGCGGCCGGGTCTGGGGTCGAACGTCGTGACATGATCCGTGTCCCAGCATCGGCTGGCGCGACGGAATTGCAACCCCGGAGCGACGGGCGGTGCAACCCCGCTTCCCGTCCCGCCGTTGCATCGGCGTCACAATCGGGAATGGGGGCGCGCGCATGGTGGACCGGAACGAAATCGAAGGGGCGCTCGACAAGGGTGTCGGTCGGGTCAAGGACGCCGCGGGCGGGCTGACCGGCGATCTCGGCCTGCAGGCGGACGGCAAGGTCGACCAGCTCCAGGGCCACGTGCAACAGGAATATGGCGGCGTGATCGACCAGCTGCGCGATCAGGTCGAGGAAGCGGCCGAGCTGGTGCGCGACCGGCCGCTGGCGGCGCTCGGCATCGCCGCCGGGTTCGGCTTCGTCCTGGGGCTGTTGCTGGTCCCGTCGCGCGGCTGAGCCCACCGGCTGCTTGCCAGCCGGGAGCGAAAAATGGTCTTCCTGGGACGGACGGCTCGCCCCGATTCGCATCCTGCGTTTCGGAGCCGCCGTGCGGGAGCCGGGATGCCGCATTACAGGCGCGAATCGGAGCATGGCGGTCTGGTCGCCGGCGTGGACGAGGCCGGTCGCGGACCGCTCGCAGGTCCGGTTGTCGCGGCCGCCGTTCTGTTCGCCGGCACGCCATCGCGCCGTCTGGCCGCCCTGCTCGACGATTCCAAGAAGCTGAGCGCCGAGGCGCGCGATGCCGCCTATGCCGCGCTGCTGGCGACGCCGGGCGTGGCCATCGCCGTCGCCGCCGCATCCGTGCGCGAGATCGAACGCCTGAACATCCTGCATGCATCCATGCTCGCGATGAGTCGTGCCGTGTCGCGTCTTGGACGGGCGCCCGAGCTGGTTCTGGTGGACGGCAATCGCTGCCCGCCCGGATTGACCTGCCCTTCGGTGGCGGTGATCGGCGGCGACGCGGAATGCCTGTCGATCGCCGCCGCGTCGATCGTCGCCAAGGTCACGCGCGACCGGATCATGCGCCGCCTCGCGGTGCGGTTCCCGGCCTATGGCTGGGATCGCAACGCGGGCTACGGCACCGCGACCCATCGCGACGCGCTGCGGACCAACGGCGCGACCAGGCACCATCGCAGCGCCTTCGGCACCGTCCGGCAGCTCACCCTTCTGCTGGAGGCGGCATGATCGGCCCGGTCATGGAGTTGCCGCTCGACCAGATCCTGCTCGGCGACTGCATCGACCTGATGCGCATGCTGCCCGCCGGTTCGGTGGACTGCATCTTCGCCGACCCGCCCTACAACCTCCAGCTTCGCGGCGAGCTGCGCCGGCCGGACGACAGCCTGGTGGACGGGGTGGACGACGACTGGGACAAGTTCGGCGACTATGCCGAATACGATCGCTTCACCCGCGACTGGCTGACCGAAGCGCGCCGATTGATGCGCAAGGATGCGACGATCTGGGTGATCGGCTCCTATCACAACATCTTCCGCATCGGCGCCATCCTGCAGGATCTGGGCTTCTGGATCCTCAACGACGTGGTCTGGCGCAAATCCAACCCGATGCCGAATTTCCGCGGCCGCCGCTTCACCAACGCGCATGAGACCATGATCTGGGCCGCGCGCAGTCCGCAGAGCCGCTATCGCTTCAACTACGCTGCCATGAAGGCGCTGAACGACGACGTGCAGATGCGCTCGGACTGGCTGCTGCCGCTCTGCACCGGCAACGAGCGCCTGCGCAACCAGCACGGGCTGAAGCTGCATCCGACCCAGAAGCCGGAATCGCTGCTGCATCGCGTGCTGCTGGCCTCCACCGGCGTGGACGACGTGGTGCTCGACCCGTTCACCGGCACCGGCACCACGGCGGCGATGTCCAAGCGCCTGCGACGCCGCTTCATCGGCATCGAGCGCCACCCGGACTATGCCGAGGCGGCGATCGGCCGGTTCCAGCGCGAGCGGCCTCTGCCGATGGACAGCGTGATGCCGAGCCCGGCCAAGCGCGACGCACCACGCGTGCCGTTCGGCTCCCTGGTGGAACGCGGTCTGATCCCCGTGGGCACGCGCGTCACGGACAAGCAGGGCCGCGTCAGCGCCATCGTGTCTCCGGACGGCACGCTGGTCAGCGGCTCGAGGCGGGGCTCGATCCACAAGCTCGGCGCCGAACTCACCAACGCCCCGTCCTGCAATGGCTGGACCTTCTGGCATTTCGAGCGCGACGGCGCGCTGGTGACGCTCGACGTGGTGCGGGTGGAATCGGCCGCCGCCCAGGACGCTGCCGAGTAGCGGGGCGGCTTTTGTAAAGGAGGTGTACGACGTCATCATGGGCTGTGTCCCGAAGGAGCGTCGTCTTGGTCCTGTTTCGCCGTCTGTCCTGTTTGTTGCTCGGAGTGCTTCTACGCGGCGTCTGTTCCACCCCCGGCGCGGAATGACGGCCTGGTCGGTCGCGGGGGCTTCGAGTATAGTCGGCGGATTTTCAGCTTCTAGAGAAATGGATGGTTAAAATGTTCTTTCCTGGAAGGAAGAACCAAAGAAATTCTATCCGTTCTGCACTGCGCTGGCCGCCTTTCGCTCAAAATAGATAAAAGTCTTTTTGCTTCTTTTTCTTCAGAAAAAGAAGCCTCTTTCTCTTCTCGCTCTCCTGAAAGCCGCGTCATGACCGAACGCTATTCCGAGCAACTGCGCGCCCTGAGCGAGCCGGACTGGTCGGCGGCCACGGAGCACCGCTTCGTGCGCGAACTCTGCGCCGGCACGATCGCGCCCGGGCCGATGCGGCGCTACCTGATTCAGGATCATCGTTTCCTGGACAGTTTCCTGCGCCTGCTGGGGGCGGCGATCGCCACGGCGGATACCATGGAGGCGCGTCTGCGGTTCGGCCGGTCCGCCGGCGTGGTGTCGGGCGAGGAGAACACCTATTTCCTGCGCGCCTTTGCGTCGCTCGGCGTCGGGGCGGAGCGCGACACCGATCCGGATTCCGCGCCGACCGCGGGCTTCAAGGCGCTGATGCGGGAGGCGGCGGAGAGCGGCTCGTATCCGGCGGTGCTGAGCGTGCTGTGCGTGGCGGAATGGCTGTATCTGGACTGGGCGATGCGCGCGCCCCGGCCCTTGCCGGCCGACTTCGTGCACGCCGAATGGATCACCCTGCACGACAACCCGGATTTCCGGCAGTTCGTCTCGGTGCTGCGCAGCGAACTGGACCGGGTCGGGCCGGGCTCGGATGCAGAGTGCCGGGATGTCTTCCGTCGTGCCGTGGCGCTGGAGCGGCAATTTCTGGACGATGCCTACGCCTGAGGGGATTTCTCCACCGGCACCGACACCTCGTTGCGACGCAGCGGCGGCAAGGTCCAGGGCGGATCGTAGAACTCGGCCGAAACTGCGCCCGCCGGCCTCCAGGCCGAGCCGCGCAGCGCGTCCAGGAGCTGCTGCTTGTGTCGGACGACGGAGGCGGCGTCTGGACTGCCGGAGAAGCGCAGCACGGCGACCGTGGCGGCCGGAACGGTGAGGAGGCGGATACTGCCGTCCTGCGGCCTCGGTGCGCCGGCCGGGGTCACGCCGTCCGGAAGGTAGAAGCGGATGACCCAGCGACCGTCCGCCGCCAGCGTGCTTTCGGTTGCGGGGAGCTGGACCACGGGAGCGGTCATGGCGATGTGCCGGCCGGCATCGTTGCCGCCGAAGATGAAGCCGGCCAGACGCCGGAAACCGGAAGAGCGGGTATCGATCTCGGTGCCGGTTTCGGTGCATTCCGCCGCAGAGCGCGAGCTGTAGCGCCGGATCTCGATCGCCGTGTCGCCAGCGCCGATCGTCTGCACCACGGCGTAAGGCGGCTGTGGCGTACCATTGCGGATTCCCACCAAAGAGCAGGCGCCGAGCAGCAGGCTGCCGAGCACGGAGGCGGTGCTCCGCGCCGTGCGGGCTGTGCGTGTGCTGGTCTGGGCCATGAATGCGGTTCTCGTCCGGAGGAAGCGGAGAACGGGCAGATGGTGCTGCGGTTCGCGTGGCCGGGCGCGCGGGGGACGTCAGGGGCCCGATTCGGGAACCTCGTGTCCCGGCGAGGGCTTGTCGGTGAGGGCGCTACCGAGCGAGGCGACGACGATCCCGCCGATCGCCAGCCAGCGGCCGGTGTTGAGGTGCTCGCCGAGAAGCAGCAGGCCGGCGATCGCCGCAATGGCCGGTTCTAGCGACATCAGGATGGAGAAGCCGCGCATGCTCATGCGGCGCATGGCCATCATCTCGATGGAGTAGGGCACCGCACTCGAGAGAAGGCCCATGCCGAGCGCCGCCGGCAGCAGCCAGTCGGCCTGGAACAGTGTCGGCAAAGCGGGCAGCGAGGCGGGGGCGGTGAACAGGGCGGCGCAGCCCATGCCGAGCGCCGTGGCCGTGATCCCGGAGAGATGCTGTCCCAGCCTGCGTCCGGCGAGGATATAGATCGCCCAGCTCGCCGCGGCGAGCAGGGCCAGGCCGACCCCGACCGGATCGAGCGCGTGCCGCTCACGCCAGGGCTGCATCAGGAACAGAAGCCCGGTCAGGGCGAACGCCACCCAGAGCAGGTCGAGCGGACGTCGCGACCCGGCCAGGGCCAGAAACAGCGGCCCCATGAACTCGATCGCCACGACGATGCCGAGCGGCAGCCTCTGCAGCGCCAGATAGAACACGATGTTCATGGCGCCGAGCGTGGCGCCGTAGACGGCGATCGCCGTCAGCGCCGCCCCTCTGCGTGCGAGGCGCACCGGATTTCGCCGATGCAAGCACCAGGCGATCGGCAAGAGGATCAGCGACGCGAGCAGGGTGCGCAGAGCCGCCGTATCGGCGGCGCCGAGGACGGGAAACAGCGATTTCGCCAGGCTGGCGCCGATCTGCACCGACACCATGCCGAACAGCAGCGCGCCCAGGGTCGCCGCGTGGTCGAGCCGCTCGGAAGAGCGGGGCGCTCGCGGCCCCGCACCTGTAACCGGAGCCGTCATGAAGCGGAAATCCGGAGCCTAGGAACCGCCGAAGCCCAGAAAGCCGATCTGGGGCTGAGGCGTGCCGCCATCCGAGGCGTATTGGCGGGCCTTGGTGCCGGCGCTCCGGCCGGGCGAGCTTGCCTCGGCCAGCGCCTTTTCGCGGCCCCTGCGTCCACGCTTCTCCTTGGTCGCCACCACAGTGACCGGCGTGGCGTCGGCCTTGGCGACGGAGGCGACGGGGGGGCCGTCGATGGTGTTGCGCATGGAGAGCAGCAGGAAGGTGATGTCGTTCCGGTTCAGGTCGATCGACATGTCGAGCGGCGACTGGCCCAGCACGTTCTTGCCGTTCAGGTCGGCGCCGCGCCCGAGCGCTTCCTTGGCCGCGGTGATGTCGCCGCGATTGATGGCGTCGAACAGGGCGGCCGTGGGTTCCATGTCCAGGCTGGCATGGCCGGATGTGGCGGTGGCCTCGTCCGTCACCGCGCCCGGGATGGCCGGCGGCGGCGCGGCGGCGCGGGCATCGGCCTTGGCCTGGGCCTTGGCGGCGGCGTCGGCGGCATCGGCTTCGTCGTTCGGGTTGCTGCCCGGCGCGGCGCTGGGATTGCCCATGCTGAACTGCGCCATGGCCGCGTGGACCGGCAGGGCAATGGGGGCAGCGGCCAGAAGCAGGACGGTGGTGCAGGGACGCAGGAAGCGCCCGAATTCCGTCTGCGAACCCTTGAACAGTTGCATCTCTCGTTTCCGTTTGCCGCCCGTCTTCGCGTGCGGCGATCCTTCAGGCCGGGTTGAGCCAGGCGATCCCGGCTGTCAGCCAGGTCGCGTAGCACACCCAGACGAAGGATGGTGCCATCAAAACGCAGCCCGTGCGATCGACAGCGCGGAAATCGCGCAGAGCGAGACCGGACAGCAGCACGGAGAACAGCCCGAATCCGATCGCCGGCTCCGTCTTGTGCAGCACGAAGAAGCACACGGACCAGACCAGGCCGATCAGCAGCGTCCAGCACCACAGCACCAGGGCCCTGTGCCGCGGCGGCACGCGGCGCGAACGCCAGACCCTCCAGGCGGCCACCGCCACCGGCACGGCCAGCACCGCCCAGCAGACCGGGAAACCCAGGGCCGGCAGCGCCCCCGGCGGGCGTCGGAGCGACGCATACCAGCCAAGCAGCGACGGCCAGGCGAGCAGCGCGCCGATCCCGGCCGAGCCCATGCTCAGCAGCACGAAACCCAGCAGCACCGTTATGGGGTTGGGCAGGCCGCGTCCTGGCATGCGCGAGGCTGACTGGAAGGCACGAACTCCCTGCGCGAGATGGACCGTCGACGATGAAGGCGGGTCGTCCGCGCGAATGCACCACCACGGGCGATAGGTGGCAAGGGAAAGGGTGAGGGCGCGCGATGTGCCCCGGTGACGCGGGCGATTTCAGCAGATCCGTCTGGAGCGGAAGGGGCGAAGCCGCCAAGTGAAGCCGCCAAGCACCGTACGTCCCCTTCGTCGATTCAAGGCTGGCCGAGGCGATCCGCTATGCGCCGGGGCGATGGTCGGCGCTGCCGCGGCTCCTGGACGATGGGCGGATCGCCCTCGACGCCAATCCCGCGGAGCACGCGATCCGTCCCGTGGGGCCCGGACGCAGGAATTCCCTGTTCGCAGGCGGTGAGGGAGGCGCTCGCCGTCGGACGGTCGGCGCGTCGCTGACCGAGACGGTCAAATTCAACGGCGTCGAGCCGTTCGCGTGGCTGAAAGACGGACCCATCCGAAGGGTCGAAGGGCATCCTGCCCGACGGCATGATGCGCTTCTGCCGTGGAGCGGCAATTCATGGTTTTGACGAGCTTTCGCATTGAGTGTCTCCGCGGCCTGAACCCTTTCCCTCTGCACCTGAGCCATGGCAGACCGGCATATCCAATAGGAATTCGCAACGAAATGCCTGCTGTTGATGAAGACCAGCGCCGTGAAGCAGCCTTCCTTGCCCTGATCCGCTACTCCGAGGCCGGTGGTCGCGAGCGTACCTATGGCAATCACTATTTCAGCAACATGGCGACCCATCCCAGGAAATCATACACAAGGTGGGGTCACAGTTCAGACGCTGTGGGTGCCTAGGGTATCAAAAGTGGAACATACGACGATGCCGTGCGGAAAGGGGGCGCCCACGATTTTTATCCTCCTTCTCAAGATGCGGTAGCGCTCTGGCTCATCAAACGAGCTCATGCCCTTGACGACATCCATGCCGGCCGTCTCGGCGTCGCCTTCAGCAAGCTGGGCAGCACACGGTCGTCTCTACCGACCGGGCGAGCGCAGGAGGTCAGTGAAAGCGAAGCCGTCGCATATTTCTGGAAGCAGTTGGGCGAGAAGCCGCAATGACTATGCCGGGTGCTGCGATCCTGGGGATACCCCTGTTGCTGGCGGCTGCAGCCCCCGCTGTGGCTGCGATCCCTGGTCCCCATCACGTCATCGACTGCGGCGGCACACGCTTCACCATTGATAACCGCTTCACTCCGTCGGAGAATTTATCGGAACAGGTCATGACTGTGCGCGGGCCGAACAAGACCGCCGTTCGTATCGACCTCGACGTTGCCCAAGTGCCTCTGGTCACCGATGACTCTCCTCCATTCGGTCCAGCGACCCTGATTTCTGCATGGTCGTGTCACAACACCCGCAAACGTATATTCATGGAAATCGTCTATGTTTGTAGTGACGATATTTCCCGGGCGGCCGTCGACCAATACTGTAACGGTTCCACCCGCTACGAATGGAGCCGTTACCTTGATCTCAAGGGACGCCGCCTTGATCCCGGTTACGCCATCGAGGATCCCCGCTATGTTGCCCTCAGACGCCGCCTTGGTCTCCCCCACCACGATCCGGACAGTACCTATGATAATGAGACTGATCCCCGTCTACTGAGCCTCGAGGTAGGTCGCGCAAGAGGCCTCGCGCCACCGTTTGAATGCCATCACCAGCGTTGACGTGTCGGCGTCAGCATATCGTCAGAACCGTTTCTGCCGCACACTGCCGCCGCAGCACGACACTCCGCCAATGGAACGCCCAACTTTGAGTCGGCGTGTCGAGACCAACGGCTGACGATTCGAGAGCAAGAAGCGGAGTTCTTCCTGACGCCCTCAGGCGCATGACGAGTCGTTGCCAGGCCAGGGAGCGTTTCATGATCGACCCCGACACCACGATCCGACCGTCGATCCTCTACGCCAGAACCCCGGTGGACCTGTCCGGTGCGGAGATCGCGTCGTCTTGCCTCGCTGGGATCGACGCGCCGTGCTACCCGACGCCCGGCCTCGACCGGGCTCGCGGCGATGCCGAACCGGCAGTGGGAGATGCGGCGCCATGAGCCTCCGACGCGCGCATGCCCCGCTTGTCCGCGACGATCCGCGCTGGGCCCGTATCGTCGCGCGCGACAGGACAGCGGATGGGCTGTTCTGGTACTCGGTGCGCACGACGGGCGTCTATTGCCGTCCGTCCTGTCCGTCGCGACGCTGCAACCCGGACAATGTCGGTCTTCACGACACGCTCGAGGAGGCCCGCCGGACCGGTTTCCGGCCGTGCAAACGGTGCAGGCCCGACGGACCGGACGCCGGGGAGAGGCGTGCCGGGATCGTCACCGAAGCCTGCCGGCTCATCGAGAAGGCCGAAACGGTGCCGTCCCTGACCGAGCTTGCCGCCGCGCTCGGGCTCAGTCCCGGCCATGTTCATCGGCTCTTCAAGGCGCATACCGGCCTGACGCCGAAAGGCTACGCGGCCGCGCACCGCAGGGCGCGGCTTCGGAAGGCGCTGATCGATGGAGGCAGCGTCACCGAGGCGATCTACGAGGCGGGATATGGGTCAAGCGGACGGTTCTACGAAGCGTCCGACGCTCTGCTCGGAATGACGCCGTCGCGGTTCCGCGCGGGCGGCGCCGAGGAAACGATCCGCTTCGCCATCGGCCAGACCACGCTCGGCGCGATCCTGGTCGCGTCGAGCGGCAAAGGCATTGCCGCCATTCTGCTCGGCGACGATCCCGAGGTCCTGGCTCGCGATCTTCAGGACCGCTTCCCCAAGGCCAGGCTGATCGGCGCCGACGCGGAGTACGAGGCCGTTGTCGCGACGGTGGTCGGCTTCGTGGAGATGCCGCAGATCGGCCTCGGCCTGCCGCTCGACGTGCGCGGCACGGCGTTCCAGCAGAGGGTCTGGGCGGCGCTGCGCGAGATTCCACTCGGTCAGACCACGTCCTATGCCGATCTGGCCGAACGCATCGGATGTCCCTCGGCGACGCGGGCGGTCGCCGGCGCGTGCGCGGCCAACAGGCTCGCCGTCGCCATTCCCTGCCATCGCGTCGTTCGCACCGATGGCGCCCTTTCGGGCTATGCGTGGGGCGTCGAGCGCAAGCGATCGATCCTCGCGCGCGAGCGGTCAGCGCGACCGTGAGGAAAGATCCTCCCTGAAAGGAAAGCAGAACCCACCCGTCCGGTTCTCTCTCGTCCTACCTCTTCTGAACCAATCGGACAAAAGTCTTTTTGCTTCTTTTTCTTCAGAAAAAGAAGACTCTTGCTTCCGCCTCAGCCGCGCCGGCGCCCACTCTCGCGCCACCAACCGAACAGGAAGCAGAACAGCGCCAGCGGCAGGACGAGGGCGGCGGGAAGCAGCGGATGGGCGCGTTCGCCGGTCACGGCGTGGGCGCCGTGGTCGCGCAGCCCGATCCAGCCCGGCCCTGAGGCGGCGCCGCCGCGTCCGACCAGGCGCAGGGCGGGGACACGGGACGGGTCGAACCGGTCGCCGAGCCAATGGATGCTGCCGCCGGTCGCCTCGATCAGGGGATGCAGTGGGCCGGCCGTGGCGCGCAGGTCGGCCATCTCCACCGGGTCGCCGGGGCTCGCGGCCGCGAAGGCCTGCGCCTCGCCGATCCGGGCTTCCCAGATTCCCGGCATGATCGCGGGCATGTTGCCGGTTTCGGTGCCGTTGCGACCGGGCTTCAACGCCAGCGTGTGCTTGCTGCCGTCCGGGGCGATGATCTCCGCGCTGGGGGAAGCGGTGCCGGACACGGAATGGCGCTGCACCGACAGGGTGCCGTTCTCGATGGAGGCGGACAGCCGCTCCTCCTCCAGCTCCGGCTCCTTCATCAGCCAATGCGCCAGACGGCGCAGGAGCTCCGCCTGCGGGCCGCCGCCATCCTCGCCGCGCGACCACAGCCAGAGCTGATCCGACAGCAGCAGCGCCACGCGGCCCTTGCCGACATGGTTCAGCAGCAGAAGCGGCGTGTCGCCGGGGCCGGAGAGCAGCACTTCCGTGCCGGGTGCCAGCGTATCCTTGTCCGCGCGGAGCGCGCGATACCAGTCGCCCCAGCCGCGATCGGCGGCGCCCGGCTTCGGGTCCGCCGGCGGCTCCTGCGGGAGATCGGCGGTGACGGGATGGCGCCGTCCGAGCGGGGTCGGCATCGGCTGGAAACGCTGTTCGGTCAGGCCGCCCTGCTCGGGCACGCGGACGGGCAGGATGTCGCCAAGCGGCGTGTCCTGCAGCGTGCCGGGGCCGATGAATTCGGGGCCGGCCGTGACCAGCAGGCCGCCGCCGTCGCGCACGAAATCGGCGATGTTGGAGAGATAGGCCATCGGCAGGATGCCGCGATTCTCGAACCCGTCCAGGATGATCAGGTCGAACGAGCCGATCTTGTCCTGGAACAATTCGCGGATCGGAAACGCGATCAGCGCCAGCTCGCTGAGCGGAGTGGAATCGTCCTTGTAGGGCGGACGGAGGATGGTGAAATGCACCAGCTCCACCGCCGGGTCGGCCTTCAGCAGGCGCCGCCACACCCGCTCGCCCTGGTTGGGCGTG
The DNA here is from genome assembly GCA_024515975.1 of Endosaccharibacter trunci. GTDB lineage: Bacteria > Pseudomonadota > Alphaproteobacteria > Acetobacterales > Acetobacteraceae > Lichenicola > Lichenicola trunci. The sequence continues at coordinate 185,482 of JAMSKV010000001.1, forward strand.
CCGGAGACCAGCAGCACGCGCAGATGGTCGCGCACGCCGTCGATCCGCAGCACGGCGTCGTTGTTCAGGTCCGATACCTCGCCCGGTAGGGAGGAGGCGTGCAGCGACAGGAAGAGCGGCCCGGGCGCCGTGACCGGCACGGTGATGTCCTGCGGCACGCCCGCGGTGATCGGGCGCTGTTCCGGCGCGTCGCCGTTGCGCCGGATGGTCAGCGTGGCCTGCGCGCCCTGCGGGGTCGGGCCAAGATCGTCGAGCTGCACGCGGATGGTGGCGTTCTGGCCGACGATGGCGAAGGGCGGCGCCTGCAGCACCCGCAGGCGGCGGTCGGTCTGCTCGTGCGCGGCCGGGATCAGCACATGCAGCGGGGTATCCGGATTGCCGGAGGGAAACGGGCTCGGGATCTGCGCCGGCACGTCGTGGGCCTGCCCGTCGGTGATGGCGACGATGGCGGCGATGCGGCCGCCGCCCGTACCGGTGCCGGTGCCGGTGCCGGTGCCGGAGGCGGGCACGCTTTCGGCCGCGCGCCGGATCGCGTCCACGAGATGCGTGCCGCCGCTCTGGTCTTGTCCGTTTCCGCCGGACACCGGAACGGTGCGGACGGTGATGCCGGGCAGCGCGGCGGCTTCCTGCCGGATGCGTTCCGCGGCCTGATCCGCCACAGCCTGCCGGTCGCCGATCCGCATGGAGGCGGAACGGTCCACCAGCAGCAGCAGGGTCTGGCCGAGCGGCCGCCAGTCCTGCTGCAGCAGCGTCGGGCCGGAGAGCCACGCCAGCAGCAGGGCGAAGCCGGTTCCGCGCCAGATCGCGCCGCTGGCGCGCCGGACCAGGGCGGTGGCGATGGCGACGAGGCAGAGCGCGCCCAGCGACCAGAGCAGGAAGACGGGCAGGAGGGGGGAGAAGCCGATGCTGTCGGCGCCGGACAGGAGGCGGCTCAAGGGTTGGGGTCTCCGGCATCGGCGGGCTGATCGTCGCCACCGAGCTGCCCGGGCGCCTGGCCCAGCCGCTTCAGCAGGGCCGGAACATGCACCTGGTCGGCCTTGTAGTTGCCGGTCAGCGCGTAGATCACGGCGTTGACGCCGAAGCGGTAGGCCATGGTGCGCTGCTCGTCGCCGCCAGGGATGGTGGCGAACGGATAGCCGCCATCGCCGTCCGTGGCCCAGGCGGCGGCCCAGTCATCGGCGCCGAGAATGACCGGGCTCACCCCGTCATTGCCGCTATCCTCGGTGGTGGCGACCCAGACCGGCGCGCCGCTGTAGCGCCCCGGCGTGCCGTGCAGCAGATAGAAGGTGCGGTTCAGCACGTGGTTGGGCGGCAGGATGGTCAGCGGCGGAATGTCGAGCCCGGTGGTGGCGAGGCGGAGCGCCTGTCGCGTGCCTGGGACGACCGGGACATAGCCGTTCTCCGTGCCCGCGCCTTCGGCCGCGCCCTGGGTGTCGATCATCAGGATGCCGCCATGGCTCATGAAGCTGTTGAGCGCCTGCTGCCATTTCGGATCGGGCGCGGCGCGCACGGTCTGCGGCGTCACCGGCCAGTAGAGCATCGGATAGAAGGCCAGGTCGTCGCGTCCCGGCACCACGCCGTCCGGCTCGCCCAGCCGGGCGGAGGTGCGGGCATTGGCGTAGCGGGTCAGGCCTTCCAGCCCCTGGCGGGAGACGGCGTCGGTGGCCTGGTCGCCGGTGACGACATAGGCGAGCCGCGTTTCGAGGGCGGGGCCGGGTGCGGGGCCGTTCGGATCGCCCGTCGCGGCTGAGGCTGCGGCGGCGGGCGGAGCCGGGACCGGCTGGGCGCGAGCCGGCTCCGCGCGGCTCAGCGCCAGCGCAGGGACGAGCAGCAGCGGCGCGATCATGCCGAGGCCGCGCCGGGGCACCGGCAGGAGGCCGCGCAGGATGAGCGTCGCCAGCAGATCGAGCACGAGCAGCAGCAGGGCGGCGACGAGCAGCCAGGGGCCGAAAGACCGGAAGCCGCGCCGGCCGGACAGGTCGCCGGGGACGCCGATCGGGGTTTCCGGGCGGAGCGGCGCCGCATCGTCGGCGAGGTTCAGGGCGCGCCGGAAGCTGGCGGGGCCGTAGAGGCCGGGCGGATGCGTGGCGGAGGCTTGCGTCCGCCCGAACGCGTCCGAGGCGAGGGCGCGGGCGGATGGCGGCGGCGGGGCGAGCTGGCCGTCGCCGGTCAGGCTCTCGGCGGGTTGCAGCAGCACGTCGCCGGATGGGGTCTGCACGCCGACCGCCTGCTCGACCAGACGCTGGAGCATGGAAGGGAACAGGCCGCTTAGCGGCAGATTCGACCAGTCCGCCGTGCTGGTGACGTGGAACAGCACGAGCTGGCCGCTGCCCAGCCGGGCGTGGGTGACCAGCGGCGTGCCGTCCGTTAGGCGCGCCCAGCTATGGGCGGCGAGATCGGCGGCCGGCGCGGCCAGGACCTGACGTGAGACCAGCACGTCGTCCGGCACGGCCAGCCCGGCGAACGGCGTGGCGCTTCCGAACGGGGCAGGGTGTTCCGGGCGGCTCCAGGACATCGCGCCGCCGAGCTGGCGCGCGCCGCCCAGCAGGGTGACAGGCAGGAGATGGTCGGCCGGGCTGTCCTGTGCCGGGCTGGATGCGGCGCTGGGCGTGGTTCCGGGCGCGGCGGGGGGTGCGCCGCCCGGCGTATCGGAATCGCCGTCGGGTGCGGCGGTTTCCGCGGCCAGGCGCGGGCCGGCGAAACGGATCAGCGTGCCGCCCTGCCGCACGAAGGCGGCGACGCGACGTCGCGCGTCCTCGCTGTCGAGCGTGCCGTCGGGCGCCACCAGCACGGAAAGCGGGCGGCTCAGCAGCGTGTCGAGCTTGCCCTCGCGCAGTTCCGCGACCGGAGACAAGGCGCGCCGGAGATAGAACAGGCTGCCGAGCAGCGGCGTGTCCGAGCCGGTGCCGCTGGTGAGCAGACCCACCGGGCGACGCCGGTCGCCTTCGTCCAGCAGACGCACGCCGCCGGCGCCGCCGCTCGCGCCACCCGGCTGTTCCAGCACCAGCCGGGCCAGACGGTTGCGAAGTTCGCTGGGCAGCGCGAGCGCGGCTTCGGCGTCGGACGCGCCGGCGGCGATCCGCACAGTCTGGCGCGCCAGGACCTCGCCGTTGGCGCTTTCGCCGCGCAGAAGCAGGGAGCGGGCAAGCGTGCCGGGCAGAACCAGCAGCGGCAGCTTGAGCCCGTCCACCGACACCGTGGGGCGACCGAGCAGAACGATGCTGGCGGCGCCGCGCTTCTCGTCCACCGGGCCGACCGCGCGGAGCTGCGCCCCGAAACGGTCGTCGCCGGGTTCGGCCACGCCGTCTGCGAGATACAGCACGCTGCCCCGGAGCGGGTGGGCGCCGAGTGCCGCGGCTGCGGCGGCGCGGTCGGGGCTCCAGCCCATCGGCACCTCTGCGCGGAGCCGGGCGCGGAGCGCCGACGCGGAGCCGGGGGCGGTGGGGGCGGGGGCGCTGCCGTTCCGGTCCGGCGCGGTCAGCAGCAGCGAGACCGGGCGATCGCGCCGGGCGGCGTCTTGCAGCGCATCGTCCGCCGCCTGCATGCGGACGGACCAGTCGGCAGCGGCCTGCCAGCCATTGTCGATCGCCAGCAGCAGCGTGCCGCTTTCGCTGCCCGCCGCAGCGGTGGCGGCGTCGCGCACCGGCCCGGCCAGACCCAGCACCAGCAGAAACACGGCGAGCAGGCGTAGCAGAAGCAGCCAGGGCGGCACACGCTTCGCCTCGCGCAGACGGCTCTGCAGACCGTACAGGAGGCGCAACGGCGGGAAACTCTGCGTGCGCGGTGCCGGCGGCAGGGCGCGCAGCAGCCACCAGAGCGCCGGCAGGGCCAGCAATCCGAGCAGAAGGACGGGGTGCAGCAAGCTCAAGGCGCAGCGATCCGGGCAGCGCCGCGCCGGGGCGCGATCGCGTCATGCAGGGCCAGCAGCAGCGTCTCGGGACGCTGCGAGGTGTCATGGCTGAGAAAGGACACGCCGGTCGCGGCGCAGAGCCTGGCCAGCGCGTCGCGATGCCCGTGCATCGCCGCCGCATAGCCCTCGCGCAGGTCGCCGGCCTGCGGCACCAGCAGCGGCGTCTCGCCCTCCATCCCCTCGAAGCGCGTGCGGCCCTCGAACGGCAGGGCCAGTTCGGCCGGATCGAGGATCTGCACCAGAATAGGCCGCACCGGGACGCGGACCAGGGCGGACAGGAGAAGCGCGATCTCGTCCGGCGGCGACAGGAAATCGCCGATCAGCACCGCACCGGCATGGCGCGGCAGCTCGCCCGGGGCGGGCAGGGACGGTCCCGTCTCCTCCGGTTCCGAGAGCAGCAGCGTTGCCAGACGCTCCACCCCGCCGCGCGCGGCCAGACGGGTGCGGCCGCCGCGATCGTCGAGGAGGGAGACATGTTCGCCGCCGCGCAGCAGGCCGATGCCCAGCGCCAGCAGGACGAGCTCGGCGCGATCGCGCTTGGTCGGCAGCGCGGCGGTGGAGCGCCAGCCCATGCTGGGCGAGCGGTCCCGCCAGACGCACACGGTCTGCGCGGCTTCCCATTCGGTTTCCCGCACGAACAGCCGGTCGCCGCGCGCGGATTGCCGCCAGTCGATGCGCGCGGTGGATTCGCCGGGCGAAAGCGGGCGGTATTGCCAGAAGCTGTCGCCCACGCCGGCGCGCAGACGGCCGTGCACGCCGCAGGCCATACTGGCGGCGATGTGCTCCGCATCGGCAAGAAGCGGCGGCAGGCGGGCGGCGAGCGCCTCGGCGGCGGCGCGTCCGGTGGCTGTGGCCGTAGCCGTGGCCGCGGCGGGAGCCGCCTTGGCGCCGCGCGCGGGCGAGCCGGGTGCGACCGTTCGGTCCCGCCGGCCGAGCGACCGCAGCAGGGTGCGGAACGCCCCCCCGGTTCCCGTGTCGAGCCGGTCGATCAACCGAGGCGCCGCACCAGCCCGTCGATCAGGGCGGACAGGGTGACGCCTTCGGCGCGGGCGGAGAATGACAGCGCCATGCGGTGGCGCAGCACCGGATGCGCCAGGGCGGCGACATCGTCGATCGAGGGCGACAGGCGGCCGTCGAGCAGGGCGCGGGCACGCGTGGCGAGCATCAGCGCCTGCGCCGCGCGCGGTCCGGGGCCCCAGGCGAGCGACCGCCGCAGCGAGTCGTCGTCGGCCGTGTCGGGACGGGCGCCGCGCACCAGCGTCAGGATCGCGTCCACCACGCTTTCGCCGATCGGCAGGGCGCGCAGCAGCGCCTGCGCCGCTTCCAGCTCGCCTAGTGCCAGCACCGGCTCCACCCCGGGCCGTGCCGTGCCGGTGGTGGCGAGCAGCATGGCGCGTTCCGCCGCGAGATCGGGATAGGACAGGTCGACCTGCAGCAGGAAGCGGTCGAGCTGGGCTTCCGGCAGCGGATAGGTGCCTTCCTGCTCGATCGGGTTCTGCGTGGCCAGCACGTGGAACGGCGACGGCAAGGGCTGATCGGTGCCGGCCACCGCGACCTTGTGCTCCTGCATCGCCTGCAGCAGCGCCGACTGGGTGCGGGGGCTGGCGCGGTTGATCTCGTCGGCCATCAGCAGCTGGGTGAAGACCGGGCCCTGGATGAAGCGGAAGGCGCGCCGGCCGGAGGCATCCTCCTCCAGGATCTCGGAGCCGGTGATGTCCGCGGGCATCAGGTCGGGCGTGAACTGGACGCGTCGGGCGCCGAGGCCCAGGACCGTGCCGAGCGTTTCCACCAGCAACGTCTTGCCGAGGCCGGGCGCGCCCACCAGGAGCGCGTGTCCACCAGACAGGATCGCGGTCAGCACCTCGTCGATCACCGTCTGCTGGCCGAAGATCACCGTGCCGATCTCGCGCCGCACGGCGCCGAGCCGGTCGATCAGCGCGTCAGCCGCCGCAACGGGGTCGGCGGACGTCCCGAACCGATCCAGGGCTGGTCTCGACTCGCCCGATTCCACCATCTCGCCTCGCTTTGCTGGTCATGTCCGATTGGCGGGAAAGTGGCCCCGAGATCGGCAGACGGGGGCAATCTGCCATGTCCGGGGGTTTCATCAAGCCGGGGACACTTCCTATATCGGTATGGCCCATCGTGCGGTGGTCCGTTCCCGGGGTGCAGCACCCGCGCAACGGCGATTTCGGCCGGAGGTATCGTTATCTGTGACGCATGACCGCTTTCCGAGCCTGAGCGACAATCTGGCGGACGCCAAAAGCCGGTTCGCCGGCGCCGCGACCGCCGCCTCCGAACAAGGCTGCATCCCGCAGGAGCCCGCCGATCAGCCCTCCGGCTCCAGGCGCCCGCCGCGTGATTGCGGTCCGCTGCCGTTCCTGATCCAGCGTGACGGAACCTGGCTCTACCAGGGCACGCCGATCCGCCGAAAACCGATGGTCTGTCTGTTTTCCAGTGTGCTTCGACGCGACGCGGCGGGGCGATATCGTCTGGAAACGCCGGCCGAGCGCGGCGAGATCGAGGTGGAGGACGTTCCCTTCGTCGCCGTGGAACTGGAATGGCGCGGCTGCGGCCGTGATCAGGTGCTGGCCTTCCGCACCAATGTCGACCAGATCGTCTGCGCCGGGCCGGACAATCCGCTGTCCGTGGATTGGGGCTGCGTGCGGTCGGGCGGCGATTGCGCGGCCATTCCCTATCTGACCGTCCGTGCCGGCGATGGCGCGTTTCCGATCCAGGCGCGCGTCGCCCGTGCGGTCTATTACGAGCTGGCGGCGCTGGCGGTGGAAGGCAAGCGCAACGGCGAGCCCTGTCTTGGCGTCTGGAGCCAGAACAGGTTCTTTCCCATCGGGCCGCTGGTCTGCGCCCAGCCCGCGACGCCCCCGAAAGACCCCGCGGCCAATCACGCGCATGATTCGGACTCCTGAGCCGTCCGACGGGTTGATCGGCGGCCTGGACGACGCGATACGCGCGGCGCTCGATCGTCTCTGGGGCGTTCTGCCGGACGCGCGCCTGGTGGGGGGCGCAGTACGAGACCTGCTGGCTGGGCGACCGGTGTCCGATATCGATCTCGCCACGCCCGAGCCGCCGGAACGCGTGCTGGAGCTGCTCTCCGCCTCGGGCATCAAGGTCGTGGCGACCGGGATCGCGCACGGCACCGTCACGGCGGTGATCGCGCGACGGCCCTTCGAGATCACCACCCTGCGGGAGGACACGGAGACGGACGGGCGTCATGCCCGCGTCGCCTGGACCGCCGACTGGCGCGCCGATGCGGCGCGCCGGGACTTCACCATCAACAGCCTGTTTCTGGACCGGAACGGGGCAGTGCACGATTTCTTCGGGGGGGCCGCCGATCTGCGCGACGGGGTGGTGCGCTTCGTCGGCGAGGCCGGGCGACGGATCGAGGAGGACGGGCTTCGCATTCTCCGCTTCTTCCGGTTCCAGGCCCGGTACGGGCGCGGCGCGCCGGACCGGGAGGCGACCGAGGCCATCGCGTCGCGCCTGTACTGCCTGGACCGGCTATCGGCGGAACGGGTCTGGTCCGAGCTGTCGCGCCTGCTGGGCGGCGCCGCGCCGGGCAAGACCCTATGCCTGATGCAGGACACCGGCGTTCTGCCCGCGCTGCTGCCCGGGGCGCATCTCGACCCGGCATTGCGCCTCGACCGCGACGGGGCGCCAGCGGATGCGCTCCTGCGTCTGGCGGCGCTGGCCGGTGGCAATGGCGGCTGGGCCGGCGCGGTGGCGTCGCGTCTGAAACTGTCCCGCGACGAGGCGCGGCGTCTGGCGGCTCTGGTGGAGACGGAGCCGGCCGAGGCACTTGGAACGGACGAGGATTCGCTGCGTCGTCGCCTCGCGGATGCGCCGGCCGCGATCGTGCTCGGACGGTCCTGGCTGTCCGGCGAGTCGGATACGGTGCGCGCCCGGATCGCGTCGATCGTGCCGCCGGTCTTTCCTCTGGCCGGACGGGATGCGGTGCAGGCCGGCCTGAAGCCTGGTCCGGAGGTCGGACGGCTGCTGGCCGAAACGCGCCTCTGGTGGTGGAGCGGGGGGTGCCGGGCCGACCGCCCCGCGTGCCTCGGCCGGCTGCTCACGCTGGCCGGAGAGGCCGGATTGCTGCCTGCCGCGTGAGCCGCTCGTTTGTGGTCGCAGGCCCGCGCTGGTAAAGCGCGCCGATGACACAGACCGGAACGGGACGGCGCCCTCGCAAGGATCTGGCTTCGAGCAGGAGCCTGATGCTGCGCCTGTGGCGCGACGAGATCAGCCGCCATCGCGGCCGCATCGCCGCCGTTCTGGTTCTGACCGTGGCGATGGCGCTGCTGAACGCGCTCTATCCGCTGGTGATCCAGCGCGCGATCGACATGTTCACCCATAACGATCCGCGCATCCTGTACCAGGTGCCGGCGCTCGTGGTGATCGTGACCGCCGCCAAGGCCGCCTCCCAGTACGGCCAGACGCTCGCGGTGCAGGGTCTCGTGCTGATCGTGATCCGCAACCTCCAGGGCCGCATGTTCGAGCATCTGGTGGATGCCGACATCGCCCGGATCGAGCGCGAGGCGCCGGCGCAGCTCGCCGCGCGCTTCACCACCGACGCCGTCACGATCCGCGAGGCGATGATCCGCGCCGTGAACGCGCTGGGCGACAGCGTCACCGTGGTCGGTCTGGCGATCTCCATGGTCTATATGGACTGGGAGCTGAGCCTGATCGCTGCGGTGCTGTATCCGCTCGCCGCCGTGCCGATCCAGCGCATCGGCAAGCGCGTGCGCCGCGCCTCCGGCGGCATGCAGGAGCAGATCGGCCGTACCGCGGCGCTGCTGAACGAGAGCTTCGGCCTGGCCCGCTCGGTGCGGGTCTATCGTCTGGAACAGGCGGAGGTCGGCCGGGCGTCGCGCTCCTTCGATCTGCTGCACAACAGTCTTCTGCGCATCACGCGCGGCCGTGCCGGCGTCGATCCGGTGCTGGAGGTGCTGGGCGGCTCGGCCGTGGCGGCGGTGCTGGGCTTTGCCGGCTGGCGCGCCTCGATGGGCGGGGCGACGCTCGGCTCGTTCTCGGGCTTCGTCGCCGCGCTGCTGCTGGCGTCCCGCCCGCTTCGCGCGCTCGGCTCGCTGAACGCGGCGGTGCAGGAGGGTCTGGCCGGGATCGAGCGAATCTTCACCGTGATCGACGAGCCGCCCGGCGTGCAGGAGCGCCCGGACGCGCTGCCTCTGCCGCCGGGGCGCGGCCGATTGGTGTTCGAGCGCGTGGGCTTCACCTACCCGGACGGGCGCGCCGGCCTGCGTGATCTGAGCTTCGTGGCCGAGCCGGGACTGACCGTGGCGCTGGTGGGCCCGTCCGGCGCCGGCAAGTCCACCGCCCTGTCCCTGATCCCGCGTCTGCATGACGTGACGGCGGGGCGGATCCTCCTGGACGGGGTGGATCTGCGCGAGCTCCAGCTCGGCGCGCTGCGCGACGCGATCGCCTATGTGAGCCAGGACACGCTGCTGTTCGATACCAGCGTCGGCGACAATATCCGCATGGGCCGGCCCGGTGCTTCGGACGCGGCGCTGCGCGAGGCCGCCCGTGCGGCGGCGGCGGAAGACTTCATCGACGCCTTGCCGGACGGCTTCGCGACCATCGTGGGCCCAGGCGGCCAGCGTCTGTCCGGCGGCCAGCGCCAGCGAATCGCGCTCGCCCGCGCCCTTCTGCGCGATCCGCGCCTGTTGCTTCTGGACGAGGCCACCAGCGCGCTCGACACGGAAAGCGAGGCGACCGTGCAGGATGCCCTGGCGCGTTTGCGCGCCGGGCGCACCACCATCGTGGTGGCGCATCGCCTGTCCACCGTTCGGTCTGCCGATCTGGTCGTGGCGCTGTCGGACGGCGAGGCGATCGAATGCGGCACCCATGCCGCGCTGATGGAGGAAGGCGGACTCTACGCGCGCCTGGTCAGGACGCAGGCGCTGGAAGTGGCGTGACGCGCCCGTCGGCATCCGTTCAGCATGCGCGATACCGGGCCGACGAGGCGAGTGGCCCTGAGGGATCGCGGGGTGCGACGCGTCGGCGCATGCCATTGCCCGCCTCTGGCCCGTGTGGCACTCTGACCGAACCGATCGGTCAGCCGTAGCGCGTCCGTCGCGAGTGGCTTCGAGAAGTGGTTTGGAGGCGGGCATGGCTGAGCAGAATGGGTCGGAAGACAGCCAGGATCAGCACGACCAGAATTCGGACGGCGCGGACCAGCCCGGCCAGAAGAACGACGAATCCTCCAAGCGCGAGCAGCAGGAGGACGAAGCGCGAAAGAAGCGCAGCCCCTTCATTCGCGTCGGTCTGGCGATTTTCGCTCTGGTTCTGGTGGTCGGCGGTTTCTTCTACTGGTTCACCACCCGCAATCTCGTCAGCACGGACGACGCGTTCACCGCCGGCCGCACCGTGACCATCGCCCCGCATGTGGGCGGCTACGTGGTCGAGCTGGACGTGAACGACAACCAGTTCGTCCATGAGGGCCAGGTTCTGGCCCGCATCGACCCGCGCGACTACCAGGCTGCCGTGGATCGCGCCCAGGCGGCGGTCGACCAGGCCAAGGGTCAGCTCGAAGGCGCCAAATTCGGCGTCGAAGTGGCCAAGAAGAACTTTCCCGGCCAATTGAAGCAGGCGCAGGGCCAGCTTGCCCTGGCGCAAGCGCAGCAATTCCGGGCCGAAACCGACTACGCCCGCCAGCACAGCATCGAGCGTGCCGCCACGACCCAGCAGCAGGTGGATTATTCCACCGCGGCGCTCGAACAGGCCAAGGCGCAGGTGTTGCAGGCCGAGGGTCAGGTCGAGGTGGCGAGCCCGATCCAGGCGCAGGTCAGCACCCAGCAGACACGCGTGACGCAGCAATCCGCTGCCCTGGCGGATGCCGAGGCGCAACTCGCCACCGCGCGGCTGAACCTGGAATGGACGGTTCTGCGCGCGCCGCATGACGGCTGGATCGCCCAGCGCAACGTCGAGCGCGGCCGTCTGGTGCAGAGCGGCCAGAGCCTGTTCGCGGTGGTGCAGCCGGATCTCTGGATCACCGCCAACTTCAAGGAAACCCAGATCACCCGCCTGCGTCCCGGCCAGCCGGTCAGCATTTCCGTGGACGCCTATCCGGACATGAAGCTGACCGGCCATGTGGGCAGCATCCAGCGCGGCACGGGCTCGTCCTTCTCGACCTTCCCGCCGGAGAACGCGACGGGCAACTTCGTGAAGATCGTGCAGCGCGTGCCGGTCAAGATCATTATCGACGACGGTCTGGACCCGCTTCTGCCGCTGCCGATCGGTCTGTCGGTCGAGCCGACCGTGAACGTCGCCCCCGCGAATCCGAAATGAGCGGCGGTCAGCAGGAGTGGAAGCCCAAGGCCAATCCCTGGCTGATCGCGGTGGTGGTGACGCTCGCCGCGTTCATGGAGATCCTGGACACCACCATCGTCAACGTGTCGCTGCCGCATATCGCCGGCGACCTGTCCACCTCCTATGATGATGCCACCTGGGCGCTGACCTCCTACCTGGCCGCCAACGGCATCGTTCTCACGGTCAGCGGCTGGTTCAGCCGCGTTCTCGGCCGCAAGCGCTACTTCCTGATCTGCATCGCCATGTTCACCGTGTTCTCCTTCCTGTGCGGGATGGCGAGCAACCTGCCGGAACTGATCATCTTCCGGCTGATGCAGGGCTTCTTCGGCGGCGGCCTGCAGCCGAACCAGCAATCGATCATTCTCGACACCTTTCCCCCGGCCAAGCGTTCCGCTGCGTTCGGCCTGACCGCGATCGCCACCATCGTGGCGCCGGTGCTCGGCCCCACCCTGGGCGGCTACATCACCGACAACATCACGTGGCGCTGGGTGTTCTTCATCAACGTGCCCGTCGGCATCTTCGCCGTGCTGGCGGTGGGCGCGCTGGTCGAGGATCCGCCCTGGGCGCGCCGGACGAAGGCGCCGATCGACGTGATCGGTCTCGGTCTGATCTCGGTGGGCCTCGGCTGCCTCGAGGTGATGATGGACCGCGGCGAGGACGACGACTGGTTCGGCTCGCCGTTCATCTGCCTGATGGGTATCCTGACCCTGGTGGGTCTGGTGGGCGCCGTGTGCTGGCTGCTGACCGCCAAGCGTCCGGCCGTGAATCTGAACGTGTTCGCCGACAAGAACTTCGCCGTCGGGACCGTCCTTGTCGGCGTGCTCGGCATGGTGCTCTACGCCAGCTCCGTTCTGATCCCGCAATTCTCCCAGCAGGTGATCGGATACGACGCGACCCTGGCCGGCCTCGTCCTGTCACCGGGCGGCATGATGGTGATCCTGCTGATCCCGATCATCGGGCAGGCGATGAAGCGGATCCAAGCGCGCTACATCATCGCGACCGGCTTCACGGTGATGGGACTCTCGATGCTGGTCTCGGCGCATCTGGTCCCGCTGATCGATTTCCGCCATCTGGTATTCTATCGCATGCTGCAGACCGGCGCTCTGGCCTTCCTGTTCGTGCCGATTAGCACCATCGCCTATTCGACCCTGCCGCGCGAGCTGAACGGCGACGGCTCGGCCTTGTTCTCCATGTCGCGCAACGTGCTGGGTGCGATCGGCATTTCTCTGTCCACCGCGCTGGTGACGGAGCGTACGCAGATCCGCGAAGCGCACATGGTGCATCTGATGACGCCGTTCCGGCAGCAGTACAACGACTATCTCGACAGCGTGCGCAACGCCGCCCGGGCGGTGGGCCAGTCGCGGCTCGCAGCGGACGCCACCGCGAACTACCAGCTGCATCAGCAGTTCATTAAGCAGGCCTCGATCCTGGCCTACAACGACTGCTTCCTGCTCTTTTCCATGCTGGCTTTCGCCGTGGTGCCGTTCTGCTTCCTGCTGAAGCCGGCCGTGGCCAAGGGCGGCGGGGGCGCCGGCGCGCACTGAGCCGACCGGCGGTTCAGTTCACGTCGTCGTCCGCCTGCGTGGTGGCGGTCGGACGTCCCGCCACGACGATGCGACCCAGGCCGCTCGTGCTCCGCGTCAACTGGCCCCGGACCCCGCCGACCGCGATGTCGCCCACGCCGGAGATGGACAGCTTGGCATTCTCCACCGCCGGTGTGACCGAAACCGTCGCGGCGCCGCTGTCGTCCACCGTGAGATCGCCGATGCGGCCGTCCTTGACCCGGAACTCGCCGGCACCGGACAATTCGGCTGCCACCCGGCTTGCGTCCACCCGATCCAGGGTCACCTTTCCAGCCCCGGACATGTTGAGACGGACGTTGCCCGTGACGCTTTCGGCGGTGAGCATCGTCAGGCCGGAGACCTCCATCGTCAGCGCGCCGACCGCGCCCAGGGCATAATCGCCGAAGCCGCTCTCGCTGATCGATACGTCGGAACCGGCCGGAATCCGGAGTGACAAAACGAGCGTGCGTTTGAACCTCACGTTTTCGGACGGTCGCCAGCATTCTTGCAGCCCAGGCTTCAGACCGATCCGGGCCGCGCCATCCTTCTCCGCCGCGCCGATCTGGTCGATCTCCTGTGGGTTCGCGGCATCGGCGGACAGCGCGACGCGGCCCGACAACCCCGGATCGACCGTGACCGAGACATGACGCGCGCAGCTTTCCACGAGCGCGAGGGTCCTGCCCGGCGTTTCGCCGAAATCGCGATGCTCCGCCTGCGCGGCCTGCGTCGCGAACAGGAGTGTGGCGGCGGCGATCGTGGTTCGGCTGATCATGGTGTCTGGCTCCTCGGTTGTAACAAGGACGCTGCAACCGACATGCCAGACAGGGCCAGCCGACAAGTAGCTGTTTATGCTCGATTTCCGCTGGGAAAACGCGAGTGGACTTGGCGAATTTCGCCACTTCTGCGCGGTTCAGCCGTTGATCGCCGCCTCCGTGAGGTGGGAAAGCTTCGGACCGCCGGCTGACGGTTGGAAACCCGGCACGTCCCAGCCGAACAGGGCACGACGGATGGCGCTGCTGGAGGCCGCATAGGCGTTGACCGCCACGCGCACGGGCCGGCTGGCAGGAAGGGCGGTGAGATCGCTCGGATGCAGATAGTCGCCGGTGCGCCGGTTGTAAGCGGTGACGCCGTCGAACTGGTTCAGCCTGGCCAGCAGGAAGGGGAGCCTGTCCTGGGCGATCTCGCCCGTGGCGACGCCGCCATCGAAGCGCAGGAAGCCGGCGCGGTCGAACTGCGTCACGTCGCCGGCCGGCAGACCGTCGCCGAAGGTGGTGTGCGAAAGCAGGGCGAGGTCGCAGCCCGTGTCCTGACGCATCCTGTCGGCCACGCGCCGTATGGCGTCCTCCAGGGCAAGCGCCCGATCGAGTTGGCCGATCACGGCGCGGTCTTCGGGACGCAGATGGGCGGCAGCCTCGCGGTCGATCATCGCCTGGAGGGCGGGATCAGCGGGCGATTCCTGGCCGAGAACGACGTCGCGCACGACGAAGCGCGGCGTGCCGCTCTCGAAGCGAATCGTGGCGATCTGGAACGCGCTCGACCAGGCGCCGCTCTGCAGATGCAACCCGTTGCCGAGCGGCTGGGTGAACCGCAGATGGTCGTGCGCGCCATGCAGCAGAACCGGGCCGGGCGGCAGGGCGGCCAGCACGGCGCGATCGGCCTGGAACCCGGCATGGACCAGCAGGACGGGCAGGGCGGCGCCGCCGATCAGCGCCGGAACGTCACGCGCGGCGTATCGGGCGGGGTCCGGCACGTCATAGAACGGCCGCATCGCCGGCGGATAGATCGACAGGTCGGGGGTGCCGATCGCCGCGAACACCACGCGCTGGCCGCCTGGCAGGACGATCGCGTCGGTCCGGGCGGCATACGGGCCGTGCCGGCGCGGATCGGCAATGTCGCTGACCACGCGGGCGCCCGTCGCGTTGACGGCGGAGACGAATTCCAGAGGGTCGAACAGGTCGCTGTCGTGATTGCCGATCGTCACCAAAGTCGGCGCCAGGGCTGCGAACCGACGCAGCAGCGCGAAGTCGATCGACCCCCTCGTGCGCCGGGCGAGTATGTTGTTGCCTTCGAACACGTCGCCGTTGACGACGATCCGCACCGGGCCGCGCGCCGTGGCGACGGCGTCGGAGACCGCACGCAGCAGCCGTGACGACCAGCGATAGCCGGAATGGAGATCGCCCATCAGGATCAGGGTCAGATCGGCCGGCGGCTCCGGAGCCCGCGTGCGGGGCGCCTGTGCGATCAGCGGCAGCGCGGCCGCCGTGGCGGCAAGCCGGCGACGCGTGAGGCTCATGCCGACGGAACCGCGTAAGCCGCGAAGCTGGCGGCCAGGATGCGATAGGTCTCGCGCTTGAAACCGACTTCGAGCGTCGGAAGTTCGGTCAGAGGTACCCATTTCCAGGCGTCGAACTCGGGATGCGGGTCGAGGTCGAGCCGGATCTCCGAATCGTCGCCGAGGAAGCGCAGCGCGAACCAGCGCTGACGCTGCCCGCGATATTTGCCGCCAAGAGCGCGCCCCATCAGATGAGGCGGCAAATCGTAGCTGAGCCAGTCGGGATGTTCCGCGAGAATGGTGGCGTGATCGGTGCCGACCTCCTCACGCAATTCGCGCAGCACCGCCACCGCCGGATCCTCGCCCTCGTCGATCCCGCCCTGCGGTAGTTGCCAGACCCCCGGCGCGCCCTCGGCATTGGGCAGGTCGGCGCGTCGTGCGGCCAGGACCAGCCCGTCCCGGTTGAACAGGGCCGCGCCGACATTCGGGCGATAGGGCAGGTGGCGGAAGCGATCGTCGGTCATGGTCGTTTCTCGGGCGGGCTGGTTTGCGACAGGCCGGACGGCGTGCGGTCGGTGTCGTGGCCGCCGCGTGGAGCGGAGAGGGGCGAGGGCGGCGGCGCGGGTCCGAGCGGTTCTGCACGGATAGCCGGGGGCGAGTCCGCTCCGGAACCGTGAGGATCGCGCGACGTCCCAGGAGGTGTTCCGGGGATGGGCGCGGTTGCGGGCGTCGCGCCGGCGCCGGGCAAGGGAGGCGCCGGGACGCCCTGGTCCGATGTGTTCTGGACCGGCGCGCCCTGGACTGGCGCCGGCTGGTCGGCGGGCCCCGGATGCGGCGGCGGCAGGGCGCTCACCGGAACCAGGGTGATGCCGCGCTCGTGCAGGGTGCGGCTCCAGCTCCGCAGCCGCTCGATCGTCACCGGACGCAACGGCCCGGCGACGCCCAGCGCGCTGCCGTTCTGCTGCGCGATCTGTTCCAGCCTCGATAGCCGGGCCTGGATATCGGACGCATCCGGATTGTCGTCGATGGACAGATCGGCATGATGCGTGCGGGGCGGAACGATCGCCGGCTGATCGTGCGGCGCCAGACCGGCGTCGATATAGACGAGGCCTCGCTGCCGGACCGCATCGGCCACGATGCTGAACGCGCTGGAGGACGCGAACCGATCCCCGCGCAAGCCGCCCAG
Source organism: Endosaccharibacter trunci (assembly GCA_024515975.1). Lineage (GTDB taxonomy): Bacteria > Pseudomonadota > Alphaproteobacteria > Acetobacterales > Acetobacteraceae > Lichenicola > Lichenicola trunci. Next base: position 201,750 of record JAMSKV010000001.1, read on the forward strand.
AGCGTTGGTCAGTCCGACATAGCCGGGGAAGCGCGACAGGCACCAGATCAGCAGGTCGCGATCCTTGGCCAGATCGAGATTCAGGCTGAGCGCGCGTCCGCCTTCCATGTCGGCCGGGCTGCCGGCGGGTTCCATCGGCACGGACAGCCAGAGTTCATGCCCGTTCCGGCGCGCCTGATCGAGCAGCGGCGGCGTGGCACTCCGCTCCAGCGCGTCGGAATAAGGCGACACGGCGAACGAGATCGGCGCCGGCAGCGTATCGACGGCCTGCTGGTCCACAGCGTCGGACAGGCCGAGTCCTTCCAGCAGTATCGCGATTTGCGGTCCGTTCGCGGGCAGGCCGGCGTGAGACGCGTAAGCCTCGGCGGGCATACGGCCGTCCGGCCCGATGATCGGCAAGGTGCGGCCGGGCAGGCCGGGCGCCGGCTCCTGCAAGGCCGGCAGAGGAGAGGCGACGGCGAGCGAGACCGGTGCGGCGCTGTGGGCTGCGGCGGGCGTCGTGCCAGATCCGGTGGTGCTGGCGGCTTTCGCCGGAGCGGCGGCGTGTGCAACTGCCGGGACGGGGCCGGGCTGGACGGGGCCGGGCTGGACGGGGCGCGGTTTCGCCGCCTGGGGCGGGCCCAGCCACCACAGAACCGCGCCACCGCCGCCAGCCAGCAGCAGAAGCCCGATCCAGAACGCGATCAGCGCCCGTCCGGCGGGATGCACCGTCCGGCCGCCGGTTCAGTGCGTCGTATGCGGGGCGGAGTCCGTGGACGGGCCCTGCTGGTCCGGCTGCTTGCCGCCTTTCGCAGACGAGTCCGGCGCTTCCGCCGGCATCGGATGGCCGGACATGGCGGCGATCACCTTCAGCCCCTCCTGGAGCTGGAAGTCGGTGGACGGCTTGCTGAGATCGAAGGCCGGCCAGTTCGCCGGCGGTGCGTCCGGGATGGTCTTGGCGATCGGCGGCAGGTCGGTCCGCGGCTGCGGCGGGGTCTGCGTTCCGCCCTCGTTCTTGATGATGTGGGCGAGATCGCCCTCGCGCAGCATGTATTTGCTGTCGTCCTCGCGCGTCTCGCGGACCTTGATGTCCGGTACGATGCCCAGCCCCTGGATCGAGCGGCCGGACGGCGTGTAGTAGCGCGCGGTCGTGAGGCGGATCGCGCCGTTATCGCCAGAAAGCGGGATCAGCGTCTGCACCGAACCCTTGCCGAAGGAGCGCACGCCCAGCGTGATTGAGCGGTGATGGTCCTGCAGCGCCCCGGCGACGATCTCGCTGGCGGAAGCGGAACCCTCGTTGATCAGCACCACCACGGGCAGGCCGTCGGTGATGTCGGTGCCGTGCGCATCCATGCGCTGGCTGTCGCGCGGATTGCGCGCGCGGGTGGAGACCACGGCGCCGGAGGTGATGAAATCGTCGCACACCGCGACCGCCTGGTTGAGCAGGCCGCCCGGGTTGTTGCGCAGATCGAGGATGAGGCCGTCCAGCTTGCCGCCGGCCTGCTTCTTGAGCGCTTCGAACGCCTTGCGCAGGCCGCTTTCGGTATCCTCGTCGAAGGAGGCCACGCGGATATAGGCGGTCTTGCCGTAAAGCGCCGAGCGGATCACCTGGATATGGATGATCTCGCGGGTCATGGTGACGTCGAACGGCTTGTCCTTGCCCTGACGCTTGATCGACAGGGTGATCTTGGTGCCGGGCTGGCCGCGCATGCGGTCCACGGCGTCGCTCAGGTCGATGCCCTCCAGGCTCTTGCCGTTGATGCCGATGATGTAGTCGCCGGTCTTGAGTCCGGCGTGCTGGGCGGGCGTGCCGTCCATCGGCGTCATGACCTTGATCAGCCCGGCGTCGGAGGTGACCTCGAGACCGAGGCCGCCGAACTGGCCGCTGGTCTGCACCTGCATGTCGGCGAACTGCTTGGCCGTCATGTAGGAGGAGTGCGGGTCGAGGCCGGTCAACATGCCGTTCAGGGCGTTGTTGATCAGTTCGCGGTCGGTGACGGGCGACACATAGCCGGCGCGGACCTGCTCGAACACGTCGCCGAACAGGGTGAGCAGGCGGTAGGTCTCGTCATGATCGTTCTTGGCGCCGGGCTTGGCATCGGAAGCGTTCTGCTCCACGTCCTGCGCCAGCGCGGTGCCGAAAGGGGAATGCTGCGCCAGCAGCGGCCCGAACTGGGGCCCTGCCACGGCGCCGAAAGCGAAGCCGGTGCCGAGCAGCAGGGCATATCGCAGATTCATGCGGCTTCAACTCCTCCGGTCGCATCACCGAACGCCGCTTCTATCAGGCGCCCTCCTAACGAACGGTTGACGCCACATTACACTGATCGGCCGGGCGACGAAAATCGCGCCCGTGGCCCCGGCCGGTCGATTTCAGCGCGAAAGCACGCGCATCGGATCCACCGTGCGGTCGCCGTGGCGTAATTGCAGGAAAAGATTGGGCCTGGCGCCGCTTCCGTTCCAGCCCGGCATGTGTCCGAGCTGGGCGCCGCGGGCGACGCTCTGTCCGATGCCGACATCGATTGCGCCGAGCCCGGCCAGCACGAAACGGTCTCCCTTGCCGCAATCCAGGATGAGCATCTGACCGTAGGAGCGGAACGCGCCGGCGAAGTCGATCCGGCCGGCGCAGGGGGCGGTGACCGTGGCGAGAGAGGGCGGGGCATAGCGCACGCCGCTGGCCGGCCCGGCATCGGTTTGCGCGCCGAAGCGCTGCACGATCTGGCCTGCCACCGGCGCACCGGCCTGGCCAGCGGACAAGCCGGGGCCGGCGGGCAGGGCGAGGCGGGCCGCATCCTCCGCCGCCTGACGCGTGTCGCCGCCCTTGCCCGAACGGGCATGGCTCGCGGCGATGCGCGCGGCCCGTTGCGCGGCGGCTTCCGCCGCCTTCTGCGCTGCTTCCAGCCGCGCCACGACGCCGTCGAGGGTGGAGGAGCGCGCCGCCGCCGCGGCCGCGGCCCGGGTCGCGTCCTGGAGTTGCCGGGTGGACGCCGCCTGGGCTTTTCTCGCCGCATCGGCCCGGCTCTGCAGGGCAGCCTGCTGTGCCGCCTGGTCGCGCTGGAGTGCGTCCAGACGCGCCCGTTCGGCGTCGAGCGCGGCGCCGGCGGCTTGCAGCTTCGCCGCCGCAGCGCGCGTAGCCTCCGCGCGTTTCTCCAGATCGGCGCCCATATGGCGCAGCACGGACAAGGCAGTCAGCGAATCGGCGGGAGCAAACGGGGCCGCCAGCAGGGTCTCCGACGGGTAGAGCGACAAGCGCTCGATCACCGGCAGAAGCGGGGCCAGGCTGCGGGACTCGGCATCCAGCTCTGCCGCCGCCGCCTGCTTCTCGCGCTCCAGCGTTTCGGTGCGGCTTTGCGCCGCATCCGCCGCCGCTTCGGTGCGCTGCACGGCGGCGGCGGCCTGGACGGTCTGCCGCGAGAGAGCGAGAGCGTGTTCGGTCGCGGCCTGGGCGGCGGCGCGGGCGGCATCGCGCTCGGCTGCGGCGCGTGCGGCTTCGGCGCGCGCGGCCTCGCTTTGCGCCGAAGCCGCCTTCATCGCGCCGGTCTGCGCTTGCGTCCGCGCGTGAGCCGGAGCGGCCGAAGGCGTCGTTTGGGCAGGAGCCGCCCCGTGATGCTTCGGCGCGGCGAGTGCCGGGGCCCGGACCATAACCACAAGGAACAGCCCGATCAGAGGCCGAAAAGCCGCCAGCGGCGGCAGGCGGAGGGGCTGGGCGGGGCGCGGCTGCGCCGTCCGGCTCACCACGCGGAGTGTCGGCGTGAAGGGAGTGGCTGCGCCGCGCCGCCGCTCATGAACCCGACGTGCCCGGTTGCGCGGATCAGCCGCCCAGGAGGGAGTGGCCGGTCATGGCGTCGGGCTGTTCCAAGCCCATCAGCGCCAGCAGGGTGGGGGCGATATCGGCCAGGCGGCCATCGGCGAGCGGCGCGTTCTGGCGTCCGCTCAGCACCATCGGCACCACGTTGAGCGTATGCGCCGTGTGCGGTTCGCCGGTCTCCGGGTCGCGCATGGTTTCGCAATTGCCGTGATCCGCCGTCACCAGCAGCACGCCGCCGGCCGCATCGATGGCGGCGGCGATGCGGCCGAGACCAGTATCCACCGCCTCGACCGCCTTGATCGCCGCAGCGAGATCGCCGGTATGACCCACCATGTCCGGGTTGGCGTAGTTCAGCACGATGAGGTCGTAGCGGCCGCTGCCGATCGCCTCCACCGCCCTGTCGGTCAGTTCCGGCGCGGACATTTCCGGCTGCAGGTCATAGGTGGCGACCTTGGGCGAGGGGACCATGATCCGGTCCTCGCCCGGCAGCAGCTTTTCGCGCCCGCCATTCAGGAAATAGGTCACGTGCGGAAATTTCTCGGTTTCCGCCATGCGGAGCTGGGTGCGGCCCGCGCGCGACACCACTTCGCCGAGGAGGTCGTCCAGGCTCTGCGGCGGAAACAGCACGGACAGGCGCGACGCCAGATCGTCGCTGTAGCGCGTCATGGCGACCACGCCGACGAGATGCGGCGCGGGACCGCGCTCGAAACCGTCAAACGGCTCGTCCAGGATGCTGTTCAGCAATTCGCGGATGCGATCGGCGCGGAAATTGAACGAGACGATGCCGTCCCCGTCCTTCATGCCGGCATAGTCGCCAAGAACGGTCGGGCGGACGAACTCGTCCGTGATCTCCGCGGCATAGGCGTCTTCGAGCACCGCGTCCGGGCTGGCGCCGTGCTCGCCTTGTCCCAGAACGATCGCGTCATGGGCCAGCCGCACCCGCTCCCAGCGCTTGTCGCGGTCCATGGCGTAGTAGCGGCCGGAGATGGTGGCGATGCGGATTTCCGGCGGCAGCGCCTGGAGCAGTTCGGAGACGTAGCCGCGCCCGGATTGCGGCGGCGTATCGCGTCCGTCGGTGAAGATGTGGAACGCAACCGGGACCGCGTGCGCGGCGAGGATCCCGGCCAGCGCCGCGGCATGGGCCTGATGCGCATGGACCCCGCCGTCGGAGACCAGACCCATCAGATGCGCGGTGCCGCGGCTTTTCTTGAGCGCGGCAATCAGATCGAGCAGTTCCGGCGCGCGCGCCAGCGAGCCGTCGGCAATGGCGGAATGGATCCGCGGCAATTCCTGCATCACCACGCGGCCGGCGCCGATGTTCAGGTGTCCGACCTCGGAGTTGCCCATCTGGCCTTCGGGCAGTCCGACATCGTAGCCGCAGGTGCGCAGAAAGGCGCGTGGGCCCTGGGCCCAGAGACGATCGAAATGCGGGGTGCGGGCCTGGGCGACGGCGTTTTCCGTCGTGTCCTCGCGCCAGCCGAACCCGTCCAGGATCACCAGCATCACGGGCCGGCGCGCCTGCATACGGGGGGCGGAAGCGGTCGCGGTCGGATCGGTCGTGGCGGACATCAGGCTCTCCTCTGGGAAGAGGACAATGCCACCAAAGGGCACGGATGCGAACCGCGACCGTCGCCGGCGGCCGTTAACCGGCGGGAAAGGAGGGTCCGGCTAGTCTGCTCGCTGTCGAACCGGATCGAACCGGAAGAGAGGAGCGACCAGAACAACCGGCCGGACGCGACCCGCGTCCAGAGCCGCCCCATGCCGGATGCGGCCCCGGTCAATGACCGATGCGTGCGTTGGGGCCGCGTCCGGCGCAACGCCGGACGCTACCCGAATTCAGTCCGGCGCAGGCGGGCACCTTCCAAGGGCAGCCCGGAGCGATCCCTCTGTGCCGAAGTCAGTCCCTGGGACCGGTGGTGCCGGTGTTGGCCGGCGGATCGCTGGCGGGAAAGGTTTCCTCGACGGTCTCGTCGATCTTCTTCTCGTCCGTTTCCGACGGGGATTTGGGCTTGTCGTCTGGCATGCTGTGTTCCTCCGTGTTCCGGAGGGATCAGCGCCGCAGCCCGCGCCGGGTTGCCGAACCGGACGGCCGATCCAATCTCTGCCGCCATTCAGAAGGACACGAATCATGGCCGAAACCGTAAAGCCCGCTGTGCTCGACGATGCCGCCCTGCGCGAGAAGCTGACTCCGCAGCAATATCATGTGCTGCGCGAGCACGGCACCGAACGACCCGGCTCCAGCGCGCTCAATTTCGAAAAGCGGGACGGCCTGTTCCATTGCGCCGCCTGCGATGCGGCCCTGTTCTCCTCCGACACCAAATACGAGAGCGGTTCGGGCTGGCCGTCCTTTTTCGCCCCGATCGAGGGTGCGACCCGCAACGTTCCCGACGACAGCCATGGCATGCGCCGGATGGAGGTGCGCTGCGCCACCTGCGACAGCCATCTGGGCCACGTGTTCCCGGACGGTCCGCGCCCGACCGGCGAACGTTATTGCATGAACGGACTGTCTCTGGCGTTCACGCCCGCCGCCGGGTGATGCTATGCGGGGAGGCATGAGCGAAACGTTCCCCGATGCCGCCCCGTCACAGCCCGCCACCGTCACCGTGCTGGACCACCCGCTGGTGCAGCACAAGCTGACTAGGCTTCGCCAGCGCGACACCTCGACTGCCGGTTTCCGCCGGCTGACGCGCGAACTGAGCCTGCTCATGGCCTATGAGGCGACGCGCGACCTGAAGCTGGAGCCCGTCGAGATCGAGACGCCGCTCGAGCCGACGACCGGCATGCTGCTGTCGGGCAAGAAGCTGTGCTTCGTGTCGGTGCTGCGCGCCGGTAACGGCATCCTGGATGGGATGCTCGATCTGGTTCCGGCCGCGCGCGTCGGCCATATCGGCCTGTATCGCGATCCGGCCACGCTGGAGCCAGTGGAATACTACATGAAGCTGCCGGACGATCTGTCCGAGCGTCTGTGCATCGTGGTCGATCCGATGCTGGCGACCGGCCATTCCGCCGTGGCCGCGGTGTCCAAACTGAAGCAGCAGGGTGCGCGCCAGATCACCTTCGTATGCATGCTCTGCGTGCCGGAAGGGCTGGCCACATTCCAGGCGGCGCATCCCGACGTTCGGATCGTCACCGCCGCCGTCGATCGCGGCCTGGACGATCACGGCTATATCCGGCCGGGTCTGGGCGACGCCGGCGACCGCCTTTTCGGCACCAAATAGACCGAGGAACCGCGTCCGGTTCGCCCCGTTCCTCCCGCAAGACAAGCGGGGAGGACGGACATGGCGGATCATGTTTATCGCGTGATCGATCTGGTGGGCTCATCGGAGACCAGCATCGAGGATGCGATCACCAGCGCGATCAGCAAGGCCAGCAACACGATCCGGCATATGCGCTGGTTCGAGGTGGTGGAAACACGCGGCCATATCGAGAACAACAAGGTCGCGCATTATCAGGTCACGCTGAAGGTCGGGTTCTCGCTGGAAGACGAAAACGTCCATTTACAGCCCTGACCGATGGGGCTGCCTCATGGCGGCCCGTCTCAGGCCTGGCGCACGATGTAGCGTTCGCGGAGCGCGGCGGCGATCTCCTCGGCATGGGCGGCATCGCGGGCTTCCAGCATCACCTCGAGCTCGGCTGCCTGCACGCTCGGCGCAGAGAATAACCGCTGGTGCAGGACCTCTATGATGTTGCCGCCGCGCTCGCCGATGATGGTGGAAATGTCCGCCAGCACACCCGGGCGATCCGGAATATCCATGATCAGGCGGAGCAGACGGCCGTCGCGCAGCAACGACCGCAGCAGCGTGTTGGCCAGGATGCGGCTGTCGATGTTGCCGCCGCAGATCGGAATGCCGACGCGACGGTTCCGGAACCGTGCCGGATCGCTCAGGATCGCCGCCAGGGCGACGGCGCCGGCGCCTTCCGACACCTGCTTCGCCCCTTCCGCCAAGAGGGTGATGGCGTCTTCCACCGCGCGTTCGCTGACGGTGGCGATCCGGCTGACATGACGACGCACGACATCGAGCGGCTGGCGGCCGATCTGCAGCACGGCCACACCCTCGGCGATGGTGGCGCCGCCGGGCGGCATGGTCTCCGGGCCGGGAAAACCGGCGAGGGAGGAGTAATTCTCCACCTGCACCCCGACGATCTCGATGCCGGGGCACATCTCCACCGCCGCCGCGGCGCCGCCGGCGATCAATCCGCCGCCGCCGATCGGCAGCACCAGCGTGTCGAAGCGACCGGCATCTTCCAGCAACTCAAGCGTCAGCGTGCCCTGTCCGGCCATCACCGCCGGGTCGTCATAGGGATGGACGAACACGCGCTGTTCGCTCTCGCACAGGGCGTGTGCGTGGATCGTGGCCTCGGCGAAGCTGTCGCCCTGCAGAACCACGCGCGCACCCCAGGCGGCGGTGCGGGTCACCTTGGCCGTGGGCGTGAAGCGCGGCATCACGATCACGGCGTCGATGCCGAGCAGGGAGGCGTGCCGCGCCACGCCCTGGGCGTGATTGCCGGCAGACACGGTGATGACGCCGCGGGCCCGCTCGCTTTCGGTCAGCAGCGCCAGCTTGTTGGCGGCGCCGCGCTCCTTGAAGGAGCCCACCGCCTGAAGGTTGTCGAGCTTGAGAACAAGGTCGCAGCCGGTCGCGCGCGACAGGGCGGAGCTCGGCACGCTGGGCGTGCGGAGCACCTTGCCGGCGATCCGTGCCTGTGCGGCGCGGACGTCTGCGAGACCGATCATGCGCGTCAGCCGTAGGTGATGGAGAGGATCTCGTAGGTGCGGTCGCCGCCGGGCGCCGGCACGGACACGGTATCGCCCTTCTTCTTGCCGATCAGAGACTTGGCCAGCGGCGCGGAGATGGAGAGCAGGCCCTGCTTGATGTCGGCCTCATACATGCCGACGATCTGGTAGGACACTTCCTTGTCGGTTTCCTCGTCCACCAGCTTCACCTGCGCGCCGAACTTCACATGGTCGCCGCTCAGCGTGTGCGGTTCGATCACCTCCACGGTGGAGATGACCTCTTCCAGTTCGCTGATGCGGCCTTCCACGAAGGATTGCCGATCGCGCGCGGCATCGTATTCGGCGTTCTCGGACAGGTCGCCATGGCTGCGCGCCTCGGCGATTGCCCGGATCACGGCGGGACGTTCCTCGCTCTTGAGCTTGCGGAGCTCTTCCTCGAGCCGCTGCAGCCCGCGGCCGGTCATTGGAATCTTCTGCAACGAAGGCGTCCTCGAACAATGGAACAGGAACGGGTGGTGTTCACCGCCGAACGGCCCCGGACGGTGATCCGAGGCGCTCGAAGGTCGTTCCTCTTAGAACGATCCGTGAAAGTAGGACTGCAGCGGGGCGACTTCAAGCGGGCCCTCGCGCAGGGCGGCTATGGCGTACACGGCGGCGCGGGCACCGGCGATGGTGGTGAAGTGCGGCACGCCGTGGGTGAGCGCGCTGCGGCGGATGTCGAAACTATCCGTCACCGATTGCGCGCCGGAAGCGGTGTTAATGACCAGCTGCACCTCGTTGGAGCGGATCGCGTCCACGCAATGCGGCCGTCCTTCCAGCACCTTGTTGGTGACGCGGGTCTCGATCCCGGCGTCGCGCAGAACCTGCGTCGTGCCGCGCGTGGCGAGCAGGGTGAAGCCCATCGCCACCAGCCGGCGCGCCAGCGGCGTGATCGCCGGCTTGTCTGAGGCGCGAACCGACAGGAACACCTGCCCGGACAAGGGCAGCTTCACCCCGGCGCCGAGCTGCGCCTTTGCGAAGGCGCGCTCGAACGAGGCGTCGAGGCCGATCACCTCGCCGGTGGAGCGCATCTCCGGGCCCAGGATCACGTCCACGCCGGAGAAGCGCGCGAACGGGAACACGGCCTCCTTCACGGCGACATGCGGCGCGATCGCCCGGTCGTCCAGCTTGAACTCCGAGAGCTTGGCACCGGCCATGACGCGCGCGCCGATCTTGGCCACCGGCACGCCGGTCGCCTTCGCCACGAACGGCACGGTGCGCGACGCGCGCGGGTTCACTTCCAGCACGTAGATGCTGTCGCCCTTGATCGCATACTGCACGTTCATCAGCCCGACGATGCCGAGCTCGCGCGCCATCGCCTCGGTCTGCGCCTTGAGCTCGGTGATGGTGGCGGGCGAGAGCGAATAAGGCGGCAGGGAGCAGGCGCTGTCGCCGGAATGGATGCCGGCTTCCTCGATATGCTCCATGACCCCGGCGACATAGACGGCGTCGCCGTCGCAGATGCAGTCCACGTCGGTCTCGATCGCATCGTTCAGGTAGCGGTCGATCAGCACCGGCCCGGAGGCGATGTCGTGCCCGGCGAGCTGCAGCGCCACGCGCATGTAGCGCGATAGGCTGGCGCGGTCGTGCACGATCTCCATGGCGCGTCCGCCCAGCACGTAGGAGGGCCGGATCACCACCGGATAGCCGATGCGCTCGGCCACCTCTTCCGCCTCGGCGGCGGAGCGGGCGATTCCGTTTTCCGGCTGGCGCAGACCCAGCTTTCGCAGCATGGCCTGGAAGCGCTCGCGATCCTCGGCGCGGTCGATCGCGTCGGCCGGCGTGCCCAGGATCGGGATGCCGGCAGCGCCCAGCGACTGGCTGAGCTTGAGCGGCGTCTGGCCGCCGTACTGCACGATGCAGCCCAGCACGCGTCCGGTTTCCTGCTCGCGCCGGATCAGCGCGATCACGTCTTCCGCGGTCAGGGGCTCGAAATAAAGCCGGTCGGAGGTGTCGTAATCGGTGGACACGGTTTCGGGGTTGCAGTTGACCATGATGGTCTCGAACCCGGCCTCGCGCAGCGCATAGGCCGCGTGCACGCAGCAATAATCGAACTCGATGCCTTGGCCGATTCGGTTGGGTCCGCCACCCAGGATCACGATCTTGTCGCGCCCGGTCGGATCGCTTTCGCATTCCGGCGTGCCGAACCCGCCCTCGTAGGTGCCGTACATGTAGGGCGTGGCGGAGGCGAACTCGGCGGCGCAGGTGTCGATGCGCTTGAACACGGGCCTGACGCCGAGGCGCTCGCGCAGCGCACCGACCGCCGCCGCATCCGTGCCCGCAAGCTGGGCCAGACGCGTATCGGAGAAGCCCATCGCCTTCAGCCCGCGCAAGGCGGTCGCGTCCTGCGGCAGGCCATCGCTTTCGACTCTGCGTTCGGCGGCCACGATCTTTTCCAGCTCGCGCAGGAACCACGGATCGAAGCGCGTGCTGTCGTGGATTTCCTCCACCGACAGGCCGGCGCGCAGGGCCTGCGCCGCCATCAGCAGGCGATCGGGTTTCGGCTGGCTGAGCACGGCGCGGAACGCATCCGCGCCGCCATCGCCAGGCACCTCCACCGGATCCAGTCCGGCAAGGCCGGTCTCCATCGAGCGCAGGCCCTTCTGCAGCGCCTCGGCGAAGGAACGCCCGATCGACATCGCCTCGCCCACCGACTTCATGCTGGTGGAGAGTAGCGCCGGGCTGCCGGGGAATTTCTCGAAGGTGAAGCGCGGGATCTTCACCACCACGTAGTCGAGCGTGGGCTCGAAGGCGGCGGGCGTGCGGCCGCCGGTGATGTCGTTGCCGAGTTCGTCGAGCGTGTAGCCGACGGCGAGGCGGGCCGCGACCTTGGCGATGGGAAAGCCGGTGGCCTTGGAGGCGAGCGCCGAGGAGCGCGATACGCGCGGGTTCATCTCGATCACCACCATGCGGCCATCGGCGGGGTTCACGCCGAACTGCACGTTGGAGCCGCCGGTATCGACGCCGATCTTGCGCAGGCACGCGATCGAGGCGTCGCGCATGCGCTGATATTCCTTGTCGGTCAGCGTCAGCGCGGGCGCCACCGTCACGGAATCGCCGGTGTGGATGCCCATCGGATCGATGTTCTCGATCGAGCACACGATGATGCAGTTATCCGCGCTGTCGCGGACCACCTCCATCTCGTACTCCTTCCAGCCGAGCACGCTTTCCTCGACCAGCACCTCGGTGGTGGGCGAGGCTTCCAGCCCGCCGGTGACGATGCGCTCGAACTCCTCCTTGTTGTAGGCGATGCCGCCGCCGGTGCCGCCGAGGGTGAAGGAGGGGCGGATCACCGCCGGCAGCCCGACCAGCTCGAGCGCATCGCGGGCCTCGCCGATCGTGTGCGCGATCACCGAGCGCGGGCTCTCGATGCCGATCTCGCTCATGGCGTCGCGGAACTTGAGACGGTCCTCGGCGCGGTCGATCACCTCGGCCTTGGCGCCGATCAGCTCGACGCCGTGCTCGCGCAGGAAGCCGGACGCATCCAGCGCCATGGCGGTGTTCAGCGCGGTCTGGCCGCCCATGGTCGGCAGGATCGCGTCCGGCTTCTCGCGCAGGATGATGCGCTGGACGAATTCCGGCGTGATCGGCTCGACATAGGTGGCATCGGCCAGGCCCGGATCGGTCATGATGGTGGCCGGGTTCGAGTTCACCAGGATCACCCGGTAGCCCTCGTCGCGCAGCGTCTTGCAGGCCTGTGCGCCCGAATAGTCGAATTCGCAGGCCTGGCCGATCACGATCGGGCCGGCGCCGATGATCAGGATCGAATGGATATCTGTCCGCTTCGGCATAGTTTGTCCTGTTGTCGATTGGAGCCGAGTTTCGGGCTGCTTGATTCTCGGGCGTAGCTGTTACCGGCTATCTTTGTGCGGGTCAGCGCTGGCTGGCGATGTAGAGTCGGCCGGGTGGCTGCCTCCCAGATATTCTATCATCATATCCTCCAGCATAGTGTTAGACGTCACGTCTTTCGGATTGTCTTTGATTGTTTCTATTGCGAATGTCAGGAGTTTAGTCTCTTCTGAAATAAATAGGTCGGGTCTTACCCATATTGAGTAATATATGATTGTTATGGCAAAAGACAACATAGATCCAGAAACTATGATTGAATATACATAATTATATAAATTTTTGCTGCGCGTGCCGATAAGAAAAACAAAAAACGCAGTAAGGCATAGAAGAGTCGTAAGGTACGGAACTGGGAGAGATGAATTGAGACTTCCCAGTCCGCCCATCAGCGCATTCATTTCTGTAATAGGAGCCATCGGTCGGCTTATATTGAGCAGATATCGTTGTTCATCAGCGCGACGAAGCGCTCGAACAGATAGAAGCTGTCGGACGGGCCGGGGCTCGCCTCGGGATGGTACTGCACCGAGAAGGCGGGCAGGCGGGTGCTGCGGATGCCCTCGTTGGAGCCGTCGAACAGGCTGGTATGGGTCACCACCACATCGGCCGGCAGCGTCTTGTCGTCGACCGCGAAGCCGTGATTCTGGCTGGTGATCTCCACCCGCCCGGTGGCGAGATCCTTCACCGGCTGGTTGGCGCCGCGATGGCCCTGCTCCAGCTTGTAGGTCTTCGCCCCCAGCGCCAGGCCCAGGAGCTGGTGGCCGAGGCAGATGCCGAACACCGGCTTGCCGGCGTCGAGCACGCCGCGGATCGCCGGCACGGCGTATTCGGCGGTCGCGGCCGGGTCGCCGGGCCCGTTGCTCAGGAACACGCCATCCGGCTTGTGCGCGAGAATCTCCTCGGCGGTGGCGGTCGCCGGAACCACGGTGACGTCGCAGCCGGCCTGAACGAGGCAGCGCAGGATGTTGCGCTTGGCGCCGTAATCCACCGCCACCACGCGTTTCGCGGTCTCGTCCGGGGTGCTGGCGGGGCCGGTGCCGCCGGTCCAGGTGCCTTCCCGCCAGCGATAGCTTTGCGTGCAGGACACGACCCTCGCGAGATCCATGCCTTCCAGCCCGGGCCAGCCGCGCGCGGCGTCCAGCAGGGCCGGGATGTCGAAGCGACCGTCGGCGGGGAAGGAGATCAGCCCGGTCTGCGGGCCGTTGTCGCGGATGCGCCGGGTGAGGGCGCGTGTATCGACGCCGCAGATGCCGGGGATCGAACGTGCGGCCAGCCAGGCGCCGAGCGTCTGCGCGGACCGCCAGTTGGAGGGCTCGGTGAGGTCCTGCTTCACCACCAGGCCGCGCGCGGCGACGTTGATCGCCTCGTCATCCTCGCCGGTGGTGCCGACATTGCCGATATGGGGAAAGGTGAAGGTGATGATCTGCCCGGCGAAGGAGGGGTCGGTCAGGGTTTCCTGGTAGCCGCTCATGCCGGTGGAAAAGCAGATCTCGCCCAGGGAGCGCGCGCCGTCGGTATGGGCGCCGAAGCCGCGCCCCCACAGTACCGTGCCGTCGGCCAGGACCAGAACGGCGTCGGCGCCGTCCGGCCGTTGATGCGCGAGGTCGGTCATGCTGGACGGCTCCTGGAGGGGCTGGGAAGACGCGGACGCGGAAGAAGCGGGGGACAGGTCGGCGATGGACAGGTCGCTGTTGCTCAGGATCGCGGTCCAGTGCTTGGGCGGCACGGCGCGGGCCTGACGCCACTTCCGGATCGCTTCGGTGCCCACGCCAGCCAGTCGCGCGGCCTCCGCGGCGCCGCCCAGCCTCTCGATGATCGCCTCGACCGACAACATCTCTGGTATGACCCTTCCAGTCTCGCCGCGATGCCAGTAGCAAGAGCGGCGGCCGGTGGGAAGAAAATTCCCACCCTCAATCGGAGGATCGGTTATGAGTTTGCGGCAACGGTTCGGTGAGGCGCTGAAACAGGCGATGCGCGACAAGGATTCGGTGCGCCTCGGTACCATCCGCATGATCAATGCCAGGCTGAAGGACCTCGACATCGCCGCCCGGCCGAAGGGGATCGACGGCATTCCGGACGAGGAGATCGTGTCCGCGCTGCGCAACATGGTGAAGTCGCGCCGCGAAGCCGCCGCGCTCTATCTCCAGGGCGGCCGCGGCGAGCTGGCCGCCAAGGAGGATGCCGAGATCGTGGTGATCGAGGAGTTCCTGCCGGCGCCGATGGACGATGCCGCCCTGACCCTGGCGGTGGCCGACGCCGTGGCCGAGACCGGTGCGGGCTCGATGAAGGACATGGGCAAGGTGATGGCTGCCCTGAAGGCGAAGCACGGCGCCGATCTGGATCTGGGTCGCGCCAACGCGCTGGTGAAGGCGCGCCTGTCCGCCTGAGGGCCGCTCCATGGCGTTCGACCCCGCCTTTCTGGACGAGCTGCGTGCCCGCACCCCGATCGCCGCGGTGATCGGGCGAAAGGTGAAGCTCGTCCGGTCGGGGCGGCAGTTCAAGGCGTGCTGCCCGTTCCATGGGGAGAAGACCCCGTCCTTCTATGTCTATGAGGACGGGTTCCACTGCTTCGGCTGCGGCGCGCACGGCGACGCGATCTCGTTCGTCATGCAGTCCGAGGGCCGTTCGTTTCTGGAGGCGGTGGAGTCGCTGGCCTCCGAGGCCGGTCTGGAGGTGCCGAAACAGGCGCCGGTGGACCGGCAGCGGGCCGAGAAGCAGAAGACGCTCGGCGACGTGCTGGAGGCGGTGCAGCGGAGCTGGGTGCGCCGTCTGTTCCGGCCGGAAGGGGCGGCCGGGCTCGCCTATCTGCGCGGGCGCGGCCTGTCGGACGAGACCATCGCCGCGCACGGCCTGGGCTGGTCCGGCGACGGGCGCGGCGGCCTGGTGTCGGAGCTGCGCGAGCAGGGCTTCGAGGCGGCGATGCTCGCCGAGGCCGGGCTGATGCGTCTGGACGAGGACGGCCGGCCGAGAGGCGAGCTGTTCTTCAACCGCGTCACCTTCCCGATCCGCGACCGGCGCGGGGCGCTGGTCAGTTTCGGCGGCCGCATCCTGGGCGACGGGCAGCCGAAATACCTGAACGGTCCGGAAACGGCCCTGTTCTCCAAGCGGCGCACCTTGTTCGGGCTGGACCGGGCGCAGAAGGCGCTGCGCACCGTGCGGCCCGACAGCGGGGCATCGTCGGCGTCGCGGACGCTGCTGGTGGTCGAAGGCTACATGGACGTGATCGCGCTGGACCAGGCCGGGTTCGGCGCGGCGGTGGCGCCGCTCGGCACCGCGCTGACGGCGGAGCAGCTCGAGGCGCTGTGGCGGGTCGATCCGGCGCCGGTGCTGTGTTTCGACGGCGATCGCGCCGGCCGGTCCGCCGCGCGCAAGGCAGCCGAGGTGGCCTTGCCGATGCTCGATCCGGACCGGACCCTGCGCTTCATGACGCTGCCCGAGGGCGAGGATCCGGACAGTCTGGTGCGCAAGCAGGGCGCGCGGGCGATGGCGTCGGCGATCGAGGCGGCACGCCCTCTGGGCGGGGTTCTGTTCGGGCTCCTGTCCGAAGGGGTGCGCGATCCCGGGCCGGAACAGCGCGCCGCGCTGATGAGCCGTCTGATGGAAGCGGCCGGGCGCATCGGCCACAAGGGTCTGGCGGCGGAATATCGCGAGACCCTGCGCGGGCAGTTCCGCGAGGCATTCTCGACCTGGCGCGGCAGGAACGGGGCGCAGCGGAACCGGCTGCCGATGCCATCGGCGCGTATTCTGCCAGCCGCGGACGCGGCGGCGGAGGAGCGCAAGCGGATGCTGGTGGCGATCCTGCTGCGTCACCCGGAATTGCTGCGCGACGTGGAGCAGGCCTTCTGCCAGATCGCCCTGCCGGACGGGCTGGCGCGCCTGCGCGCGGCGATGCTGGACTGGGCGGACGAGCAGGAACATCGGCAGAGCGAAGCCGGTGAAGGCGGCGCTGGTCGATCACCTCCACTTGACTCGGCAAGCCTGATAGCCCACCTGCACTCGACCGCATTATCGTCTGAAATGGAGATGGTGTTGGCGCCGAGTCCTTTGCCGCTGGCACGGGCGGCGTCGGCCGGGTCCATGCCGGCCGAAGCCGAGGAGGCCTGGTGGGAATTTTTCGGGCATCTGAACGCCCCCAGCCTGCGCGAGCAGATCATGGCGGCGGAGCGCCGGCTGGCGGAGCACTGGGCGCCCGAGGTGCAGAAGCAGTTGATCCTGCTTAAGACGGCGCAGGCTGCTGTGATGCGCGGCGAGCAGTCGGACGACGAGTAGAAAACCCTCATCCAAGAGGGTCGGAGCCCCTCGCGGGCTGGTGGATAGCGCCCCGTTGGGGCTGGAGTTGAGTTGAGCATGGCGACGAAGACGGCGGCGACCACGGAAGCGACGGCAGGCGAGCAGGACGCCGACAGCACCCTGCTCGACACCCAGTCGGCTTCGGTCAAGCGCCTGATCGCGCGCGGACGCGAGCGTGGCTACATCACCTTCGACGAGTTGAACGCGGTTCTCCCGCCCGACCAGATGTCCTCCGAGCAGATCGAGGACGTGATGGCGGTGCTGTCCGAGATGGGCATCCAGGTGGTCGAGAACGAGGACAACGAGGAGACCGAGGCCAACCGCGAGGAAGAAGAAGACAAGAAGGCCGAGTCCGAGGACGGCGAGACGCCGGCCGGCAATGTGGACGCGGAGAATCTGGGCCGCACCGACGATCCGGTGCGCATGTATCTGCGCGAGATGGGCTCGGTCGAGCTTCTCAGCCGCGAGGGCGAGATCGCCATCGCCAAGCGCATCGAGGCCGGCCGCGACGAGATGATCGGCGGACTGTGCGAAAGCCCGCTGACCTTCCGCGCCATCATTTCCTGGCACGACCGCCTCAAGGTCGGCCAGATGCTGCTGCGCGACATCATCGACCTCGAAGCGACCCAGGCCGGCAACAACGCCGATGAGCTGCCCGAGGAGGGTGCCGTGCCGGCCGAGGCGTCGTTCGAGACGCCGGGCGACGACGATGCGGAGGAAGGCGAGGGTGCAGGCCTGTCGCTCAGCGCGCTGGAAGAAAAGCTGAAGCCCGAAGTGCTGCAGCAGTTCGAGGAGATCGAGAGCCTCTACAAGAAGCTGCACAAGGTCCAGGCCAAGCGCATCGAGAACATGACCGCCGGCGAGGAGATGTCCGACCGGTCGGAGAAGAGCTACGAGAAGCTGCGCGACGAGCTGGTGGCGAAGGTGGAGACGGTCCACCTGCACAACAATCGCATCGAGGAGCTGGTCACCCAGCTCAAGCAGATCAGCCAGGCGCTGAACGGGCTCGAGGGGCGGATGCTGCGCTATGCCGAGAGCGCCAAGGTCAGCCGCGACGACTTCCTGCTCAAATATCGCGGTCGCGAGATGGACCCGAACTGGCTCGACTCCATGGCGGCCCTGCCGGGCAAGGCGTGGAAGAATTTCGTCGCCCGCCATTCGGCCGAGGTCCAGGAGCTGCGCGGCAAGGTGGCCCAGGTGGCGACCGAGACCGGGCTGCCGATCGAGGAATTCCGGCGCGTCTACGCCACCGTGTCGCGCGGCGAGCGCGATTCCGCGCGCGCCAAGAAGGAGATGATCGAGGCCAACCTCCGCCTCGTGATTTCGATCGCCAAGAAATACACCAATCGCGGCCTGCAATTCCTGGATCTGATCCAGGAGGGCAATATCGGCCTGATGAAGGCGGTGGATAAGTTCGAGTATCGCCGCGGCTACAAGTTCTCGACCTATGCGACCTGGTGGATCCGTCAGGCGATCACCCGCTCGATCGCGGATCAGGCCCGCACGATCCGTATTCCCGTGCACATGATCGAGACGATCAACAAGCTGGTACGCACCTCGCGCCAGATGCTGCACGAGATCGGCCGCGAGCCCGCGCCCGAGGAGCTGGCCGAGAAGCTCGGCATGCCGCTCGAGAAGGTCCGCAAGGTGCTGAAGATCGCCAAGGAGCCGATCTCCCTCGAAACGCCGATCGGCGACGAGGAAGACAGCCATCTCGGCGACTTCATCGAGGACAAGACGGCGGTGATCCCGCTGGACGCCGCGATCCAGACCAATCTGCGCGAAGCGACCACGCGTGTGCTGAGCTCGCTCACGCCGCGCGAGGAGCGCGTGCTGCGCATGCGCTTCGGCATCGGCATGAACACCGATCACACGCTCGAGGAGGTCGGTCAGCAGTTCAACGTGACCCGCGAGCGTATCCGCCAGATCGAGGCCAAGGCGCTGCGCAAGCTCAAGCACCCGAGCCGGTCGCGGAAGCTGCGCTCCTTCCTGGACGATTGAGCGGTCCGTCGCCGTGCCCGCCGGAACCACCCGGATCGGGGTGGACGTGACCTTTCTGCGCCTCGACCCGGGTGTGGCCGTGCCGGCCGCCCCCATGCTGTCGTCCGACGTGGCGGTGCTGCGGGTCGAGCAGCCGTCGGTGTCGTTCTATCGTTACCTCTATGACACGGTCGGCGCCGATTATTGCTGGTGGCTGCGTCGCATCTCCACCGACGAGGAGATCGCGTCGCTGATGCGCGATCCGCAGATCGGCCTGTTCGTCGCCATGCAAAAGGGCGAGCCGGCCGGATTCTTCGAGCTCGATGCACGGACCGGCGCGGACGTGAACCTGGCCTATTTCGGGCTTCTGCCACACGCGATCGGCACCGGCATCGGCTTTCCCCTGCTGCTGGAGGCGATGCGGGTGGCGCGTCTCGCCAGCCGCAACGGGTCCGTGCGGGTCAACACCTGCACCGCCGATCATCCGCGCGCCCTGCCGACCTATCTGCGCGCGGGCTTTGTGAAGCTGCGGACGGTGCGCGAGATCTGGGACATTCCGGACCGGCTGGGCCTGCGCATTCCGGACCGGCTTCGGGTCTGACGGTGGAGCGCGTGCCGGTTCCGCCGCGATCCGGCGCGCTGTCCGCGACGCCTTCCACAACGCCTTCCCCGGCGCCCGCCATGACGTCCTCTGGCCGGCCGGCGCCACCTGGCGTGGCGGGTGGCCCTGCGATCCGTGCGGCGGCACGCGTGCGTCTGTTCGTGCCGTCTCGCGGCTGGAGCGGGCGCGGACGTCGGGAGATTTTCCTGATTGCGGCGGCGATCGCGATCGTCGTGCATGTGCTGGTGGTGGCGGGACTCGTCGCCGGTCAGCGCCTGGGCCGCAAATCCGCCGCGCTGTCGCCCCCGCCTGCGGATAACCCGGTGACCCTGGAGCTGGTGGAGGACGACAAGCGCTATTCCGGCGGCGCCAAGCCGACCCCGCCCAGCACGCCAGTTCCGCCCGCGCCCGATCCGGCGCAGCAGCCGGCCAGGAGCGGTCCGCCGGAGACGGCGGATGTGCCGCCGCAGCCGGCGCCCCCGACCGAGACCACCCCGCCCGATGCGCCGGAGACGGCGGAGGACAGCGCCAAGGCACCGGCCGCGCCACAGCCTGCGAAGCAGGCCGAACCCGATATCGATCTCGATCCGACCGACAATTTCGGTTACGGGCGACAGGACGATCCCAGCATCATTCCGGCGTCGCCGGACAAGAAGACCAACAAGATGCCGGCCTATCCGCGCGGGGCCGGCCGGCGCGGCGAACAGGGATCGGTGCAGATGCTGGTGCGGATCGCCGCCGATGGCAGCGTCTCCGGCGTGGATGTGGCGGTGAGTTCAGGCTACCCGGACCTGGACAGCACGGCGGTCAAGGCGGTCTCGGGCTGGCATTTCAGGCCGGCCGTCCGAAACGGCGTCGCGACGCCCACGCAGATGATGCAGATTTTCCACTTTCACATCGATAACGTTCCGCGCCCATGACGGGCTGGTCCGGGGCGGTGTTTTCCGGCTAGGCTCGGCGCCGAAAAGAGGGTGACGAGCATGGTTTCGAGAGTGGCGATCATCGGCGCGGGCTGGTACGGCTGCCATCTCGGCAGTTCGCTCAAATCGCTCGGCTTCGACGTGCGCGTGTTCGAGCAGCATCATCGCCCGTTGCATGAGGCGTCGGGCAATAATCAGTTTCGCCTGCATCTGGGCTTCCACTATCCGCGCCATCACGGCACCAGGGTGCAGTCGCGCGACGGGTTCAATCGCTTCATGGAGCGCTACCCGAATCTCAGCCGCGAGATACCCGAGAACATCTACGCGGTTCCCAAGGCCGAGAGCCTGATCGACTTCGCCACCTACCGTCTCATCATGACGTCCACCGGCATCGAGTTCCGCGAGCAGACGGAAACCTCGGTGCCGATCCGCGAGATTGCCGGGCTGATGCTGACGGGCGAGCGCGTGCTGCTGATCGAGCATGCGCGCCGCTTCTTTCGCGAGCTGCTCGGCGACAGCCTCGTGCTCAACCATCGCGTGACGTCGATCGAGGAAACCGGCGATCATGTCATGGTGGAAGGCGAGCCGTACGATCTGCTGGTCGATGCGAGCTGGGGTCAGCAGCTCGGCATGCCGATGCCGTTCTTCTACGAACCGACCATGCTGCTCTACTACGAGACCGATCACGCGCATCCGGCGGTGACGTTCGTGGACGGCCCGCTCTGCTCGGTCTATCCGACCGAGGATCCCAACATCTACACGCTGTCATCCGTGCCGCACACGCCGCTCGGGCGCGTGCACGATCCAGAAGAAGCCAGGAGGATCCGCGACGGCGTGTCCCAGGACCTGGTGCGCGCCAAGGTCGCGGCGATGGAGGAGCAGGTGATGCGCTACCTGCCGAGCTTCAAGGAAAGCTTCCGCTTCGTTGGCCCGCAGCTCGCCATCAAGACCAAGCCGGTCGGCAATTTCGACGACCGCTCCTGCTCCGTGTTCCGGCGCGGGCGGATCTTCTCGGTGATGTCGGGCAAGATCGACACCATCTTCTTCGCGATGGAACGCATCCTGGCCTTCGTCGAAAGCAGCCGGGAGCGCGCCTTCTCGCCGCTGGCGAGCCCGCTGCGTCGCGATATCGTCACCCGTACCCAGCAAACAAGGGAACAGGGGCAGGTCGCCCCGGTGGGAGCCAGCCTGTGACCGGACGCGCGCTTATCGGCCATACCGGCTTCGTCGGTTCGAATCTCGTCCGGCAGCGCAGCTTCGATCACTGCTTCAATTCCACCTCGATCCCGCAGATCGATGGCGGACATTTCGAGGACGTGGTGTGCGCCGGCGTGTCGGCGGTGAAATGGTGGGCGAACCAGAATCCCGCCGAGGATCTGGCCAAGATCGAGAACCTGATCGGCCATCTCTCCACCATCACCGCCAAAAACTTCACGTTGATCTCGACGATCGACGTCTACGGCAACCCGATCGGCGTCACCGAGGCCGATCAGCCGGAGCTCGAAGGTCTGCACGCCTATGGCGCCAACCGTGCCATGCTCGAGCGCTGGGTCTCGGACCGCTTCCCCAATCATCAGATTCTGCGTCTGCCGGCTTTGTTCGGAACCGGGCTGAAGAAGAACGCGATCTACGATCTGATGCACGACAACCGCATCCACATGATCAACCCGGACAGCGTGTTCCAGTGGTATCCGCTGGAGCGCATGGCGGACGATATCGATCTGGCGCGCGAACGGACGCTGGGCGTGGTGAACCTCGCCACCGAGCCGTTGTCGATGGAAGAGATCCGCGCGCGCTTCTTCCCGGAGAGCGTGATGGGCGCGGAGGCGGCGCCGGTGGCGCGCTACGACATGCGCACGATCCACGATGCCGAGTTCGGCGGCACGAACGGCTATGTTCTCGACCGCGAAGGTGTGCTGGCAGCGATGGGCCGCTTCATCGACGCAGAGCGGCCGGCATGAGCCTGCGTCTCGGCGTTTCCAATCTGGCATGGCCGGCCGAAGCGGAGGATCGTGCTCTCGCTTTGCTTGCCGAGCGTGGCGCGCAGGGCGTCGAGGTCGCACCCACCAAGATCGCGCCGTGGGACGAGCTGTCCGGCGAGCGTCTGGCACAGTTCCGCGCCAGGGCCGACGCGGCGGGTCTGAAGACCAGCTCTCTGCAGGCGGTGTTTTTCGGCAAGCCCGAGGCGTCGCTGCTGGGCGACGCGGCCGGGTTCGACGCCATGTGCGAACATACCCGGACGCTGGCCGGGATTGCCGACGCGCTGGGGGCGGGCGTCGCCGTGTTCGGCGCGCCGAAATCGCGCCTGCGCGGCGCGCTCCCGGTGGACGATGCCATGCAGCTGGCAGCGGAGCGTCTGCGCGTCCTGGGCGACCTCGCCGCCGCGGGCGGACTCTCTTTCGGCATGGAGCCGGTGCCGCCGGTCTATGGCGCCGATTTCCTCAACCATGCGCGCGACATGCTGGCGCTGGTGGCGCTGACCGACCACCCCAATATCCGCCCGCATCTGGATACGGCCTGTGTGGCCCTGGCGGGAGACGATCCGGTCGCGGCGATCGCGTCGGCGATGCCGGGGCTCGCGCATTACCACATGGCCGAACCCGAGCTCGGTCCGTTCGTCTCGCCGAAGCTCGATCACGAGGCGGCCGGGCGTGCGCTGAACGAGTCCGGCTATGCGGGCTGGCTGGTGATCGAGATGAAGCAGGGGGAAGGCGACGGTCTCGATGCCGTATCTACTGCCATCGATTTCGCCAAAAGGCATTACATTCGGGTCTGACGGAAGCAGCCGAGACGGGCCGGCAGCATGATGCTGGCGACGAAGCCGGCGACGAACTGACCATACCTGCCGCAATCGGGGTCTGCTTGTCGCCAGCCCTCCCTGCTGCCTGATAGTTGCCGCTGTCGATGTGCTGACCCGACGAATCAGGGCATCTCGGGCGCGCTGATCCCACGTTCGGTCACGATCGCGGTGAAGGCGTCCACCGGCGCGAAGCGAGCCGGTTTCACCGCGCCGCGCTTGCTTTCGTCGATCACCAGCACCGCCTCCGCCGCCAGGTCCAGCACCGCCCGTTTCACCGGCACCTCGTTGAAATTCGAGCAGGTGACGCCCTGCACCGGGTCCAGCCCGCCCGCCGACAGGAAGGCGCGGGTGATGCCGAGGCGGGAGAGGTCGCGCAGGGCGGTTTCCGACAGGAAGGTGGCAGAGGCCGGGTGGAATAGGCCGCCCAGCAGGAAAAGCTGCGCGCGGGGCAGGCGCGCGGCCGCGGCGGCGATGTTCAGCGCATAGCAGACGATGGTGACGTCGAGTTCGGGCGGCAGCGACGCCACCAGATGCGGCAGGGTGGTGCCGCAATCCACGAACACGGTGTCGCCGGGACGCACCAGGGCGGCGGCGTGCCGGCCGGCCTCCAGCTTCGCGTCGTGATGGGAGCGGCGCTGGCCTGCCAGGGAATAGGCGCCGCGCCGCATCCGCTCGCCGGCGACGATGGTGCCGCCGAACAGGGACAAACCCGTGCCGTCGGCGGCAAGATCGCGCCGGAGGGTCATCGCCGAAACGTCGAGCATCCGCGCGGCATCCTCGAGCCGGACCGGTCCGTCGCGACCGGCCAGTATCCGCAACCGTTCCAGTCGCGCTGCGCGCCGCGCCGGGATGGCGCCCGGCTCGGCTGTCGCCTGTTTGACCATCAAATTGCGCTCACCTGTCGCTTCGCATGTTGCCAGTCTAACAGATGTGAAATAAGTCACAAAATCACGACCCCCTTCAAAGAGGGGCAGGCTGGCCTGGGAGGCTGAACGTTCGATGGATACCGTCAAGCTCGCCGCGATGATCGACCACACCGTGCTGAAGCCGGACGCGCGTGCCGAGGAGGTGGAGCGGTTCTGCCAGGAAGCGCGGACGCACGGTTTCCGCTCGGTCTGCGTCAACGGCACGCATGCCGCCGCCGTCGCCGCGGCCCTGGCCGGCAGCGACGTTCGGGTCTGCGTGGTCGTGGGCTTTCCGCTGGGCGCGATGACCGCCGCGGCCAAGGCGGCCGAGACCGAGGACGCTGTGCGCAATGGTGCCGCCGAGATCGACATGGTTCTCAATATCGGCGCGCTGAAGGACGGCGATCTCGATCGCGTTCGGGCCGACATCGCCGCCGTGCGTGCGGCCTGTTCCGGCCGCGTGCTGAAGGTGATCATCGAGACCTGCCTGCTCGACGACGAGCAGAAGCGCGCCGCCTGTCGCATCTCGGCCGAGGAGGGCGCCGATTTCGTCAAGACATCCACGGGCTTCTCCACCAGCGGTGCGACGGTCGAGGATGTGGCGCTGATGCGCGAAGTCGTCGGGCCCGATCTGGGCGTCAAGGCGTCCGGCGGCGTGCGCACGCGCGACGCGGCGCTGCGGATGATCGCGGCTGGGGCCAACCGCATCGGCACGTCATCCGGCATCGCCATCGTGTCCGGCGGGGAGGCGACCGGCGCGTACTGACGATTGAAGGGTTCCGGGAATCGCGCACCGGAGTAGGCTGGACAGGAAACAAAAGCCCGATAGGGCAAACGGCGAAGCGCGGCGGATCAACCAGCCGGCGGCCGGAACGGGGAAGGAAACGGGACCATGATCAACAGACGCCAATTCTCTCTGCTGGCCTCGGCTGCAGCGACCGCCTTGCTGTGCGGCAGCCGGGCCGAGGCCGCCGCAGCGGAAGCGGTGAACGTTGCCGGCGTGCCGAAAGACATTTCGGCCAAGGCCACCAAGAAATACACCATCGCCACCGTGGTGAAGGTCGACGGCATCGCCTGGTTCGACCGGATGCGCGTGGGCGTGAAGCAGTTCGGCGCCGATCAGGGCCATGACGTCTGGATGGTCGGGCCGAGCCAGGCCGACGCCGCCGCTCAGGTGCAGATCGTCGAGAGCCTGATCGCGCAAGGCGTCGATGCGATCTGCATCGTTCCGTTCTCGGTCGAGGCGGTGGAGCCTGTGCTGCAGAAGGCGCGTTCGCAGGGGATCGTGGTGATCTCGCACGAGGCGTCCAACCTGCAGAACACCGACTGGGATGTGGAGGCGTTCGACAACCACGCCTACGGCGCCAAGCTGATGGAGAATCTGGGTCAGCAGATGGGCGGCGAGGGCGGTTATGTCGCCACCGTCGGGTCCCTGACCGCGACGTCGCAGAACGAATGGATCGATGGCGGCGTCGCGTATCAGAAGGAGCATTTCCCCAAGATGTTCCAGGTGACGCAGCGCATCGAAACCAACGACGATGCCACCACCGACTACAACAAGCTCAAGGAAGTGCTCACCACCTACCCGGCTCTGCGCGGCATTCTCGGCGCGCCGATGCCGACCTCGGCCGGTGCGGGCCGGCTGATCGCCGAGCGCGGCCTGAAGGGCAAGCTATTCTTCGCCGGGACCGGTCTGGTCTCGGTTGCCGGCCAGTATCTGAAGGATGGCGACATCGAGTACATCCAGTTCTGGGATCCGGCGATCGCCGGCTACGCGATGAACATCCTGGCGGTGATGGCGCTGGCCAAGAAGTCGATCGCGCCCGGGCTCGATCTTGGCCTGCACGGCTACGAATCCCTGCAACTGGGCGCAGCCGGACGCAAGAACGTGCTCTACGGCAAGGGCTGGGTCGGCGTCACCAAGGCCAACATGAACCAGTACAACTTCTGAGCCGCGCACCATGGCTGAAGCGGCGCTGGTCGAACTGCGGGAGATTTCCAAGCAGTTCGCCGGGGTGAAGGCGCTGGGCGGCGTATCTCTGTCGATCCGGCCGGGCGAGATCCATTGCCTGGCCGGGGAGAACGGCTCCGGCAAGTCGACGCTCATCAAGGTGATGTCCGGCGTCAACCGGATCGACGGCGGCACGGTGCTGGTGGACGGCAAGGAGGAGCCGGCGCTCGATCCGAGACGCGCGATCGCGCTCGGCATCCAGGTGATCTACCAGGATTTCTCCTTGTTCCCGAACCTGACGGTGGCGGAGAACCTGTCGATCGGCGCCGAATTGCGGGAAGGCCGCCGGGTGGTGTCCTGGCGGCGCATGCGCGCGCATGCGGAGGAAGCGGTGCGCCAGCTTGGCGTGGCGCTCGATCTCGACACCACCGTCGAGATGCTGCCCACCGCCGGCAAGCAGCTGGTCGCGATCGCCCGGGCGCTGATGGCGCAGCCGCGTCTGCTGATCATGGACGAGCCGACCACGGCGCTGACCGGCCGCGAGGTCGAGGTGCTGTTCGGCGTGGTGCGCGAGATCCAGGCGCGCGGCATCGCCGTCCTGTTCGTCAGCCACAAGATGCGCGAGATGCTGGACATATCCGAGCGTCTTACCGTTCTGCGGTCGGGCCGGGTGGTGGCCGAAGGGCCGATCCGCCAGTTCGACGAGGCCGCGATCACGCGGGCGATGACCGGCGCCGAACTCGACGAGGTGGCGTTCGAGGGTCCCGCTCTCGCCGCGGACGCGGTGCCGCGCCTGGCCGTGAGCGGGTTGTCCGTTGCGGGCGAGCTGGACGACGTGTCGTTCGCGGTCGGCGCCGGCGAGATCGTCGGCATCGCCGGGCTGCTGGGTTCGGGACGCACCGAACTGGCGCTGGCGCTGTTCGGCATGCGCCCGAATTATGCAGGCGAGATCAGGGTCGATGGCGAGACGGTGCGTCTGGATGCCGTGCGGCGCGCGACTGAGGCCGGCATCGCCTATGTGCCGGAGGACCGGCTCACCGAAGGGTTGTTCCTGCCGGAAACCATCAATCGCAACATCGTCGCGGCGTCGCTGCCGGCGTTGTCGCGCTGGGGGCTGCTGCGCGGGCGGGAGGCGGATCGCGTCGCCGCCGACACCATCCGGGCGATGACCGTCGCCACGCCCACGGGCGAGCGGCCGGTGATGCAGCTGTCCGGCGGCAACCAGCAGCGCGTGCTGATCGGGCGCTGGCTGCTGCGCAATCCGCGTCTGCTGATCCTGAACGGGCCGACCGTGGGCGTCGATGTCGGCTCCAAGGCGGGAATCCACCGCGCCATCCGCCAGTTGGCGGTGGAGAAGGGTTTGGGTGTGATCATGATCTCCGACGACATTCCGGAGCTGTGCGCGAACTGCAACCGGATCCTGCTGATGCATCGCGGCCGGCTGCGCGGCGCGCTGCCGTCCGGACTGCCGCCGGCCGAGCGCGAGGCTCTGTTGTCCGAGCGCCTGCGGGGCCTGTCGTGAGCGCCGCCGCGATCCCCGCCCGTACGCCGCGATCCGGCCTGCGCGCGCTCCTGTCGCGCCAGCCGGAATGGGCGGTGGCGGCGCTGGCGCTCGGGCTGATGCTGGTGATCGGCGCGGTGAACCCGGCCTTCTGGGAGCCGGCCAATCTGTTCAGCCTTTTGCGCGCGAACGTGGTCACCGGAATCCTGGCGCTGGGCGTGCTGCTGGTGATGCTGTCGGGCGGCATCGACGTGTCGTTTCCCGCCTTCGCCATCGCCGCCATGTATCTGACCATCAAGGGCATGATCGCGGTCGGCTATGACGGCGTGGTGCTGCCCTTCGTCGTGGCGACCCTGATCGGTCTTGGGCTCGGCCTGTTGAACGCCGTCTTCGTCCATGGCCTGCGCATGATCCCGCTGATCGTCACCCTGGGGACGGGTACCGCCGTGCGCGGGCTGCTTCTGGGCGGCGTCAGCGCCAGCCAGATCAATATCGACGAGATGCCGCAACGTCTGATCGCCTTCGCCAACACGCAGCTTTTGACCATCGGCAGCGGCGACGGGCATGTCGGGCTGTCGGCGATGGTGCTGGTCTATCTGCTGATCGCGGCGGGCGTGCATCTGCTGCTGCGGCATACGCTCGCCGGGCGCGGCATCTACGCGCTGGGCGGCGGCGAGGAGCCGGCGCTCCGGGCCGGGTTCTCCGTCCGCAACACGCGGCTGCTGATCTACGGCCTGGCCGGCGCGCTCGCCGGCTTCGCCGGCCTGCTGCACGGCTCGATGATCTGGGTGGCGAACCCGCGCGACATGGCCGGTTCGGAGATCGACGTGATCGCCGCCGTCGTCCTGGGCGGCGCCAGCATCTTCGGCGGGCGCGGCTCTGTGGCGGGCACCATGCTCGGCGTGTTCACCTTCGTGCTGCTCACCAACAGCCTGATCATCATGCATATCGATACCACCTGGCAGCGTGTCGTGGTGGGACTGGTCGTGGTCGGCGCGGCCGGCATCACCGCCTGGCGCGACCAGCGGCGACAGCGCGGTGCGGGACGGGGAGTGGGGTCATGAGCGCGCTCGCTTCCCGTCTGCGCCGGATCGACCCCGCCATCGCGCAGCTCCTGCTGCTGACCGTGCTGGTGTTCGCGGGCATGAGCTTCCTGGAGCCGCGCCGTTTCCTGCGCCCCTACGTGTTCGAGTCCATCACCTTCGTGGCGCCGGAACTCGGGCTGCTGGCGGTGGCGATGATGGTGACGATGCTCACCGGCGGCATCGACCTGTCGGTGATCGGCATCGCCAATCTGGCCGGCATCCTCGCCGGCATGTTCTTTCATGCCGTCGGCGGCGCGCACGGGCCGGGGCTGGCCGGGCTGGCGGCGGGGCCGGTGCTGGTCGGCGTGCTGATCGCGCTGGGCATCGGGCTGCTGGGCGGTGCGTTGAACGGGGCGCTGGTGGCGAAGGCGAAGATCACGCCGATCCTGGCCACCATCGGCACCGGGCAGATCTTCACCGGCATCGCCCTGGTGCTGACCGGCGGTCCGGCGATCGTCGGCTTCCCCAGGAGCTGGGGCGCGATCGGCAACGGGACGCTGGGCGGCGTCGCGGTTCCGGCGCTGGTGTTCCTGCTGGCGGCCGGGGCCGTGTGGCTGATCCTGGCGCGCACATCGTTCGGCGTCGGCCTGAAGCTGATCGGCACCTCGGCGCGCGCGGCGCGGTTCGCGGGTCTGCGCACGGTGCGGACGGTGTGGCTGTCCTATGTGCTGAGCGGCGTTCTGGCGAGCCTGTCCGGCATCATCCTCAGCGGGCGCACCAATGCCGCCAAATCGGATTACGGCGTCTCCTACCTGTTGCAGGCGGTGCTGATCGCGGTGCTGGGTGGCACCAATCCCGCCGGCGGGCGCGGTTCCGTGCCCGGCATCGTCCTGGCGCTGATCGCGCTGATGCTGCTGTCCTCCGGACTGCAGATCATGCGGTTCAGCAACTTCCTGGTGGATTTCATCTGGGGCGCGTTCCTGCTGCTCTCCATCGCGCTGAATGCGCTGCGGACCCGTCGTGGCTGAGGCGGACGACGCGAGCGTGCGGGCGTCTGTGCCATTGCGGCCGGACGCGCCGGACGGCCTGGTGCTGCGGGCCGGCGCGCTCGCCGCCAGCCTGTTCCGCTATCCCGGCGGCGTGCGCGGCCTCATCCTGAGCAATCCGCGCGGCAGCGTGACGGTGCTGCCCTGGATGGGGCAGATGGTCTGGGACGCATCGTTCGACGGGGTGCGTCTCGGCATGCGTTCCTTGTTCGACGAGCCGGTGGCGGGCGCACGGACGATCGGCGAGACCTATGGCTGCCTCGCCTTCCATAGCGGGCTGCTGCGCAACGGCGTTCCGGGTCCGCGCGACGATCACGCGGCGCATGGCGAGTTTCCCTGCGCCGCGATGAACGATGCTGCGATCGAGATTCTCGACGGGCCGGACGGGATCGCGCTGCGCCTGGTCGGCGAGCGGGTTCATACAGAGGGTTTCGGTCCGGCCTACGCGGCACGCCCGAGCGTGACGCTGGGCGCGGACGCCACGTGCTTCGCGTTCGCGATGTCGGTGCGTAATCGCTCCGCGCGCCCGATGCCGCTGATGTACATGGCCCACGTCAATCCGGGTTTCGTCGAGAACGGGCGCATCGTGCAGCCGGCGCCGTGGACGCCGGCGCATGTGCGGGTGCGTCGCGCCGTACCGCGCCATGTCGAGCCGAACCCGGCCTATCTGGCCCGGATCGAGGCGTTCGGCGCCGAACCGTCGCTGAGCCGGACCCTGTCCGATTCCTCGGCCTTCGAGCCGGAGCAGGTGTTCTACCTGTCCGGCCTGCGGACGGACGAGGCCGGGCGGACGACGCAGTTGCTGCGGTCGCCGGAGGGGTGGGCGTTCAGCCTGTCGCACCGGCCGGAGATGTTTCCGCATTGCGTGCGCTGGCTGATGCGCGACGGTGACGCGGCGGTGGCGGCGATCGCGCTGCCGTCCACCTGCGAGCCGGAAGGCTACGAGGCCGAACTGGCCAAGGGAAATGTTCGCTTCCTGCCGCCGGGCGAGGACGCGCGGTTCGCGGTCGAGATCGGCTTTCTCGATGCGGAGGCGGCGGGGAGAGCGGAAGCGGCGATCGCGTCGCGGGCGGAAAGGGGAGCGGAAGCATGTCCGGAATGATCGGCGTGGTCGGCAGCAACATGGTCGATCTGGTGACCACGATCGGACGCATGCCGGCCTGGGGCGAAACGCTGGAAGCGCCGGGCTTCGCCATGGGCTTCGGCGGCAAGGGCGCCAACCAGGCGGTGGCGGCGGCCAGGCTGGGCGCCTCTGTGATGATGGTCACGCGCGTCGGCGACGACCTGTTCGGCGGCGATGTGAAGAACAATCTGGAACGCAACGGCGTGGATGTGCGCCATGTGCGGACGGCGCCGGGTGCCGCGAACGGCGTCGCGCCGATCTTCATCGATCCGAACGGCGAGAACGCGATCCTGATCGTGAAGGGCGCCAACGATCATCTGTCGCCGGCCGACGTGGATGCGGCGTCGTCCGACCTGGCCCGATGCGGCCTGATCGTGCTGCAGCTCGAAGTGCCGCTCGAGACGGTCTACCACACCATCGACTGGGCCCGCCGGGAGGGCATTTCCGTGCTGCTGAACCCGGCTCCGGCCAATCCCGATCTGGATCTCGACCGGGTGAAGGACGTGGCGTTCTTCATGCCGAACCAGACCGAGCTGGCGCTGCTGACCGGGCGGGAGACCGAAACGGTGGAGCAGGCGACCGAAGCGGCGCAGCTTCTGCTCGCGCGCGGCATGGGCACGGTGGTGGTGACGCTGGGCGGCGACGGCGCGCTGCTGGTCACCCCGGACGGCGTCGAGCATCTGCCGCCGGTCCGGGTGCAGGCCCGTGACACCAGCGGCGCCGGTGACGCCTTCATCGGCGCGTTCGCGGCGCATTTCATGGGCGGTCTCGCGCTGCGCCCGGCGCTGAGGGAGGCGACTCGCTATGCCGCTCTTTCGGTGACGCGCTCCGGCACGCAGGCGAGCTTCGCCGGGGCGGCCGAATTCGCCGGCTTCGACCCGCAGCGGGAACGGTAGCCACGGGCAGAAGCCGTCCGGTTCGGCAGGATGGGATGCCGGCCTGCTCAGCCGGCGGAGGGGAACTTCGCGAAGGTCTCCCGGGCGATCTTGCCGCAGGCGCTCACCACGTTGTGCCCGTCTGCATTGCTCAGATGTCCTACGTTCAATCGCTCCAGACTGCCGCCCGAGGTGAACAAGTCCAGCATGGCAGCGCGAATGTCCGGGTTCGTGGTCGGCTGGTCGCCGCCCAGCAGGGCTTTCGCCAGGGTGATCGCGCTCGCATGGCTCACGAAGGCGACGGCGAGCGAAACGCCCGCCCGGTTGACGGTGTCGTCCACGTCCACGTTGGCAACGACGTCGAGCTCAACCGTCGGCAACCGATCGGCGAGGACATAGCCGGGATGGTGCGAGAGGGCGGCTTCCAGGCAGGAGCGGAGTGGGGCCGTGACCGGAGTGTCGCCCAGAACCTTCAGCCCGATCCGAACCGGATCGGCCGCCTTCGCCGGGAGTGTGGCCGCGCACCACACGGCCATGGCCGCCGGAAGCATGATCCGAAGCGTATCGCGTTGCATGGGGCTATGGTCCGGCTCGATCGTCTTTGCGGCGATCCTGCCTGACCGCTCGGATGGCCGCCAGGCGGATGCGGGCGCCCGGCCGACTGTCACCCGGGGGCGAGAGGATTCGGAGGAGGCCCGATTTCCCTTGCGCGGACCGGCCGCATCGTGCTTTACGCGCGTCCTTCCCTGCCGGAGCGAGTGGCATCGCCCCGGCTATACCCATGCCGTCATGCACGGCGCCGCACTCCGGAATTCTCCAGGAACGGCCGGGTTGAACCATCCGAAGGGAGAACCCATGCCACTGTATGAAAGCGTGCTGATCGCACGTAACGACATCACCCAGGCTCAGGTCGACCTGATCGCCGACAACATCTCCGTTCTGGTCGAGAACGACGGTGGTTCGGTGAAGAAGCGGGAATATTGGGGCCTTCGCAGCCTCGCCTACCGCATCAAGAAGAACCGCAAGGGCCATTACCTGCTGCTCGGCCTCGACGCCAAGCCGTCCTCCATCGCCGAGATGGAGCGCCAGCTGGGCCTGAACGAGGACGTGCTGCGCTTCCTGACGCTGCGCGTCGAGGCGATCGACGAGGCGCCGTCCGCGATCCTGAGCCGCAAGGGCGACGATCGTGAGCGCGGTTTCCGTGGTCCGAAGCCGGCCGGTCGCTTCGATAGCGGCCGCAAGCGCGGCTACGACGATCGCGAGGAGTTCCGCGCCCGTGGCGAGGATGGCGACCGCGCGCCGCGCGGTGGCCGTGAGATGGCCGAGGCGGAGTAAGCACCCATGTCGCAGAGTCAGAACAACCAGGGTGCCGGCGAAGAAACCGGCCCGGCCGGCCGTCGCACCGCCGTGGGCGCCCGCCGCCCGTTCTACCGTCGCCGCAAGTCCTGCCCGTTCTCCGGCCCGAACGCGCCGAAGATCGACTACAAGGACGTGCGCCTGCTGAGCCGCTTCCTGAGCGAGCGCGGCAAGATCGTGCCGAGCCGCATCACCGCGGTGTCCGCGAAGAAGCAGCGCGAGCTGGCCAACGCCATCAAGCGCGCCCGCTTCCTGGCGCTGCTCCCCTACATCCTGAGCTGAGGGAGCAGGAACCATGTCCGCAACCGAAGTGATCCTGCTCCAGCGCGTCGAGAAGCTGGGCCAGATGGGCGAGATCGTGAAGGTGAAGCCGGGTTATGCCCGCAACTACCTTCTGCCGCAGGGCAAGGCGATCCGCTCGAACGCCAACAACCGCGAGCGTTTCGAGCGCGAGCGCATCCAGCTCGAGGCGAACAACCTCAAGCGTCGCGAGGAGGCCGAGCGTCTCGCCGAGCGCGTGAACGGCCTGACGGTCGTCATCATCCGCCAGGCCGGCGATAGCGGCAGCCTGTATGGCTCCGTGTCGCCGCGCGACATCGCCGCCGCGGCGGCCGAGAGCGGTCTGACCATCGACCGCTCGCAGGTGCAGCTTGCCCATCCGATCAAGACGCTCGGCCTGGCCGATGTCCGCGTGGTGCTGCATCCGGAAGTGACCATCCGCGTGGTCGCCAACGTCGCCCGTTCCGTCGAAGAGGCCGAGCGTCAGGCTCGCGGCGAGCGCATCGGCCGTGACGGCGATGACGAGGACGACCAGGACGCCGAGGCGATGTTCGACGCCGAGACGACCGAGGAAGACGAAACGGTCTGAAGCGTCACGCTTCTGCCACAGTCGGGAAGGCCCGGAACCGCGAGGTTCCGGGCTTTTTTCGTTCCGGCCGGTTTTTGACCGTCACTGCCGCGATACGCCATCCTGTCGGAGGGACTGACACGGAGGTTGCAGTGAACGTCTTGCTCGATCTTGTTCTCCGCCGCTTCATCCGGTGGGGCAGTCTGCAAGTCCGCTACTCCGACGGAACCGAGCGCCGCTACGGCGCGGGCCAGCCCTCCGTCGGCATCGCGCTCACGGACCCGTCGGTCGAGAAGGGATTGCTGCTCAACCCGGGTCTCGTTTTCGGCGAAGCCTACATGGATGGCGGGATCGTGCTGACGGACGGCACGCTCTACGATCTTCTGGACGTCTTCATGGTCGCGGCCATGCGTGGCGGTCATCCGGGCGCGGCACTCGCGTCGCGTCTGCGCGAGGCCAAGCGGCTCTGGACCCAGTACAATCCGGCACCGCGCGCGCGGCGCAATGTCGCGCACCACTACAATCTCAACGGCCGGCTCTACAGCCTGTTCCTCGACAGCGACCGGCAATATTCCTGCGCCTATTTCCCACGCGGCGACGAGACGCTCGAAGAAGCGCAGGTGCTGAAGAAGCGGCATATCGCGTCCAAGCTGAAACTCGACAGGCCGGATCTCGATGTGCTGGATATTGGCTGCGGCTGGGGCGGCATGGCGCTTACCCTGGCGCGCGATTACGGCGCCCGCGTCACCGGCATCACCCTGTCCACGGAACAGCTTTCTGCCGCCCGCGCCCGTGCGCGCGACGCCGGGCTGGAGGATCGCGTCCGCTTCGAACTGATGGACTATCGCTCGGTCGCCACGCGCTATGACCGCATCGTGTCGGTGGGCATGTTCGAGCATGTCGGCATCAGTCATTTCGACCGCTACTTCCGCACGATCCGCAATTGCCTGCGCGACGACGGCGTGGCGCTGGTGCATTCGATCGGCCGTCGCGACGGGCCGGGCGCCACCAATGCATGGCTGGACAAATACATCTTTCCCGGCGGCTACTCGCCGGCACTGAGCGAGACCTTCGCCGCCGTGGAGCGCTCCGGCCTCTGGGTCACCGATTGCGAGATCCTGCGTCTGCACTACGCCAAGACGATCGCCCATTGGCGCAGCCGCTTCGCCGCCAACCGCGACGTGATCGCCGGGCTCTACGACGAGCGCTTCTGCCGCATGTTCGAGCTCTATCTCGCAGGATCCGAACTCGCTTTCCGCCGCCAGGGCCACATGAACTTTCAGCTTCAGCTCACGCGGGAGACGGAGACGGTTCCGCTGTCGCGCGATTACATGCTCGAAGCCGAGCGCGAGGCAACTGCACGGGCCCAGGGAAGGATACTGCCTGGTTAGTAAGAGAATGTTCTTTCTTGAAAGAAAGAACCAAAGAACTTCTATCCGTTTGGCTCAGCGCTCGCCGCGCACTCTCAACCAAACGGATAGAAGTCTTTTTGCTTCTTTTTCTTCAGAAAAAGAAGAATCAGGCCCCCGCCACGCCGTGGCCGATCATGTCGGCCGGCACGACGATGCGGTCGAACGTGTCGGCGTCGATCTTTCCGGAGCGGAGCGCCGCGTCGCGCAGAGTGTCGCCGGTGGCGGCCGCATCTTCGGCGATATGCGCGGCATTCTGGTAGCCGATATGCGGCGCTAGCGCGGTCACCAGCATCAGGGAGCGGCCGATGCTGGCATCGATGGCGTCGCGGTTCAGCTCCGTGCCTTCGACCGAATAGGTGCGGAACTTCTCCATCCCGTCTGCCAGGATGGTGGCGCCGTGCAGCACGTTGTTGATGATGATCGGCCGCATCGCGTTCAGCTCGAAATTGCCCTGGCTGCCGGCGAACGCGACCGTGTTGTCCTCCCCGATCACCTGGATCGCGATCATCACGATCGCCTCGCACTGGGTCGGGTTCACCTTGCCCGGCATGATCGACGAGCCCGGCTCGTTGTCCGGCAGCTTCAGCTCGCCCAACCCGCAGCGCGGGCCGGAGGCCAGCCACCGCATGTCGTTGGCGATCTTCATCAGCGCCACGGCCAGGCCGCGCAGGGCGGCCGAGGCGCGCACCATCGCGTCGAGCGAGCCTTGCGCCATGAACTTGTTGGGCGCGGTGACGAACGGCTTGCCGGTCAGCGCCGCGATCTGTTTCGCCACCTGTTCGGAGAAACCCTTCGGCGCGTTCAGCCCGGTGCCGACCGCCGTGCCGCCCAGGGCCAGCTCGTAGAGCCCTTCGCGCGAGCGCTCGATCTCTTTTTGCGCCGCGCGTAGCTGCGCCGCCCAGCCGGACCATTCCTGGCCGACCGAAAGCGGGACCGCGTCCTGGAGATGGGTACGGCCGGTCTTCACCACCCCCATCCAGCCTTCCGCCTTCCGCTCGATGCAGGCGGCGAGGCGGTCGAGTTCCGGCAGCAGGCGGCTGTCGATCAGCTCCACCGTGGCCACATGCATGGCGGCGGGAAAGCTGTCGTTGGAGGACTGGCTCTTGTTGACGTCGTCGTTGGGCCCGATCG
Organism: Endosaccharibacter trunci; assembly: GCA_024515975.1. Classification (GTDB taxonomy): domain Bacteria; phylum Pseudomonadota; class Alphaproteobacteria; order Acetobacterales; family Acetobacteraceae; genus Lichenicola; species Lichenicola trunci. Next base: position 237,914 of record JAMSKV010000001.1, read on the forward strand.
GCTTCTGCGAGCCGAGTTCGCCGCCCAGGAGCTGGATCGCCCGGTTGGACAGCACCTCGTTGATGTTCATGTTGCTCTGGGTGCCGGACCCGGTCTGCCACACGAACAAGGGGAAATGCGCGTCGAGTTTGCCGTCGATGGCCTCGTCGGCGGCGCGGATGATGGCGTCGGCCTTCCAGCCCGGCAGGCCGCCGATCTCGCGGTTCACCAGCGCGCAGGCCTTCTTCACCACCCCGTAGGCGCGATACAGCTCCACCGGCATCCGGTCGCGGCCGATGGAGAAGTGCTGGAGCGAGCGCTGCGTCTGCGCGCCCCAGTATCGGTCGGCCGGCACCTCGACTTCGCCCATCGAATCGAATTCGCGGCGCATGCCGGTCGCTTCGATGCCGACGGGCATGTCCCGCAGCACCGGGTGATCGTCTTGTCCGGCCATGTCGTTCCTCCTCAAACCGTCTGCAGGCCCAGCACGGGCGCCGTGTCGTCGCGGCTGCGCCGGCAGGCTTCCGCGTCCGTGCGAAGATCGATGCCGTAGGTTGGGATCACCTGCTTCAACCTGGGCAGCCAGGCTTGCTCTGTCAGCTTGTTCTTGAAGCATTTCTCCAGCAGCGACACCGCGATGAAGGCCGCGGTGGACGCGCCGGGCGACGCGCCCAGCAGAGCGACGATGGAATTATCCGCGTTGCCGAGAAGTTCGGTGCCGAACACCAGCTCGCCGCCGCCATGCCCGTCCGGCTTGATGATTTGCACGCGCTGCCCGGCGACCGCTTCCTTCCAGTCCGCCTCGTTCGCCTCGGGATAGAAGGCGCGCAGCGTGTCCAGGCGCTGGTGCGGCGTCTGCACCACCTGCCCGACCAGATATTCCTCCAGCCGGAAGGAATGCGCCGCCACGTCGAGCAGCGGGCCGAGATTGCCGAGCCGGATCGACCGGAACAGGTCGAACACCGAGCCTTCCTTTAGGAACTTGGTGGAGAAGCCGGCATAGGGACCGAACAGCACCGAATGCGTGCCGTCCACCACGCGCATGTCGAGATGCGGCACCGACATGGGCGGCGAACCGTGCGCCGCCTTGCCGTAGACCTTCACATGATGGCGCCTGGCCACCTCGGGATTGTCGCAGCGGAGCCAGACGCCGGAGACCGGGAAGCCGGCATAGCCATGCGCCTCGGGGATGCCGGATCGCTGGATCAGCGTCAGCGCCGCGCCGCCCGCGCCCACGAATACGAAGCCCGCGGACAAGGAGCGCGTCTCGCCCGTGGCGGCGTCGGTCGCGCGCACGGTCCAGCGTCCATCCGTCTCGCGATGCAGCCCGTCGACCTCATGACGGTAGAAGACCGATGCCCCGCCGCTCTGGCTCAGATTCGCGAACAAGGCGTGGGTCAGCGCGCCATAATCGACATCGGCGCCGGTCGCCATGCGCGTGGCGGCGACCGGCTCGTCCGGCTTGCGGCCCTGCATCATCAAAGGCGCCCATTCGGCGATGGTGGCCGGATCGTCGGTGAACTCCATGCCGGCAAAACAATGATGCGCGCTCATTTCCGCGTGGCGCTTGCGGAGAAAGGCGACGTCGTCGTGCCCGACCACGAAGCTCAGATGCGGGCAGGAGCGGATGAACGAGGCCGGGTCTGCGATCGCGCCGGTGCGGACCAGATGGGCCCAGAGCTGGCGTGACAGGTCGAACTCGACATTGACCTCGAGCGCCTTGCTGATGTCGACAGAGCCGTCCGGCCGTTGGGGGGTGTAGTTCAGCTCGCAATTGGCGGCGTGGCCGGTGCCGGCATTGTTGTAGCCCTGCGAGCTTTCCTGGCCGCAATCCTCGAGACGCTCCAGCACGGCGATGCGCAAGTTCGGATCGAGCGCGTGCAGCAGGGTGCCGACGGTGGCGCTCATGATGCCGGCGCCGATCAGGACGATATCGTATCGGTTCGAGTCGGGCATGACGGGCACCTCAGTTCTTCTGGAAGCGCAGTTCGGTGCCGTCCTTGTAGACGACATAGGCGCGGCGCCAGGGCTCGTCGCCGATCAGCCGCCATTTATGGCCGGTGCCGCTATTGTCCTGGGCCAGCAGCACGTCGCCGGGACGGATGGTGAAGGTGGCGCCGCTCTTGGTCTCGAACTCGAGCGTGCCGGACAGCGTGAGCACGTAGCGCGGTATCGGGTCCTGGTGCCATTCGAAGGAGCCGCCCGATGCGGTTTCGCGGAAGGAGATCTCGACCGCTGCGCTGGGCTGGCCGATGAAGTCGCCGCGCTCGCCCTCGTCCAGCGCGATCCGGCCTTCCTCGAACAGGGAATTGCCGTCCTCGCCGGTCCACATCCTGACGCACCGGATCGCCATGCCGCCTCTCCGCCATTCCGGTGCCGAGATGTCGGACAGCAGTGTCCGTTGCCGGCTGATTTGCCGGCTGCACCACGCGGCTATGAACCTTCCACCGCGGGACTGGTTCCCTGTCAGGAAGAAAAAGAAACGCCTGATTCTTATCTATGCCAAGTGCAATAACCAAATTCGAACATTCAGAACGTATTGAGTTCTTTCTCAAGTACAAACATCTTTTTTCTATTTCCAGAGTAGCTAAAGCAGCCGGGCCAGCCGGTCGAATTCGGCCACGGTCAGCGTTTCCGCGCGTCGCTGGCCGTCGATCCCGGCGCGGTCGAGCAAGGCCTCGCCGCCGAGGCTCTTCAGCGATCCGCGCAGCATCTTGCGTCGCTGTCCGAAGGCGGCTGCGGTGAGGCGCTCCATGGCCGAGAACAAATCGGGCGGCGGCTGTTCGGCGTGCGGGCGCAAGCCGACCACGGCGGAGAAGACCTTGGGCGGCGGCGAGAACGCGCCGGGCGGGATCCGCGTGAGCAGGGCGGTGTCGCAGCACCATTGCGACAGCACGGCCAGGCGGCCGTAATGGTCGCTATCCGGCGCGGCGACGATGCGCTCGGCCACCTCGAGCTGGAACATCAGCGTCAGCCGCTCCCAATCCGAGGCGCGGCGCAGCCAGCCGATCAGAAGCGGCGTGCCGACATTATAGGGCAGGTTGGCGATGATCTGGCGCGGCGCGGGACAGAGCGTGGCGAGGTCGAGCCGTGTCGCGTCGGCCTGCACCAGACGCAGGCGGTCCGGCTGCCCATCGGCCGCCATCGCGTCGCGCAGCGCCTCGATCACCAGAACGGCGCGCTCGTCGACCTCCACCGCGGAGACGGTTTCGGCCGGCGTTTCCAGCAGGGCGCGGGTGAGGCCGCCCGGGCCGGGACCGACCTCCACCACATGCCGACCGCGCAGGTCGCCGGCCAGGGCGGCGATGCGGGCGATCAGCGCCGGATCGAGCAGGAAGTGCTGTCCGAGCGATTTGCGCGCATCGAGCCCGTGTTCGGCGATCACCTCGCGCAGGCTGGGCAGGCCGCGCGGCAGCGTCATCGGGGCGGCGCGCTCAGGAAGGCTGCCGCATGTCGATGACGGCCTTGCGGTGAAGGTCGCGGTTGAGCTGGCGCGAGACCAGCTCGACGCGCTCGTTCAGGAGCTGGTCGGCGATGGCCTCGGTGTTGAGATCGGCGCGGTTCTTCTCGCTGCGCGAGCAGACCATGATCACGTCGATGCCGTCGCCGGAGACGAGCGGATGGCTGGCCTGGTTCACAGGCAGGTTGGTCAGCACGTTGGCCATCTGCGGATTCAGGCGATCCAGCTCGACCGAGCCCGGATTGCCGGGACGCTTCTCGCCGAACGTCTTGTTGGCGGCCTCGATGGCGGCGCAGTCATGCGCGGTCTTGGCCAGGGTGGTGGCCTGCTGCAGCGCCTGTTCCTGCTGCGGCGTGGGCGCCTGCGGATTGAGCGGGCTGGTGAACGGAATGAAGGCCTGTCGCAGATCGAGCACGGTGGTCATGTCCTTGCCCACCTCCCTGCGTCCGGCGAGGGTGATGATGTCATAGCCGCCGGCGACCCGGATCGGGTTGCTGATGGCGCCCACCGGCATGGTCTTGGCGAGAGCCACCACCTCGGGATCGAGCGTATCGGCGCGCACCCATCCGAGCGCGCCGCCTTCGAGGGCGGTCTGGCTCTGGCTGAACTGGGCCGCGACGATCGGGAAGGGGGCGCCGGCGCGAAGCTGCTGGATCACGGTATCGGCGAATTTGAGCGCTTCGGCACTGTTCTTGGGATCTTCGACCGGCACGAAGATTTCGCTGATGTTGAATTCGGGCTGGCCGATCTCGCTCTTGGTGGCGGCGATGCGCTGGCGGATATCGGCGGACGAGATGCGGGCGCGGTCGCCGAGCTGCTGGCGCAGCACGCCGGTCCAGGCGAGCTGGACGCGGATCTGGTCGATCAGCGTGGTCATGGAGACGCCGTCCGCGGCGAGCTTGTCACGCAGCGCGTTGGGCGGCATGCCGTTGCGCTTCTCGATGTCCTCGATGGCGCTGGCGATCTGCGCCAGAGGGACGTTGATGTGGCGCTGCTGGATCTCCTGCATGCGCAGCTTCTCGTCGATGAGCTGGCGCGTGATCTGCGGGCGCAGGCGCTCCTGGACCTCGGCGTTCATCGGCAGGCCGGTGGAGAGCGAGAACAGGCGGGCGCGATCGTCCACGTCGCGCTTGGTGATGATCTGGCCGTTCACCACCGCGACGATCTGGTCTTCGTCGGCCGGTGCCGCGGGCGAGGCGGCGGCCTTGGCAGCGTGATCGTGCTTGTGGCGATGCGCCGTGACGCCGGCCGGCGCGGCCGCCTGGGCCATCGCCGCTCCGGAGTCGAGCTGGGCGGCGAGCAGGGCGGCGAGGCCCACGGCCGCGCAGAGCCGCGAGCGCAGCTTATGGCCGTTGGAACGAAGGGCGCGCCTGGAGCTCATGATCGGTTCCTGGAAACTTCAGCCGTTCACCGGGAAGGTGCCGAGCGTCTTGAAGGTGAGGGTGAACAGGATGGAGGTGTCGCCGCTGTCGCCATTGATGGTGGTGTAGCGGCGGTTGAAGGCGACGTCGAAGATGAAGCAGTCGTTGGTGTAGGAAGCGTCGGTGCCGATGGCGACGAAACGGTTGTTGGACAGGTCGCGGCGTGTATAGCCGGCGACATGCCATTGTTTCCAGGTGGAGGAAAGCCCGATCGTGCCTTCGTTGGTCGGAATCAGATAGGCCTGGGGCGGCGCGCTCGTGTAGATGTTGTTATTGTAATAATAATAGAAGCTGTGGCGGTTGTAGATGTAGCCGCCCGTCACGGAGAACAGCGGCACGCCGGCGGAAAACAGGCCGTCCGCGAAGTTGGTGCGCCCGGTATTGTGGTCGAACCGGTCCCGCACGGTGAAATCGAGGTAACGCACGGGGGTGAAGCGCAGGCGCGCGACGATGTCGGAGGCGTGCGTCTGCAGGCCGGTATCGGGCAGCTGGTTGCGGTCGATATGTTCCTGGAGGCTCTCGCCGACCAGCGCATCGACCTGGCGCGAGCCGAAGGTCCAGTTGGCGTGCAGGCCGTAATTGGCGCGCAGGCCGCCATCGAGGCGATCGACGCCCTCGTGGCGGTTGATGTTGAACAGGGTGCTGTCGGTGAACTCGTAGTCGAGGCTGTCCTCGTTGGGTATGTTGCGGTTGCGGCTGTTGCCGTAGTTCGGCGCGGCGATGAGCTGCACGATCGGCTCCAGGATCACCGAGCTGTTGCGCATGCTCTTGAGGAACGGCCAGTTCATCTTCAGAGCCGCGGTCGGAAGCGCCTGGGCGGTGCTGGCGGCATTGACGCCGGCATAGTTCGGCAGCAGGTCGAGCTTGGTGGCCTTGTAGGCCGAGCTGTCCAGATGCGCGGTGAACACGAATATCTGGCCCCAGCGGTCGTGGAACGGCCGGTCCCAGTTCAGGCTGAGCTGACCGCGCTGGTCGGATGTGCCGTTCGCGCGATAGATGTTGAAGTCCGACGTGCCGAGCGAGAAGCGGCCGCCGAGTGCGTCCGGGGTTCCGGTGAAATAGTACTGGTAGCGCGGCAGCACGAAGGGCAGCTCGCTCTGGTTGATCACGCCGGCGTTGAGGCCCTGGAAGGCGGTGCCGTCGATGCGCGAATAGGCGCCGGTGCCGAAGCCCTCGATATAGGCGTCGCTGGACAGGACGTCGGCGCCATAGCCGGTGATGCGGTAGTCGCGCATGTAGTTCGCCGACGAGGCGAGGTTCACGTCGGCGCCGTAGCGCCAGTACTGGTTCCAGTCGAACTGCGCCTTGGCGAACATGTAGCCCTGCACGCCCTTGTCGTCCACGGCGGCGACCTGGTTGCCGTTGGTGGCGGTATAGGCGCCGGTCTTGTTGGTGTCGTAGGCGACGGCGCCGGTGACGCGGAGAACGCCGCTGTTGAAATTGTGCCGGTATTGCGCGGTGAGCTGCGGCCCGGTGTTCGTGGACAGCAGCGGCACGAAGGTCACGTCGCTTTCGCGATCGATGGCCCAGAAATAGGGCACGGTGACGTAGGTGCCGAGATACTTGTCGTGCGGCGAGATGTCGCCGAGCAGGAAGCCGCTCTGGCGCTTCACCGAGGGGTCCGGGGTAGAGAAGAACGGCAGATAGCCGACCGGCAGGCCGAACATGTCGAGATAGACGTCGCGATATTCGATGCGCTTGTGCTCGAGGTCGTCGGTCGCGTCATAGGCGCGGATCTGCCAGAAGGGCGGGTGCTCCGGGTGTTCGGCGCAGACCTTGCAGGCGGTGTAGACCACGCGCGACAGGTCGTTGACCTTGCCGTCGGTGCGCCGGGCGCCGTTGGCGGCCATCTTGCCGTTCATGGCCATGATGCCGCGCATGTCGGTCATCACCGCCTGCCGCATGCCCTGTGTGAGCTCGGCATAGTCGGAGAACAGCACCTGGCCGTCCGGCTCGACGATCGCCACGTGTCCCGAGGCGGCGGCGACGCCGCTGTTGCGGTCATAGGTGACGCGGTCGGCACGGATCGCGTGGTCGTTCTGCCAGATCTCCACATGCCCGGTCCATGTGACGATGCCGGCCTTGCTGTCATAGGACACGCTGTCGGCCCGGAAGGTGACGGGCTCGTTGCGCTGCATGGGCGCGCCGCCATGGCCTTCGCTGGGCAGCGCGATCTGCGCCCGGGCGATCTCGAACGGCAGGCCGGCCAGGGACAGACCGTAGAGCCCGGCGCAGAGCAGCCGGCGCCGCCGGGACAGCGTCGGGCAGGCGGGAGCGGGAGGGGCCGGGATCGTCCTGGCGGACGGAGCAACGGTGCGACGGCGCATCAGCCATCCTCCAGGTGCAGCAGAAGAGCGATGGCGAGCAGAAGTCCGGCGGCGGCCGGCGCCCAGGCGGCCATGATCGGCGGCAGGGCGCCGGACTGTCCGAACTGTTCGGCCACCTTCGACACGGTGAACAGAAGGAAACCAGCGCCGACGCCGCTGGCGATCATGCGGGCGACGCCGCCGCGGCGCACGGGCCGCATGGAGAAGCCGGCCGAGACCAGCGCCATGGTTCCGGCCAGGAGCGGCAGGGCCAGCAGCGACTGGAAATGGAGACGGTGGCGGATGGACGAGAACCCGGAGCGATCCAGCAGCCGGATGAAGCCGGGCAGGGTCCAGACCGACAGCGTGTCGGGCGCGGCGAAGCTTTCCTGCACGCGCGAGACGGTGAGATCGGTGGGCAGGCTCATATCGCCCACATGCACCGGCATGTGGTCCGGCACCACCGTGCTGGCGTCCTGGAAGCGCCATGCGCCCTTGTCGAGCCGTCCGGTGGCGGCCTCGACGCGCTGCAGCAGCCGGTCGGCGCTGTCGAGGCGAAAGATGCTGACCTGCCGGACGGTGAGGTCGCGATGCCGCAGAGACACGCCCCGGGCGTGCAGGATGGCGATGCCGCCTTTCTGCAGGCCGGGATCGGATTGCCGCAGCCAGAGTTCGCCACCGGCCAGATTCAGGCTGCCGCCGGAATTGCGGAGATAGATGTTGTCGAGCGCTTCGGCGCGGGAATAGGTCGCCGCCGCCAGCGGGCTGATCACCGTCGTGGCGATCAGGCCGACGGCCATGGCGCAGGCGAGCGGTGCAGCCAGGAACTGCCAGGCGGAGATGCCGGCGGCGCGGGCCACGATCAGCTCGGAGGAGCGGGTCAAACGCCAGAAGCACACGATTCCGCCCAGAAGCACGCCGAAAGGCAGGATCTGGATGCAGAAATACGGCAGATGCAGGGCGGCGATCTCCACCGCAAGGCTGGCCGGCACGTCCGGGCGCGTGGCGGCGCGTCGCAGAAGGTCGATGAAGTCGAACAAGGACACGAGCCCAGTGAGCGCCGCGATCAGCGCCAGCACCGACAGGATGAACTGCCGCGAGATATAGAACGAGAGCGTGATGGCGACGGGCATGGCGGCCTCAGGCGACCGCCCGGCCGTGGCCGGGCAGGATCGGGTCGCGGCTCTGGCGCAGTTCGGGCCAGAACAGATAGGCCGCGCACAGCACGCCGGGCAGGATCGCCTGCAACCAGATCAGCGGGATCAGCGCGGAGTCGCGCGAGGCCACGCTCTGCGCCACCAGCCCCAGCGCCAGCAGCGCCACCACGCTGCCGATCGCGGCCATCGGCCTGCCATAGCCGCCATGGCGGGAGAAACCGCCGGCCAGCACCGCCACCAGGGCCACCATGGTGAAGGAGAAAGCGGTGAGCGGGGCGGTGAGGCGGCGATGCGCCTCGACCAGGAACTTGCCGCGATCGCGCGCCTGGACGAAGCGCGGATCCGGGTGGAACAGCTCGCCCAGCGACATCTCGGTGGAATCGCGGTAGCGCACGTCGTCGCTCTTGTCGGCGCTGGTCAGGTCGATGGTGTTCTGCGCGAAGGTGAGCACGTTGAGGCGCCCGGTCTTGCGATCGATCTCCTGACGCGAGCCGTCGAACAGCACCACCTTGGGCACGTCGCCGTCGGCCTCCAGGCGGCCGTGCTCCGACAGGATGGTGGCATGCACCGATTTCTGCCGGTCGTCCTCCACCATGATTCCGCGCAGCGTGCCGTCCTTGTCGCGCGAGCGGATATACACGGTCATGGTCGGGGAGACCTGGGTGAACACGCCCTCCTGCAGCAGGAAGGCGGCCATCTTGTTCCGGATCTCGAACTCGTATTCGCGGAATCGGTGATAGGAGGCCGGAACGATCCATATGTTCAGGACGTAGGACAGCAGAACCGCGATGGCCGTGCAGTAGAGCGCCGGCCGCGCGATCCGCGATGGAGCCAGCCCTGCCGCCCGCATCACCGTCAGCTCGCGATCGCCCGAGAGCCGCTGGTAGACGAACTGCGCGACCACGAAGGTGGTGATGGGCAGGATAACCGCGACGAAATTGGGGATCAGCAGGCCGGTCAGCTCCAGGAACACCCGGAGCGACAGGCCGCGATCGATCACCAGGCTCACGAACCGCAGCGACTGCGTCAGCCAGATCAGCATGGCCAGGCCGCCGGTGGTCGCGGCCAGCGCGACCAGGAGCTGGCGCAGCACATACTTGTCCAGACGACTGACGGAAAACCGCTTCATGCCCCTTCCTACCCTCACCGGGGTTCCGGCAAAAGTGCCCGCCTCCCCGATCGGCCCGGATGCGCGTCATGAAGGGTGACGGAACCGAACGGCTCTGGCGGCACCATCTGCGCCGGCACCGCAAGGTGTCGGACGCGGCGATGATCGCCGGCAACCGTGTCGAGGTGCTGCCGGACGGCGCCTCCGTGGTGCGCGCGGTGATGGACGCGCTGGAGCGGGCCAGGCGCTACGTCCACATGGAATACTACACCGTGGATGACGTAACGCTGGACGGGCGCTCGTTCTTCACGCTGATGGAGCAGGCCGTGCGCCGCGGCGTCGAGGTGGCGCTGATCTGGGACGCGGTCGGCTCGGGCGGCACCCCGGACCGGCTGTTCGACCGTCTGTCCGGGGCCGGGGTGAGGCTGGTCGAATACCATCCGATCAACCCGTTCAAGAAGCGCTTCAACCTGGCGGTCAACGACCGCGACCATCGCAAGCTGACCGTGATGGATGGCGAGCTGGCGATCATGGGCGGCGTGAACATGTCGCGCGTGTACGAGACGCCGGAATCGGCCGGGCGCGGAAGCGATCCCGACCATGCGTTCTGGGTCGATAACGGCATCCGTTTCCAGGGCCCGGCCGTCGCCGAGGTCCACCGGCTGTTTTTCCACACCTGGGATTCGAACGGTGGGTCGGAGCATCCGCCCCTGCTCGGCCACGACGAGGCTGCACCCGCCGCGTGCGGCCCGCACACGATGCGCGTGGCCGGAAGCGCGCCGGCGGAACGCAAGCCGCTGTTCAACCAGTCGATCCGGGCGGCGATCCGCGGGACGCGCTCGCATCTGATCCTGGCCACCGGCTATTTCGTGCCGACCAGCCGCGAATGGCGGCTGCTCTGCCGCGCCGCGCGCCGCGGCGTGCAGGTGGACCTGCTGCTGCCCGGCTACAGCGATGTGCAATCCGCCGTCCATGCCGCGCGATCGCTCTACGGCCCGCTTTTGAAATGCGGCGCGCGCATTCATGAGGTGCGGCACGCCATGCTGCATGCCAAGGTGGCGACGTTCGACGGCGTGCTAACCGTGATCGGCACCTCGAATTTCGACCGCCGGTCGGTGCACTACAACAACGAGGTCGACGCCGTGATCATGGCGTCGGATGTGGCGGGCGAGATCGAGCGCATCCTGCGCGCGCAGATCGAGCGCTCGGCGCCGATGCTCTACGCGGACTGGGCGCATCGGTCCCTGCGCGAGCGGGCGCTGGAGATGGTGGCGCGGCTGTGGCGGCGGCTGATGTAAGGCGTCGGTCCGGCGTGCCAATGCGTCCGCCGGCTGGAGGTAACTGGCTCAGCCGGCCTCCTCGATCTCCACCGGATCGCCGACCGAAACCCGGCCGGGGGCTTCCGGGATCAGATTGACGCCGAAGACGATGCCTTCCGGCAGGCGGTTGAGCTGCCCCAGGGACTTCAGCGGTTCGCCGGGATGGGGCGCTTCGCCGCTCTGCTGGTCGCGTGTGATGACCACGCAGCGCGTGCAGCGCGTTGGCGCATGAAAGCGCAGGCCGCCCACCGTGAGCGAGCGCCAGCCATTCTCGCTCCAGGCGGGCGGCCCCTCGATGACGAGATTGGCGCGGAAGCGCTCGATCGGCACCGCGTTCTCGCCCAGCGTCGCGTTCAGGGCGTCCAGCGAGGCGCGGTTCACGGCCAGAAGCGGATAGGCATCGGCGAACGAGACCGTCAGATCGGGGCGTCCTCCCTGCGGATCGATCGGCCGTGCCGCCGTGTCGTGCATGAACCAGAGCAGGCAGGGACGCCCCATCACGGCGGACAGCCAGGCCTGCGCGTCTCCGGCGGCCTGGCGCGCCTGCACCTGATGATGCCAGACCGAGACGGTGCCGATCGGCGCCTCTTCCCCGGGGATCGTCACCGCGCACTGCCCCTCGTTCGTGGACAGCACAACTCCGTTCCCGGTCGGAACGGCGGCAATGCGGGCCAGGTCGGGCACGGTCCGCTGGGTGAGGAAAACGCCCTCCGGATCGGTGACGAGCCAGCGCCGGTCCCCGGCCGGCCCGCATGGCTCGATCTCCATGGCGTCGAGCGGCAGTCCGCGCAGGCCCTTGACCGGAAACAGGTTGAGGCCGGTGATCCGGGCGATGCTCACGATGCGGCACCCGGCCGGTCCTCGGTTTCGGGAAGAATCTTGCCGGGATTGAGCAGCCCGGCCGGGTCCAGCGCGTGCTTGACGCGGCGCATGGCTGCGAGTTCGGCGCCCCCGCGCCAATCCGGCATCATGTAGGGCTTGAGCTTGCCGACGCCGTGCTCGGCCGAGAACGAGCCGTCCAGCGCGCGCACCACCGCGCAGACCGCATCCATGATCTCGTGGTCGCGGGCGAGGAAGGCGTCGCGATCGGCGCCTTCGGGCTGCACCAGATTGAAATGGATGTTGCCGTCGCCGAGATGGCCGAACGGGGCGATGCGCACGCCGGGGATGAGACGCTCGCAGGCCTCGCTGGCGCGCCGGATCAGGTCCGGGACGCGCGACACCGGCACCGAGACGTCGTTCTTGACGTTGCCGCCGGCCCGCTTCTGCGCTTCCGCGTGTTCCTCGCGCAGTTTCCAGAGATTGAGGCGTTGCGCACGGCTTTCCGCGATCACCGCATCCAGTACGGCGCCGGTCTCCAGCGCCTCGCCGAGCACGGCTTCCAGCAGGTCGCGCAGCGTGCCGTCCTGCCGCACGGTGGCGAGTTCCACCAGCACGTAATGCGGCGCCGGCTCGGCCAGAGGCAGGGTGGCGTCGGGGATCAGCGCGTTCACCAGCGCCATGCCGGTGCCGGACATGTATTCGAACGCCTGGATCGCCGACGGATCGGCGCGGCGGAAGCGCTGGAACAGGTCGAGCGCGGCTTCGGGGCTGTCCACCCCGCACAAGGCCACCTCGATCTGGTTCGGTCGCGGGTGGAGCTGCAGCACTGCCGCGGTGATGATGCCGAGCGTGCCTTCGGAGCCGACCAGAATCTGGCGCAGCGCGTAGCCGGTATTGTCCTTGCGCAGACGGCGCAGCCCGTCGAAGACCGAGCCGTCCGCGAACACGGCTTCCACGCCCAGCACCAGCTCGCGGGCATTGCCGTAGCGCACCGTGTTGTTGCCGCCGGCATTGGTGGCCAGAACGCCGCCGATCGTGGCCGAGCCCTCGGAGGAGATCGACAGCGGCAGCAGGCAGCCGGCCGCCTCGGCCGCATCCTGCGCTGCCTTGAGCGTCACGCCGGCTTCCACCGTCATGGTCATGTCCACCGGATCGATGGCGCGGATCCGGTTCATGCGCGACAGGCTCAGCACCAGCTCCGAGCCGTCCTCGCCGACGGCCGCGCCGCCGACCATGGAGGTGTTGCCGCCCATCGGCACGATCCGCGCGGCATCGCCGGCGCCCGCGCACAGGCGCACTGCTTCGGCGAGCTGTTCCGTGCCGTTCGGACGCAGAACGGCGTCCGTGCGGCCGTGATACAGGCCGCGCCAATCGGAACAGAACGGCGCCGTGTCGGCCGGATCGCGCAGCACCCCGCCCGGGCCGAGCCGCTCGGCGAGCCTGTCGATCAGCGCCGCGCGCGTTCGCGGGGAGTGGGACAAGGCGCCCTCCTCGGAGGTCATTGCAGGGTGGAGGACGGGTCGGAATAGCCCGGACGCGTCGTCGACAGCATCACCGCGCTGGTGCCCGCCACGCCGATCAGCAGGCCGCAGAGCGCGACCATGGCGAGCAGGAGTTTCCTGGGTGCGAGCGAGCGCGTCGCCGCCAGGGCCGCCTGCGCCTCGGCGCGCGCCTGCCGGGTCAGATGCAGCTCGGAGCGCAACGCCTCGATCCGGGCGCTGGCGCCGCGCAGATCGAGATCGAGCCGGTTCACGTCGGCGGTGAGCTGGGAGATGCGGGCGCGCGCCGCCTGGGCCTCGCTGGCCGCGGCGGAGCCTGCGCGCGGCGCGCGCGGGCGGGACGCGGCTGGTTTGGCGGCCGGCGGCGGGTTGGGAGCGATCGCCACGAACAGGTTCTTGAGGGCCCCGGCGGTGACGCTGTTGGCGCGGGCGCGGGCGCGGGCCTTTTCCAGCGCGCCCGCGGCCTGTCCGGGCTGGTCGTCCAGGACCAGGGCCAGGATGTCGCCCAGCGTCTTCAGTTCCTTGGGGTCGATCTGCTCCCTCATCGGGATGGTTCCGCGTCGAGTGGGAAACGGGGGGCGGCGGCGCGGCGCAGGCGGTCCGCGATCGCCTCGCCGATGCCGCGCTCGGGGATCGGCATCACGGCGATGGCGCGCAGGCCGAGACGCTGCCCGTCCTGGTCCAGGGCGCGAAGCCCGGCGAACAGGGTCGCGGCGGCTTCGTCCGGATCGCCTCGTTCGCTCAACTGGAAGGTCAGCGCGGCGCCGGCCAGGGGAGAGCCGAACGCCAGCAGTGCCTCGTCGTCGCCGACCGTGCCGGCGGCCAGGCGCACCGGGAGGCCGGGCGCGTAATGCGATGCGAACTGGCCGGGCGCGTTCGGGGTGTCGGTGGCGGTCGTCTCCGCGCGAACCGGGCCGATCACCCCCTCGATCGCGGCGCGGGCGATTCCGCCGGGGCGGAGCAGGCGCGCCTCGGGAGCGGAAAGATCGAGAATGGTGCTTTCCAGCCCGACGCGGCAGGGGCCGGTGTCGAGCACGGCGTCGATGCGTCCGCCGAGCCCGTCGAGAACATGGCGTGCGGTGGTGGGGCTGACGCTGCCGGACCGGTTGGCGGACGGGGCGGCGACCGGCCGGCCGGTGGCGCGGAGCAGGTCGAGGGCAGCGGACGAGCCGGGGACGCGCACGGCCAGAGTCTCGAGCCCGGCGGCGGCGAGCGCGCTGACCGGGCTCGGTTCCGCCTTGGGCAACACCAAGGTGAGGGGCCCCGGCCAGAAGGCCGCCGCCAGGGCGCGGGCGCGGTCGTCGAGGCGGACGATCCGCCCGGCCGTTTCGGCATCGGCGACATGGACGATCAGCGGATTATGCGCCGGGCGGCCCTTGGCGGCGAAGATCGCGGCCACGGCGCGCGGATCGGTGGCGTCCGCGCCCAGCCCGTAGACCGTTTCGGTGCCGAACGCGACCAGCAGGCCGGCGCGAAGCAGCCCGGCGGCGCGCTCGACTCCCGCCGCGCCGGGTTGCAGCAATTCGGTGGCGACGAGGCCGGTCTGTGCCGCTCCCTGCGGCATGGGCTGGTGCATGGACGTTATCTTAGCACCGACCGGGTCGAGTCGGCTCGCTCCTCAGGGTGCGGCGGCGAACGTTTCCCCGCCGATGCGGCCGCGACACACGAAATGGGGATTCAGGAAACCGGGCTTTCCATAGAGCAGTCTGGTTCCGTCGAACAGCAGCACCGTGCCGCCGGCCGCTTCCACCACCGCCTGCGGCGCCGCCGTGTCCCATTCCATGGTGGGGCCGAGGCGCGGATAGAGATCGGCGGCCCCTTCCGCCACGCGCACGAACTTGGCGGCCGAGCCGATATTGCCGAGCCGCGCGACGCGCTGCTGCCCCAGATAGGCTTTCAGTGCCGGATCGGCGGCGTAATGGCGCGAGGCCAGCACGAACAGCCCTTCGGCGGGCGGCTGCCGGGCCTCGATGACGCGCGTGCCGTCCGTGTCCGAGCGCCAAGCCGTGCCCGGCGCGTCCGGGGGGTTCCAGCCGAGATAGAGCGTGCCCTGGGCCGGCAGCGCCACGGCGCCGAGCACGCAGCTTCCGTCGCGCACCAGGCCGATATTGACGGTGAAGTTCTCGCTTCCGGCGGCGAATTCGCGCGTGCCGTCCAGCGGGTCCACCAGCCAGAAGGCGCGTCCGGTCCGCACCGCGATCCCGGCGGCGACCTCCTCTTCCGCCACCACCGGCACGTCGGAGCCGTCGCGCAGGCCGCGTAGGATCAGCGCCTCCGCCTGCCGGTCGGCCTCGGTGACCGGGGAGCTGTCCGACTTGTGCTCGGTTTCGAAACCGGCGCTGCGGATCGCCATGATCAGGGCGGCGGCCTCGCCGGCCAGTCGCCCGGCCAGATGCAGCAGCGCGGCGTCGCCGGTCTCGCCGCCGGGCAAGAGGTGCGGCCATTCGGCCGGCCAGGAGACGAGCCGGTTTGTCCAGAAGCGAGGCGGGAAGGCGTTCATGGAACCGCGCAGTAGAGGATCGTGGGGCCGTGAAACAAGGAAGAGTCGTCTTTTCGTGGAGAAAAAGCGCCGAAAAGACTTTCTCCCTTTGGTGCGACCGGCGATGCGGTTGGGTGGCTCGCCCGGTATCGTTGCCGAAATCGGGGCAAGAACGCCCCGCTGGGTCGGCGCTTGCGGGCTCCGTTCGGCAAGCGGATAAGATCGTGCGACCGATCCATGACCGCCCGCACCGTGTTCGCGCCGCTTCCGCCGCCGATCTGCCGGGTTCAATCCGGAGCTCCCGCCCATGCTGGATATCGATTTTACCCGCTTCTCCCTGCCGGGCGCGGGCGCGCTGCTGTTGCCGGCCTTCGAGGATGCCGACCGCCCCGCCTCGCTGCGAGAGGCCGATGAGCGCACGGGCGGCGCGGTCTCCCGCGCGATCGAGGCCGCGGAGTTCGCTTTCGGGCGCAACAAGAGCCTGGTGCTGCAGGGGCCCGGCGCCGGGCTGAAGCGGATCGTTCTGCTGGGCCTGGGAAAGCGGAGCGAGTTCGACGCGCGGAAGGCCGAGGCGGCGGGATCGCAACTCTGGTCGCTGCTGAAGGGCGAGGCCGAGGCGGCCGTGGCGGCGGATGGGCTTCCGGCCGAGCTTGTCGGCAGGCTGGCCTTGGGCGCGGTTCTGAATGCCTATCGGTTCGACGCCTACCGCACCACGCAGAAGCCGGACGAACTGCCGAAGCTGGTTTTCCTGTCGGTTCTGTGTGCCGACGAGGCGCGCACCCAGGCCGACTGGCCGGCGCTCCAGGCGGTGGCGCGTGGCGTGTTCCTGACCCGCGATCTGGTGACGGAGCCGGCCAACATCCTGAACCCGCCGGTATTCGCCGAACGGATCGCCGCCCTGTCGTCGCTGGGCCTGGACGTGGAGATCGTCACCGCAGACCAGATGCATGAGATGGGCTTCGGCGCGCTGCTGGGCGTCGCCATGGGCAGCGACCAGCCGGCGCGCATGGTGGTGATGCAGTGGCACGGCGCTCCGGCCGATTCGGATGAAGCCGCCACCGCGCCGGTGGCCTTTATCGGCAAGGGCGTGACGTTCGATTCCGGCGGTATCTCCATCAAGCCTGCGGGCGGCATGGAGGACATGAAATGGGACATGGCCGGTGCCGGCACGGTGGTCGGGCTGATGGCGGCCCTTGCCGGGCGCAAGGCGCGCGTCAATGCCGTCGGTATCGTCGGGCTGGTGGAGAACATGCTGAGCGGACGCGCCCAGCGCCCGGGCGACGTGGTCAAGAGCGCGTCCGGCCAGACCATCGAGGTGCTGAACACCGACGCGGAAGGGCGCCTGGTTCTGGCCGACGTGCTCTGGTACGCCCAGGACCGGTTCCGGCCCCGCTTCATGGTCGATCTGGCCACGCTGACCGGCGCCATCATCGTGGCGCTGGGCCACGAGCATGCCGGGCTGTTCGGCAATGACGACACCCTGTGCGCGCAGCTCGCCGCCGCCGGCGAGGCGACCGGCGAGAAGCTGTGGCGCATGCCGCTGGGCGACGCCTACGACAAGCTGCTGCGATCCGACATCGCCGACATGAAGAATATCGGCGGCCGCCCGGGCGGCTCGATCACGGCGGCGCAGTTCCTGAAGCGTTTCGTCGGCGAAGTGCCGTGGGCGCATCTGGACATCGCCGGCACCGCCTGGTCGTCCAAGGATGCGCCCGGCGTGCCGAAAGGCGCCACGGCTTTCGGCGTGCGCCTGCTCGATCGCCTGGTGGCCGAGCATTACGAAAGCTGAATTCGCCCTGCTGCGGCATCCCCCGGTCGGGGTGCCGCCAGGTCTCTGCTACGGGCGGACGGAGGTTCCGCTCCTCGATGGCTGGCGCGACACGATGCCGGCCCTGGCTGACCGGATCAGGCCGCTTCGGCCGCTGCAGGTCGTGTCCAGCCCGGCCGTGCGCTGTGTCGGGCCGGCGTCTTTGCTGGCCGGGCTGCTCGGCGCGCCGCTCCGAACTGATGCGGACCTGAGGGAGCTCGATTTCGGCGACTGGGAGGGGCTCCGCTGGGACGAGGTGCCGCGTCCCGCCCTGGACGCCTGGGCCTCCGATCCGCTCGGCTTCGCACCGCCCGCTGGCGAAAGCGGAACCGCCCTGATCCGGCGCGTCCGTCGCGCGGCGGACCGGCTGCGCGCGGAGGGCAATGCGCTTGTGGTGTCGCATGGCGGGCCGCTTCGCCTGCTGCCGGCGATCCTTTGTGGCGAGACCCCAAACCTTCTGGATCCGGCGCCTGGCATGGGCTCTCTCAGGATCGTGACCATGATGTGACGGAGAACGTGCCGGAATCGCAGGGGAGACCTGCGATCGGCAAATGGTGCGGTGCACAAAAACAGTTGCGGCGGGTGGCGGGCATGGATATGTTGCACCGCACAAACACCAGTCACGAGGCACTCCGATGTCCTACTCCGCTTCTCTTAACGGCACCGTTGCCGGCAACCGCGAGATCAGCTTGCCGGTGATCGTGAAGCAGGCCGTGGCTCTGCTGATGACCCGCCGCGAGCGCGCCCGCGCCCAGAACCGTCTGCGCTGGGAGCTCAGCCAGTATTCCGACCGCGAGCTCGGCGATATGGGTCTGAGCCGCTCCGATATCGAGGATGTGGTGCAGGGCCGTTTCCGCCGCTGATCGCCCACTCGATCCGTCAACCCCGCCGCGCCGGCCCGTTTCGGGATCCGGTGCGGCCCGAACCAGGGCTCTCGGCCGCCGTCCTGCGGCCGTCGACACCCCGCCGATCCGGGCAACCGGGACGGCCGAACGATCCGCCGGCGGACCAGCCGCTCGACGCATCGACAGGTCTCGAAGGCTCCCCGCGAGGGACCGCTTCCAGGCTCACGCCGGCGGCAGAACCGTCGCCAGGCTCAGCAGCACGCATTCCGCGGCCATTACGCAGGCGCCCAGCACGTCCCCCGTGCGTCCGCCCAGGCGTGAGACGGCGAAACGGCTGATCCCCCATCCGACCACGACCGACACGACCAGCGCGCCCGGCACGAGCCGCAGCGGCAGCGTTGCGACCGCGATCAGTGTCGCGGTCAGGACCATTCCCGCGAGAACCGGACACGTCGGCGTGCCGAGCGACCTGCCCAGCCCGTCCGCGCGTGCCGGCGGCAATCGCAGTACGGGCAGCATGGCCATGCGCGACAGCGCGCAGGCGGCGGCGAGTATCCCGATCGTTTCCGGGCCCGGACGCGAGGCCAGTGCCGACATCGCGCCGAAGCGGATCAGCAGGCAGATGCCGAGAGCCAGCGCGCCGAACGCGCCGATGCGGCTGTCGCGCATGATCTCCAGCCGCTGCTCGGGCGTGTGTCCGCCGCCGCACCCATCCGCGAGATCGGCCAGACCGTCCTCATGCAGGCCGCCGGTCAGCAGCAGGGCGGCGCAAAGCGCCCAGGCGGCGGCGAGTCCCGGCCCGAATCCGATGGACCGGGCGCCCACCAGCCCCGTCCCGACCAGCGCGCCGATCGCGGCGCCGGCCAACGGATAGCACCAGATCGCCCGTCCGGGCCGGTAGGGCTGACCCGGCCGCACCAGCCAGCCGACCGGAAAGTGCGTCAGCAGGCCGAACCCGGCCGCGAGATCGGCGCCGAGCCCGGCCAGAACCCGGCCGGCTCCGCTCATGCCCGGTCCGATACGCCGGCTTCGGCGAAGGAAGCCATGCCGGCATGGCAGGCGCAGGAGGCGCGCAGGATCGGCACCGCCAGAGCCGCTCCGGAGCCCTCACCCAGACGCAGTCCCAGATCCAGGATCGGCTCCTGCCCGAGACGTTCCGCCAGCGCCCTGTGCCCGGCCTCCGCGGAGCGATGGGCGATGCGGGCGTGGTCGAGCGCCGCCGGGTCGAGCGCGAACAGAGGAGCGGCGGCGGCGGTGCAGACGAACCCGTCCAGCAGCACCGGCACGCCGAGCCGCCGTGCCTCCAGCGTCGCGCCGAGGATCGCCGCCAGTTCCAGACCGCCGAGCCGGCGCGCGATCTCCAGCGGATCGCCACGGGCGGTCTCGTGCAGGCGCAGCGCGCGGTCGATCACCGCCGCCTTGCGGGCGACGCCCTCGTCATCCAGCCCGGTGCCGCGTCCGGCCCAGGCCGCGCCGGGCCCGCCGAACAGCCCGGCGCAGAGCGCGCTGGCGACGGTGGTGTTGCCGATTCCCATCTCGCCCAGACACAGCAGATCGGTATCCGGCGCGACCGACCCGGCGCCGGTTTCCACCGCGCGCAGGAAGCCGTCGGCGTCCATCGCCGGTTCCCGGCTGAGATCCCGGGTCGGTTCGAGCCCGTTCATCTCCACGACCCGCAGCTCCGCGCCGGCGACCCTGGCAAGCTGGCTGATGGCGGCCCCGCCGACGGCGAAATTCGCCACCATCTGCGCGGTGACGGCGGGCGGGTAGGGCGACACGTTCTGCGCGGCAACGCCGTGATTGCCGGCGAAGACCAGGACGGAAACCCGGTCGAGACGCGGCACCGGCCGGTCCTGCCAGCGCGCCAGCCAGGCGGCGAGCAACTCCAGCTGGCCGAGGCTGCCGGGCGGCTTCGTCAGCACCGCCTGACGGGCCTGCACCGCCGCTTCGGCCGCCGCGCTGCCGGCGGGAAGGGTGCCGCAAGCGGCACGGAGGGCGTCGAGATCGGAAAAACGGGTCATTCGCTGGGCTGCCGTGCAATGACGTGGAAGAACGAGCCGGAGACGAGGCCGCGCTGTTGGCCCGCGGTGCCGAGATCGGTGCCGTTGGCGTCGCGCAGACGGGCGAGCGGCGGATCGCCGCCGGCATCGGTCTCGGTCGCGTAATGGAATTCATGGCCGCGCAGCGTTGTGCCGGCCGGACCCAGCGTCGAGTCGCCCAGAAGCGTGGCTTCGCGATAGCCCAGATGCATCCGGCGTTTGGCGAACGAGGTGGAATGACCGAGCAGCCCGGCCATGGCATGGGTGACTCCGTCCGCATCGACCAGCGTGCGGCCCAGAACCATGTGGCCGCCGCATTCGCCATGCACGGGGCGGGTGTCCGCGAACCGGCGCAGGCTGGACAGGAAGCGTTCCGCGGCGGCGAGCCGTCCGGCGTGCAACTCGGGATAGCCGCCGGGAAGCCAGACGTAATCGCAGCTGTCCGGCGGCGGCTCGTCTGCGAGCGGGGAGAAGGGAAACAGCTCCGCTCCGGCTTCGCGCCACCCGTCGCGAAGATGCGGGTAGAGAAAGGAGAACGCATCATCCTCCGCGATGGCGATGCGCTGTCCCGGCGGCGGCACGCAGGCGAGCGTTGCGCCGCCCTGGTCGGCGAGCGGCGCCGCGATGTCGAGGATCGCGTCCAGATCGAGATCGCGCTCGGCCATCGCCGCCAGCCTGCCGAGCAGGGCGGGCAAGGCGCCGTTCTCCCGTGCCTGGACCAAGCCGAGATGGCGTTCCGGCAGCGCGAGCCCGTTATCGCGTCCGATCGCGCCCAGCACGGGAATGCCGGATGCCGCCAGAGCGCGCGCGCAGCCGTCGCGATGCCGCGGCGAGCCGACCCGGTTGAGGATCACGCCCGCGATCCGCACGCCTGGCCGGAAGCTGGCGAACCCTTTGGCGACGGCGGCCACGGATTGCGACTGGCCGGACACGTCGAGCACCAGGATCACCGGCAGGCCGAACGCCTCGGCCAGATCCGCGGCGCTCCCCGTGCGTCCCGCCGCGTCGCCGGCGCCGTCGAACAGGCCCATCGCCGATTCCACCACCACCAGCTCCGCCGAGTCGGAGGCGCGTCGCAGCATTGCGCGCAGCACAGGCGGCGGCATCGCCCAGCTATCCAGCGTCAGGCTGGGGCGTCCGCTGGCGGCCTCGTGGAAGGCGGGATCGATGTAGTCGGGGCCGGATTTGGCCGCGCGTACGGCGAGGCCACGGGCGCGGAGCGCGGCCAGGATCGCCAGGGTCGCCGTGGTCTTGCCGCCGCCGGAGCGCGGAGCGGCGACGAGCAAGGCTTTTGGTGCGGTCATCTGCGGCTCCCCTGGCGCGCGAAGGCGCCGATGGTGCGAGCCGGGACGTTGCTTCTACAACAGCGGCACAGGCGTCGTGTCCAAGCCGGGCGAGGGAGGGTTTGATGGCTGAGCAAACGCTCCGGCGCGGCTGGACCACCGGGAGCTGCGCCGCCGCCGCCGCCAAGGCGGCCTGGACGGCGCTGTGCGGCGGCGGGTTTCCCGATCCGGTGGAGATCGGCCTGCCAGGCGGCGGACGCGCGGCATTCGCGCTCGCGGAAAGCGCGCTGCAGGGCGACAGGGCCTCCGCCGGAGTGGTGAAGGATGCGGGCGACGATCCGGATGTCACCCATGGCGCGCTGATCCGAGCCGTGCTGCGCCGTCTGCCGCCGGGGAGCGGTCTGGTGTTCCGGGCGGGCGAGGGGGTGGGCACGATCACGCGCCCCGGCCTGCCGTTGCCGCCGGGGGAGCCCGCCATCAATCCCGTGCCGCGACGCATGATTGCCGCTGCCCTGGCTGAAGTCGCGCCGGGCGTGGCGGTGGATGCGGAGATCACCGTGTCCGTGCCGGGCGGCGCGTTGCTGGCGCAGCGCACGCTGAACGGGCGGCTCGGGATCGTCGGCGGCCTGTCCATCCTGGGCACCACCGGAATCGTGGTGCCGTTCTCCTGCGCCGCCTGGATCGACACCATCAGGCGCGGCATCGACGTGGCGCGGGCGATGGGGATCGCGCACGTCGCCGGCGCGACCGGCAACACCTCCGAGCGGGCGATCCAGGCGCTGCACGGCTTGCCGGAGGTCGCGCTGATCGAGATGGGCGATTTCGCCGGGGGCATGCTGAAATATCTGCGTGACCATCCGGTGCCGCGCGTGACCGTCGCCGGCGGGCTGGCCAAGCTGGCCAAGCTCTCGCAAGGGCGGCTCGATCTGCACTCCAAACGCGGACAGCTCGACATGGACGGGCTGGCGTCGCTGGCGCACGAGGCCGGCGCCGCACCGGAACTGGCGCAGGCGATCGCCGGGGCCAATACGGGCGCGCAGGCTTTCGCCCTGGCGCGCGAGAACGGGCTCGCTCTGGGCGAGGTGGTGGCGGAGCGGGCCTGGCGCGTCGCCGCCGCCGTGCTGGACGGTGCGCCGGTCGCGCTGGACGTGGTTCTGTTCGACCGCGACGGCGTGTCGCATGGGGCGTTCGGCCCGGAGCCGGTGCCCGATCACGGTCTGAACCGTCTGCGGTAGTCCGGGTCGTAGAGCGCGCTGTCGCGGAAGCCGTCCGGCGCCAGGGCGCGTCCGACCAGCACCAGCGCGGTGCGTTCGATCGCCTCGGTCTCCATCAGGGACAGGATCGTGCCGAGCGTGCCGCGCACGACCCGCTGGTCCGGCCAGGAGATCCGCGCGGCGACGACCACCGGGCACTCCGCGCCGCCGAGCGGCAGCAGCGTCTCGACGATCGCGGGCAAAGCGTGGATCGCCAGGTGGATCGCCAGCGTGGCCCCGGTCGCGGCGAACGCCTCGAGGCTTTCGGCGGGCGGCATGGCGGAGGCGCGGCCGCCGACCCGTGTGAGCACGACGCTCTGCGCCAGCCCGGGCACGGTCAGTTCGCGCCCCAGCGTGGCGGCGGCGGCGGCGAAGGCCGGCACGCCAGGGGTGAGGGTGTAGGGGATGCCGTGCCTGTCGAGACGGCGGATCTGCTCGGCAACCGCGCTGTAGATCGACAGATCGCCGGAATGGAGCCGGGCCACGTCCTGCCCGGCCTGGTGGGCGCGCAGGAACTCGGCTTCGATGTCGTCCAGCGACAGAGCGGCGGTGTCGACCAGACGCGCATCCGGCGGGCAGTGGCGCAGCATCTCGCGCGGCACGATCGAACCGGCGTGGAGACAGACCGGACAGCGCGCCAGCAGGTCGCGACCGCGCAGGGTGAGCAGGTCCGGATCGCCGGGGCCGGCGCCGATGAAATGCACCGTCATGGTCGGGTTGTGTCCGGTGTTGCGAGCGGAGACAGGCCGGCCATGGCGCAGGTGGCGTTCGCCCCGGCAATCCGTGGCAGCAGCAGGAGGGCGCCGGGGCCGGACGCGGCCAGGGCACAGGCTTCGGCGACGGACGCCAGACCGACGGCCCGCCGCGCGGCGTCGGATCGGGTCGGGCAGAAGGGCTGCGCCCGCAGCAGGGCGGCCTCGTCGACGATGGCGAGCGGGAGACCCAGCCGGTCCGCCGCCGCGCGGAGGACCGGGCCGTCGCGGAACCAGGGCGCTGCCAGGAGGGCGGGACGGTGGCCGCTTCGCTCGGCCGCCTCGACCACGAGTTGCACGATGTCCTCCATGGCGCAGCCTGGGCGGAAACCGAGCCCGGCGGCGATCATGGATGCACCACGGCGTATTGGGTGACGGTCATCGCCGGGCGGAAGCCGCGCATCGTCCCGATCCGGTCCAGACGCTCGACCGAAAGCCGGGTCAGCGCGCCGCCCCAGCGCGCATGGGCGTCGAACAGGACGGCCTCGGTCTCGATCGTGACCGCGTTCACCACCAGCCGGCCGCCCGGACGCAGCGCGGCCCAGCATCGCTCCAGCACGCCCGGAATGGCAGCGCCGCCGCCGACGAACACGGCGTCCGGGGTGGCGAGCCCGTCCAGACCCTCCGGCGCGGCGCGCGGCAGCACCAGCAGGTCCGGCACGCCAAGGCTGGCGGCGTTGCGCGCGGTCCGCGCCGCGCGATCGGCGCGCGGCTCCAGCGCCACGGCCCGGTTGGCGGGATGACGCAACATCCATTCGATGCCGACAGAGCCGGACCCGGCGCCGATATCCCACAGCACGCCGCCGCGAAACGGCTGCAGCGCGGCCAGGGTGGCGGCCCGGATCTCCTGCTTGGTGATCTGTCCGTCATGCTCGAAGAACCGGTCCGGCAGGCCCGTTGCCAGCGGGATCGGCCGCGCATCCGGGCCGGCGACGAGCTCGATGGCCAGCATGTTCAGGGCGGCGACCGGCCGGTCCGGCGGTCCGGACAGTTCGGTGACGCGTTCGCGCGGCCCGCCCAGAGCTTCCAGCAGAACGATGCGCGAGCCGCCGAAGCCATGCGCAACCAGTAAATTCCTGACCGCTTCGGGCGAGGACGCATCGGCGCACAGCACCAGCAGGCGCGCGCCGGGCTGCAGGGCTGGCAGCAGCGTCTCGATCGGCCGGCCGCAGATGGAGAGCTGCGCGCTGTCCTGCAGGCTCCAGCCGAGACGCGCGCAAGCGAGCGAGAAGGCGGACGGGGCCGGCAGGCAGAGCATCTCGGCCGGGGCGACATGACGCATCAGCAGCGACCCGACGCCGAAACAGAACGGATCGCCGGAAGCCAGCACCACGACGGGTTCGCCGCGATGCGCGAGGATCGACGGGATCGCGCCCTCCATCGGGCTCGGCCAGGGCAGGGTTTTCGCCCCGATCAGCGGGGCGGCCAGCGCCAGATGCCGCTTGCCGCCCACCACCAGGCGCGCGTTTCGCAGCAGCGCGCGGGCTTGCTCACGCAGGCCCTCGACACCGTCCTCGCCGATGCCGAGGATGGAGAGCCACGCGGTCATGCCGACCCCCGGAGACGAGAATGCCGAGCCCGATCCCCATCCTGATCCTGGGCGGCACGGCGGAAGCCCGCGCGCTGGCGGCGTCGCTCCGCGATGACGGCCGGTTCGCGCCGCTGCTGTCGCTGGCCGGCGCCACCGAACATCCGGTCGAGCAGCCGGTGCCGACGCGCAGCGGCGGGTTCGGAGGAGCGGAGGGGCTGGCCTCGTTCCTGCGCGACAACGGGATCCGCGCCGTGGTGGATGCGACGCATCCGTTCGCCACCCGGATCAGCGCCAACGCGGCGCGCGCCTGTCTGGCGGCGGCGGTGGAACTGGTACGGATCGAGCGCCCCGCCTGGTCGCTGGCCGGGCATGAGCGCTGGACGGAGGTCGAGGACATGGAAGCGGCGGCGGCGTATCTCGGCCGGCGCCCCCTGCGCGTGTTCCTGACGGTGGGGCGGCGCGATCTGGAACCCTTCAAGCACCAGAAGCAGCATTTCTTTCTGGTGCGCAGCGTGGAAGCGCCGCCAGCCGCCTTGCTGCCGCCGCGCTGTCGTGTGGTCACCGCGCGCGGGCCGTTCACGGTCGAGGAGGAGCGGGCGCTGATGCTGCGCCATCGAATCCAGGTTCTGGTGTGCAAGAACAGCGGCGGCGCGTCGGTGGCGGCGAAGCTCGACGTGGCGGAGCAGGAACGCTTTCCGGTGATCCTGGTGAAGCGCCCGCCGGCGGCGGAGTCCCGGGCGGTCCCTGGCTGGCGCGAGGCGCTGGAATGGCTGGAGGCGCTGCATCATTCGGCCGAAATGCTGCGGGCGGTGTAGAGCCAGAAGCTGCCGTCCGGCCGCGCGATCGCGCGCGTTCCCGGGCCGCCGACCAGAACGAGCGTGCGCATGTCGGCGAAGTCGGGTTTTGCGTCCCCCAGCGTGCAAAGCCGGATGCGTTCGTCGGCGCGCGACACCGCGGTGGCGAACAGCACGGGCCGTTCCGGCGGCAGCAGAGCGCGCAGGCGCTCGAAGGCGGCGCCGAGCTGCCACGGCCGGGCCTGCGAGATCGGGTTGTAGAGCGCCACCACGAAGCCCGCCGATGCCGCGGCTTCCAGGCGTTGCAGAACCACCGGCCAGGGTTTCAGATTGTCCGACAGCGAGATGGCGCAGAAATCGCCGCCGAGAGGCGCACCGACACGGGCGGCCGCGGCCATCATCGCGGACACGCCGGGCAGGATCGAAACATCCAGCGCGCGCCAGGCGGGGTCGCCGGTCTCGATCGCCTCGAACACGGCGCTGGCCATGGCGAACACGCCCGGATCGCCGGCAGACACCACCGCGACGATCCGGCCGGATTCGGCAAGATTGAGCGCCAGTGTGGCACGATCGAGTTCGGCCCGGTTGTCGGAGACGTGCCGCACCACCTCCGGCCCGGTGCGCACGCGGGCCACATAGGGGGCATAGCCGACAAGATCCGTCGCCTGCGCCAGGGCGTCGCTTGCCTGCGCGGTGCGCATCGCCTCGTCGCCCGGTCCGAGACCGATTACGAACACACGGCCGCTCATCTCGGGTTTTGCCGCCCGGGCACCAGGATCATGGAGAAATAGGGCGCGTCGTGCCCGTCCGTATCGCGGAGCGCGAGCAGGCGCTGTTTATCCTGCGTGCCGCGCTCGGCATAGATCGCGCGATCGAGCAGTCGGGCACGTTCGAGCGCGCGGCGAATCTTGGGCAGGTTGCGACCGACCTTCATGATCACCGCCGCATCACAGTGCAAGAGGCGTTCCACCAGCGCATCCTCGCTGAGCGTTCCTGGAAGAACCGAAAGGACGTCGTCGCCGTGGGTGATGGGCAAGGCGGCGGCGGTCCAGCAGCCGCTCATGCCGGTGACGCCGGGAACCGCGCGATGCGGATAGCGCTCGCGCAGGCGATCGAACAGATACATGGCCGAGCCGTAGAAGAACGGATCGCCCTCGCACAGAAGAGAAACGTCCCGGCCACGATCGAGGTGATTGGCGATCTCGGCCGAGCAATCCTCGTAGAATGCCGTCATCTGCTCCGCGTAGCGCGGATCGGACAGCGGCATCTCTGTCGTGAAGGGATATTCGAACCGCAACAGGGTGGCATCCGGGCGCAGCCTGTCCCCGGCGATCGAGCGCGCATGCCCGACGCGGTCGCGACGGGCGAAGAACGCCACCACGCTGGCCTCGGCGATCAGCCTCGCCGCCTTCAACGTCATCAACTCGGGATCGCCGGGACCGAGGCCGATGACCTGCAACGTGCCGGTCGCGCTCATTCCGCGTCGCTCGCGACGGCATTCACCGCCGCCGCCGCCATCGCGCTGCCGCCCTGACGGCCGAGCAAGGTGCAGAACGGCAGATCCCCGTATCCCGTCAGCGCTTCCTTGGATTCGATCGCGCCGATGAAGCCGACCGGAATGCCGATCACCGCGGCCGGTTTCGGCGCGCCCGAGTCCAGCATGTCGAGCAGATGGAACAGGGCGGTGGGCGCGTTGCCGATCGCGACCACGGCGCCGTCGAGCCGGTCGCCCCATAGTTCGAGCGCTGCGGCCGAGCGCGTATTGCCGATCCGTGCGGCCAGGGCCGGGGTGTTCGGATCGCGCAGCGTGCAGATCACCGCATTCCCGGCCGGCAAACGCGCGCGCGTGATGCCGTGTGCCACCATCTCGGAATCGCAAAGGATCGGCGCGCCACGGCGCAGCGCGTCCCGTGCAGCTTGCGCGAACCCGTGCCCAAAGCGGATGCGGTCGGTGATCCCGACCATGCCGCAGGCATGGATGATCCGCACCGCGATGCGCCGCTCGGCCTCGGCGAACGCGGAGAGATCGGCCTCGGCGCGGATGGTCGCGAAGGAGTGGCGATAGATCTCGGCGCCGTCGCGCAAATAGTCGTAACGGCCGGGCGGGGGCGGAACGGGGAGTTCGGTCACGGGGGCGGGCACTCGATGAAACGCTGGATCGTGCCGGCGAGATCGTCCGGCGCGATGCCGCATAGCACGGGCTGGTCCTTCGCGCGGCCATTCCGCACCAGATCGTAGCCCCCGTCGCGCCCGACCAGCACCAGGGGCGTCATGCCGGGATGGGCGCAGCCCTTGTCGCAGCCGGATACGTGGAGGACCGCGCCCTGTGGCACCAGGGGCGCCAGACGCGCGGCGTCGGCGGCCGCGGCGACGCTGGCCTGGGCGCAGGAAGGACGGCCGATGCAGGCGGCGGTGCGGAGGCGCGGGTCGGCCGGGTCGATCAGGAGGTCGGACAGGACGGTCGGGATTGCCCGCATGCCTGCCTGGTCGAGCCCGCCGGCCAGGATCGAGCGGAACGGGGACAGGCGCAGCACGCCGTCGCCGAACCGGGCGGAAAGTTCGGCCAGCCTGCGCAGCGCGTGCGCGTCGAACTGTCCCGGCGCGGCGCCGACGCCGAACAAGCCGGTCCCGATCGGCCCCACCGCTTTCGGCGGGATCGCGTCGGGTGCATCGATCGGCGCGGCGGAAAGGCGGCCGCGTGCGGACAAGGCAGTCCCGTCAGAAACACGTTCCCCCGGCGGCAGATTCAGCGCCAGTTGCAGCGCGATCCCCGCAGCGTCCGATCCGTTGCAGGGAAGGCCGGTATCGCCTGCCTCGACGCGCCAGCCCTCCGGCACCGCCCGCAGCGCGATATCGGCACGAACCGAGCTGAGCGGCAGCACCCCGCCGCCATCGACCAGGAAGCCGAACTTGCCGGGCAGATGGGCGAAGGCCGGCTCGCGCAAGGCGGCTTCCAGAACCAGTGCCAGATCGCGCGTGTCCGGTGCACAGAGCGGGTCGTCGCCGGCAAGCGGCGAGACCATGATGTTGCGGCGCCTCTCCAGCGCCGGGTCGGGGTGGGCCAGGCCGTGCTCGAGCGCCGCCTCGGCGAAGGCGGCGGCGGAGGCCTCGCTGAAGCCGCGAAACTGGAGATTGGCGCGATTGGTGATCTCGACCGCGCCGTTGCCGTGACGCAGGGCGAGCATGGCCAGCGCGTTACAGGCGGTGGCGTCGATCCGGCCGAAGCGCGGCTTGATTCGCAGGAGCAGCCCATCGCCGCTCCGCATCGGCGAGAACAGGTCCGGGCACCAGCCGCGCACGCGGCTCACGTCCCGTCTCCCAGGTCGTTGCGACGCGGCCGCCAGAGGCCGCGTCGGACGGCCTCGGCGAAGCGCGCCTGCATCGCGGCGTGGGCGTCGGGATTGGCCTCGCGCAGGAAGCGCTCGGTTTCGGCATTGCCCAGCGTTGCGCCGAACAGAAGCTCGAACTGCCGGTCGAACCGGTCCGGCAGCAGGGCTGCGAAACCGTGCAGCGCATCCAGCGTGCGGGCGATCTCGGCAGCACCGCGATAGCCGTGCTGTTTCATGCCGGCGATCCAGTCCGGATTGGCGGCGCGTCCGCGCACCACGCGGGCGAGTTCCTCCGCGGCGGTGCGCAGGCGCGGCGTTTCCGGGCGGGCGGTGTCGGCGTGGTAGATCGCGGGCTGCGCGCCGAGCGACGCGGCGGCGGCGGCGAAACCGCCGGCATGGGCCGCGACGTCCAGCCCGTCGAGCAGGTCGGTCTCGGCCATGTCGCCGATATGCAGCAAGGCTTCGGAGCCCGTGACGCGGTCGCGGAACGCATCCGGCTGCGCCTCGCCCTCGCGCTTGCCGCCATAGGCGAAGAAGCCGCCATCGAGATAGAGCGCGCCGAGCTCGGCGTGCTCGCCCCAGTCGCCGGCGGCCAGGCGCCGTTCCAGGCCGGTGCCGTAGCTGCCGGGCGCGGCGCCGAAGATGCGCGCCGTGGCGGTCTCGCGCGCAGCGCCGTCGAGCCCGCGCGCGGCGGCGGCGAGTGCGTTCCACTCCGCTGGCTCCTCGCGCGCGGCCACGGCCTGCACCGCCTGGTCGAACAAGGCGATCTGCGCCGGGAAGGCGTCGCGGAACAGGCCGGAGATGCGCAGCGTCACGTCTACGCGCGGCCGGTCCAGCACCGGCAAAGGCACGATCTCCAGCCCGGACACGCGGTTGGAGCCCGCGTCCCAGACCGGCTTCACCCCCATCAGGATCAGCGCCAGTGCCAGATCCTCGCCGCCTGTGCGCAGGGAGGTGGAGCCCCAGAGATCGATCATGGCGCTGCGCAGCCAGTCGCCCTGGTCCTGCATGTGCCGTTCCAGCAGGGCGCGCGCGGCCTTCTCGGCCAGGACGACGGCGCTGCGGGTGGGGATGGCGCGCGGATCGACGCTGAACAGGTTGCGCCCGGTGGGCAAAACATCGGCACGACCGCGCGTGGGCGCGCCGGCCGGGCCGGGCTCGACGAAGCGGCCGTCCAGCGCGGCGAGCAGCGCCCGCATCTCCGCCTGCGGACTCGCATCGAGCGCTTCGGCCGCGCGCTCCCCCCGCGCAGCGCGCTCCCCCGCCGCAACGCGCTCGATCGCGGCCAGCAGCGCCTCGCGTCGCGGTGGGGGGCGGCCGAAGACGTGCAGCCCGTCCCGGATCTGCATCTCCTTCACGTCGCAGAGATAGGCGTCGAGACGGGCCAGTGCCTCGGCATCGTCGGAGCCGGGTTCGACACCGCTTTCGGCCAGCAGACCGCACGCCTCTGCCCGGTCGAGGATGTCCCGGCGCAGCAGCCTGCCACGGCGCGCGTCGAGCCCGTCCGCCGCGGCGAACTCGTCGATCAGCCGCTCCAGCTCCAGCGCATCGCCATGCAGGCCGGCGCCGCCGATCGGCGGCGTGAGATGGCCGATCGTCACCGCGCCGAGGCGGCGTTTGGCGGCGGCGGCCTCGCCCGGATTGTTGCAGATGAACGGGTAGATCACCGGCAGGCCGCCCAGAAGCGCGCTCGGCGCGCACTCGATCGAGGGTGCCGTGGCCTTGCCGGGTAGCCATTCCAGCGTGCCGTGTGCGCCGAGATGCACCACGGCGTGGATGTCGAGGTGCCGCCGCAGCCAATGGTGGACGCCGATATAGGTCGGGTGCGGCGGCAGGTCGGGATCGTGATAGCCCGCCTTTCGGTCGCGCCCGTCGCCGCGATCCGGCTGGATCGCGACCACGATCCGGCCGAGACGCAGATGCCGCAGAGCGACTCCGGTTCGGGGCGTATCCCAGCCGGCGGCGACCCGGTCGCGCAGCGGAGCGGGCAGGGCATCGAGTGCGTCGCATAGGGCTGCCGCATCGAGGATCGGCGCGGGAACATCGTGGCAAAGCGCCTGCACCAGACTGGCCTGATCGGGAACCGGGCCGGTGTCGTAGCCTTGCGTCCGCAGCGTTTCGAGAATGGCGTGCAGACTGGCGAACACGTCGAGCCCGACCGCATGGCCGGTCTGGCCGCCCAGGGCGGGATAGTCCGACAGGATGACGGCGATTCGGCGTTCCGCGCGCGGCGTGCCGGCGAGCCTGGCCCAGCCGGCCGCGCGATCGGCGATCAGGGCGATGCCGTCCGCATGCGGGGCGTTGTAGCGCGCGGCGAACCCGCCGGGAGCGGTTTCGGGACGGTGCCGCTTGAACGAGATCGCCGTGCCGGCGAGACGCCCGTCCAGTTCGGGCAGCACGACCTGCATGGCCAGATCGGCTTGCGACAGGCCGCGCCGGCTCGCCGCCCAGGCCGGTTCGTCCGATGCCGGCTGCAGCAGCTGGATCACCGGCGCCTCGGCGGCATCGAGCGGCGAGCCGTCCTCTCCGCGTGCGGAGAAGAAGGTGGCGTTCAGCACCACGGCCGGCTGCGTCGCGCGGAGCCGGTCTCGCACGAAACGGGCGGCGGCCGGCTCCTTCAGCGAGGCGACGAAGATCAGCTCGGCATCGAGCCCGCGTCGATCAAGCGCCTCTGCGAGCGCCTCGAACGGCGCGATGTCCTCGGCAACCAGATGGGCACGGTAGAACAGGATGGTCGCCAGAGGTCGCGTGCGCTGTTCGGGGGCCGGGCGATGCAGCCCGGCCGTCGGAACGGGCTGGGGGTCCAGACCGTGATCTGCGCCGTATCCCGCCAGATGCGCCAGCAGTTCGAGCGCCGCGCGGTGGTTGCGCGGTCCGCCCTCGCGCAGGAACCCGTCGAGGCGGCGGAGCACCGGTTCCGGCACCGTGCTCAGCGCGGCAAGGCGCGGATCGGGCTGCGCGTCGCCCGGCACCATGGCCAGCGGGATGCCCTGGCGATGGCAGGTTGCAGCCAGCTCCTCCGCGCCGTAGCGCCAATGGTCGAGCCCCCCGAGCAGGCGCACGAACACGCAGCCGGATCCGGCGATGGTGTTCTCGGCGTAGAGGTCCACCGACATCGGATGACGCAGGCTGCCGAGCGATTGCAGCCGGAGCGAGGGCGCGAACCCGTCCGCGCGCAGGGCGAGTTCCGCCGATGCGAGCGCGGCCAGATCGCTATCCGAGAAGCTGAGCACGAGGAGATCGGCCGGTGCGTGGCCGTGATCCAGCGCTTCGGCCTGCTCGTCGAGCGTCCTGGTTTCGCGGACCAGCAGATGCACCGGACGGTGTTCCCTTATCCGCCGCGAATGGCGCGGGCGATGCCGTCGCGATCGAGGCCGCTGCGTCCGATCACGACGATGCCGCCCTGGCGTGTCTCGGACGGGCTCCAGGGACGGTCGAACTGGTGCCGGAAGCGGTCGCCCACCCCCTGTACGGCAAGACGCATCGGCCGTCCCGCCAGGGCCGCGAAGCCCTTCATGCGCAGGACATCGTGTTCGGCGGCGACGGCGCGCAGACGCTCGACCAGCGCCTCGGCATCCGTCTGCTCGGCGATCTCGACCACGAAGCTGTCGAAATCGTCGTGCTCGTGCTCGCCATCGACGGCATCGTGATGCGAGGGGCGGCTGGCGAGATCGTCTTCCGCGGCGGCATCCAGGCCGAGCAGCACGGCCGGATCGAGCCGGCCCTCGTTGGCGCGCAGTATCTTTACCGCGCGTGGCAGATGCGCGGACACGTCGCGTTCCACCGCCCCCAGCGCACCCTCGTCCAGCAGGTCGCATTTGTTCAGCACGACGAGATCGGCGGCGCCGAGCTGATCCTCGAACACCTCGGCCAAGGGGTTGTCGTGATCGAGCGCGGCATCGGCGGCGCGCTGGGCCTCCACCGCCACGGGATCGTCGGCGAAGCGGCCGGCGGAGACGGCCGGCGCGTCCACCACCGCCACCACCCCATCCACGGTCACGCGGGTGCGGATCGACGGCCAGTTGAACGCCTTCAGCAGCGGTTTCGGCAGGGCGAGCCCGGAAGTCTCGATGACGATGTGTTCCGGCGGGTCGGCGCGGTCGAGCAGGGCTTCCATGGTGGGCAGGAAATCGTCCGCCACCGTGCAGCACAGGCAGCCATTGGCCAGCTCGACGATATCCTCGTCGCGGCATCCGGGAATGCCGCAGGAGCGCAGCGTGTCGCCGTCGATGCCGAGCGAGCCGAACTCGTTGACGATCACGGCGATGCGCTTGCCGCCGCTATGCCCGAGCACATGGCGCAGCAGGGTGGTCTTTCCGGCGCCGAGAAACCCGGTGATCACCGTGGCGGGAACCTTGGTGGGGACGCTCATCGGGCAGGCTCCGGGAGGGGAAGGGCAGGAACACGACCGAGCACCATGTCGGCCAGGCTGGCGGGACGTTTGGATGGCATCACCGTGCCGGTCTTCGAGGCGCGATAGGCGGTGGCGAACGCGGCGATATCTTCCGCCTTGTCCGGCGTCAGGCGGCCGATCAGATAGGTCCATTTCCCCGGCATCGAGATGGCGGCGCTGCATCCGTCATTGCAGACCGCCAGGCATTCCACGCCGATCAGGTGCAGGTCGGGTGAGCCCAGCGCCCGCAGCCTGTCATGCAGCACGCGTCCGGGGCGTGGCGACAGCTCCGTGCCGGCACGGCAGCTGGTGCAGACATGCAGCACGGGGATCGGGGATTCGTCACGCAACACAGCCACTCCCGGGCGCCGCTTCGCCGGACCATCCGGCGCAGCAAGACGGGGGGCTGATCCGCTCCGCCCCGGACGCTGGATGGCGTACGAGGTCGCGCACGGTGCCGCGCACCGCGAACGAAGCCAGGCCGGGCACCCCGCCGGTCTGGCACGGATTGCGTCGCGGCAGGTCTCCTGGCTCGCGGTTCCGGACCCGGCAAGGTCCACGCGGCTCGACCGCCTTCCCGGCGCCGGAGCGCCAGTGGCCAATCGCGAACCGCTCACCGCCTACAGTTGCGGGGGCAGCGACGGAGTGGGCCAGTGGAGGCCGCACCGTCTTCCCTTTTCACCTCCCTTTCGGGAGGACCATCGACGGTCGATGTGTAGGCGCGCCCGGGGTGGCGCGGCAAGCACCTGCTGGCAGCAGATGACGATACGAACTTGCCGAATGCTGCTGTCCGCCCGGCCGCGATCAGGAATTCCGCCGCGCCGGCAGCATCCGACCCAGGACCGGGTTCCGGTCGAAGACCTGATGCTTGATCACGCCGAGCAGATGCAGTGCCAGCAGGGCGATCAGCACGTAGCTGAGCCAGACATGCACCGAGAACCAGAAGGCGTGCACGGCCTCCTTCTGCGCCGGGGGCAGATCGGCGATGGCGGCGATGCGGAACCAGGGGATGGTCCAGAACAGGGTCAGCGGATGCTGCGCCGCGAACTTGAAGGCGGAATCGTGTATCCAGCCGGTGATCGGCAGGGCCAGGATCAGCACATAGAGCAGCGCGTGCGCCAGATGCGCGCCGCCGCGTTCGAGCGCCGGCATGGAGTCGGGCAGCGGCGGCGGCCGGTGCGACAGGCGCCAGAGGATGCGGAGAAGCACCAGGCCAAGCACGGTCAGGCCGAAGGATTTGTGCAGGTCGATGGCCGGCCGGACCGCCGAATCCGGCAAGGAGGAGATGAACCAGGTGTAGGACAGGTTGGCGATCACCAGCACGGCGACCAGCCAGTGCAGAACCATCGCTGTCCGGGTGTAGCGCTGCGCGCTCATGTGAAACTCCCCCGATCCGGCCGTCCAGGTGATTCGGCCGGGAGGGGCATTATGCCAGCGGGCGGTGCGCGGAAGGCAAGCCCGCGCTGGTAAAGAAAGGGCAATTTTCATCTGGAAGAGAGTGCGAAAAGCCGTTCGCCGCGTCTATCCGAAGTAATGACCGAACCATGGAGGCGAACGGACGGAGATCGGCAAAATATTCATTCCATAGAGGAACGTTTCGCATGGGTTTCCATGCCGTGAGGGTGGCTCGGGCTGGCGACTCACCGCCGATTGGCGCTATCGCGATCGGAGCGATGCGAAAGGTGCGCTCGAATGGATGCCTCCCTGTCCGCCGTGCTGGCCGAACGGCGGCGCGTGCTGTCGCCGCGCTTCTCGCCGCCGCCTACGCCGGCAGCCAGCGTGCTGATCCATGGCGCCGTGATGCTGCTCTGGGTCCTGCTGATCCTGCGCGCCTTCGGTGGGGGCGGCCTGTTCGCCTGGTCGGCCGGGCTGGTCTATGTGGTCTACGACACGCTGCTGCTGGTCTTCGTGTTCCGGCAATCCCTGTTTCTGGTGCGGAAACATGCCGAAGCGGCGATTCCGGCCGCGTCCCTGCCCAGCGCTACCGTGATTGTCGCCGCCCATAACGAGTCCGGGGTTCTGGCCGACACGATCGCCGCATTGCGCGGACAGACCACGCCGCCGGACTGCATCCTGATTGCCGATGACGGATCCGACGACGGCACCGACCGGCTGCTGCGCGAGCGGTTCGGGCTCGAACCCGATGGCGGCGGGGCGCTGCGGTGGCTCCGGCTTCCGCGCGGCGGCAAGGCGCTGGCGCTCAACCAGGCGATCGCGCATGCCGACACCGCACTGGTCATGACCATCGACGCCGACACGCAGGTGGAGCCGGATGCGCTGGAAGCGATGCGCCGCGCCTTCGTGCTCGATCCGGCGCTGGTGGCGGCGACCGGCGTGCTGCGTCCGTTCTGCGCGCCCGGCCTGTCCGGCCGTTTGATGCAGTGGTTCCAGGGCTACGAATACATTCGCAACTTCCTGTCCCGCGCCGCCTGGGGGCGTGTGGGGGCGCTGATGCTGCTGAGCGGGGCGTTCTCCTGCTACAAGCGCGACGCGGTGCTGGAGGTGGGCGGGTTCGATCCGGATTGCCTGGTCGAGGACTACGAACTCACCCATCGCATGCGCGATCATTCCGGACGCGACGGGCTCGGCTGGCGCATGGCGGTGATCGGCACGGCGCAGGCCAGCACGGAGGTGCCCGGCACGCCCGGCCTGTTCCTGCGTCAGCGCCGGCGCTGGTTCGGCGGCTTCCTGCAGACCCAGCTCTGGTATCGACACATGGTCGGCAACCGGCGCTACGGCGTGCTCGGCTGGGCCATGCTGCCGGTCAAGGCGATCGACACCATGCAGCCGTTCTACGGGCTGATCGGCGCCGTGCTGATCCTGGCCTTCCTGCTGCATGGCCGGTTCGACGTTCTGCTGCCGGTGGCGAGCGTGATCGGTGCCAAGATCGTGCTCGATATCGGGTTCCATCTGTGGTCGCTGCACGCCTATCGCGCCTGGCTCGGGCGTGGCCGCCGCGCCTCGATCCCGCTGGCGATCCTGGCGTCGCTGCTGGAGCCGTTCTCGTTCCAGCTCCTGCGCCATCTGGGTGCGGCATTGGGCTGGGTATCGTTCCTGCGCCGGTCGCGGCGCTGGTGACCAGACTCAGGAAGGGGGTGTCTGCCTATTTGACTCCGCACGTCGCCGGTCCTCGCGGCCAAACGGACAGAAGTCTTTTTGCTTCTTTTTCTTCAGAAAAAGAAGATTCTGCCTGTTTCCACGCCAAAAACTGCATAACACCATCCATGGCTTTTCCTCCGACGCGGAGGCTGTTCCGGAACCGATCCATGCACCGTCCAAGCTGTTTCCTCCTCGCCTGCGCCGCTCTGCTGACCGGCGCCGCGGCGCCCGCAGCGCGGTCGCCGGCCGAGATCGTTTCCGCGGCGCCCGATGCCGCCTGGCACGCGCTGGATCCGTCGCGCCTGCTGCTGATGACCCTGGGCGACGGCCGTCAGGTGATCATCGAACTGGCGCCCGATTTCGCGCCGGTGCATGTCGCCAACATCCTCAAGCTGGCGCGCGCCGGCTGGTGGAACGGCGCCGCCATCGTGCGCGAACAGGACAACTACGTGGTGCAATGGGCGCGCATGCCGGAAGGCCAGGCTCTGCCCTCCGGCGTGGCGGCGCATCCGCCCGCCGAATACGAGCGCGACGCGACCCTGCCGATCGTGCCGCTCGATTTTCCGGACCCGTATGCGCCGAAGACCGGCTGGGCGGACGGGTTCCCGGTGGCGAGCAACGGCCGGCATGTCTGGCTCGCCCATTGCTACGGCATGGTCGGGGTCGGCCGCGACATGCCGCCGGACACGGGCAGCGGCGAGGAGCTCTATGCCGTGAACGGTCAGGCGCCGCGACAGCTCGATCGCAATATCGCCCTGGTGGGACGCGTGGTGTCCGGCATGGAGATCCTGTCCGCCCTGCCGCGCGGCACGGCGGCTTTGGGCTTCTACGCCGATCCGAAGCAGCGCGTGCCGATCCGCTCGGTGCAGGTGGTGGCCGACATGCCCGAGGCGTCGCGACCCGTGGTGCAGATCCTGCCGCCGGGCGGCGCCGTGTTCGCGGACGTGCTGGCCGCTCGCGTCAACCGGCGCGATCCGTTCTTCGTGCGTCCGGCCGGCGCTACCGATCTCTGCAACGTTCCCGTGCCGACGCGCCGGTTCAGATGATCGAGCTGGTTCTCGGCGGCGCGCGCTCCGGCAAGAGCCGTTATGCCGAGGCGCTATTCGAATCCTGGCCCGCGCCCTGGCTCTATCTCGCCACCGGCCGCGCCTGGGACGACGAGATGCGGGCCCGGATCGCGCTGCATCGGGACCGGCGCGACGCAGGCTGGCGCACGAGGGAGGAGCCGGTGGCGCTCGCGGACGCGCTGCGCGAGGCGGGCGGGCAGCCGGTGCTGGTCGATTGCCTGACGCTCTGGCTCACCAACCTGATCCTGGAAGAGCACGATATCGCGGCCGCCACGAATGCGCTGCTCGATGCGCTGCGGGCGCGCGATGCGGCCACGGTCCTTGTCGGCAGCGAGGTCGGTCTCGGCATCGTCCCGGACAACGCCCTGTCGCGCCGCTTCCGCGACGAGGCCGGGCTGCTGCACCAGCGCATCGCCGCGCTGGCGGACAAGGTGGTGCTCGTCGTCGCCGGTCTGCCTCTCGTGGTGAAGGAAACGGCTGGCCGTCTCCCGACGGGATAAGCGCGCCCGGGTCGTTCGCCGGCCCGTGCGCCCTGCCGTGTCAGGTCAGGTAGGAATGCACCAGCCCGATCAGCTCCTCGGCGGCTTCCGACGCCTCCGCCGGCGTCGGCGCCTGCACCACCTGTTCGCGGATATGGTCCTCGATCAC
Organism: Endosaccharibacter trunci; assembly: GCA_024515975.1. Taxonomy (GTDB): domain Bacteria; phylum Pseudomonadota; class Alphaproteobacteria; order Acetobacterales; family Acetobacteraceae; genus Lichenicola; species Lichenicola trunci. Next base: position 276,304 of record JAMSKV010000001.1, read on the forward strand.
CTCGGCGATGAACCCGTCCAGCGCGCCGCGGCAGGCCGTCGCCTGTTGCAGGAGTTTGGTGCTGGACGCGCCCTGATCGACCAGGGCGCGCTGGAGCGCGTCGATCTGGCCGCGAATGCGGTTCAGTCGCTTGGCGAGCTTGATCGTTTCCGCGTCGGCTGGTTTTTTTGGGGTTGATCTCATACCCCCAGGGGTATACTGGCCCATCTCGCCGGACGCGAGCTTTCTTGCCTCGCAGGCCGGTTTCGCCGTCTCCCGCAGGGGAGGCGGACGGATGTCGCACACCAACAGGACCCTTGATGAAACCTCGATCCAGCCGCCAGCTCACGGAGGGCGACAGTCGGCGCTTGCCGGCCGCTCGCAGCCGATCCGTGGGCTGGTTCCCCGCCCGGGACGTCGTTCGTCGCATGAAGATCGCCGCGCACCGTTCGCGCTGATCTCCCGCGGCCGCGCCGCCCCGGTCTCTGAGCCCATGCTCGAAACCGAGGAGGCGCCCATGGCCGCCTTTGTGTTCTCTGCTGCACGCGTCAGCGTGTTTTCCCCCGCCGGGCCGTCCGCCCGCCCGATCCCGCTTGCCGCGCCGCGGGCTTTGCCGCGCGAGCGCAGCCGGCTCGATGCGCGCTGGCACACCGATGCGACCGGCCGTCCCGTCTGCGCCTGGCTGGTCCGCGCACTGCACCCCGATCCCGTCGACTGACGCCCTTCCGTTCCGCTCGCGTCATCGCCTTCATCCAAGCCGGGATCGGCCATCATGCTCGACACCTTCGATACAATCGCCCCCGCCGCAACGGGCCACGGGGCGGACTCTCATCGCGCCTGCATCCGGGGTGCGCTCGGAACGATCCGCGCGAACGATCTGCGCCCGCGCCCGACCCTGGCGGCGAAGCTCAGGACATTGGCCGCTATCGTCGGTCCCGGCCTGATCGTCATGGTCGGCGACAACGACGCCGGCGCGTTCGCGACCTACACCCAGGCCGGACAGGATTACGGCACGTCCCTGCTCTGGACGCTGCTGCTGCTCGGGCCCGTGCTCTACGTGAACCAGGAGATGGTGCTGCGTCTTGGCGCCGTCGCCGGCGTCGGCCACGCACGGCTGATCCTGCAACGGTTCGGCCGTTTCTGGGGTGCGTTCAGCGTGCTCGATCTGTTCGTTCTGAACGGGCTGACCATCGTCACCGAATTCATCGGCGTCAGCATCGGGCTCGATTTTCTTGGATTGCCGAAGCTGTGGGGCGTACTTGCCGCCGCGGCCGCCACGATGCTCGCGGCGGCCACCGGCAGCTTCCGGCGGTTCGAGCGGTTCGCGCTCACCTTGTGTCTCGGGTCGTTTCTGCTGGTGCCTGTGGCCTTCGCGGTGCATCCGCCGCTGGGCGTCGTGGCGCATGATCTGCTGGTGCCCCGACTGCCGGCGGGTGGCAAGCTGGCCGACGTGCTGCTGCTGATCATTGCCATTGTCGGCACCACCGTGGCGCCGTGGCAGTTGTTCTTCCAGCAGAGCTACGTCATCGACAAACGCATCACGCCGCGTTTCATCTCCTATGAGAGGGCCGATCTGCTGATCGGCATCGCCGTCGTTCTGCTGGGCGGGGTGGCGATGATCGCGTTCAGCGCGGCGACGTTCGCCGGTCATCCCGAGGCCGGGACCTTCACTGATGCAGGCGGGGTGATGTCCGGTCTTGCCCGCTATGTCGGGCATGTTCCGGCGACCCTGTTCGCGATCGCCCTGATCGATGCCAGCATCATCGGCGCCGCCGCCGTGTCGCTCGCCTCCGCCTACGCGCTCGGTGACGTGTTCTCCCTGTCTCATTCGCTGCATCGTCCGGTGCGGGAGGCGCGCGGCTTCTATCTGTTCTATGCCGCCCTGATCGCGGGCGCTGCCATTCTGGTGCTTCTGCCGGGCGCGCCGCTCGGGCTGATCACGGAGGCGGTGCAGAGCCTGGCCGGGATCCTGCTGCCCTCGGCGACGGTTTTCCTGCTGCTGCTCTGCAACGATCGCGACGTGCTCGGTCCGTGGGTGAATGGCTTCTGGACCAATCTGTTCACGGGCGCGGTGATCGCCGTGCTCGTGCTGCTCTCGATCGTGCTGACCGTTTCCGTGCTCTATCCGCAGGTCACCGGATCGCAGATCCTGATCATCCTGGGTGCGGGGCTGGTGCTGGCAATGGTCGTTTCCGTGCCGGCGCTGCTGCTCCGGCGTGGCGAGGCGGCTCCGGCGACGGAAGCGGCCCGGTCGCGGCTGAGCTGGCGCATGCCGGCGCTGGAAACCCTGCCGCCTGCGCGCCTTGGCCGGGGAACGCGGATCTGGATGACGGTGCTGCGTCTGTATCTGTTGGCGGCGGTGGCGCTTGTTTTGATCCGGGTGACGCAACTGGCCCTGGCGCACTGAGCCGGGCCGCCGATCCGGCAGCGCGGCGCGACAGGGCCGATCCGATGCAGGCGTTCCGCCGCTCGTTCGACGGTCAGGGCCGCACGGCGCGGCGTGCCCGGAGTCGTTTGTTTTCGGCCAGGTTGCGTCGTGCGTTGCATGTCTCCGCCCGTCTTGGGCTCGTCCGCCTGCTTCTGGGTGGGGCGGCCCTGTTGTTTCGGCTCGGCCTGATCCCGCCCGGCGATGCGGGATGGGCGCTGGAACGGGCCGAACGGCTGCTGCGAGATGCGCGTCGCGCCCGGATTCGTTAAGACCCCGGCACGACCGGCCGCTTCCTTCACCGTCTCGAACAGGTTCTCCGTCTTTCAGGGCAGGAACATGACGAAAACGATCGCAACCAGCCGGCGTCCGATGGCGCGGGCCGTCGCCATGTTGTCCGCCCTCGCGACAATCGGCGCCCAGCAGACCGCATTCGCGGCCGGCGATCCGCCCGCGGCCACGGATCTGTGGCAATCTCCCACCCTGTTCGGCGACATGGGCGGCCTGCGGCCGGTTCTGGCTGGACGGGGTGTGTCGCTGGGGGTGAACGAAACCGACGAAGTGCTCGGCAACCCGTCCGGCGGCCTGCGCCGGGCTGCGGCCTTCGACGGGTTCACGCAGCTCGGGCTCGGCGTGGATACGAGCGCGTTCGGCTGGCCGGGCGGCGTGTTCAACGTCAGCGCATTGCAGATCCACGGTCGCGATCTCGGTTCGGAAGATCTCGACGTGCTGGAACTGCCCAGCAGCATCGAGGCCGAACGGGCGACGCGCCTGTGGGAGCTGTGGTTCCAGCAGACGATCGGCCGGGCCGACGTCAAGCTCGGTCTGCAGAGCATCGATCAGGAGTTCCTGACCAGCCAGAACGCCAGCGTGTTCATGAACGCCACGATGGGCTGGCCGGTGCTGCCGTCGGAAGATCTGCATGCCGGCGGCCCGGCCTATCCGCTGTCGTCCCTCGGCATCCGCCTGCGGTTCCGCCCGACCGACACCGTCACCGTTCTGGGCGGCGTGTTCGACGACGATCCGGTCGGCGGCGATTTCGCCAATGACGGCCAGACCCTCGGCGCGGCCCAGAGCGGCACAAGTTTCGATCTGGGCGGCGGCGCGCTGTTCATGGCGGAGCTGCAGTTCGGCGTGAACTTCGCCCCCAAGGCGTCTGCCGCGCCCTCGCAGCAGGGAAGTCCGGTGCCGTCGGCCGATGTCGCGCCGACCGATCCGGGCTCTCCCGGCACCTACAAGATCGGCGGCTGGTACGATAGCGGCGCGTTTCCGGATCAGCGCCTCGGGGTCGGGTCCGCGCAGGCGCACCGTACCAATCTCGGGCTCTACGCAGTGGCGGACCAGACGGTCTGGCATCGCGGCGCCAGGACGATCGGCGTGTTCGCCCGCCTGATGGGCGCGCCGCAGCAGGATCGCAATCTGGTGGTGTTCGCGTCGCAGGGCGGCGTGACGATGAAGGCGCCCTTCGCCGCGCGGCCGAACGATACTGTCGGGCTCGGCGCCGGAATCGCCCGTCTCGGGCATCAGGCGGTGCTGTTCCAGCGCGCGGAGGCGGCGGCCGGGTTCGACGTGGCGGTCCGTTCGGCGGAAGCGATGCTGGAGTTGACCTATCAGGCGCAGATCGCGCCCTGGTGGGTGGTGCAGCCCGATCTGCAATATCTGGTCGATCCAGCCGGAAGCGCCGCTCTCGTCGGTGCCGTGGCCGGCGGCCGGCGTTCGGGCAGCGCGCTGGTGCTGGGGTTGCGGACCAGCGTCGCCTTCTGAGAGGTCTCTCGTTCTGAAGAACACGAAGCAGAAAGAGTTCTGTCCGCCGAGTGGGATGACTGCATCTACACGGAGCCAAGCCTGTAGAAACTGTTCGGTTCTTTCATCGAAGAACGAACGCCTCCGCTCTGCGCCCCTCGCGGCGTCCGGTCGCTCCCGTGCTAGCCTCCGCCCATGAGCGACACCACCGATCCCGACCGTCACAAGCAGAAGATGCAGGCCCGCAAGGCGGTGCAGGATCAGGAGGTGGGGGAGAAGCGCATCGAGAAGGGCCTGCTGATCGTCCATACCGGCGCCGGCAAGGGCAAATCCACCGCCGCCTTCGGTCTGCTGCTGCGCATGGTCGGGCGCGGGCGCAAGACGGCGGTGGTGCAGTTCATCAAGGGCGCCTGGAGCACGGGCGAGCGCGAGGTTCTGGAGCGCTTCGGGCCTCTGGTGGAGTGGCACACCATGGGCGAGGGCTTCACCTGGGAAACCCAGGATCGCGAGCGCGACGTCGCCGCCTGCCGCCGCGCCTGGGCGGTCACGGAATCGCTGCTGAAGCGCGAGGACATCGCCCTGATCGTACTGGACGAGCTCTCCATCGCGCTGCGCTACGACTATCTCCCGCTGGACGCGGTGCTGGCCGCCTTCGCCGCGCGTCCGGCGATGCAGCATGTCGTCGTCACTGGCCGCAACGCCAGGCCGGCGCTGATCGAGGCGGCCGATCTGGTGACCGAGATGACGTCGGTGAAGCACCATTTCGCCGCGGGCGTTAGGGCGCAGGAAGGGATCGAGTTCTGAGCCGTCCCGCCGCCCTGATGCTGCAAGGCACCGGCTCGTCGGTCGGCAAATCGGTGCTGACCGCCGGGCTCGCCCGCGCACTCACCCTGCGCGGGCTGCGCGTGCGTCCGTTCAAGCCGCAGAACATGAGCAACAACGCCGCCGTGACGCCGGACGGGGGCGAGATCGGCCGCGCCCAGGCCTTGCAGGCGCGCGCCTGCCGCGTGCCGCCCTCGGTGCACATGAACCCGGTGCTGCTGAAGCCGCAAAGCGAGATCGGGTCGCAGATCGTGGTGCAGGGCAGGGTGCGGGGGAGCGCCCGCGCGCGGGAGTATCAGGCAATGAAGCCTGATTTGATGCCGTTCGTGCTCGACAGCTTCGCCCGGCTCGGCAGGGAAGCGGAGATCGTGCTGGTGGAGGGCGCCGGCTCCGCGTCCGAGGTGAATCTCCGTCGTGGCGACATCGCCAATATGGGCTTCGCCGCCGCCACCGAGACGCCGGTGATCCTGGTCGGCGATATCGACCGGGGCGGGGTCATCGCCAGCCTGGTCGGCACGCATACCGTTCTGCCGGAAGCCGATCGCGCCCTGATCCGGGGCTTCATCGTCAATCGCATGCGCGGCGATCCCGGCCTGTTCGCGGACGGCATGCGCGCTGTGGCCGGGCACACCGGCTGGGTGCCGGTCGGGCTGGTGCCGTTCCTGCCTGACGTCTCTGCGCTGCCGGCCGAGGATGCGGCGGACCTGCTGCGGACCGCGCGCGGTCGCGCGGCGGCCGGACGCGTCCGCGTCGCCGTCCTGCTCTTGCCGATGATCGCCAATTTCGACGATCTGGACCCGCTTCTGGCCGAGCCCGATCTCGATTGCGTGCTGCTGCGTCCGGGCGAGCCGATCCCGGGCGATTGCGCCGTGGTGCTGCTGCCGGGGTCCAAAGCGACCATCGCCGATCTGGCCGCTTTGCGTGCGGCCGGCTGGGATATCGACCTGGTCGCGCATCGGCGTCGCGGCGGCCGCATTCTCGGCCTGTGCGGCGGCTACCAGATGCTCGGCCGCTCCGTGTCCGATCCGGACGGAACGGAAGGCCCGCCGGGCACGGTGCCCGGTCTCGGTCTGCTCGCGGTCGACACGGTTTTGGCCGGAGACAAGCATCTGTCGCCGGTCACCGCCCGGCTCCGCGACGGCGGCGCGCCATGCATCGGCTACGAGATGCATATCGGCAGAAGCACCGGCCCCGATCGTGCCGCGCCGTTTCTTCTGCGCGACGATAGCAGCGAGGAGGGCGCGGTCTCGGCCGATGGTCGTGTGGCCGGCACCTATCTGCACGGGCTCTTCGCCGGGGATGCGGCGCGCGCGGCCCTGTTGCAGCGGTGGGGCGCCGTTCCGGTCGGGCGCGATCACGAGGCAGGCATCGAAACCGCTTTGGATGCGTTGGCGGCGCATCTGGAACGCCATCTCGATATCGACCGGATGCTGCGGATCGCGCGCGGCGGCTGAGGCGGCGCGGTCCGGGGAGAAGGGTGGCCGGTCATCCCGACCGGGCCTTGCTTCAGTCGAGCGGAGTGTCTGCCATGGTGTTCACCGTGCTGATCGGCGCCTTCACGATCATCCTGCTGGCGATCGTCCTGTTCAACATCGTCGGCGCGATCGGTCGCGGCGTGGCGAAGCGAGAAGCGGAGCCCGATCCGGTGATCGCCGATTCGCGCGACGAGTTCGATCTGAAGTGAAGGACCCGGGCCTGTCCCTGACCCCGCCTATCCCTGGACGTGCTGGCCCACGAGGCTCATCAGATAGATGAACAGCATCACTCCGCTGAGCATCAGCGCGACGGGCATCCAGGGCTTCATGCGGACCTCGGGTTCAGGGGAGCGGCTGCCTCCCCCATAGCCGTAAATCAGCTCAGCGTCATCAGACTGGCGTTTCCGCCGGCCGCCGTCGTGTTGGTGCAGATGCTCCGCTCGTGCATCAGCCATTCCAGCGGAAACCCGCTGCGCCCGGTATCGCAGCGGAACACCGGCACCAGGGGACCGTCCGCGGCGGCGAGCTCGCGTGCGAGTGCGGGCAGGGCCGGACCGTTGCACAGCACCGCGGCCGCCGGAGAAGCCATGGTTTCCAGCGCCAGCACGTCCGGCAGTGCCTGGAGGGCACGGATCACGGCACGCATCTCGCCTGTAGGGGCACGGATGCGGGCGCGGTTGCCGGTGGCCAGGGTGGCGGCGAGCTGGAGCAGGAGATCCGCCTCCGTGTCCGCCACGCAGAGAACGGTGCCGCGCGGACGAAGCGCATACTGGTTGCGCTCGCCCACCGGGCCGGGCAGCAGCTTCTCCACCCCGAACGGGCTGCGCGCAAGGATCGCCAGGCAGGTGGGCTGCGACGGGTGCCCGTCGAGCAGGGACAGGAAGCGCCAGGCCGCATCCGGCGCCTGGCCGGGCAGGATGGCATGCGTCGCTTCCGCGCGGCGAAGGCGATGAAGGATCAGCGGACCGCCCGCCTTGGGGCCGGTGCCGGACAGGCCGGTGCCGCCGAAGGGCTGGCTGCCGACCACGGCGCCGATCAGGTTGCGGTTCACATAGAGATTGCCGGCCTCGCTCCTGGCGACGACCCGGTTCACCGTTTCGTCGATGCGCGTATGCACGCCGAAGGTGAGGCCGTAGCCGGTGGCGTTGACGGCATCCACGGTCGCATCCAGCCTGTCCTCGCGGAAGCGCAGCACATGCACGACCGGGCCGAACACTTCCGCGCCGAGCTGGTCGATGCGGTCGATCTCGATCAGGGTCGGCGCGACGAAGCTGCCCTTGGCGCAGTCCGGCGGCAACGGCACCCGCGTCACGCGGCGGCCGGCCGCCTCCATCCCGGCCACATGCCGTTCGATCCCCGCACGCGCCTCCTCGGTGATCACCGGTCCCACATCGGTCGAGAGCAGGGTGGCGTCGCCGATTCTGAGCTGCGCCATCGCGCCCTCGAGCATGGCGATCACGCGCGGCGCGGTTTCGGCCTGGAGGCACAGGATGCGCAGGGCCGAGCAGCGCTGACCCGCGGAATCGAAGGCCGAGGCCACCACGTCGGCCACCACCTGTTCGGGCAGGGCGGCGCTGTCCACAACGAGCGCGTTCTGGCCGCCGGTTTCCGCGATCAGCGGCACGGCGCCGGCATCGTCGTTCGCGCGCTCGGACAAGGCGGCGTTGATGGCGCGGGCGACCTCGGTGGAGCCGGTGAACATCACCCCGGCCACGCCGGGCTCGCGCACCAGGGCAGCTCCGATCTCGCCGCCGCCCGGCAGGAATTGCAAGGCGCCGCGCGGCACCCCGGCCTCGTGCAGGATCGACACCATGCAGGCGGCGATCAGCGGGGTTTCCTCCGCCGGCTTGCACAGCACCGCATTGCCGGCCGCCAGCGCCGCCGCCACCTGGCCGGTGAAGATCGCCAGCGGGAAGTTCCACGGGCTGATGCACAGCACCGGCCCCAGCGACGCGCCGTCATCGGGCAGGGTGCGGGCGTCGGCGGCGTAGTAGCGCAGGAAATCCACCGCTTCGCGCACCTCGCCGATGCTGTTCGCGGCGGTCTTGCCGGCTTCGCGCATGATCGGGCCGAGCAAGGACGGCATCAGCGTCTCGAGCTGGTCCGCCGCGCGCGACAGGATGGCGGCCCGCTCTGCGGCCGGCGTTGCCGCCCAGGCCGGATGGGATGCGGCGGCCGCCTCCACCGCGCGTCTCACATCGGCCGGATCGGTATCGGCGCAGGTGCCGACGATGCGCGTCCGGTCGGACGGGTCGGAGCAGGAACGGGCCTGCGTCGGCGTGGCGTCGAACGCCAGCATCGGCGCGGCGTGGAACCGCGTGCCGCCGCTTTGCTCCAGCAGGGCGGACAGAGCCGAAAGGCTGGTTTCGCAGGCGAGATCGAAGCCGGCGGCGTTGCGCCGTTCCGCCCCGAACAGGGCGGCGGGCGCGGGGATCGCGGCATGGGGGGCGCCCACCGGAAAGGAGGCGGCGGCCTCCCGCACCGGATCGGTCACCAGGGCCGAGACCGGCACGTCGGGGTCTGTGATGCGGTTCACGAACGAGCTGTTGGCGCCGTTCTCGAGCAGGCGGCGCACCAGATAGGCCAGAAGCGTCTCGTGCGTGCCGACCGGCGCGTAGATGCGGCAGGGCCGGTCCAGCGCGTCGGCTCCGACCACCTGCTCGTAGAGCGCCTCGCCCATGCCGTAGAGGCACTGGAATTCGAAGCGGTCGGGATGGTGCGGCGTTTCCGCCGCGATCGCCATCACCGCGGCGACGGTCTGGGCATTGTGCGTGGCGAATTGGGGAAAGATCGCGTCCGGCGCGTCGAGCAGCAGGCGGGCGCAGGCGAGATAGGACACGTCCGTATGCAGCTTGCGGGTGAACACCGGATAATCCGGCAGCCCGGCTTCCTGTGCTTTCTTGATCTCGCTGTCCCAGTAAGCGCCTTTCACCAGACGCACCATCAGCCGGTGTCCGGTGCGCCGGCCCAGCGCGATCAGATGCTCGATCACCGCCGGGGTGCGGCGCGAATAGGCCTGGATCACGAAGCCGATGCCGTTCCAGCCGGCCAGACCGGGCTGCTCGCACAGGCTTTGCAGAAGGTCGAGCGAGATCTCCAGCCGGTCGGCTTCCTCGGCGTCGATATTGAGGCCGACATTGTGTTCGCGCGCGAGGCTGGCGAGCCCGGCCAGGCGCGGCAGCAGCTCGTCGCGCACGCGGTCCTGCTGCGCGCGGCTGTAGCGCGGATGCAGGGCCGAAAGCTTCACCGAGATGCCGGCGGCGTCGCGCAGCGGCAGCGGCGCCTTGGCGCGCCGCGCACGCTCCGCATTATGCGCGCCGATGGCGCGGATCGCGTCCTGGTAGGACCGCAGATAGGCCTGCGCGTCGGCTTCCGTCAGCGCCGCCTCGCCCAGCATGTCGAACGAATAGCGGAAGCCTTCCGCCTCACGCGGCCGGGCGCGTTTCAGCGCCTCGCCGATGGTCTCGCCCATCACGAACTGCTCGCCCAGCACCCGCATAGCGCGGTCCATGGCGCGCCGGATCAGCGGTTCGCCGCCGCGCGCCAGGACGCGCAGAAGGGCGGCCTGCAGCCCGGCCTCGCCGGCGCCGTCCTGCAGCTTGCCGGTGATCAGCAGGCCCCAGGTGGCGGCATTGACGAACAGGGACTGGCTGTTGCCCAGATGGCGATGCCAATGGCCGCCGCCGATCTTGTCGCGGATCAGCTTGTCGCGCGTGGCGGCATCGGGGATGCGCAGCAGCGCCTCGGCCAGACACATCAGCGCCACGCCTTCCTGCGACGACAGGGCGTATTCGCGCATCAGCCCTTCCACGGGACGCGGACGCCCGCGCGCGCGCAGCGCCTCCACCAGCCGCGTGGCGATCGCGGTGGCGCTGTCGGGAGTGGGCCTGGCGATCCGCAGCAGCTCCGCCACGCAATCGGGCTCGCTCCTGCGCGTGGCGTCGGTGATCCGGCGGCGCGACGCTTCGGGCTCGCGCCAGGCGGCGGCGAAGGAAGCGGGCGCAAGGCCGGGAGTCTGCAGCGTGTCCATGAACGGCGAGCACCATCGGTGGGGGGCGAAGCGGCCAGAAGCGTGTCCAACCATACAAGCCGGCACTTTGCCAGAGCCTCCGGCGCATGCTTCGCTGTTGATTTGAAGCGAAGCCGGAACCAGCTAGGCCGGAGCGAGCGCAGCGAGGCGGAACAGGATGCCGGACGACCCCTACAAGATCCTCGGCGTATCACGCGACGCCGATCAGGACGCGATCCGCAAGGCCTATCGCCGGCTGGCCAAGGAGAACCACCCGGACCTGCATCCTGGCGACAAGGCGGCGGAAGAACGATTCAAGCATATCGGCGTCGCCAACAGCATTCTGGGCGATCCCGAACGGCGGGCGCGATTCGACCGCGGCGAGATCGACGCCGGCGGGCAGGAACGGCCGCAGCCGCCGCCCGGCTATCGCGCGCATGCCGAAGGCGCGTCCGGCGCCCGCTATAGCCGCGCCGGGTTCGGCGGCGGCGCATGGGACCAGGAGGATCTGGGCGATATCTTCGGCGACATTTTCGGCGGTGGCGCCCAGTCGCGTGGCCGGTCGCGCGCCCGGCCGAGCGGCCCCAGGCGCGGGGACGACCATTCCTACACCTTGTCGGTGTCGTTCGTGGACGCGGCGCTCGGCGCGACGCGCCGCCTGACCCTCCCGAACGGTTCCGTGCTGGACGTGAAGGTGCCGCCCGGGCTCGAGGACGGGCAGACGCTCCGCCTGCGCGGCAAAGGCGGCGAGGGGTACGAGAACGGCCCGGCCGGCGACGCGCTGATCCGCGTGTCGGTGGCCGAGGATCCGCGGTTCGAGCGCGACGGCGACGATATCCGCACGGAGGCGTTCGTGTCGCTGCGCGACGCGGTGCTCGGCGGGCGCATCCAGGTGGAAACGCCCGCTGGTCCGGTCTCGCTGACCGTGCCGCCGGATTCCGATACGGGTTCGGTGTTGCGCCTGCGCGGCCGCGGCATCGCTGCCCATGAGGGACGCGAGGCCGGCTCTCTTTTCGTGCAGTTGAAGGTCAGGATCGGAACCGCCGATCCGGCGCTGAAGGCCTTCCTGCGTGGCGATGCAACCGCTCCGGAGAACGCGGCATGATCACCGCCGATACGCTGTGCCTGCGCATCACGCGGGTCACGCCGGTGGACCTCGAGGAATGGGTGGCGCGGCGCTGGCTGCGTCCGGACGGGGAGCCGGGCGCCTGGCTGTTCCGGCCGATCGACGAGGCCCGCGTCCGTCTGATCGTCGAGCTCCGCTACGATCTGCATATCGACGACGAGGCGCTGCCGCTGGTGCTCTCCCTGCTCGACCAGCTCTACGCCGAACGCCGGCATCTGGGCCGCGTCCGCGACGCGCTGATGCACGAGGATGCTGGACGGCTGCGCGAAGTTCTGGTGCATATTCTCGATGCGGCGCAGACGGGGCGCTGAGGGAACGCCGTCCGGCGTGAACCCGGCCCCTGTCCGGCCGTTACGGTAGCGACGCGTCCGGTTTCGGGTGACAGCATGGCCTTCGATGGATCCAATTTCCGCGAGCCCGAACTGCCGAAGAAGAAGCCGGCCGCCAGCGAGAACGTCCTCACCGGGCTGGTGCTGGTTCTATTGCTGGGCATGCTGATCCTGCCCGTTTCCGCGGCCGGGCTGCGCGACGTCGCGCTCTATCTCGGCCTGGAATAGCGATCCGACGGCAGCCGGAGCCGGTTCAGCGGCACCAGAGCCGCCGCCGCGAGCAGCGCCAGGACCGGTGCGCCGATCTGAAACAACAGGATCTCGCGACCATCGGCGATGAGCGCGGTGAGCATTCCGGCCGGACCGGCCGATGCGGCTCGCTCGTGCAGCCCGAACTCCACCGAGGCGGCGAGAAAGGTGACCACCACCACGATCCGGCGAGACGGCGCGAATCGCGCGACGACCGCTCCGGTCAGCATCGCGACGGGCGGCATCCCGAAGGCGGCCGACCAGGAGGCTTCGCTGGCCAGGATCGGAGATACCAGAATCCGCAGCGGATGGACGCGCGCGAGCGCCCAGGACAGCAGCAGGAGCAGGACCTGCATCAGCCCGAATCCGAGCACGCTCAAGACGAACGCGACCCGGATCGAGATGGCAAGGCGCTTCAGCGGTGACGCCGCACCCTGACAGGGAGACGGCAGGGTCGGATGCGTGGGCCCCGAAAGGCCGCGCCCCGAACGTCCAGGACCCTGACGATCAGGCTGCCGACGTCCGGGTTTCCGGATTTCAGGCGTTGTGCGGGTTGGGCGACAGCATCGCGCCCTTGCCGGGCTTGTCCTTCCATTCATCCGCATCGGCGGGCGGCGTGCCCTTGCGGGTGATGTTCGGCCAGGTCTTGGAATAATCCGCGTTGGCTTCCGCCCAGGCGGTGGCGCGATCGTCGCTGTCCGGGAAGATTGCCTCGGCCGGGCATTCCGGTTCGCACACGCCGCAATCGATGCACTCGTCCGGGTTGATCACCAGCATGTTCTCGCCGGCATAGAAGCAATCGACCGGACAAACCTCGACGCAGTCCATGTATTTGCAGCGGATGCAGTTCTCGGTGACCACGTAGGTCATCGCTCATCTCCGATCGTGCGACGCGGACCATCGCCCATGCGCGTGAAACCAGGGACGCGCCCAGAGGGACGCGGCCGGGGCGCACATATGTGGGCGTTTCGGGTTGAAGGCAAGCGGATCGGACCATTCGCGAGCGGTTCTCAGCCCGGCAGCTCTTCATAGAGCAGTCGGGCTTCCGGAGCGGGTCCGCGACGCGTCGCCAGGAACAGCACACGGACGACCCGAACCTCGCCGCGCAGCGGCAGGGTGAGCACGTCGCCCGGGCGCAGACGGGCATGCGGCTTGTCGGTCGGCTGCCGGTTGATCCGCACCGATCCCTCCGCGATCAGGCGCGCGCAATCCGAGCGCGCCTTCATGAAACGGGCCGACCAGAGCCAGGTATCGAGGCGCTGCCAGTCGCGATCTTCGGCCGCTTCCGCCACTCAGCGACCGAAGCGCAGACCCGCCAGCACCGCGAACGGGCTGTCTGGGTTGTAGGGGCGGGCCGGCGGCCGTTGCGGCGCGGGCGGACGGGGCGGCTTGCCGTCCGGGCGCGGCCCACGGTTCTGATGCGGCGCACGGTTCTGCTGGGGTGCGTTTTCGCCCCGGGCGGCTAGGTCCGGCCGTTGTCCCTTCGCCTGCCCCTTCGCCTGTCCATGGCCTTGCCCATGGCCTTGTCCAGGGCCCGGTCCAGCGCCCCGCTCATGCCGGGGCCGGTTCCGCTGCCGCCCGGCCGCGCGCCTCCCGGCATCCGGCGCGGGCGTCTCTGCGTCGCTGCCGGCCTCCGCCGCCTGGGGCGCGTGATCAGGCACGGGCGTCGTTTGCGCGCCGCCGCTCCGCTCTCTCCGTCGCCGCCGGGCGCGGCCGGCCGGCTTCTCGCCCTCCGCCGCGACGGCTTCGGGCGTCTCGCGGTCCATCGTCTGCTCGGGCGCAGTCTGGTCCGTGGCCACGCCGGTTCCGGCCGACGCGCCGGGGCGACGGCGGTCGCGATGGCGGCCCTGGATACGGGCGCGTTCGCCGCGCGGCGCGATCAGCGGCGGCGCAGGCGGTCCGAACGCATCGTCCGGCAACGGGAACGCCGGCAGCATGCGGATGTCCAGGCCCGGCAACACCTGCGACAGGATCTCTCCGCGCACGGAAAGGCGGGAGGCGAGATCGGGCGGCAGGGCGGTGGGGCGCCGGCGCGTGATCCAGCCCAGCTCGCCGGCGATCTTCTCCGCCACGTCGAGACGCAGCAGAACGGGGCCGCAGACCACCCAGCCCAGGCGCGGCAGCATGCCGGCGGGGGTGTCGCCGGCTTCGCCGACGGGCACGGAGACGCGCCCCTCGCGCGGCAACGCGACGATCGGCGTTCCCGCGCGCACCGAAAGGAGGATCGCCCGCAGACGCGCCGGTTTCGGCTTCAGCAGCGCCGGCATGAACAGGGCGAACCGTCCCGCCCGCACGCCCATCGTCTTCAGCCTGGTTCGCACCTCCGGCGTCAGCGGCCCACGCTGTGGCCCTGGCACCAGCCCGGCCTGCTCGGTCAAGACATGCAGAACGCCGCGCAGCGCGCCGTCCTCCGACGCCTGCTTCTCGGCCGCGAACAGGGGCGCCAGCGTGTCGGCGATCGTCGTATCGACGAAAAGCTGCAGGCGCGCGCGGACCTGTTCGCGCTGGCTGCCGTCGAGGAACTCGCTGTCGCGCACGTCCACGGCGGGTTTCAGCAGAGTGGGGCCCGGGCGCAGGCGACCGACCGGCGCGCCGTCCCAGCCCACCGTGCGGCCATCCTCGGCGATGGAGAAGCTGCCGTCGGGCGCCGTGGCCAGGGCCTGCACGCGCCGCGGGATCTCCTCGCGGAGCGCCCTCCGGGCGGCGCGCAGGACCAAACGCTTTTCCGGGCCTTCCGCCTGCGGGTCCGGGATCAAAGAGAACCCGGAGACATGGCCGACGGAATGGCCTTCCACGACCACCTCGCCGCGCGCGGTGACGGCGGACAAAAGCTCCGCGCCGTCGCCGCGATCGGCCTCGTCGAGCGAGCGGATCAGCAGGGCGGCGCGCTTGTCCACGAAGCGGGCGGTCAGGCGCTCGTGCAGCGCGTCGGACAGGACGTCCTCGATCGCGCGGGCGCGGTCCTGCCAATGGGCGGCGTCCTGGAGCCAGTCGCGCCGCGCGGCGATATAGGCGCAGACGCGGATGCCGGACAGGCGCTGCATCAGCGTGTCGATGTCGCCGTCGGCGCGGTCGAGATTGGTCAGGAGCGAATCCAGCCACGCGTCCGGCAGGCGTCCATGCGTCTGGATCTCGTCGAACACGCGCGCGCAGAGACGCGTGTGGCTGTCGTCGCCGAGCTTGCGGAAATCCGGGATCTGGCAGGCGTCCCACAGCAGGTGCGTGGTCTTCCGGTCGACGGCGCGCTTGCGAATGTCCGGATCGGCAGCCAGCGCGGCCAGGGTCTGCAGGTCCGACGCCTCGTTGCCGGCGACTAGGCCGCGCGATGGCGGTGGAAGCTGCAGGCTGGCCAGAAGCGCCTCCGGGCTGCCGAGGTCGAGGTCGCTGTTGCGCCAGAACAGCTGCTCCAGCGGATCGAACCGATGCGCCTCCACCGCCTGGATGATGTCGTCCGGCATCGGCGGGCAGGTGCCGGTGGTGCCGAAGGTGCCGTCGCGCATGCCGCGTCCGGCACGGCCCGCGATCTGCGCCACCTCCGCCGCGGTCAGGCGGCGCGGACGGGCGCCATCGAACTTGCTCATGCCGGCGAAACCGACATGGTTCACGTCCATGTTCAGGCCCATGCCGATCGCGTCGGTCGCGACCAGGTAATCCACCTCCTTGTTCTGGTAGAGCGCCACCTGCGCATTGCGCGTGCGTGGGCTGAGCCGGCCCATCACCACAGCACAGCCGCCGCGCCGGCGCCGGATCAGCTCGGCGATGGCGTAGACCTCGGCGGCGGAGAAGGCCACGACGGCCGAGCGCGGCGGCAGCTTGGTCAGCTTCACCTGCCCCACGTTCAGAAGCTGCGACAGGCGCGGCCGGGTCTCGATCTCGGCCTGCGGAACCAGCCTGTGCAGGAGCGGTCGGATGGTCTCCGCGCCCAGGAACATGGTTTCTACCGTGCCGCGCGCATGCAGCAGCCGGTCGGTGAACACATGGCCGCGATCGGGGTCGGCGCAGAGCTGGATCTCGTCCACGGCGACGAATTCCGGGCGTCTTTGCTCGTCCAGCGGCATGGCCTCCACGGTACAGGAGAACCAGCGTGCGCCGGGCGGGATGATCTTTTCCTCGCCCGTGATCAGCCCGACCTGGTTCACGCCTTTTGCCGCGACCATCCGGTCGTAGTTCTCGCGCGCGAGCAGGCGCAGCGGAAAGCCGATGATGCCGGAGCCATGCGCCAGCAGGCGTTCCATCGCCAGATGGGTCTTGCCGGTATTGGTCGGTCCAAGAACCGCTTTCACTCTGGGCGCGAAGGGGCCGCTTCTCGGACCTTCGGCCGGCCCGGAGAAGAGGGCGGCATGGAAATCGTAGGGACGAGCGGAGGCGCCTAGCATATCCGGCATGGTCGGAGTGTCCGAAGCGCTTTGCAAGCACCTCCTTTGGCGGCGCGGCGATCGTCGCGGCGTGCGACGGGCCGGTTTGCCAGCGGCGCCTGTCGGGCGGACAAGAACACGATCGCAACCGAAAGCGTACCGACCCCATGACCGATACCATCCCGACGGACCGTCCGCTCGACTGCCTGCTGGAGCCGACCGATCAGCGCGCGGCCTCGGCGCGGACCGTCCGCGCCGTTCGCCCGGACGGGCTCGACAGCGTGCTGGCCGCGCTCACGCCTGCGCAGGCCGCATGGGTAACGGCAAGCGGGTTCAAGGCATCTGGTGGCGAGCTTCTGATGTTGCCGGGCGCGGACGGCATCGACAGCGCGCTGCTGGGGCTGGGCAGGGAAGGCGGCCCGTTCGCCTATGGCGGTCTGGCCGCCGGGCTCGGCCGCGCCGGCGGCGGCGAGGCGCCGGTCTGGCGACTGGCGCTGCCGGAGGGCGAGGATGCCGATACCGCCGTGCTCGGCTTCTGCCTCGGCGCCTATCGCTTCACGGCGTTCCGCGAGCCGAAAACCGTGCCGGCGCTGCTGGTCGCCCCGGACGCGGGCGGAAAGGGGCGGGAAATGGCCCGCGCCACCTGGCTGGCGCGCGACCTGATCAACATGCCCGCCAACCGGCTCGGCCCGCGCGAACTGGCGGAGGCGGCGCGCGACGTGGCGGTGCGGTTCGGCGCCCGCGTGTCGGTCGTGAGCGGCGATTCGCTCTCCGCCGCGTATCCCACCGTCGCGGCGGTGGGCGCGGGATCGAGTCGCGCGCCGTGCGTGCTGCTCGCCGAATGGCGCGGGAGCGGCGCCGGCGAAGGCGCGCCGCATCTGTCCCTGGTCGGCAAGGGCGTCGTGTTCGACACCGGCGGCTACGATCTGAAGACCTCCGCGGGCATGTTGCGGATGAAGAAGGACATGGGCGGCGCCGCCCTCATGCTGGCGCTGGCGCGGGCGGTGATGGCGATGGATCTGCCGCTGCGCCTGTCCCTGCGGCTGGGCTGCGTCGAGAACAGCGTGTCCGGCACGGCCATGCGTCCGTCCGACATCCTGCGCACGCGCCGCGGGTTGAGCGTGGAGATCGGCAACACCGACGCCGAAGGCAGGCTGGTTCTGTGCGATCTGCTGGCGGAAGCGTCCGACGAGAAGCCCGACCTGCTGCTGGACGCCGCGACCCTGACCGGCGCCGCGCGTGTGGCCCTGGGTCCGGATCTTCCCGCCCTGTTCGCCAATGACGATGCGCTGGCGGCGGCGTTCGAGCAGGCCGGGATCGCCGCCTCCGATCCGGTTTGGCGCCTGCCGCTCTGGGCCGGCTACGACGATTGGCTGTCGAGTTCCGTTGCGGACCTGAACAATGTTTCATCCCGGCCCATGGCGGGGGCGGTGACGGCCGCGCTGTTTCTGCAACGGTTCGTGGCCGAAAAGGTGCGGTGGGCCCATCTGGACACCTATGCGTGGAACGATTCCAGCCGTCCGGGCCGTCCGGAAGGTGGCGAGGCCCTCGGCTTGCGTGCGCTTTACGACGGCATCTTGCGGTTCCTTAATATCGAAACCGATACGAAACAGTCTGGTAACGTAAACGGGACTGAACCAAACGAGATGAATGGACTATAAGCGGAAGTGCCACCGCCGACGCATGTCGGGCTCCCTTCCGGACCCCTCGGCTGCGCCGTTTCGCTCCCGCACAAAGGGACGGACTCGATGGGGTGGACAGACGGCCGCGTGTCGCGGTCCGGCTCGTGAAGGAAAGGAATTTTGGGATGGCTCAGGCATCGGCGACCGACCATCTGGTGGCAACGCTCCGCGACACCGTCGTTTCGATGGTGCGTCGTGACGGACCCGATCTGTCCGCGCGTCAGCTCGGCGTGTTTCTCACCTGCTATTTGAACGACGAGGCGCATACGGTTCGCGGTCTGGCCGCCGAACTGAACGTGTCCAAGCCTGCGATCACCCGGGCGCTCGATCGTCTCGGCGAGCTCGACCTGGCCCGGCGCAAGGTCGACCCGATGGATCGTCGTTCGATCCTGGTGCAGCGCACGCTGAAGGGCGCCGCCTATCTGCGCGAGCTCCGTTCGATCATGGGCGAGGCCTCGGCGCCGAACCGTGGCCGTACGGAGGAACGCGCCGGCCGGCGCGCCGTGGGCTGACCGTCGCTGGCAACCGTTTCCGTCCCGGACGCGTTGGCGGGGCTCTGGCGGGTTTCGACCCGCCCGCCACACAACCGTTCGGGATGATGACCATGCGTGTTTCTGCCTTTGCCGCCGCTGCCGTTCTGGGAACCTCGCTTCTGGCCGTTCCGGCCTTCGCAGAGGATCCCGGTGTCACCGGCAAGCCGGACGGCTACGTCACCATCACCCAGAAATCCGCCGATGTCGGAGTCGGAGCCAGCTGGGGTCATGGCGTCCTGCTGTTCGACCATCACAAGTACGGCTTCTCGGTGAAGGGCGTCGACATCGCCGCTGTCGGTTTCTCGAACATCACCGGCAAGGGCCGCGTCTACAACCTGAAGAACCTGCACGATTTCGACGGCACCTATGCCGCCGCGAACGGCGAGGCCACGGTCGGAAAGGGTCTTGGTGGCCAGATCCTCAAGAACGGCAACGGCGTCGAGTTGCGGATCGACACCTTCACCAAGGGCGCGCGTCTGGCCGGCGCGGCTCAGGGGATCGAGCTGACGCTCGACAAGTAAGGTCTCACGACCATTCGGCGAGTCCGGCACGCGCGGCGCGCTGCCGGACCGTCATGGCCCAGGAAAACTGCGGCAGAATGGCCATGATCGCCGCCGTGAGCGGTCTCTCGGGCAGAAGCGCCAGCGACAGGGCGAGTCCCCAGATCGCGAAGCCCCAATGCATCAGCGTAACGGTTACGCGCGACAGGCCCGACCTGTAAGCGACCTGATAGAGATGGCCGCGATGCGCCTGGGTGATCCGCTCGCGATTGCGAAGACGGCGAACCAGCGTGAACAGCACGTCCAGCAGGATCCCGGTCAGCATGAGCGGCATGGAGAGCGCCAGCGTGATTCGACCGGTATCCGCCAGCAGCAGCAGGGAAAAGCTTCCCACCAGCAATCCGCAGACCTGACTGCCGACATCGCCCATGAAGATGCGCGCACGGGGGAAGTTGAACGGCAGGAAACCGAGCAGGCCCGCGAACAGCATCAGGCCGGCCCCGGACAGGAGCGGATCGCCACCGACCAGTCCCAGCGGCACGGCGAACAACCCGCACAGCGCGCAGACGCCGCTGGCGAGGCCGTTCAGCCCGTCCATGAAGTTGACGGCATTGGTGCACAGCATCACCCAGCCGAACCCGCCGATGCAGAACACGGCCAGGCTCCAGCCCTTCGGGGCGAGCGACGGCAGGAGGGCCGGCGTCCCGGCCGGTTCCGCCAGCGCCGCCAGAACGCATAAGGCGGCGCTGACCCCCTGTGCGGCGAGCTTGAGAAGCGGCGGCAATTGTCGCAGATCATCCAGCCAGGACACCGCCGCCAGCAAGGCCACGGCCGAAAGCAACGGCACTGCCGCCCAGAGATGCGAGCCGGAGGAGGGCAGGATGGACAGCGCCGCCGGCACGCCCAGCAGCACGCACGCGACCATGCCGACCCCGCCGCCGCGCGGCGTCGGCTGCTCGTGGGCGCTTCGTCCGACCGGCATGTCCATCACCGCGAGCCCAATCATGCGGCGCACCAGCAGCACGCTCAGCAGCACGGCGGGTGCGAGAAGCAGGAGCAGCCGCAAGGGCAGGTTCGGCAGCAGCCGGTCGAGGCCGGTGTGGATGATGTCCAAGACAGCGCCCTTCGCTTCTGGTTCGCAGGCGGCTGGGCTATAGGGGCGCGGTCATGCCGCCGCAACGCCCCAGACCGCCGGACTCCGTCACCGTTGCGCCGCGTCCGCTGGAGGATGCCGGTTCCGGCGGCCGCGAGCAGCGCGCGAGCCTCCGCGATCGCATGCGGCCGCTGAACCGGATCCTGATCAACATGGCGCTGGACGGCACGCTGGCCGCGATCGGCGCGCCGCTGGCCCGCTGGCTGGCCGATCCGCGCGGGGGGCTGCTGCATCCGCTCTGGTTCGTGGCCGGCGGCGCCATCACCCTTCTGGTCGGCGGCGTGCCGTTCCGGGTGCAGCAGCAATATTGGCGGTTTTCCGGCGTGGCCGATCTGCTGGCGATCGCCGGCGGTTCGGTGGCCAGCGCGGTGCTGTTCGCGCTCCTGCTGCTGGCCACCGGCTTCAGCCTGCCGACGCCCACCTTCCCCATCATCCACGCCCTGGTGCTGCTGGTCCTGCTGGGCGGGCTTCGCATCGTGTATCGCCTGTCCCAGGGCCGGCCCTTCGCCGGTCGGGCCGGCACGCAGCGCGTGCTGCTGCTGGGCAAGGACGAGGCGGCCGATCTGTTCATCCGCGCCGTGCGGCGCGAGCAGGCGACGCCGCTGCGCGTGGTCGGGCTGCTGGCGCGCGGACGGCACCAGCCCGGACGTCGCATCCACGGCGTTCCCATCCTGGGCACCATGGCCGACCTCCCCACCGTTCTGGAGCGGCTGGTCCGCAAGGAGCGCGGCCCGGATGGGCTGGTGATCGCCGATCCCGATCTGCGCGGCGAGGAGCTGGCCGGGGTTCTCCGGGCCGCGGAGGCGCATGGCATCACCGTGGGCCGCGTGCCGGATCCGACCGCGCTCTCGCCCGCCGCGCGTGTCGAGCTGCGTCCGGTGGCGATCGAGGATCTGCTGAATCGTCCGCCGGTCTCTCTGGATCAGGCCGGGCTGTCGGCCCTGGTGTGCGGCAGGCGGGTGCTGGTGACGGGTGCCGGGGGGTCGATCGGCTCCGAGCTGGCACGGCAGCTCGCGGCACTCCTTCCGTCCGAGCTGGTGCTGCTCGACCATGGCGAGTTCGCGCTCTGGCAGATCGAGATCGAGCTGGCGGAGAAACATCCCGGGCTGGTGCGGTTCGGCGTGGTCGCCGATATCCGCGATGCCGAGCGGCTTCGCGCCGTGTTCGAGACGCACAGGCCGCAGCTCGTGTTCCATGCCGCGGCGCTCAAGCATGTGCCGATCGTGGAGGCCAATCCGGGCGAGGGCATGCTGACCAATATCGTCGGCACGCGCCAGGTCGCCGACGCGGCACAGGCCGTCGGCACCGACGCCATGGTGCTGATCTCCACCGACAAGGCGGTGAATCCCAGCAGCCTGATGGGCGCCTCGAAGCGGGCGGCGGAGATGTATTGCCAGGCGCTGGACGTCGCCGCGCGCCGCGACGGCGGCATGCGCTGCATCACCGTGCGTTTCGGCAATGTGCTGGGCAGCACCGGGTCGGTGGTGCCCCTGTTCCGCCGCCAGCTCGAGCATGGCGGCCCGCTCACCGTGACCCATCCGGACATGCAGCGCTATTTCATGACCGTGCCGGAAGCCGTGTCGCTGGTGCTGCAGGCGAGCGCGCTGGGCGACGGCGCGATCACCGCGGATGGCGGCATCTTCGTGCTCGACATGGGCCAGCCGGTGAAGATCGTCGATCTCGCGCGTCAGATGATCCGGCTGGCCGGTTTGCAGCCGGGCCGCGATATCGAGATCCGGTTCACCGGGCTGCGTCCCGGCGAGAAGCTGTTCGAGGAGCTGTTCCATGGCAGCGAGGCGCCTGTGCCCACTGGCCAGCCGGGGCTGCTGATCGCCACGCCGCGCATGGTCGATCTGCGCGAGGTGGGCGCCGTGCTGGACGGTATCGCCCTGGCCTGCCGTGCGGGTCGCCATGAAGCCGCGATCCAGCTCCTGCACCGTCTCGTGCCCGAATTCCGGCACAACCCGCTTGGGCTTTCCCGAACCGAAGGAGCTTCCGCATGAGCCAGGAGCCGATCAGCTTTCTCGATCTGAAGGCGCAGCAGAAGCGGATCGAACCGGCGCTGCGCGCACGGCTGGATGCTGTTCTGGCGCATTGCCAGTTCGTGCTGGGCCCGGAGGTGCGGGAGCTGGAAGAGCGGCTCGCCGCCTATTGCGGTGCGTCGCACTGCGTGGCGGTGAGTTCCGGCACGGACGCGTTGCAGATCGCCATGATGGCGGAAAAAATCGGGCCGGGATGCGCCGTGTTCCTGCCGGCCTTCACCTACACCGCCACCGCCGAGGTGCCGCTGCTGCTGGGCGCCACCCCGGTATTCGTGGACGTGGACCCGCGCACGTTCCAGATCGATATCGCGGCGCTGGAGGCGCGCATCGCCGCCATCCGCGCGGCCGGAACCCTGCGTCCGGCGGCGATCATCGGCGTCGATCTGTTCGGGCAGCCGGCTGACTGGCCGGCCTTGCGCCGCATCGCCGGGGAAGCCGGCCTGTTCCTGCTCGACGACTGTGCGCAAAGCTTCGGCGGAGCGACCAATGGCCGGAAGCTCGGCCGCGAGGCGGATGCGACGGCGATCTCGTTCTTTCCGTCCAAGCCGCTGGGCGGCTACGGCGATGGCGGCGCGCTGCTGACCGACGATTCCGACCGTGCCGCGCTGTATCGCTCGCTGCGGTCGCATGGCGAGGGAGACACGCGCTACGAGGTCCTGCGCACCGGGATCAACGGCCGCATCGATACGCTGCAGGCGGCGATCCTGCTGGCTAAGCTCGACGTGTTCGAGGAGGAGCTGCATCGGCGCGAACAGATCGCCGCAGCCTATGACCGCTCCCTGGCGGATGTTCTGGACGTGCCCGTGCGCGTGCCCGACAGCGAGAGCGCCTGGGCGGTGTATGCCGTGCTGCTGCCGGACCCGGCGCGACGCGATGCGCTGCAGGCGGCCTTGCGCGAGGCCGGCGTGCCGACCGCGATCTATTATCCGCGGCCGCTGCATCTCCAGCCGGCCTATCGCGCGCATCATGACGGCGTGTCGCTGCCGGTATCGGAGGATCTCGCCGGGCGCATCCTGGCGCTGCCGATCCAGCCGGAACTGACCGACGCCCAGGTGCAGCGGGTGATCGAGGCGGTACGCGCCGCGTTGCGCTGACGCCGCGTCGTGACACTGGCCGCTCCTGCCCGGACCGGCTAGGGAAGAAACGACAGCACCGAGGATCGACGACGATGGAACAGCGCAATCAAGGCGGCGTGGGGGTGATGGCGTGCGCAGTCATGCTGTTCTGCGCGGCGATCCCGGAGCGGGCCCGTGGCCAGGCCGCCCAGGACGCGCAACCGCAAGGCGGGAATGTGGTGGAGCATCCGCTCGGGACGAAGACCGGCGGTTCGTCGGATGAGAGCCTGACGGTGCTCGGGCACACCCACAAGTTCCAGCCCGCGCCGATGCCGGGGCCGCCGATCGGACCGCCTCCGGAAAAGCCCGCGCCGCATCTGGGCCGCTACAAGATTTCCGGCGACCAGACCAAGAAGGACGGTTACGACACGCAGACCGGCGCCTATATCGCGCCGTTCGGCAGCGCCTACACGAATGCCGGCCCGGTTTCGGACGGGCTGGCGTCGCGGTTCCAGCACTGATCGCATCGCGGCCCGGTTTGCGCCTTCCGCATGACGTCCCTGCGATCCGGGACCGAGTCGGGCGTGAACTGGCTGTCGCCGAGGTGGCGGGTTTCTGCTAGGAGGCCATCGACCGGGCAGGCCCCGGACAGGCGGCGTTGCATCGGTGCGTCCCGCACCCATCTCAGCGTCGCCGCGAGGCACAACCACCAAGGGTGATGACCATTTTCAAGGGAAACAAGTTCGACGAGCGCCAATCCGCGTCCGCCGAGGCCAAGCGTGCGCTTCTCGCCAAATTCCAGAGCCGCCCCCCGGCGGATGATCCGAAGATGCTGGCTCTGGCCGAGGAGCGCAAGGCGATCGCCGAAGCGCGCGAGGTCCGCATGGCCAAGCGTCGCGAAGAGAAGGCCGCGGAGCAGGCGCGTCTGGCTGCCGAGCGCGAGGCCGCTCTCGCCGCCGAGGCCCAGCGTCGCAAGGAAGAGGAACTGGCCGCGCAGGAGGCCGCACGCGCCGAGGCCCTGCTGAAGCTGAAGCAGAAGGCCGCCCGCGACGCGCGCTACGCCGCCCGCAAAGCGCGCCGCTGATCAGAACCGTCCTGCCGGCCCGGCGCCGCCGGACGGCAAGGAATCGGCCCGCCGCTCCCGTTGGAAGTGGTGTGGCGGCGTTGGGCGTTCGATGTGTCCGGTCCGGCGTCTCCGGTCCGGGGAAACCGGGGAGACGCCATGCGCGAGGGTGAGCGGTTTGCGGTCGTGACCGGGGCGACGAGCGGCATTGGCCGTTCCGTGGCGCTCGGTCTCGCCCGCGCGGG
The DNA here is from genome assembly GCA_024515975.1 of Endosaccharibacter trunci. Lineage (GTDB taxonomy): Bacteria > Pseudomonadota > Alphaproteobacteria > Acetobacterales > Acetobacteraceae > Lichenicola > Lichenicola trunci. The sequence continues at coordinate 301,089 of JAMSKV010000001.1, forward strand.
ATTGCGTCCCATCCTCATTGGCCGGAGCCGGGAGCGCCTTGCGAACACCGCGGTCGCGATCGCCGCCGCGGGGCAGTCCCCGATCCTGATCCGGGCCGATCTGTCCTCGTTGCGCGAGACCGCCGCCGCGGCCGCGGAGGTGCTGGACCAGGTGCCGGCGCTCGACGTGCTCGTGAACAATGCCGGCATCCTGTCGCCGCGCCGCACCGAAACCGATGAAGGCCATGAGACGACTCTGGCGGTGAACCACCTGGCGCCGTTCGTGCTGACGCGCGCCCTCCTGCCGGCGCTGCGCGCATCGGGGAGGGGCAGGGTGGTGCAGACAGGCTCGTCCACCTCGGACCAGGCGTCGATCGACCCCGACGATCTGGAGCTGCGGCGAGGCTGGCGGATGACCCGCGCCTACGCCCGCTCGAAGCTGGCCCTTTTGATGGTGGCGATCGAGCTGGCGGCGGCGGAGCGCGATCGCGGCGTGGACGTCAATGTCGTCCATCCGGGCCTTGTGGCGACCGACCTCGTGCGAGCGGGCGGCATTGACCAGTGGGTCTGGCGCCATATCCTGAGCCGAATGGCGCTGTCGCCCGAGCAGGGGGCGGACACGCTACTGCACGCCGCCCTGTCGCCCGATTTCGCCGGGATCAGCGGCTGCTATCTGAAGAAGCGCGCTCCCGTGCTCCCGAACCGGCGCGCGCTCGACCCGGGGCTGCGCGCGCGGGTTCTGGCGGCAACGGAGCGGCTCGCCGGGGCTGCCTGACTGCGCGCCCGCGCAAGAGCGCCAACAGGCCGAGCAGGATCAGTTGCGAACTCCAGCCGCGTGCACGGCGGGTGAAGGCGCCATCCGGCGATACGGCTTCGGTGCGGGGTTCGAACAAGGTCGGAACCGGCTGGCGCGCCGCGTCGTCGCGCGGTATCTCGGACCCGAATTCGCTTTTGCCGACCAGATAGGCGGCCAGCGCCGGCGAGATGCGGGCGATCAGCGCATAGGCGCTCACCACGCCCGTCAGCCGTCGTTCGCCGCGCCCCGCGGCGCAGAGAAGGACGCCGCGCGCCGCGACGTCGGTGCAGTAGACCGGCGGCACCGGGCGTGCCGGAAAGCCCATATGCGAGACGGCGTGATCGAAGAACGGCGTGTTGACCGCCGGCGGCAGGAGGGTGGACACCCGCACCCGGCTCTTCTGCAGCTTCAGCTCGAGCTGAAGGGACTGGCCGAACGCCCTGACCGCGGCCTTGGCGCCGGAATAGGAGCTCATCAACGGCACGCCGTGGATCACCACGGCGGAGCAGACATTGACGATCGTGCCGGAATCGCGCGGCCCCATATGCGCCAGCGCCACGCGCGTGCCGTTCACCGTGCCGTGATAGGTCACGTCGGTCACGCGACGGTATTCGGCATCCGGCACGTCGGTGAAGCGGCCATAGACGCCGTTGCCGGCGGCGTTCACCCAGCAATCGATCGGGCCCAGCGTGGCGGCGAGCGTGCGCGCGGCGGAGGCGAGCGCGTCGGCGTCCGACACGTCAGCCGAGGCGGAGGCCACCACCGCCCCGGGCACGCGGGCGCGGATCAGGCGCGCGGCGGCGGACAGATTCTCCGCCGAGCGGGAGATCAGGCCGACGCGCCAGCCCTCCGCAGCGAAACGCAGCGCGGCGCCGAGCCCGATGCCTGACGATCCGCCGGTGAGGATCGCGACGCGGATCGGCGCGGGATCGTGTTCGGAAGGCCGCCGGAGACGGCCGGGAAAGCGTATACCCATGGCGGCATTAGCACGGTCGGGACGCGGCATGTCCATCCGGGGATGGCCGCGGCGCCGGGCCCATCGCGCGAAAGGCTGCCGCGCGTGAAACGCGCTTGGCATCGGGCCTGGTAAGACGCCATGTGGGTACTGCCCCAAGCCGTACTCGATCCTCCGGCCTTCACAAGGATATCGCGTGTCTGTTCAAGCCGTCCGGGTGGAACCGTCGCCCGTCTCGCTGAGCCATCTGCAGCGCCTGGAAGCGGACAGCATCCATATCATGCAGGAGGTGATGGCCGAGGCCGAGCGCCCGGTGATGCTGTATTCGGTGGGCAAGGACAGCGCCGTGATGCTGCATCTGGCGCGCAAGGCGTTCCATCCCGCGCCGCCGCCGTTTCCGTTGCTGCACGTCGATACCACCTGGAAATTCCAGGAGATGTATCGCATGCGCGACCGCATGGCGGCCGAAAGCGGCATGGAGCTGCTGGTTCACCGCAACCCCGATGCCATGGCGCGCGGCATCAACCCGTTCGATCACGGTGCGCTGCATACCGATCTGTGGAAAACGGAAGGTCTGAAGCAGGCGCTGGACCTGCACGGTTTCGACGCGGCCTTCGGCGGCGCGCGGCGCGACGAGGAGAAGAGCCGCGCCAAGGAGCGGATCTTCTCGTTCCGGTCCGCCAACCATCGCTGGGATCCGAAGACGCAGCGCCCCGAACTCTGGCGGCTCTACAACGCCCGCAAGAACAAGGGCGAGAGCGTGCGCGTGTTTCCGCTGTCGAACTGGACCGAGCTGGATATCTGGCAGTACATCCAGCTCGAATCGATCCCGATCGTGCCGCTCTATTTCGCCGCGCCGCGCCTCACTGTCGAGCGGGACGGCATGCTGCTGATGGTCGATGACGAGCGCTTCCGGCTGCTGCCGGACGAGGTTCCGGTCGAGCGCTCGATCCGATTCCGTACGCTCGGCTGCTATCCGCTGACCGGGGCCGTGGAGAGCACGGCGGCGACGCTGCCGGAGGTGATCCAGGAGATGCTGCTCACCACCACCAGCGAGCGGCAGGGAAGGGCGATCGACAAGGATGCCACCGCGTCCATGGAGAAGAAGAAGCAGGAGGGATATTTCTGATGCCGGCCTCCCCCTCCTATCGCACCGACGCGCTGATCGCCGACGACATCGACGCCTATCTCGAACTGCATCGCCGCAAGTCGCTGCTGCGTTTCATTACCTGCGGCTCGGTGGATGACGGCAAATCGACGCTGATCGGCCGGCTGCTCTACGACAGCAAGATGATCTTCGACGATCAGCTCGCCGTGCTGGAGGCCGACAGCCGCCGCAACGGCACGCAGGGCGGCGGCATCGATTTCGCGCTGCTGGTGGACGGGCTGGCCGCGGAGCGCGAGCAGGGCATCACCATCGATGTCGCCTATCGTTTCTTCGCGACGGAGAAACGCAAGTTCATCGTCGCCGATACGCCGGGCCACGAGCAGTACACGCGCAACATGGTCACCGGCGCGTCCACCGCCGACCTGGCGGTGATCCTGATCGACGCGCGCAAAGGGGTGCTGACGCAGACGCGGCGTCATTCGTATCTCGCCCACCTGCTCGGCATCCGCAATCTGGTGCTGGCCGTCAACAAGATGGACCTGATCGGCTACGATCGGCACGCCTACGACGCGATCGTCGCCGACTACGCCGCTTTCGCGGCCTCGATCGGGATCGAGAGCTTCGTGCCGATGCCGATCTCCGGCCTGGCGGGCGACAATATCGCCACCCGCTCGGCCAACATGCTCTGGTATGACGGGCCGTGCCTGATCGAGCATCTGGAAACGGTGCCGCTGGACGTGGTGTCGGAACAGGCGATGCCGTTCCGCATGCCGGTGCAGATGGTGAAGCGGCCGGACCCGAATTTCCGCGGCTTCAGTGGGCTGATCGCCGCCGGCAGCGTTCGTCCTGGCGACCGGGTGCGGGTGCTGCCGTCCGGACGGGAAACGCGTGTGTCGCGCATCGTGACGTTCGATGGCGATCTGCCGTTGGCGGTGGCCGGACAATCGGTGACGCTGACCTTGGCCGACGAGGTCGATTGTTCGCGCGGCGACGTTCTCGCTGCGGCCTCGGCTCCGCCGCAGACCGCCGACCAGTTCGAGGCCACCATCGTGTGGATGTCGGACGAGCCGATGCTGCCCGGCCGCTCCTACCTGCTCAAGCTCGCCGCCCAGACCGTGTCGGCGCAGATCCAGGCGCCGAAATACCAGGTCAACGTCAACACCATGGCGGAAATGCCCGCCAGGACGCTGGAGCTGAATGCGATCGGCGTCGCCAACCTGTTCACCGACCGGCCGCTGGTGTTCGAGCCCTATGTCGAAAGCCGCACGCTCGGCGGCTTCATCCTGATCGACAAGATCTCCAACGCCACCGTCGCCGCCGGCCTGCTGCATTTCGCGCTGCGTCGCGCCTCCAACGTCCACTGGCAGGCGCTGGAGGTGGATCGCGCCGCCCATGCCGCGCTGAAGAACCAGCAGCCGCGCGTGCTGTGGTTCACCGGCCTGTCCGGTGCGGGTAAATCGACCATCGCCAACCTGGTCGAGAAAAAGCTCCACGCCGCCGGGCGCCACACATTCCTGCTCGATGGCGACAACATCCGCCACGGGCTGTGCCGCGATCTCGGCTTCACCGACGCCGACCGGGTGGAGAACATCCGCCGTGTCGGCGAGGTGGCGCGGCTGATGGCCGATGCCGGCCTGATCGTGCTAACGGCCTTCATCTCGCCGTTCCGCGCCGAGCGCCGCATGGTGCGCGAGCTGATGGCGCCGGGCGAGTTCGTGGAAATCCACGTCGATACGCCGCTCGCGGAGGCTGAGCGGCGCGACGTGAAGGGGCTCTATGCCAAGGCGCGCCGTGGCGAGCTGCACAATTTCACCGGCATCGACAGCCCCTACGAGCCGCCCGAACGAGCGGAGATTACCGTCGATACATCCGGCATGACGGCGGAAGAGGCGGCCGAGATGATCGTGGCGCGATTGTTCGCCTGAGCCGATCGCCGGGGGGGCTCAGGCGTCGACAAGCGCCGGCGCGTTCGCGCGTTCCGTCGCTGTCGGTGGCGCCACCAGGCTTTCGCGCGTGTCGTCAGGGGCGGGCATGGACACCGCCGCGAACGCGTCGAGCGTCGGCCGCGCGAATAGAAAGCCCTGGAACAGGCGAACGCCGAGATCCGACAGGGCCCTGTACTCGTCCGGCGTCTCGATCCCCTCGGCGATCATCGTCACGCCAAGCGAGTCCAGCATGCGGGCGATGCCGGAGACGATCAGCCGGCGCGCACGATCGCCGTCCAGGCCGCGCACCAGTTTCATGTCGAGTTTGACAATGTCCGGCGTGATGTCGGCGAGAATGTCGAAATTGGCGTAGCCCGCGCCGAAATCGTCCAGCGCGACCTTGAAGCCGAGCGCGCGGTAGGCGGTCAGGATCCTGCGCAGATGCGCCGGATCGTCGAGCTGTTCTTGTTCCGTCACTTCGAACATCAGCGCTTCGTTCGGCAGGCCGTGGCGGCGTGCGGCGGCGAGGCTGCTGCTGATGCAGCGGGCGGGCTCGTAGATCGCGTTGGGGCTGAAATTGATCGAGAGCAGCGCGCCGCTCCCGGCGAGGCCGAGTTCCGCGGCACGCCGGATCGCGGTCATGCGGCAGAGCTGGTCGAAGGCGTAGCGATTGCGATCCGTCACCTGCGACAGAACGAAGCCCGCACCTTCGCCACCGACGCCGCGCACCAGCGCCTCCTGGGCGAACACCCGGCCGGTTCGATCGACGATCGGCTGAAAGGCCATTCGGATCGGCTGCGAGAACCGCGCCTCGCCGCCCCCGCGCTCGCCGCAACCGGCACATCCACCGGCGGAGGTGCTGGACGAGACCGGATCGGGCAGGGTTGCGTTCATGGCATGGACCATAGCGGCAGACCATGAATCGCCGGTTAATCGGCCTTCGTCAGCCCGCCGCTTCCAGCGCCGCCTCGGCTTCCAGCCAAGCCGCCTCGGCGTCCTCCGCTTCCCGGGCGATGGCCGCCAGACGCGTATTGGCCCGGGTGATCTCCTCGGTCTTGCCGCCGGCATAGAGCTGCGGATCGGCGAGGCGCGCTTCCAGCCTGGCGCGTTCCTCCGCCAGCTTCGCCAGCAGTGCCTCCGCCTCTTTGGCGCGCTTGCGGACGGGTGCCAACGCCTTGCGCTGTTCCGCCCGATCGCGACGCTCCTCGGCGCGTGCCGGCTGGGCACGGCTGCCAGGCTCGGCGGCGGTGCCCTTCGCGGCGGCGCGGGCGCGCTCGGCCAGCCAAGCGCGATACTCCCCCATGTCGCCGTCGAACGGCTGTACCCGGCCGTCGCCCACCAGCCACAGGCGATCGGCCACCAGCTCCACCAGATGCGGATCGTGGCTGATCAGCAGGACGGCGCCGCTGAAATCGGCCAGGGCACGGATCAGCGCCTCGCGCGCGTCCAGATCGAGATGGTTGGTCGGCTCGTCCAGGATCAGGAGCTGCGGCGCATCGCGCGTGGCCAGCGCCAGCAACAGGCGCGCCTTCTCGCCGCCGGACAGGTCGCGCGTCGGCGTGTCGGCCTTGGTGGCGTCGAGGCCGAACCGGGCCGCCTGCGCGCGCAGGGCCGTGGGCAGGGCTTGCGGCTGGGCGCGGGCCAGGTGCTGCACCGGGCTTTCGTCCGGCAGAAGCTCCTCGGCCTGATGCTGAGCGAAATAGCCGACGCGTAGCTTCGGGCTGTGCTGGATCGTGCCGGAGAGCGGCGGCAGACGCCCGGCGATCAGCTTGGCGAAGGTGGATTTGCCGTTGCCATTGGCGCCGAGCAGGGCGATGCGGTCCTCCATGTCGATGCGAAGCGACATGGAGCCCAGAACGACGCGCCCGTCATAGCCGACCGTGGCGCGATCGAGCATCAGCATCGGCGGGGCCAGGGCGGCGGGCTCGGGGAAGCTGAACCGCGTGGGGGTATCCTCCACCACGGATTCCAGCGCGGGCAGCTTCTCCAGCGCCTTCAGACGGGCCTGCGCCTGACGCGCCTTGCTGGCCTTGGCGCGGAACCGGTCCACGAAACTCTGCATATGCGCGCGCTGGGCGGCGATGCGCTCGGCGGCCCGGTTCTGCTGCAGCGCCTGCTCGGTGCGGATGCGGACGAACTCGTCGTAGCCGCCCGGGGTCAGCGACAGCTTGCCGCGATCCAGATGCGCGATCGCGTCCACCGCGCGATCCAGCAGCCCCCGATCATGCGACACGATCAGCGCGGCGCCGGGGAACTTGGCAAGCCAGGATTCCAGCCAGAGCGTGGCTTCGAGATCGAGATGGTTGGTGGGCTCGTCCAGCAGAAGCAGGTCGGGGTTCAGGAACAGGGCGGTGGCCAGTGCCACGCGCATGCGCCAGCCGCCGGAGAAATCGTCCACCGGCCGCGCCTGCGCGTCGGCGTCGAAGCCGAGACCGCTCAGGATCGCGGCGGCGCGGGCCGGCGCGCTGTCGGCGCCGATGGTGCGCAGGCGTTCGTGGATATCGGCGAGGCGGGCGGCATCGGTGGCGGTCTCGGCTTCCGCCAGCAGCGCGGTGCGTTCCTCGTCGCCGGCCAGGACGGTGTCGATCAGGCTGCCCTGGCCCGCCGGCGCCTCCTGCTTGATGCGGGCCATGCGGGCGCGCGACGACAGCCTGATCTCGCCGCCATCGGGCGCGATATCGCCGGCGATCGCGGCCAGGAGCGTCGATTTGCCGGCGCCGTTGCGCCCCACCAGCCCGATCCGGCGCCCCGGCTCGACCGACAGGTCCGCCCCCTCCAGCAGGGTGCGGCCGGCGATGCGAAGGGTCAGCGAGGAGATGACGAGAAGGCTCAAGAACCGCTCCGCGGCAGGACGAAATGGCTCCGGACCGAAGCCGCCGCCGTTCTAGTCGCGACCGCAGCGGAGGCCAACATTCCGTCTGCCTATGCCGGCGGCACGAGCCGGAACGCCTCGGTGGCTTCCGCGCGCGCGGAATGGGCGGCGAGCGCCGGGAAGCGCGCCGGATCGGCGGAATCCGGCGCGACGTGGTTGGCGAACCACCAGGCGACGGCGAGGGTGATGTCGGGCTGAAGCTGGGTCTGGCCGAACAGCCAGGGCTCGGCATCGGACATGGTCTGTTCCAGCATGGCGAGGCTGGAATCGAGTTGCTGGCGGAGGCGGTCCAGCCAGGGCTCGTGCCGCTTCTCCGCGGGGCGCAGATTGGTTTCGTACGAGATCTGCACGCTCTTTTCGCAGACGGCCAGCCCGAGGGCGATCGAACGCAGCGCTTTCGGCAACAGGGCAGGGTTCGCCGGCATGAGCGACCGGCCGGCCGGGGCGATCCGTTCCAGATAGTCGAGGATCAGGCCGGACTCGAACAGAACCGTGCCGTCCTCCAGCACCAGCGTGGGCGCCTTGACCGACGGGTTGACGACGCGGAAGCGGTCGTAATCGCGGAAGACCGAGAGCTTCTCGTGCTCGAACGGCATCGCCAGACGATGCAGCGAAATTGCCACCCGGCGGACGAAGGGAGAGTCGGGCATTCCGATCAGGCGCATGGGGTCGTTCATCCGTGGTGACGGGCGGCGGTGTAGCCGCCAGCCTCGATTTGCTCTAAGCCGCGCGCAACCTCATCATGGCACCAGGAGATCCACCATGGCGATCGAGCGTACCCTGTCGATTCTGAAGCCGGACGCGACGCGTCGCAACCTGACCGGCAAGATCAACGCCCTGTTCGAGGAGGCGGGTCTCCGCATCGTCGCCCAGAAGCGCATCCAGCTCACCGAAGCGACCGCCGGCCAGTTCTATGCCGTGCATAAGGAGCGTCCGTTCTACGGCAGCCTCGTCGCCTCCATGATCTCCGCGCCGGTGGTGGTGCAGGTCCTGGAAGGCGAGAACGCCGTTCTGGCGCATCGCGGCGTGATGGGTGCCACCGACCCGAAGAAGGCCGAGCCGCACACGGTGCGCGCGCAGTTCGCCGAGAGCATCGAGGCGAACTCCGTGCATGGTTCGGACAGCCTGGAGAATGCCGCGACCGAGATCGCGTTCTTCTTCGCCGGCACCGAGATCCTGCCCTGATCGCGAAGGCGCCCGCGTCCGGTGTCGCAGCCGGTGCGGGCGCCGTCCCCCGTTTGGGGGCCGCCTCCGTTGCCGCCGCCGTGTTCGGCAACCTTCTGGAGGTATTCGACTTCATCGCCTACGGCATCTTCGCTGTGGCGATCGGGCGATGCTTCTTTCCGTCCAAGGACGCCTATCTCAGCCTGCTTTTATCGGTCACCACGTTCGGGGTCGGCTTCGTCACCAGGCCGCTCGGCGCGCTGCTGATCGGCATTCTGGCCGACAGGCGCGGCCGGCGCGCGGGCATGATCGCCTCGCTCGGGTTGATGGGGCTGGGCAGTCTCACCATCGCCGTTTTACCCGGCTACGCGACGCTCGGCATCGCCGCCCCCGTCCTGCTGCTGCTGGCGCGCATGATCCAGGGAATCGCCTGGGGCGCCGAAGCCGGCCCCGCCACGGCGTTCCTGCTCGAGAACGCGCCGCCTAGCCAGCGCGGCTATTTCGCCTCCTGGCAATCGGCGAGCCAGATGCTGGCAGTGCTGCTGGCCGGTTCGATCGGTTTCCTGAGCGCGCTGCTCGGCGGCGAGGCGACGATGAACGCATGGGGTTGGCGCATCCCGTTCGCCCTGGGCGTGCTGGTGGTCCCGGTCGGCCTTCTGCTGCGACGTGGCATGGAAGAGGCGCCGCGTCTCGCTGAAAGCAGCGCGGACGGCGCATCCCTGTTCCAGTCCGGCTGGGTCGCGCTGGCCTGCGCCACGATGCTGGTGATCGCCGGAACCGTCAGCCAGTATTTCATCAACTACGTCACCACCTATGCGCTGACCTCGCTGCATCTGCCGGAGACCATCTCGTTCCTGGGCACCGTGATCGCGGGCGTGGTCGGAACGGCGGCGGCGCTCGGCGGCGGCGCGTTGTCGGACCGGATCGGCCTGTTCCCGATCGTGGTGCTGCCGCGCATCCTGCTCGGGCTGCTGATCGTGCCGATGCTGGTGCTGCTGCAAGGGGTACCGGGCTGGTGGAGCTTCGCGCTGGTGACGGCTTCGATCACGCTGCTGCAGGTGGGCAGCTTCGCCGCCAGCCTGCGCCTGCTGCTGGAACTGTTTCCGGCCCAGAAGCGCAGCACGGGGTTCGGATTGCTCTATGCGCTGGGCATTTCCGTGTTCGGCGGCACGGCGCAGATCGTGTTCACCTTCCTGATCCACTGGACCGGCAATCCGGCCTCGCCCTCCTGGTATCTGGCGCTGGTGAACCTGCTCTGTGCCGGGGCGGGGATGGTGCTGATCAGAGGGCGCCGATGATCTCCGGCCGTCGGGTCGCCGTGGTTCTGCCGGCCTACAATGCGGCGCGCACGCTGGAACGCACCTGCGCGGAGATCCCCCGCGACGTCGTCGATGACGTGATCCTGTGCGACGATGCCAGCCGGGACGAAACGGTGCGGATCGCCGAGGCGCTCGGCCTGCACGTGATCCGGCACGACCGCAATCGCGGCTATGGCGGCAACCAGAAGACCTGCTACGCTGCAGCCCTGGAGCGCGGCGCCGATATCGTGGTGATGCTGCACCCGGACTATCAATATACCCCGACCCTGGTGCCGGCGATGGCGGCGATGCTGGCCTCCGGACAGTATGACGGGGTTTTGGCGTCGCGCATTCTGGGCAAGGGCGCGCTCGCCGGCGGCATGCCGCGCTATAAATACGTCGCCAATCGCGTGCTGACGCTGACGCAGAACATCCTGATGGGCGCGAAGCTGTCCGAATATCACAGCGGCTATCGCGCCTGGAGCCGCGCGGTGCTGGAACGGCTTCCGCTTGATCGCTGCTCGGACGATTTCGTGTTCGACAACCAGATGCTGGCCCAGGCGCTCGCGCTGGGTTTCCGGATCGGCGAGATTTCGTGCCCGACCAAGTATTTTGCGGAAGCGTCCTCGATCAATCTGAGGCGTTCGGTCGTCTATGGACTCGGCGTTCTCGAGACATCGGCCCGATACGGGCTGTATCGTTTCGGCCTTCGCCGCGATCGCCTGTTCAGCACGGACTCGTCTCAGAACACACCGTAGCGCACGATGACCGCTCTGATCGTTACCGCTACCGACAGAAGCGGAAACGAGGCAATGACCAGCAGGATCGCCCGGGGCGGGACGGTCCGTTTCGGCAGCACAAACAGCAGCGCCGGGGCCAGCGCCAGGAAATAGCGCCCCTGCACGCCTTCAACCCGAGGGCCGCCGATCGGGCTCCAGTCCAGATACTGCGCGGCGTAGATGAGGCCGATCGCGGTCACGATCGCCAGCGCCGCCACGGCCGGCCGCAACGGGTTCCGATCCGGACGACAACCGCCGGACCAGGTCGCAGCTGTCAGCAGAACGATTCCGGCCAGGGCGTAAAACAGGTTCGGCAAGGTGGTATCGAGCCAGCCAAGCACGCCGATGAACTCCCGCCCGACGGGCAATCCGTTCACCAGTTCCAGATGCAGCGTGTTCCAGGCCACGTGGAGCACAGAAGCAGGATGCTGCCGGATCGCCGCGAGTTGGGCAGCGATATGCGCCGGTGCCTCCGGCGGCAGGGTGAGGCGTGCAGTCAATGCCGTCCAGCCAAAGACACCGGCGGCGACGAACCCTGCACCGGCGGCGCGCTCGATCCAGCAGCGTGACGATACCAGCAAAGGCAGGACGCAGAGTGGCAGGTAAGGTGGTCGCGCCATCGCCACCGCCGTCAGCAGCACGCAGCCGACGATGAACGCGGGCCGTTTCTCGCGCGCCAGCAGAACGATACCGAGTGCAGAACAGCCAATCATCAGACCGTCCTGCGATACGGCGGCAAACAGGCCGAGCGTCATTGGCAGGCAGAGCAGCGTGAACAGGAATGGCGAGAAACGGCCGGCAAGCGCGATCGCCGCACTGGCGACGGCGATGCTGGCGAATGCCGTCAGCAGACGACCGAGCAGGATCGAGTGCCATTCACTGGCATGGAGGAACGCGCCAAGTCGGAAGCCGATCGCCGCCGGAACGTAGAAGACGGGCGGATAGATCGCCGTGTTCGGGAAATCCATCCAGACGCGTCTGCCTGTCGGAATCGTCGTGGCGGCAGCCCGCATCGGTGCGTCCACTTTTCGAAATGGATGAAACTTTAGCGGTAGAAAGGCCGCGTCGAGTTCGGATAGCCCCTGGCTGACCACGGCCCCCGCGGTGCCGCCATCCGCGTTGCGTTGGTCGATGAGAACGCCGTGCGCGATCGACTCTGCCCTGGCCGCATGGGCGCCCTCATCCGCAGCCTGGAGCGGCGGCATGATCACCGCAATCGCGATCGTCGCGAACAGCGCGTAGCAGGCGAACAGAAACGCGAGATGCCCGGCAGTCTTCGGCCGCAACAAGTGCAGCAAACGGGGCAATTTTGTGGTCAACGCACAACGACGCACGGGCAAGTTGGAAGGGTCACCGCAATACCCTCCGTCTCCGCACGTTCCACCCCAACAGTCCCAGTCCCGCCAGTGACGCGAGCACGGCGAGCCCGATATGAGGGGGCGCATAGCGAAAACGGATCGCGGCGTGGCCGGCCGGGAGAGGTATCGACTGGAACGTGTCTGCATCCGCTGGGATGATCGTGGTTGGTATGCCATCTACTGTGGCGGTCCATCCTGGATAGAACAGCTCCCGGCGCAGGAGCCGCGCCGGAGCCGCGCAGTCGCTCTCCATTTCGTCGAAACCCCGAACTGCGATCCGGCAGTCCGCGCCGCTTGTTTCTGCATAGGGCGACGGATGCGGCAGGCGGAGCACAGCACTTGATCCGTCGTCGAACGCGACCGGCAGGGGCGCGCCGGCCGCCCGGTAGCCGAACACCATGAACGGCGCCGGGCCACCCTGCATTGGGATCTCCCAAACCGCGAGGCTACCGCGGCGCAGATGCGACCTAAGCGTGAACGTCAGGCGGTCATTGGCAGTGACCTGCAGATCGAGCGACGGGCCGAACCAGAGCGTGTTGTTGTCGACGGCACCGTCGAGATCGGCCTGCAAGGTTCGGCAGGCGCCCGACACGCAAACATCGAGCGCGAGCGTGCCCGAAGGCCGCGTGCCGTATGTCCCCAAAACCAGACCGAGACGCTCCAGCGTTGCATCTCCCGTCGGGAGCGCCAGCGTGCCGGACAGGATGGTGCCGTCCGGGATCGGCTTCGGGACGCGCGTGCCTTGTTGCGCGCCTGACGGGGCGATCTCGTCCCGTAACGGATCGGCGCCGTGCGGCACCAGCAGATCGCTGACCCCCAAACGCTCCAGGCGCGCGATATGCGCGGCTGCGGTCAACTGCGGCATAAGCGGGTCGGGGACAGGCGCGCTGAATCCGCCGAGCCTGTCCCCAAACAAACCCGTCGGGTCCATGTCCGGATCCAGGTCGCGACGCATGCGCGTCGCCAAGGCCTTCGGCACCGGGACATAGGCGTAATTCAGCATTGGCACGCCGAAGAACGCGCCGTAGTTCGGCGCCATGCGCGACAGGCCGTAGCCGCGCCCCGTCGGGCCGAGATCGTGGCGCAGGAACGCTACCGCCCTAGTGTCGATCGTGCCATGCAGTGTCCCGGACAGAACGGGCAGGGCGAACAGCGTCACCGCATCCACCGCCAGCACGAAAGCGGCCGCAGCCGGTCGGCGCCAGCAGGCCAGGAACGTCACGAGCGACAACACGGCCCAGACGAGCGCGCCTGCCATATAGGCACGGTAATTCGGCGCATGCCCGGCCAGGAGGGCGTGCACGGACGGCCAAGCCACCACCAGCGCCCAGCCGCCAGCCAGAGCGGACAGAAGCAGCAGAAGCGGCGCAATGAATCGGCTAGGCCGGATATCCTGGGCCAGATCGTCCAGGAACAGCGCCGCCAGCAACATCAAAGAGAACTGCCAGCCGGGCGAGGCATACACGTAGAACATGGTCTGGCGGATGAAGGGGATAAGGTCGAATGCCTGGCTGATTCCAGGCACTCCCGCCGCCTTCAGCAGGCTGAGCAGAATCCAGACGCCCAACGCCATCCTGAGTGGTCGCTGCCTTCCGCCCCGGCACAGCAGCGATGCCCCGCCGGCCACCGCCAGCAGCAGATCGCAATAGCCGCCGGTATGCCACCAGAGATCGGTCAGGATTCCCAAAGTTTCCGTGCTGTACTGGATCGGACCGAACAGATACGGAAACAGCAGCATCGCGTAGGAGGCGCGTAACAGATGCGTCCCGGCGAAGTCGGTGTTCTGTCCCACGAGCGACACCTGAAGCGATTCCGCGAACGGCAGCCAAGCCGGTGCGCTCAGCAGCAATCCGGTAATTCCGCCGATAGCGATGCGCAGTGCGAGACGCCACCCGTCCCGACGGGCCTGCGCGATCCGCAATCCGGCCACAACCAGGGCAACCAGGCCGTCCATGAAGGCGGTCTCGGGAAATCCCGCATAGATCGAACCGGCGATTGCGATCGCGATCCATCCCCAGTTGCCGGCATGGCGGCTCCGCCGGGCGCGTGCTGTACGTTCGATGCCCAGAACCAGCAGGGGCAGAAAAGGCACCGGCATGATCGGCCCATGTGCGAACCAGGCCAGCGTACCGCCGAATTCGAACATTACGGCGCCGGCCAGAACCGGCACACGGCGGAGTCCGTATTCCCGCAGCAACGCCGCCATGAACACGCCGGACAGGATCTGCATCGCGATCTTGAGCAGCAGAACGCCGTTGTCGAAATGCAGCAGCAATACGAAGGGCAGGTATAAGGCGGAGTTCTGCATCTCGGCGGCCAGCGGCATGCCGAGCGCGGTGAAATGGTTCCACCAGGGCACATGACCGTGGAGCCACTGCTCCGCCGCCAGATGGCCGAGCGCCTGGGTGGTCGCGCCGCTATTGCCATCCACCCAGCCCGGATCGCCACGCAGGAGCGAGGCTACAGGGCCGGGCGGTATGGCGGCTTCCCGGAAGATCGGATCGGCACTGAGCCAGCCGGTCAGCGCCGGCAACTGGATCAGGAATGGCAGGAACAGCAGCAGAAGCAGTTCGGGCGCGAGAATCCGACGCGTGCTCTCGTGACGAACGCTCGTCACGACAGGATAAGCGGCGATCGCTCGCCTCGCGCATGCCGCGCCAGCATCGCCGGATACAGCCGGTGCTCCTCCGCCAGCACGCGCGCGGCCAGCGTGTCCGGCGTATCGCCGTCCAGCACCGGCACGGCGGCCTGGCCCAGGATCGGCCCTTCGTCCATCACCTCGGTCACCAGATGCACGGTGCAGCCATGCTGCTTTTCGCCTGCTTTCAGAACGCGCTCATGCGTGTGCAGGCCGGGATAGGCCGGCAGCAGGCTCGGATGGATGTTCAGCATCCGCCCGGCCCAGCGTCCGGTCAGAAACGGGGTCAGCAGGCGCATATAGCCGGCCAGGCAGACGCATTCGATGCCGGCCTCCGAGAGTGCCGCGTCGATGGCGCGCTCATGCGCCTCGCGGTCGCCGCGATAGGGGCGGTGGTCGATCGCCAGCGCGGCGATCCCGGCGTCGCGCGCCGTCTGCAGCCCGGCCGCGTCCGGCTTGTTGCTCAGCACCAGAACGATCTCGGCCGGAAACGCCGGATCGCGCGCGGCCTCGATCAGGGCTTCCATATTGGAGCCGCGGCCACTGATCAGCACCGCGACACGCGTCCGGACGCTCATTCCGCGATCAGCCGCGAAAGTGCGGCTGGGCCGTGAAACGCAAGGCTGGCGCGCCCTCCGGATCGCTCGCTGCCTCGATCCGCCCGATCAGGGAGAACGGGATCCCCAACTCGCTCAATAGCGAGGAACTGGTCTGCACGTCCGACACCACGAGGCACATGCCGACGCCGCAATTGAAGACGCGCAGCATCTCCTCGTCCGCCACGTTGCCGGTCTCGGCCAACCAGCGGAACACCGGCGGCAGCGTCCAGCTTTCGCCATCCAGCACCGCCACCACGCCCTGCGGCAGGACGCGCGGCAGGTTGCCGGGCAGGCCGCCGCCTGTGATGTGGGCGGCGCCGCGCAGCAGCCCTTCGCGATGCAGCGCCAGCGTCTCCTTCACATAAAGGCGCGTCGGCTCCATCAGCGCCTCGCCCAGCGTGCGTCCGGACGCGAACGGGGCGGGGGCCGACCAGTCGAGACCGGTGGCCGACACGATCGCCCGCACCAGCGAGAAACCGTTGGAATGCACGCCGCTGGACGGCAGAGCGAGAATAGAATCGCCGGCCGAGATCCGCCCCGGCAGCAGCGCGCCGCGCTCCGCGGCGCCCACGGAGAACCCGGCCAGGTCGTAATGCCCCGGCGCATACATGCCGGGCATCTCCGCCGTCTCGCCGCCCACGAGGGCGCAGCCGGACTGCCGGCAGCCTTCCGCGATGCCTGCCACAACCTTGGCGGCATCGGCGACGGCCAGCTTGCCGGTCGCGAAATAGTCCAGAAAGAACAAAGGTTCCGCGCCCTGCACCACCAGGTCGTTCACGCACATCGCCACCAGATCGATGCCGACCGTCGCGTGCTGCCCGGTCTCGATCGCCAGCATCAGCTTGGTGCCGACGCCGTCGGTGCAGGACACCAGCACAGGGTCGTGGAACCCTGCCGCCTTCAGATCGAACAGCGCGCCGAATCCGCCCAGCCCGCCCATGGTTCCGGGCCGGTCGGTCGCCTTCGCCGCCGGCTTGATCGCGTCCACCAGCGCATCGCCGGCTTCGATATCGACGCCCGCGTCGCGATAGGACACGCCCGGCTTGGATTCGGTGGTCATGACGAGCTCCCGCAACGATTGGAACGGCTGGGCGGAAGGGGATCGAAGCGCCGGCCCGTATCCGCTAATAGTCAGCGCTCACTTAAGGCAGACGGGGCGGCGCGCAAAGCGGTGCGGCGGCGGGACGAACAGCACGGCGCACAGGCAGGCGGCCAGACGGCCTCCGTTTGCGGCAGCCACGGGAACGGGCAGGCCGTCCCGAAAGCGCTTTCTGAGGCGCGCCCCGGAGCACGCCCTGAAGCAGGCTTGGGGGAGCGTCCGGCCACGAATCCGGTCGGGCGCCAGCTCGCGCTGCCGTTCGCGCACAGGCCCCGATTCGAGCGCGCCGACTTCCTGCGCGCGCCCTCCAACGCCGCCGCCCTGGCCTGGCTCGATCCCGCTTCCGCCACGGGCTGGCCACAGAACCGCCTGGCGCTCTGGGGCGAGGCCGGCAGCGGCAAGACCCATCTGCTTCACGTCTGGGCGGCGGAACACGAGGCGCTGTTGCTGCCGGGCACCGCCCTGCGCGGTTTCGCCCTGCCGAGCCGCCCCGGCCGGCCGAAGCGCTGGCGCGCGATCGCCGTGGACGATGCCGACGAGGCCACGGACGAAGCCGCCCTGCTGCACCTGCTGAACGCCGCCGCGGAGGCCGGGCTGCCGGTTCTGCTCACGGCGCGCGCGGCGCCGTCGCGCTGGAGCACCGGCCTCGCCGATCTTGCCAGCCGCCTGCGTGCAATCCATTCCGTGCCGATCGGCCAGCCGGACGAGGCCATGTTGCGGATTCTGCTGCTGCGCCTTTTGGTGGAGCGGCAGCTCGTGGTGGCGCCCTCGGTGGTGGACTGGCTGCTGGCCCGCCTGCCGCGCACCGCGGGCGCCATGCGCGACGCCGCGCGCGCGCTGGACGAAGCCGCCCTGGCCTCCGGCCGTCGCGTCACCCGTGCGCTCGCGGCCGCCGTGCTGGACGATCCGCCGCGCTGGTTCGCCGAGGAGCCGGAGGAGTTGGGGGCGGCGCGCCTGATCTGATCCGGACGGCCGGCGATCGGTCAGCCCGCGTCGCTCTCCGCCACCGCCATGCCGCGTCCCTGCGCGAAGCTGCCGTTGCGCAGGGCCTGTTCGATTTCTTCCAGCGAGCAGTTGCCGGTTTCCGGCACGAAGCGCCGCACGAAACCCCAGGCCAGCAGGTTCACCGCGCCGAACAGGCAGAACGTGCCGGCGGTGCCGATCCCCTCGACGATGTGCAGCGTGGTGAGCGAGACCAGCAGGTCGCACAGCCAGACGGTGACGCTGGCCAGACCCATGCCGGTGCCGCGCACCGCCATCGGAAACACCTCGGACGCGATCAGCCACACCGTCACCGACAGCGAACCGCAATTGAACACGATGTAGCCCATCAGCCCGGCCAGCATCAGCCAGAGCCGCCAGCCGGACGGATCGCCGCCGAGCAGGCAAAGGCCGGATGCGACCAGGCAGGCCGCCGCCGCCGGCAGCATCAGCAGCAGTAGGCGGCGACGTCCGGTGCGGTCCACCATCGCCATGCCGGCCGCCGTGCCCAGCGCCGAGGCCACGCCCACGCCCACCGTCGCCAGCAGCGCGCCGCCATGGCCGAGCCCGGCCTGCGACAGGATGATCGGTGCGTAATAGATCACCACGTTCGGCCCGGTGAGCTGCGACAGGGCGGCGATGCCAAGACCGGCGATCAGCGCCGGCCGGCACCAGGGGCTCTTCAGCTCGCTCCAGCCGCCCTCCTGCTGCAAGGCGGCGGCGCGGATGCGCGCCATCTCGTGCCGTGCGGAGGCGCGGTCCGGCCGCACCCGCTCCAGCGCCGCCAGCGCCTCGTCGCCGCGTCCGCGCAAATACAGCCAGCGCGGGCTTTCCGGCAGGGCGATCATGCCAACTCCCAGCAGAACGGCCGGGATGACGCCGATCAGGAACATGATGCGCCAGGCCGCGTGCAGCCCGGACACGCCATAACCGACCAGGAACGCCAGCAGGATGCCGCCTACCACTGCGAGCTGGAACAGCACCACCAGCACGCCGCGATGGCGCGACGGCGCCAGCTCGGCCACATAGACCGGAATGATCTGCGTCGCGGCGCCGACCGACACGCCGAGCAGCAGACGCGCGGCGAGAAGCCCGGACAGGCTCGGCGTCATTCCGCTTCCGGCGGCGCCCAGAGCGAACAGAACCGCGCCGATCATGATGGTGCGCCTGCGCCCGATCCGGTCCGAGATCGGGCCGCTCAGCGCAGCACCTGCCACGGCGCCGAGATTCAGCGCCGCCACCACCAACTCCTGCCCGCCGGTGCTCAGGGCGTAGCTCCTGGTGATGCTCAGCAGCGCGGCGGAAATGATGCCGGTGTCGTAGCCGAACAGCAGACCGCCAAGAGCGCCAATGGCGGCGCACAGCATGACGAATCCGCCGATCCTGTCGCTGCCGGACGTCTCGCGCGCGTCGGTGGCCCGCGCCTCGAGGGCGATCATTCCGGAATCGCTCCCAGCACGCCCCTCTCGCGAAGACGCGTCTGCGCATCACGGATCGCCTGGGTGAAGGCCGGCGTCGTCGCGCGCTGCCAGCCGGCGAACGGCGCGATACGCAAGGCGGCATCCAGATCGTCGCCGGTGGCCGCGGCCCGATCGGCATCGCTGAGCGTCGGCTCCTCGAACGGGATCGGCGCGCCCTTCTGGTCCCGGCCCCGCAGTGCCTCCAGATAGGACGCGATCAGGAAGGCGGGGCGGCGCATGTCGTAGCCGTGTTCCAGCATCAGCCGGATGGTGGCGGTCATGAACACCGGGATCTTGGAGGCGCCGTCGCTGCCCACCCGCAGCAGCCCGTCCATCATCGCCGCGTTGGAGAAGCGCGCCAGCACTTCCCGGCGATAGGCGTCGAGATCGACCCCTTCCGGCGGCGTCAGCAGCGGGATCACGTCCTTGCGCATGAAGCTGTCGAGCAACTCAACCAGCTTTGGCTCGGTCATCGCCTCGTGCACGAAGCGGAACCCGGCCAGCATGCCGGGGAACGTCAGCATCATGTGCGACGCGTTCAGCATACGCTGCTTGACCGCTTCCCATTCGTGCACGGCGGGGGAGAACTGGACCCCGACCCGGTCCCAGGCCGGCCTCCCGGCGCAGAACGCGTCCTCGAGCACCCATTGCGAGAAGCTCTCGGCCAGAACTGGGCTGCGGTCGTCCAGACCGCTGCGCGCGTTGAGTTCGGCCGCCAGCTCCCGGCTGACGGTCGGTGCGATCCGGTCCACCATCGCATTGGGAAAGGACACGTTGCCGTCGATCCACTCCGCCAGCGCCGGATCGCGCAGGCGGGCGAAGCCGGTGAAGGCCGCCCGCGCAGCGTCGCCGTTGGAGCGCAGATTGTCGCAGGACAGCACGGTGAACGGGCCCGCGCCCGTGTCCAGGCGGCGGCGCAGCGCTTCCGTCACGAAGCCGAACACGGTGCGCGGCCGCTCCGGGTGGGCGAGATCGTGCCGCACATCGGGATGGTCGGCGTCGAACCGGTTGTCCTGGTCCAGGAGATAGCCGCCCTCGGTGATGGTCATGCTGACGATGCGGATCGCGGGATCGGCCAGGCGGCGCAGCACCGCTTCCGGGTCGGCGGGCGCCAGCAGGCTGTCGATCATCGCGCCGATCACGCGCACCACGTTCGTGCCGTCCGGCGCCATCTCGGTCAGGGAATACAGACCGTCCTGTTCGCGGAACACGGCCGCCTTGGCCTCGGAGCGGGCGCCGCCGGACAGGCCGACGCCGACGATGCCCCAGTGCTGCTGCCCGGCATGCGACAGGCAACGCTCGGTGTAGGCAGCAAGATGGGAGCGGAAGAAATTACCGATACCGAAATGAACGATGCCTGCGCTGATCGAGCGCCTGCTGTAATCGAGGGCCGGAACGTCGAAAATCTGGCTGTCGAGTGCGGCATTGTTCAAAGGCAAGCTTCATCTCCAATCGCTGTGACCCTCTTTGGTGAACACAATTCAGCCGTATTTGCAAACCGAAACGACGAATGGCGCGGTGGAATTCCGGTTGTATTTGTCGGAGTTCAGCGTGGCGTCGCACTCTTCGCCATCGTTTCTCTCGACCGCCGGTTCGGACCCTGCGGTCGCGCCGTCGCCAGAGCGTCAACAAACCTTCCCCGTTGGCCGGTTCCGATGGGGCCGGTTTCGCTCTAGGCTTCCCGGACGGCAAAGGGGGACAGACTGTGGACGACGCGGGCTCAGGCACGACACCGGAAAGCGACGGCAATAGGCGTCCCGCCCGCCGGCCGCGCACGGTGGCCAGAACCGCGTCGAGGGCGCCCGTCCGTCGCCCACGTCCAGTTCCGGGCGAACACCTCCAGCCTGCTGCGCCCGCGCCCGCCGCGGTCGACCGAACCGCGCCGGAACGCTTCATCAACCGCGAACTCTCCTGGCTCGACTTCAATCAGCGCGTCGTCGAGGAGGCGGACAATGCGCGCAATCCGCTGCTGGAGCGGGTGCGCTTCCTGTCGATCTCGGCCGGCAATCTGGACGAGTTCTATTCCGTGCGGGTGGCCGGGCTGGTCGGGCAGGTGCGCGAGGCGCTGACGCAGCGTTCGCCGGACGGACGCACCCCGGCGCAACAGCTCGCCGCCGTCGGCGAGCGCGCCCGCATCCTGCTCGCCGAACAGCAGCGCATCTGGAAGGAGCTGTGCCACGCGCTCGACGAGAACGGCATCAGCGTGCTCGAGCCGGCCGCGCTGGAAGACGAGGATCTCGCCTGGCTCGAGAATCTGTTCATGGACCGGGTGTTCCCGATCCTGACCCCGCTGGCCATCGACCCGGCGCATCCGTTTCCCTTCATTCCGAATATGGGTCTCGGCCTCGTATTCCGCTTGTTCGGCGACGAGGACAGGCGCCACGCCATGAGCGGGCTGATCATGCTGCCGGGGCAGGTGGAGCGTTTCATCCGCCTGCCGGCGCGCGCGGACGAGGCCATGCCGGCACGGACGCGTTTCCTGATTCTCGAAGACATGATCGGCTTGTTCCTGAACCGCCTGTTTCCCGGCTTCCACGCCGAGGGCAAGGGCGTGTTCCGCGTGATCCGCGACACGGATGTCGAGTTCGAGGACGAAGCCGAGGATCTGGTCCGCTCCTACGAGACCGCCCTGAAGCGCCGGCGTCGCGGTGTCGTGATCCATCTCGATATCGACAGATCCATGCCGGCGGAACTGGCCGAGCTGGTCGCAGACGAGTTCGAGGTCGAAGCCTCCGAGGTGCAGCGCCATGACGGGCTGGTCGGCGTGGTGGACGTCAAGCAGATCATCGTCGACGATCGCGCCGATCTGCTGTTCGTGCCCTACGTCCCGCGCTTCCCCGAGCGCATCCGGGATTTCGGCGGCGACTGTTTCGCCGCCATCCGCGCCAAGGACATCGTGGTCCATCATCCGTTCGAGAGCTTCGACGTGGTGGTGCAGTTCCTGCGCCAGGCGGCGCTCGATCCGGCCGTGGTGGCGATCAAGCAGACGCTCTACCGCACGTCGCGCGACAGCCCGATCGTCAAGGCGCTGATCGAGGCGGCCGAAGCCGGCAAATCCGTCACCGCGATGGTCGAGTTGCGCGCGCGCTTCGACGAGGAAGCCAATATCCGCCTGGCCCGAACCCTCGAGGCCGCCGGCGTGCAGGTGGTGTTCGGTTTCGCGGAGCTGAAGACCCACGCCAAGCTCAGCCTCGTCGTGCGACGCGAGGGCGGCACGGTGCGCTCCTACGCGCATTTCGGCACCGGCAACTACCATCCGATCACCGCCCGCATCTATACCGACCTGTCCTTCTTCACCGCCGATCCGGCGCTGACGCGGGATTCGGCGCGGCTGTTCAACTACATGACCGGCTACGCCAAGCCGGATTCGATGGATGCGATCGCGTTCAGTCCGCTGACCATCCGCAGCACGCTCGCCGCCCTGATCGACAAGGAGATCGCCCTGGCCCAGGCCGGCCGTCCGGCGCAGATCTGGCTCAAGATGAATTCCATGGTCGATCACGAGCTGATCGACCATCTCTACCGCGCCTCGCAGGCCGGCGTGCGCGTTCTGGTGGTGGTGCGCGGCATATGCTGCCTGCGTCCGGGCGTTCCGGGCCTGTCCGAGAACATCCAGGTGAAGTCGATCGTCGGACGCTTCCTGGAGCACAGCCGCATCTTCGTGTTCGGCAACGGCAACCGCATCCCGTCGCGCGAGGCGCTGGTCTATATCAGCAGCGCCGACTGGATGGCCCGCAACATGGACTGGCGCGTGGAAAGCATGGTGCCGATCCGCAACGCCACGGTGCATGCCCAGGTGCTGGACCAGATCATGGTCATGGAGTTGAAGGACAATCTGCAATCCTGGACACTGGGCGCCGACGGCACCTGGACGCGGCTCGATCCGGGCGCCAAGCCGTTCTCCGCGCACGAATATTTCATGACGAACCCGTCTCTTTCCGGAAGGGGCTCGGCAGGGCAGAAAGTGGCGCTGCCGGTGCTGCGGCCGCTGCCGCGACGCCCCGATCGCATCCTGGAGGACTGAACCCTGTCCGTTCCCAACACGCCCGGCCCGCAGGAACGCGCCAAGCGCGCCGCCGTGATCGATCTCGGATCGAACTCGATCCGCCTGGTGGTCTTCGAGGGCACCGCGCGCAATCCCGTCACCATCTTCAACGAGAAGGCGGTGGTACGGCTCGGTCGCGGACTGGACAGCACGGGCAAGCTCAACGCCGACGGCATGCGCCAGGCCCTGCTGGCGATGCAGCGCTTCCACGCCGTCGCCCGCTCGCTCGGCGCCGATCCGTTCGAGGTGCTGGCCACGGCGGCGGTGCGCGACGCCGCCAACGGCCCGGCCTTCGTGGACGAGCTGCACGCGCTGATGCCCGGCGTGCCGATCCGCATCCTGTCCGGCGAGGAGGAGGCGGATTACGCCGCCACCGGCGTGCGCTGCGGGTTGCCGCGCGCGGATGGCATCGTCGCCGATATCGGCGGCGGCTCGCTCGAGCTGGTGCGTCTGGAAGCCGGCGAGAAACGCTCGGCACTCACCTTGCGCCTCGGCGTGATCCGCCTGTCCGACCGCGCGGGCGGCGATCTCACGCGGGCACGGGGCATCGTCGAGCAGGACCTGGCCGAGGTGGAGTGGCTGCGCGACGTCCCCGGCCCGACCCTATTCCTGGTCGGCGGCGCCTTCCGGGCCCTCGCGCGCCTGCAGATCGCGCGCACCTTCTATCCGCTCAACATCGTCCATCAGTACGAGATGCGTCTGGACGAGGCGCGCGAGATGACGGGCTGGATCATCTCCTCCTCCAAGCGCATGCTGGAGCGCCTTCCGGGTGCGCCACGCAAGCGTCTCGAAGATCTTCCCTTTGCCGCCGTGGTTCTTCGCCGCCTGTTGCGGCGCGTCGCGCCGTCGCGCGTGGTGTTCTGCGTCGATGGGCTGCGCGAGGGATGGTACATGCGCCATGTCGCCGCCGAATCGCTCGACGAGGAGCCGATGCTGGCCGCGGCGCAGGGTCTCTGCCGCAGGCTGGGCCGCAATCAGCTTTTGCCGCCCGCTCTGCTGAAATGGACCGATGCTGCTTTCGCCGGTCCGGGCGGCGTTCTCGGTGGCGAGACCGATCACGACCGGCTTCTGCGCGAGGCGGCCTGCTGGATGTCCGATACCGGCGCGTTCGATCATCCGGAATACCGCTCCGAGCAGACCTTCCTGCGCGTCCTGCGGCAGCAGGGCGTCGCGTTCGACCATCCCACGCGCGCCTTCCTGGGGCTGACGCTGGCGATCCGCTACGAGGCGGAGCCGGATCTGCCGTTCCTGCAACCGGCGCGGCGGCTGCTCGACATGGATCGCTTCCGGCGTGCGGAAGTGCTGGGCCTGGCGCTCCGCCTTGCCTATGCGCTGTGCGCCGGCGTGCCCGAACTGCTGGAAGGCACCAGCCTCGTTGCGGAGAATGGCGTGCTGTCGCTGCGCCTCGGCGCCGATCGCGGCATGTTCAATGGCGAAAGCGTCAGCCGACGTCTGGATCGTTTGGCGCAGACGCTCGGCATGCAGCCCGAACTGGTGACGACGTGATGCGGGCGGGACGCAGAGGCTGGTCGCGTCTCCCGCTGGCCGGGCTGATTCTGTCGGTGCTGTTCCCCCTGGGCATCCCGCAGGCCACGGCGTCGGATCCGGACGTGCTGTGGAAGATCGTCAGCCAGCGCTGCGTGCCGGGAGAGCGCGATCGCCACGATCCCGCGCCCTGCGAGTCGGTGGACGAGAAGAGCGGCGATGCCGTGCTGAAGGATATCGAGGGTCGCACGCAATATTTGCTGATCCCGACGGCGAAGATCACCGGCATCGAATCGCCGGCCATTCTCGCCGACGGCGCGCCGAACTTCTTCGCCGAAGCCTGGGCAGCCGACTCGCTGTCGCGCGATCGTTCCGGCCATGCGCTCACGCGTCGCGATTTCGCCCTGGCGATCAATTCCGAACGCGGGCGCAGCCAGAATCAGCTGCACATCCACATCGACTGCATCCGCCCTGATATCCGCGCGGCGCTGGACCGGGTCTCGTCGCGCATCACCCGGCACTGGCAACCGCTCGGCGAACGGCTCCGGCTGCATCGCTATCGCGCGCTCTGGATCGACGGCGAGACCCTGGGCGACGCGAACCCGTTCCGGCTCCTGGCCGCCTCCTTGCGCGATCCGTCCCGGGAGATGGGACTTCACACGCTGGTGCTGGTCGGCGACATGCGCCATGGCCGCCCCGGCTTCATTCTTCTCGACAGCACATCGAACCTTCTCACCGCCAAGCTTGTGGATGGGCGCGACATGACCCGTCTGCGTCTCGGTCCTGGTTCAGGCGAAGAACTCGAAGATCATTCCTGCGCCATCGCCGATCGCGAACCGCTGCTGCCCGATCCACATTGATCCGGCGAGGGAGGAAGTAGCCCCCTCCCGGCCGTGCTTGCCGGCGTCGCGATCGTTCCGTTTATGCCAGGGCGGCGTCGGGGCGGCGTCAGGGCGAAATGCTCGTTCGGGCCGCCCTGACGTCATGCGCTTCGGTCAGCCGGCCTTGTTCTGCTGCATGGTCGCGGACTGCGCGGCGGCCGTTGCCGGCTTCGGCGTTCCATGGAAGGTCGCCACGTCGAAGCGCGCGCCGTCCTCCAGCGACTTCAGCGTCTGGTTGGCCTCGTAGTAGTGGCCGTCCTTGAGCAGGTTCAGCGCGTCCTGGGTCTTGCTGATCGAGCGTTCCAGGGGCACGACCTCCATGTCGAAGCTCACATTGATGCCTGCCAGGCGCAGCGTGTCCATCGCGCCCTTCCTGTCGCCGGCCTTGATCTGCTGGTCGGCCTTCGACAGGCTCGCCTGCTTGTCCGGCGTCGCGATGTAGTTCTCGTCCAGAGTCATGGCGCCATCGACCGGCAGCCACTTCACCTTTCCGGTCAGGCCGTCATCGCCGCCCGTTTTCTGGGTCACGCCCGGTGGCGGGGTCAGGTCGGATTCCGCTTCGTTGTAGGCCGCGACGTCGGACCGGGCCTTCTGGAACGCGGTCTCGGCGGTGCTCACGAGCTGGCGCGCCACGCCGGTGCGGCCTTCGAAAATGGCGAGCCGGGCCAGGCGCACATCGTGAAAGGCGATCGCGCCCTGCGTCGACAGCATGCCGAAATCCTCGTTGGCGGCCGATTGCGCGGGCGACATCGCGGGCGCCTGTTCGGTGGCGAAGGCGGCGGACGCCGTCAGGCACAGGGCGGCGGCGATCAGCGCGGTACGTTTCTGGGACAACATCGTCTCTTCCTTTCAGATGAGGAACGAGAAAACAACGCGTCGATACGAGGGCGGTTACATTAAAACGGCCTCATTCGCGGGCAAGGCGGCAGTCATCGCGCCAACAGATGGGATCAATGTTGTAACGGAGAGCCGGTTCATCTGCCCGGCCTAAGGCGGGACTTCGGCAGATCCTTTCCGCTTTTCCGAAGCCGGTGTTGCCCGTCCTCTCAGCTCGGCCGGTCGCCCGCGAACAGCCCGGTCAACTCCTCGTTCATCTGCTTCGCGGTCTGGATCAGGCGCTTCTCGTCGTCGTGATAGGGCAGGCTTTCACGCAGCGACCGCTCGTCATGTTCCCGGAAGGTCTCGATCGCCTGCTTGCGCGCGTTCTCGCCGATACCCAGCTCCTCCAGCACCATCCCGGTCATCGCCAGCGCCGAATGGAACGTCTCGCGCACGATCGGCACGTTCCGCGTCATCAGCAGATGCGCGTGCTTGCGGTTGCGCGCCCGGGCCAGGATGCGCAAGTCCGGGAAATGCCGCTGCGCCACGTCCACCACGCGCAAAACGTCGTCCGGGTCGCCCAGCGTCACCACCAGCAGTTTCGCGGTTTCCGCCCCGGCCGCGCGCAGCATCTCCGGCCGGCCCGGATCGCCATAGAACACGCGGGCGCCGAACCGGCGCAGCACCTCCACCTGGGTCGCGTCATGGTCCAGGGCGGTGAACGGCATGCCCTGGGTGCGCAGGACGCGTCCGATGATCTGCCCCATGCGGCCGAACCCGCAGATGATGACAGGCGCGTTCTGCAGCGGCACCTCGTCGTAGACCGGCGCCTGCCGCAGCAGGGCGGCATCGAGGCGCGGCATCAGGAAGCGTTCGCTGGCGGCGAACAGGATCGGCGTCGCGGCCATGGACAGCGCCACGGTCAGGGTCGCTTCCGCCGCGACGCTGCCCGGCAGCGTGCCGGCCGCCACGGCGGCGCCGAACAGCACGAAGGAGAACTCGCTGCCCTGGGGCAGGGCCAGGGCAAAGCGCAGGGCGTCCCGGTTATCCTGCCGGCCGATCCTGCCCAGCACGAAACAGATCGCGATCTTGATGCCGAGCAGCAGAAGCACGTCGCGCCCGATCCGCAGCGGGTCTGCCGCCAGCAGCCCCAGATGCGCGCTCATGCCGACCGAGATGAAGAAGAAGCCGAGCAGCAGCCCTTCGAACGGCGCGATGTCGGCCTCCAGCTCGTGCCGGTATTCCGAATTGGACAGCAGAACCCCGGCCAGGAAAGCGCCGAGCGACATGGACAGTCCGGCCGCCTCCGCCAGCCAGGCGGTCAGGGCCACGGTCAGCAGCGCCACGGCGGTGAAGGATTCCGGCGTGCGCGCGCCGCCGATCAGCCGGAACAGGCGCGGCAGCAGCACCAGCCCGCCCAGCAGGATCGCGCCGATCGCCGCGATTCCGGTCGCGACCGCGCGCCAGGGCAGGGCGGCCGCGTCCAGCGCCTGCAGGCCGCGCGGATGCGACAGGCCGAGAAGCGGCACCAGGGCCACCAGGGGAATGAAGCTCAGATCCTGGAACAGAAGCACGGCGAAACCGTCCCGTCCGGCTCGCCCGGCCAGCAATTGGCGCTCGCCCAGCATCGGCAGAACGATGGCCGTGGACGACAAGGCGAGCCCCAGCCCGAGCGCGATCGCCGCCGGCCAGCCGAGCGTCAGGTCGGAGACACTGGCCGCCGATCCGGCATGGATCGTCACCGCCAGGACGGCCGCGCAGCCGAACACCTGCGCGGAACCGAGACCGAATACCGAACGACGCAGCGTCCAGAGCCGCGCCGGGCGCAGCTCCAGCCCGATCAGAAACAGCAGCATCACCACGCCGAGCTCGGACACGGCCTGGATCTGGTCGATCCCCGACACCAGCCCGAGCACGTTCGGCCCGATCAGCGCCCCGCCGACGAGATAGCCGAGCACGCTGCCGAACCCGAGCCGGCGCGAGATCGGCACGGCGACCACGGAAGCGAGCAGCAAGGCAACCAGGGTGGACAGCATTCGGCTTGGTGCTCCGTCGCGACATCGGACGCCCTTTGCGCCGGGCGGGAGGATCACACACGATGCCGGAATGATGAACCCACGGCTTTCGGCGCTCGGCGCATTGGTGCTTCTCGCCGCGGTCCCGGCGATGGCACAGTCGATGCCCGGCGATCCGGATCCGAAGCAGGTCGAGGCGCTCTGCCGGCGCGACGCCGATGCCGACCCCCCGGCCGGCGATCTGCCCACGCCGGCGCAGCGCGAGAGGCTCGCGCATTGCGACAGCGAGGCGCTGCTCTACGGCATCGGGCGTCCTGCCGACCCGGTTCAGGCCAGGCTCTGCGCGTTCGTGGAGGCGGACGATGCGGGATCAGGAGGCCCGGCACCGTTGTTTGCCGGGAACTCGATGCTGATGACGATCTACGCCAACGGCATGGGCGTCCCGCGCAACCCGGCCCTGGCGGTGAAATACGCCTGCATGTCGGAGGATTCGAGTGCCGCGCGGGAATACCGCGTGCTGCATGTCGCCGGTCTCCTGCACGAAGATTGGTACAAGCCGGTCTTCTCGCCATGCGACGATGCCACCAGTGGCGAGGCGGGCGGCGAATGCGCCGCGCATGATGCCCGCTTCAAGGATGTCCGGTTTGCGGCATCGGTCGCGGCGTTCGCATCCAGGGTGCCTGCCCGCGCGCAGGCCGCTTTCGCCAGCCTGCGGGCCGCGCAGAAGCATTGGGCTGAACTGCGTTCCGACAACGAGATCGACCAGAGCGGCACGCTTCGCAGCGCCTTCGTCATCGACGAGCAACAGCGTCAGAACGCCGATTTCGTGGCCATGCTCGAACGGCTCGATCACGGAGCGCCGCCGAAGCTTGGCCGCACGCAGCGCGACGCCGCGCAGAGGCGCATCGACGCGGCATTGCAGCGGTTGCCGCAGGATCCGGACGCCAGGCTCGGCGATACCACGATCACCGCCGGCGCCATCCGGGCGACGCAGGCGGCCTGGGTCGCCTATCGCGACGCCTGGGGCCGCTTCGCCGCTGTCGCCTACCCAGGCTGGGGTGCGGATGGGGCCGAGGCCTGGGTGTCCATCAAGCGTGCAGACATGCTGGAGCATCTGCCGATGCGGTAGAGTGACTGGATTGTCCCAGCAGTTCGGCGCATTTGCGGCAACCGCGATCTCCCCCGACCGCCATCGAGCCTGCGATCTATGGCCGGGGCTGGGATGCCATCGCGGCACCTCCCCCTGCGCGTTTGACGGTATAGGAGGCGGCGTCAGCGTCGCGCAGCATGATGTCGAAATCCGCATTTCCCGCCCGATCGACGGCGAAACCGAGACTGCAGCTGATGCTCACTGCTCTGCCGTCCAGAACGAAGGGCTGTGACAAGGCTTCCACGATCCGGCTCGCCAGGGCGGAGGCGTCCTGGGGACGAGTCAGTCCGGTCTGCAGGATCGCGAACTCGTCCCCGCCCAACCGTCCAACGACGATATCGTCCGATAGCGTTCGGATTCGGTGTGCGACCTGAACGAGCAGATCGTCGCCTGCGGCATGCCCGAGCTGATCGTTGACTGCCTTGAAGCCGTCGAGGTCGAGGCAATGGATGACCAGCCTGTCCGACGGGCGGACGGATCGTGAGCGGAGCGCCTCGCGAAAGCCGAGACGATTGAGAAGGCCGGTCAGGGAATCCTTTCTCGCCAACGTCGCCATGTCCAATTCCATGGTGATGTGCCGGACCGCGCGTCGATGCAGATGTCGGACGGTCTCGAAGCTGCCGAGAAGGAAGACGACAAAGATCAGCGACGACAACCGGTGGGGAATGTCGTTGTCCATCGCGCACGTTATGATGCCCGGAACGGTCGCCACGACCAGCGCCGGAATGGCCAGCATCGGGAGAACACTCAGCCGCCCGACCACGCCGGAACCGTAAGCGAACAGGAGCGCTGCCGCCAGCATGTGCCATTCGTTGGAGCAATAGACGAAGATCCACCATGAGGTGCCGGCGACGCAGATCGCCGTCAGCTGGGTGGCCATAAAATGTTGCGTCGCAAACAGCCGTGCCTGGAAGAAGGTGACTGTCTCTTTGCGTATCAGGCGGCGCTGCCGCGCCATGATCGTCAACTTGCCCGTCATACCCAAGACCGAGCCGCAGGCTATGGCGAGCAGAAACCATTCTCCTTCGATCCCGCCGACCACCAGGCAGATCAGCACGAGTGTCACGCCCATGATTGTCGTCGGCACCGTACTGAAAGCCAGATCGCCGACCAAAACTTTGTAGATATCCGAGCTGACCTTGCGCCCTTTTCTGGGGGGGGCATCCATCATGAAAGGTGATCCGCAGGCAGCTAACAGTTCAAGGAATAGTCGAGGCCGGTTAACAAAAGGTGAGCGCCTCCTGTCGATCTTGAATTCGGCCCGGGGTCAAGGATGCCACGAGACGGGTCGCGGCAATTGTCATCGTTATAACCATCCAACGCTGCGCCGATATGATTCTGTCGAACGATGACCGCGATCGCCAGGTGTTTTGCCATTGACTTTTCATGATCTCGCCCAGCCCCGACACCGTCGGCAGCGAAACGCTCTCCTGGAGGGAAGATTGGCGCGATCGATGATCGGTCGTTCGTGATGCGATGGAATGCGTCTGCGGCGGTCCGGATTGGTCGTTTCGTCATGCTGCCGATAAATTGAAGCGTGGAACGGTCCAGTCCGGAAAGGAACAGTTGAACGGTGCAAGCGCGATCATTGAAGGAAAAGTTGACCGGATCCGACATCCGAACCTTGGCGCTCGCTTCGCTGGGCGGCGCGCTGGAGTTCTACGACTTTGTCGTGTTCGTCTTCTTCGCCGCCACGCTCGGGCATTTGTTTTTTCCGCCCGGTTTGCCGGATTGGCTGCGTCAGGCGCAGACCTTCGGCCTGTTCGCCGCAGGCTATCTGGCGCGTCCGCTGGGGGGCATCATCATGGCACATTACGGCGACAAAAGCGGCCGCAAGCGCGTGTTCACCTTGTCCGTGCTGTTGATGGCGATTCCGACGCTGCTGATCGGCCTTCTGCCCACCTATGCCACGATCCGCGCGCTCGCGCCGCTGCTCCTGCTCGCCATGCGCATCATGCAGGGCGCGGCGATCGGCGGCGAAGCGCCCGGCGGCTGGGTGTTCGTGGCAGAGCACGCGCCGCCCGGCCGGTCCGGTCTGGCGATCGGGCTGCTGACCGCTGGCCTCACCGGCGGAATCCTGCTCGGCTCGCTGGTGGCGACGCTGCTGAACCTCGTTCTGTCGCAAGAGCGGATCGCCGCCGGGTTCTGGCGGCTGCCGTTCCTGCTTGGCGGCGCGTTCGGCTTCGGTGCCATGGTGTTGCGCCGCTGGCTGAGCGAAACGCCGGTCTTCCTGCGCTTGCGCGCCGAGCGCGAGGCGGCGTCGCTCCCGTCCGCGATCGTGCTGCGCCGCCACCTTCCGGCGGTCCTCGCTTCCATGGCCAGCACCTGGATGCTCACCGCCGCCATCGTGGTGGTGATCCTGCTCGCGCCCACGCTGCTGGAAAAGCAGTTCGCGATCGCACCGGCGCGGGCGCAGGCCGCCAACCTGCTTGCCACCATCACCCTGACGATCGGCGCGGTTCTGGTGGGTCTGGCCACGGACCGGTTCGGTTTCCGGCGCACGGCGAGCGCCTCCATCGCGCTGCTTGCCGTGTCCGCCGTGCTGCTCTTCGTCGGCGCCGGGCACGATCCGGCCCTTGTCGTGCCGCTCTACGCGCTGGCCGGGCTGGGCGCCGGCGTCGTGACCATCACCCCGGTGCTGATGGTCCGGGCGTTTCCCCCAGAGGTCGCGTTCACCGGACTGTCCTTGTCCTACAACGTCGCCTATGCCGCGTTCGGCGGGCTGACGCCGCTGCTGGTGGCGTTTCTGGCGCATGAGAACCGCCTGGCGTCCGGCTTCTACGTCGCGATCGTCGCCGCGGTCGGTCTCGTCGCGGCATTGACGGCGCCGGTCGCCAAACCTCGACCGGCGCCAGACGGCATGGCAGAACCCGGCGCGTAGGAGCCCCGGGAGAACGCCGAACGATGTCCGCCACAACCCCGCCCAGCATCGCCGGCAGCGGCGCGTCCATCGTCTCCTTCGGCAGCATCAATGCCGATCTCGCCGCCTATTGCCGCGCCTTGCCGCGTCCGGGCGAGACCGTTCATGCCGAGCGCTACAAGATCGGCCTGGGCGGCAAGGGCGCCAATCAGGCTGCTTGCGCCGCGCGTCTGGCGGGATCGCTCGGGATCGGCGTGTCCATGGTCGGCCGCGTCGGCAACGACCCGTTCGGCGCCCTGGTGCGCGACCGTCTGGCCGCGTTCGGCGCCTCCCTCGATCATGTCCGCGTTGATGCGGACAATCCCACAGGCATCGCCCTGATCGGCATCGAGAGCAGCGGCGAGAACAGCATCACCGTGGTCGGCGCCGCCAACATGGCGATCGATTCGACCGACGTGGACCAGGCGTCGCCGCTTCTGTCCGCCGCGCGCGTGCTGTTGCTGCAACTCGAAACGCCGGTCGCGGCCAGCCTGGAAGCCGCGCGCCTGGCGCGTGCGGGCGGCGGCATCGTCATCCTCGACCCGGCCCCGGCCCCGGAGCACGGCCTGCCGGACGCGCTCTGGCAACTGGCCGATCTGCTGACCCCGAACGAGACCGAGGCGGAGGCGCTGGTCGGCGTGCGTCCGACCGATCCCGCCTCGGCCTCCGCCTGCGCCGACCGCATGCAGGAACGCGGACTGACGCGCTGCATCGTCAAGCTCGGCGCGCGCGGCGTGTATTTCCGCGACCGGGACGGCGACGGCTTCGTGCCGCCTTTCGCGGTGAAGGCGGTCGACAGCGTGGCCGCCGGCGACTGCTTCAATGCCGGGCTCGCGGTGGCTCTGGCGCAAGGCAAGGTGCTCGGCGAGGCCGCACGGTTCGCGGCGGCTTGCGGCGCGCTGGCCACGATGCGCGCCGGCGCCGCGGAGGCCGCGCCGAGCCTGGACGAGGTCCTGGCCCTGCTCGGCTGATCCTGCCGGTCGGCACAGAAGGCAGGGCGCAAACCCGGCAATTCCTGCCGGAGGGCGTCCGGCGTCGCGTCTGATTTCCGCCCAAAACAACGGGTTGGCTCTTGCCGCAAGATGGCCCGGCGGTTGCAACAACTTGATCGTCCTTCAAACCGGGTGATCGAGATGACCGATATTTCTTCCCTCTCCTCGCTCCAGGGTGCTGCCGGCGCCTCGGGCGGCGCCAAGGCGCACAAGCATTCGCATCATGCCGCCTCCGGGCAGTTCCAGAGCCTCGTCTCAAACCTGACCGGTACGGGCTCGCAGAACAGCACCGCCGGCACCGCGTCGGTCGGCACCCAATCCGCCGTCACGGCGCAGGCCTCCTCGAGCGCTTCCGTATCCGGCGCGCTTGGCGGCTTGCAGCACGTGCTCGATCTGCTGCAAGGCGTATCCGCCTGAGCCGCTCCGGCGACGGCCGGGACAGAGGCAGGCAGGATTGATGGCGGCTGACTGGCAACGGGCGTTCGTTCCGGGTCTCGCTTTGCTGTTGTCGCTGGCTCTCCTCTCGTCGGCTTCCGCCAGCGCGTCTGCCCTGGCGTTGTCTCCGGTCGTGCGAACCGTCGAAGGCAAGCTGCGCGGCGCGACCGTTCCGGGGAGCGCGATCCGCGTGTTCCGCGGCATTCCCTATGCCGCGCCGCCGGTCGGCCCGCTGCGCTGGCGCGCGCCGCAACCGGTGACGCCCTGGACGGAGGTGCTGGACGCGACCCGGTTCGGGCCGCCCTGCATGCAGCGCGTCGCCGCCGGCCAGGCCGTCCAGCCGAGCGAGGATTGCCTGACCCTGAATGTCTGGGCGCCGCCGGGAAGGGGCAAGGCCGCACGCCTGCCGGTGATGGTGTTCATCCATGGCGGCGGCTTCGTGTTCGGCGCCGGGTCCGAACCCGTCTATGACGGAGCGGCCCTGGCAGCGCATGGCGTGGTGGTGGTGACGCTGAACTACCGCCTCGGCGTGTTCGGCTTCCTGGCCCATCCCGGACTGACAGCGGAAGGATCGCCGCCCGGGAATGCCGGCCTGCTGGACCAGATCGCGGCGCTGCGCTGGGTTCGGCGCAATGCCGCCGCGTTCGGCGGCGATCCCGCGCGCGTGACGCTGTTCGGGGAATCGGCCGGCGGCACCTCGGTGATGGCGCTGCTGGCCGCCCCGGATGCGCGCGGCTTGTTTTCCCGCGCGATCCTGCAGAGCGCCGCCATGGGCTGGAAGCTGCGCACCCGCGCGGAGGCGGAGCGCAGCGGTCTCGTTCTTGGCGCCGACCTTGCGAAACTGCGCGCCCTGCCGGCGCACGATCTGCTCGGCAACGCCACGCGCATCCAGGCGCTGGCGCCGTTGATGGCGCCGGTGCCGCTGCCGTTTCCGGTCGCGGAGGACACGGTTCTGCCCCGACAGCCTTTCACCGCGACCTTGCCGCCGATCCCGATCCTGATCGGCGACAACGAGGCGGAGGGCATCACCTTCGCCACGCGCTGGTCGTCCTACGATAAGGGGGCCTATCTGCGCGCGTTGCACGCGGTCTTCGGGCCGCTGTGGAAGGAGGCGGCGCGGGTTTATCCGGTGAACACGGCGGCCGACATTCCCGCCGCCAGCGCGGCTTTGGTCGGGGACGGCATGTTCTTCGCGGGCGCACGCACCTATGCCCGCCGGGCGGCCGCGAACGGGTCGCCGGTTTTCATGTATCTGTTCGACGAGCCTGTCGACCATCACCCGCCGCGCCATGCCGCCGAGCTGCCCAGCGTGTTCGGCACGCTGCCGCTGACGGCAACGCCGCAGCAGCATGCCCTGTCGGAGCTGATGATGACCGCCTGGACCCGGTTCGCCGCCACGGGCGATCCGAACGGTCCCGGCGTCCCCACCTGGCCGCGTTTCCGCGGCCCGGACGACCCGTGTCTTACGCTCGGGCTTGTGGTCGATCCCACGACGCGGCTTCACGCGGAGCGGCTGGATTTCATGCAGCGTGCGCTCGATGCCGGGCCGTAGAAGATATTCTTCCGAAGAAAAAGAAGCAGAAAGACTTCTGTTTGTTTGGTTTTGAATCTGACGAAATCCGTAACCAAACAACCGGACGTTCTCCGGTTCTCTCTTCCGAGAAGAACATCCGGTCTGCGTCTCTCAGAACGCCCGCAACAACCGGTCCAGATAATCCAGCTCGCTTTGCGGCCGCGTGCGGTCGCTGTCGCGGCGGCGGATCTCGTTCTCGATCTGGCGCGAGCGCGCGGCGCTGTCGCCATCGGGAACATGGGTCTCGCTTCCGTCTCCGGCGCGCCCGTTATTGTCGCCGGTCGGCCGGCCCAGCGGGTCGCGCGGTCCCTTGCTCTCGTCGCTGCCGAGCTCCGCCGCGTCGCCGGGGATGCCGTCGCCGTTCTCGCCCGAATCCGCCTGCCCGGTGTTGTCGCCCGGCTCGCCGGCATCGTCTCCTGTGCCATCGCCGCCGCCCGGAAGCAGGGCCAGCCCGGTGCCGCCGGAGCGCCCGCCGCGCATCGCGGCGCCCATCTGGTTGCGCCCTTTCTGCAACGCCGCCAGCGCCTTGGCCTCCGCCTGGGCCGCGGCCGCATCGTCCTTGTTGCTCAGCGCATCGCGCGCGTCGCGCATGTTCTTCTCGGCGTCGGCGAGTCCGTCTGCCTTCTTTCCGGTCAGGCCGGTGAACTCCTGCTGCAATTCGCCCAAAGCGCGCGCCAGCACGGTCTGGTCATGCGCGTCACGTGTCCGCGCCGCATCCTGGTCCGGCGACGGGTTTGCCGATGGGGCCGCCGTCTGGGCCGCTCCGGCCGGTGGCCGCTGCGCCTCCTCCGGCGCCGGAGAGCCGGACGCGCCATTATCGTCCAGTGGAATGCCGAGCTGCTGCAGAAGGGCGCGCGTCGCGGCGTCCGGGGCGCCGCCCTGGTCGGCGCCGGTATCCTCGCCGTCGGTTTCGAGGCGTCGCTGCGCCTCCGCGCGGGCCCGGTCGGCAAGGCCCTGGCGATTCTGCGTGCTGTCCAGCAGCGCCGTCTGGCGCTTCACCAGATCCTGCACCGCCTGCATCTGGTCGCGCGCTTCGGCGGTTGCCTGGGCCTGCTCGGCGGCGCTGCGCAGGTCCTGCGGCGTGGCCAGGCGCATATGGTCGAGCATCTGCTGCATGCGCGACAGGTCCTGCATGGCCTGATCGCCATGGCCGTTCGCGGCCTGCTCCTGCATCTGCTTCAGCATGCGGTCGAGCGCATCGCCGCCGGCGGTGACGCTCTCGGGCAGGGCCGGCATCGGCCGGTGTTCGCGCGCCGCCTGTTCCGCCAGCGCCTGCATCTTGCGCCGGATCGCCTGCGCGAGCGCGGCGATGCGCTTGTGCAGCTCGTCCTGTTCGCTGGGGTTCTGCCCGGCCTGTCCGAGCTGGCGCATGTGCTCGATCTGCGCCGAAAGCCGCTCCTGCGCGCGGCGGATCTCGGCAGTGGCGCGCGCGCCGGCCCGGTCGTTGTGCAACCCGTCTTCCAGCGCGAGCGCCAGACTCCAGAGGCGATCGGAGGCTTCGGCCACCGTGCCTGGCCGCTCCCCGAAACGCTGCAGCAGCGATGCCACGGCGCTCAGGTTCAGGAACGAACCGCTATCCTGCGCGATCTGGCCCGGCGTATCGCCCAGGGCGGCCAGATCGCCGGCCGCGTCCCGTGGCGTTTCGGTCCCCGTGGCCAGACGGCGGCGCAGATCCAGCACGGCGCGCGCCAGCGGATTGCGGAACGGGCGCTCCGGCAGGGTGAAGGCGGCATCGGCGCTTTCCGCCGTCTGCCCGGCTGTGTCGGTGGCGACCAGACGCGCCACCACTTTGGCCCCCGCCCAGGGATCCGCGCTCAGATCCTCCAGCGCCACGCCGCGCGCCTTGTCCGGCGTCCCGCCCAGGGGAATCCGCACCTGCAGGACGCGATGATCGGTGCCGTCCGCCAGCCTGATCTCCGCCTGGAGCGACCGGATGCCGTAGCGCTGCGCGGCAGACCAGGGCAGGCGCAGGCGCCAGGGCACGGTCTTGTCGGCACCGGGCGGCGCGGTCCAGGCCACCACGGGCGCGCCGGCCTTCTGCGAGACGACGCGCCAATCGGCCAGGGCGTACCCGGACTCGCGCACGTGCACCGCGATCCCGTCCGCGCCGGTGGCGGGAACGGCGCCGCTGAACGACCAGGAGCGTTCGGACAGGTTGGCGAAGCGCCCGGACACGCCGTCCAGATGCGGCGTGGCGGCGGAGCCGGACAGCGATACGCTCAGGGTCGAACCGGCCGGCACCTCGTAGCGTCCATGCGGATCGGACAGAAACACGGGCGCGCCGCCGGCATAGGGCGGCGGGGTGATCCAGGCTTGCAGGACCGGATGCGGGCCGATCGGCAAGGCGAGGCCGGGCCAGAACCCGCTGAGCAGCCGTCGCGGTGCGTCGGTCCCGGACAGAAGGGCCGCCACCAGCAATCCGGCCAGCAGAGCCGCGCCGAAGCCGCGCCGGTCATGCGCCCGGAACGCCAGGCGGGGCGATCCGGCGCTGAGGTTCCGCAGCCCCGCCTGCGTGCGGTCCAGATGTGCCGCCCACACGCCGTCCGCTCCGGCGGAAATCGTCACGGGCCGGTCCAGCAACGTGGTCAGCGGGCGATGCGACAGGCGCGAGGCGCGCTCGATGCGCCGGTCGCGCTGCCCGGTCGTCGGGCTGCGAAGCCCGCGCACGGCCCGGCGCACCAGAATGGCGGCGCCGCCCAGCACGGCCAGCACGGCGAGCCAGCGCAGGGCGGATGGCAGGCGTTGCGGCAGGGTGAGCAGACTCGACAGCGCGAAACAGCCGAGCAGAAACAAGGCCGGAAGCAAGGCAGGCCAGAGCTGCTCGATCGAGAGCACCAGCCCGGCCCTGCGACGGGTCCGCCGCAGCAGGTCGGTGTCGCGGCTCATTCCGCCGGCGAAGCCGGGGATGCCGGGCCGATCCAGTCCGGCACGCTCTCATCGCGCCACAGCGCCTCTACCGGCTGGCGGGGGCGGATCACCGCCCAGCGCTCGCCATCCACCAGCACCTGCGCCGCCAGCGGGCGGGCGTTGTAGGTCGAGCTCATCACCGCACCATAGGCGCCGGTATCGAGGATCGCCACGGCGGCGCCGTCCGTCAGCAGCGGCAGGGTGCGGTGGCGCGCCAGCGTGTCGCCGGTTTCGCAGACCGGCCCCACCAGATGGGCCGGCGCCGCCGGCCCGGCGGCATCGGCGGCGCTCAGCGGCACCACGCCATGCCAGGCCTCGTACAGGCTGGGGCGCAGCAGATCGTTCATGGCGCTGTCCAGCACCACGAAGGGCGGCGCGCCGCCGTCCTGCTTGACGCGGATCACGCGAGTCAGCAGCACCCCGGACGGGCCCACCAGCCAGCGTCCCGGCTCGATCGCCAGATCCAGGCCGAGCCC
Source organism: Endosaccharibacter trunci (assembly GCA_024515975.1). Taxonomy (GTDB): domain Bacteria; phylum Pseudomonadota; class Alphaproteobacteria; order Acetobacterales; family Acetobacteraceae; genus Lichenicola; species Lichenicola trunci. The sequence continues at coordinate 339,777 of JAMSKV010000001.1, forward strand.
GCCCAGCGTGGCGGCGATCGCGCCGGCGAAGGCGCGCGGCGAGCCTTCCGCCTCGTCGCGATAGGAGATGCCGAGGCCGCCGCCGCAATCCACCATCCGCACCGCGTGGCCGGACTCGCGCACCCGGGCGACCAGCGCGGCGATGCGCTCGAACGCGGCCCGGAACGGGGCAGGAGTGGCGATCTGGCTGCCGATATGCACGGCAAATCCGAGCGGTACGATGCCGGGCAGGGCGGCCGCGCGGGCATAGAGCGCCGCCGCATCCGCATAGGCGATGCCGAACTTGTCGCCCGCCTTGCCGGTGCTGATCTTGGCGTGGGTGAGGGCGTCCACGTCCGGATTCACACGCAGCGCCACGCGCGCTTCGGCGCCCATCGCTTCGGCGATTCCGGACAACAGCGAGAGTTCTTCCGCGCTTTCCAGATTGAGCTGGCCGATGCCGAGCCTCAGGGCAAGGCGCATCTCCTCCGCGGTCTTGCCGACGCCGGAAAACACGATCCGCTCCGGCGCGATGCCCGCCTCGACCGCGCGCATCAGCTCGCCGCCGCTGACCACATCGGCGCCGGCGCCCTCCGCGGCCAGGACCCGCAGCACCGCCAGATGGTCGTTGGCCTTGATCGCGTAGTGGATGCGCGCGCCCAGCCCGGCCTCGCGCATCGCTTCCGCCAGACGGCGATAGCGCGCGCGCAGCGTGCCGGCGCCTGTCACCCAGACCGGCGTTCCCGTTTCGCGCGCGATGTGCTGGAGCGGCACGCCCTCGAACAGCAGCCCGTCGAGCGCATCCATGCGCAGATGCGGACGCGCCGCCAGCAGGGTGGCCATGTCGGGATCGGCGTCGATGGTGTCGCGGCGGAGCGTCGCGGGCTGGTCGGGCATGGGCGCTAGAGTAGAGAAGCCTGGCCGTCCCTCCAAGCGTCGCGCGCCGGCGCTCTTCGCATCGCCGGCGCGACCTGGGATAGGAGCGGGGGCAATCAATCCGAAGCGGGAGCACGGGAATGGCGGATGCGATGATCGAGGCGGCGCTGAAGGCGCGGGAAAACAGCTACGCCGCCTATTCCCGGTTCCGCGTGGGGGCAGCGATCCGCTGCGAGCGTGGCATCGTGCATCCCGGCTGCAATGTGGAGAACGCCGCCTATCCGCAGGGCGTGTGCGCGGAAGCCGGCGCCATCTCGGCGATGATCCTGTCCGGCAGCCGGAGGATCGAGGAGGTCGTGGTGGCCGGAGGCGGCAGCACGCCCTGCATGCCGTGCGGCGGCTGCCGGCAGAAGCTGCGCGAGTTCGCGCGGCCCGACGTGGCGATCCGGGTCGTGGACGAGCACGGCACGGTGCTTCTGGTGCGTACGCTGGCGGAACTGCTGCCGGATTCGTTCGGGCCCGAATCCCTGGCGTGAGGCCGAAGAGGAAAGAAAGGCTCTGTCCCGGAAGAAAGAACCAGAGAGCCTCCGTCCGTCTGGCTTCGTGCGACGTCGCGCCCGTCACCAGACGGATGGAAGACTTGAAGGAAACTAGTCTCTCATTCCTTCGACACCCTGGGGCGATCGGTCACACCGGGACCACCGCGGGCGCCATGTCCGGGAACCGCGCCAGGACGGCCGGGTCGATGTTGAGATGCTGCTGCACGAGTTGCGGCGGCAGATGGGTCAACCAGTCCGACAGCGAAACGTCCATGTAGGTATCGGTCTTGAAGATCTCGAGAAACTGCAGCGCGGTCGTGCCGGTATTCTCGACGTAATGCCCCAGGCTCTTCTTGACGTAGCCGATATCGCCGGGGCGGAAATCGGCCGTCTGCGCCTTCGGTCCGGTGTTGAACACCGTCATGCGCGCCTGGCCCTTGATGTAGTACTGCCACTCATCCGCGTTCGGATGCCAGTGCAGTTCGCGCATTCCGCCGGGTTCCACGGTCACCAGGGCGGCAGCCACCGTCTTGGAGACCGGGAAATTGTGGCTGTCCTGAATCTGCACCTGTCCGCCGCGCGTCTTCTTGGTGGGCGTCATCGAACCCAGCCGGAAAATCACCGGCTCCGTGTTCGGCACGGCCTTCATCGCGCGGCGATCGTCGTCGAGCGATCCGGGTTCCTTGCCCTCGAAGATCCACAGATTGTTCAGGGGGATGTTCTTGAAGGCGTCCGCAGGCACGCCGAAGTTCTTCGCCAGCACGTCGGGCGGCGTGTGCGCCACCCAGTCGGTCAGCATCAGCGTGTTGAACTCCGACGCGCGACCGTTGTCGAAGGCGAGCAGGAATTCCGCGCCGTCCGGTCCGAGACCCTGCAGGGAATGCGGCAGGCCGGGCGGGAAATACCAGAGATCGCCGGCCTCGACATCGTCCACGCTGGGGCGGCCTTGCGCATCGAGCGTGGTGATGCGGCACTTGCCGGTCAGCATGAAGGCCCATTCCGCCTGCTGGTGCCAGTGAAGTTCGCGAATGCCGCCTGCGGCGAGACGCATGTTCACGCCGGAGATGGTCTCGGAGATGGCGAAATCGTCCTGGGTCACCTCGCGCGCCCAGCCGCCGCTCTGGATGCGCTTATGCGCATTGTTGAACGACGCCCAGAACAAGGGCATGCCGTTCACGTCGGTCGGCGGCGGGTCCTGGAAAGACGGGAACTGGCCCATCAGCGCGGGATTCTTCGGGCCCGGATCGGTCAGGGCTCCCGGTGTGCCGCGCGCGTTGATGGCACCTTCCGCCGGATCGTCCGGGTTGCCGAAGCTCGGCGCGGCGCGGGCGATTCCGGCGGCGCCCAGGGAGCCGGCGGCGGCGAGCAGTCCGCGGCGATGGAGCGGTTTCATGGTGATGTTCCTCTGATGGTTCGCGTTGCGCGCATCGTGATCCACCCGTTGCGGCCATGAAAGAGATGACAAATGAATTCGAGTTGATAGATCATGAATCATGATGAATGAACTCGAACCGGTTCTGCTTCGCTCCTTTCTCGCCGTGCTGGACACGCTGAGCGTGACGGAGGCGGCGGACCGTCTCGGACTGGGCCAGCCCACAGTCAGCCAGCATCTGCGCCGGTTGGAGACGGCCGTCGGACGCACCCTGCTCCGACGCACCACGCGATCGGTGCGGCCCACGGCGGATGGCACCGCGATGGCGGTGTTCGCGCGCGACATCCTGGCGGCGCAGGCGAGGGCGTTGAACCATTTCGCCCCCGGACGGCTGCGGGGCACGCTGCGTCTCGGCGTGACGGAAGACCTGACCCTGACCCGCCTGCCGGAGATTCTCCGCCGCTTCCGAAGCGCGCATCCGGACGTGGAACTGAGGCTGGAGGTCGGTCTGTCCTCGCCATTGAACAACCGGCTGAACGACGGCGGGCTGGACCTGCTGTTCGCGAAGCGCCTGGAGCCGCATGCGCCCGGTCTGGCCGTCTGGCGCGAGAAGCTGGTCTGGCTCGCCAGCCCCGATTGGCATCCCGTTCCCGACGCCCCGGTGCCGCTGGTGTGCTTTCCCAATGCCTCCATCACGCGCGATGCGGCGGTGTCGGCCCTGGAGAATGCGGCGCTGCCCTGGCGGCAAAGCGTCGCCAGTCCGAGCCTGCCGGCGCTTCTGGCGGCTTTGCGGGCCGGGTTCGGCGTATCCGCTCAGGTGGCGCTGCTGGCGGGAGAGGGGCTGGAGGTCGTCAGCGACGCGGCCGGGTTGCCCGCTCTGCCGGAGGTGGATTTCGTTCTGCTGGAACGGCCGGGCACGATCGCGTCCGAACCGGCGCGTCGGCTGATGCGGATGATCCTGGACGAGCGGCGGGTCATCCTGTCGCGGCCCGGAGCCTCCTGAACGGCTCCACGCCCGCGCTGCGGCCCTCGGGGAGGGAACCGGCGTACGAGGGCGCTCGTTTCCCGGCGGTCATCCGTTCGGGAGCCCGACCATGGCCTTTCTGCGCACCGTTGATGGGGTCGATCTGTTCTTCAAGGACTGGGGCAGCGGCAAGCCCGTCGTCTTTGTTCATGGCTGGCCGCTGAACGCGGATATGTGGGACTACCAGATGGAGCCGCTCTCGCGTCAGGGGGTGCGCACCATCGCCTATGATCGGCGTGGCTTCGGCCGCTCCGACCAACCCGGTGGCCGTTACGACTACGACGTGCTGGCGGACGATCTGGCCGCCGTGCTGGACGGGCTCGACCTGCGCGACGTGACGCTGGTGGGGTTTTCCATGGGCGGCGGCGAGGTGGCCCGCTATGTGGCGCGCCATGGCACCGAGCGCATCGCGCGCATCGCACTCGTCGCAGCGGTGACGCCGTTCCTGCTACGGACGGCGGACAATCCGGATGGGGTGGACCGTTCCGTATTCGACGGCATGGTCGCGCCGATCGAGCAGGATCGGCCATCCTTCCTGACCGGCTTCGGCAAGGCGTTCTATGGAACGGGATTGCTGCACCAGACCGTCTCGGCGCCGTTTCTGGACTGGTCGCTCGGCATGGCCCTTCAGGGCTCGCACAAGGCGACCCTGGACTGCATCCGCCTGTTCTCGGAGACCGATTTCCGGGCCGATCTGGCCCGGTTCGACCGCCCGACCCTGGTGATCCATGGCACGGCGGACGCGACGGTGCCGATCGAGGTGTCCGGCGCCAAGGCGGCGCGCCTGATCCCGGGCGCGTCCCTGCACGCGATCGAGGGCGCGCCGCATGGGCTGTTCTATACCCACCGCGCCGAGCTGAATGCGGCGCTGCTGTCGTTCATCCTGTCCTGAGCCGGCCGCTCACTCGGCCATTTCGATCAGGACGGCTTCCTGCAACCGCCAGCTCTGGCCGGCCCGTCGCAGGGCCTCGATCTCGGCCGGGTCTTCGACGAAAGCCGCTTCCGGATATTGTCCGAACGCGTGCTGCACGATCACGCCGTGGCGCTCATGGGTGGGGGCTTGAGCCATCGCGATGCGATCCTCCCTGAACCGGAAACATCCGGGCATACAACTTGTCCTTCGCGGCCTGCGACCGATAGGCCGTTTCGCCGCGGCGGACCGTTTCGCGCAGAGCAAGGCTTGTGGGCAACGCACAATCGACACGTGCCGACGCGTCCCTGCCGGGCATTCGATGCATGGCGAAATTCCTTGCGTCCATGGAACATCTTCCCCTTCTGCCGATCAGGAGTGTTTTTCCGGACAATGGCGTCATCATGGCAGCACGTTGGCGGGAACGGCATTGTTGGCGCAAATGCGTGAAAGATTCGTAAACTCTCTACGGGCCGGCGTTATTTTCCTGGCCTGCGTTGCGCAGGCGCCACTCCCGGGCGTCGGCCAGGATGATCGCCGTGTTCCCGTTCCGCTCGATGCGGCGCCGTTCCGCTCCCTTCTGCGCGTGCAGACCGAGCTCGGCGCGCGCTGCACCGGTTTCCTCCTGGCCCCGAATTTGGTGATGACCGCGGCGCACTGCCTGTATCTGCCGAAGGTCGCCCACTACCTGCTTCCCTCCTCGGTCCATGTGCTGCTGGGATATCGTGCGGGGGCGTATCGCGCCCATGCGCGCGCCCGGGCGTTCCGCATCGCACCCGGCTACGATTCGAGACGCGAATCGGCCACGGCAGGCGCGGACAGGGCGATCCTGGTGCTGGACAGGCCGATCGGAACCGCGGCGGACGTGCTCGGCCTGGCGTCCCCGCCCGCGACGTTGCCCGCTCCGGCGACGCTTGCGGGCTACGGTCAGGATCGCGACGAGGTCGCGGTCGCCGCCCAGGGTTGCGCCGTCATCGGGCTGGCGCGAGACGGGCAGGGGCGGCCGCTGCTGGCGCATGATTGCCAGGCCACGGCGGGAACCAGCGGCGCACCGTTGCTGATGCGTCAGGCCGATGGGCATTGGGTCGCCATCGGCGTGCAGATCGAGGCGAGGGTCGGTCCGGCTGGCGGCCTGGCGGGTGGCCTGGCCGTTCCCGCGCTGGACTAGGCGCCAGCGACGCGTTGATGGGCGCCGCCGGGCCGGCTCTTCAGGGGCTCAGTTCGGCGGATAGGTGTGCGGATAGATGATCTTGTCGGCCGGACCCGGCGCGGCTGGCGCGCCCTTGCGGCCGCAATCGGCGAGAGACAGGGCGATCAGCGCGCCGAGTCCCAGAAGAACAACGCGTTTCATGGCCGCATCTCCGCTTCCGCCAGCTCGCTCAGCCATCGCCGCGCCTCGGCGGAGACGTTGGCCGGCGCCGTGCCGCCCTCGCTGGTGCGCGACGCCACCGAATTCTCCACCGTCAACACGTCGAAGATCTCGGCGGTGATGCCGGGATGCTCGGCCTGCATTTCCTCCAGCGACAGATCGGACAGGGCGACGCCGCGTGCTTCCGCCCGGCCCACCAGACGCCCGGTGACGTGATGCGCGTCGCGGAACGGCAGCTTCAGCACCCGCACCAGCCAGTCGGCCAGATCGGTGGCGGTGGAAAAACCGGACCCGGCCAGAGCGCGCATCCGGTCGGTGCGCGCCTCGAGATCGCGCACCATGCCGTCCGTCGCGGCAAGACAAAGGGCGGCGGCATCGGTCGCGGCGAAGACCGGCTCCTTGTCCTCCTGCATATCCTTGGCATAGGCCAGAGGCAGACCCTTCATCACCGTCAGCAGCCCGACCAGGGCTCCGGTAACGCGCCCGGTCTTGGCGCGAGTCAGCTCCGCGGCGTCCGGGTTGCGCTTCTGCGGCATGATCGACGAGCCGGTCGTGAAGGCGTCCGACAGGCGCACGAAGCCGAACGGCGCCGAGCACCAGGTGATGATCTCTTCCGCCAGGCGGGAGAGATGCATGGCCAGGATCGAGAGCGCCGACAGATATTCCAGCGCGAAATCGCGGTCCGACACGGCGTCCAGAGAATTGCGCGTCGGCCGGTCGAAACCCAGTGCCGACGCGGTCATGCGCCGGTCGATCGGAAACGAGGTGCCGGCCAGGGCGGCGGAGCCGAGCGGACATTCGTTCAGCCGCCGGCGCGCATCGGCCAGACGGCCGCGGTCGCGATGCAGCATCTCCACATAGGCGAGCAGGTGGTGGCCGAACGTCACCGGTTGCGCGGTCTGCAGATGGGTGAAGCCCGGCATCACGTCCGATGCGTGCTGCAGCGCGCGGCTGGCGAGGCTGCGCATGAGTGCGGCCGCCTGCGCGTCGATGCCGTCGATCGCGTCGCGCACCCAGAGCCGGAAATCGGTCGCCACCTGGTCGTTGCGCGACCGGGCGGTATGCAGGCGCTTGCCGGCCTCGCCGATGCGCTCGGACAGGCGCGCCTCGATGTTCATGTGGATGTCTTCCAGCGCCGGCTCGAACGCGAACCGGCCGGCCTCGATCTCGGCCTCGATCGCATCGAGCCCGGAGGCGATCGCCTCATGGTCGGCCTCGGTCAGGATGCCGACGGTGCGCAGCATCGCCGCATGGGCGCGCGAGCCGCGGATATCCTGCCGCCACAACGCCTTGTCGAAGCCGATCGAGACGTTGATCTCCTGCATGATCGCGGACGGGCCGGCGGCGAAACGCCCGCCCCATTGCGCATTGGCCGCACCCGGACCGGGAACGGATTTTTCGGTATTCTCGTCCTGGTTTAGGAGCATTTCATGTCCGGGATCATGCGCGAAACACACCGCCGCACCGTGCTTGCGGGCGGCTGGACCCTACTGTTGGCGGGCCTCGCGCGCAAATGCGTGCCCGATGCCCGGGCCCAATCGGGGCGGCAGACGGGGGAGCAGACGGGGGGCCAGGCGCCGCATCCGCCGGTGCAGCCGTTCAGCATCGTCAAGCCGCACGCCCCCTCGATCCTGCCGCCGATCCGCTTCCAGCGCGCCGACGGCACCGAGACGACCCTGGCGTCGTATCGCGGGCGCGGCGTGGTGTTGAATCTCTGGGCGACCTGGTGCGTTCCCTGCGTGGCCGAGCTGCCGTCGCTGGATGCCCTGGCGCGTGCCTTGGCGGTAAAGGGGATCGTGGTGCTGCCGGTATCGATCGACCATGACGGGGCGGCGCGCGTGCCGGCGTTCTTCAAGGCGCACGGCATCGCCTCGCTGCCGGTGCTGCTCGATCCGCACGGCGCGATCCTGCAGGCGATCGGCCAGGAGGGCATTCCGATGACGCTGCTGATCGGCCCGGATGGGCGCGAGGTGGCACGGGTGCAAGGCTCGGTGAACTGGGCCGATCCTGCGGCGGCGGAAACGGTGGCGCGGCTGGTCGGATAGCGCGCTGAGGCGCTGGAACAGCGTTTGCAGATGGGCGTCCCATGCAGGACGACCCACCGATGCTGGCGGACAGCCATTGCCATCTCGATTTCCCGGAGCTGCAGCCGGATTTCGCTCCGGTGATGGCACGTGCGCGCGCCGCGGGGATCGGGCGTTTCATCACCATCGCCACCGAGGTGCGCCGCCATGACGCGCTCGTCGCGCTGGCCGAGGCGCATGAGGACGTGTTCGCCACCGTGGGCACGCATCCGCACTGGGCCGGGGCCGAACGAGGCGTGCCCGCCGATCGGTTGGTCAGCCTGGCGGCGCATCCCAAGATCGTCGGCATCGGCGAGGTGGGATTGGACCGCTTGCTGACCGATGCGCCCTGGGACGCGCAGCAGGACAATCTCGCCGCGCATATCGAGGCAGCCAGACGCACCGGCTTGCCGCTGGTGATCCATTCGGTCGGCGAGGACGAGGAGATGGGGCGCGCGCTGGTTCGCGCCCATGCAGAGGGCCCGATCCGCGTGGTGATGCATTGTTTTTCCGGTGGTGACACGCTGGCGGACATCAATCTGGCGCGCGGTCATTTCCTGTCGTTTTCGGGGATGTTGACCTTCGAAGGGCGCGACGCGGTGCGGGCGATTGCCGCGCGCGTCCCGGCGGAACGTTTACTGATCGAAACGGACTCGCCGTCGCTGGCGCCCGCACCCCATATCGATCAGCGCAACGAGCCGTCGTATCTGCGCTACGTGCTGCGCGAACTGGCGTATCTGCGCGGCGAAGATGAGTTAGCGCTGACGCGGCAGCTCTGGCGGAATCTGCACGCAGCATTCCCAAAACTGCCTCCTTGTTGAACAGCACTGCCGCTTTGTCCGGCAATCCGTGCGTAAGGCAGCAAATAAGGCTCCACTTATAAGCAATTAAAGCTTGTTCGGTTTGTTTCGACGTTCGAAACATCGTCCGGCGACGGGCCGATATGGCCCACGCTCTGGAAAGGAGCAGGGAACCGGATGACAGGTGGTCGAGGTGTCAGGCGCAGGGCTCTCCTGTCTGCCGTTCTGGTGTCGGTGATCGCGGAACCGGCTCTGGCCGATACGACGCCTGCTTCTCCGCCGGCGACCGAAAAAGCTGCTGCCACAACGAAACCCGTGCAACCGGAAGAGTTGACCGTCACCGCGCGTCGCCGCAAGGAACGCGCCACGGACGTTCCAGCGGCAGTCTTCACCTTATCGAAGCAGGAGATCGACGCCATCACCGTGGCCGGCGACGATATCCGTGCGTTGTCGGCGCGCACGCCGAGCCTGTCGATCGAATCCTCGTTCGGCCGCACCTTTCCGCGCACCTATATTCGCGGCCTGGGCAACTCCAATTACGACACCAATTCAGCCCAGCCTGTCGCGCTGTATTACGACGATGTGGTGCTGGATAATCCGGTGCTACGGTCGTTTCCGTTGTTCGATCTGGCCAGCACGGAAGTTCTGCCCGGGCCGCAGGGCACGTTGTTCGGACGCAACACGCCGGCGGGTGTCATCAACATCCATTCGCAGGCGCCGGTCGACAAGAACACCGGTTATCTCAGCCAGAGTTACGGCACCTACAACAGCCTCGTCACCCAGGCGGTCGGCAATGCGGTGGTTGTGCCGAACAAGCTCGATGTGCGCCTGTCGGTCATCAACCAGCGCCGCGACAACTGGGTGGACAACACCTACCAAGGCTATCGCTGGCGCACGAGCCTGAACGGATACGAGGATATCGCGGCACGTCTTCAGGCGCTTTACACCATCGACTCGACCGCCAACATTCTGGCGGAAGTCGATACGCGCCATCTCGAAGGCACCGCGCAGCTGTTTCGGGCCAATCTCTATCGTCATGGCAGCCCGGATATCGTGCCGGGCTACGACATCGATACCGTCTCGCAGTTGGGCGACAACGCGCAGAACCTCACCACGGCGGGTGGCCATATCAAGGCCACCAAGACCATGGGCCATGTCGGCGTCCAGGCGATCGCCTCCTGGGTGGAAGGCTCGCTCGATTCGATCGGCTCTATCGACGGCGGCAATCCGGAGACGGTGCCGTTCAGCGTGGAAACCGGCACCTCCGCGCCCAAGATCAGCCAGGAAACAGCGGAGCTGCGCGCCTACACGATCAACACCGGGCGCGTCTTCGACCAGGGCGGTCTGTATTTCTTCAACGAATGGCTGAACGATTACGACTTCAACTACGACCCGCCCACCATGGCGACGACGGCGCTCGCCAATCAGCGCCAGAACGAGAATTCGTTCGGCATCTTCGATTCTCTGACCTACACCCTCGCGCGCGGCCTCAGCGTCACCGGCGGCGTACGTTACACGTTCGACTTCAAGCGTTTCGATGCCACACGCGTGTTTGGCGCGCCCGGGCCGCTGTCGCTCGGCGACAGCACGTCGAGCGACAACGTGAGTTGGGATGCCGCGATCAACTACAAGATTCTCCCGAATGTCAGTGTTTATTTCCGCGCCGCAACCGGCTTTCTGGCGCCGAGCTATCAGGGACGTTTGACCTCCAACAGCTTTATCTCGAAGGCATCTGCAGAAAAGAATACGTCGTTCGAGCTTGGGGCGAAAGCCAATCTTCTGCACGGCCGCGTGCAGTTGTCCGGCGATATCTACAGTTGGGACACCAGCAACCTTCAGCTCACCGCGGCGGGCGGAACCGGCAACAACATCGAGCTGTTGAACGCCAAGGATGCGATCGGCCGCGGGGTGGAATGGACCGCGCAGGTCTTCCCGATCGAGAATCTCTCCGTCGGCGCGAATATGAGCTACAACTACACCGAGATTCAGTCGCCCGGTCTGGAAACCGCCTATTGCGGCATCGGCTGTTCTTTGCTGAATCCCGTCGATCCGAAAACCGGCTACGCGCTGATCGACGGCAATCCGCTGCCTTACGCGCCGCGCTGGATCGCCAATCTGAACGCGTCCTACGCCATTCCGGTGAACGATCAGCAGCGTTTCGTGCTGGCAACCGATTGGTCCTGGCGTAGCCAGGAGCTTTTCACTCTCTATAAATCGGTCGAATTCAACGGCAAGGCGTTGTTGCAGGGCGGCGCCAGCCTGTCGTTCATCGATGATAAGCGCCACTACGAGGCGCAAGTCTTCGTGCGGAATATCACCGACAAAGTGGTCGGCATCGGGGCGATCGATTTCGACAACTACACCGGCTACATCAACGATCCGCGCATCGTCGGTGGGCTGTTGCGCTTCACCTTTTGAGGCGGGTGATGATGCTGATCCGGTCTCTGGTGCGCTGCGCCGCCCTGTTTCTTCTGTGCGGGCTGGCGCCGGCGCGCGCGGAAACGCTCGTGTTTCTGGACAACGACTTTTCCGGTCCAGGCGAGACCAATATCCAGTCGCTGATCCCGGCTTTGTTCGATCCGAACGTCAAGCTGCTCGGTGTCGGCGTGGTCACGGGCGATGCGTGGCGCGACGAGGGCGCGGCGCATCTGCTGGCTTTTCTCGATCAGATCGGATGCGGCTCGCTGCCGGTCTATCCGGGCGCGGAGCTGCCGCTCCGGCGCAGGCCGAACGAGATCGCACCCTGGCAGTCCGAGTACGGAAAATTGCGCTGGACCGGCGCGTTCCAGCCTGCCGACGCGCGTCATCCCGATCAGCACCCGGATCGTCCGTCTTTCGTGCCGCCCCTGGTCGAGGGCGCGCCGGCTACCAAAATGCGCACCGAATCCGCGGCGGCGGCGATGATCGCCGCCGTGCATGCCCATCCGCATCAGGTCGTGATCGTCGCCGCCGGTCCGATGACCGATCTGGCTCTGGCGATCCGCGAGGATCCGCATTTCGCCGAACTGGCGGGCGAATTGGTCTTCATGGGCGGCCTGCTCGACACCGACCTGCCGCAGATCGCGGTCGAGCGGAGCAAGGCGATCGATTTCTTCACCGACTTCAATATGAGTTTCGATCCCGAGGCCGCGCATGTGGTGCTGACGGCGCCCTGGGCGCGGATCGTGAATGTCGGCAACGTCACCCTCGGCGTCCCTTTGACCGGGATCCTGCTCGACAAAGCGCCCGACACCCCGCAAGGACGCTATTTCCGGCGCTATGCGAAGGCGGGGATACCGATGTGGGACGAGCTAACCATGGCGATCGCGATCCATCCGGATCTCGTGACGGCCTCCATGGACGCGACGCTCGACGTGGATACGGGCGGCGGCCTGCTCTACGGGCGGGCGCATGCGCGCGTACCGGCGTTGTCGCCGCACGGCGTGCCGGCGGTGCGGATCGTCACGGAAGTGGACAAGGCGCGGTTCTATGCGGGGTTCGCCGCCGACCTGGCGCGCGCACCGGCCTGCCGCCCATGACCGTTGCAGCTTTTCCTGCCTGGATGCGTGCCCTGTCCGTGCGTCCTGCGCCGGACGATGCGAGCCTATGGCGCGAAGTGCTGGCGGGCGCCACGACCTTTGGCGCCATGGGCTATATCGTGGTGGTGAACCCGCTGATCCTGGCCGGCACCGGCATGGACCGGCATGTGCTGATCGTGGTCACGGCGCTGGCAGCGATGCTGGGCTCGCTGCTGATGGGGCTGATGGGACGCCTGCCGATCGCCCTGGCGCCCGGCATGGGCTCCAACGTGGTGTTCGCCCAGGTCGCGGCGGCAAGCGGCGGTGTGTCCTATGGCGCAGCTCTGACCATGGTGTTGCTGGGCGGCATCCTGTTCACCGTGTTCTCGGCCACCCGCCTGCGCGAGCGCCTCGTGACCGGGTTTCCCGATGCGGTCAGGATCGGGCTTCAGGGCGGCATCGGCCTGTTCATCGCCACCATTGGCCTGCGCAATGGCGGGCTGCTGTCGCCGTCGGGGCATCTTGGCGATCTCAGACAGCCGGCGGTGTTGCTCAGCGGCGCCGCGCTGCTGCTGACCCCGCTGCTGATGCTGCGTCGCGTCCCGGCGGCGCTGCTGCTCTCGATCCTGGTGGTCACGTTGCTCGGGCTGATCGTGCCGGGCCCGGACGGCCATCCGTTGACCCGTCTGCCGGCCCACCCGGTGCAATGGCCGCCTTCGACCACGCCGCTTCTGTTCGCATTCAATATCCACGATCTGCTGGCCAACCTGGCCTTGGCGCTGCCTCTGGCGGGCTATTTCTTTCTGAGCGACTTCTTCTCCGCCACCGCCACGCTGATCGGCGTGACGCGCCGTGCCGGTTTGATGGACGCGCAGGGCAATCTGCCGAATGCGCGCCGCGCCTATCTGGCCGACGGTCTCGCGTCCATCGTCGGCGCCTGCATCGGCAGCCCTACCGTGGCGGCCTATGTCGAATCCGCGACCGGGGTTGAAAGCGGCGGCCGCACCGGGCTCACCGCCATCGTCGCCGGGCTGCTGTTTGCGGGCACGATCTTCTTCTGGCCGGTGATCGGCGCGATCCCGCCGCAGGCGACCGCGCCGGCCCTGGTGATGGTCGGCGTGCTGATGATGGACGGGCTGCGCTATCTGCGCTTCGACCGTTTGCCGGATATCGCCTCCGCGGTTCTGATCCTGCTGCTCACCGTCACCACCGGCAATCTGATCGCCGGCCTCTCCGTCGGCTGCTTCGCCTGGACCCTGATGGCGCTGGCGGAGCGGACGCGCGTTCCGCCGGTGATGTGGCTGACCGATGCGCTGCTGGCGCTCGATCTGGGGCTGAGCGCCCTGATCCAGCATTGATCCAGCACTGATCCAACCTTGATCTTTCGGGGAGGTTCCATGACCGGACACCAGCCAGATCTCGACCAGCCCGGTTTGCGCGACCGCGCGGTCCGTGCCGCGCGCGGCGAAACGCCGTTCGATCTGCTCCTGAAAGGCGGGCGCGTCGCGGATGTCGTGACGGGCGAGCTGCGCGTCGCGGATGTCGTGACGGGCGAGCTGCGCGACGCGGATGTCGGTCTGGTCGGCCCACTGATCGCCAGCGTGCATCCATCCGGGTCGCGTGAAGATGCCGCGCGGAGTGTGGAACTCGGTGGCGGCATCGTCGCGCCCGGGCTGATCGACACTCATCTGCATATCGAAAGCTCGATGGTCACGCCGCGCTCCTACGCGTCGGTTGTTGTGCCGCAGGGGACCACGACGATCTGCTGGGACCCGCACGAGGTCGGCAATGTGGGCGGGCTCGATGCGGTGCGCTGGGCGGTGGCGGCGTCGCGCGATCTGCCGTTGCGCATCCTGGTGCAGGCGCCGTCCTGCGTGCCGTCCGCGCCTGGTCTGGAACGGGCCGGTGCGGTGTTCGGCCCGGAGGCGATGCAGGAGATGCTGTCCTGGCCTGAGATCATCGGCGTGGCCGAGGTGATGGACATGCGCGGCGTGATCGAGCGCTCGCCCAACATGGTCGGCATCGTCCAGGCCGGTCTCGACAGTGGAAAGACCGTATTCGGCCATGCGCGCGGACTCGCCGACGCCTCCTTGCAGGCATTCGTGGCCGCGGGCGTCGCCTCTGACCACGAGCTGACCGGCCGCGACGACGTGCTGTCGAAGCTGCGGGCGGGCCTGACGCTCGAGATCAGGGCGTCCCATCCGGACATGGCTGCGGAAGCCGCCCATGCCTTCAAGGCCCTCGGCCATGTGCCGCAGACCGTCACCTTGTGCACCGATGACATCTTTCCCGACGATCTGGTCGGCAAAGGCGGGATCACGCAGATCCTGCAAATGCTGGTGGAGCATGGCGTCGATCCGGTGGCCGCCCTGCGCTGCGGGACTCTGAACGCGGCCCGATGGCTGGGACGCCGCGATCTGGGCCTTGTGGCGCCGGGCCGCCGGGCCGATCTGGTGGTGTTCGACGATCTGGTCTCGTTCCGGGCGCGGCGCGTGTTCGTCTCCGGCGTGGAGGCGGCGTCGGACGGGCGGTTGCACAGCCCCGTGCGCGACGATGCCGTGCCGGCGCCATCCGGCACCATGGTGCTTCGCCCGGTTTCGCCGTCCGATTTCCTGATCCGCGCCGACGGCGATCGCGTGGTCCTCAACACCGTTCACACGCCGCGCCGGACGCGCTGGGCGACACGCGAGGCCGCGGTCGAGAACGGCACTGTCGTCTTGCCGGAGGATTGCATCCTGATGGCGGTGTTCAACCGTTACGGGATCGCCGAACCGCCGGGTCTCGGCGTCCTGGAGGGATGGGGGCGCTGGAGCGGCGCCTTTGCCACCACCATCCTGCACGACAGCCACAACCTGGCGGTGTTCGGGCGCGATCCGGAGCTGATGTGCGCGGCGGCCCATGCGCTGATCGCGGCCGGGGGCGGCATGGCGGCGGTGCAGGGGAACGGCACGGTGGAGACGCTGGCCCTACCCGTTTGCGGGCTGCTCTCCGAGGACGCGCCGCACGTCGTGGCCCGACGCTTCGCCGCCCTGCGCCTGGCGTCGGAACAGGTCGCGGACGGGTTGGAGGCGCCGCTGGTGAAGCTGGCCATCGGCGCCAGCCTCGCCTGCAATCCCGGTCCTCACGTGACCGATCTGGGCATCACAGACGGCATGACCGGACAAATCGAGCCGCCGCTCGCCGCGTGAAGGCGCGCGTCGCTCGGCGTGGCGTGGCGGCGGCATTCGAACCGTGAAGCAACCGGCCGAAGGCGGGTCCGGAACGACGCGTTCCGGCGCGCCGCTCCGGCGACCGGCCTCAGCCGCCGGTCTGCTCGTAGGTCGTAACCTCGAAACCGGCCAGCCAGGCGCTGCCGAAGGCGGTGGAGATCGCCACGTCGGTGGCGTCGCGGCCTTGCGCCATCAGGATGCGGCCGATGCGCGGCTTGTTGTGCCGCGCATCGAAGGTGTACCAGCGGCCGCCCAGATAGACCTCGAACCAGGCGGAGAAATCCATCGGATCATCCACCGGGGGAACGCCGATATCGCCGAGATAGCCGGTGCAGTAGCGGGCCGGGATGTTCATGCAGCGGCACAGGGCCACGGCCAGATGCGCGAAATCCCGGCACACGCCGCGACGCTCGGTGAAGGCCTCGTAAGCGGTGCGGGTCGAGCGCGCGAATTCGTAGCCGAACGTGATGCGGTCATGCACGTAGCTGACGATCGCCTGCACGCGCTGCCATCCGGCCGGGACATGGCCGAACAGGGACCATGCGGTGTCGGACAGGCGATCGGTTTCGCAGTAGCGGCTGCCGAGCAGATAGACGAGCACCTCGTCCGGCAGGTCCTCCACCGCGTGCTGTTGTGCGTCAGGCGCATATTCGTCGTGCAGGCCGCTATCGGCGATGGTGAATTCGTTGCTGATGCGCAGCAATCCGCCCGGCGCCACCACGCGTGTGCAGACGTTGCCGAAGCCGTCGCGATAATGATGCGCCGGGACCGGAGGGTCGAAGCTCATCTGCTGCGGCGTTTGCAGGTCGGGCTCGCGCTCGGGACGGATGCTCAGCATCAGCAGCAGCGGAGTGGGGTTCGGCGCATTGAAGGCGATGTCGTAGCCGGCGCGGATCAGCATTCGGTTCCACTTTCGTAACGGGCTATCCGCAAGGTGATGGTCTGGCCGGACCGCGTGCGGTCAGAGCGCATCCGCGGGTGAACGATCAGCCGGGCTGGGGGTTGCAGCGTCCGGGCGGGTTTGATCACGTTTTGCGGAAAGGATCGTTTGCGGCTGGGCGGCTTCCGCGGTCGCCGCCTCGCCCGGCCCGGCGGCCTCCTTGCCGGTCTGGTCGCGCTGCTGCGACACGGTCACCGACACGCTCATGCCGAGACTGTCGGCCGGGAACCCGGTCCAGGTTCCGGACAGGGGCACGGCCTGGTGCCAGTCGCGGACGGAGGCGACGCGGATCAGGTCGCGCGTGCCGATGATGGCGTTGGTGGGGTCGAATTCGGTCCAGCCGAGGCCGGGCAGAAACACCTCCACCCAGGCATGGGTCGATCCGCCGCCGATATGGGCGGTTCCATCGGCGCCCGGCGAATACACGTAGCCGCTGACGAAGCGCGAGGCGAGACCGAGGGACCGCACCGCTTCCATCATCAGCACCGCGTAGTCGCGACAGGTGCCGTTGCGCAGCGCCAGGGTGCGTGCGGGCTCCTGTACCCCTTCCTCGTAGCGCGGCGAATAGGTGAAGGAACGCCGGATCTCGCGCGTCATGTCGATCAGCAGATCGAGCGTGCTGCCATTGGCGTGTTTGTGGAGGAAGCCGCGCGCCCAGGCGTCCACGACGTGATCGCGATCGTCATAGCGCCGCTCGCGTACGCGTCCGAGATCGGCGGCGTCGTCCTGGCTATAGGTGAAGGGCCAGCTGCGCGCATAGGGCGCGAGCTGGTCGTGTTTCGGCTCCACCGGCGTGTGGTCGATCACCAGGCGGTTGGTGAAGCTCAGCTCCCTCGCGCGGCCGGCGAAGCGGGCGATCGAGACCAGATTGCCGAACGGATCGCAGACCGAGCGCAACTCGATCGGCCGCGGTGTGATGGTCAGCGACCAGTCCAGGATACGCTGATCCACGGAGTCGCGCGGCCGGAACATCATGCGGTGCTCGCCGAAGCCGACCACGCGACGATACCGGTAGGTGGTGACGTGCTCGACGATCAGAACCGGCATGCGGCGGTTCCTTCCCTGGTTCCCGCGAGGGAAGAATGGCACGCTGAGGTGAACAAATGCTTCATCAGGACCCAGCGTCCCGCCTTTCCGGACTGGACGCAACAAAACGCTGAGAACATAGGTGTCCGGTGATCGAAAAAAACACCAACCCCGCCTCTGCACCGGCCCCGCTGCTGTCTCCCGCCGATGGCGAGCCCGTGGAATGGCTGCGCCGGGACGGCCGGTCTCCCTGGCTGCTGGTGGTGGACCATGCTGGCCGCGCCGTGCCGCAGGCGCTGGACCGTCTCGGCCTGCCCGACTCGGAATTCGAGCGTCATATCGCCTGGGATATCGGCGTGCGCGGCGTGTCCGAGACCCTGGCGGTCTCCCTGGACGCGACCACGATCGCCCAGCGCTTCTCCCGCCTGGTGATCGACTGCAACCGCACGCCCGGCCATCCGACCTCGATCGCGCCGGTCAGCGATCACACCCCGATCGAGCGCAACCGGGTCGCCAGCGCCGAGGAGCGTGACGCGCGCCGGGACCTGATCTTCACGCCCTATCAGGACGCCATCGCGGCCGAGATCGCGCGACGGCAGGCGGCGGGTCAGGACACGGTGCTGGTGGCGGTGCACAGTTTCACCCCGCGCATGAACGGGTTCGACCGGCCCTGGCATTTCGGCGTGCTGTTCAATCACGAGCGCCGACTGGGCCAGGCGCTGTTGCGTCTGGCCGAAGCCGAGGGCGATCTTGTGGTGGGCGAGAACGAACCGTACGCCTTGTCCGACGTGGACGACTACACCGTGCCCGTGCAGGGCGAGCGTCGCGGCCTGCTTTGCGTCGAGCTGGAGATCCGCCAGGACCTGATCGCGGACGAGGCCGGACAGCGTGCCTGGGCCGACCGACTGTCGCGTCTTCTGCCCGCTGCGCTTGCGGCCGTGCGCGCCGACGGCGGTTGAGATGGCCATCACCGGGCGCACCCGTTTGGCCGGGCTGGTCGGCTGGCCCGTCGCGTCGTCGCGTTCGCCGCTGATCCACAACGAATGGCTCCGGCGCGCGGGGATCGACGGCGCCTATGTGCCGTTGCCGGTCGCGCCCGGCGGGCTTCGTATCGCGCTGGACGGCCTTCGCGCCGCCGGATTCGCCGGCGTCAATGTCACCGTGCCGCACAAGGAGGACGCGTTCCGCCTGTGCGACACGCTGACCGAGGCCGCAAGGGCGTGCGGGGCCGCCAACACCCTCGTCTTCGGCGCCGACGGTCTGATCCATGGCGATAGCAGCGACGGGGAGGGGTTCCTGCGCAGCCTGCGCGCGGCCGGTATCCGGCCCGATGCCGGGCCGGCTCTGCTGCTGGGCGCGGGAGGCGCGGCGCGCGCCATCGCGGCTTCCCTCCTGGCGGCGGGCGCCGAGGTGTCGGTCGCCAACCGGACCCGGATGCGCGCCGAAATCCTGCGTGACGAGTTGCGCGACGCGGGAGCCGGCCCGGTCTCGGTGCTGGACTGGGACTCGCGCGGCGATGCTCTGCCCGATCACGCCCTGCTGGTGAACACCACCACCATCGGCATGGCCGGCGACCCGGCCTCGAGCTGCGCGCTGGACCGCGCTCCCGCCTCCCTGGCCGTGGCCGACATCGTCTACGTGCCGCGCGAGACGCCTTTGCTGACGCAAGCCCGAGCGCGGGCGCTGCGGACGGTCGAGGGGCTCGGCATGCTGCTGCACCAGGCCGGTGTCGGTTTCCAAGCCTGGTTCGGCGTCCGGCCAGAGGTGGACGCGGCGCTGGAGCGAATGGTGCGCGAGGATCTGGCGGTTTGACGGAGATGGACGGCCGGTGAAGATCATCGGGCTGACGGGCGGCATCGGCATGGGCAAGTCGACGGTGGCGTCGGCGCTCCGGCGCGCCGGTCTGCCGGTGTTCGATGCGGACCGTACCGTTCACCGGCTGCAGGCGCCGGGCGGCGCGGCCGTGGCGCCGATCGCCAGGCTGGTGCCGGAGGCGGTGCGGGAGGGGCGGATCGATCGCGCGGCGCTGCGCCGTGCGGTGATCGGCCGCCCGGAGATGATGCGGGCGCTGGAGCGGATCATCCACCCGCTGGTGCGCGATGCGGAGAAGCGGTTTCTCCGCCGGGCCCAGGCCGCGGGGCATCGCTGGGCGGTGCTCGACATTCCCCTGCTGCTGGAGAACGGCGGGGAGCGGCGTTGCGACCACGTGATCGTGGTCTCGGCGCCGGCGGCGCTGCAGCGCGCCCGCGTCGCGCGGCGGCGGGGCATGAGCGCGGCCGAGGCCGACCACATCATCGCCGCCCAGATGCCGGATCGCGAGAAGCGCCGACGCGCCGACACGGTGATCCGGACCGGGCTTTCGCGCTATCATTCGCTCCGGCAGTTGCGCCGCCTTCTGGCGCGGCTGCGCGTGGGAGATGCCCGTTCATGAAGCGCGCCGTTCTGTTCGATACGGAAACCACGGGATTCGATCCGGAAACGGGCGACCGCGTGATCGAGATCGCCGCTCTGGAACTGATCGGCGATCTGCCCACGGGACGGCACTACCATGTGCTGATCGATCCCGAACGCGATGTGCCGGAAGAGGCGTCGCGCGTGCATGGCTACACGCGCGCCGATCTGGATGGGAAGCCGAAATTTGCCGACGTGGTCGAGGAGTTTCTCGATTTTCTCGGCGACGATCCGCTGATTGCCCATAACGCGCCGTTCGATTTCCGCTTCATCGATGCCGAGCTCGGACGCGTGCGGCGCCCGCCTCTGGCGGCGGACCGGATGATCGATACGCTGGAGATCGCCCGCGCCCGGTTTCCGGGCCTGCCCAACAGTCTCGATGCGCTGTGCCGGCGCTTCTCGATCGATCTCAGCGAGCGCACCACGCATAATGCGCTGCTGGATTGCCGCCTGCTGGCGGAGGTTTACGTCGAACTCACCGGCGGACGGCAGCGCGGCCTCGAACTGGCGATGGAGGAGGGCGGGGGTGCCGCGGTCTACACCTTGTCCGGGACGCGCCAGCCGCGCTTCGTGCAGCCGACGGAGGACGAGTTGGCCGCGCATGCAGCGTTCGTCGCGAAGCTGAAGGAGCCGGTCTGGTTCGTCGCCTGACGAGCCGGGTCCGGGGAGAGCCCCCGGACCCGGCCGTTGTTCTCAGCGCCCGTAGAGCGACTTCAGGGTCAGCAGGGCGTTCGCCAGCTTGGTGGCGTTCAGCACGCCGAGGCCGGCCGCGTTGTCGTAGCCGGTCTTGCCGGTATAGCCCCAGTTGTCGCCGGCGGTGATGTCGTCCGTGGCGGCGTCGCCGAGCCCGTAGGCGATGTTGTTCATCAGGCCGACGCGTCCGCCCGTGCCCTGCACGGCGAGCGCGGTAACGCCGTTGAGCTGCGGTGCGACGAAGCTGGTGCCGCCCTCGAAGGTGACGATGCTGCCTTCCTCGAGGAACTGGTAGCCGGTTTCCGGATCCGCGTCCGCCGACATGTCGGGCAGATTGCGTCCGGCGAACTTCGCAGGCAGCGTCACGAGAGTTTGCGGACCGCTGCCGGTATCCTCGGTGAAGCTCTGCCCCGGCTTGGTGGTGGTGATGCCGGAAACGCCGACCTGGTAGTAGGGCTTCTTGAAGTAGGAGCTGACGCCGCCGCCATCGCCGGTGGAGAACAGATAGGCCAGGGCGATCGGATGACCCTGCGCCGCGGTCTGCTGGTAGATGTAGTTCCAGCTCCAGGCCTGCTCCTGGGCCACGGTCAGCACTGCGCCGCTCGTGAGCTTCAGCGTCACCGGGAGGGTGGTGCCGCCAGCGCCGGTCACGGCCGGATCGTTGGCGGGAGAATCGACCGCGTAGGGCGCGTTGCAGACCGGGGCGCTGGCGCTGGGCGTTCCCGAATTCGGGCAGCCGCGGACGGTGTCGTAGGCGCCGGAATCGCCGGTGGCGACATAGACCGACTGGCCCTGGATGCCCATCTCCAGGAACACGTCATGGAAGGCATCCATGATGTAGGTGGAGGCGGCAACGTTCTGCGACGGCTCCGCGAAATAATCGAGCTCCGGCTGGCCCCAGCTGATCGAGACGGTGTCGGCGATGTTTTCCGAAGCGGCCGCCTCGGCGGCGTCGACGAAGTTCGCGTTGGTCTGGTTCGGCGCGACGTAGACGCGCAGGTTGGCACCCGGCGCCAGGCCGCCCGACTGCTCGACGTCGATATCCGTTTCGCCTTCGCCCAGCGCATCGCTCGGGGCGATGGCGGTGCCGCCGTCGACATTCACCGTGGTGATGCGGTTCTGGTCGACGGTCAGGCCCGCCGCT
Source organism: Endosaccharibacter trunci (assembly GCA_024515975.1). Lineage (GTDB taxonomy): Bacteria > Pseudomonadota > Alphaproteobacteria > Acetobacterales > Acetobacteraceae > Lichenicola > Lichenicola trunci. The sequence continues at coordinate 361,669 of JAMSKV010000001.1, forward strand.
TTCCAGAAAGTGTAGGCGTCGGACGGGTAGAAATTCGCCAGGGTGATGATGCCGATCGTGGCACCGCGACCGGTGAAGCCGTTGGCGTAGATCGGATTGACGTTGTAGCGCGTGGCGAAATCCTGCGGCAGGTAGCTGCCGGGCTTGCCGCCGGTCAGGGTGGCGCCCGCGACGAACTTGGTCGTGGTGGCTTGCCCGGCGATGGCCGAGCTCCGCTTCAGCGGATGCGCCAGATGCAGGGTATTGAGGCCGCCGACGCCGCGGACGAGGTCGCGGATCGAGGCAGGCAGGGTGGGGACGCCGGTCGGCACCATGCCGGTGCGGCCGTTCACCGTCATGCGCTTCAGCTTCACGCCCAGCGCCGCTTCCGTGGTTCCGGCCGGCGCGATGACCTGGATCGCCAGATGGTTCGGGAACACGGAATCGATGGTGTAGCCGAGCTGCGTCAGCGCGCTCTCAACCTTGGCGATATCCGCGTCGGTCGGCGCGAAGCGCTTCACGAACTCTTCGCGGGTCAGGAATTTGTGGAACTGCGGTCCCGGCGTCTGCACGGCGCGGGCGTAGGCCTCGGCGCCGGATTCATTGCGCAGCGACAGATAGACCGTCTGGGCGATCGGATTGCCGATATCGACGTCGTCGGCCTTGATCGCCCCGGACGAGACGGCGGCGGCGTGCGCAGCGATGGGCGCTGCACAGGCCATGGCGAGGGCCGTCGTCGCGGACAGCAGTCGGCGTCTTGTACGGGATTGAGCGGTCACCTGAGGCATCCGTTTCTGGGGGCGGCACGCGCCCGGCTGAGACATCATGTCGGAAACGAATGGCACTCATGTCATGAAAGAATGTCAATCCTTCGTCTCAAATTATATCCAAAAAATTAAGATAAATGAACGACCTGCGACGGATTATGCCCTCGAAATCGGCGCAGATGCTCCTCTTATGGGCAATTCGACCGCGTCGATTGGCCGCTTATCCGGACGCTGCCCACATTTCTGTCGCTGAGCGACGAGGAGAGAAACAAAACAAGAACGCAGTCCGGCGGCGAAAACCCGGTGTCGCCCCGCAGCGGCGGCTACCGGCAAGCAGCACGGCGGAGCATCGTGGAATGACGGAGTCGTATCGTTCCACGATGCCACCGTCGGCCGGGAAGCCTATTCGAAGAACTCGACGCTGCCGTCGTCCAGGTCGTAGCGCGCGCCGATGATGCGCAGCCGTCCCTGTGCCTGCGGCTCCTGCAACAACGTTTCGGTGTTGCGCAGGCGCTCCACCACGCGATGCACGTTGCAGCGCACCGAACGGTCCAGCAGGTCGTCGGTGCCGTCGCGGCGTGCGCGCAGAACGGCAGGGAGGATCGGCTCGATCATCTTGCCGATGCTGCCAGGGAAGGTCGCGTCCTCCTCGACCACGTTCACTGCCGCCTGCACGGCGCCGCAGCGCTCATGGCCCAGCACCACCACCAGCGGCGCCCCCAGAACAGCCACGCCATATTCGATGCTGCCGATGGCGGCGGTATCCACCACGTTGCCGGCATTGCGGACGATGAACAGATCGCCCAGACCGCAACCGAACAACACCTCCGGCGGCACGCGACTGTCCGAGCAGCCGACCAGCACGCAGAACGGAGCCTGCTTCTCCGCCAGGGCCGCGCGTCGCTCCGCGCTCGTCTGGTGCTTCTGGATCGCCTCGCCGGAAAGGTGACGGCGATTGCCCTCCTTCAGGCGGGCGAGCGCCTCATCCGGCGTGATGGCCTCGGACGTTGTGGTCGTGGTGCTCAAAGCATCCTCCTTGATTGCGGCAAATACGGGGAAGTCTGCGCCGTGGTTCAGCGCGCCGATGTCGCGTCCGGCGCCGGTTCGGCCATCCAGTTCGGATGCTTGCGCTCCACCCACGCCAGGCAGCGTCCGGTCAGGCGACGCAGCGGTGGGACGTCTTCCGACAGCAGCACCACACCCAGCGGCAGCATCCAGAGCCCGAATACGGGCAGGATCGCCAGGACACTGCCGCAGATCAGCAGAACGCCGGCGGGGATGCGCACCCATTTCGCTTCGGGCCGTCGCAGCCAGGTGACGGCCTTCCGGATGCGCTGCGGCAGCCGCCCCATCAGTCGCTGCAGACGGTCTTCACGCTTGAGATCGTTCTCGTCCGGCATCGTTGCTCTCCTGACCGTTCAACGGAGAGCGGTTCGGCGGCGTTGCGTTTCAAACCATGTGGCGGGGGTTGTGGACGAGATTTCATCCACCCGCCTTTCAGGACGCGTCCGGCTCCGCCATGGCGGGCACGGGCGCGGGCGGCAGGCCGGCAAGGTCGCGCCAGCCGGCCTCGTCCAGAGTGTCGATGCCGAGTTCGGCGGCCTTTTTCGCCTTGGAACCAGCCTCGGCGCCGAGGATCACCAGATCGGTCTTCTTCGACACGCTGTCCGTGACCTTGGCGCCCATGCGCTCGGCGATCGCCTTGGCTTCCGGACGGGTCATGCTCAGCAGCGAGCCGGTGAACACGACCGTCTTGCCGGACAGCGAGCCGTCCTGCGCCGCCTGTTCCGGCTCGACCGAGCGCAGAACCGCGCGCAGGTCGTCCACCGCGTCGCGATTGTGCTTTTCGCTGAAAAAGGTGGCGAGTTCGTCGGCGATCGCGCTGCCGACGCCGAGGATGCTGCCCAGCGCCAGGCGCTCGTCCGAACCGATCGTCGTCGCCGCCTGCATCTGCGCGCGCCAGTTCTCGAACGTGCCGTAATGCCGCGCCAGCAGGCGCGCGTTGGTCTCGCCAATCCGGCGAATGCCGAGACCGAACAGGAAGCGGGCGAGGGGAATGTCTCGCCGTGCGTCGATCGCCCGCATCAGCTTGGTGATGGAGGTCGCCTTCCAGCCTTCCCGTCCTTCGAGCTGCTCCGGCTTCAGGCGGAAGATGTCGGCCGGGGTCGCGATCAGCCCGGCCTCGTGGAACTCGCGGATCGACTTCTCGCCGAGCCCGTCGATGTCGAAGGCGTTGCGCGAGACGAAATGGATCAGCCGCTCCACCGTCTGCGCCGGGCAGACCAGCCCGCCGGTGCAGCGCACCACCACCTCGCCGTCGGGGCGCACCGCCTTGGAGCCGCAGACCGGGCAACGGTCCGGAAACACATAGGGCGGCCCGCGCTCGACGCCTTTTTCCTCGACCCTGCCCAGGATCTGCGGGATCACGTCGCCGGCGCGCTGCAGCGTGACGCGGTCGCCCGGGCGCACATCCTTGCGCGCGATCTCGTCCGCGTTGTGCAGAGTCGCGTTGGTCACCAGCACGCCGCCGACATTCACCGGCTCCAGCCGGGCGACGGGGGTGAGGGCGCCGGTGCGTCCGACCTGGATGTCGATTCGCTCCAGGCGGGTGACGGCCTGCTCGGCCGGAAACTTCCAGGCCACCGCCCAGCGCGGCGCGCGACCGACGAAACCCAGCCGTTCCTGCAACGCCAGATCGTCGATCTTGTAGACGACGCCATCAATGTCGTAGGCGAGATCGGCGCGCTTCAGCGCCAGATCGTTCTGGAACGCCTCCGCTTCCGCCTCGCCGCCCAGAACCTGGCCGAGCGGATTCACCGTGAAGCCCCAGTGCTCGAGCCGCTCCAGAAAGCCCTTATGCGTGGTCGCCACCGGCGCGCTGGACCGTCCCTGGGCGTAGGCGAACAGGGACAGCGGACGCCCCGCCGTCACCGACGGATCGAGCTGTCGCAGCGACCCCGCGGCGGCGTTGCGCGGGTTGGCGAACAGCCTGTGTCCGTTCTCTTCCTGCGCATGGTTGAGCCGCAGGAAATCCTCCTTGGTGAGATAGACCTCGCCGCGGATCTCGATCAGCGCGGGCGCGTCGCCGCGCAGCTCCATCGGCAGCCCGCGCAGCGTGCGCAGATTGGCGGTGACGTCCTCTCCGGTGATGCCGTCGCCGCGTGTGGTGCCGCGCACGAACCGGCCGTTCTCGTAGGTCAGGCTGATCGACAGCCCGTCGATCTTCGGCTCCGCCACCACCGGCAGCGGCTCGTCCTTCAGGCCCAGGAAGCGGCGTGCGCGGGCGATGAAGCCCTCGAATTCGGCGCGGTCGAACACGTTGTCGAGCGACAGCATCGGCACGAGGTGGCGATGCTTGCCGAACCCGCCATCCGGCGCGGCGCCGACCCTGGCGGAGGGCGTGTCGGGACGCACCAGATGGGGAAAGCGCGCCTCGATCGCCGCGTTGCGACGGCGCAGCGCGTCGTATTCGGCGTCGGTCGCTTCCGGCGCGTCTTCGGTGTGATAGGCCTCGTCCAGACGGGCGAGCAGGGCGGCGAGGCGGGCCAGTTCGGCGGTGGCCTCGGTCTCGTCCAGCGCCTCCGGGGCAATTTTTGCGGTGCTGCTCACAGCAGGCGCTCCGCGCCGGACGCGAGCAGGCTGTCGGCAGCGGCGCGGGCGGCCTCGGTGATCTGTTCGCCGGCCAGCATGCGGGCGATCTCCTCGCGTCGCTCGGTGCCGTCCAGTGGTTCCGCCCTGGTTTCGGTGCGGCCGGCGCGCACCTGCTTGGCGATACGCAGATGATGGTCGCCGCGCGCCGCGACCTGCGGGCTGTGCGTCACCACCAGCACCTGCACCGCATCCGACACCCGCGCGAGACGCTCGCCGATCGACGCCGCCGTGGCGCCGCCGACGCCGGAATCGACCTCGTCGAACACCAGCGTCGGAATCGCCGAGCGTCCCGCCAGCACCACCTTCAGCGCGAGCATCAGCCGCGACAGCTCGCCGCCAGACGCCACCTTGGCCAATGGCCCGGGCGGCTGGCCCGGATTGGCGGCAATCAGGAATTGCGCCTGTTCGGTGCCGCGCGCGGTCCAGCCTTCCGGTGGCAGAGGCTCGATCTGCACGATGAAGCGCGCGCGCTCCAGACGCAGCGGCTTCAGCTCGGCCATCACCGCCGCTTCCAGCTTCTTCGCCGCCGTGGTGCGCGTCGCGGTCAGCGCGCCGCATTCGGCGACAAAGGCCGCGCGCGCTTCCGCCACGGCCTGCTCCAGCGCGCCGATCCGGGCCTGGCCGCTATCCAGCGCATCGAGCCGCCCGCGAAGCTCGGCCAGCAGCGCCGGCAGTTCCAGCACCGCGACGCCATGCTTGCGTGCAGCGGCGCGCAGGGCGAAGAGACGCTCCTCCGTCTGTTCCAGCAGCCGGGGATCGCCGTCCTGGTCGGAGGCAAGGCGGGACAGAAGCGCCTCGGCCTCGCCAAGCGCCGCTTCCGCCTGGTCCAGCGCGTCCAGCGCGGCCTGCGCGCGGACGGCGGCGCTGTCGGCGGCTTGCTGCTCCTCCGCATCGGTGCCGGGGGCGGGCAGCAGACGCTGCAGGGCGCGGGTGGCGGCGCGAAGAGCAGCGCCGGGACCGGAATTGCGCCGGTCGCGCGGTGTCAACTCGGCCAGGGCAGCCGCGATGGCCTCGGCGCGACGTTCGCCCTGCTGCAAAGACTGGCGGGTGGCGGCGAGCTGGTTTTCCTCGTCCTGCTGCGGCGCCAGTTCGCCCAGATCCTGCACCGACTGGCGCAGCCATTCCTCTTCCCGGGCGGCTTCCTCCACCTTGGCGCGCGCCTCTTCCAGCGCCCGCCTGGCCGACACCCAGTCCGCATGGGCGGCGCGGACGCGTTTGCGCAAGGCGGGCGCGACGCCGAACGCGTCCAGCAGATCGAGATGGATCGACGGATCGGCCAGCCCCATCTGCTCGTGCTGGCCCTGGATCTCGACCAGAAGCGCGCCGACGCGCTTCAGCAGGCCGATGCTGGCCGGCTGGTCGTTCACCGTGGCGCGGGAGCGTCCGTCGCGCGTCACCACGCGACGCAGCACAACCGATTCGCCGTCCTCGTGGCCGATACCCTGCTCGCGCAGCAGGTCGTGCAGCGGATGATCGGGCGAGAGGTCGAAACAAGCGGTCACGCCAGCCTGCTCGGCGCCGGCGCGGACCACCCCGGATACCGCGCGCTCGCCCAGGGCCAGTCCCAGACTGTCGAGCAGGATCGACTTGCCGGCGCCGGTCTCGCCCGTCAGGACGGTGAGGCCGGGATGGAACGGCAGATCGAGCCGCTCGATCAGGACCATGTCGCGGATCGAGAGTTGGGTCAGCATGGCGGAAAGATAGGGCGCGGGGCCCGGATCAGAACACCGAGTGAACGATGCGGCCGAAGAAACCGCGCTTCTGCGTGACCGGCACCGGGGCCTGGGCCTGGGCAGGAGCGGTCGCGGACGTGGCGGCAGGGGGCGCGCCCGTATCGGCCGCGCCGATCGGCTGGCCGGGAGGAACATCGCTCGGCTGCAGGGCGTGAGCGCTGCGCAGGTTGTTGTATGCGTCCTGGTACCAGGGGCTACCCGGATAGTTGTAGCCGAGCACGGACGCGTTGCGGTGCGCCTGATCGGTCAGGCCGAGCTTGAGATCGACCTCCACCAGACGGGCCAGCGCCTCGGCTGCGTGGTTGGTGGTCTGGAAATCCTGCACCACGCGCTGGTAGCGGTTGATCGCCGCCGCATATTCATGCTGCCGCTCGTAGTAGCGCCCGACGAGCATCTCCTTGCCCGCGAGATGGTCGCGGCAGAGATCGATCTTCAGGCGGGCATCGCGCGCATAGGCGGTATCCGGGAAGCGCGTCACCACGTCCTGCAGCGCGTTCATGGCCTGGACGGTGCCCTGCTGGTCGCGCTGGATGTCGGCGATCTGCTCGTAATAGCAGAGCGCGCGCAGGTAATAGGCATAGGCCGCGTCGTCGCTGGTCGGATGGAGCTGCAGGAAGCGGTCGATCTGCTGCACCGCGTCCGGATAGCTCTGCTGCAGATAATAGGCGTAGCCTTCCATCAGCTGCGCGTTGGCGGTGTAGCCCGAATACGGGAAGTTCTGCTGGATGGTCTCGAACTGCGACACTGCGAGCTTGTAGCGCTTGGTGTGCAGCGCATCGATGCCGTTATTGTAGAGCCCTTCCGCAGTCGGCGGACCGGCCGGCTCGGCGACGGGCGCCTTGCTGCTCGAGAACGGATTGATGCTGTCGAGCGTCTCGCAGCCCGCGAGCGGGACCGCCATCAGGCCGAGCAGAAGGGGAGCCGGGGCAAGGCGCGAAAGGTGCCAGGAAGTAAGCGACATCGACCTGCCGGCGTTGATGGAAAGGGATCGCCTTATATCACGCGACGGTCTGGCGGGAAGCCGTTGCGATCCGGCACAATTTGCCGGGGTCACGCGACGGGCGTCAGGCAGCGCGGGCGCGGCCGTTCCAGCCCACGATGCGCCAGGCGCCGCGATCCGCCATCAGCGCCCGCAACAGCCGGTTGTTCAGGCCGTGGCCGGAGCGATGGCCGATGAACGCGCCCTGGAGGCGATGACCGGCCAGGGCCAGATCGCCTACCGCATCCAGCATCTTGTGGCGCACGAACTCGTTCGGCCGGCGCAGCCCGGCCGGGTTCATCACCCGGGCCCCATCGACCACCACGGCATTGTCGAGCGAGCCGCCGCGCGCGAGCCCCGCCGCGCGCATCGCCTCGATCTCCGAGCGCAGCGTGAAGGTGCGGCAATTCGCCAGTTCGCTGCGGAAGCCCTGCTCGGACAGGCGCATCGTATAGGCCTGACGGCCGATCGCTGCCGCGTCGAAGGCGATGGACAAAGCGAGGCTGAGCCCCGGGGCACGGTTCGGCCGCAACTCGGCGAACGCGCCGTTCTCCTCGACGCGCACGGTCTTCAGCACCTCGATCACGCTGCGCGGCATGTCCTGCGCGACGCGTCCGGCGCAATCCAGCAGGAACAGGAACGGCTCGCTCGATCCGTCCAGCACCGGCATTTCCGGGCCGTCGACCTCGACGATCACGTTGTCGATGCCGGCGGCGATCAGCGCGGCCATCACGTGCTCGACGGTGGCGACTCGCGCATCCGGACGGCCTTCGGGCGCGAGAACGGTGCAGAGTCGCGTATCGATCACCCGGTCGAATTGCGCTGCGACCTCGGTGCCGAGATCGGTGCGGCGGAACACGATGCCGCTCTCGACCGGGGCCGGACGGAAGGCAAGGGTCACGGGCAGACCGCCATGCAGTCCGATGCCGCGGCAGGAGATCGGGTTGCGGAGCGTGTGCTGAATGCCGGCATCGGGGGAACGGAAAGACAGGCCGGTTTCGCGCACGGACGAGGACGAGCCGTGGAGATCGCCGATCGTGTCCACCTGCATGCCGTCCATCCGTATCCTCCGCTTGCCCGCTTTCTGCCCGCTTTCGAGGAGCGGATCGTGGCAGGATTGAGGGATAGACGGACCAATCCTTAACCGCCAGTCAATGATTATTGCCGGTTGTTTCGGTCTAAAGTTCTGAAAACACTCAATAAAATGCGGATCGCCGCATGGCGTAAGACAGAAGCCAGTCCCGGTGGCTTTCCCCGCCGGTCATGCTGCGGGCCCGCGCCAGAACAGCGACGCCGCCGATGGCGGAAACCACCGGCGGCGCCGTTTCGGGATCGCGGATGCCGCGGCGGCGAGTCGCCGCCGATCAGCTGCCCCGGTCAGTTACTCTGGCGGCGCAGGAAGGCCGGAATATCCAGCCCGACCTCGTCGGTCGCCGCCGGACGCACGCTCACCGACGGCTCCTGCTCATGGATGGTCGGCTCGGCACGCCCTGCCGGAGCCTGGGGGGCAGGAGACTGCGCCGCTGGCGCCGGGCGACCACGGAGAGCGCCGGTGACGATGCCGAACAGGGATCGCGCCGCCGCCGGGGCGGGCTCGGCCTGGCGGGGCGGCTCGGAGAACAAGCCGCCGCGCTGCGTCGCGGGACGGGCATTGGGGAGCTGGTGCGGCAGCGCATGCGCCGGCGGCGCGCTGGCGCCCGCCTCGGCCTGATAATGCGGCATGGCCGGACGCAGCGAGCCGATCGAGGTCGGCGCGCTGTGGGCCGGGCCTGCCGCATGCGTGGCGGCGGCGACCGGCGCGGGGGCCGGTGCTGCAGCCGGTTCGGCATGGGTCTGCTGCGCGGTCAGCACGGGCGCGCCGATCGGACCGGTATGGGTCGGCACGGCGGCCGGCGCCGGTTCGGCCGGCGCGGCGCCGCCGACGGCGACGAGGCGCGGGCGCTCGGCATGCTGCACCGGGGTGTCGATTCCGGTGGCCACCACCGACACGCGCACGCGGCCGGCCAGGTTCTCGTCGATCGCCGAGCCGAAGATGATGTTCGCATCCTCGGCGACTTCCTCGCGGATCCGGTTGGCGGCCTGATCCACCTCGAACAGCGTCATGTCCTCGCCGCCGGTGATGTTGATCAGCAGACCCCGCGCGCCGGCCATGGAGGTGTCTTCCAGCAGCGGGTTGGAGATCGCCGCTTCCGCCGCACGGATGGCGCGGTTGTCGCCGTCCGCCTCGCCGGTGCCCATCATCGCCTTGCCCATTTCCGCCATCACGGTGCGGATGTCGGCGAAGTCGAGATTGACCAGCCCGGGGGCGACCATCAGGTCGGTCACGCCGCGCACGCCCATGTAGAGAACGTGGTCGGCCATCTTGAACGCTTCCTTCCAGCCGGTGCGCTCGTTCGCCAGGCGGAACAGGTTCTGGTTCGGGATCACGATCAGCGTGTCGACGAATTGCTGCAGCTCGGCGATGCCGGTATCGGCCGCCTTGGCGCGCCGCACGCCCTCGAAGGTGAAAGGCTTGGTGACCACGCCCACGGTCAGGATGCCGCGCTCGCGCGCCATGCGGGCGATCACCGGGGCGGCGCCGGTGCCGGTGCCGCCGCCCATGCCGGCGGTGATGAAGACCATGTGCGCGCCGTCCATGTGACGCGCGAGCTCGTCCGCCGCTTCCTCCGCCGCCGCCCGGCCGATCTCGGGCTTCGCGCCGGCGCCGAGACCCTGCGTCAGATGCGGGCCAAGCTGGATGCGGCGATCGGCGCGGCTATGGGTGAGCTGCTGCGCATCCGTGTTGGCGACCACGAACTCCACGCCCGCCAGCTGCAGCTGGATCATGTTGTCGACCGCATTGGTGCCGCCGCCGCCGACGCCGATCACGGTGATGCGCGGCGTGAAGTCGGAATAGGTCTGGGTCGGGATGGTGAGGTTCAGGGTCATGGGCGGTCTCCCGTGAAGGGCAAAGGCTTATGGTCTTGGGCGGGGCGAAATCGGATCGGACACAGGGCGTGCTCGTCCGGGAGCGGGAGAGGGGGTCGCCATCGTCTCATCTCAGACGCGCTCCCTGAGGAATTCGACCAGACGCCGCATGAAGCCGGGCGGCCTGGGTTCGGTCAGGTCGATATCGGCCAGGCTGCGTCCGGCGCCCGCCGCCCAGGCCAGCAGGCCGACGGCGGTCGCGAAGCCGGGGCCGGTCGCGTTGTCCGGCAGACCCCGCACGCCGATCGGGCGACCGAGCCGGACCTGGCGGTCGAGAATGCGCGCGGCCATCGGGCCGATCCCGTCGAGCTGCGACGCGCCGCCGGTCAGGATCACGCGGCCGCCGCCGGGACCGCCGCTATGCTTGCCGAGGCCGGCGCTGTCGAGCCGGTCGCGTACCAGCTCGAAGGTTTCCTCGATGCGCGGACGGATCACGCTGACGATGCGCGCGCGGGGCACGCGGGTGAACTGGTGCTCGTCCTCGCCGATCTGCTGCACGTTCACCAGTTCGCGCTCGTCGTCGGAGGAGCTTTCGGCATTGCCGTAGATCACCTTCAGCCGTTCGGCCGAGCCGAGCGGGGTGGAGATCATGCCGGCGATGTCCTTGGTGACGTGCAGGCCGCCCACGGGGAGCTGCGCCGTGTGCAGGATCTGCCCGTCGGCGAATACGGCGAGTGAGGTGGTGCCGCCGCCCATGTCCACCACGGTGGCGCCGAGCTCGCGCTCGTCTTCCACCAGGACCGAAAGGCCGGAGGCCAGCGGGGCGGCCACCAGCTCGGCGATGTCGAGATCGCAGCGGGCCAGAACCGCGGTGAGATTGCGCAGCGCCATGGATGCCGCGTCGACCACGTGCAGCCGGGCGGCGAGCTGGTCGCAATGATGGCCGCGGGGATCTTCCACCCCGGTGGTCTCGTCCACCGAGAACGCCAGCGGCAAGGCGTGGATCACGTCGCGACCATCGGTGACGGCGCGGTTGCGGCCCTCGTTCACCACCCGGCGGATATCGGCGTCGCCCACCATCCGGCCGCCGACCGGCCAGCGCACGTTGAACAGGCGGCTTTCCGGCTGGCCGCAGGACAGGTTGACGGTGACCGAGCGCAGATGGTGGTCGGCCTGGCTCTCGGCCTGGCCCACGGCGGCGCGGATCGCGCGCTCCGCTTCCGCCAGATCGGTGATGCCGCCCAGGCGCACGCCGCGCGAACGCTGCCAGCCGCAGCCGGTGACGCGCAGGGTGCCGTCAGGCTCGCCGCGTCCGATCAGGCAGGTGATCTTGGTGGTGCCGATATCCAGCACGCCGAACGTACCGGGACGATAGGGGCGCTTGCGCGGCTGCCCGGAATCGGCCGGAGACAGCGCCAGCATGCGCGATTGTTCCGGAGCCGGCGCGGTGATCACCGGCGGCAGCGTCGAATCGGCCGACGGACGGCGGGCGCGGGAGCGCCTGGCGCGGGGGGGCGGGTCGCTCGGCGGGATCAACGTCAGGTCGCTCACGCGGGCCTCCTGCCCGAATCGAGGGCCTGATCGGCGCCGCTATCAGGGGGCGAATCGGCGTCGGTATCGCCATTATCGCCGTGCCGCGCAGCCGAACCAACTGGCGAATGGGTGCCGGAGGCGCCGCTTCGCGTCTTTTGCGTGACGGTGGAGGCAGGTCGTGCGATCGCGGCGTGATCGGCGCCTGCGTCGGCCGAGCGCGCATCGGCCGGGCGCGCGTCGGCGCCGTCGGCCGGTTCCGCTTCCGGCGCGGGGGCGGGACGGGGGCGGATCACCAGCCTGTCCGGCAGGCGCATGTCGATCGCTTCCAGCGGACGCACCAGGAGCTGGTGGTCGTGCTGGAGCTGTGCCAGGCGCGCCAGCGCCTGCGGTTCGGCGCCTTCGGGCAGAAGCACGTCGCAGCCGTTGCGGAGCGTGAGGTTCCAGCGGCGCATGCCGACCCGCACCGCCGCCACCACATGCGCGCGCACGTCCGGCTGGGCCGCCAGCGCCTCGATCAGTCCTTCCGCCGCCTCCGGCGCGCCGGCGCCCACCACCAGCGGCAACTGGGCGAATGCCTCCGCATCCTTGCCGTTCATGCCCTGGTCGGCGACCACCTGGCCGTTGCGGTCGATCAGCACGAACCGGCCCTGGTTCTGCCAGACGGCATAAGGGCGACGTTCCTGCAGACGCACCACGATGGTGCCGGGGAGCCGCCGCTCCACGGTGGACCGCTCCACGAAGGTGAGCGCGTCCAGACGCTTGCGGGCTTCCTCCACCGAGAAGCCGAGAATGTCGTCGCCCACCGAGACGCCCAGTGCCTTCATCACCGAGGCTTCCGGCGTCATGTCCCGTCCGTAGATCTCGATCCTGGCGACATGAAGTGCCGCCCTGGCCCCCATTTCGGCCCGAAGCGGCGCGAACCGCGCCTCGTCGTTCATCAGATGCGCGAACCACACCCCGCCACCCACGAGACCCAGCAGCACCGCGCCGCCCAGCGCAGGTCTCAGCAGCCGCTTCTGGCGCCGCGCGAAAATCGCCGCTCGAGAGGGACGGTCCATCAGGCCGCCCGTGGGTTGCGCGCGGGGTTTCAAACGCGGCATCGGGCGTTCTCCACCATCCAGCCGCACAGTTCGGCGAACGGAATGCCGCGAAACGCCGCCTGTTCGGGCAGAAGCGAGGTCGGCGTCAGGCCCGGCTGGGTGTTCACCTCCAGCAGCACCAGACGGCCAGGCTGCCTGTCGCCATGCACGGTGTCGTCGTAGCGGAAATCCGACCGGGTCGCGCCACGGCAGCCGAGCGCACGGTGCGCCAGAAGAGCGAGCCGCATGGCCTCGGCGAAGGCGTCCGGGTGGATCGTCGCCGGCAGAACGTGCTTGGAGCCGCCGGACGCGTATTTCGCCTCGTAATCGTAGAAGCCGGCCGCCATTTCGGGGTTCGGCGTGATGTCCGTCACGGTGAGCGGGCCGATATCGCCCTCCTCGCCGCCCAGCACGCCGACGGTGATCTCGCGACCCGGGACGAACTCCTCGACCAGCGCCGTGGGCCCGTAGGACCAGGCCGACACGATCTCCGCACGCCGGTTGCTGCCGGCTCGGACGATATCGACGCCCACGGACGAGCCCTCGTTCAGCGGCTTGATCACGTAAGGGCAGGGCAGCGGATCGGCCTCGGCGAAACGCGCGATCTCCACCACGCGGCCGCGCGCGATCGGCAGGCCGGCGGCGGCGAAAGCGGCGCGCGCCGCGTCCTTGTCCATCGCCACGGCCGAGGCGCGCACGCCGGAATGGGTGTAGGGAATGTCCATCCAGTCCAGCACGCCCTGGATGACGCCGTCCTCGCCGAACCGGCCATGCAGGGCGTTGAACACCACGTCCGGGCGGTTGGCGGTCAGGTCGCCGACCAGCGCGCCCAGATCCGGGCCGGGATCGATGCCGCGCGCCGGATAGCCCGCTTCCAGCAGCGCGCTCAGCACGCCCTGGCCGGAGGACAGGCTGACCGCCCGCTCGGAGGACATTCCGCCCATCAGGACGGCGACGCTGGGTCTGGTCTTCATGCCGCCTCGCTTCCCGTCACGCCGGGCAGGCCGAGCCGCTTGATCTCCCAATGCAGATCGACGCCCGACTGCTCGCGCACGCGGCGTCGCACGAGCTCGCCCAGCCCCTCGATCTCGGCAGCCGTGGCGTCGCCGGTATTGAGCAGGAAATTGCAGTGCTTCTCGCTCACCTGCGCGCCGCCGAGACGCAGGCCGCGGCAGCCGGCGGCGTCGATCAGTTGCCAGGCCTTGGAGTTGCTTTCCTTCTCGCTCGGATTGCGGAAGGTGGAGCCGCCGGTGCGCGCCCGTACAGGCTGCGAGGCTTCCCGCGCCGCCTTGATCTCGGCGATCCTGGCTCGCGCTGCGGCCGCATCGCCCGGAATGCCGCGCAGACGGACGCGCACCACCACCGCGCTTTTCGGCAGCGAGGAGCGGCGATAGCCGAAGCCGAGCGCCTCCACAGGCAAACGCAGGAACTGGCCGTTGCGGTTCACGATCTCCGCCCAGTCGAGCACATCGGTGATCTCGGCCCCATAGGCGCCGGCATTCATCGCGACGGCGCCGCCGATCGAACCGGGAATGCCGGCCAGGAATTCCAGCCCGCGCAGACCGGCGGCGGCGGCGTGTTCGGCCACCGTCCGGTCCAGGCACGCGGCGCCGCAGACGATGCCGTCGCCATCCACCGCGATGTCGGAAAAGCCGCGTGCCAGCTTGATCACCACGCCCGGGATGCCGCCATCCCGGATGATCAGGTTGGAGGCCTTGCCGACGGTCAGCACCGGCAGTTCCGGCGGCAGCGCGCCGAGAAAGGCGGACAGATCCTCCGCATCGGCCGGACGCAGCAGCAGCTCGGCGGCACCGCCCACGCCGAACCAGCTCTGCGCGCCGAGCGGCGCGTTCTGGTCCAGACGGCCGCGCACCGCGGGCATGGCGCCCAGGCTGGTGGCGAGACCGACCGCGGCAGGGCGGGGAAAAGCGTTCATGCCGCGTGTCCGCCGCGATTCTTCTGCAGCGCCGCCAGTTGTTCCGGCAGCGCCTGCGCCCAGGCGGTGATGTTGCCGGCACCCAGGCAGATCACGAAATCGCCCGGACGGGCGATGGCGTGCACCATCTCGGCCAGATGCTCCGGCCCCGGCAGCGGCACCACCGAGCGGTGTCCGGAGGCACGCAGCCCGTCCACCAGCGCGTCGCGGTCCATCCCCTCGATCGGCGCCTCTCCGGCGGCATAGACATCGGCGATGATGACCGTGCCGGCATCGTTCATGCAGGTGCAGAACTCGGAGAACAGCGTCTGCAGACGCGAGTAGCGGTGCGGCTGCACGATCGCCACCACGTCGCGGGCGCCGGCCTGGCGCGCGGCCTTCAGCACGGCGGCGATCTCGACCGGATGATGGCCGTAATCGTCGACCACGGTGATCCCGCCCGCCTCGCCGGTGCGGGTGAACCGGCGCTTCACGCCCCGGAAATCGGCGAGCGCGGAGCGGATCGTGCCCTCGTCGATCTCCATCTCGACGGCCACGGCGATCGCCGCCAGCGCGTTCTGCACGTTGTGCTGGCCCAGCATCGGCAGGCGGAACGGCCCGAGCTTGCGTGTGCGGCTGCGGGCGCGATCGGCAACCATCACCTCGAAGGTGGCACCGCGCTTGTCGGCGACCAGACGCTCGGCACGAACATCGGCCTGCGGCGAGAATCCGTAGGTGATGACGCGATGGTCGGACAGGCGCGGGATCATCTGCTGCACGTTGGGATGATCGACGCACAGGACGGCGAACCCGTAGAAGGGGATGTTGCTGACGAACTGGTCGTAGGCCTGCATCATCGCCTCGGGCGTGCCCCAATGGTCCAGATGCTCCGGATCCATGTTGGTGACCACGGCGATCACGGCCGGCAGGCGCAGGAAGGAGCCGTCGCTCTCATCCGCCTCCACCACCATCCAGTCGCCTTCGCCCATGCGGGTGTTGGAACCGTAGGCCTCGATGATGCCGCCATTGATCACGGTGGGATCGAGCTTGGCCGCATCCAGCATCGCCGCCACAAGCGAGGTTGTGGTGGTCTTGCCATGGGTGCCGCCGATTGCCACCGACCAGCGCAGCCGCATCAGCTCGGCCAGCATTTCCGCGCGGCGCACCACCGGGATCAGCTTGGCCCGCGCGGCCACCACTTCCGGATTGTCGCGCTTCACGGCGGTCGAGGTCACCACCACGCGCGCATCGCCGAGATTGTCCTCGTGATGGCCCACCGACACCTTGATGCCGGTGGCGCGCAGGCGCTGCACGTTGGCGCTTTCCGCAATGTCGCTGCCTTGAACGACGTAGCCGAGATTGTGCAGCACCTGGGCGATGCCGGACATGCCGATGCCGCCGATCCCCACGAAATGGATGGTGCCGATGGAAAGGGGAAGGGCTCTCATGCGCGCATCGTCCCGGACGCTTGGTGTTGGGCTCGCGGTGGGATGGAACGCTCCGGCTGCGAGCGCAACCCGTCCGGGCCGGTCGTTCCGCAGGCGAGCGCGATGCGACGCTCCACCAGATCGGCCAGGGCGGAGGCCGCATCCGGCCGTCCAAGCCCGCCCGCGGCGCGGGAGGCCACCTCGAGCGCGGCCGGCTGGGCCAGCAATTCGCGCAGCAATTCGCCCAGGGCTTCCGGCGTGAAGCCCGATTGGCGCAGCATCCACCCGCCGCCCGCCCGCACCAGAGCGTCGGCATTGGCGGATTGCTCGTCCGAGGCCGCGATCGGCAGCGGCACCATGATGGAGGCGCGTCCCACCATCGACAGCTCGGCGACGGACGAACCGCCGGCCCGGCCGATCACCAGATGCGCGTCCCGGAGCCGTTCCGCGACGCGATCGAAGAACGGCGCCACCTCGGCCTCGATGCCGGCCTGGGCGTAGGCGGCGCGTACCCGTTCCAGATCCTCCTTCCGCGCCTGCTGCGTCACGCGCAGCCGGGCGCGCAGCGCATCCGGCAGGGCAGCCAGGGTCTGCGGCACCACGTCGGCGAACACCCGCGCGCCCAGCGATCCGCCCCAGACCAGCACCCGGAGGTCCCCGGTCGCATCCGGGAACGGCGCCCGGGCGGCAGCGGCGATCTCGGCCCGCACCGGCATACCGGTCAGAATCGTCTCCAGGCCGGGCGGCACCTTGGCCACACGGGCGAAGGAGGTGGCGATGGCATCCGCGAACCGCGCGAGCAGCGCGTTCGCCTGTCCGAGCACAGCGTTGCCCTCATGCAGCACGATCTGCGGCCGCTTGCGGCCCAGCAGGCGCGCGCCCAGCAGCGGCGGCACGGACGGGTAGCCGCCGAACCCGACCACGACGGCGGGCCGCACCCGGCGCAGGATCGACCGGGCCCGGAGCGCGCCGCGCCCGAGCGCGAGGATGCCGCGCAGCTTGCGCACCGCGCCGCCCCCGGCGACGCCGCTGCCCGGCAGCACATGCTGTTCGCAGGCCGCGAACACGCCGTGCTCGCGTCGTCCCGCGCGCGTGTCGGTCATCAGCACGAGCGTATGCCCGCGCGCAGCGAGTTCGGTCGCCAGCGCCTCGGCCGGAAAGAAATGCCCGCCCGTGCCGCCAGCAGCGATGACGATCGGTGCGCTCATGCCGCACCTCGGCCGGTCACGCGGCCGCGCCGCGCCGGCATATCGCCGAACCGGCTCATCTGCGTTCGTCGTCGCGTGAGCGCCAGCACCATTCCGATCGTCAGCGCCACGGACATCGCCGACGAGCCGCCATACGAGATGAAGGGCAGGGTCATGCCCTTGGTCGGGATCAGGTGCAGCGAGGAGGCCATGTTGACGAAGGCCTGCAGGCCGAAGCCGCACACCAGACCCGCCGTGGCCAGCACGACGAACGGATCGTCCTCCGCCAGCAGCTTGAGCAGCGTGCGCACGACGATGAAGCAGAACACGCCGATGATGAACAGGCAGACCAGCATGCCGAACTCTTCGCCGGCGACGGCGAACACGAAATCGGCGTGCGCGTCCGGCAGCAGGTCCTTCACCCGGCCCTCGCCGGGGCCGCGTCCGAGCAGTCCGCCATTGCCGAATGCCTGCAGGGCGGTGTCGATCTGGTAGTGGTCGCCCTGTTCGGGATGCAGGAAACGGGTGACGCGCGAACGCACATGGGCGAAGGCAAAATAGGCGCCGGCGAAGGCGGCCATCATGCCGGCCACGCCGCAGCCGACGAAGAACATGTTGAGGCCGCCGATGAAGAGCTGCGCCATGAACACGCACGTGATCACCGACAACATGCCGATATCGGGCTGCGACTTCAGCAGCAGCAGGATCACCGCGAAGATGCCCGCGCTGAGCAGCATGCCCGGAAAGGCGCGCGATCGCTTGCCTTCCGCCAGCAGCCATCCGGTGACGACGGCAAAGCAGGGTTTCAGGAATTCCGATGGCTGCACCGACATCATCGGCAAGGCGATCCAGCGCCGGGCGCCCTTGATCTCCATGCCGTGCACCAGAGTCATCGCCGTCAGGCCGAGCGCCACGATGCCGCCGAGAAGCGCCAGGCGGCGCACGCCCTTCGGCGTGAGCATCGAGGTCGCGAGCACGATGACGCCCGCGATGCTGAGAAACACCACCTGCTTGAAGATGAACATGTCGCGCGTGGCGCCGATGCGCGCGGCCACCGAGGGCGAGGCCGCCAGCATCAGCACGTAGCCGAACCCGATCAGCAATCCGACGCAGCCCAGCGTCCAGCGGTCCACCGTCCACCACCAGCGGCCGAGCGTGGAATTGTCCGCGCGGGAGAATTGGGCCATCAGGCGGCCTCCCCGGATCGAGTGGATAACTGGCCGACCAGGGCGGCGAAGGCCTGCCCCCGCGCCTCGAACGATGCGAACTGGTCGAACGAGGCACAGGCGGGAGACAGCAGCACGACGGGAACATCGTTGCCCTGCGCCAGCGCAAACGCCTCCGGGACCGCGCGATCCAGAGTGTCCACCACCCGATGCGGCACCGCGTGCGCGGACAGCGTTTCGGCGAGAAGCGGCGCGTCTCGGCCGATCAGCAGGGCCTCATGCACGCGCGGGAAGAACGGAGCCAGCTCGTCGATGCCGCCCGATTTGGCGATGCCGCCCGCGATCCAGACCAGCCGGTCGTAGCAGCCGAGCGCGCGCGACGCGGCGTCGGCATTGGTCGCCTTGCTGTCATCGACAAAGCTGACGCCGCCGACCGTTCCCACGACGCGTTGCCGATGCGGCAGGCCCGCGAAACTCTCGATCCCGGCCTCGATCTGGGCGTCGGTCAGTCCGAGATGCGACGCCATCGCCGCCGCGGCGAGGGCGTTCTGCGTGTTGTGCGCGCCGGGAAGGGCCATCGCCCTCGACAGCGCGCCGGCGAGCGGCCCCGGCGCTTCGCCCGAGACGGTGACCAGCCGCGCCGTCGTGCCGGTAGCGGCGATGCGCCGGCTGTCCGGATCGTCGAGCCCGATCACTGCGAGATCGTCCGGGGTCTGGCGCGCGAAGATTTCCAGCTTGGCGCGTGCATAGCCGGCCATGTCGCCATGGCGGTCGAGATGATCCGGCGACAAGTTCAGCAGGCAGGCCGCGTCGAAGCGAAGGGTTTCGAGACGTTCCAGCATGTAGCTGGACATTTCCAGAACATACACGCCCTCGTCCGGCAGCAGCGGCAGCGACAGGGAGGCAGGGCCGAGATTGCCGCCCGCCGCGACGGGAACGCCGGCCTCGCCCAGCATGTGCGCCAGCAGTGCCGTGGTGGTGGATTTGCCGTTGGTGCCGGTGATGCCGACGAAACGCGCCCTGCTGCCGCTGGCGCGCACCGCCTGGAACAGCAATTCGGCGTCGGACAGCACGGGCACGCCGGCCGCTCTCGCCATGGCCGCCACCGGATGCGGTTTCGGCAGGATGTGCGGAATGCCGGGTGACAGCACCAGCGCGTCGAACCCGTCGAGGCTCTCGATCGGCGCCATCGTCACACGCTCGGGCAAGGGCACCAGCGCCGCACGGCTCGCTTCGCCGTCGTCCCAGCACTGGATTGCCGCCCCCATTCCGCTCAGCGCGCGCACCACAGGACCGCCGTTGCGGCCGAGGCCCAGCACGGCGAAACGCCGGCCCGCGAACAGGGAAGGGGGGAAGCGCCCGCTCATCTGATCTTCAGCGTCGCGAGCCCGGCGAGGCCCAGCACCATGGAGACGATCCAGAAACGGATCACGATCTTCGGTTCCTGCCAGCCCATCTTCTCGAAATGATGGTGCAGCGGCGCCATCAGGAACACGCGCCTGCCGGTGCGCTTGTACCAGCCGACCTGGATGATCACCGACAGCGTCTCGACCACGAACAGGCCGCCGACGATGCAGAGCACCAGCTCATGCTTCACCGCCACCGCCACCGCGCCCAGGGCGCCGCCCAGGGACAGCGAACCGGTATCGCCCATGAACACGGCGGCCGGCGGCGCGTTGAACCACAGGAAGCCGAGTCCAGCGCCGATCAGCGCGGCCAGGAACACGCCCAGCTCGCCCGTGCCCGGTACCGCATGAAGCTGCAGATAGTCGGCGAAGATGCGGTTGCCGACCAGGTAGGAGATCAGCGCGAACACCACGGCCGCGATGATCACCGGAACGATCGCCAGCCCGTCGAGTCCGTCGGTGAAGTTCACCGCATTGCCGAAGCCGGTGATGACCAGCATGGCGAAGATCGGAAAGGCATAGGACAGCGGCAGCAGCGCTTCCTTCACGAACGGAAACGCCAGCGCGTTCGACAGCGGCGCCGGCATCAGGCTCTCGATCCACCAGCCTGCGATCAGCGACGATGCGAACTCGACGCCAAGACGCCAGCGCTTCGACACGCCCTTGGTGTTGCGGCGCGACAGCTTCAGATAGTCGTCCGCGAAGCCCACCGCACCGAACGCGGCGGTCGCGAACATCACCGCCCACACGAAGCCGTTGGACAGGTCCGCCCAGAGCAGCGTCGACAGCAGCCAGGTCGACAGGATGAGCACGCCGCCCATGGTGGGCGTTCCGGCCTTCTCGATGATGTGCCGTTCCGGGCCGAGCGCGCGGATCGGCTGGCCCTCCCGCTGGATCCGGCGCAGGCGCGCGATCACGCGCGGGCCCATCACCAGGCTCAGCACGAATGCCGTCAGACAGGCCGCGCCGGAGCGGAAGGTGATGTAGTGAAACAGGTTGAACGGAGCGAACTGTTCCGTCAGCAGATGGGAAAGATTGTAGAGCATCTCAGGTCGCGTTCGCCGGAATCACGGGTGCCAGAGTCGTGGCCGCCGGGGCCGTGAGCGCGGACACCACGTCGCGCATCCTGCTGCCGAAACTTCCCTTTACCAGAACGACGTCGCCCTCCTGCAACGCCGCCCGCACGATGGGCGCCAGGCTGGCGGCATCGGCGGCATGGGCCCCGCGGATCGGGCCCGGCAGCGTTTCATACAGAAATTTCGTCATCGGACCGGAGCAATAAACGATGTCCGCCGATTCGCGCACGCAGGGATTGAGGTCCTCGTGTTCGCGTCGCGCGAATTCACCCAGTTCCAGCATGTCGCCCAGCACCGCCACGCGGCGCTTCGCCGGCAGCAGCTTCAGAACCGCCAGGGACGCGCGCATCGAGGCGCCGGACGCGTTGTAGCTTTCGTCCAGGAGCATCACCCCGCCGCCCAGGATCGGCTTCAGCGCGCCGCGTCCGTCTCCCGGCGCGAACCCGGCCAGGGCCGCCGCCGCGATCGCCGGATCGGCGCCCACGGCGCGCACCGCAGCGAGGCAGCTCAGCGCATTGTCCGCCAGATGCCGGCCCGGCGCCTGCAGATGCAGCGCCAGACGCAGATCGCCCAGGGTGGCCACCGCATCCGTGCCGTCGGCGCGCAGGACGCAGTCTTCCAGCAGCGCCTCCATGCCGGTCCGCACGATCCTCGCGCCGCGTTGCTCCGCACGGGCCTGCAGCCTGTCCGCATGCGGCGCCGCGGCCGGAAAGATCGCCGTGCCGCCGGGCTCCAGCGCGCCGAAGATCGCAGCCTTCTCTTCCGCGATCGCCAGCAGGGAGCCCATATGGCCGATATGCGTCGCCGCCACGGTGGAAATGATCGCCGCATGCGGCCGGGCCAGGGCGGCGAGGGGGGCGATCTCGCCCGGGTGGTTCATGCCGATCTCGATCACCGCGAAGGCGGCATCCACCGGCATGCGCGCCAGGGTCAGCGGCACGCCCCAATGGTTGTTGAACGAGGCCTGCGCCGCGCTGGTGGGGCCGATCGCGCCCAGCGCCACGCGCAGCATCTCCTTGGTCGTGGTCTTCCCGACGCTGCCCGTCACCGCCACGACACGGCCGCCGAACCGGTCGCGCCCGGCGCGTCCGAGCCGGTGCAGGGCGGCGAAGCTGTCCTCCACCAGCAGCAGCGGCGCATCCGGCGCCAGCCCGTCCGGCATGCGATGCACCAGGGCGGCGGCGGCTCCTTTTTCCAGCGCTTTGGCCACATGGGCGTGGCCGTCGCCGTTCTCGCCTACCAGCGCCACGAACAGCTCGCCGGGCCGCAGCGTCCTTGTGTCGATGGAAATCCCGGTGATGCCGTCCGGCACGCCCTTCGCGAAGCGGCCCGATACGGCATCCGCCAACGCGGCGCCGGTCCAGAGGAACGCGCTCATGCCGCGACTCCTGCCAACGCGCGGACCACCGACGCATCGTCGAACGGCAGCACCTCCTTGCCGACGATCTGGCCTTGCTCGTGGCCCTTGCCCGCCACCACCAGAACATCGCCGGGCCGCAACGCTTCCAGACCAGCGGCGATCGCCTCCCGCCTGTCGCCGATCTCGATCGCGCCGGGTGCCGCGTCGAGAATGGCGCGGCGGATCGAACCGGGCTCCTCCGAACGCGGATTGTCGTCGGTGACGATCGCCAGATCGGCCAGGCGAGACGCGATCTCGCCCATCAGCGGCCGCTTGCCGCGATCGCGATCGCCGCCGGCGCCGAACACTGCCACCAGCCGGCCGCCGCCTTCCTCTGCATGCGGACGCAACGAGCGCAGCAGACGCTCCAGGGCGTCGGGCGTGTGCGCGTAGTCGACATAGGCCCCGGCGCCGTTGGGCAATGTCGCCGCCAGCTCCATGCGCCCGCGTACGCCCTTCAGCCGAGGGGCCCGCTCCAGCAGCGCCGGAAGCTCGTCTTCGCCGGATGCGGCCAGCACCAGGGCCAGCAGCACGTTGTCCGCCTGGAACCGGCCGGGCAGGGCCAGCCTGATCTCGCGCGTTTCACCCGCCACCGACACGGACAGGATCTGACCGTCGGGGCGCGGAGTCGCCTCCCGCAGACGGATGGTCTCGCCATCGATCCCGGCGGAGCGCCAGGACAGGCCCCGCGCTTCGGCCACGGCCCGCAGCCGCCCGAGCGTTTCGGCATCCATGTCGGCATTGACGCAGCAGGGAGCGCCGCGCGGCAGCAGACGCTCGAACAAGGCGAGCTTGGCGTCGCGATAGCGCTCCAGCGTGCCGTGATAATCCAGATGGTCGCGGCTGAGATTGCTGAACCCGGCCGCGGTGATCGACACGCCGTCCAGACGGTGCTGCTCCAGCCCGTGCGAGCTGGCCTCGATCGCCACGCCGTCGGTGCCGCCCTGCCTGAGCGCCGCCAGGAGCGTGGCAAGACCGACGCTGTCCGGCGTGGTCAGGACCGGGCCGATATCGGGCAGGGTTTCCAGCTCCGACATCACGCCGAGCGTGCCGATGCTGGCCGCGCGCAGGCCGCCCAGCTGCCAGAGCTGGCGCACGAAATCGGCGGTGCTGGTCTTGCCGTTGGTGCCGGTGACCGCGGCGATGCGGGCCGGCTGCGGACCCGCCGCGCGCGCGGCGATCCGGGCGATCGCGCTGGAAGGCGATGCACTGCGCAGCACGGGAACCGCCGGAACGCCCTCCGGCCAGTCTGCACCCTCCGGCAGCAGCACCGCGGCAGCACCGCGCGCCAGCGCGTCGGCGATGAAACGCCGTCCGTCGAGGGCCGAGCCGGGAAGGGCGGCGAACAGGAAGCCGGGGCGGACGCGGCGACTGTCCAGAGCGACGCCGCGAAGCTGCAACGATTCAGCGCCCGGCGGCACGGCAACGATCCCGTCCGCCAGCGATCCCAGGGTCGGGATCATCAGTTGCTCGGCCTGACGTAGGACACGGACTGCCGCACGGCGCCGCCGACCGGATGCGGATCGACGCTCCGGGTATGAGGGTTGGCGGTTGCGCGTGCCGCTTCCCGGGCCTCCTTCGCCGCCGCCTTGTCGCGCGCGGCCTGTTCCTTGGCCTGCTGGGCCAGCTTGACCGGATCGCCGGGATCGTTGCCCGGACCCAGCGCGCGATAGCCGGCGGGCACCGGCGGCGACATCGGGATGGTGAGCGACGCCTCGATCTGGTCCGCGCCGGTGGTCACCGGGAACAGCCCCAGCATCGGCGCGATGCGCGCGACGATCTTGCGCCAGGTCGGCACGGCGTTCCAGCCGGAGGTGTACCAGCCATGGGTTTCCGGGATCGCCTGCGGGCTGTCGAGCATCACGTAGACGGCGTAGCGCGGCGCGTTCAGCGGCAGGATGCCGGTGAACGCGGTGATGTTGACGTGCTTCAGATAGGTGCCGTTGGGACCGACCTTTTCCGCCGTGCCGGTCTTGCCGCCGACGAAATAGCCGGGGATCTCGGCCTGCTTGCCGGTGCGCTCCTCGTCGGGACCGGCCACGACCATGCGCAGGATGCGGCGAAGCAGCGCCGACGTCTTTTCCGACAGGACCTGCTTGCCCTGCGGCACCACATTGTCCGACGAGGCGGCGTCGCCGCCATCCTGGTCGGTGTCGGGGTTGTTCGGGGTCGCGCCGTCGAGCCCCTTGGTGTCGGATACCGGCTGCAGCAACGGCTTCGTTTCGCTCGCCGATCCGGCGGCGAGGCTGGGATCGGCCTGGTCGCTGGCCGTCTGCTGTTCCGGGCGTGCGAGCAGGGTCGGCTTGATCAGGATGCCGCCATTGGCGGTGGCGGCGGTGCCGCGAACGATCGCCAGCGGCGGCACGGCGACGCCATGGCCGAACGCCACCGTCATGACGGCGGACAGGCCCCAATTGCTCAGGCGCGGCAGAAGGGGACGAGCCGCTTCCGGCAGCTCGACCGGCACGCGGTCGAAGAAGCCCATGTTGCGCAGCCAGTCCTGCTGCCGCTTGGCGCCGGCATCCAGCGCCATATGGGCGGCGGCGGGATTGGAGGACAAAGCCAGCGCTTCGGGCATCGCCAGCCATGGCGCGAAATGGTCACTCTTCATGTCGGAGATGGTGAAGCGTCCGACATGGATCGGCACGGTGGAGAACTTGTCCCACACATGCGCGATGCCGTCTTCCAGCACCATCGCCGCGGTCTGCAGCTTGAAGGTCGAACCCGGCTCGTACATGCCGGTGACGGCGCGGTTGAAGCGCTCGTCGTCGCTGGCCTTGTTGTAGAGATTGGCGTCGTAGTCAGGCAGGCTGACCATGGAGATGATTTCGCCGGTGCGCACGTCCATGACGATGGCGCAGGCGCCGATCGCCTTGAAGTGCAGACGCGCCGCCTCCAGCTCCTCGCGCACCACGCCCTGCACGCGCACGTCGAGCGACAGCCTCAACGGCGTCTTGTCCGAACTCAGGCGCTTGTCGAAATAGCGCTCCACGCCGCCGACGCCATGATCGTCCACGTCCACGGCGCCCAGGATCTGCGCCGCCGTGCGGCCGAGCGGATAATGGCGCTTCTCGCCGGGCTCGAAATAGATGCCGGGAATGCCCAGGTCGTTGATCGCCAGCTCCTGCTCGGGCGTCACGTCGCGGGCGATGTAGACGAACTGCTTTTTGCTCGACAGGCGCTGGATCGTTTCGGCGACGTCCAGTTTCGGCAGCACCTTCTTGAGCTTGTCCGCCGCATCCGCGGGATCGATCAGCTCCATCGGGTTGGCGAACACGGCCGCCATCGGCAGGGAGATCGCAAGGATCTGGCCGTTCCGGTCGGTAATGGCGGCGCGATGTACGGGCAAGCCCACATCATCGGCCAGCAGCCCGTGCGGATCGGTGCTGATTTTGGGGATCTGCGGCACCAGCGGCGCGATCTGCCGCTTGGCCGGCGCCATCGGCATCAGCACCGTGGCCAAAGCGAGCTTGAACGACACGGCGCCGAACAGGCAGCCGAATCCGGCCGCGGCGACGAGAAGACGAACGCGCATCCGCTCCATGACGGCGCGCTGCACGAGGTCGCGGCCGGTCACGCTGACGACGGTTTCATGGTCCGTCAGTGGATCGGGCCGCTCCGGGCGGGCGCCCTGCATGGATCAGTTGCCGTCCGAAACCGGCACCGGCGCCGGCAGGGAGGACCGCGCCGAACCGAGCGAGGAGCCGAGAGCCGAGCCGATCGACGGCGCGGCCGGGGCGGAATAGGTCGCCGGACGCGCCACCGGCCAGCTCTGATGCGCCGGGTGCCAGGCCGCCGCCGCAATGACGGGCGGACGGCTATAGCTCGGCGCGGCGCTGATCGCCGGCCGGGTCTGGCCGCTGGACGCCAGACGCACCGGCGCGGCGATGTGCGCGGCGCGGACCGGAGCGCGCGCGGCGCGGCGCGGCGTGGCGTCGGCCTGCGTCACGTCGGAACCGTCATCGGC
The DNA here is from genome assembly GCA_024515975.1 of Endosaccharibacter trunci. Lineage (GTDB taxonomy): Bacteria > Pseudomonadota > Alphaproteobacteria > Acetobacterales > Acetobacteraceae > Lichenicola > Lichenicola trunci. The sequence goes on from JAMSKV010000001.1 coordinate 387,840, forward strand.
GTCGGCCAGCTCGACGTCGCGGCGCGCGGGCGTTTTCGGCTTGGTCTGGGCAACGCGCGTCATGGCCAGACGCGGAGCCGGAAGCGGTTGCGCCGAAGCCACCTGCACGCCGCCAGCCTCTGGGGGGGCGGGCGCGGCCGGACGGGCCTGATCCGCGCGGGCGATCGCCGCGCCCGCTGCATCCGGCGCGGGCTCTGCTTCGGGTGCGCCCGGCTTCGCGCCGACCAGGGCCGGCGCCGTTTCCGGCGTGGCGATCGGATGCGGCGGGGTTTCCGGACCCACGGCCGGCAAGCGGGCGTCGAGCGATGCCATCTGCACGAACTGCGTCGGCGCCATCGCCGTCAATTGCGGCAGGAAGCGCGTGGAGAGCTGCTGCAGGCGATCCGGCTGGTTCAGCAGCGCCCATTCCGCGCGCAGCATCGCGGTGCGTTCCCGGATCTGCTGCGTATCGGCGACGATATGCGAGATCTTCTGGTCCAGCAGCGTGGTCCGGTGCTTCTCCGAATACAGATAAAGCCCGGACGCCCCGGCGAGCAGCGCGCACACGCAGGTGAAGGATCGGATCATCGTGCCTCTCCGGGCGACATGGGGGGCATTGGGGCGGATGAGAGACGTTCCAGCGTGCGCAGCTTGGCGCTGCGGGCGCGGGGATTGTGACGGGTCTCGCCGTCCGACGGGCGCAGGGCCTTGCCGGAGACGAGCCGGAAACCGGCGGGCGCGTCGGGACGCATCTGGGCGCGCGGATCGTGCCGCGACGGCGACGGCGCGCGGCCGGCGGCCTCGGCCATGAAGCGCTTGACGATGCGGTCTTCCAGGGAATGGAACGACACCACCACCAGGCGGCCGCCGGGCCGCAACATCGACGCCGCCTGTTCCAGCCCGCGCTCGATCTGGCCGAGCTCGTCGTTCACCCGGATGCGCAGCGCCTGGAACGAGCGGGTGGCCGGATCGATGCCGGAGCGATCCGCGGGGACCACGCGACGGATCACGCCGGCAAGCTGCAGCGTGGTCTCGAACGGCGCCTCGGCGCGGGCGGCGACGATGGCGCGGGCGATGCGACGCGACAAACGCTCCTCGCCATACTGGTAGATCACATCGGCCAGTTCGGCTTCGGGCAGGGTGTTCACCAGATCGGCCGCGGTCGGACCGCTGCGGCTCATGCGCATGTCCAGCGGGCCGTCGGCGCGGAACGAGAAGCCGCGCTCGGCCTGGTCGATCTGGAACGACGAGACCCCGAGGTCGAGCACCACGCCGTCGAGCGCCGACACGCCCTCCGCCTCCAGCAGGGCGCGCATGTCGCCGAAGCCGCCTTCCACCATCCGCAGCCGGTCGCCGCCGGCCGCGGTGCCGGTCTCTGCGCGCAGGGCCCCGGCCAGAGCCCGGCCGCGGGCGATCGCATCCGGATCGCGGTCGATCGCGTAGAGGGTGCAGTCCGCGGCGCCCAGGATGGCGCGGGCATAGCCGCCGCCGCCGAACGTGCCGTCCAGATAAATCCCGCCGCTCTGCGGGCGCAGATGCTCGACGATCTCGCGCAGCATGACCGGAGCATGACCGCTATCGGCCAGCGACAGGACGGACATGGCGTTCATGCGCCGCCTGCCGCGCCGGGCTGGGCCGGCAGGGTGAGGCCGCGCGCCCGGTTGCGCGCTTCGGTGCGGCGGCGCTCGGCCGCCTCGGGCTCCCAGATCTGAAAATGGCGGCCGAGGCCCATGAAGGTTACCGAATCGGTCAATGAAGCGTGAGAGGACAAGAACTCGGGTAGCGTGATTCGGCCTTCCTTGTCAGGGTCCATCGGATAGGCGTCCGCATAAAGCGAAAGCGCCATGTCCTCCTGGTCGTCACTGAACAGATCGAGCGTGTCGATATTGGGGCCGAGCGCCATAAAAGCGACGGACGGCCACGCTTCGATGCACGGATGCTTGGGCGACGGGCGCAGAACCAGAAGCGAATCTTCGGCCGAAGCCTTTTCTTGCCAGGCGCGCAGGACGCTGCGGAACGGAGCCGGAATCGACACGCGCCCTTTGGCGTCGACGCGGTTCTGGTGCGTGCCGAGGAAGACGCTCAATCGTTCCTCCCCACCAACAAGCCGGGTCCCGAGAGGAGCCACGACCGAACCACGCCAGATGGCGCACACGCCGGATGTCGACCGTCACCGACGTGCCGCGGCGGGAACAGGCGCTGCCGCGCAGGACCGATGCCCGGTGAACCTTGGGCAATCGTGGGATACCATGGGATTTCATGGGAGGTCAAACAAAAGAGAGCGAAAAACCGAGCGGAATCATTGTGTTTCGGGCTTGTGTTACGGTTGAGACACCGATGAAACTGTGACGGAAAGGCAACGTGTTCGTGGTCCGTTCTGGATCCATGTCTCATGGGGTGAGACCGATCCGTCACAGCATTCCGTCGGACCCATTTTTGGGGCCCATTTTTCGGAGGGAAGATGCCAGACGGCCTGTAAGCCGGGTTCTGTACGACGGGCTTTCGCCCATGCGACGGTCATTCCTCTGGGACGCGCATCGCTGCGCGCCTCGCGCGACCAACCCGGACGACGGGGTGGGAGAACCCCCGGAGCGCGAACGCTCCTGTCGTCCCTATTCGGTCTTGCTCCCGGTGGGGTTTGCCCTGCCGCCGCCGTTGCCGGAAGCGCGGTGCGCTCTTGCCGCACCGTTTCGCCCTTGCCCGCAAAATGCAGGACCTCGTTGCCTCGGTCCGGCACGCCGTGCGGGCGGTTTGTTTTCTGTGGCACTGTCCCTGGGGTCGCCCCCGCCGGCCGTTAGCCGGCACCGTTCTCCCATGGAGCCCGGACTTTCCTCCATTCCCCTTCCGGCGAACCGGGAGGAAGAACAGCGACCGTCCGGCCGTCTGGCGGGGCGGACCCTGATCGCGCGGGCGGTCCGCGTCAAGAGGCGGCGGTTGCGCGGATCGCGCGCGGGGAGACTTAGAGCTGCCGCACGTCGTCCAGGCTGTAGCCCGGTTCCCGCGCGTTCTCGCCGATGCGCAGCCTGGTCGCATTCAGCATCGAATAGGGCGGCACCGGCAGGTTGTAGAGCGCCGGCGAACCCGACAGCACGCGTCCGGCGAGGTCGAAGCGCGAGCCATGACAGGGGCAGGCGTAGCCGCCGGGGAAACCGGCACCCGGATCCGGCACGGGCCGGAATTTCGGCACGCAGCCGAGATGGGTGCAGATGCCGACCAGCACGCCGTATTCCGGCACGATCGAACGGTGCCAGTTATCCGCGTAGCGCGGCTGCTGCTTCTCGTGCGAGCCGGGGTCGCGCAAGCGGCGGTCCAGCGCCGGGTCCTGGAGGCGCTGCAGCGCTTCGCCGCCGCGACGCACGACGAAGACCGGCTTGCCACCCCAGACCACCACCACCTGCTGTCCCGGCCGCAGCGTTGATAGATCCACATCCACCGGCGCCGCGGCGGCACCCGGATCGGTGCGATTCAGACTGTCCAGGAACGGCCAGACGAAACCGCAGGCGGCCACGCCGGTCGCGGCGAGCGTGACCAGCGTGAGGAAATCGCGCCGTTTCGGCTCGGTCGCCGCATCGGCCACGTCCGTCGCAACCGTCTCGCTCGCTTCGACCATCGACGCCATGTCCTTCAGGGCAGATCGTGGAACTGGCCGGGCGTGCCGGCATCGGTGCGCACCGTATGCGCGGTGCGATTCACTTCCAGCGTGAACAATTGCGGCAGCGTCTTCTTGTCGCCCGGGCAGGAGCCGGAATGCTTCTCCATCACCCGCATCCGCACCGCATCCGGCGGGTCGTTGCCGTTGACGATGAACAGCAGGCACTCCTTGGAGTCTTTCGTCAGGCCCCGATCGACGACCAGTTGCCGCAGATGCTGGATCAGCGGGTAGTCGTTGTTCCAGTCGATCTGCGATGGCAGGACGGTCTGCCCGGTCAGCTTGTCCAGGAAACCGAGCTTCTGCAGCCCGACAAGGCAGCACCCGGCCAGAAGCGCCACCAGGATCCGGGTGAGCAGACGCCGGCCCTGCGATTTGGACGCCCGTGGGCGGATCGGCTGTGAGCGGCCGGCCTGAGCTTGATTCGTCTGTGGCGGTTTTCCGCCTGGATCGGCAGAGCGCGGGCGGGATCGGGAGATCGGCATGATGGCTGTAGTCTAGCAGTCGAACCGGCCAATCGCGATATGGCTTGCCTTGAGCCCCGGTCGTCTCGATCTATTGGGCGGTTTCCGCACCCTTCCAGCGGGCAGGGATCGACGCTTATCTGTCTCGATCGAATCCGCTGCCGATCTGATTTTGTCGCAAAAGGAGCTCACCGACGATGCGCCTCGCCCCCGCCCTGGTTCTGGCATCCGTGCTGGCCGGAACCGCCGCTCGCGCCGAAACGGCACCGGTTCCGGTTCCCGCGAACCTGCCGACCACGCAGCCCGTGCCGAACGCGCATCCCTATCCGGCGGTGGATGCCGATCCGCATCCGGCGCTGGACGCGGCCTTCGCCGAAGCCAGGCGCACCAACCGCAACGTGCTGATCGATCTCGGCGCGAACTGGTGCCCCGATTGCCGTATCCTGAGCGGCGTCATGAACATGCCCGAGGTGAAGCCCTGGGTCGAAAGCCGCTTCGTCGAGGTGCCGGTGAATGTCGACCACTTCAACCGCAACATGGACGTGCCGCAGAAATACGGCGTCCACGTCACCCAGATCCCGACCGTCCTGGTGGTGACGCCGGATGGCAAGCTGCTGAACCCCGACGGCGCCACCACGCTCGGCAACGCCCGCACCATGACCCCGCAGGCCGACGTGAACCTGCTGGCGAGCTGGGACGCGCGTCACGGCTGAGGTGCCGCGCTGCGGTTCACGCCGTCGGCCGGTCCGTGGCAGGATCTGACGTCACCGAAGAGGTTTCCGCCAATGCGTTTCACGCTGCCGATCGCCGCTCTCGCTCTCCTGGCCCTGCCGCTGGGGCATCCCGCTTCGGCGCAGGAGGACGGTGGCGCCAAGCGCAAGCTCGACGCCGCGCTCAGCGTCCTGCGCGTGCACCAGGACGCCGCGGGCAAGAGCTGCCTCGATGCCATGACGCGCGTGCACCAGACGGAAGACCAGGTCGGCAACGTCACCCGGGAATCCGCCAACGGTGATCATGCCAACGCCAATGCGGACATCGCCCGCGACGTGCTGGAGTCCGATTACGAGAATGCCGAGACGGCCTGCGCTCCGGATGCGGTGCAGGCGTGCCGGAGCGACCCGCATTTGCCGGCCTGCGCGAAGTTCGGCGCGATCTCGGATAACTAGGAGAGACTTCTTTTTCTGAAGAAAGAGAAGCAAAAAGACTTTTATCCGTCGCGCGGGAAGTAGCCGGGCAGTCCGAAGCTGAACGAAGAGACGTCTTTCGTTCTGCCTTAAGAGAAAGAACGTCTCATCGGATTGCCGGGCGTGGCGGGGCCGGAGCCGGCCCCTGCCGTTCTACGCCTGAGACAGGGTCTCCGGCTTGTGCTCTTCGCGCAGATGCGGCCGCGCGCGGTCCCACATCTGCAGCCCCCTGACGGCAAGCCCCGCCATGGCCGGCAGCAGCCGCGGCTGCATCAGCTCGGGGTCGAATTCGCTCATCCGGCGCGCATTCTCGCGATAGCAATCCTCGACGAAGCGGCGGAACGAAAAGCCGTCCAGGAACAGGTTGGCCTGCGTCACCGCGAAATCCTTGCCGTCATTCGCATCCTGGCCCCGGCGCACCATTCCCAGCAATCGCTTGCCGGCCCGTCCGTAGAAGCGTGTGGACTTGATCGCGCGCCGTGCCGCGCCCAGCCCGCGGCGTTTTTCGCGCCAGGCCATGTAGTTGATGAAGAAAACGATATGCCGGGTTTCCTCGAACATCAGCACGTCGAAGATGTCGAACATGCCTTTCGGCAGGAATTCGCTTTCGCGCGCCGTCTTGAAGGCGCCGAAGCCGAGAAAGGCGTCCAGACATTCGCCGAACCCGAAATCGATGAACGCGGTTTCCAGATCGGCCGGGAACTGCTCCATCGGCTGTTCGTGGGCATCGAGGCCGTAGCGTTTGATCATGACGCGCAGCAATTCGGCGTGGCGCTGTTCCTCGCGCCCCTGCAGGGCGACCGCCTCTCTGACCACCGGATCGGTGACCTGCGGCGTGAACGCATCGACGATCGCGGCGGCGCGGCGCTCGGTATGGAACACCTCCTGCCAGAACGGCACGCCACGCAGCCGCGCCAGCTCCTCCTCGGTGAGTTCCGGCCAGGGCAGGGTTTCGGGATCGTAGTGCTGGTGGGTCGCGATGAACTGGGCGCAGAACAGATCCTTGTGCCGCTCCGATCCGGCGACGATGCGCTCTTCCGCCGGCGCCTGATGCCGGGCACGCCGGGCCGCCTTTCGCTCCGCCGTGCGCGCCTTGCCCCGCGCGCGACGCGCTTCCGCCCGCTCGGGCGATCCCTTGAGTTCCTTGGCCACGCGCAGCACGCCCAGCGCCGCACGGGTCAGGCCCGGCATGGTGGTCGGACGCAGCAGGCGCTGATCGTAGCCTGCGAAACGACGCTCATTCTCGCTCAAGCAGAGCTCCATCAGTTCCGGCAGGGTCAGATCGACGTCCGACACCGCCTTGGTGCCGTTCACGGTGAAGTTGTTGTCCTGCACGACTTCCTTGCCGTCCGCGTCCATGGAGCGGGCGAGACCCATACGCTCCCAGCCCAGAAAGGCCCAGACGGCGAGGACGCGCAGCTCGAACCATGGACGGCGCCAGGCGGGCATGGTGCGGCGATGCCAGGCGAGCCAGTTCGCGAACAAAAGGATGTGGCGGCATTCCTCCTGCATCACCGGTTCGAACGTGTCGATCAGGGCGGCGGGAAAGAAGCCGGAGCGATCCGCCATCGCGAACAGTCCGAAGGCGAAGAAGCTGTCCACGCATTCGGAGAAGCCGGTCACCAGATAGGCCCATTCCGGATCGCGCGGCTCGAGGTATTCCGGCTCCGGCGCCAGCTCGATGCCGTAGAACGCCACCATGCGCGACAGCACTTCCTTGTGCCGGTTCTCTTCCCAGCCGTTGCGGGCGATCGCCTCGCGGATGACCGGGTCGGCGATGGTCGCGGCGTAGGCGGCCATGCGCAGACGCGCCTTGCCCTCTGTCTGCACGGCGATGTCCCAGATCGGCAGGGAGGTGATTCGCTGCAGGGTCTCCTTGTCCAGCACTGGCCAGTCGATCACCGACGGTTTGTACGGATTGAAGGTCTCGCTGAACATGCGCGCCATGGCGTTGCGATGTCCCACGCTGCCGATCTCGATCGGGCCGGGCACGTTGCTCTGCCAATGACGGGCGATGCGGTCGGCGTGCTGGATCGTGGCCGCATCGACGCCGGCGGGCGGAATGGCCTCGGGTTCGGGCGAGTCGGACGGAAAGAAATCAGGCATGACGGAGCTCCTGCGGCCGGCTCGGCGATGTCCGGTTCCGGCCGGAAGGGTTTTGGCTGGGAAAGGGGATGCGTCGGCCGCGCGATGGTGGCCCGCGTGGCGGCAGGAATGCGGCGGCACGGACCCGGTCGCGCCGCGCGCGATCCCGGGATGCCGCGACGTTGCCGGCATCGGCAGCCGGAGGCACGACCGCGGCCAAAGCCGCGCCCGGAAGCGCCAGGGACGAACGCTCGCCGAACAGCCCGGAACGTCCCTCGGCTGCCGGATAGGGGACAAACTTTGACAAGCGGCGGAGATTGGCAGGGCGACGGGAGAACCGGAAGCCCTCGCTGCCGCACGGCAGACCGGGCGCGTCGCGCGGTTCGGGCGGTTCCGGCGCGATGTCCAGCGGCCCGCCTCGTCTTCCCGGGTCGTTTTCAGCCCAGCATCGCCTCGGCGTGTCGCACGACGGCCTCCAGGGCGCCCGGCTCGAAGGGCGAGACCAGACCGGCCGAACGAACGAGTTCGGTGAACGGCGCAGATCCGCCCAGCGCCGCCAGATCGACATAGCGGCGCATGGCGTCCTCGCGGTCGGTTTCGTCGGCGATCCAGAATTGCATCGCGCAGCACTGTGCCAGGGCGTAGTCGATATAATAGAAGGGCAGGCGGTAGATATGCAGCTGCGACTGCCAGCGACCGCCTCCGGCCGGATGCGCCAGATCGCCGTAATCGCGCCAGGGCAGATAGATCGCCTCCAGGCGCTTCCAGGTCGCGTTGCGCTCGGCGGGCGTCATCTCCGGGCGGGCGTAGACCTCGTGCTGGAAGTGATCGACGCACACGCCGTAGGGGAAGAAGGCGAGGGAGCCGATCATGTGCATGCGCCGGAACCGGTCGGCCGCGTCCTCGCCCACCATCAGCGCCATCTGTGGATAGGTCAGGAATTCCAGCGCCATGGAATTGATCTCGGCCGCCTCCATGGTCGGCCAGAGCACGTCCACCCCCGGCAGGTCGCGGCTCATCCAGTTCTGGAACGCGTGCCCCATCTCGTGGGTGAACACGTTGATGTCGCCATGCGTGCCGTTGAAGTTGGCGAAGATGAACGGCATGCCCGCGGTCGGGAACGAGGTGCAGAACCCGCCGCCGGCCTTGCCCTCGCGATTGCGCAGATCCATGAACCCGCCCTCGCGCATGGCGCGGTAGAAGCCGCCCATGCGCGCATCCATGCGGTCGAACATGGTCTGCGCCCGGTCCACCAGCACGTCGTGGTCGCCGATCGGCTTCGGATTGCCTTGCGGGTCGATCAGGTTCTCGTCCCAGGAGTGGAGCCTGTCCCAGCCCTGCGCGGCGCGCCGCTTTTCCAGCAGACGACCCACCAGCGGCACCACATGGCGCACCACCTCCTCGCGGAAGCGGGCCACATCCTCCGGGCCGTAATCGACGCGGCGCATCTTCTTGTAGGCGAGCGGGGTGTAGCTGTCGTAGCCGAGCTTGAGCGCCATGCCGTGACGCAGCCGCACCAGCCGGTCGTAGAGCGAGTCCAGCTCTTCGGCGTTGGCGGCGAAGAAGCCCCATTGCGCCCGCGCGGCCTCGTGGCGCAGGTCGCGATCGAGCGATTCCGCGAACGGCGCCAGACCGGAAAGATTGGTGGTGGTGCCCGCCACCGTGACGCGTGCGGAGGCCAGCAGCTCGGTGTAGCGCGCGCAGAGCTTCGCTTCTTCTTCCAGATCGGCCTCGATGGCCGGATCGAAGGTGGCGATGTCGCCTTCCCAGAGGCGCAGCACATGCGCGCCGACGATCGACTCGACCGCCTGGCGATCCGGCCAGGCCAGCAGACGCCGCCGCATCGCCGTCTCGAACCGCGACACCAGAGGCGACAGCGTATCGGCGTAATCCCGGTCCGCCTTCGCCTTCTCGCTGGTGGTGTCGCGCGAGAACGCCAGATGCACCAGCGCCGCCCAGCTCTCGTAGCGCCGCCGCTCCTGGTCCCACTCGCGCAGCGCCTGCGCGAGATCGTTCTGGTCCAGGAGGGCGTCGAGCGCGCGATAGCGGGTCTCGATCCCCTCCCGTGTCGGGGTCTCGGCATGGATCTCGGCGAAGCGCGGCATATGGGTCATGGGCCGATGTGACCATGCCTGACCCCGGCTTGAACAGGGCCCGAGCCTCAGCCCGGAGCGGTCCAGAAGAAGGTGAGCTCGTGCTTGTTGTGCGACAGGTGCAGCAGCCGGCCGCCGGGGATCGCGGCGAAGGCGTCGGCGGCGTCGTGGTCGGTCGGGTCCTGGAACTTCACGGTCCAGACGATGCGGCGGGCGCGGCCGGACTCGATCCAGCGGCGGACCAGCGCCAGAAGACGCGCCGGATAGGCGATGATGTCGCTGAACACCCAGTCGAGCGGCGGCCCGTCCGGTGGCGCCAGGGCCTCCGGCGCCAGGCCGAACGCGCTTTCCTGCCGAAAGCCGACACCCGGCATCGCCAGCACGCGCGGATCAAGCGGCGCGCGATCCACCGCGATCACGCTGGCGCCGAGCTGCGCGATCGCCCAGCTCCACCCGCCCGGCGTCGCGCCCAGATCGGCGCAGCGATCGCCGGGCTGCGGCCACTCTCCGGCGCGGGCGCAGGCTTCCCAGAGCTTGAGATAGGCGCGCGACGGCGGCCCTTCGCGATCCTCCACAAAGCGCGCCTGCCCGTCCGGAAACGGGCTGGTCTTGCGCGTGCTGAGCAGCAGCGTGTCCGGCGCCAGCAGCGTCCAGGCGCCGAGCGGCGCGGCCGGTGCGGCCTGGGGAAAGCGCAGCGCGGCGCCCTTCACAGGCGGCAGACGCTCCACGATCAGCTTCGACCGGCCGGTCCATTCCACCGCATAATTCGACCAGTTGCGCTGCCGGTCGCGCAGCGCCCGGGCGGCGTCGGCGATGGAGGCGATGGGAACGACCTCCGGTGCGAGCCAGGTGTCGAGCGACCAGAAGGCCTGGACGGGCGGCGCGGAGGAGAGCGCCAGCCGCCCATGCCAGCGCTCGATCGGCACGCCGCGACGCTCCAGCTCCTCGGCCAGAACCGCTTCGTTGCCCTCGCTGGCGAGATAGGCGCCGCCGATCATCGGCGCAGGCACTCCAGGAGAAGCAGCAGCCAGCCCAGCATCAGCACGCTCCCGCCGACCGGCGCCAGATGCGCGAGCGTGGCCGATCCCCAGAAGGCGAGCGCGGAAAGACCGGCACAGAAAGCGCACAGCCCGAGCAGGAAGCACCAGCCCGCCAGGCGCAGAAGAATCATGCCCCGTCCGGGCTGCCGCTCGATCAGGAGACCGGTCGCCAGCAGCGCCGCCAGGTGCCAGCCCTGCATCTCCACTTGCGTGCGCAGCAAGGCGCGGCCGTTCGGCGCGAAAGCGGCCTCCGGCAGATGCGCGGCCAGCGCGCCCAGGAGAACGGTGAGCAGCCCGAACAACGCGCCGGAGCCGAGAAACAGCCGGGAATCGAACGAGCCGGGTGGCCGGGGAGCGGGGAGGGGCATGGCGATCGGCTTAGACCGATCCGGGGCGGACGCGAAGCGGGGTCGCCATGGTCGATCGCGTCGGCATGCGCCCGCGGCGACGGATCCGCCTTGCGTCCTGAGCCGCCGGGCTGGCGGCGCGATCCGCCGCTTGTATAGTGCGCGCATGGCACGCGGCGACCTGTTTCCGGAGATCGAGCCTTTCGCCGCTGGCTTCCTGCCCCTCGAGGATGGCAAGGCGACCGCGCCGTCTGAGCCGGCTTTCGGGCCGCATCTGATGTACTGGGAGCAGGTCGGCAATCCGCGCGGCCAGCCGGTCCTGTTTCTCCATGGCGGACCGGGCGCAGGGGCCGGCGCCGTGCATCGGCGCTTCTTCGATCCGGCGCATTGGCGTGTGGTGATCTACGACCAGCGCGGCTCCGGGCGCTCCCGCCCGCAGGCCAGCCTGCGCGACAACGACACGCATCGCCTGGTGGAGGATATCGAGACGCTGCGGCGCTTCCTCGGAATCGAGGGCTGGACTCTGTTCGGCGGATCGTGGGGGTCGACCCTGGCGCTTTGCTACGCGCAGGCCCATCCGGATCGCGTTGCCGGCCTCGTCCTGCGCGGCGTGTTCCTGGGCCGGGACCATGAGCTGGACTGGTTCCTCTACGGCCTGCGCACCGTGTTCCCGGACGCGCATGCGGCATTCGCAGGCCATGTCCCGGAAAACGAGCGCGGCGATCTGCTTGCAGCCTATGAGAAGCGCCTGCTCGATCCGGACCCCGCCGTGCATCTGCCGGCATCGCGCGCATGGTCCTCCTACGAGGGCACCTGTTCCACCTTGCTGCCGGTCGCGGCCCAGGTTGCCGGGTTCGCGCGCGACCGCGCATCGCTCGGGCTGGCAAGGATCGAGATGCATTATTTCCGCAACCGGCTGTTCCTGCCGCCGGAAGGCCTGCTCGGTCGGATGAACGGCATCGCGCATCTGCCGGCGGAAATCGTGCAGGGCCGCTACGATATGGTTTGCCCGCCGGTCAGCGCGTACGATCTTGCCGCGAGATGGCCCGGCGCCCGGCTCACCATGGTTCCGGATGCGGGTCACTCCGCCCTGGAGCCCGGAACGAGACGGGCCCTGGTCGAGGCCGTGGAGCGCATGCGCGCCTGACGGGGGTGCAATAATTTCCGCGCGTCCAACGAACGCCGGCCACAACCCTGCGTTACACGGCCCAAACCCGGGGAAGTCGCGGGGCGGAACAACTTCGCCCGGTCCCCGACGACGAGGATCCTACATGAACCGCTATGCTCGCTGGGCCTTCGCCCTTGCCGTCCTGCCCGTCGCCGCTTGTGCCGACAACACCCCGGCCCCGACGCCGGCCCCGCCCGCGCCCCCGCCGCTGGCCGCCGCCGATGCGAGCTTCGTCACCTCCGCCGCGCAGGGCGGCATGGCGGAAATCCAGGAAGCGCAGCTGGCCCTGAGCATGGCCCGCAACCCGAAGGTCAAGGCCTACGCCAACAAGATGGTGACGGATCACACCGCCGCCGACGATCAGCTGAAGCAGATCGCCGCGTCCAAGAACGTCACGCTCCCGGCCGACATCAGCGACGTGCAGATGAAGCAGGAGAATGATCTGAAGGCGCTCAAGGGCCACGCGTTCGATCGGGAATACATTGCCGACCAGATCGCCGACCATCAGGAGATGGTCACCCTGTTCCAGAACGAGGCCACCAACGGCACCGATCCGGAGCTAAAGAAGTTCGCGGCCGATACGCTGCCGACCGTGCAGCAGCATCTCACGGACGCGCAGGCGCTGGTCGCTCATGCGCAGCGTCGGATGCGCCACCATCACCACGCCGCGTCGAGCAGCAACTAAGCGGCTTTCCCCGTCCACGTGATGGGGAGATGATCGACGCCGTCCCCGCTTGCGCGGGGGCGGCGTTTCCGTTTCCGGGTCCGGAGGGTTTGGATGTTCATTGCCATGAACCGGTTTCGCGTCCTGCCGGATGCGACGGAGGAGTTCGAGCGCATGTGGCTCGACCGCGAGGTGTTCCTGCGCGGCGTGCCGGGCTTCGAGGCGTTCCACCTGCTGCGTGGCCCGGCGGCGGACGACCATGTGCTGTATTCCTCGCACACGATCTGGTCCTCCAAGGCCGATTTCGAGGGCTGGACCCGCTCCGAGCAGTTCCGCGCCGCCCATAGCCGCGCCGGCAATCCCGAGCGGCGCGCCATGTATCTCGGCGGCCCGCAATTCGAGGGTTTCGAGGTCATCCAGACCATCGAGAACTGAGCGATGCCGATCCGGATCGACCAGGTCGTCACCCGCAGCGGCGATGCCGGCCTCACCAGCCTCGGCGATGGAACCCGCGCCGCCAAGGACGCGGTGCGGGTGGAAGCCTACGGCACGGTGGACGAGGCCAATTCGGCGCTGGGCGTGCTGCGCGCCCATCTCGACGACCGTCCCGACCAGGCGGCGGCGCTGCGGCGGATCCAGAACGGGCTGTTCGATCTCGGCGGCGATCTCTGCATTCCCGGCGTGGACGGGCGCTTCCGTCTGGGCGACGCGCTGCTGGCCTTTCTGGACGCGGAGATCGACCGGATGGCCCAAGCCCAGCTGCCTCTGGACAGTTTCGTCCTGCCGGGCGGCAGTTTGGCCGCCGCGCAGGCGCATCTCGTGCGGGCGATCGTCCGCCGCGCGGAGCGCCGGGTCGTGACGCTCGCATCGGCGGAAACCGTCAACCCGCTGGTGGTGCAGACGCTAAACCGGCTGTCCGATTACTGCTTCGTCCTGGCCCGCCATCTGAACGATGACGGGAGGGCCGATATTCTGTGGGAGCGCGCTTCCGGCTGAGCGGGCGCCGCTTCCGCTAATCCGCGATCATCGCTTGCGCCTGCGCGGCCAGGCCGAGCAGCGCATCACGCGCCGAGACGATCCGGCCGATCACGATCAGCGCCGGGGTGGGCAGACGATCCTGCTCCAGCAGCCCCGGCAGCGTGTCCAGCGTGCCCACCAGGATTCGCTGGTCCGGCGTCGCCGCGCGGGAGATCGCCGCCGCCGGCATCGCGCCGTCCATCCCGCCACCCCTGAGCCGCGTGGCGATCGCGGCGAGATTGCGCACGGCCATGTAGAGCACCACCGGCTGGTCGAGCCGGGCGATCGCCTCCCAGTCGAGACCGGACACGGGATCGGCCTCGCCCTCGGCGCTATGCCCGGTGGCGAGCAGGATCGCCTGGTTCACGCCGCGCATCGTCGCCGGAATGCCTGCCGCGGCCAGGCCGGCCAGCCCGGCGGTGAGGCCGGGCACGATCCGGAACGGCACGGTCTCGCGCGCCAGGATCAGCGCTTCCTCGGCCCCGCGTCCGAACACGTAGGGATCGCCGCCCTTCAGGCGCAGCACCCGCTTGCCGTCCCGCGCCAGCGCCACCAGGCGGGCGGAGATATCGCTCTGGTGCACCGAGGGCCGTCCGCCGCGCTTGCCGGCGAACTCCAGCACCGCCTCCGGACGCGCCAGCTCCAGCACGCCGGGGTCGACCAGTGCGTCGAACACGATCACATCCGCCTGGATCAGCCCGCACAGCGCATGCAGGGTCAGATGGCCGCGATCGCCCGGCCCGGCCCCGGCGAGCCAGACATGGCCCGGCTCCAGCACCGGGCAGCTCGCCCCCAGCAGCCGTCTGACCGCCAGAACCGGATCGAGGGCCGGCCCCGGACCGTCCCCCGGAGCTATGCCCGCGACCGGATCGCGCGGGGCAGGGAATTGCGGAGACCCGGTCATCCGATCGACCATTGGGCGGGGCTGGACGCTGTCATGACAGCTTTATGCTGGCAGGAGCGCGCCGGCTCACCTATGTGATGCGGCGTTGCAGCATGGCGGCGGAACGACCGGCCATACGCCGGAGCCGGACCCAGGGCGGCACCGGCGGCGAAGAAATGGAGCATGAACGGAATGTCCGACACGGTACTCGATCACGCAACGTCCGTGCTGGCGCCCCCTACCAAGACCTACGGCCATCTGAACGCGGAAACGGTGCTGACCGTGACGCGCTGGACCGACCGGCTGTTCTCCTTCACCACCACGCGCGATCCGTCGCTGCGGTTCGAGAACGGCCAGTTCGCCATGATCGGCCTGGAACTGGACGGCAAGCCGCTGCTGCGTGCCTATTCGATCGCCTCGGCCAATTACGAGGAACAGCTCGAATTCCTCAGCATCATGGTGCCGGACGGCCCGCTTACCTCGCAGCTCTGCAAGATCGTGCCGGGAGACATCGTGCTGGTCGGCCGCAAGCCCGTCGGCACGCTGCTGGTCGATAATCTCCGGCCTGGCCGGAACCTCTATCTGCTGGCGACCGGCACCGGCCTCGCCCCGTTCATGGCGCTGATCAAGGACCCGGCGGTCTATGAGCGTTTCGATCGCGTGATTTTGGCGCATGGCGTTCGCGTCTCCGGCGAACTCGCCTACGCCAATCGCATCCGCCACGAACTGCCGAAGGACGAGTTCCTGGGCGAGGACGTGGCCGCGAAGCTGCTCTACTACCCGACCGTGACCCGCGAGGAATACCAGACCACCGGCCGCCTCACCGACCTCATCGAGAGCGGCAAGATGTTCACCGACCTGAACATCGATCCGATCGACCCCGAGCACGACCGCGTCATGATCTGCGGCAGCGAGGCCATGCTGGCCGATCTGAAGCAGATGCTGGAAGAGCGCGGCTTCGACGAAGGCAATAATTCCCGCCCCGGTGCCTATGTGGTCGAGAAGGCATTCGCCGAGAAATAGGTCTTCCCGATGCAGTATGATTTCGACCTGTTCGTCATCGGCGGTGGCTCCGGCGGGGTGCGCTGCGCCCGCATCGCCGGCGGTCACGGCGCGCGCGTCGCCATCGCGGAGGGCCGCCACTGGGGCGGAACCTGCGTCAATGTCGGCTGCGTGCCCAAGAAGCTGCTGGTGCAGGCCAGCGAGTATGGCGGGCAGGTCGAGGATGCGCGCGGCTTCGGCTGGCAGACGGAGCGGGGCGACCATGACTGGCGCAGGCTGATCGAGGCGAAGGATCGCGAGATCAGCCGCCTGAACGGCGCCTATGAACGCATGCTCGGCAATGCCGGCGTCACCATGTTCGAGGCCTATGCCCGCTTCGAGGACGCGCACACGCTCGTTCTGGAGCCGGGCCCGCTCGACCCGGATTTCGAGCCGAGGCGCGTCACCGCGGAGCGCATCGTCATCGCCACCGGCGGCAAGCCGATGAAGCAGCCGCATATCGAGGGCGACGCGCTCGGCATCACCTCGGACGAGGCCTTCTTCCTGCCCGAGCGGCCGAAGCGCGTTACCATCGTCGGTGGCGGCTATATCGGCGTCGAGTTCGCCGGGATCTTCGCCGGGCTCGGCTCCGAGGTGGACCTGATCTATCGCCAGGCCCTGCCGCTGCGCGGTTTCGACGAGGATCTGCGGATGGCGCTGGCCGACGCGATCGCGGCGCGCGGCATCCGCATCCATTGCAGCAAGACCCTGCACAAGGTCGAGGAAGCGGGCGCCGCGAAACGCGTCACGCTGAATGACGGGATGAGCTGGGACACCGATCTGGTGTTCTTCGCCGTCGGCCGCGCGCCCAACACGGATGGGATCGGCCTGGACAAGGCGGGGGTCGAAACCGATGCGGAGGGACGGATCAAGGTCGGCCCGGACAGACAGACCGGCGTGCCCGGGATCTATGCCCTGGGCGACGTGGCCAACACGCTCAATCTGACGCCGGTCGCGATCGCCGAGGGTCATATCCTCGCCGAGCGTCTGTTCGGTGACGGCAAGCGCGACTGGAGCTTCGAGACCACGCCGAAGGCGGTGTTCTTCTCCCCGCCTTTGGCCAGCGTCGGGCTTACCGAAGGCGAGGCGGTGGCCAAGGGCCCGGCCGACATCTACGTCACCCGCTTCACTCCGATGCGCCATGCCCTGACCGGGCGGGACCGCAAGACGCTGATGAAGCTCGTGGTGGACAAGGAAAGCCAGCGCGTGGTCGGGGCGCACATGATCGGCGACGACACGCCGGAGATGATGCAGGGCGTCGCCGTGGCTGTGACCGCCGGCCTCACCAAGGGCGATTTCGACCGCACCATCGGGCTGCACCCGACCTCGGCTGAGGAATTCGTCACCATGCGCACCGTGACCCGCACCGTGCCATAGCGCGCACGCAAAAAGGGCTTTCCGCCCCTATGCGCGGGGAGACAGGTCGTCTCCCGTTCGCGGCGTTCGGCCTTGCGCCCGCGCTGCATGGCGGCGCGCGTGCGCCGCCTCGCCGATGAGGCACTCCATGTTCCGTTCGCTTCGCACCGAAATTTTGGCCGGCATGGTCGGCACCTTCGCGCTCATCCCGGAGGTGATCGCATTCTCTTTCGTCGCCGGCGTCGATCCGGAGGTGGGGCTGTTCGCCTCCTTCGTGATCGGCGTGGTGATCGCCGTCACAGGTGGCCGCCCGGCGATGATCTCGGGTGCTGCAGGCTCGGTCGCCCTGGTTGCCGCCGCCCTCATGCGGGCGCACGGGCTCGATGACCTGCTGGCCGCCACCCTGCTCGCCGGGCTGTTCCAGGTGGTGTTCGGCCTCCTGAAGCTGCATGTGCTGATGCGCTACGTGTCGCGCTCGGTGCGGACCGGCTTCGTCAATGCGCTGGCGATCCTGATCTTCTCCGCGCAGCTTCCGCAGATCGTCGGCCCGCATGGGGGGTTCGGTCCCGGTTTCGGCTGGCAGAATCTGGCGATGATCGCGGGCGGCCTGGTGCTGATCTACGGCGTCCCGCGTTTCACCACCGTGATCCCGTCGCCGCTGATCTGCATCGCCGTGCTCACGGTGGCGTCGCTTCTGGTGCCGATGCATCTGCGCACCGTGGCCGATCTCGGCCGCCTGCCGTCCTCCCTGCCCGGGCTGCATTGGCCGCATCTGAAGCTGGACTGGCAGACGCTCGGCATCGTCGCGCCCTATGCGCTGGCGATGGCCGTGGTCGGGCTGCTGGAATCCATGATGACCGCCAGCGTGGTGGACGAGCTGACCGAGACGCGCTCTGACAAGAGGCGCGAATGCACCGGGCTCGGTCTCGCCAACATCGCCGCGGGGCTGTTCGGCGGCATCGCCGGCTGCGGCATGATCGGCCAGACCGTCGGCAATGTGCGCTATGGCGGCCGCGGCCGCGTGTCCACCTTCGTCGCCGGCGCGTTCCTGCTGCTGCTGACGGTGATCCTGCGGCCCTGGCTGGCGCAGGTGCCGGTCGCAGCCCTGGTCGCGATCATGATCATGGTCAGTGTCTCGACCTTCTCCTGGGGATCGCTGCGCGACCTGGTGCAGCACCCGCGCACGTCGAGCATGGTGATGCTGGCCACCGTCGCCGTGGTGGTCGCCACCTCGGATCTCGCCATCGGCGTGGTGGTCGGCGTGCTGCTCAGCGGCGTGTTCTTCGCCTTCAAGGTCACGCGCCTGATGACGGTCGAGAGTCGTTTCGACCCGGCGACCGACACGCGCTTCTATGTCGTGCGCGGGCAGGTCTTCTTCGCCTCCGCCGACCAGTTCGCCGAGCAGTTCCGGCCCGACGAAACGGCGCGACACGTGCATATCGACCTGTCGGATGCGCATCTCTGGGACATCACCGCCGTGGGCGCCCTGGAGAGCGTGGTCGCCGGTTATCGCCGACGCGGCATCACGGTGGCGGTGCAGGGTCTCAATCCCGCCAGCACGACGCTGGTGGAGCGCCATGCCGAGGCGTCGCTGCTGGGCTGAGAACGGTCGCCGGGTTTCTCGTCGGACCGGGATGGCCGCGCGTCGTCCGGCTCTCGCGTTCCGGGGTCAATCCTCGTCGCCCGGTGGCGGTTCGTGCTGCTGCCCGGCGAGCCAGGCGACGAAGCGGGACGCCACCGAACCCGGATCGTCGCGCCTCGGAAGCAGAGCGAGAAAGCGCGTGGGGGTCGCCCGGATCAGCGGCAGCGGGGCCATGAGCCGGTTGCGGGCAATGTCGAGCGACAGCATCGGCAGCGGGCCGATGCCGACGCCGAGCCCGTCCTCCACCGCCTGCCGCGCGACGAAGAAATGATCGAACGTCCGGCGCGGCAGGTCCGGCAGCTTCCCGAGACCGGCCGCATCCATCCAGGACGCCCACTCCCCGGCGCGCGTCTCGCTGCCGAGCAGGGTATGGCCCGCGAGGTCCGCGGCGCGAAGGATCGGGCGCCTGGCAAAGAGCGCCGGGCTCATGATCGGTGTGTTCTCGGTCTCCAGCACCGGCACGGCGTGATATTCGGGCCAGGCATCCGGCCGGCCGGTGCCGCGCCTGATTGCAACCTCGAACCCGCCGCGAAGCTCCTCGACCACGGTGGAGACGGTGCCCACCACGATCTCGATGTCCGGCTGGATGGCGTGGAAGCGATCGAGACGAGGGATCAGCCAGCGCATGGCGAAACTGGTCGGCGCACTGACGCGCAGGATGCGTCTCGCATCGGGCCGCTCGCAGGCTTCCGCCGCAACCGCCAGCCGGTCGAACGACAGCCCCACCTCGGCGGCTAGGATCCGCGCCGCCGGGGTCGCCGCCATACGGCGGCCGACCCGGCTGAACAGCTTTCGTCCAAGCCAGTTTTCGAGAAGGGCGATCTGCTGGCTGACCGCGCCCTGCGTGACCCCAAGCTCGGCGGCAGCTTCGGCGAAGGACCGGCTGCGCGCCGCCACCTCGAACACGCGCAAGGCACCGAGGGGCGGGAGGCGTCGCATCATCCTTCAGTAAAACTAATGCCAGCCGTCAGTAAATCCCGTCTTGTTGCGGCTGGCTCCGTTGTGCAGGGTCGAAGCATGAGCGGCGCGTCCCTTCTTCCGGCAGCAGAACGGCCCGAACTGTCCCAACCCCGCGCGGTGCGGAGGCGCGGGCTGATCGCCGCCTGCCTGACGCACGCGCTGCATGACGGCTACACGGACGGCCTTTATGCATTTCTCCCGGTCTGGCAGGTGCAGTTCGGATTGTCCTATGCCGGCCTCGCCGGGCTTCGCGGGCTCTACTACGCGACCATGGGCGGGCTGCAGATCCCGGCCGATCGCGCCCTCCGCGGCGTGTCCCCGCGCGTCGCGCTGACCGCGTCGAGCGTCGTCGCATCGGCGGGTCTGCTGGTCATGGCGCTGCCGTTCGGCCTCGCCAGCCTGTGCATCGGCCTCGTGCTGGCCGGGATCGGCTCCAGCATCCAGCACCCGCGTGGTTCGATGCTGGTTGCGGACAGTTTCGGCGCGTCGGCACGCCGGCCGCTCGGGCTGTATAATTTTGCCGGCGATCTAGGAAAATCGGCACTGCCGGCGGCGATAGCAGTGTCGTTGCCGCTGCTGTCGTGGCGTCCGCTCCTGGGGATGGTGGCGATCGCAGGGCTCATCCTGGCGGCCGCGGTCGCGCCCTTGATCCCGCATCGGGTGGCGGCTGATCCGTCGGCCGTCGCTGCGCGCGCCGGCCGGGGCAAGGGCGGGTTCGGCGTCTTGTTCGTGATCGGCGTGCTCGATACGGCGACGCGCATGGGCTATCTGCTGTTTCTGCCCTTCCTGGTGCACGGGCGGGCTGGCGGATCCGGTGCGGTCGGCCTCGCCTTCGCGTTGCTGTTCGTGGGCGGCGCATTCGGCAAGGCGAGCTGCGCCTGGCTCGGGGAACGGCTCGGGGTGGTCGGCTGCGTGATCGCGACGGAGACGGCGACGGCACTCCTGATCGCCGCGACGCTGTTCGCGCCCCTGGTACCGATGCTGATCCTGCTGCCGCTACTGGGCGTGGTGCTGAATGGCACGTCTTCGGTGCTGTATGGCAGCGTCCCGGAACTGGCGCGCGGCGATGCGGGACAGGCCTTCGCGATCTTCTATACCGGGGTGATCGGTTCCGGCGGCGTCGCGCCGATCCTCTACGGCATGCTGGCCGACCACAGCACCCGGGGGATCGGCGTGCTGGCCTCGGCGCTCACGGCGTTCTCGATCGTGCCGCTGGCGCTGTTGCTACGGCCCTTTCTGGGCGGGCGGTTGCCCGCTGTCGCACCAAAGCGGAGCGTGACGGGATGAAGTCGGGAACGGTGCTGCGTCATGGGCGATGCCATTGCGGCGCGGTGTGCTTCGACGCGATCCTGGATGCGGGCTTCGCCGGTCTGCGCCGCTGCAACTGCTCGTTCTGCCGGATGCGAGGCGCTGTGGTGGCCCCCGCCGAGCTTCGGATCACGCAGGGCGGCGACGTGCTGAGCTGCTATCGCTTCAACACCATGGCGGCGGAGCATTTTTTCTGCGCGCGCTGTGGCATCCATACGCATCTGCGGCGGCGGTCCGATCCGCATGGCTTCGCGGTGAACGTCGCTTGTCTGGATGGATGCAGCCCGTTCGATTTCGCCGAGGTTCCGGTGATGGACGGGATCAATCACCCGGACGATGTCGGCGGCCCGGCACGCATCGCGGGTCGGCTGCGATACGATCCTGCCCGATAGCTCCTTAATCTTTCTCGAGAAAAATATCTAGCTATCGGTTGTTCTGTTCGATGCCCTACCGGTTCTCCGAACTAAACGGATAAAAGTCTTTTTGCTTCTTTTTCTTCAGAAAAAGAAGATTCTTCTCATCAATGCGCTCCACCACCGCGCGACAGCAACTGGATCACCAGCACCCCGGCCAGGATCAGCCCGATCCCGGCCAGGGCCGGCGCATCCAGCGTCTGGCCGAACAGCAGGCGGCCGAACAGGCTGACCAGCACGATGCCGACGCCGGACCAGATGGCGTAGGCGATGCCGACCGGAACGGTGCGCAGAGTCAGCGAGAGCAGGAAGAACGCGATCGCGTAGCCCGCGACCGAAAGCGCGGACGGCCCCGGGCGCGAGAACCCGTTCGACGCCTTGAGCGACAGGGTGGCGACGGTTTCGGCGAGGATCGCGCCGAGCAGCAGCAGAAACGGCATGGCGCAGCATAGAGCGGCGCCGCCGGCGGCGACATGGTGCGGCGAGACGGGGGCGGGGGAGCGGCCGAACGGTCCGAACGGGTCGGGTGGAATGTCTCGCTCGGGATACGGTCTCGGCCGAAAAAACGCCTCTGCCGGCGGCGCGCTTCTGGTTCGCGACAGAGGGCGCGGGCACACTGCGACGGACGAGCCCGAAGGCTGGCGCGGCCGCGACGGTATGCTGCCAGCGACAACAAGCGCCGCCGGGACCACCGGTGGCAGGAGAGGATGATGACCGAGCGCATCGCCGCAGCCCAACTCAGATCCAGGATCATGTCCGCGGAAGATGCCGCCGCGCTGATCGAGAACGGCATGACCCTCGGCATGAGCGGATTCACCGGCGCAGGCTATCCGAAGGCGGTGCCGACCGCGCTCGCCGCCAGGATGGAGACGGAGCGTGCCGCGGGCCGGCCGATGCGGGTGAAGATCTGGACCGGCGCATCCACCGGGCCGGAACTGGACGGCGTCCTGGCCAATGCGGACGGGATCGAGCTGCGCCTGCCCTATAACGGCGACCCGATCGCCCGATCGCGCATCAATCGCGGCGAGATGGACTATCTCGACATGCATCTGAGCCAGGTCGCGCCGATGGCCTGGCGCGGCGCGCTGGGTCCGCTCGACGTCGCCGTCGTGGAGGTGTCCGGCATTCGCGCCGACGGGTCGCTGATCCCGTCCTCCTCGGTGGGCAACAACAAGACATGGCTCGACTGCGCAGGCAAGGTCATCATCGAGGTCAATCGCTGGCAGAACGCGGCGCTCGAAGGGATGCACGATATCTATTACGGCACCCGCCTGCCGCCCGATCGCGTGCCGATCCCGCTGGTGCGACCGGACGACCGTATCGGCGAGCCGTTCCTGCGCTGCGATCCCGAAAAGATCGTGGCGATCGTGGAGACCGACGCCCCGGACCGCAACCTGCCGTTCTCGCCGCCGGACGACACCGCGCGCGCGATCGCCGGGCACCTGCTCGAATTCCTGGGCCATGAAGTCGCCCGCGGCAGGCTGCCGGAATCGCTGCTGCCGCTGCAATCGGGCGTCGGCAACATCGCCAATGCCGTGCTCGCCGGCCTGGTGGACGGCCCGTTCCACAACCTCACCGCCTATACGGAGGTGATCCAGGACGGGCTGCTCGACCTGATCGACAGCGGAAGGCTGCGCGTCGCCTCCGCCACAGCGTTCTCGCTCAGCCCGGGGGCGGCGGCGCGGATCAACGAGAACATGCCGCGCTATCGCGACAAGATCATCCTGCGGCCGCAGGAGATCAGCAACCACCCCGAGCTGTCCGAAGGCTCGGCTGCATCGCCACCAACGGGCTGATCGAGGCCGATATCTACGGCAACGTGAACTCGACCTGCGTGATGGGATCGGCGATCCAGAACGGCATCGGCGGATCGGGCGATTTCGCCCGCAACGCGTCGATCTCGATCTTCGTGACCCCGTCCACCGCCAAGGGCGGGGCGATCTCGGCCATCGTCCCGCAGGTGGCGCATGTGGATCACATCATGCAGGACGTGGCGGTGCTGGTGACCGAACAGGGCCTCGCCGACCTGCGGGGCCTGGCGCCGCGCCGCCGCGCGGAGCTGGTGATCGAGCGCTGCGCCCATCCGCTGTATCGCGATGCGCTGCGCGACTACTACGCCCGTGCCCTGGCCACCAGCTACGGCAAGCATGCGCCGTCCCTGCCGGAGGAGGCGCTGTCCTGGCACGCCCGCTTCATCAGGACGGGCAGCATGATGGGCTGAAGCGTCGCGGGCTCGATGGGGGCGGCCGCATGGATCTTTTCGACGCGCTGACTCCGGACGAGACGCCGGTTCCGCCGGCGCCCGGGGCCGTCCTGCTGCCGGGATTCGCCCGCGCCGATGCGGATGCGCTGATCGCCGACGCCGGGTCGATCGCGATGCGCGCCGCGTTCCGCCATCTTGGCACTCCCGGCGGCGCCGTGATGTCGGTGGCGATGACCAATGCGGGCTCGCTCGGCTGGCACAGCGACCGCTCCGGCTATCGCTACGTGGCCGCCGATCCGCTGACCGGGCTGCCCTGGCCGCCGATCCCGGCCACCTTTCTCCGCATCGCAGCGTCGGCCGCCGAAGCGGGCGGCTTTCCGCAATTCGCTCCCGAATGCGTCCTGATCAACCGCTACGAGCCCGGGGCGCGCCTGTCCCTGCATCAGGACCGCGACGAGGGCGATCTTGACGCTCCGATCGTCTCGGTCTCGCTGGGTCTGCCGGCGGTATTCCTGTTCGGCGGTCTGCGTCGCGATGATCCGGTGCGGCGCTTCCGTTTGTCGCATGGCGATGTCGCGGTCTGGGGCGGTCCCGCCCGGCTCGCTTTCCACGGCATTGCCCCCCTCAAGCCGGGGATCCATCCCGCGACCGGCGCATGCAGGCTGAACCTCACCTTCCGGCGGGTTTCACGGCTGCCCTGAATCCCCGTCGCTTCCCGTTCGGCGGCTTTGCGTGGATAAACGCGGACTGAGCCGCCGTTGAGCAGAGAAGACACACCCATGAGCGCCGTTCTTTCCGAGACAGGTAACGCCCTCCCGGCCTGGACTCCGTCCGGCTGGCGCGCCTGCCCGGTGCGGCAGATGCCGTCCTATCCCGACCAGGCCGCGCTGGAGCGGGTCGAAGCGCGGCTGCGCGCCTATCCGCCGCTGGTGTTCGCCGGCGAGGCGCGGCGCCTGAAGCAGCAGCTCGCTTTGGCCGCCGAAGGCCGCGCCTTCGTTTTGCAGGGCGGCGCCTGCGCCGAAAGCTTCGGCGAGTTCACCGCCGACGTGATCCGCGACACGTTCCGCGTGCTGCTGCAGATGGCCGTGGTGCTGACCTTCGGCGCCAAGGTGCCGGTGGTGAAGCTGGGCCGCATGGCCGGGCAGTTCGCCAAGCCGCGCTCCTCGGACAACGAGACCGTGAACGGGGTCAGCCTGCCGTCCTATCGCGGCGACATCATCAACGGCTCGGCCTTCGACGAGGCGTCGCGCGTGCCGGACCCGGTGCGCATGGAGACCGGCTATTTCCAGTCCGCCGGCACGCTCAACCTGCTGCGCGCCTTCGCCGGCGGCGGCTATGCCAATCTGCACCAGGTGCATCGCTGGAATCTGGGCTTCGTGGAGCGCTCGCCGCTGGCGGCGCGCTACCAGAACCTGGCGCAGCGCATCGACGAGACGCTCGATTTCATGAGCGCCTGCGGCATGGGGCAGGCGCCGCAGATGACCGAGACCGAGTTCTACACCTCGCACGAGGCGCTGCTGCTGCCCTACGAGCAGGCGCTGACCCGAGTCGATTCCACTACCGGCGATTGGTACGATTGTTCGGCGCATTTCCTCTGGATCGGCGACCGCACCCGTCAGCCGGACGGCGCCCATGTCGAGTTCCTGCGCGGCGTGCGCAATCCGCTCGGCCTGAAGGTCGGCCCGACCACCCAGGTGGACGACCTGCTGCGCCTGATCGATATCCTCAATCCGGAGGATGAGGCCGGCCGGCTCACGCTGATCAGCCGCATGGGCGCGGAAGGCGTGTCCAAACACCTGCCGCCGCTGCTCAAGGCCGTGCGGCGCTCCGGCCGGAAAGTGGTCTGGCTGTGCGATCCGATGCACGGCAACACGATCAGCACCGCCAGCAAGATCAAGACGCGATCCTTCGACGCCATCCTGGCCGAGCTGCGCGGTTTCTTCGACGCTTTCGCGGCGGAAGGCGCGATCCCGGGCGGCATCCACGTGGAGATGACCGGCCAGGACGTGACCGAATGCGTGGGTGGCGCGCATCGTCTCACCGAGGCCGATCTGGGCGATCGCTACGAGACTTTCTGCGACCCGCGCCTCAACGCGGAGCAGTCGCTGGAAATGGCGTTCCTGGTCGCGGAGGAGCTCACGGCGCGGCGGCGGGTTTCCGCTCCGTGAGCGTCCCCGGCATCGACGACCGCGACATCGCCGCGCGCACGGACGCGTATTTCAACCGCACCAGGGCCATCGTCACTCGCTTCGGCGATGCCCGCGTCACCTATGCGCTGTTCCTGCGCCGGCCGGTAATCGCCGCGCACGGGTTGATGCTGGACTGGCTGCGCGCGGTGGCCGGCGCGCGCGGCCTGGAGATCGATTGCGAGTGCCGGTTCGCCGAAGGCGACTGGGTCGGCGCCGGCGAGCCGCTGCTCTACGTGACCGGTTCCTTCGCCGGCCTGGCCGATCTGGAAACGCTGCTGCTGCAGCGTCTGGGTTCGGTCTGCGTCGCCGCGCACAACGCCTATCAGATGTGCCTGGCACTGCCCGGCACCCGTTTCCTGGCCATGGAAGCGCGGCACTGCGCCGGCTTCGACATGCAGGAGATGATGGCCTACGCCGCTGCCGTCGGATCGGAGGCCGCCAAACGCGAGGGCGCGCTCGGCTTCATCGGCGGCGCCAATGACGCGACGGCGCATTTCTATGGTGCCTCCGCCGGTTTCGGGACCATGCCGCACGCCCTGATCGGCTATGCCGGCTCCACGCTCCGTGCCGCGGAGATGTTTCGCGACACCTTCCCGGACCAGGACCTGACCGTGCTGGTGGACTATTTCGGCCGGGAGATCACAGACGCGCTGGCGGTCTGCCGGCGCTTCCCTGAGCTCGCCGCGGAAGGGCGGGTGGCGGTGCGTCTGGACACGCATGGCGGGCGGTTCCTGGAAGGGCTCGATCCGCAGCGCTCCTATGCGGTGATCGAGCGGCGCGCGCCCGGCGCCATTCGCCGCTATCGCAGCGAAACCGAGCTGCGGCATCTGGTCGGCACCGGCGTATCGGCGGCGGCAATCTGGCGCATGCGCGAGGCTCTGGACGAAAACGGCTTCCCGCGTGTGCGGATCGTCGTTTCGTCCGGTTTCGGGGTGGACAAGTGCCGCGTGATGGCCGATGCCCACGCGCCCATCGACGTGGTCGGCACCGGCAGCTTCATTCCCGATTCCTGGAGTGAGACCTACGCCACGGCCGACATCGTCGCCTATGACGGGGTGCCGCGGGTGAAGATCGGACGGGAGTTCCTGTTGCGCAAAGAGGACGGGACGGCGGGATGAGCGACGAGCTGTTCGCGCCCGAAGGCGGCTGGCGGGTCCGGATCATCGACCTGTCGGGCGCCTCCGAGGATAACACCGTCGAAGAAGTGAAGGGTTTTCCCACTCTTCAGCTCGCCAATGCGTTCTGTCGCGCCTATGTGCGCGACAGCCTGGAGCGGTGCCGGGTGCCGGGGCAGGGCGCACGCGACGTGCTGGCGGCCTGGTTCGCCTATGGAGAGGACGCCGAAGTGATCGACGCGGCTGAGCAGGGCTGGCGGTCCGCCAACGAGCTGGACGAGTTCGCCTCCCATCCCGGCTCCGAGATCGAGCGTGACTGGCGGTCCATCGACCCACGCCTGGCCGAGGGCGATGCGGACGAGGACGACGAAGGGGAAGCGGATCCGCGATGAAGCTGCGCTTCGCTCCCAGCCCGACCGGACTTCTGCATGTCGGCAATGCGCGTCAGGCGATCGCCAACGCGCTCCATGCCCGGCGCTATGGCGGCCGGTTCATGCTGCGCATCGACGATACCGATGCCGAACGCTCGCGCGAGGAATACGCCGCCGGCATCGAGCAGGATCTGCGCTGGCTCGGTCTCGAATGGGACGAGCTCGTGCGCCAGTCCGACCGCATCGCCCGCTACGAGGCGGCGGCGGAGACGCTGAAGCAGAGCGGCAGGCTTTATCCTTGCTTCGAGAGCGAGGACGAGTTGCGCGCCAAGCGCGAGATGCGTCTGCGCCAGAACCGGCCGCCGATCTACGATCGCGCCATGCTCAAGCTGACGCCCGAGCAGCGTGCCCAGGCGGAGGCCAACGGCAAGCGTCCATACTGGCGCTTCCGCCTGTCGGACGGCCATGCCGCCTGGACCGATCTGGTGCAGGGTCCGAGCCAGGTGAAGCTCACCGCCATTTCCGATCCGGTGCTGATCCGTGCCGACGGAACCGTGCTCTATACCCTGGCCTCCGTGGTCGACGATCTGGAGCTCGGCATCACGCATGTGCTGCGTGGCGAGGATCATGTCACCAACACGGGCGTGCAGCTGGACATCGTCCAGGCTCTCGGTGGCCGCGCGGACCGCTTCACCTTCGCGCATCTGCCGCTGCTGCTCGACGAGGCGGGCGGCAAGCTCAGCAAGCGGTTCGAGGGGCTGTCGCTGCGCGCGCTACGCCAGGACGGGCTCGAGCCCGCCGCGGTGGTGTCCTATCTGGCCCGCCTCGGCTCCTCGGAGGATCCGCAGCCGCTGAGCTTCGCGGAGCTTGCCGAGACCTACGACGTCCGGCACGTGTCCAAGTCGCCGGCCCGGTTCGACATGCGCCAGCTTCTGGCCCTGAACCGGCGCACCATGCATCTGACCCCGTTCGAGGCGGTGCGCGACCGGCTGCCGGAGGGCGCCACGGAGGCGTTCTGGCTCGCCGTGCGCGGCAATGTCGATATGCTGGTCGAGCTTCGTCACTGGTGGGATGTGGTCGGAGGCGCCATCGTGCCGCCGGTCCAGGATGGAGAATCCGCCTTCCTGTTGCAGGCGCTGGAGCTCCTTCCGCCCGATACGGCGGAGGCTCCCTGGTCGGAGGCAACCTGGCCAAACTGGACCGCGGCGCTACGCGAGGCGAGCGGCCGCAAGGGGAAGGCTTTGTTCCTGCCGTTGCGTCTGGCCCTGACCGGCGAGGAGCAGGGACCGGAATTGCGCGATCTGCTGCCGCTGATGGGCCACGAGCGCGTGGCGGGACGTTTGCGGCTGGCGGCGAGCTGAGCGGGAGCTCATGGCGGCGCAAAGGGCGCGCCGACGGGAAATTGTGGCTGGAAACTGGCCGTCCGGGGCCAGTTTTGATATTGTGCGTCGCAACCGCCGCGCCGGATCGCGGTGATCGGATCGTTTCCGCGACCCAGCCGCCCAGGCTGGGGACCTTTCGATCGCGGATGCAGGGCAAGGGGCTTGAATGATGATGCAAGAACGACCGTCCCCGTTTGGGGCCCTTCGCGGGGGTGTGGCGAAATGCGCCGCGCCCGCGACGGCGTTGGGGGCGCTTCTGGCGCTGGGCGGTTGCAACTACTCGATCCTCGACCCCAAGGGCGCGATCGGCGTCGCGGAGAAGTCGCTGATCCTGAACTCGACCTATGCCATGCTCGTGATCGTCATCCCGACGATCCTGCTGACCTTGTTCTTCGCCTGGCGCTATCGGGCCGGTTCCGGCGCGCGCTACGAGCCGGACTGGGGCCACTCGGTCAAGATCGAGATCTTCTGCTGGGGTATCCCGACGCTCATCATCGCGTTCCTCGGCTACCTGACCTGGACGAGCACGCACGCCCTTGATCCGTATCGCCCGCTGGAAAGCGCCAAGAAGCCGCTGGTGATCGACGCGGTCGCGCTCGACTGGAAGTGGCTGTTCATCTACCCGGAACAGGGCATCGCCACGATCAACGAGGTGGCCTTTCCCACCGATACGCCGATCGATTTCCGCATCACCTCCGACGCGGTGATGAACTCCTTCTTCATCCCGCAGCTCGGCAGCCAGATCTACGCGATGGCCGGCATGCGCACGCAGCTCCATCTGATCGCCAACGAGCCGGGCACCTATCCGGGCATGTCGGCGAACTACAGCGGCCGCGGCTTCTCCGACATGCGGTTCAACGCGCGGGCGGAAACCGACGCCGGCTTCAACGATTGGGTGGCCAAGGTGCGCGCCTCTTCCGACAAGCTCGAGGCTGACAACTATTCCAAGGTCGCGGCGCCGGAAGAAAAGGCGCCGGTCCAGTATTTCTCGGCGGTGGAGCCGAACCTCTTTAACGAGATCATCGCCAAGTATCTTGGCAAGGCCGAGAGTTTCCGCTCCGGCATGAAGGGAGAGTAACGATGGACCTCCTCGGGAGGATGACATGGGGGGACCTCGCGGTCCTTGAGTCCCCGGTCATCATGGGCGCGGGCGTCTTCATGGCGCTGGTGGTGGTCGCCGTTCTCGGCACCATCACCTACATGAAGAAGTGGCCTTATCTCTGGCACGAGTGGCTCACCTCGGTGGATCACAAGAAGATCGGCGTGATGTACATCATCGTCGCGCTGATCATGCTTCTGCGCGGCTTCTCCGATGCGATCTTGATGCGCACCCAACAGGTGTTGGCGCATGACGGCCATCCGGGCTTCCTGCCGCCGCATCATTACGACCAGATCTTCACCGCTCACGGCACCATCATGATCTTCTTCATGGCGATGCCGTTCATGATCGGCCTGATGAACATCGCCGTGCCGCTGCAGATCGGCGCGCGCGACGTGGCGTTCCCGTTCCTGAACTCGTTCTCGTTCTGGATGACGGCCGCCGGCGCGATCCTGGTGAACATCTCGCTGGTCCTGGGCGAATTCGGGCAGACCGGCTGGCTCGCCTATCCGCCGCTCTCCGAGCTGAAGTTCTCCCCCGGCACGGGCGTCGACTATTATATCTGGTCGCTTCAGCTTACGGGTCTGGGCACGTTGCTCACAGGCGTGAACTTCTTCGTCACCATCGTGAAGATGCGAGCCCCGGGCATGACCTGGATGCGCATGCCGGTCTTCACCTGGACCATCCTCTGCACCGCCATCCTCATCATGGCCGCGTTCCCGATCCTGACGGTGACGTTCGGCATGCTGTCGCTGGACCGCTATCTGGGCATGCATTGGTTCACCAACGATCTTGGTGGCAACCAGATGATGTATGTGAACCTGATCTGGGCCTGGGGCCATCCGGAGGTCTACATTCTGATCCTGCCGGCCTTCGGTGTGTTCTCCGAAGTGGTTCCGACCTTCTCCGGCAAGCGCCTGTTCGGTTACAATGCGATGGTCTACGCGACCGTTTGCATCACCTTCCTGTCCTTCATCGTCTGGCTGCACCATTTCTTCACCATGGGCTCCAGCGCCAACGTGAACGCCTTCTTCGGCATCACGACGATGATCATTTCGATCCCCACCGGCGTGAAGATCTTCAACTGGCTGTTCACGATGTATCGTGGCCGCATCCAGTACACCTCCATGATGCTGTGGACGATCGGCTTCATGGTCACCTTCGTGATCGGCGGCATGACCGGCGTGATGCTGGCCCTGCCGGGCAACGACTGGGTGCTGCACAACTCGCTGTTCCTGATCGCGCATTTCCACAACGTGATCATCGGCGGCGTGTTCTTCGGCTACATGGCTGGCTACACCTACTGGTTCCCCAAGGCGACCGGCTTCAAGCTGCATGACGGCTGGGGCAAGGCGTCATTCTGGTTCTGGCTCACCGGCTTCTATGTCGCTTTCATGCCGCTCTATGCGCTGGGCTTCATGGGCGCCACGCGCCGCATGAACCACTACGACAACCCAGCCTGGACACCCTTCTTCGACATCGCGGCGGTCGGTGCGCTGCTGGTCCTGTGCGGCATCGCCTGTCAGGTGATCGGCCTGATCGTCTCCATCCGTCAGCGTCACGAGAACCAGGACGTCACCGGCGATCCGTGGAACGGCCGCACGATCGAGTGGTCGACTTCGTCGCCGCCGCCGTTCTACAACTTCGCCGTGCTGCCGCATGTCGATGCGCTGGATGCGTTCAACGAGACCAAGAAGCGCGGTCACGAGGCGCGTGAGACCCCGGTCTATTCCGACATCCATATGCCGCGGAACACTCCCGCCGGGCTGTTCATGGCGGTGGCTGCCGGCATGCTCGGCTTTGCGTTGATCTGGCATATGTGGTGGCTGGCGGTCATCTCGCTCGTCGCCGTTCCCGTCATCTTCATCGTTCGCTCCTGCAACGATGACATCGACTATTATGTGCCGGCCGCCGAGGTCGCGCGCATCGAGGCGCTTCATAACGCGCGCGTCGCCAAGCTGGAGCCCGCTCATGTCGCCTGACAGCCTCGTCGCCCATAACGGCGAGTTCGCTGAGGATCATTCCCACGAGCCGAACAACGTGTTCGGCTTCTGGCTCTATCTGATGACGGACTGCATCCTGTTCGCGACGTTGTTCGCGGGCTTCGCGGTGGCGCGTCATCAATATGCCGGGGATGTCAGCGGCAAGGACATCTTCGACCTCAAATATGTCGGGGTCGAAACCGCTTTGCTCCTGATCAGCTCGTCCACCTACGGCTTCGCGATGATCAACGCGTACCGCCACAAGCTGGGCGCGGTGATCGGCTGGCTCGCCCTGACCTTCCTGCTCGGCCTCGGCTTCGTCGGCATGGAGATCAACGAGTTCCACCATCTGGTGGCCGAAGGGCACGGCCCGGACCGCTCCGCCTTCCTCAGCGCCTTCTTCACCCTGGTCGCCACGCACGGTCTGCACGTGACTTGCGGCCTGATCTGGATGGCGACGCTGATGGCGCAGCTCACCATCGGCCGTAAGCCGCTGAACACGGTCTATATCAACCGTCTGATGTGCCTGAGCCTGTTCTGGCACTTCCTCGATATCGTCTGGATCTGCGTGTTCACGCTCGTCTATCTGGTGGGGGTCCAGTCGTGAGCCATCCTGCAACACACGGGCATTCGCACGAGACGCATGTGTCCAGCTCGGGCGAGGCGCACGGCACGTTCGGCGCCTACGGCATCGGTTTCGTTCTGTCGGTGATCCTGACCGTCGCCGCCTTCTATCCGGTGATGGTGCCGGGTACCGTGCCGCAGTCCTGGATCCTGCCGGGCCTCACCATCCTCGCGGTGGTGCAGATCATGGTGCATCTGGTGTTCTTCCTGCACCTGAATGCGTCGTCCGAGCAGCGCTGGAACGTGGTCGCGTTCGGCTTCGCGATCCTGGTGGTCTTCATTCTGATCGCAGGTTCGCTCTGGATCATGCACTCCATGAGCGAGGGCATGACCGATCCGGACGTTCCGGCGGTGCCGACCACCGGTCACATGAGCGGTATGAGCGGGATGTAGCTTTCTCTCCGCTCCCGTTCGCATTCGACCAAACGCCCGCGGTCTCCACCGCGGGCGTTTTTCGTTTGCGCCGGCTGCTTCGACGGCCGGATCATCGTCTGGCGCTGAGAGTCAGCCGGCGGGAGCCGGTCCTGGTCGGGCGAGGTCGCGGATATCCCCACGCTCCGGCCTGTCGTGACGAAACCGCAGATCGCCAGCGCCTGCGGTCAGCTGCATGCGCGGCGGTTCTTCAGCATCGCTCGGTGTGGGCCTCGTCTCCTGGTTTCGGGGTAAGAGGAACCGGCGCGCCGGAGGGCGGCGCGGCGAAAACCGCCGATCCGCCGACCCGCCCGTCGCCGCCGCGCGTCAAGGACGATGCTCTCGCCTTCAGACCGTTGCCCGGCCGGTGATCCGAAGGAAGCGCCCGGTCATCATCGCTGCGACGGAGGCGAGGCCGCCGGCCAGCGACAGCCAGATCCCGAGCACGCCCCAGCCAAGCCGAAAAGCGAGCGCCCAGCACAGAGCCGGCGCCACCACCCAGTAGCCCAGCAGCGCCAGCAGCATTGGCACACGCGTGTCGCCCATGCCGCGCAAGGCGCCGATCGCCGCCGCCTGGGTGCCGTCCACCACCTGGAACAGGGCCAGCACCGCCATCAGTGTCGCGGCGAGCCCGATCGCCCGCCTGTTCCCCGCCACATGCGGATCGAGAAAGCCGTGGATGATCGGCCCCGGCAGGAGCAGGAGCACCACGCCGATCGCCGCCATCGACCCCGCGGCGAGCGCGATCGCCACCGAACCCGCACGGCGCACCCAGACCGGATCGCCGGCGCCGGTGGCGAGACCTGTGCGCACATTGGCGGCCTGACCGATCGACATCGGCACCATGAAGGTGAACGTGCCAATCGCCAGCACGATCTGGTGCGCCGCCGCTGCCGCCGCGCCGAACAATCCCGCCAGAAGCGAGGCGACCGAGAACATGCTGGTTTCCGCGGCGATGGTGCCGGCGATCGGCAGGCCAACGCGCAGCATCGGCAGGATGCGGCGCCAGTCCGGCCATGGCGGAGTGATCAGAGTCCGGCGGCGCCGGCTGGCGTGCAACAGGGTGAACAGGCACAGCACCGTGCACCACAGCGTCACCGTGCTGGCGAGCGCCGATCCGCGCAGCCCCAGCGCGGGCAAACCGGCGGCGCCGTTGATCAGCGCGTAGTTCAGCAGGCCGTTGGCCACCGCCATCGCCGGCGTCACGCGTAGCAGCAGGCGCTCCTGGCCGATCGCGGGCAGCATGGCCCGCATCACCCCGATCCCCGCCACGAAGGCCGGCGTGCCCCAGCGGAGAATGCCGAGATAGACGCCGACATCGTGCGCCAGGGACGGCGCTTCGCCGATCGCGCGCAGGATCGGTTCGATGAACGAGAACAGGATGAAGGCGGGCAGGGCGAGCAGCAGCCCGAGCAGCAGCGCCGTGCCGTACAGGCTCGCCGCCTCATGGGCGCGGCCGCCGCCGCGCGCCTGCGCCGACAGCACGCCGGCTGCCATCAGCGCGCCCTGCAATGTGGCGCCCACGGTGAAGAACAACGTGCCGCCCATGCCGCCGGCGGCCACGGCGCTCTCGCCGATCCCACCCAGAAGGATGGTGTCCGTAAGCCCCATGGCGATCTCGCTCAGGCTCACCACGGCCAGAGGAATGGCGATGGCCAGAAGGGCGCGTGCCTCGGAACCCGCGCCTCGCGAGGGCGCCTGCGGCCGCGCCGCGGGGAGGGAGGTTGTTTCGGTCGCCATCCGACAGTGCTTGCCCGTTCCGCGGCGATGACGCAAAAAACCGCCATGCCGCAATTGACCCTGCATGACAGCCAGACGAGGCGCACGGCGCCGTTCGTGCCGATCGATCCGGAGAATGTCCGCCTCTATTATTGCGGTCCGACCGTGTACGATCTGGCGCATCTCGGCAACCTGCGCGCCATGCTGTCCGCCGACATCCTGGTGCGTCTGCTGCGCCGGCTTTATCCGCGCGTCACCTTCGTTCGCAACATTACCGACGTGGACGACAAGATCAACGCGCGCGCCGCCGAGCGCGGCATCGCGATCGATCGTCTCACCGAAGGCACCATCGCCGATTTCCACGCCGATCTGGCCGCGCTCGGCGTCCTGCCGCCGGATGTGGAGCCGCGCGCCACGCATCATATCGGCGAGATGATCGCGCTGATCGAGCGCCTGATCGGTTCCGGCCACGCCTACGCCGCGGACGGGCATGTTCTGTTCCAGGTGGCGCATTTCGCCGAATACGGCGCGCTCTCCGGACGTGACCCGGAGGAGCTGGTGGCCGGCGCGCGTGTCGAGGTCGCATCCTACAAGCGCGATCCGGGCGATTTCGTATTGTGGAAACCCTCCGGTCCCGATCTGCCCGGCTGGGAGAGCCCGTGGGGCAGGGGGCGTCCCGGATGGCATATCGAGTGCTCGGCCATGGCGCATCGCTATCTGGGCGAGGATTTCGACATCCATGGCGGCGGCGACGATCTGCTGTTTCCGCACCACGAGAACGAGCGCGCGCAGAGCCTGTGCGGGTTCCCCGGCTCGCATTTCGCCCGGATCTGGCTGCACAACGCCATGCTGCTGGTGGATGGCGAGAAGATGTCGAAAAGTCTCGGCAATTTCTTCACCATTCGCGAGATCCTGGCCGAGCATCCGGCCGAGGCGCTGCGTCTTCTCTTGCTCGGCGCGCATTACCGCTCGGTGCTGAACTTCACGCGCGAGGGGCTGGTGGAGGCGCGTCGCACGCTGGACCGGTTCTATCGCGCGATCGCCCAATCCGAGGCGGGGGCCGGGGCCGGTTCTGCGCAGGCGGACGTGCCGGAAGCGTTTCTCGACAGCATGTGCCAGGACATGAACACGCCGGGCGCGATCGCCGTGCTGCATCGCCTGGCCGATGCGGCTCTCGCCGGGGATGCGCGTGCCGGCGCGGAGCTGCGTGCAAGCGGGGCGCTGCTGGGTTTGCTGCAGAGCGATCCGTCGGCCTGGTTCCAGGCCGGGATCGACCCGGCTTTGGTGGAGCGCGCGATCGCCGATCGTCTCGCCGCACGCCAGGCGCGCGATTTCGCGCGTGCCGACGCCATACGTGCAGAACTCCTGGCGCAGGGCGTGGTGCTGGAAGACGGCGCCGGCGGCACGACGTGGCGTCGCGCATGATGCGCGCTAAAGGAACGCGCATGATGCTTGCCCGGAGATGCAGCCTGTCGTGCGCGCGGGAGCACTGCGCGTGACCGGCCGCGACAGCGGCGCGCCTTTGGCCCCGATCGGCAACAGCCCGGTGGTGATCCTGGTGCGGCCGCAGCTGGCGGAGAATGTCGGCAGCGTGGCGCGGGCCATGGCCAATGGCGGCCTGTTCCATTTGCGTCTGGTAGCGCCGCGCGACGGTTGGCCGCAGGAGCGTGCCTGGCGTTCCGCCTCCGGCGCCGACCGCATCCTGGAGGAAGCGACGGTCCATCCCGACGTGGACGACGCTGTGGCCGATCTGCACCACGTCTTTGCCACCTGTCCGCGTCCGCGGCATGTCGTCAAGCCGGTGCTGACCGCGCGCGGCGGGGCGGCCGAGCTGCGCGCGATCTGCGGGCGCGATCTGCGGGCCGGCATCCTGTTCGGCCCCGAGCGCGCCGGCCTCGACACCGAGGACATGGCCCGCGCCGACGCGTTGATCCGCTATCCGCTCAATCCCGGCTTCTCGTCGCTCAATCTGGCGCAGGCGGTCATGGTGATGGGGTATGAATGGTGGGTGGCGGCCGACGACACGCCGCCGCGTACGTTGATGACCAACGAGACCCATGTCGCCACCAAGGGCGAGCTGGAGAACTTCATGGGCCATCTGATCCGCGAGCTGGATGCGTGCGGCTTCCTGCGCAACCTGCCCAAGCGTCCCGGCATGGTCCGCAATCTGCGCCACTTCTTTCAGCGCGGCGAGGTGACGGAGCAGGAGCTGCGCACGCTGCACGGCGTGGTGACGGAGCTGGCGCTGGGGCGTCGCCTGCGCGGGCGGGACGAGCGCCAGGGTTGAGGGGACGACCATCCGGCGCGCGGGCTGCTCTGGCGCGCAGGGTCGCCGGCTCCTTGTTCGCGCAGATGGTGGCCGCGATGGTGCTGGGCGTGGCCCTGGCCATCGCGGCGCCTGGAGAGGCCCGCGCGGCGAGGCTGTTGAGCGATCTGTTCCTGCGCCTGATTTCCATGATCGTGTGTCCGCTGGTGTTCTGCGTCGTGATCCAGGGCATCGTCGGCGCCGGCAGCCTGGCCACGCTGCGCCGGGTCGGGCTGAAGGCGATTCTGTATTTCGAAGCGATCACGACGCTGGCCCTGCTGCTGGGCGTCGGCCTGGCGTTGCTGTTCCGCCCGGGAGCGGGGCTCGGAATCGCTCTGTCCGGACTGGATCCGGCAGCGCTCGACGCTGCCAGGAAGGGTGCTTCGGCCCTGTTGCAGGGCGGGATCGGCGGGTTTCTGCTGCGGCTGGTGCCGGTCAGCCCGGTGGAGGCGTTCGCGCGCAACGACGTGCTGCAGGTGCTGGTCCTGGCGATCCTGGTGGGGATCGCCCTGGCCGGGATGCCCGAACGCGGCCGTCCGATCGCGGGCGCGATCGACGCGGTGGCGGCGCTGATGTTCCGGGTCATGGGGCTGGTGATTCGGGCAGCGCCGCTCGGCGTGTTCGGGGCGATGGCCTTCACGACGGCCAGTTTCGGTTTCGGCGCGCTGGAAAGGCTGGGGGCCTTCGCCGCGCTGTTCACGGCGGCGGTGCTGGTGTTCGTGTTCGGGATTCTGGGCGCCCTGCTCCGGCTGTGCGGGCTGCGGATGCTGCCGTTCCTGCGCTATTTCCGGGAAGAGCTGCTGGTCGTCGGGGCGACTACCTCGTCCGACGCGGTGCTGCCGCAGGTGATGCGGAAGCTGCGGGCGCTCGGCATCCGGCGCGAGGTGGTCGGGCTGGTGATACCGGCCGGGTATTCGTTCAACCTGGACGCCCTGTCGCTGTATCTCGGCCTGTCGGTGCTGTTCCTGGCGCAGGTGACCGGCGCGCATCTCTCGGTCGCGCAGACCGTGCTGGTTTTGGCGGTGTCCCTGCTGACCTCGAAGGGCGCGCATGGCTTGCCCGGCATGGCGATCGTGATCCTGGCGGCGACCCTGTCGGTGCTGCCGGCGATTCCGCCGATTAGCCTGGTGCTGCTGCTGTCGATCGACTGGTTCGCTGGCATTCCACGCGCGCTCGGCAATCTGGTCGGCAATTGTGTGGCGACTGTCGCGGTGGCGAGCTGGGAGGGAGAGATCGACCTCGCGGAGGCGCGTCGCGTGCTGGCGGGAGACCGGGGAGCGCGCCGATCGGTCCCCTGACCATCCCGGAACGGACGCTGCGGGAGCACGCGTCGGGCGCGTGACCGTTCCGGGTTTGACAGCGTCCGGCCTCTTCTCTAGAAGCCGCCGACACTGCCGGGAACGTGGACGGTCCGGCCGGTTCCGCTTGCGCGGAGCACGGTGATACGGAACGCGCCCGCCCTGACCTGTCCGGGTCTGGGCCTACCGGTGCAACAAGCGGAACGGGACGACGGGGTTCACCCGAACGTGTCGCCGCACCGAGAAGAAAGGAGCGCGCTCGTGACCAAGCGCCTCGAAAGCAAGTACAAGATCAACCGCCGCCTCGGCGTGAACCTCTGGGGCCGTGCGAAGTCCCCGATCAACAAGCGCGAATACGGCCCCGGCCAGCACGGCCAGCGCCGCAAGCAGAAGCCGTCCGACTTCTCCGTGCAGCTGATGGCCAAGCAGAAGCTCAAGGGCTACTACGGCAACATCAGCGAGAAGCAGTTCCGCAAGTACTATGACGAGGCCGTGCGTCGGAAGGGCGACACCTCCGAGAACCTGATCGACCTGCTGGAGCGCCGCCTGGATGCGGTGGTCTATCGCATGAAGTTCGCGATGACCCCGTTCGCCGCCCGCCAGTTCGTGAACCACGGCCACGTCACCGTGAACGGCCGCAAGGTCAACATCCCGAGCTTCCTGGTGCGCGACGGCGACACCATCGAAGTGCGCGAGAAGTCGAAGCAGCTGGCCGTGGTGCTGGACGCCGTGCAGAGCGCCGAGCGCGACATCCCGGAATACCTGGACGTCGACAGCCGCTCCATGAAGGGCAAGTTCAACCGCTCGCCGAAGCTGTCGGACGTGCCGTATCCGGTGACCATGGAACCGAACCTGGTCGTCGAATTTTACTCGCGTTGATTTTGCCGCAGGGGGCATCGATCCGTTTTGCGGCTCGATCCCCTGCGCTCTCGCCAGAGGACAGTCGTCCTCTGGCCAGTTGATTCTAAACCCTGGGTTCTAAGGGCTTCGCCCTTAGCCGGGTCCAGGGGCGGAGCCCCTGGCCGTGTCTGACAATCTCTCCGAAATCGCTCGCCGCCGCACCTTCGCGATCATCTCGCATCCGGACGCCGGCAAGACCACGCTGACCGAACGCCTGCTGCGCGCCGGCGGCGCGATCCAGCTCGCCGGCAACGTCCGCGCCAAGGGCGAGCGCCGTCGCACCCGTTCTGACTGGATGGGCATTGAGCGCGATCGCGGCATCTCCGTCGTCACCTCGGTGATGACGTTCGAGTATGGCGGCTGCATCTTCAATCTTCTCGATACGCCGGGCCACGAGGACTTCTCTGAGGATACCTATCGCACCCTGACCGCGGTGGATGCGGCGGTGATGGTGATTGATGCGGCCAAGGGCATCGAGGCGCGCACGCTGAAGCTGTTCGAGATCTGCCGCCTGCGCGACATCCCGATCATTACCTTCGTCAACAAGATGGATCGCGAGGCGCAGGACCCGTTCGCGCTGCTGGACGAGGTGTCGCAGTCTCTGGCGCTCGACACGGCGCCGGCCACTTGGCCGATCGGTCGTGCCGCCCAGTTCGTCGGCACCTACGATCTGCGCGCCCGCGCGGTGCAT
The DNA here is from genome assembly GCA_024515975.1 of Endosaccharibacter trunci. GTDB lineage: Bacteria > Pseudomonadota > Alphaproteobacteria > Acetobacterales > Acetobacteraceae > Lichenicola > Lichenicola trunci. Next base: position 427,422 of record JAMSKV010000001.1, read on the forward strand.
CTCGACACGCCGCTCGAGCAGAGCGATCCGCGCATGGTGGCGCTGGGCGAGGAGCTCGAACTGGTGCAGGCGGCGTTGCCTGAGTGGGACAAGGACGGGTTCGATGCCGGCCATCTCACCCCGGTCTATTTCGGCTCGGCCATGCGCGAGATCGGCGTGACCGACCTTCTCGATGCCCTGGTCAGCTTCGGGCCGCCGCCGCGCGCCCAGGCCACCGATACGCGCGTCGTGCAGGCGGACGAGCCCGGCATGACGGCGCTGATCTTCAAGATCCAGGCCAACATGGACCCGAACCATCGCGACCGCATGGCCTTCGCCCGCGTCTGCTCCGGACGTCTTACCCGCGGCATGCGCGTGCGCCATGTGCGCACCGCCAAGCAGTTCGCGCTGCACACCCCGCAATTCTTCTTTGCGCGCGACAGGCAACTTGCCGAGGAAGCCTTCGCCGGCGACGTGGTCGGCATTCCCAATCACGGCACGCTGCGCATCGGCGACACGCTGACCGAAGGCGAGGATATCCGCTTCACCGGTGTGCCGCATTTCGCACCTGAGATCCTGCGCCGCGTGCGGCTGGACGATGCGATGAAAGCGAAAAAGCTGCGTCAAGCGCTGCAGGAACTGGCGGAGGAGGGCGTGGTGCAGTTGTTCCGCCCGCAGGATGGCGCACCGCCGATCGTCGGCGTTGTGGGTACGCTTCAGCTCGACGTGCTGCAGGCGCGCCTGTCCGGCGAATATGGTGTGGCGATCGGCTTCGAAAGCACGCCGTTCTCGTTGGCCCGCTGGGTGGATGGCGAGAAGACCAAGCTCGCGGCTTTCGTGAGCGCGAACCGCACCGCCATGGCCGACGATCTGGATGGCGACCCGGTATTCCTGGCCTCTTCTGCCTTCATGATGCGCCGTACCGTCGAGATGAATCTCGATCTCGTGTTCACGGACATCAAGCAGATCGGCGTAGCGCAAGAAAAGCGCTGAGGCCGCGCGCAGTGCTCGCCACGGCGTGACCGGGAACATGGGGAACAGCCTGTGGTGCGTGCCGTTGCCGTTCGGCCAGCACAGGAGGAAACCATGGCGGCACTCAGCCAGCGCAAGATCGCCGTTCTGTTCACGAATGGCGTCGAGGAAGTTGAACTGACCAAGCCGGTCGCGGCGCTCAGGGAAGCCGGTGCGACGGTGACGTTCGTATCGCTCGAAACCGGCACGGTGCAGGCGATGGAACAGGACGTGAAACCTGCCGGAACCTACGAGATCGATCAGGCTGTCGCGGACGCCGATGCCGCAGCCTTCGACGGATTGCTCCTGCCCGGAGGCACCACCAATCCGGACGCACTCCGCATGGACGACAAGGCCGTGGCGTTCGTGAAGGCGTTCCACGCGGCCGGCAAGCCGATCGCGGCAATCTGTCATGGGCCCTGGATGCTGATCGAAGCCGGCGCCGTCAAAGGCCGGAAGATCGCGTCCTGGCCGTCGCTGAAGACCGATCTGCGCAATGCCGGTGCGGAATGGGTGGACGAGACCGTATCCCGCGACGGACCCCTGGTGACTTCGCGCAATCCGAAGGATCTGCCCGCCTTCTGCGAGGCGATCGTGTCCCTATATGCCGCCTGAGGCGTAGCTCAGCAGGATGCGGGCCGAGCCCAGCAGCTCCGGCCCGCACTCGCGCAGGAAGGCCGGGATCTCGGATGACGCGATGACGCGCAACGCGTCGTATTCCGTGTTGCCCCGATCGCGCCAGCCATGTTCGATCGCCGCGAAGGGCAGTGAAGTCGCGACGAAGCAGCCGATATCGACCACACGGCCGCCAGGGTGCTCCATGGCGACGATCGGCGTGACGGGGCCCGTCTCGTCGGCAACGAGGCCGATCTCCTCTTCCAGTTCGGCCATGAGCTGCTCCGTGATATCGACGGCATCGCTTGTGCGTGCTTCCACCGATCCGGCGGGCACCGCCTGCCAGCAGCCCGGGCGATACACCGCGTCCGGCCCCCGGCGCCCCAGCACGATGCCGTCCCGGCAATGCAGCACTCCGTTCACCGCAAGAGCGCGGAGGTGGGGCGGGGGAAACAGCTCCGGATGGCGAAGCTGGGCGTAGAGGAAGCGATACCGCGTCCAGTATCCAGAGACGTGATCAGGCGAAACGCGGTCCGCGACGAAGACCTTTCCGTCGAACAGGCCCGGGCGGTCACTGCGTGCTTCCGCCCAGATCCGGTCGGCGGTTTCGCTCTCGGCGATGGCGGCAGGCGCCGCCGCCCTCACCGAAAAGCCAGCCTCGAGCCTCAAGGACGTCCAGCCCGGCTCGAAGCGATCGGGAGAGAACGGGCTCAGGCCATGTCCTCGTGCCAGGCGTTGCGTGTGACCGCCAGCAGCTTGCGCGCTGCATCCGGCCCCCAGGAGCCGGCGGGATAATGGTGCACCGGGGAACAGTTCTTCTTCCAGGCGTTCAGGATCGGCTCAACCCAGGTCCAGGCGGCTTCGACCTCGTCGCGTCGCATGAACAACACCGGATCGCCGCGCACGGTGTCCATCAGCAGCCGCTCATAGGCGTCGGGATAGCGCGCCCCGAACGCCTGCTCGAACGACACGTTGATGTTGGCCGGGCGCAGCTCCATGCCGTCGCCGCCGGGCACTTTGTTCATGACCGAAAGCTGGATGCCTTCTTCCGGCTGCAGGCGGATGATGAGGCGGTTCGCTTCCAGCTTGCTCTTGAAGATCGACCAGGGCGTTTCGCGGAACTGCACCACGATCTCGCTCACCTTGTTCGGTAAACGCTTGCCCGAGCGCAGATAGAACGGAACCTTTCCCCACCGCCAGCTATGCACCTCGGCGCGTATCGCGACGAAGGTCTCCGTATCGCTCTGCTTGCCGTCGCCGAGTTCCTCCAGATAGGCCGGCACGATTTCCTTGCCGATCTTGCCGCGTCCGTATTGTCCGCGCACGGCGACGTTGGGCACGTCCTCCTCTCGGATCGGCTTCAGGGCGCGCAGCACCTTCAGCTTCTCGTTGCGCAGGTCGTCGGCGTCGAGCGAACCGGGCGGCTCCATCGCGACCAGGCACAGCACCTGAAGCAGATGGTTCTGGATCATGTCGCGCAGCGCGCCGGAATGGTCGTAGTAGTCGCCGCGGCCTTCGACGCCGACGGTTTCCGCCGCGGTGATCTGCACGTGCTCGATCGCGTCGCTGTCCCAAAGCCGCTCGAACACCGGATTGGCGAAGCGCAGCGCGATCAGGTTCTGGACGGTTTCCTTGCCCAGATAATGATCGATGCGGAAGACCTTGTTTTCCTCGAAATAGGCGCCGACCTCGTCATTGACCTTGCGGGCGCTTTCGAGGTCGTGGCCGATCGGCTTTTCCAGCACCACGCGGGTCTTCTCGGTTACGAGCCCGTTATCGTGCAGGTTCTTGCAGATCGCGCCGTAGAGTTCGGGCGAGGTGGCGAAATAGAAGACCCGGACGACATCGGCGCGATCGTCGCCGAACAGCTCGCGCAGATTGTCCCAGGTGCTTTCCGCCTCGGCCCCGTTGACGCTGGCGAAAAACACCATGCCGAGGAAGCGCTGCACGGTGTTCTCGTCCAGCGAGTCGTCTTTCACGAAGCGTCGCAGCGCCTTCTCCGCCCGGTCGCGGAACTCGTCATGGCTCAGCCTGGAGCGCGAGGTGCCGATGACGCGGCTGTCCTCGGGGATCTGCCCGTCGCGGAAGCGGTGATACAGTGCCGGCAGCAGCTTGCGCATGGTCAGGTCGCCGGTGGCGCCGAACACGACGTAGTCGAAAGTGTCCACCATGTGCAATTTCGCCATCCCTCTCGCTCCTTCTGCCGACCCCTCCGGCCGGGCTTGTGTAACATCATTGACCGCCCGCGTCGCGTCACGGTAAGCCCCCCGACCTACGAACGACCCCGACCTCCGGCGACGGGCCGCAACCTCGCCGGACGCCTTGAACGGAGTAGTGTCACCATGCTGGACGAAGCCGACCGGAACGCCGGGCACGATGACACCCCGGACAGCACGGCCAGCGCCGTCGGCGGGATTGCCGCGGATCGCCTGCGCTCGATCATTGAACGTGTCGAGCGGCTCGAAGAGGAGCGCAAGGCGCTCGCTTCCGATATCAAGGACATTTTCGCCGAAGCCAAGTCCGCCGGATTTGACGTCAAGGTGATCCGCCAGATCATCCGCATCCGAAAGCAGGAGCCTGCGGATGTGGAGGAGCAGGAAACCCTGCTCGACATCTACCGCCGCGCCCTCGGGATGTGACGGCATCGCGTTCCGGACCGGCGCCCTGGCGGCGCTGGCGGAACGTGTTCGATCACGTTATGTTCGCCTCATGGCGCTGAACCTTCCTTTGCCGGACTGGGTGCCCTGGTGGGCGCAGCTGGTGATCCTGATTCTGGCGATCCTGTTCGGCTTCGCGTTCCTGATGATGCCGTTCGCCGTGTTCGGGCTGAAAGGGCGCCTCGATTTTCTGGAAGCCCAGCTCGACGACATCCATGCAGAGCTTCGTATGATCGCGACCCGTCTGCCGGAGCCGGATCGCGCGCCGCCGCGCGAACCCGTGTTCGAGGAGATGACCCGCCCGGCGGCACGGCGCAGCCCGTCGCCGGTGCAGATGCCGGATCCGGCCGGGTCGCCGCATCCCGAACAGCGTCGCGCGACGTTCGCCCCTGAACCGCCACCGATGCCAGAACCGCCGCGCCCGGCGGAGCGTCCGGCCCCGACGCCTCGCTTCGCGGAGGCACGAGAGCCGGCGCCGCTGCGCTACGCCAGGCCACCGGACGAGCGGGCCTCCCTTCACGATGCGGCCGAGGATTGGGACGATCCGGAGTCGCCCCGTCGGCCTTTGCGGGCGACGACGCTGCGCGATCCGTCCCGCGAGCGGTTCCGGGAGGGGTCTCCGGGAGGCGACCGACCTCGTTCCGAACCGACGCTGCGCTGGCCGTCTCGCTGACGCGCCGAAATAGTCGGACATGAGCGCGGCGTTAGGAGTTCTTTTACGGCTCGCGATGCAGTTTCCCCCCACAAGGGAGAGAAACCAGAATGCTCCAGCTGTCCAACATGCCTATCGTGCGCAAGATCGGCGTGGGCTTTGCCCTGATCGTTGCCTGCACGGCCTGTCTTGGTGTCGTCGCCGACCGTCGGATCGACATGCTCACGGCCGCAGCGGATACCGTGTCCGTCCAGACCCTGCCCGGTTTGAATGCGATCGTGGCGCTGGCCTACGAAACCATGCGGTTTCGCCAGATCGAAGCCAGCCTGGCGATCAGCAACGCGTCCACGGCGCCGGCTGACGTGGCGGCGCTTGCCGACGCCACCCGTCGGATCGACGCCCAATTCGCGGCCATGGCGTCTTCGCCCGATCCGGAGATCCGGAGAGACGGCGCAGCGTTCGCCGATGACTGGAAGGCGTATGTCGCCCTGAATGGGACCTATGTCGACCAGATCAAGATGGGCGCCATCAGCACGCCGCTGGAGAGCTTCCGGGGGCCGATGCGCGTCACGTTCGATCGCTTCGAGAGCCGGCTGACGGATACGGTGACTGCGATGCGCGCGCGGGCCGGAGAGCGGGCGGCCCGGGACGTTGCCGAGGCTTCCGCCTCGCGTCTCCTGATCGTCGGGCTGGTGCTGACGGTGATCGCCCTCTGCGTGCTGATCGGCTGGGGCATGCTGCTGACGATCTCGCGCCCGATCCTGGCCCTGGCCGACCACATGCGGAAGCTGGCCGGGCGCGACCTGCACGGTCTCGTGCCATGTACCGACCGCGGCGACGAGATCGGCGCGATGGCGTCTGCGGTGCAGGTGTTCAAGGAGAGCATGGTGCACGCCGCGACGCTGGAGCAGACCCAGGCGGAGGACCGACATGCGCGGGAGGAGCGTACGCGCACGCTGGAAGGGCTGGTCGGCGCGTTCGAAGCCCGGGTGGCCGGCATGGTCGACATGCTGGCCGCCGCCTCCACCGAGCTCGAAGCGACGGCGGGCGAGATGTCGGCGACGGTGGAGAAGACCGGCCACCAGTCCAATCTCGTGGCCGAGGCGGCGAGGAATGCCGATCAGGGCGTACAGAACGTTGCCGCCGCCACGGAGCAACTCAGCCTCTCGGTGCGCGAGATCACGCGGCGGGTCGCGGCTGGCGCCGAACGCGCGGGCGTGGTCGCGGAGGATGCGCGCCGTACCGACGCCGTGGTGGCGCAACTTGCCGACGCGGCAGGAAGGGTGGGGCAGATCGTCGATCTGATCTCGTCCATTGCCGCGCAGACCAATCTGTTGGCCCTGAACGCCACCATCGAGGCGGCCCGTGCCGGCGAAGCCGGAAAGGGATTCGCCGTGGTGGCGTCGGAAGTGAAGTCGCTCGCCCAGCAGACCGCGAAGGCGACGGAAGGCGTCGGCGAACAGGTCGCGCAGATCCGCGAGGCGACACAGGCTGCGGTCGCTGCGCTCGGCGCGATCACGACCGGCATCGACGATATCAGCCGCTCCTCGGTGATGATCGCCGCGGCGGTGGAGCAGCAGGGCGCCGCCACCGGCGAGATCGCCCGCAACGTCCAGCATACCGCCGGGAGCACGCGTGCGGTGACCGATAATATCGTCGAGGTCAGTCGCGCGAGTCAGGATAACGGCTCGGCCGCGACGCAGGTGATGGCATCGGCCGGCGAGCTGTCGCGGCAATCGGAGATCCTGAACCGGGAGGTGCGGCAGTTCCTGCAGCAGGTGAGGGCGGCGTGAACTCTGCGGGCGCTGGAGGACCGGCCAGGGTCAGACTGTCGCCCTGACCAGTTCGCTCCGGCCGGTCCTCTGAAGATGCGTCTACCGCTTGGCGCGACACCACAGCGCGCCGTTCACCAGATGCGGCTCGGCGCAGCCGGCGGCCGGGAGGGGCAAAGCCATGTCCGCCGCGAGGAGACCGAGTCTGCGCTTGATCTCCGGCATTTCGGAATCGATCACCGCCAGATCGTCGCGGGATCCTCCTGGTTCGGCCCTAGCGTCGCCGTGAAGCGCCAAGGGAGTCGCGTGCGAAAGGCCTTCTGAAGATCAATCGTGGCGACCAAAGTGTCAGCGGCCTGGACGGAGGTGGAAGCAAGCAGCAAGGAGGCGAGCAGAAACCGGCGTTTCACAGCCATGGCAGTGCTCCTGCGACAGCAACGACGGCCCGAGCCTACCGCGTTCCTCTGGCGGTTCGCACGGATTTCCCCGTGGGCGATGGCTCAGGGCGCGCCCATCACGAGGTCGTCGCGATGGATCATCTCGTCGCGACCGCGCCAGCCGAGCACAGCCTCGATCTCGTCCGAGCGGCGTCCGGCGATCCGGGCCGCATCCGTGCTGCCATAGGCGGCGAGTCCACGCCCGAGGGTCTCGCCCGATTCCGTCTGCACGCGGACCACGTCGCCGCGCTCGAACACGCCTTCCACATGGCGGATGCCGGCCGGCAGCAGCGAACCGCCGGCTTTCAGCGCGCGGGCGGCGCCGTCGTCGATCATGAGGCTGCCAGAAGGCGGCAAGCCTGCGGCGATCCAGCGTTTCCACGCCGTACGGCCGCCAGGCATGGGCAGGAACCAGGTGCAGCGCGCGCCATCGGACAGCGCCTGCAGCGGATGATCGACCTTGCCGAGCCCGATCGCCATGGCGCAGCCGGAGCCGGTGGCGATCGCGGCGGCCATCAGCTTGGTCCGCATGCCGCCGGAGGAGTAGCCGGGCGGGGGCGCCCCGCCCATGGCCTCGATCTCCGCGGTCAGCGAGGCCACCACGGGCACATGTCGCGCATCCGGATCGGTGCGCGGATCGGCGGTATAGAGCCCGTCGATATCCGAGAGCAGCAAAAGCTGGTCGGCGCCGATCATCTCCGCCACGCGCGCGGCCAGCCGGTCGTTGTCGCCGAAGCGGATCTCGGCGGTGGCAACGGTGTCGTTCTCGTTGATCACCGGCACGCAGCCCAGCGAGAGCAGGGTGTCGAGCGTGGCGCGGGCATTCAGGTAGCGCCGCCTGTCCTCGGTGTCGTCCGGGGTCAGCAGAAGCTGCGCCGCTACGAGACCGTGTGCCGACAGCGCCTCGCTCCAGCTCTGCGCCAGACGGATCTGACCCACGGAGGCCGCCGCCTGCTTTTCTTCCAGCCTCAACGTACGCCGTTTCAGCCCCAGCGCATGACGCGCCAGGGCGATCGCGCCCGATGACACCACGATCACCTCGACGCCGTTTCCGCGCAGGGTGGCAATGTCGGCGGCGACGCCGTTCAGCCAGGCCGTACGCGGGCTGGCGGCCTCCGGATCCACCACCAGCGCGCTGCCGATCTTCACCACCAGCCGCCGCGCATGGCCGAAGCGGGGGAGTTCGGCGGTCTTAGCCACGGCGGAACTCGTGCACGGCGTTCTGCAGAAGCCGGAGCGTTTCCGCGACATGGGTGTGGGTCGCGCCGGACAGCAGCACGACAGGCTTGCCTGTCGCGCGTTCCAGGGCGCGCCGGCGCGTGCCGATCTGCTGCGGTGTCATGGCGTCGATCTTGTTCAGCGCGATGATTTCCGGCTTCTCGGACAGGCCGCCGCCATAGGCGTCCAGCTCCTCACGGATGGTACGCCAGGCGTCCACGACATTGCCGGCGGTGCCGTCGATCAGATGCAGCAGCACGGCGCAGCGCTCGACATGGCCCAGAAAGCGGTCGCCCAGTCCGGCGCCTTCATGCGCACCTTCGATGAGGCCCGGAATGTCGGCCAGCACGAATTCCTCGGTATCGGTCAGGCGGACCACGCCGAGCTGCGGATGCAGGGTCGTGAAAGGGTAGTCGGCAATCTTCGGCCTGGCGGCGGACGCCACCGACAGGAAGGTCGACTTGCCGGCATTGGGCAGCCCGACCAGCCCGGCATCGGCGATCAGCTTCAGGCGCAGCCAGACCCAGCGCTCCTCGCCGGGCCAGCCCTTGTCGGCGCGGCGCGGCGCGCGGTTGGTGCTGGTCTTGAACGAGGCATTGCCGAAGCCGCCATCGCCGCCCTTGCATAGAAGGATTCGCTTACCCGGCGAATCGAGATCGGCGAGCAGCACCTCGCGCTCCTCGTCGAAGATCTGCGTGCCGATCGGCACCTGGATCACGATGTCGTCGGCGCCGGCGCCGGTGCGGTCGGAGCCGGAGCCGTTGCCGCCCTTTCGGGCGCGAAAATGCTGCGTGTAGCGGAAGTCGATCAGCGTGTTGAGGTTGGCGACGGCCTCGAACCAGATGTCGCCGCCCTTGCCGCCATTGCCGCCATCCGGGCCGCCGAACTCGATGTATTTCTCGCGCCGGAACGCGACGACGCCGTCGCCGCCATCGCCGGACCGCACGTAGATCTTGGCCTGATCGAGAAACTTCATCGCATACGGTCCGAATCAAGGTTCCGGGGCCGGATGGGCGGAACGCGGCGGGAAAAGGGCGGGGATGAAAAAGGGCCGGCCTTGCGGCCGACCCTTTCTCGAGAACCAGCCGTGTGGAGGCGGTTATTCCGCGGCCAGCGCCGGGGCGTCCACCGACACCTGCACGCGGCCTTCGGCGCGGGTCTCGAACTTCACGTGGCCGTCGACCAGCGCGAAGATGGTGTGATCGCGGCCCACGCCGACATTGCGGCCCGGCTTCACCTTGGTGCCGCGCTGACGGATGATGATGTTGCCGGCGATCACGCTCTCGCCGCCGAACTTCTTCACGCCGAGGCGGCGTCCGGCGGTATCGCGACCGTTGCGGGACGAGCCGCCTGCTTTCTTATGTGCCATTGCCTGAACTCCTGTGCTGACTGTGCTGCCGACATCCTCGGGGCGGCCGGGAACCGCCCCGACGGGTTCAGGCGGCGCTGATCTCGCCGATGCGCAGCACCGTCACGGGCTGGCGATGGCCGTTGCGGCGGCGGCTGTTCTGCCGGCGGCGCTTCTTGAAGATGATGACCGTGTCGAGCTTGTCCTGCGCGATCACCGTGGCGGTCACGGTGGCGCCCGGAACCAGCGGGGCGCCGATCACGGCCGCGCCCTCGCCGCCGCCCAGGGCGAGCACGTCGGTGAAGGTGTAGGTGGCGCCCGGCTCAACATCGAGCTTCTCGACCTTCAGCACCTGCTGCGGGGTCACGCGATACTGCTTTCCGCCGGTGCGGATGACTGCGTACATGTTTGTCCTGCTTTCCGATCTCTCGGGTTCCTGCCGCCTTGTGGCGATCAAGCGGAACCCCAGTCGCTTCTTATGATGGGCCCCACGCATGCGCGGGACGACGCCGATTCAGAGCCAAGGCCCTTCGCGACGAGGGGTGCGCATAGCCGAACGCGCTTCCGGCTGTCAAGCTATTGCAAGCGAAGCGCGGATGATCCTATAAGCCGCCCGCCACGACCTCCGGAGAGGTGCCAGAGTGGTCGATTGGGACGGTCTCGAAAACCGTTGTGGGTGCAAGCTTACCGTGGGTTCGAATCCCACCCTCTCCGCCAGCAGCTTGCCACGAAGCAGGCTGCTCCCTGCCGTCAGCTGACCGACCAGCACGGACGTGCGTTCCGATATTCGCCGAGCGGTTCGGCAGATGATGATGCCAGCTTCGCGCAGGCTGTGTTTCTGACTGTCCCGGCAGGGTCGCGAACAGCGACAGACGATCGGAGCGTTGGCGCTCCATGCTGGGGCGTGCCGCTCTCAGACCCGCTGCCAGCCAGGCTGCGCGGCCAGCCAGCGCCGCAGACTGAGCTGCGTCGTCTCGTTCGCGTTGATCCGCGCCATGACCTCGACGCATTCCGGTGCGGAAACAGTATCGACTTCCGCCTTCCGCGCAGCGGCGACCAGACCGAGATCGCCGACCACCGTTTCGCAGGCGCTGCGCCAGCGCGCCACCAGCGAGGGCGGGGACAGCATCGGCAGGACAAGGGCGATATCGAGACGGGCCGCGGCGGATGTCGCCTGGAATGCGTCGAACAACGATCCGGATGGAGGCACGTCGAACTGCGCACGGTAGCGGTCCGCGAAGCTCTGGACCGGGACGAACTCGGTTCCGGCACCGTCCTCCAGCGAAAAGAATGCGCCGAAGCCGGCCGCCGCAAGCGTGTCGCGCCGGGCGGGTACGTCCGGACCGGACAGGAACACGGCATCCACGCGGTCTGACGCAAGCGCCGCCACCGCATCCTGCGGCTCCGACAATCCGAACACCGGTTGGACGGCCGCACCGAGCATGGACAGGCCCAGAAGAGCCGGAAGCTCCGGCCCGGTGGCGGTGGACGCCGCGACGCGCACCGTGCGCTTGCGGAGATCCAAGGCAGAGTCGCGGCCCATCAGAATGCCGGAAGACAGGCTGGCCAGGGCCGGCACCCAGCGGCCGGCATCGAAATGCACGCGCGGATCGCCGGCGAGCCAGGCCATGGCGGCAGCGCCCGGAACCAGCAGCGCCGTGGACCCGTCCGGGGCCGTCTGCGCGTCGAATGTGTTGGCTCCGGTCACGCCGTCGCGCCCGCCCGTGGTGGAGACGAGCAGGGGACTGCCGATGGCAAAGGCGGAGGCGAGGCGGGGAGCGAGAAGTTGTGCCCAACGTCCCGGCGCCGTATCCGCAGCCCCGGCCACCAGCAGGGCAGGGCGGCCGAGGGTCGGGGGAGCTTCCCCCATGGCAAGGCCCGACAGAACCTGCGCCCCGGCGCGTCCGGTGGACAGCAGAATCGCCGCACCCGGTACGGCGGCAAGCAATCCGCGTCTGGTCAGAATCGATCGGCCCGTCATCGGGCTATACCGGTCAAATCGAGGCAATCCCCCCAGTGGAGCCAGCATTATAGAACAACCGAGGGGCGAACCCAAACCGTTTCCCGGTCCCCGCCGGTTTCAAGGCCACCGCGCCTCCGGCGGCATGCTCATCAGGATCGCCTCGGTGTTGCCGCCGGTGCGTAGCCCGAACAAGGTGCCGCGATCGTGGATCAGGTTGAATTCCACATAGCGGCCGCGGCGGATCAATTGGTGCTCGCGGTCCTCCGTTGTCCAGGGCAGGAGCATGCGCTCGCGCACGATACGCGGATACACGTCGAGAAACGCCTCGCCCACGTCCCGGGTGAAGCGGAAATCGGCCTGGACGTCGTTGGTGCGATGGCGGTCGAAGAAGATGCCGCCCAGGCCGCGCGGTTCGTTCCGGTGCGGCAGGAAGAAGTACTCGTCGCACCAGGCCTTGAAGCGCGGATAGTAGTCCGGATCGTGCCGGTCGCAGGCCTGACGGAACGCGTCGTGGAACGCCGCCGCCGCCGCCTGGCTGTCGGCGGTCTCCGGGCGCATCGGCGTGATATCGCCGCCGCCGCCGAACCAGCCTTCGGTGGTGATGAGCATGCGAGTATTGAAATGCGCCGCCGGCACCAGGGGGCTGCGCATATGCGCGACCAGGCTGATTCCCGACGCCCAGAAGCGTGGGTCGGTGGCGGCGCCCGGAATCTGCGCGCGGAACGCTTCGCTGAATTCGCCTTCCACGGTGGAAACGTTCACGCCCACCTTCTCGAACACCCGGCCCCGCATCACGCCCATCACGCCGCCGCCACCGGAGCCGTCCTCCAGACGGTCCCACGGGCGCCGCTCGAAGCGGCCAGGCGGCATGTCGGCGGCGAGAGGGCCGTCGTAATCGCGCTCGATGGCCTCGAAGGCGGCGAACAGGCGGTCGCGCAACCCTTCGAACCAGGAGCGCGCCTCCTGTTTCAAGGCGTCGTGCGCGGGGCGGGGCGGCATGGGGTCGGTCATGGACCCGAATTACACCATGCGCGCCTGGTTGCGACCAACAGACCGTCCCCGTAAAGATCGTCGCCGCCGTGCCGGCGTCCCGGCGCCAGATGTCGAACAGGGATCGCCCCATGACAGCAAGGCTCGAACCGGGCCCCGAGCAGCCGGAAGGCATGCTGCCATCGACGGTGGATCGGCCGGCGGGGGAACGGTTCGGCCACGCGCCGACCTCCCCGCTGCCGCCCGAAAGCGCGCCTCTGCTGCGCTGGATCGACGCGCGCCTGCCGGTGATCTCGGCGTTTCGACGCGAGTACGTCGACTATCCGATGCCGCGCAACCTGAACGGTTTGTGGAATTTCGGCGCTTTCGTGACCGTGGCGCTGCTGGTGCTGCTGCTCTCCGGCATCTTCCTGGCCGTGAACTACACGGCGACGATCGCGGATGCGTTCAACAGCGTCGAAGCGATCGACCGGCAGGTTCCGAGCGGCTGGCTGGTCCGGTCGATCCACATGGGCGGCGTGACCATGTTCTTCGCCGCGCTCTATATCCATGTCTGGCGATCGCTTTACTACGGCTCCTACAAGGCGCCGCGCGAACTGCTCTGGCTGACCGGCATGGTGCTGATGGCCATATGCATGGGCGCCGCTTTCGCGGGGTATGTACTGCCCTGGGGACAGATGTCGTTCTGGGGGCTGACGGTGGCGATGCGCGCGCTATCCTCCGTGCCGCTGGTGGGCACGCCGCTGGCGCACTGGCTGCTGGGGGGCGCGCTGGCCGATGTCGCGCTGCACCGGATCTACGTGCTGCATTTCGTGCTGGCGTTCTCCACCCTGGCGGTTGTCGGCCTGCACGTGATGGCGCTGCACGTCACGGGCTCCAACAACCCGCTCGGCGTGGAGGTGCGCAAGCCTGCGGATACGCTGCCGTTCCACCCCTACTACACCGTCAAGGACGGGGTCGGCCTGGCCTTGTTCGCTCTGGTGTTCGCGGTCTTGATCTTCTTTCTGCCCGGCTGGCTGACCTTGCCGGATAATTATCTGCGCGCCGATCCGCTTTCGACTCCGGCCGATATCACGCCGGAATGGTACTTCGCGCCGTTCTACGCCATTCTGCGCGCGGGCGGCGGCATCGGCGTGCCGCTCGCCGCCTTGTCGATCGCGGTGCTGTTCGTGCTGCCATGGCTGGATCGCTCGCCGGTGCGCAGCGCCCGGTTCCGGCCCTGGTATCGCGTGTTGCTGCCGGTGGCGGTGCTGAGCTTCGTGTTCCTGGGCGTCGCCGGTTTCCATCAACCGGCCGGCCTCTGGCTGCTGTCGAGCCGGATCGCCACGGCCATATGGCTGCTGTTCTTTCTCCTCGGTCTGCCGCTGCTGACGCGGTTCGAGCCGCGCCGGGCGCTGCCCGAAGGGATCGCGTGATGCGCCGCGCTGCTCTGGCCGTCCTGGCGACGATCGTCCTGCCCGGCCCGCTGCGGGCCGAAGACGGCGGTTTGGCATCGGTGCAGCGCGGCTATGCCGTCTATGCCCAGGTTTGCAGCGCCTGCCATTCCATGCGCTCCGTCACCTATGCCGATCTGTCGGGGATCGGCCTGACGCCGGCGCAAGTGCGGGCAGTGGCGAGCGCGGTTTCGGTGCCTGACGGAATGGGCCCCAACAACAAGCCGAAGCGCCGCCCCGGGCGGCCTGACGACCATCTCCCGATCCCCTTCGCGACTCCGGAAGCCGCGGCGCGCGCCAATAACGGCGCGGTCCCGCCGGACATGTCGCGTCTCGCGCTCACCCTCGCGGGCGGGCCGGCCGAGATCGAGGCGATCCTGAACGGCTATGCCGATCCGCCTCCTGGCGTTTCGGTGCCGCCAGGATCGTACTACAACCGAGCCGCGCCGGGCGGGGTGATCGCCATGCCGCCGCCGCTCCAGGACGGGGCGGTGACGTTCGCCGGCGGTCAAACCGAGACCGTGCCGCAAATGGCGGCGGATGTGGCGGCGTTTCTGGATTGGGCGGCCCGCCCCCATCATGCCGAGCGGACGCGGATCGGCGTCGGCGTGGTGCTCTATCTCGGCTTCCTGGCCGCTCTCCTTTTCTTTCTCAAGCGACGGATCTGGATCAATGCCAAGCAACGACGGTGAACGCGTGACGCCGGTAATCGGACTGATCGGCGGTTCCGGCCTGTATGACATTGATGGGCTGGCGGACAAGGAATGGCGCACGGTGGAGACCCCGTGGGGCAAGCCGTCCGACCAGCTTCTGTTCGGCCGGTTGGGCGACGTGCAGTGCGTGTTCCTGCCGCGTCACGGCCGCGGCCATCCCACGCCGCCCTCACGCCTGAACTACCGCGCCAATATCGCCGCGCTGAAGCAGAGCGGCGTGACCGACGTGATCTCCCTGAGCGCTGTGGGCTCGCTGAAGGAAGAGTTGCCGCCCGGCCACTTCGTGATCATCGACCAGTTCATCGACCGCTCCTTCGCGCGGGAGAAGAGCTTCTTCGACGACGGCCTGGTGGCGCACGTGTCGATGGCGGATCCGCTCTGCCCGCGAATCGGCGACGTGCTGGAACAGCAGGCGCGTGCACTCGGCCTGCCCGTATCGCGCGGCGGCACCTATCTGGTGATGGAAGGTCCGCAATTCTCGACCCGGGCGGAAAGCAATCTCTACCGTTCCTGGGGCTGCGACGTGATCGGCATGACCAATATGCCGGAGGCCAAGCTCGCCCGCGAAGCCGAGCTTTGCTACGCCACCGTCGCCATGGTCACCGATTACGATTGCTGGCGCTTGGAAGAGGAGCACGTGACGGTCGACGCCGTGGTCGCGGTCATGATGAACAATGCCGAGAAAGCGCGGAATCTCGTCAAAGCCGTGATTCCCGTGCTCGGCCAGGAGCGTGGTCTCTGTCCGGCCGGATGCGACCGCGCGTTGAGCAATGCACTGATCACGTCGCCTGCATCGCGCGATCCGGTCCTGGTCGAAGCGCTGCGTTCAATCGCCGGACGCGTCCTGGCGTGACTGAAAGAAAGGGCCGGACCCGGATATCCGGCCCTTCGACGCGTGTCCTTTCGAAGGCGCCGGAACGCCCTTTTTCTTAGAAATCAGCGAGCAGGGCGTCGATGTCGGCCTGGGCCATGGCGCTGGCCGGAAGCTGCGGTCCGTTCAGCAAATGCGCGTCCGGGCGTCCGTCGCCAGGACCGGCGGTATCGCCCGTCCCGTCCCAATGATGACGGCCGAACGTCTCCACGATGCGCGTCACGCGCGCGTCCACCACCTTGAGCGTGTTCACCACCTTGGTGATCCGCTGGCCGGTGATGTCCTGGAACGAGCACGCCTCGTAGATGCGCATGGTCGCGTCCTGGACCACCTTGCCGTCCGGGCCCTCCTTGCGCGATGCCGTGTCGTCCAGCATTTCGCAGGCTTCGAGAATGGCGTTGGTGGCGTCCGCCGTATGCGCCACCACGGCATCCAGCTCGTCGCTGGCGCTGCTGACGTCGGGCTCACTCTCGCCTTTGCTTTTGAGCGCCGCGATCTCCTCCTTGGCGGAGGCGATGACGTGACCCAGCTCTTCGAGCTCGCGCAGAAGCTCGCGTTCCTGCGCGCCAAGATCCGCGCCGATGGTGTCGATCACCGCACGCACCACCTCGGCGATCATTTGCGGTCTGGCGGTCGGATAGGAGGCGCAGATGCGGGCCAGCCTGTCCGACAGGGCTCGCCAGTTGGGTTGCTGGTCATGCATGGGCGAACACCTTGCCGATCTTGTCGGCCAGCGTCTCGGCATTGAACGGCTTGACGATGTAGTTCGAGACGCCGGCCTGCTTGGCCGCGATGACGTTCTCCGTCTTGCTTTCCGCCGTGATCATGATGAACGGAATCGATTTCAGGCGCGCATCGGCGCGCACGGCGGTCAGCAATTCGAGGCCAGTCATCGGGGCCATGTTCCAGTCGCTGATCACCAGTCCGAAATCGCGGGCTTTCAGCTTGGCCAGAGCGTCGCTTCCATCCGTCGCTTCCTCGACGTTCTCGAAGCCGATCTGCTTGAGCAGGTTACGGATGATGCGAAGCATCGTTTTGTAGTCGTCGACGATGAGGATGTTGGTCGAGAGATCCAGGGACACGCGCAGACTCCGGTGTTTGATTGACCGGCAGCATGACGCGGATTGGTTGCCTGGAAGTTAAGAGGGCAGGAAAACAGAAACGGCCGGCCCCCTGGGGAGCCGGCCGTTTCCTGGATGCCGCCTGGGCGGGCGGCTCGCCTCAGATCCGGCCCAGAACCAGCAGGATGATCACGATCAGAAGGATCAGTCCCAGTCCGCCGGAGGGGAAATAGCCCCAGCTTCCGCTATAGCCCCAGGTCGGCAGCGCGCCGATCACCAGAAGAATCAGGATGATCAGCAGAATGGTTCCGAGCATGACGTGTCTCCCAGATAGGTCTCGCGGGAAAGCAACGTCGCTCTATAGTCTCGGTTCGATCCTGCAACGCAAAGAGCTGCTTCCTGTGTTGTTCGGGTGACAGATCAGAGGGTGTGCTGGAGGAAGCTGAGCGTGCGTTCCTGGGCGAGGGCCGCGGAGCGCGCTTCGTAGGAGCCCCTCTCCGAGCAACCGAAGCCATGGCCGGCCCCTTCATAGACATAGATTTCCATGTCGGGATGCGGTGCCCGGATCTTGTCCACGTCCGACAGGGGAATGTGGTCGTCATCGGCGCCGAAATGCAGCTGCACGGGGCAGTTCGGCGACGCATCCGCGGTCTGCGCGATGGCGCCGCCGTACCAGCCGACAGAAGCGGCGAAGCGCTGGGTGCGCGTGGCCGCCGCCCAGGCAAGCGAGCCGCCCCAGCAATAGCCGACGATGCCCACCTTGGCGTGTCCGAGCGCGTCCGCGCAGGCGATCAGGTCGGCCAGCGTCTGCTCGAGCGGAATCTGCTGCATCAGTTCGATGCCGGTCTTCATGCCGGCCTCGTCGTAACCGAGCTCGACGCCGCTGCGGACGCGGTCGAAAATGGCGGGAGCGATCACAGCGAAGCCGGAATCACCGAAACCGTCCGCGACCGAGCGGATGTGGTGGTTCACGCCGAAAATCTCCTGCACCACGATCAGGGCGCGCGGCGCGTCGGGAAGCCCGGTTCGATAGGCCTCGAAGCGGTGTCCGTCGGAGGCTGTCAGAATCGTCGCGTTGCCCATCATGCTCGTCCTTGCGGTTGCGGTGTGGCAGGTTGTCCCGATGGGAGAGATCGTCAACCTGAGAACCGTTCGCCGCCGTCGCGACCGCGCGCAGCAAGCCGAACAGGCCGCCGGCAACCGCGCGCGTTTCGGCCGGACGGGGGCCGAGAAGACGGCGGATCGTCTCGATCGAGACCGGGCCGAGCGGCAGCTCGACAATGCGAGGCTGGACGATCCGGACCGGCGCGCGCCCTAGACGGAGGGGCTCGTTCGGACACCAAGACAGAGCGAGCGATCCGATCGGTCCGGATCGGACGCCACTCCAGAGGCTGGCGGCCCGACCATCACGCAAGCTTCATCCAGACGGGCACCATTCGGGTCCAAGCTCCGCGCCACTCCGTCCGAGGGCGGGGGCCATCCGCCGGGGATCCGGCGATAGGCCGGCGTTGCTGGATTCCAGAACAAGGAAAAACAACAGCTTGCGTTTGAGGAACAAACTTTCCCGGCGCAATTGACACCCGTCCGGGGCGCGCCTACATGCTGCGCTGGCACTCCGGAGCCGCGAGTGCCAAAGCCTGCATCGCGGGTGGCAAGCCCGGATGCGCACCAACCGCGATGTCGCTCCCTGAGGAGGGCATCGCTTACGCTTTGAGGAGCGAACGCATGGCGAAGTTTCGTCCGCTGCACGACCGGGTCGTCGTCAAGCGCCTGACCGGCGAAGAGAAGACCGCGGGTGGCATCATTATCCCCGATACCGCCAAGGAAAAGCCGATGGAAGGCGAAGTGATCGCCGTCGGCGCCGGCGCGCGCAACGAGACCGGCGCGATCGTGGCGCTGGACGTGAAGGCGGGCGACCGCGTCCTGTTCGGCAAGTGGTCGGGCACCGAGGTGAAGATCGACGGCGAAGAGCTGCTGATCATGAAGGAGAGCGACATCATGGGCGTGATCGAGACCGCCTGAACGGCCGCGTCTCTGAACCGCTTCTGATTAAAGCTTTTCTCAACAGGAGATTTCATTATGGCAGCTAAAGACGTCCGCTTCGGCGGTGAAGCCCGTCAGCGCATGCTCAAGGGCGTGGACATCCTCGCCGACGCCGTGAAGGTGACGCTGGGCCCGAAGGGCCGCAACGTCGTGATCGACAAGAGCTTCGGCGCGCCCCGCATCACCAAGGACGGTGTGTCGGTCGCGAAGGAGATCGAGCTTTCGGACAAGTTCGAGAACATGGGCGCCCAGATGGTGCGCGAAGTGGCCTCGAAGACCAACGACAAGGCCGGTGACGGCACCACCACCGCCACCGTTCTGGCGCAGGCGATCGTCCGCGAGGGCTCCAAGGCTGTCGCCGCCGGCATGAATCCGATGGGTCTCAAGCGCGGCATCGACAAGGCCGTGGCCCAGGTCGTCGCCGAGCTCGCCGCCAACACCAAGAAGATCACCACCCCGGGCGAGACCGCTCAGGTCGGCACCATCTCCGCGAACGGCGAGTCCGAGATCGGCGAGATGATCAGCCAGGCGATGCAGAAGGTCGGCAACGAGGGCGTGATCACGGTCGAGGAAGCCAAGGGCATCCAGACCGAGCTCGACGTGGTCGAGGGCATGCAGTTCGATCGCGGCTACATCTCTCCTTACTTCATCACCAACCCGGAGAAGATGATCGCGGATCTCGATAATCCGTACATCCTGATCCACGAGAAGAAGCTCTCCTCGCTGCAGCCGATGCTGCCGCTGCTCGAGAGCGTCGTGCAGTCCGGCCGTCCGCTCCTGATCATCGCCGAGGACGTCGATGGCGAGGCGCTGGCGACCCTGGTGGTGAACAAGCTGCGTGGCGGCCTGAAGATCGCTGCCGTGAAGGCGCCGGGCTTCGGCGATCGTCGCAAGGCGATGCTGGAAGACATCGCCATCCTCACCGGCGGTCAGGTGATCTCCGAGGATCTCGGCATCAAGCTCGAGACCGTCGGCCTGAACATGCTGGGCCGCGCCAAGAAGGTCCACATCGAGAAGGAAAACACCACCATCGTCGAGGGTGTGGGCGAGAAGGCCGACATCCAGGGCCGCTGCGGCCAGATCCGCGCGCAGATCGAGGAGACCACCTCGGACTACGATCGCGAGAAGCTGCAGGAGCGTCTGGCGAAGCTGGCGGGCGGCGTCGCGGTGATCCGCGTCGGCGGCTCCACCGAGGTCGAGGTGAAGGAGCGCAAGGACCGCGTCGACGACGCGCTGCATGCGACCCGCGCCGCGGTCGAGGAAGGCATCGTTCCGGGCGGCGGCACCGCTCTGGCGCGCGCCTCGCTCTCTCTCGCTTCGCTGGTTCCGGCCAACGAGGACGAGAAGTTCGGCATCGAGATCATCCGCAAGGCGATCCAGGCGCCGCTGCGTCAGATCGCCGAGAACGCCGGTGAAGACGGCGCCGTGATCGCCGGCAAGGTGCTCGAGAACGGCGAGTATGCGTTCGGCTTCGACGCGCAGCTCGGCGAATACAAGAACCTCGTCACCGCCGGCATCATCGACCCGACCAAGGTCGTGCGCACGGCGCTGCAGGATGCGGCTTCGGTTGCCGGTCTGCTCGTCACCACCGAGGCGATGATCGCCGAGAAGCCCGAGAAGAAGGCCCCGGCGGGCGGTCCTCCGGGCGGCGGCATGGGCGATATGGATTTCTGAGCCGATCGTTCGGTTTCCAGTTGTCCGAAAGGGAGGGGCGGCCTGCGAGGGCCGCCCCTTCTTTTTCGCCCCGAGAAAATTCCGACTTCGATACGAATTGCAACAAGCCTGCCGTCCTCAGCCGTTTGACGCACTCCGTGCGCGCTCCGCACCAAAATCGGCACGAGCCTGGGCCGCGTCGCCTTTGTTTCGTGATTGACAGGAACCGCGCCGTCTGACCCCATGATGATCGGTCAGCGAAACGTGTCCGGACGGGCGCCAGCTGGCGTCTGCCGCGTGACTGAGAGAAGGATGCGCCGACCATGGCGATCGGTTCTGTGAAGTGGTTCAACACCACCAAGGGTTTCGGCTTCATCATGCCCGATGACGGCGGCAAGGACGTGTTCGTCCACATCACCGCGGTGCAGGCGGCCGGTCTGCGCGGGCTGAACGAGGGCCAGAAGCTCTCGTACGAGATCGCCATGGAGCGCGGCAAGGCGGCGGCGACCAACCTGAAGCCGCTCTGAACCGATCCCGAAACGGAGCCGTCGCCGGGCGCTTGCCAGCCGTGCGGCTCAGTCCGGCGCGCCGGATCGATCGAGAAAAATCCGGCTTTCCGATACCGCCTCGGCCAGACCGACACGCCTGACCTCCACCCCCTCGGGGAAAGCCGAGAACAGGCGCGACGGCGTGCGGCGATCCAGCAGAACGAACACGCCGCGATCGCCGGAAGCCCGGATCAGCCGGCCGAACGCCTGGCGCAGGCGTAGGCGCGCGATCCGGTCGTCGTAGGCGCCGGGCTGTCCCTTGGAGAGATGCAGCCTGCGTTCGCGATGCAGGATATCCGGCCTGGGCCAGGGAACACGTTCGAACACCACAAGCCGCAGCGCGCGTCCGGGGACATCCACCCCGTCCCGCATCGCGTCCGTCCCCAGCAGGCAGCTATCGAGTTCGGTGCGGAAGACATCCACCAGCGTGGCGTTGTCCATCGCATCCATATGCTGCGCGAAGAGCGGTATTCCCGCCTGCTCCAGCGGGGCGGCGATGCGCGCATGCACGTCGCGCAGGCGCCGGATGGCGGTGAACAGGCCGAGAGCGCCGCCGCCCGAGGCCAGGAACAAGGCACGATACGCTCCTGCCAACGCGGCCGGGTCGTCATGCGCCACATCGGTCACGACCAGGCACCGGGTTTGCCGTCCGTAGTCGAACGGGCTCGCCAGGGAGGCGCGCAGGGCAGGCGAGGGCAGATGCGTCGCGCCGACCCGCGCCTCAGCCTCGTCCCAGCTTGTTTCCGCCGTCGCCCCGTCCTGCTGGTCGCGCAAGGTGGCCGAGGTGATCAGCAGCCCGTGCGCCGGCGCCGCCACGGCGGCCGCGAACGGGATCGTCGGATCGAGCCAGTGGCGGTGCAGCCCGACATCGCGCGCCCCGCCGCCGCCGAGCGGGCGATGATCCAGGCGCAGGAACAGGACATGGCTGGTAGTGATGCCGGACGGAACCGGCTCGCGCAGGCTCTGCAGCATGGCGATCCAGCCCGCGAGTCGGCCGAGCGCGCGTCGTCGCATGGCGCGACACATGGCCTCGATACGGCCGCGGGCGACGCTGCCCAGGCTTTCCGCATCCTCGTCCAGTCGGGCCGATAGACGTTCCACCAACGTTTCCAGCGGCTCGGCGATGCGGAGCAGCGCCCGTTCCAGGCGCGACGCCGCGGCGGCGACATCCTCATCTACGGGATAAAGGTCGCATTCCTCCGCGCCATACCCGCCATCGCGGCCGGCGGTACGGGCCAGCACCTGTCGCCGCAGCAGCCGCAGCAGCGCCTCGGTCGGGTTGACGGGTTCCGGCTCGGCATCGAGAGGCATCGCGAGCGGCGCCTCGTCGGCCAGGCGCAGCGACCAGCCGGGGGCGGGCAGGGCACGCGCAGCCATCAGCACCGCGTCGAGCGGAGTTTCCAGCTCCGGCTGGCCGACCACCAGCTCGTCCAGCCGCCTCTTCAGCCCTCTCGCCCGCGACCGGCTGCCTTCCGCGCCCAGCAGCCAGCGTCGCAGCTCCGCCGCTTCCAGGCCGGACAACTCGGACGCGAAGGCGCCGTCGGCCGCGTCGGGCAGGTGATGGCCTTCGTCGAACACGTAGCGGGTGGGCAGCGAATCCTCATCCGCCTGTTCGCCGAATTGTCCGTGCCAGGCGGCCTGCGCCATCACCAGGGCGTGGTTGGCGATCACCAGATCGGCGTCCCGGGCACGCTGGATGCTGTGCTCGATATAGCAGCGAGTGTAATGCGCGCAGGCGCCATGGATGCATTCGCCGCGCCGATCCGCGAGTCCGATCGTGGCGGCAGAACCGAACAACTCCGCGAACCAGCCGGGCAGGTCCCCGCCCAGGACATCGCCATCGGCAGTGGCGCCGGCCCAGCGGACCAGAAGCCCGAGTGGGATCACCGCGGCGGCCGACGCGCCGGTGGCGGCGGCGTTGACGGCTTCTTCCAGGTTCAGCAAGCAGAGATAATTCTCGCGGCCCTTGCGGAGCACCACGCGTCGTCGCCGTGCCGCCGGTTCCGGGTGCAGGCGCGCGAGTTCGTTCTCGATCTGGCGCTGGAGATGCCGGGTGTAGGTGCTGATCCAGACCGCGCCGCCATTGCGTTCCGCCCAGAGCGAGGCGGGGGCCACGTAGCCGAGCGTCTTGCCGGTGCCGGTGCCGGCTTCGGCCAGAACGAGGCGCGGGTCGCCCCGCTGGGGGCGGGGAAGAAACGCGCTGCTGGCGGCATCGGCGTAATCCGCTTGCCCGACGCGCTGCTCGGCGCCATCTCCCAGCATGATGCCCAGGCGCGCGCGCGCATCCTGCGGCGACACGGGATGCTGGCCGGGCGCCGGGCGTGGCGCCACCTCCTCCCACTTCGGCAGGCGCCTCCAGATCCGCATGGCTTCTGCGGGTTGCATCCGCTCCGGCGGAATTGTCGCGCCGACTCCCATGGCGTCGCACACGGCACCGCCCCAAATCCAGCCGGCCTGGTGCATGCGGGCGGCGAGCGCGCCGATCTCGGCCCCGGCCGGGGTGTGCGCCAGCGAGGCGGCCCGGTCGAGCATCCGGTCCGCGAGCGCCGGCAGGAGCGACGCATCGATCGTCCGGTCGGCGGCCCGTTCGAAGCCGAGCGCCAGGGCCAGACCCAGCGGCGTCGGCGCGGCCGGCATGGCGGGATGGACGAAGGCGAACAGTTCCAGCAGATCGAAACAGGGCAGGGCGCGAAGCCCAAGACGCCTGGCGTTGGAGGGCCCATGCACCACGAGGGGCGGCGGCATGTCGTGCAGAAGCGCCGCCGCCTCGGCCCTGGCGAGATCGAGCAGCTCGCCATCGGGTGTCAGCAGCGAGACCCTGCCATGGCCGGCGATCAGGGCCGGCACGGCGTCGGGCGGGGGAAGATCGGACATCGTCCCAAGTGTAGCACCAGAGCCGATCGGGTTAGAACCGGCAGGACGGTGGAGGGGGGAGGGCCCGGCGGGTCGATAGCGGCGCAGTTGCGGGATTGCAAATCTCGGGCGGCCGTAAAAAAGTAAAGAAAGAGATAAAAATTGCGACGCAAGAGGAATAGTATTGCACTCTCTGATCTATATTGACGACTCTTCATGCCTCCGGGTATCGTTACGATAATCAAGCGATCCTGGACGCGTCGTCATGACTGATAACCCTCTTCCGGCCAGCCACCTGTCCGCCCTGTCGGTCGCTGCGGCAGCCCTGGTTCACGGGCCGGATGGCGCGACCGCCTATAGCTATGCGGTAGCCGGGAAGGGAACGGACGCGCCGACGCTGCTGATCGATCTGAAGGCGGCGTCGCCCTTCTCCTACACGGATTGCAACGGGTGGGTGAATTACGCCCTGAACAGCACGGCGCCGCTGCACTTCGCGGTCGCGAACGCTTCCCGTTTGGCGACGGAGTTCAATACGGGTTCACAGGCCAAGGGAACTGGTCTGTCGCTGGACGAGAGCGCGCAGCCATTCGCCAGGGCGTTCGTGCTGGCGCATGATTTCGCCGCGGCGCCCACGCTCGGGAGCGGAGCCGGCAGTGGCGGCTTCCTTCGGGTCGCAAACTTTGCCGATCTGCGCGCGGGAGATGTGATCGCGTATGCGACCGGCCAATATGCGGACCCGACCGATCCCGATCTGCCGCCGACGTCCGACACCGGACACGTCATGATCGTGACGGGTGCAGCCGTCTCGCTCGGCGCCGATTTCGATCCGACCGTCTCGACCATCGGCGGTCCCGACCCGGTTGCCGACATCTATGCCGTCTCGATCGTGGACAGCAGCGATGTCGTTCACATGCAGCAGAACACGAGCGGACTCGGCATCGACAACCGGCCGATCGTTCCGGACTCCAAATACTACAACTACGAGTTGTCCGATCGCGACAGGGACGATGCGCCAGCGGGCTCCGATCCGAAGGCAGGCGGCCTCGGCACCGGCACGATGTATTTCGCGGTGGATTCGGCCGGCGCGGCGGTCGGCTTCAAGTTCAACGAGCACGGCTCCTGGCAGTCCAACCAGATTGCGGGGTCAAGCGCGCTCAACGGGCTGCTGCTGACGGCGGCGCGGCTCGATCCGTCGATCGACCTGTCGAAGCTTCCGCAGACCTCCTTCAACGCGCAGGGGCAGCTCGAGGTCACGCTGATGGCGAACCGGGATACCGGCCTGGCCGGTCTGGAGACGGAAACGATTTCCGGCCAGCACGGGCTTCTGGTCGACGGGTCCGGCCTGCTGACCCTGAATGCCGCCAATCCGGATTTCAGCGGCGGCATCGAACTGCGTGGCGTCGGTCTGGCGCTTGCCGTCGCGGGCGCCGCGGGAACGGCGCCGGTCACGACGGATGCCGGGACCAGCAACAGCATCACGGTCATGGCGGGTTCGGCCGTGATCCATGCGCTGGGAAACGACACGGTGAGCGCGGCCGAGGGCGGGTCGGTCGTGTCCGGCGGCGGCAGCCTGCTCTTCGTTGGCGCCGGCGCGTCCACGGTCGATGGCGGCAGCGGCTCCGCGACCATCTCTGGCGGTGCGGGCGGGGTCTACAAGGGCGGCACGTCGGGAAACAACATCATCCATGGCGCCGGCTCGTCCACGGTGATGGGCGGCGGAAGCGGCGATCAGCTTCATGGTGGGGTGGGCGATATGCTCGTCGCGGCAAACGGCAACACGACGTTGTTCGGCGGCACGTGCGACGTTCTCGTCGATGCCGACCGGAGCTTCGCCTTCAGCGGCCAGCAGGCTGTGCTGTTCGGCTCCGAGGCCGGGCAGTCCGACGTGGTTGCCGGCACGGGCGATTTTCTTCTGGTCGGGCGTGGCGGCGCGACCACCGTGTTTGGCGGCACCGGCGGCAGCACCACCTGGGCCGGCAGCGCGAATCTGACCGACGTCGCCGGAAGCGGAACCGGAACGCTGGTGGTGGGAAGCGGCGAGACCGCGCTCTGGATCAACCAGGAGGCCGGCAAGCAGGATATTCTGGCTGTCGGCGGGGCCGGCGGCGGCAGCGCCACCGTGCTGGGTTTCAGGGCTGGAACGGATCATTTCTCCACCGCTGGGGATGTCGGCGTCGTATCGAGGAGCGTCTCGAACGGCTCGCTCACCGTGTCGCTGTCGGATCATACCACCATCACGTTCGTGGGCGTCGCGACGATCGGCTAGCGACGCCACCAGCGCCTGCAATGGCGCACCCGGTGCCGCGCGAGGGGAAAGAGTGACGCCGGCGTTCGGACGGACAGGCCGCCGACCGTCACCATTCCGATGCGATGGCCGGTATTCGGTGCGCCAGGAAATCGATCCAGACTCTCACGCGCGCGGAGAGACGGCGCCGTGAGTGTGTGACCGAGTAGACGGCACTGGGGCCCATATACTCGGCGTCGAGCGCGACCTCGACCAAATCGCCTCGCCGGATCGCATCCAGGGCAATGAATCGCGGTCCGTAGACCAGCCCCTGTCCCGCCGCCGCTGCCTGAACGAGGGCCTGCCCGTTATTGGCATGCAGCGACCCGCGTACCGGCATCTGTTGCCCGCCGTCGCGGCCGAAGCCCCAAACGGCAGTGCCTGTCAGCGTCCCGAGTGTGAAGCCCAGGCAGTCATGCTTCGCGAGGTCGGCGAGCGTCGCCGGCGCGCCGTGCTCGGCGAGGTAGCCGGGAGACGCGCAGATCGAAAGCCGGACCGTCGCGAGCCGGCGAGCGACGAGAGTGCCGGGGGTGCTGTCGCTGAGCCGGCCTATACGGATCGCCATGTCCCAGCGTTCCTCCAGCAGGTCGACGTAGCGGTCGTCCAGCCCCAGCTCGATCGTCACGCCGGGATGGAGGCGATGGAACTCGGCCGCGAGCGGCGCGACATGCATGACGCCGAAGGTCGCGGGCGCGCTGACACGGAGCAGTCCTTCGATCGCGCGGGACTGCGCCGATGCATCGGCATCGGCCTCTGCGATCTCGGACAACACGCGCTCCGCGCGGTCCAGATAGGTCGCGCCTGCGTCGGTCAGTACGAGCCGGCGCGTCGTGCGGTTCACCAGCGTCGTCCCCAGACGCGTCTCGAGCGCATCGAGGTGCCGCGCGGCCATGGTGGGCGACATGCCCATCGCCCGTCCTGCGGCGGAAAGCCCACCGAGCCGGATGGCCCGGACGAACACCTCCATGCCCGTCAACCGATCCGCCACTTGCTATCCCTGGTTGGAAGTCATTGCACAAGAATGCCGATTATCACGAAGACAGCAGCGATCCATATCGGGGGTGCGAAAGGATGCGACATGCAGCAACCGAGTTTCTTCATCCCGCATGGCGGCGGCCCGTGCTTCTTCATGGATGACCCGCGCGGCATCTGGACCGGCATGGCCGCCTTCCTGCGCGCCTTGTCCGCCGCTTTGCCGGAGAAACCGCGCGCCGTGCTCGTCGTGTCGGGGCATTGGGAAACCGACGGCTTCGCGTTCACCGGCGCGGAGCGGCCTTCGCTGGTCTTTGATTACTACGGCTTTCCCAAGCACACCTACGAGCTGCGCTACGACGCGCCGGGATCGCCCGGGCTTGCGGCCCGAGCCGCTGCGCTTCTGGCCGAGGCGGGGATCTCGGCATCGGTCGACCCCGCCCGCGGCCTCGATCACGGCGTGTTCGTGCCGCTTAAGGTGGCGCTGCCCGATGCCGATATTCCGGTGGTCGAAATGTCGGTCGATCGGACGCTCGATCCCGCGCTGCATGTCGCGGCGGGCCGGGCGCTGGCGGCCCTGCGCGACGACGGGGTGCTGATCCTCGCCTCGGGCATGAGCTTCCACAACATGCGCGGCTATGGCGATCCGCGCTTCACCGCGCCGAGCGAGGCGTTCGACGCCTGGCTGACGGAGGCTGCCGAGCAGGCCGGCCCGGCGCGGGCCGACCATCTCGCCCGCTGGGAAAGCGCGCCCGCCGCCCGCCTCTCGCATCCGGAGGCCGAGCATCTGCTGCCGCTCATGGTCGCGGCCGGTGCCAGCGAGCAAGCAGGCGAGCGCGTTTATTCCGAGAAGGTGCTGGAGACGATCATTTCCGGCTTCCGCTTCGACTGATATCCAACAGGAGCGTCCGGGTGCGCCGTCCGTCGGCGCTGCCCGGATATCCGACCACGTCTCCCGCGCGATCCATCAGGCTCGCGCTTGCCAGAGTTCTTCCGGCTTGGGGCGCGACCTGATCGCGGTGCGGCCGTCTGAACTCGAAGGAAAACACATGTCCGCCTGGTCCCCTCGTATCCTCAGCCTGCTGCGCATCGTGGCAGCACTCCTGTTCATGGAGCATGGGCTGATGAAGCTGTTCCATTTCCCGATCGCGCAGCCCGGTGTTCCCGACCCGCTGCCCACGTTGCTCGTGGTCGCGGCGGTGATCGAGATCGCGTTCGGCATCCTGCTGACGCTCGGGCTGTTCACGCGCGCGGCCGGGTTCATCGCCTCCGGCGAGATGGCGGCGGCCTATTTCCTGTTCCATCTGCCGGCCGGTTTCTGGCCGGGCGTGAACGGGGGCAGCGAGGCGATCCTCTACTGCTTCATCTTCTTCTATCTGGTCTTCGCCGGTCCCGGGGCGTGGAGCATCGACGCTCTACGCGCGGCGGGCAGGGTCGATCGCAAATAGGCTTCGTGAATGGGCCGGTATCCACTCCGGCCCGCATTCGCGCCCACGCCGTCGTACCCGTCGTGAGCGTCGCCCCGACCGGTTGGCGACGCTACCAGCGCTGATAGGTTCGGTTCCGGTTCCAGAGGTAAAGTCCGCCGACCACGAGCACAGTCAGCAAGACGATCTCGCCCAGGCTGAGATGGCGCAGCAGACGGAAGATCATGCCGTAGATCAGCCCATGGACGATCGAGGAGATCACCATGTGGCCGATCCACGACCAGCCCCCGAAGCCGTGATGCAGGCCGTAGCCGCCGCCATAGGCGTGGTGCCAGCTCGTGGCGATGAGTTCGGGAGCGCGCATCGCCGATCGGTCAGAAGATCTTGTTGATCAGGTCGTCGCCGATGCCGAAGCCGGCCCCGGTCTCGATCGCCCGCCCGAAACTGGAATTGAGGAACGAGCTGAACATGCCGCCGCCCTGCGGCGCCTGGGGCGCGTAGCCAGGCTGTGGCGCATAGCCCCCCCTGGGGCTGCGGCGGGGGGAAGGAGGGCTGCCCCCAGTTGTTTGGGGCCTGATTGTTCTGGATCTGATTGTTCTGCGGCTGGCCGCCGGAAAACCCGCCGCCGTAGCTGTTCTGCGCCTCGTTGGCGACGAAGCCGTGAATCGCCTGGAGCAGAGTGTTCATCTGGTCCTGCTCGCTCTTGAACGAGATCGCCAGTTCGCGCAGGTCGAGGAACCATTCGCGGGCCTGCTGGTCCCCGCTCTGCGCCGCGGCCTGCAGCTTGCCGCCGAGCGTCTGCAACGCCTGCACGGTCTGCTGCGATTGCCCCTGCAACTGTCCGAATTGCTGCTCGATCGTCTGCACGTCCACGATACATCTCCGTTCCCGGACGGCGAGCCTAGCACGCATGCAGGAGCCGGGCAGGCCGAGCCCGATTAAGCTTTCGTCAGTTCGGCGTTCGACACGGCGGTCGCCAAACTCCCGATCATCGCGCCCTTCTGCCGCGCCCTCGCCCCGCATGCGCGCCGGTTTCCGCCGGGCGCCGTTTGGGCTAGCCTCCGCCTCATGTCCGCTGACCTCCGAACCTTCAATTCCGCGTCGATCCCGGGGCCCTTGCCGAAAGCTTGGCCGTTCGAGGAGGCGGCCAAGCTGGCAGCGCGCATGGAAGGGAAGAGCGCGGATGCGGTGCCTCTGCTCGAGACCGGCTACGGCCCGTCCGGCCTGCCGCATATCGGCACGTTCGGCGAAGTCGCCCGCACGTCCTGGGTGCGCCAAGCCTACACGGCGCTGACCGGCAAGCCGACGCGCCTGCTTGCCTTCAGCGACGACATGGACGGGCTGCGCAAGGTGCCGGACAACGTGCCGAACCGCGAAATGCTGGCTGAATTCATCGGCCGGCCGTTGACGCAGGTGCCGGACCCGTTCGGCACCCATGAGAGCTTCGGCGCGCACAACAATGCCCGCCTGCGCTCGTTCCTGGACGGGTTCGGCTTCGACTACGCGTTCGCCTCCTCCACCGAGTATTACCGGTCCGGCCGGTTCGACGAGACGCTGATCCGCGTGCTCGAACGCCATGACGAGATCGTCGCCGTGATCGCGCCGACGCTCGGCCCGGACCGGCGCGCGACCTATTCTCCCGTGCTGCCGATCCATCCCGAAACCGGCATCGTCATGCAGGTGGCGATCGAGCGCATCGACGTCGCCGCCGGCACGGTGACGTGGCGCGACGAGGGTGGTCGCGCGTTCGAGACGCCCGTGCGCGGCGGCGGTGCCAAGCTGCAATGGAAGGCGGACTGGGCCATGCGCTGGGCGGCGCTTGGCGTGGATTACGAGATGTCGGGCAAGGACCTGATCGACAGCGTGCGCCTGTCGTCCAGGATCTGCCGGGTGCTGGGCGCCGAGCCGCCGGTCAACCTGACCTACGAGCTGTTCCTGGATCAGAACGGCCAGAAGATCAGCAAGTCCAAGGGCAACGGCATATCGGTCGAGGAGTGGCTGCGTTATGCGCCGCCGGAATCCCTGGCGCAGTTCATGTTCAACCAGCCCACGCGCGCCAAGCGCCTGTTCTTCGACGTCATTCCGCGCGCCGCCGACGAGTATCTGACCAATCGCGCCAAGGCTGCCGAACAGAACGCCGCCCAGGAGCCCGCCCTGCGCGCCAATCCGGCCTGGTTCATCGATGCCGGACGCGTCGCCGAGGCCACGCCGCCGGTCTCGTTCGGAATGCTCCTGAACCTCGCCTCGGTCGCCAATGCCGATAATCCGGAGGTGCTGTGGGGCTTCCTGGAGCGCTACCAGCCCGGGATTTCACCGGAGAGCGACCCGCTTCTGGCGCGCCTGGTCGAGCATGCGGTGCATTACTACGGCGATTTCGTGCGTCCGACGAAGAGCTTTCGCGCCCCGGACCAGAACGAGCGCGCGGCCCTCGCCGATCTGGCCGAGATGCTGAAGGGCGCCGAACCCGGCACGTCGGCGGACGCGCTGCAGAACATGGTGTTCGAGGTGGGCAAGCGTCACGACTTCCCGGAGCTGCGCCGTTGGTTCGGCTGCCTCTACGAGGTGCTTCTCGGCCAGACCGAAGGGCCGCGCTTCGGAATCTTCATTGCCCTCTACGGCGTGGCCGAGACGGTGGCACTGATCGAGGCCGCGCTGCTCAG
Source organism: Endosaccharibacter trunci (assembly GCA_024515975.1). GTDB lineage: Bacteria > Pseudomonadota > Alphaproteobacteria > Acetobacterales > Acetobacteraceae > Lichenicola > Lichenicola trunci. The sequence goes on from JAMSKV010000001.1 coordinate 458,582, forward strand.
GCCGGACGCCTAGAGAGCATCAGGCGGGAGCGGACGCCACCATGCGCTCCGATCTCGATCGGAAATCCGTTCTTGCTCCGGATGGCATGCCCCTGGGCGACGGCGGCGGCGCGTCCCTGCCCGATTGCCGCCCCGAGCCCGACGGCGCGCCGTCCCGGCTGAAGCGGCTTCTCGGCCTGCTGCCGCCGATGCTCGGGCTGTTCCTGCTCGTGGGGGCGATCTACGCCGTCCATAACGAGTTCCGGCATCTCTCGCCGGGCCGCATCCGCGCGACGCTGGGCGAGATCCCGTCGCGCGCCCTGCTGCTCTCGGCCGGCTTCACCCTGCTGTCCTATTTCGTGCTGTCGTTCTACGACCGTCTCGCCGTCCTGCATGTGGGGCGGCGGCTGAGCTTCGGCCGCACCGCTTTCGCCGCCTTCTGCTCCTATGTGCTGTCGCACAATCTGGGCTTCGCCGCGATCTCCGGCGCTGCCGTGCGGTTCCGTCTTTATGGGAGCTGGGGCCTGAAGCCGCTCGAGATCACCCGCATCATCGCTTTCTGTTCCGTCACCTACCTTCTCGGCGCCTGTGCGCTGGTCGGCGGGGTGTTGCTGCTGGAACCGAGCGCGCTTTCGGCGCTGAACGCGCATCTGCCCAGAGGAGCGATGGCGTTTGTCGGCGTCGCCGCCTGGGCGGTGGTGTTCGCCTATGTCGGTTTGTCCGCGCGCTTTCCGTCCGTGCGGCTGTGGCGCTGGACCGTGCCCCTGCCTGGCGTGGCGATGGCGATCGGTCAGGTGGTGGTGTCGGCGCTCGACGTCGCTGCGACGGCGGCGATCGCCTACGCCTTGCTGCCAGCCGGGATCGGCCTCAGCTATCCGGCTTTCCTGGCCATCTACATCGCCTGCTACAGCGCCGGCCTGCTGGCCAGCGTGCCGGGTGGGCTCGGCGTGTTCGACGGCGCGATGGTGCTGGGATTGTCGCCGTTCGTGTCCGCAGCGGACGCGGTCGCCACCATCCTCGTGTTTCGGCTGTACTACTACATCCTTCCTCTGTTCCTGGCCGGGCTGTTGTTCGCTGGGCACGAGCTGTTCCTGCGCGGCGACAGCCTGCTCGCGGCCCGCACCGGCGTGGAGCGCGCGGCGCCCCCGCGCCCGTCGCTGGCGGTCCGCGAAACGGAGGCGGATTTCTCCGTCACCGCGGCGACCGGCGCGGTGATTCTATGCGGGGCGATGCTGATCGCGACGGGAATGTTCCATCGCGCACCGGACGATCTGACGCTGCTGATCCCCACGCTCGGGCCGGCCGGGCCGGACGGGCTGCTCGGCGGCGATCCGGTGGGCGCCTTCACGCGCGGCATCGAGGCCGTCGGCGATTACGTGCTGTCGCTGATCGGCGCGGTGCTGATCGGGTTGGCGATCGGCCTGTCGCAGCGTGTGACCCTGGCCTGGGGCGCCACCCTGGTCTGCCTCAGCACCGCCGCGGCGCTCGCGGCCCTGCGCGGCCTGCCGCTGGAGATTCCGGCCGTGCTGATCCTGGCGGCCCTGGCGATCGCGCCGTTCCGCTCGTCCTACTACCGCCACGCCAGGGTGCTCAGCGAACCTCTGGCACCGGCCACGATGGTGCCGCTGCTGCTTCTGGTCGTGTCGCTGCTGATCCTGTCGCGTCTGGAGCCGGGTGTCAGCGCGACCGGCGCGCGCGGCTGGCTCCCGCTGATTCTCGCCAACCATGTGCCGACGCATCGGCGCGTGTCCACCGCGCTGGCGGTGCTGGTCGGCCTCGTGGCGCTGGGCCGCCTGGTCCGGCCGGGGCACGTGTCCGCGCTGCCGTTTTCCGGCGAGCCCGGCGCGCGCTGGTTGCAGCTTGCGGTCGAGGCGGGGGGGAGCCTCGATGCGCGCGGCGTGGACGGGCTGATGGCCGGGGAAACCGGCCGTGCCCTGATCGCCTTCCGGCGCGAACGGGGGGTGCTGATCGGTCTGGGTGATCCGCTCGGCGCCCCCGCGGACCGGGTGTCGGCGATCTGGCGCCTGCGGGACCTGGCGCTGGAGGAACAGCGCGCGCCCGTGTTCTGGCGTGTCGGGCCGGAATTGCTGCCGGTCTATGCCGATCTCGGTCTGGTGTCCTGGCCGCTGGACGAGACCAACACCTCGTTCCTGTGCTGCGCAGCCGAACGCGGCGAGCAGTTGCTCGCCCGGTTCGAACGCCTATCCCAGACCTAGGCGCGTCTGCGTTCCGCGCCGGACACTGCGACATCTGCGCAACGGCGGGACATCGGAATGCGGAACGCGCCGAACCCTGGCGCCTGTGCGCGCTTTCACGATTTCAAGGAAATCGCGAAGGAATCCACCATGTCCATTCTCGCCTGGATCGTGCTCGGACTGATCGCCGGCTTCATCGGCAGCAAGATCGTCAACAAGAGCGGGGAAGGTCTCGTTCTCGATATCGTGCTGGGAATCGTCGGCGCGCTGGTCGGGGGCTTCATCTTCACAGCTTTCGGCGGCAGCCACGTCACTGGCCTCAACGTCTACAGCCTTGTCGTCGCCGTGATCGGCACCATCGTGGTGCTCGTCGTCTATCATGCCTTGTTCGGACGTCGCTCTCTTTGAAAGCCGGGCGGGGCGGATGGCCCCGCCTCTGTCTTTCACGGGCGATGAGGTCTGCTTGCCGGCATGAGTGCCAGCAATGGTGTCTGCCAACACCCGGATCGGTCGTCCGGGTGCCGGGCGCGGCAACGGCGTCTGCATGCCGCCGCGGAAACAATGCCGGTTCCGTCAGGGCAAAGGTTCAAATTCCACCGCGACGTACCGAACACGTTGCATTCCCGGCACCATCCTAGCAAAGCTGTTCTGCGCAAGATGGAAACGTTCGATGCCTCCTGAACCACGTCCGCCCGGTCGCGCCCCGATCGCGCCGCTCGCCGGAATCGCCGCCGTCGTCGTCGTGCTCGGCGGCGCCTTCGCCTATGCCGGAGGCTTCCTCTCGCCTTCGCGCCTCTCGCCCGTGAAGCTGGTGAACGCGTTCGGCCAGCCAGCCTCTGATGCTCTCGGCCATCGCCGCAACCATGCCAAGGGCATCTGCTTCACGGGGCGGTTCGACTCCAGCGGACAGGCCGCCGCGATCAGCCGCGCCGCGCTGTTCGCAGCCGGCGCCTCCGCCCCCGTGATCGGCCGCTTCAACCTCGGGACGCCGGTATTCGCGTCGCCGGACGACAGCGTGCGCGTGCGCGGCATGAGCATCGACATTCGCCCGAACCAGCCCGGCGAGTGGCGCAGCGCCATGATCAACGCGCCGATCTTTCCCGTGTCCACGCCGGCGGATTTCTACGCCCTTCTGCTGGCCAGCGGCTCGAAGGATCAGGGCGCGATGCCGCGTTTCATCGCCGCGCATCCTGGCTTCGCACCGTTCGGCGCCTGGGCGACCAAAGGCCCCTGGACCGGCTCCTATGCCGAGGAGCGCTATAATGGCCTGAACAGCTTCCGCGTCACCGATCAGAGCGGCACGGTCCGTACCGTGCGCTGGTCCATGCTGCCGGCCGCTCCGGTGCAGAATGTCGATCCGGCCACGCTCAAGGACGCCGCCCCGGATGCGCTGGAAAAAGAGATCACCGATCGCGTGACGGCGGCGCCACAGCGCTGGACGCTGCAATTCACCGTCGCAGCGGAGGGCGACCCGACCGCCGATCCCAGCAAGCCCTGGCCGGCCGGACGTCAGACGATCGATGCCGGCACGCTGGTGGTCGACAAGATCGAGCCGGAAGCGGACGGTCCTTGCCGCGACATCAATTACGATCCGACCGTTCTGCCGGATGGCATGACCACCTCGGACGATCCGTTCCCGGCGGCGCGCTCGTCGGCCTATGCCGTGTCGTTCAACCGGCGCACCGCAGAAGCCGCCGACTATCCTCGCACAGAAACCTATCCTGAGACTGGGGGAACGTCGCAATGAGCGCCGTCATCGTCGCCACCGGCCGCTTCTCCCCGATCCAGCGTGCGCTGCACTGGCTGATGGCCCTGGCCATCCTGGCCATGCTGTTCATCGGCGTTGCGATGGTCTCGACCATTGCCCCGGCCTATCTGACGCTGGTGTCGATCCATAAACCGCTCGGGCTCGCCATCCTGCTGCTGGTGATCGCGCGGATCGTCATCCGCCTCCGTCGCGGCGCCCCGGCTCTGCCGCGGGATCTGCCAGCACCGATGCGTCTCGCCGCGGGCCTGTCGCATCTGGCGTTCTATGGGCTGATGCTGGCCATGCCGCTGCTGGGCTGGGCGATGCTGTCTGCGGCCGATTATCCGGTGAAGGTGTTCGGCCTGACTCTGCCGCCGATCGCGCCGCACAGCGATGCGCTGCATACGCTGTTCTGGAACGCCCATCGCATACTGGCCTTCGCCTTCTTCGCTTTGGTGCTGTTGCATCTGGGCGCCGCCTTGTTCCACCTGCTGGTGCGCCGCGACGGCGTGTTCCAGGCGATGGCTCCAGGCATCGGCGAACCTGGCGCCTGATCCGGCGTCCGCCGCTCAGTCGATCTCGGAGTCGTCGCCGCTGGACACGGTGACGACGCCCTCGATCGCGGCGAGGCGCGCCACCAGATGCGACACCGGCCGCTTGCCGCGCACGCGCAGCCGCAGGCCGATGATCCCGCGCGCGGAGGGTCGCGTTTCGGCCTCGTCCTCGCCATGGTCCTCGCCCGAGAGCCGAACCTGCTCGATGGCGAAGCGCAGGCTGGTGGCGGTGACCAGGATGTCGCGCAGCAGTCCGCGCCCGTCCTGGTAGTCGAGCAGGATGTCGTGGCTGCTGCGACGCGACCGGCGCAGACGCCGCACCAGAGGCGGGAAGCCCAGCATGATGATGAAATGCCCGGCCACTGTGACGAGCGCCAGCAGGAGCAGGCCGGCGCCGCAGGCCATGCCGATGGCCGCGGTCAGCCAGACCGAAGCCGCGGTGGTCAGGCCGCGCACGACGTCGCGCCGCATGAAGATCACCCCGCCGCCGATGAAGCCGATTCCGGACACGATCTGAGCTGCCACGCGCGACGGATCGAGCACGACCCGCGAGGACGCCAGCACGTCGTCGAAACCGTGCTTGCTGACCAGCATGAACAGAGCGGCCGACACGCCCACCAGCGCGTAGGTGCGCACGCCCGCGCTTTTCTGCCGGATCTCGCGCTCCAGCCCGATCAGCGCCGACAGGATGAAGGCGAGCGCGAGTTCGCCGAGCTGCAACGGCCCCTGACCCGGTTCGATCATCGTGCGGTCGCCGCCTGGCCGGTGATCTCCACGCGCCAGCGCGGATCGGCCAGTTTCGCCTGCACCGTGATCCGCGCCGGCTTGTGCGCGGGGTCGAGCCAGCGGTCCCAGGCCCGGTTCATCGCGTCGTAATCGGCGAGATCGGCCAGGAACACCTGCATCGACAGGATCCGGCTGCGATCCGTGCCGGCTTCCGCCAGGAGCGCGTCGATCTGGGCGAGGATATCGGCCGTCTGCGCTTCGGCGTCGCCATCCGGATCGTCCGGCACCTGGCCGGCCAGATACACGACGCCGCCATGCACCACCGCGCCGGACAGGCGGGGTTCGGGCTGCAAGCGGATGATGTCGTCGGTCTGGCTCATGCGTGGTCCTCGTTTCGGGGAAGCATCGCCAACATCGCCGGGCGGTGTCCAGAGGAGGACTTCTTCCTGAAAGAAGGATTGGAGCTTCCCTCTGTTTGCCTCTGTGCGTGCCGCACATTCAGGACCAGACGGACAAAAGTCTTTTTGCTTCTTTTTCTTCAGAAAAAGAAGGTCTCTTCAATCACCGAAGGCCCGTTCCAGTTCGCGACGCAGCGCCGGCAGAACCTGCTCGGCGAACCACGGATTGCGCGACTCCCAGACGCCGGTGCGCCAGGACGGGTGCGGCAGGGGAAAGAAGCGCGGCAGATAGCGTTCGAACGCGCGCACGCGCTCGGTCACCGAGCCCGGTCCCAGCACGTAGCGTTGCGAATAGGAGCCGACGAGCAGGGTAAGACGCAGCCCCGAGAGATGCGACAGCACCCGCTCCCGCCAAAGCGGGGCGCATTCCGGACGAGGCGGGCAATCGCCGCCATTCGGCAGGCGTCCGGGATAGCACAGCCCCATCGGCAGGATCGCCACCCGGCTGGTGTCGTAGAACTGGTCCTTGTCCATGCCAAGCCAGCCGCGCAGACGATCGCCGGACGCGTCCCAGAACGACACGCCCTTCTCATGGACCTTGGTCCCTGGCGCCTGGCTGGCGATCAGGATCCGGGCGGTGGTGGAGACGTGCAGGATCGGCCGCGGGCCCAGCGGCAAATGCGGCGCGCAGACGGTGCAGCCGCGCACTTCGCGCACCAGCGCATCCAGAGCGTCGGCCTCGTTCAAGAGAGAAGATCGGCCACGAAGCGCGGCACCAGCTCCGTCGCGGGCCCGGACAGCGAGCGGTCGAACGCACCGCCGCCGGAGGGTTCCAGATTCAGTTCCAGCGTATCGGCCTGTCGCCCGGCCAGCTCCACGAAGCCCGCGGCCGGATACACCGTGCCGGACGTGCCGATCGACACGAACAGGTCGCAGACGGACAGCGCGTCCATGATCGCATCCATATGCAGGGGCACCTCGCCGAACCACACCACATCGGGACGCAGCGTCGCCTGGCCGCAGACGGGGCAGGGGGTTTCCGTATCCGCCGCCTCCAGCCACGGCGAGACGGCCGCGCAGCCGAGGCAACGCACATGGCGCAGCGTGCCGTGCATGTGGAGAAGACGTTGCGATCCTCCGCGCTCGTGCAGATCGTCGATGTTCTGCGTCACCAGCAGCAGATCGCCGGTCCAGGCGCGATCGAGTTCGCCCAGAGCGCGATGCGCCGCATTCGGCTCGACCGCGTTCAGCTGCGCGCGGCGCGCGTTGTAGAACGCGTGCACCCGGTTCGGATCGCGCCTGAACGCGTCCGGCGTTGCGACGTCCTCGAGCCGCACCTTATCCCAGACCCCGCCCGGATCGCGGAACGTGTCCAGCCCGGATTCGCGGCTGATGCCGGCGCCGGTCAGGATCACGATGCTGCGGGGCTTGGGCATCCGTCAGGGTTCTTTCGTCGCCTGTGGTTCCGCGCCGACGGTGAAGACCACCACCCGCTCGCCGGCATGGGCGAACCAGAGCGCGCAAGGCAGATGGGCGCCGTCCGTCAGCGGCTGCTTCGCGTCCGACAGCGAGAAGCTGGCCTTGACCGGCGTGCCGGAACCGGATGCGCCGGCCGGCGGCAGGTCGAGCCCGTTCTGGCCGTTATGCGCCTGCGCGCCCTGCTGCGCCTGCGACGGGTTCGGCGCCATCACGTTGGAATGCATCGAACCGTTCAGCAACGCGACGTGTCCCGAAGCGGGGCATTCGGCGCGGATCAGCCGGTCCGGCAGATCGCCCTGGTTCTGCAGCATGGTGAACAGGGTGGCGGTCGAACGCGCGGGATCGGCCGAGGCCCAGGATGGGCCGATCTCGATCGGGCCGGCCACCTCGCTGGCCAGGGCGGCGCCGGAGACGATGCTCAGGGCTCCGCCGGCCAGCAGGCCGAGCAACAGGCGCGATCGGTCAGGAAAGCTCATAGGTCACCTCCGGAGTGTAGACCGGCTGATCCGGTCCGTGCTGCGAGCTGAACAGGGTAAAGCTGTTGATCTCGACCGGTTCGGTCCGCAGCAAATTATGCGCCTTGAGCCATGCCGCCAGGGCGTCGGGCGGAACGGCATCGACCCGCGCCAGGGTGACGTGCGGCTGGAAGCGCCGCCGCTCCGCCGGCAGGCCGGCGCGCTGCAGGGCCGTCTCGATCTTGGCCTGCAGATGCTCCAGCCGCTCGTCGCGGGCGATGCCCGCCCAGAGATTGGCGGAGCGGGGCGTGCCGCGATGGCCGCCGCGCTCGAACACGCCGGCGCCGCTCAGGGCGAGCCCGAAGCGCCGTCCGCGCAGGGCCTGGAGGGCGCAATCGACCTCGTCGGCGACGTCGCCGCGTACCTCGCCCACGAACCGGAGCGTGAGATGCAGGTTCTCCGGCGCGGTCCAGCGCACCCCTGTCAGCCCGCCGCAAAGGCCGACCAGCGTTTCGCGGACGGTCCAGGGCAGGTCGATGGCGACGAAGAGGCGGATCACGACGCAAAGCCGGTCGAACCCGGCGAACAGGGGGAGGGGCGCGATTCCGTCTGGAGGGACGGGAAGCAGGAGCGGAACATCAAGCGGGCGCTCCGGACGCTGGCATGTAAAGCTGAGGCCGAGGGTGGAGCGGGCAAGCGGGCGAGGTCAACCGCCCCGCTCGGCCGGAACGAGAACGGAAGATGACCGCGAATTCATCCGTCCTTTCGTGTCAGTGCTTTGCAGGACCGGGCACCGCGCTTGACCTGCCGATCGGAACCTCCAACATACTGGCTCGAGGGCCAGCTTCTAACCCGGCCCCACAGGAAAATGAGCATGGCCTTCGTTCCCGACTCTCGTACCAGCATGCGCGCCCCGGGCGTCGGCGCTCAGGCCGGGACTGTGGATCTCGGTCTGCGCGCCTACATGCTTCGCGTCTTCAACTGGATGGCGTCCGGCCTGGTGCTGACCGGTCTGGTCGCCTACCTGGTCGCCCATACCAGTCTTGCGGCTTTGTTCCAGCACACGGTCATGACGCCGTCCGGCTTCACTGCCGTCCGTCCGACCGGGCTCGGCTTCATCTCCATGCTGCTGCCGCTGGCCTTCGTGATGGTGCTCAGCTTCGGGGTGAACCGCCTCTCGCGTCAGGCCGCCCAGGCGCTGTTCTGGGCCTTCTGCGCGGCGATGGGCATCAGCCTCACCAACATCTTCTTCATCTACACCGACCAGTCGATCGTGCGGGTGTTCTTCATCACCGCCGCGACCTTCGCCGCGATGAGCGCCTGGGGCTACACCACCAATCGCGATCTGACCCGCCTCGGTTCGTTCCTGATGATGGGCGTGTTCGGTATCTTGATCGCCCTGGTGGTCAACATGTTCATGCACAGCGCCATGCTGCAGCTGGCCGCCTCGATCATCGGCGTTGTGGTCTTCACCGGCCTGACCGCCTTCGACACGCAGCGGATCAAGTTCACCTACAATCAGGTGGCGTATTACGAGGGCGCCGAGGGCGCGGCCAAGCGCAGCGTATATGACGCCCTGTCGCTCTACCTGAACTTCATCAACGCCTTCACCTTCCTGCTGCAGCTGACCGGGACCCGCTCCAGCAACAACTGAGCGTATACGATCCGGTTAAGAATCGTTGCAGAAAGTCTGACATGAAACGACACTCCTGGTTTCGATAACCAGGAGGGTTTCATGCGTTGTGGCCTTGCGGCAGTGCTCGCTGCCGGCGTTTCTCTTCTTCCGCTTGCCGCATGGGCCGATGGCGCTGTCGGCTCGAGCAACGTCGCGCCGATCGAGCCAACGGCCGTTCCGGTTCCCGACAGCACGCCTTGCGTCGTCAGCCTGTTCGGCACCACCACCTTTGGTGGCGATAGCGTGCCGTTCTCGTTCAAGCCGCCCGCCGCATGCCCTGGACCCTGGGCAAAAGTCGTGCTGCAAGCCGATCTCTCTGTCACTGCCGGCCGCCAGTTCGACCGGACCGGCTCGATCATGCTGGGCGGCGTGCCGCTCTTCTTCGGCACCACAGCCGAGCCGCGCGCCGCGCTGTCGCCGAGCTGGCATGTCGAGCGCGACGTGACCGAAGACACCGCCTTATTCGAGAGCCCTCAGACCGGTAGCGCGCTGATCCAGAACTACGTCACCAGCGTCTATACCGGCGTGCTGTCCGCCAGCGCCAAGCTGCTGTTCTACCCTGCCACCGCTCGCTTCCCGGCACCGGCGACACCGGATCTGGTCGTGCCGTTGAACCCGGACGTGACGGCCGGGCCGACCATGCTGAACACAGGCACGGCGACCTTGTCCCGCACCGGTTCTCTGCCCCGGAACGTGGAGAAGGGCCGGCTCGACGTCTATCTGCAAAGCCAGAGCAACGACGAGTTCTGGTACACCTGCGTGCCCGACGCGCTGGCCGATACGCTGGAGACCTGCGGCGGCGGAGCGTTCCGCGAGGGCATGGTCACCGTGGACGGGATTCGCGCAGGGGTGGCACCGGTCTATCCGTGGATCTACACCGGCGGCATCGATCCCTATCTGTGGGAGCCGATCCCCGGCGTGCAGACGATCAAGTTCGAGCCGACCCATGTCGAGCTGACGCCGTTCGCGGGCATGATCGACGACGGCAAGCCGCACACCATCGCCGTGGCGGTGCGCGGCGCCAATTCCGGCTTTTCCGTCACCGGGGCGTTGTATCTCTGGCTCGATCATGGAGCGAAGACGCTGGAGGGATCGCTGCTGCGCGATACGCTCGGCGAAGCGACGCCGTCCGTCACCAACACCATCACCTCGAGCAACGGCACGGCGAGCGGCGACGTCGATACCGGCGTCACCCATGACTACCTGATCTCCGGCATCCTGCGCACGTCGCACGGTCCCGTCGTCACCACCGTGGCGCAGCATGGCACGTTCTCGAACAAGCAGAGCTTCACCGTGTCCGACACGGTCGACAACCAGGCGATCGTGCAGAACACCGACACGCTGACCAGCGTGACCACGAGCAGCGCCGCCGGCGTCCGGACGGTCGCGACCGCGCGCTCCTATCCGCTGAACGTGCATTTCGACTACATCGTCGCGGCCGACGGTTCTGCGACCCAGGCGACGCAGGTCGTGCAGACGCTGAAATCCGGCACGCTGCGGCTCTCCAACGGCTTGCCGACGCGCGGTACGGCAACGGTGGAGACGGTGTCGCCGAACGACACGCTCGCCTTCAACGCCAACGGCGCCGTCACCGGCCATACCGGCAGCGGAACAGCGTCCTATCTCTTCGGGGATACCAAGGATGGCTGCGTGGCGCGCTACGAGACCAGCAGCAACAGCGTTCTGGCCAGCCAGAATTTCAACTCCGCCTGCGACATCCTGGGCGCGCTGGGCGGTTTCGCCGGCTACAGCAAGCTGCCCGCCTTCGCGAAGTAAGTCCGGCGCGAAGCAAGTCCGGAACGGCCGCCCCCGTTCTTCGGGGGCGGCCGTTTTCCGGTCAGGCGATGGTCTTGAGGTAGTCCGCCAGCTTCACGGCGGCGGCGTTCTTGTCGATGCGTTCCAGCGCGCCGAGCTCGGCGGCGAGGCGATCCATCGCCGCCTCGTAGATCTGCCGTTCGGAGAAGGACTGGTCCGGCTGTCCCGCATTGCGGTGCAGGTCGCGCACGACCTCTGCGATCGCCAGAGGATCGCCGGAATTGATCTTGGCTTCGTATTCCTGCGCGCGGCGCGACCACATGGTGCGCTTGATGCGCGCGCGGCCCTTCAGGATCGCCAGCGCCTCGTCGAACAGCTTGCGCGTCGCAAGCTTGCGCAGGCCCGCGCTCTTCGCCTTCGCCACCGGAACGCGCAGGGTCATGCGGTTCTCTTCGAAGGTGATGTGGATCAGCTCGAGCTTGTGCCCGGCGATCTCCTCCATGGCGATGCGCTCGACCTTGCCCACGCCATGGGTCGGATAGACCACATGATCGCCTTCGGCGAAGGGTTCGTCATCCTTGGGCTTGCGCGCCGGAGCGGGTCGGGCTTTGCTGTCACCGCCGTCGTCGGATAAAGCCTGGGCAGACGCTGGAACGGCCTCGTGCTCGTCGCCGGGAACCGGGGTGTCGCCTTGCGCTTGGGTCGCCGTCTTGCTCAGCACGTGCTTGCGGTCTCCTGTTCCAGCCACCGCCCCCGGCAGCACTCGCGCGAATGACGCACGAACGCTGCGCGTGTCGAACGCGGTCCAAACGGACCGAGCCGAACGGCGATGAGGGTCTTGATTGAACCGTCGACCTAGCACAAAACCGCCTTCAGCGGAACCCTTTCAGCCGGTCGGCTCGAAGAGGTCTCCATGGCGTATGGAGTCTGCCGGCCCTTCGCCGAAGCGGGACACGCTCACGCCGAGCAGCCGCACGCTCAGCCGGAACGGATAGACGCTCCGCAGAAGCGTGCTGGCCGCGCCGAACACGGCCTCCCGGCTGGTGAAGCCGCGTTCCGAGGACGCGGCGCGGGTGATGATGGTGAAGTCGGAGAATTTCACCTTCAAGGTGACGGTGCGCCCGAACCGGCCGCCGCGGGCGATCCCGCTCCAGACCTTGTCGACGATCGGCTCCAGCACTGCCAGCGCGTTCGGCAGTTCGGTGAGGTCGCGAGAGAAGGTGTTCTCCGCGCCAAGCGATTTGCGGGGCCGGTCCGTCACGACCGGGCGATCGTCGAGGCCGCGGGCGATGGCGTGGTAGTGCGGCCCCGCCTTGCCGAAGTGCTGGAGAAGAAAGGGCAGCGTCTGCGCGCGCAGATCGGCGCCGGTTTCGATGCCGAGCCCGCGCATCTTGCGCGCCGTCACCGGGCCGACGCCGTGGAACCGGTCCACGGTCAGATCCTCGACGAACGATGCTCCCTGCGCCGGGGTGATCACGAACAGCCCGTCCGGCTTTCTGTGGTCGGACGCCAGCTTGGCGAGGAACTTGTTGTAGGACACGCCGGCGGACGCGGTGAGGCCGGTCTCGGCGCGGATGCGCGCACGAATCTCGCGGGCGATGGCGGTGGCGGAACCGAGATCGCGCTTTGGCGCCGTGACGTCCAGATAGGCCTCGTCCAGCGAGAGCGGCTGGATCAGATCGGTATAGTCCTCGAAGATCGCTCGGATCTGCCGCGAGACCGCCTTGTAGACCTCGAAGCGAGGCGACACGAACACGAGCTCCGGGCACAGGCGCCGCGCCGTGACGGACGGCATCGCCGAACGCACCCCGAACCGCCTGGCCTCATAGCTCGCCGCCGCCACCACGCCGCGCTCGCGCGATCCGCCCACCGCCAAAGGCCGGCCGCGCAAGGCGGGGTCGTCGCGCTGCTCCACAGACGCATAGAACGCGTCCATGTCCACATGCAGGATGCGGCGGTCGCTCACGAGCGCAACGGCAGCACGGGTTCGGCACGTCTCCAGCGCATGGCCAAAGCATACAGAACAAGAACAAAACCGGGGAGGGGGCGCAGAAAGCTGTTCTTCGTAGCGGCAGTATCTGGCGAAGACGCGCGCTGAATATTACCCCGTGGGGACGGGTCGCGCCTCGGCAGCGCAGTCAACCGAGCGATGCCGGCAGACGCGCCGAAACCGTTCGCGCCCCGTTTCAGGCGCATCCGGGCCCGCCCGGTCCCGGGTACCGGACCAGACTGGAGAGGCGGCCGGGGCGGGCCGTCCGGCTCTGGCGAGCCGGGTCGAGCCCGGCCCCTACGCCGCCTCGCGTTCCAGCACCGCGCAGAAGAACCCGTCGGTGCCGTGCTGCCGGGGCGTAAGCTGCAAGGTCGCGCCCGAGCCCAGCGCCTGCGGTGCGATGGCGACGCCGGCCGCTTCCGGGTCGCGGAGATCGACCAGCCGGAAGCCGGGATGCGTGGCCAGGAAGGTGTCGATCCGGTCGGTGTTCTCCGCGCGCAGGATCGAGCAGGTCGCATAGACCAGCCGGCCGCCCGGACGCACGAGCGATGCCGCGCGATCCAGGATCTCGCCCTGCTTGATGGTGAGTTCGGCCAGATCCGCCTCGGTCAGGCGCAGGCGCGCATCGGGGTTGCGTCGCCAGGTGCCGGTGCCGGTGCAGGGGGCGTCCACCAGCACGCGATCGAACGAGGCCGCGCGGCGCTTGGCCCATTTGTCGCCGCTGACCAGCAGATGCCGCTCGACGTTATGCACTCCGGCGCGACGCAGACGGCGCACGGCGCCATCCAGACGCGGCTCCGAGACGTCGCAGGCGACGATATGACCGCGGTTTTCCATGCACATGGCGAGGCCGAGCGTCTTGCCGCCCGCACCCGCGCAATAGTCGAGCACGCGCATGTCCGGCCGCGCGCCCACCGCCTGCACCACGAGCTGGCTGCCCTCGTCCTGGATCTCCACCAGCCCGCTCTGGAACGGCTTGCTGGAGGTCACGGGCGCGCGGGACGGAATGCGAAGCCCCCAGGGCGAGAGCGGCGTCGGCTCGCAGGCGAAGCCGTCGGCGGAGAGCGCCTCGCGCGCCTGTTCGCGTGTTCCGGCGAGCAGGTTGACGCGCAGATCGAGCGTGGCCGGCGCGGTCAGGCCCTCGATCTCGGCTCGCGTGCGCTCGCCGAACTGGGCCTGGAGCGCCGGCAGCAGCCAGTCGGGGATTTCGAGCGCCACGGCCTCCGGCATGTCCGGATGGTCGAGCGTATGGCCTTCGAGCGCACGGAGAACGCGCGTCTCGGCCGGCTCCAGCACGTCGGGTGCGTAGCGGCCGCCGGAGAAGGCGCGCTGCAGGCTTTCCACCGGCCGGCCTTCCAGCACGCTGAGCGCGCCGACCAGCAGGCGAGGGCGGGGCTCGCCGCCCGCGCGGGCCAGCCACCAGCCAAGCCGGCGCCAGGCGCGGAGAACCGACCAGACCTGGGCCGACACGGCGCGACGGTCGCCGCCGCCGATATAGCGGCGCTCGCGAAAGAAGCTGTTGGCGACGGCGTCGGCGGGACGACGCGGGGCGGCTTCCATCTCGAACAGGAGGTCGATGGCGGCGGCGAGGCGGGCGGTGGGGGTCATCGGGGACTTTCAGGAAAGGCCAGGGCGCCGCCCTGGACCCGCCAGAGGGCAGTCGCCCTCTGGACACCCTTTCGATTGGGTTTCGAAAGGGCGACGGCCCTTTCGTGGGGTGCAGGGGCAAAGCCCCTGCGTCTCAGTCCTGCCGGTAGTTCGGCGCTTCCCGCGTGATCGCCACGTCATGCACATGGCTCTCCCGCAGGCCCGCCCCGGTGATCCGCCGGAACCGCGTGCGCTGCTGCAGATCGGCGATGGTGGCGCTGCCGGTATAGCCCATGCCGGCGCGCAGGCCGCCGACGAGCTGATGCACCACGCCCGCCATGTTGCCCTTGAACGCCACGCGTCCCTCGATGCCTTCCGGCACCATCTTCAGCGTGTCCTTGATCTCCTGCTGGAAATACCGGTCCGCCGAGCCGCGCGCCATGGCTCCGAGCGAGCCCATGCCGCGATAGGATTTATAGGAGCGGCCCTGGTAGAGGAACGTCTCGCCGGGCGCTTCCTCGGTGCCCGCGAGAAGGGAGCCCACCATCACCACATCGGCGCCGGCGCCGATCGCCTTCACCAGATCGCCGGAGGTGCGGATGCCGCCATCGGCGATGGCCGGAATGTCGTGCTCGTGGCAGGCGGCGGCGGTTTCCATCACCGCGGAGAATTGCGGCACGCCGACGCCGGCCACGACGCGCGTGGTGCAGATGGAGCCCGGGCCGATGCCGATCTTCACCGAGTCCGCCCCGGCCTCGATCAGGGCGAGCGCGGCTTCCGGCGTGGCGACGTTGCCGGCGACGACCTGGACGGTGTTGCTCAGACGCTTCACGCGCTCGATCGCGCGCATCACGCCGGCGGAATGGCCGTGCGCGGTGTCGATCACCAGGACGTCGACGCCGGCCTGCACCAGGGACTGGCCGCGCATGAAACCGTCCTCGCCGACGCCGGTGGCGGCGCCGCAGCGCAGACGTCCGAGTTCGTCCTTGTTGGCGAGCGGGTAGGCGACCGCCTTGTCCATGTCCTTGACGGTGATGATCCCGGTGCAGCGGCCCTGGCCGTCCACTACCAGCAGCTTCTCGATGCGCCGGCTATGCAGCAGCTCGCGCGCCTGCTCGGCCGTGGCGCCGTCGGTGACGGTGACGAGGTTGTCGCGCGTCATGAGTTGCTCGACCCGCACGGAGGGATCGGTGGCGAAGCGCATGTCGCGGTTCGTCAGGATGCCGACCAGCCGGTTGGTGCCGGGCTCGACCACGGGAAGGCCGCTGATGCGGTGCTGCGCCATGATCGCGCGCACATCGGCCAGGGTCTGCTCCGGGAAAACGGTAACCGGGTTGACGACCATGCCGCTTTCGAACCGCTTCACGCGGCGAACCTGCTCGGCCTGCTCCTCGATGGTCAGGTTCTTGTGGATGATGCCGAGACCGCCCTGCTGGGCCATGGCGATCGCCATCTGGTCCTCGGTCACGGTGTCCATGGCGGCCGAGACCAGGGGGATGTTCAGGCCGATCGAACGGGTCAGGCGGGTGCGGGTCTCGGTGGCGTTCGGCAGAACCTGCGAATAGGCCGGCACCACGAGAACGTCGTCGAAGGCGAGCGCCTCGGAGATTCGATCGTCAATGCGGGGGTTGCTGCTGTCCATGGCGCGGGGCTCCTGTGCGTGGGCGCCCGGCGCGGCCTCGGGTTCCCGACCTTTGGCGGGTCCCCCTACAACGACATTGCAGCGGAAGCAAGGCGATTGCGCGTTCCTGTCCGGCACGGCACGGTTGCGAACATGATTCGACCGATCCGCCACGCCTCCGCAGCCTTGCTTCTGTCATGCGGCCTCGCCGCCTGTGCCGGCACGCCGCCTCCAGGTCCCGCTCCGGTGGCGAACGCACCGCGCTACACCTGCCCGGACGGGACGAGCTTCACGACCAGCACCGATCCGGCCACCCTGGCGACCTCTCTGTTCCTTAACAACCAGAAGCCGCAGGTGCTGCTGCCGGTGCCGGACCCGATGGGCGGTCATCTGGCGCAGAACGCCAACTATCAGCTCCGTCCCGGCCTGAGCGACACCACCCAGTTCCTGACCGATCGCTCCACCACGGTCCAGCAGGCCTGCACGCGGGGCTAGGCGAGGCGAGCGCCCGCGGCGGACCGGGAAAACGTCGTCCGGTTTCCGGTGCGGCCCGGCGCGGAGCCTGTCTGAAAACCATTCGCGGGTTCGTCCTGTCAGGAACGCGGTTTTCGATGCCGCATGATCGGCTCGGTGCGGGGGCTCACGCCTTGTCAGCCGCTCGCCTGGCCAGGAGATTGGCCACCAGCCCGGTCCAGCCGGTCTGGTGCGAGGCGCCGAGACCTTTGCCGGTGTCACCGTGGAAATATTCGTGGAACCAGATCAATCCTGCGAAATGCGGGTCGTGCTGGAGTTTCTCGCAGTCGCCGTAGATCGGTCGCTTTCCGTCCGGGCCACGCAGAAACAAACTATTGAGCCGATCGGCGATTTCATTGGCGATGTCGCGCAGCGTGCGGTAGCGCCCCGATGCTGTCGGGCATTCCACGAGGAAGTCGCGGCCATAATAGTCGTGGAAGCGGTCCAGTGCTTCGACGATCAAGAAATTCATTGGAAACCAGATCGGCCCGCGCCAATTGGAATTGCCGCCGAACATCTCCGTGCGGCTTTCCCCCGGTTCGTAGGACACGGCGATGCGGGCGCCGTCATTCTCAAAGACGTAGGGATTGTCGGCATGGAACCGCGATAGCGAGCGCACGCCATAATCCGAAAGGAACTCGGCGGGGTCGAGGACGCGCAGCAGCAGCCGCTTCATGCGATGCCCTCGCAGCAGCGACAGCAGACGGCGCTCGCCAATCCCAGGCTCGTCCCACCGCGCCACCAGATTCGCCAGGTCCGGACGCCGGCTCAGAAACAGATGGAGCCGGCGTGAGAAGTTCGGAAGCCGCGCCAGCATGTCCGGCTCGAGCGTCTCGACCGCAAACAGCGGCGTCAGCCCGACCATGGACCGCAGTTTCAGCTCGCGCATCGATCCGTCGGGCAGGTTGAGCACGTCGTGGAAGAACTTGTCGCTTTCGCTCCACAAGCCGACGCCGCGTTCGCCGATATCGTTGATCGCCTGTGCGATATAAAGAAAATGCTCGAAGAATTTCGAAGCGATATCCTCGAATGCCTTGTCATGGATGGCGAGTTCGAGAGCGATACGCATCATGTTGAGCGCGAACATCGCCATCCAGGCGGTTCCGTCGGTCTGGTCCAGATAACCGCCGGTGGGCAAAGGCCGTGAACGGTCGAACACGCCGATATTGTCCAGGCCAAGGAAGCCGCCCTGGAACACGTTGCGTCCCTGGTTGTCCTTTCTGTTGACCCACCAGGCAAAATTCAGAAGCAGCTTGTGAAAGATCTGTTCCAGGAAATTGCGGTCGCCCTCGCCGGTTTCCTCCTGCTCGATCTGATAGACGCGCCAGGCCGCCCATGCCTGCACCGGCGGGTTGGCGTCGCCGAAATTCCACTCATAGGCTGGAATTTGCCCGTTCGGATGCATGTAGGCTTCCGAGGACAGCAACAGAAGCTGATCCTTGGCGAAGGCGCTGTCGACAATCGCCAGGGTGACGCAATGGAAAGCGAGATCCCAGGCCGCGAACCAGGGATATTCCCATTTGTCCGGCATCGAGATGATGTCGCAGGCGTTCATGTGCCGCCAGTCGCTGTTGCGCCCGCGCTTGCGGCTTTCGGGCGGCGCCGGCTGCGTGGAATCTCCGCGGATCCAGCGATAGACGTCGATCGCGTAGAACTGCTTGTTCCAGATCATGCCCGACAGCGCCTGCCGGTGAACGACGCGCTTGTCGACGTCCCGGATATGGGTCTGCAGGGACGAGAAGAAGCGATCGGCTTCCGCGCGACGTGCATCCACGATGGCATCGAACCCGGCGAAGGGCGGAATGATCGGTTCGCCGCGCGTGAGCCTGACACGTACGGTCCAGCTCTCGCCCGGTTCGAGAATCTTACGGTGCCAGACGGCGCATTTCGTGGCGGGACCATCCGCGCGCACCGAAGCTTCCAGCCCGTTGACCACGCGCTCGTGGAACCCGTCCTTGTAGACGCCGCCATCATGTTCGAGCCCGACCACGCGCGGATTGGTCTCGTTCTCGCAGAACATGATCTCCGCACCGTCCTCGGTGTGGAACGTGTAGTGCCCGAGCATCCTGTGCTCGGCCACCACGCGTCGGGGGCCGTAGTTGCGCATCGTGGGTTTGGAATGGTTGTCGCGCCAGGACCAATGATTGGCGAAGAAGAGCTGCGGCAGGAGATGCAGCGGCGCCGGATCCGGCCCGCGATTGATCGCTGTCACGCGCATCAGCATGTCGGCCTCATCGGCTTTGGCATGCTCAATGGTGACGTCGAAATAACGGTCGTCGTCGAAGATGCCGGTATCCAGGATCTCGAATTCGGGTTCGTCCCGCGTTCGCGCCAGGCTTTCCGCGATCAGCCGGTCATAGGGAAATGCCGCCTGCGGATATTTGTAGAGCATTCGCAGATAGGCATGGGAGGGCAGGGCATCGAGCTGCCAGTAAAGCTCCTTCACATCCTCGCCATGCGTGCCCTGCGGTCCGGTGACGCCGAAGAACCGCTCCTTCAGGATCGGATCCTGCTCGTTCCAGAGGGCCAGCGACAGGCACAGGCGCTGGGTTTCGTCGCTGATGCCGCCGATCCCGTCCTCGCCCCAGCGATAGGCGCGCGATCGCGCGAGTTCGTGCGACAGATAGCCCCAGGCGTCGCCGCCCTCGCTGTAATCCTCGCGCACCGTGCCCCATTGCCGGTCGCTCAGATACGGGCCCCAGAGTCGCCAGTTGCGCATGCCGAGACGCTGCTCGTCGAGGCGGCGCCGCTCCGCATCCCGCGAAAGACGGTCGATGGATCGGGTCAGCGTCATGACGGTCAGACCGGTTCGCCGAGCGCGCGTTTGCGCTCCTCCAGCACGGCTCGGCCGCGATCCTGGCGGAACCCGGTGGCGACGACATAGAGCTCGCTCGACTCCTTGCGGCTGGCCGGCGGCTTGGCGTGCTTCACGCTGGCGAAGCACTGCTTCATCGGCACCAGCATGTCCTTCTCGGAGCCGCCCTGGAACACTTTGGCGACGAAGGCGCCGCCCTCAGCCAGCACCTCCATCGCGAAAGCCAGCGCCAGTTCGGCGAGATCGATGATGCGGATATGGTCGGTCGCGGCATGGCCGGTGGTGTTGGGCGCCATATCGGACAGGACGAGATCGGCCGGGCCGCCCAGCATCGCCCTCAGCCGGTCCGGCAGATCCGGCTCGTTGAAATCGCCGACGATGATCTCCGCCCCGCGCACGGGCTCCACCGGCAACAGATCCACGCCGACCACGCTGCTGGCGCCGCGTTTCACCGCCACCTGCGTCCAGCCGCCGGGCGCAGCGCCCAGATCGACCACACGCAGCCCGGGCCGGATCAGCTTGAACTTGTCGTCCAGCTCGATCAGCTTGAACGCCGCCCGCGAGCGCCAGCCCTGGGCCCGCGCGGCCGCCACATACGGGTCGTTCAGCTGGCGCGCGAGCCAGCGCTGCTGCGCCGTGGTGCGCCCACGCGATGTGCGGAGCGAGACGGATTTGGCCCGCGCCGTGGTCGCGCCGGCCGAATCCGGCTTCGCACCCGTCGCACCCGGCGTCGCATCGCCCGAGCCGCCGACACGCCGGCCCGGCACCAGCTTGGCGGGCCTGGACGGGCCGGGCTTGCGCGCCGCAGGGTTGCGCGATTCAGGGTTGCGCGACTCAGGACCGCCGGCACCGCCGGACGGCTTCTTGCCGCCACCACGCTTGGTCATGCCGATGGCACCATTCCGGCCGCAACGGACAGGGAAGGGATCGGAAAGGGTGGCATCGGGAGCTGGGCCGAACGGTCGCGCATCATGCGCAACAGCATACCATCCCTGAGCCCACGGTCAGCCACCATCACCGCGTCGCAGGGCCAGCGTCTGTGGATCGCCTCGAATATGGCGCAGCCGGGCAGAACCAGACGGGCCCGGTCCGGTCCGATGCAGGAATGCGCCTCCATCCCGGACCGTCCCATCCGGCGCAAGGCGCCGGCCGCCTGCAGAGCCGAAGAAGAAGGCAGGGCGATCCCGTCCACGGCGGACCGCCGATAGCGCGGCAATTCGAGCGCGATGCTGGCCAGGGTCGTCACGGTGCCGCTGGTGCCGATCAGGCGGACGCGTCCGGCGGCGACCTCCCGGCCGATGCAGTGCAACGCCTCGAAGGACCGTAACTGGTCGCACACGAACCGCACCATCGACGTATAGCCGGCCTCGGTGAACGCGTCGTCCCCGAACTGCTCGGCCAGTGTCACCACGCCGAGCGGGAGGCTGCGATAGCCGATCAGCTCCGGCCGAGACCGCTTGTCGAGCCGAACCCAGGCGATCTCGGTGGAGCCGCCGCCGATATCGAACAGAAGCGCGCGGCTTTGCCCGGAGCCCGGTGCCGTCCGCAGCAGCGGCGCGCAGCTTTCGAGCGCCAGCTCCGCTTCCTCGCGGGTGGAGATCATCTCGATCGCCAACCCCGTCTCGTGCTCGACACGCCGGAGAAAGGACCGCCCGTTCTCCGCGCGCCGGCAGGCTTCCGTGGCGATGGCGCGCAGGCCGCGCAGGCGTCTGCGCCCGATTCGGTCGACGCAGACATGCAGGGCGTTCAATGTTCGGTCCATCGCCGCCTGGCTGAGCCGCCCGGACGCCGCCAGACCCTCGCCCAGCCGCACCACGCGACTGAAGCTGTCGACCACGCGAAACCCCTGCGCCGTCGGCATGGCGATCAGCAGCCGGCAGTTATTGGTGCCCAGATCCAACGCGGCATAAGCCGGCGCGGCGGGGCGCGCCGCGCCGCGCCAGCTAAGGGAAGGGCGGGATACGGGATCGGTCATGCGCGGCATCTCCCGTCTGGTGCGAGGGTCGGGAAGCCGATCTTCCGTCGGCTGACGCATGGCGGCAAGGCATTTTCGGCAGACCTGCGCGGACCGCGACGGGGGAGGTTGCAACCAGCCGATGACGATGCTAACTCCCCGTCCGCGCCGCAATGGCGACCGCTTGGGGGATAGTTTAGCGGTAGAACTTCCGACTCTGACTCGGAAAGCCTTGGTTCGAATCCAGGTCCCCCAGCCATTTCAATGAAATCAATGAGATAAGGTGCCGCGCCAAAAACTTTCGGCGACGGTTCGTATCTACAGTGAATGGCGCGGCGCTGACGGCGCGACGTCGCATCGAGGTACGTCAGCTCGCTTTCCAATGCCGCGCCCACCAGAGCGGTGGAAAGGGCTCGCGTTGGAAATTCGAACGCCTCGAACGAGGGCGGACAGGTGGATATTCCGTCTGAAGGTGCGACACGACCACCAGTCTTGGCGTGTCCCGGCCGAGTGCGAACGGCGACTGCGGGCCTCGTAAACTGGCCCCTTGCCGAACCCTCACTTCGCCACCGCGCCGACCTGAGCCTCCGCCAACAGATCGTCCTCGGTGACTCCTTCTGGGCCGCCGGGGCGTCGTGCTCTCGGACCCTTCGGCTGTCGGTCGCTTTCGACGCGATTTAGGGGGAACGCATCTGCCAGCGAGGGACTGTGGACGCAAGGTCCGCAGCGGCGATCTCTTGTCGATGATGCAACCAACTCGGAGCGTCAGTGCGCCCCGGGGAGGCACCCGGGAAGCGTTCAGCCGAGGTGACTTGCAGGGCTTGGCCAGAGTGCGAACCGGCGCTTCCATGACCCATTCCAGGGAGGCTCGCGCACCTAAGGGACTAGATCCTGACTAGGAAAATCCAAAAATCCGTCACATCGTCATGACCTGAGAAGGTGTCTGCGGCCGCGAGCCGTTCGGCGGCGGTGGCCCGTTTTCGTCGAGCAAAAAAGGTTGCGTGCGCTATATTCCGGAATGCTCGGGCGTTGTGTCCGACGTCAGAACCAGGATTCGAACGATGACCATCAGAAACAGCCTCTTTGCCTCGGGATTCATCATCCTCGCTGGCATGACAGCCTTCTCTTCCAAGGCGTCCTTTGCCAGCGAAGGCATTTATCAAAACTCCACAGCCGTGCCGTCCGCCGAATTGGGTCGCATGCCCGTGAACGGCGCCGTGGCCGAGATCGATCCGAACATCTTCCATCACTGGCCGACCACCGGCGTGGCCGAGATCGATCCGAACATCTTCCATCACTGGCCGACCACCGGCGTGGCCGAGATCGATCCGAACATCTTCCATCACTGGCCGACCACCGGCGTGGCCGAGATCGATCCGAACATCTTCCACCATTGGCCGACCACCGGCGTGGCCGAGATCGACCCGAGCATCTTCCATCACTGGCCGACCACCGGCGTGGCCGAGATCGATCCGAACATCTTTCACCACTGGCCGCATGCTGAATTGGCAAGCACCAACGCCGACCCGAATATCTTCCATCACTGGCCGACGGCGAATCGAGAGCTGGTTTAGATCGATTTTCTCCTTCCAATTCATCCAGTCCGAAAGGATATGAAGACGGTCTTCGATCGGACTTGGGCGAATACAATAATGGTCTGGTCTAACCAGAAGGGGTGATTTTCCTGACTTTCGGAGATGTAGAACGTGCCGTAATCTGCAATGGCACGTTCTACGAAGCCATACGTCGGACGAGGCGCATGAAAGGACGTCGCTGCCCTTGCCGATATGCCGCCCCCTCGCGGGTCTCCGTCTTGGAATTGCCCTTTTGTTCGGTCTTCTGGCCAGTGCGGGCGAGCCAGAAGCGGCAATCGGCCAACAACTTGCCTTCGAAAGCTATGGCCGGAATGTCGGCCTGACCAATGCCTGGTTCTCCTGCTTACAGCAGGGCCGGGTGGGCTACGTCTTTGCTTGCACTGAACACGGTCTATTCTTTTATAATGGCCGAAGATTCTTCAATTTAGGCTCCAGCCAGGGGCTTCCGGACGGGGGTATCGTCGCCGGGATTGC
Organism: Endosaccharibacter trunci; assembly: GCA_024515975.1. Taxonomy (GTDB): domain Bacteria; phylum Pseudomonadota; class Alphaproteobacteria; order Acetobacterales; family Acetobacteraceae; genus Lichenicola; species Lichenicola trunci. Next base: position 482,094 of record JAMSKV010000001.1, read on the forward strand.
GTTCGACGACCGCAACCGGTTGATCGTGCGCTATCCCCACAGCCTGTTTGTGTCGACGGGTCCGATCAGCAAGGACGTCCCTCCCTCCGCTCTGACCTTTCGCCAGGCGGTCGGCGCGGTCAAAGACAACGCTTTCGGTAGCCTGTTGCCGTGGAAGGGTGGTGTCCTCCTCCTGGGCGGCGGTCTGCTGTATTTCCTTCGAACCGAGGGTCCGGGCGAGCCGACGATCGAGCCGTTCCGGGGCTTTTCCCGACAAGGAGACATGCCCCTGTGGAACGCTTCGCCGCTCGTTGCTCAGGGCGACACCGTCTGGGCGGTCCGCTCCGACCAGGCGATCTGCGGGCTCAGCAAGGCGTCGCCGCGATGCTTCAGCGCGCCTGACGGCTTGCCGAAAGATGATTGGGTCGCCCTGCTGCCGACTCCCACCGGGCATATCCTGGCCCGGTCCCCCAGCCGCCTCATGGACATTGACCCGCAGACCGGACGCGTCGACGTCTCGCTGCTGCCCGATCAGGGCGGCCGCTACGCCAACTACCCTGCAAACCTGCTGCTCGCCCTGACCCCGGCAGGCGATCTTCTGACGCAATCCGCCGCTGGTTTGATGATCCGTAGATCGTCGGGCTGGACAAAGCTCGCGACCGAGAATGGCCTGCCGCCGGTGCCCATCCTGCAACTGATGTTCGACCGCCATGGCAATCTCTGGCTGGGGGTGCTGGGCCGCGGCGTCATGCGTTCCCTCGGCTACGGGGCCTGGGAGAACCTCAATTCTCGCGACGGCCTGAGCGATCAGGTCGTTTGGCAGATTGCCAGGCAACCGGGCGGACCGCTCTGGGTTGCCACCGACGGTGGGGTCGATGCGATCGGCGGGCCGCCGGACATGATTCTGGCGCACCGGCATTACGACCTCGCAGCGTTCTCGCTGGCCCTGGACGATTCAGGACATCTGTGGCGCTCGGTGGGCTCTGATGCGGTTGCCTGCATCACAATCAGCACCGGCGAGACGGTTCGGTATCCGTTGCCTCAGGTCAGCCGCATCCTGAACGGGCCAGGCGGTCAGATGTGGTTTGTCACGGCGAAGGGCATATACGGCCTCGACCCCGGTCCGCGACCTTCGGCGCCGAAACCGGTCGCCGATCTCGCGGGTTCGGTGACCGATGCGGCGACGGCGGCCGATGGCACGCTCTGGCTCCTTCGGCGAAACCACCTGCTGCATCGGCACGCCGATGGCTCGGTGGCGTCCCTGCCGCTTCCCTGGAAACAGCCAGACTCGGATCCGCAAATCCTGACGGCAGGTCCAACAGGAATAGTCTGGGTTGCGGTGACGGGCGAAGGCCTGGCGCGGCTGACAATCGACCGGGACCGTATCGTCTCGACAAGCTGGTATCGAACGCCCGACATCATTTCCACCTCGATCGTGTCCCTGCTTGTGGATCGCCGGGGATGGCTTTGGGCCGGTACCGACAACGGCATCTCCGTCTTCGACGGAGTTCGCTGGGTATCCGCGAACGCGACTTCGGGCCTGATTTCGGATGATCTGGATCAGAACGGCCTGATCGAGGATACCGACGGCTCGATGTGGTTCGGCACCAGCTCGGGCCTTTCCCATCTGCTCGATCCGTCCAGCCTGTTCGAGCGGCGAGATCTGGAGCCCGTTATCACGTCGGTCACAGTGGGAACGCGTCCGTATCGCGGACAGCCCATTCGCTATACGCGCGCGCCGTTCGTCATCCAGTTCGGTTCGCTCGATTTTCGTGCCGACAGCGTCTTGCGTTTCCGCTACCGTCTTGACGATGTGGACCAGCAATGGGGCGATACCGCCAGCGGCTATGTACGCTATCCGTCCGTTCCGCCGGGCCGGCATCGCTTCGAGCTGGTGGCGTATGATCCCTTGAGGCATCAGTCCTCCGCACCTGTCGCGCTCATGTTGCGGGTCCAGCCGCCCTGGTGGCTCTGGCGGCCTGTGCTCGTCTGCTACGCTCTCGGGATATGCGGCCTGGTCTATGGCCTCATGCGCTTGCGGTTCCGGTTTTTGCTGCGGCAGCGCGAAGCCTTGCAACGCGAAGTGGATCTTCGGACCGCGCAGATCCGGGAGGCGCAGGCGACGGACAGCCTGACGGGGCTGTTGATCCGCGGCGAAGTGCAGGCTCGGGTGGTCGGTATGCTGGGGCAGGGACATCGCGGCCCGCAGCTCGTCGTGGGGCTGCTTGATCTCGACCACTTCAAGCAGATCAACGATCGCTTCGGTCATCTTGCTGGCGACGAGGTTCTGAAGGAGCTCGGTCGTCGCCTGCGCTTAGAGCTAGGGGCTGGCGAATATGCTGGCCGTTACGGCGGTGAGGAGATTCTCATTATCCTCGAAACGTCTCACGTGGCGGTCGAGCGGATCCGGAGCCTGAAAGCTACCGCCTGCGGCGAACCGTTCAGGATCGAAAGCGAGATCATACACGTCACATGCAGTGTCGGAGTCGCGCACAAGCTTGCCGGCGATACGTGGACCAGCATCATCGGCCGAGCGGACCAGGCGCTCTACCGCGCGAAAAACGGGGGCAGGAACCGGATCGTGCATGCGGGAGACGAATAGCCAGCTTTCGAGGAGCCGAGACGCCACGTCGTGCGGGTGGCAGCGCGATCCAAACGATGCCGGAGGAATCCGACTCCGACGCTGCCGATGGCGTCTGAGTCCCCGATCGTCCTCCCTTTTCCCCAGGCAGCGCGGTATGCGGCGATCGGCTGATCGGCCAGCGATCGAGAGCGCGTCGCCGCCATCCTCGCATGCTTGCAGACGGCGTCAGGATCGGATCTAGCCTCGCCCCTCCGCGGCCGGTACTTCGATCGCGGTCAGGCCCGCCGCCAGGGCTTCCCGAAGTGCTTCCGGCGCCAGGGCGATGCACCCGGCGGTCGGAGCGCCGTCCGGCGGTGCGACGTGCAGGAAGATTGCCGAGCCGCGACCCGGCACCCTGGGTGAATCGTTCCAGCCGAGTTCGCCGACCAGATCGTAGAGCGCATCGTCGCGCCACATCCGCTCGTGCCTGGCTGGGTGGGGCAGGGTAACGAGGCAATTGTAGTCCTGATGGGCCGGATCGTCGCACCAGCCATCGGTCGGCGCCAAAGCCTCGCGGCGCACGGCGCAGGCGGGGGCTGAAACGCGATCGGCCCGGAAAAACACACGTCGCAGCGGAAGCAGGCCCGCCGGCGTCGCCCGGTCGCCCTCCCGCTTGTCCCAACGAATCCCGGCCTCGCCCAGCACCGCGGGAAGCCGTCTTCCAGCCACGATCAGCAACGCCTGATGGCCTCCGAGCGGCTGAATGACGCCGATGCTCATGACCTCATTTCCTTGTCCGACATATTGTCACGGTATGTTCGCATCCATATCACGCTATTGTGCGTTGAGAGCGAACAAGCGGAACGCGCCGGAGAGCCGCTTCACCGCGTTGTGAGCGCGCAACTGGCGCAGGCCGGTGTCCAACGGGTCGCCGGCCGACAGGGGAGAAGGTTTATGCCGGGTGGACGCCCTATACTGATCGTGGACGACGACCATGCGCTGCGCGACGCCCTCGTCGAGCAACTTCAGCTCGACGGCGAGTTCCAGGTGTCTGAGGCCGACAGCATCGAGGCGGCACGAAAGCGTCTCGATAGTCCGGGAGAGCGATTCGATGCGCTGATCCTCGACGTCACGCTGCCGGACGGGGACGGACGCGATTTCTGCGCGGAGCAACGCCGTCAGGGCCGACGCATGCCGATCATCATGCTCACCGGCTCCGATGACGAAGCCGATGTCGTGCGCGGGCTCGACGCTGGAGCGAATGATTACGTCGCCAAGCCTTTCCGCATCGCCGAGCTTCTGGCGCGGCTGCGCGCGCAGATGCGGATTTTCGAGAACAGCGAAGACGCGGTCTTCACCATCGGACCGTATGTCTTCCGGCCGTCGGCAAAATTGCTTCAGGAGAGCGTACGCAACCGCCGCATCCGGCTGACGGAAAAGGAAGCCGCTATCCTTAAATTCCTGTATCGCGCCGGCACGCGCCCTGTCGCGCGCCAGGTGCTGCTGAACGAAGTCTGGGGCTACAACGCGGCGGTGACCACGCACACGCTGGAGACCCATATCTACCGTCTGCGGCAGAAGATCGAACCCGATCCCACCAATGCCTGCCTGCTGGTGACGGAAGGCGGCGGCTACCGCCTCGATCCTGCCGGCGGAGTGCCGGGCTGATATCAAGGGCGCCCTTCGGGGCGCCTTTTTCGTTTCATGGCGGCCACGTCAGTGACGTGTCGCCCATCTATCCGGATGGGGGAGCCGGAACGATTTCCGTGAGCCCGAGCGGTAAAGACGCTTATTGCACAGAATCACTGGAAATCGCCGGACCGGAACTCCTCTCTCGCCGAGCACCGCTTGAGCCGGTTCTTGCCAGACAGGGAAGAAATCGTCCTACAGCGCCAGATCGATCGCCACCGGCACATGATCCGATGGCCCGGTCCAGTCCCTTGCCTCCTGATGAATATGCAGTCCACGCAAGGCCGGGACCAGATCGGGCGTCACCCAGACATGGTCCAGACGCCGCCCGCGATTGGACGCCCTCCAGTCGCGATTGCGATACGACCACCACGTATAAAGCTTCTCAGCCGGCGGCACGAAATGACGCATCGCATCGGTGAACCCGTTGCCGAGCCAGCGCGTCATCCGCTCGATCTCCGGCTCGGTATGGCTCACCACATCACGGAGCTGCTTGTGGCTCCAGACGTCATGCTCCAGAGGCGCGATGTTCAGGTCGCCGACCAGGATCGAGCGCGCGGGTGGATTGGCGGCGAAATAATCAGCAGCCTCGTCCACGAAAGCGAGCTTGTGCGCGTATTTCGGGTTGGCCGCCGGATCCGGGATGTCGCCGCCGGCCGGTACATAGAAATCGTGCAGGGTGACGGGACCGGTGGGCGTTTCCAGCACCGCGGCGATATGGCGCCGGTCGTCCTTCAGGCACCAATCCGGTGCGGTCTCGTCGCGCCGCATCGGCACGCGTGACAGGATCGCCACCCCGTTATAGCCCTTCATTCCCCGCCGGAAATGGAACGGATAACCCAGGGCGCCCGGCGCCGCCTCGGGAAACAGCTCGTCCGGGACCTTGGTTTCCTGCAGGCAGATCACGTCCGGCGACAACTCCGTCACCATGCGTTCGAGCAGGGGCAGCCGCAGGCGCAGCGAATTGATGTTCCAAGTCACGATCCTCATGCGCCGGGCATCGCCCGAAGCGGCATCCGTGGCAAGAGCGCCATCCGCTTGCCAAACCCAGACGGACGGCGTTGCGTGACGTCATGACCGAACGCTCCGACGCCGATGCCCTGCATCGCAGCCTCCTGACCCTGGACAGCCATATCGACATTCCCTGGCCGGATGGCGACGACCCGTTCGAGCGCAGCGCCGAACGGCGCGTCGACCTGGTCAAGATGCGGGAGGGCGGCGTCTCCGCCGGCTGCTTCGCAGCCTATATCCCGCAAGGCCCGACAGATGCCGCCGGCCATGCCGAGGCAAGCGACCGCGCCTTCGCCATGCTGAACCGGATCCGCGAGATGGGCGCGGAGCGCAACGGCATCGCCGCCCGCATCTGCGACAGCGCCGATGCCATCGACCGCGCCCGGGCGGAGGGGGCGATCGCCATCGTGCCGGCGATCGAGAACGCCTACGCCGTCGGTGAGGACCTTTCCCTCGTTGCCCGCTACCGGGCGCTCGGCGTGCGCTACATGACCCTCACCCATAACGGTCACAACGCGGTCGCCGACAGCGCCATTCCACGGCGGGATCTGGGGGACGGCGAAACACGCTGGAACGGCCTCAGCCCGTTCGGCCTCGAGCTCGTCGCCGAACTGAACCGGCACGGCGTGCTGATCGACGTCTCTCACCTGTCGCGCGACGGCATGCTGCAGGCGGCGGCCCGTTCGGCCACGCCGGTGGTCGCGACCCATTCCTGCGTGCGCGCCCTGAGCGACCATCGTCGCAATCTGGACGACACGCAGCTCGATGCCCTGCGGGAAACCGGCGGCCTGATCCAGATCACCGCCATGCCCGGCTTCCTGCGGCCGCGCGGCGTCAAGCCGGACGGGCGCCCCGCCGACGTCGCCGATCTCGTGGACCATATCGACTACGTGGCCGACCGGATCGGCGCGGCTCATGTCGGGATCAGCTCCGATTTCGATGGCGGCGGCGCGATCATGGGCTGGCGCGATGCGTCCGAGAGCCCGGCGATCACCGCCGAACTGATTCGCCGCGGCTACGCGACGGCCGAGATCGCCGCTCTCTGGGGCGGCAACCTGCTCCGGCTCCTTCGGAAGGCGGAAGCAATCTCGGGTTGTCATTCAGTGCCCGATGAAGACCGTTAATTAAAAACCAAATCGGTCTCAAAAGAAGGACAACTGTCTCATGAGCTGAGGCATTGCCGCTAGAGAGAGCTGCTCGGCGGAGGTGCCGGGCTTTCGGCCGGTTGCGGCCGGAAGAACCGCGCTCGTGGAGCAGCCATGTCGTCCCAGTCGCTCTTTCAATCGTATTGCCCGCCGACCGTCTACGACGGCTTCGTGTCGGAATACGCCGGCTTCTGGACGTCGCTGGCAACGGAGCAGCTGTTTTTCACCACGGGCAGCTTCACCAATAAGTACAACCCATCACGGCGACCGTGGACTCGCATGGCGGTCTCGACGTGAAGGGGACCGGAATCTATTCCGGTCTCACCGGGCACGAGTTCTGCGGCTATAACTTCGATCCGTCGCAGGCGATCCAAGGTCGTCGTGTCGGACTTCTTCGGCGTCGTCACCGTGTCCTTCAGCAGTGTTTGCTGCTTTGCCGCCGGCACGATGATCGAGACCGTTTCCGGTCCCCGCGCCGTCGAGACGCTGGCCGAGGGCGATCAGCTCTGGGCTTTCGGTGCCGCCAGCCTTGTGCTGTCCGGCGAAATCCGCCGTCTCGAGATCGGACTCGTGGCTGTCGCCCCGACCCGACGGATCGCCGTGGCGGCCTGATCGTTTCGGCATTTGCATGGCTGAGGGGGCGCCCGGCTCGGCCGGGCGCCCTTTGCGCATTCGGGTGCCTGGAGCTCGTGACGCGAACAAATCATGACCTCCCGTCGTGGCGATTCCGGAACGGGCCGTGCGTTTTGTCCACCAGACGGCATTGACACGTAGTCATTACAACGATGTGGCAGAAACTATTTCTCGGCCGCTGCCGTCCCGAACACCATTTGCCGCAAAATCAATGCCTTGCGATCTGATGCCTTAATTTTGGGCAATCTGATCAAGGCCCAAGAATGACGCGCCTCAAGCGCGGTTCACGGGGGCCGGTCCACAGAGTTATCCCCAGGGGCGGTGGAGAACCGCCGCCGCCGGCGGGCAGGAGCCGCGCGATTGCTTCTCCACAAGGGAAGGGCGCCACACTAGATGGGGCGCATGGAACAACGACCCGCCGACGCCGCGACCGAGACCGCCATCGCCACCGGCGTGGGCGTGATCGAGACGGCGCTTCTCACCATGCCGCTGTCGCCCGGCGTCTACCGCATGCTCGATCGCAAGGGCGACGCGCTCTATGTCGGCAAGGCACGCTCGCTGAGGAAGCGCGTCTACTCCTACACCCAGCTCGGCCGTCTGCCGGAACGGCTCCGACGCATGGTCAGCGAGACCGCGTCCATGGAGATCGTCACCACCCATACCGAGGCCGAGGCGCTGCTGCTCGAGGCCAACCTCATCAAGCGCCTCAAGCCGCGCTTCAACATCCTGCTGCGCGACGACAAGACCTATCCGTGGCTGATGATGACCGACGGCCACGCCTTCCCGCAGATCACCAAGCATCGCGGCAAACCCGGCAAGGGCGCTTCCTACTGGGGTCCGTTCGCGTCCGCCTGGGCGGTGAACCAGACCGTCACCGCGATGCAGCGTGTCTTCCTGCTGCGCTCCTGCTCCGACAGCGTGTTCTCGAACCGCACCCGGCCCTGCCTGCTGCACCAGATCAAGCGCTGCTCGGCCCCCTGCGTCGGCCGCATCGACAAGGAGGGTTACGACACGCTGGTCTCCCAGGCCCGGGCCTTCCTGTCCGGCAAGGCCGGCTCGGTGCAGGCGGCGCTGGCCAGGGAGATGGAGGACGCCTCCGCGGAGATGGAGTTCGAGCGTGCCGCCGCCCTGCGCGACCGCATTCGCGGCCTCACTCACGTGCAGGGCACCGGCATCATCAACCCGGCCAGCATCGAGGATGCCGACGTCATCGCCATCCATCTGGCTGCGGGACAGGCCTGCCTCCAGGTGTTCTTCATCCGGGGCGGCCGCAACAACGGCAACCGCGCCTTCTTTCCGGCTAACGTAAAGGGGGAGGGCGAAAGCGAGATCCTGTCCAGCTTCGTCGCCCAGTTCTACGACGACAAGCCGCCGCCGCCTCTGGTGCTGAGCAACGTCGCCTTGGACGAGCCGGAGCTTGTCGCCGAGGCGCTGACCCTCAAGGCCGGCCGAAAGGTCGAGCTCGCCGTGCCGCAGCGCGGCGAGAAGCGCGCCGTGGTCGATCATGCCGCCACCAACGCGCGTGAGGCGCTCGAGCGCAAGCTGGCCGAAGGTGCCGGCCAGGCGAAGCTGCTGGAGGGGGTCGCCGCCTTGTTCGACTTGCCCGCGCCGCCGGAGCGGATCGAGACCTACGACAACAGCCACATCATGGGCGCCAACGCCTATGGCGTGATGGTGGTCGCCGGTCCCGAGGGGTTCAACAAGCAGGCCTACCGCAAATACGCCATTCGCGGCCCGATCACGCCCGGCGACGATTTCGCCATGATGCGCGAGGTGCTGGAGCGCCGCTTCGGGCGCGCGCTGCGCGAGCAGGCGGCGCGGGACAGCGAGGGCGGCGAGCCTTCGGCAAAGCCGGACTGGCCGGACCTGTTGCTGATCGACGGCGGCGCCGGCCAGTTCTCCGCGGTGCGTCAGGTTCTGGACGATCTGGGTGTCACGGACGTCAAGCTTGTGGCCATCGCCAAGGGACCCGATCGCGATGCGGGGCGGGAGTGGTTCCATACCGGCGACGCGCCGGCCTTCCAGCTCCCGCCGCGCGATCCGGTGCTCTACTATCTGCAAAGGCTGCGCGACGAGGCGCATCGCTTCGCCATCACCACGCATCGCGCCGGACGCTCGAAGGCGATCGTGAAGAGCGAGCTGGACGAGATCCCCGGCATCGGCCCGCTGCGGAAACGCGCGCTGCTGAACCATTTCGGCTCGGCGCGGGGGGTAAAGCAGGCCGGGCTGGTCGATCTGGAGAATGCGCCAGGCATCAGCCGCGAGACCGCGCGCGCGATCTACGGCCACTTCCATGCCGGCTGGCAGCAGAAGGGATAAGGCGCGAAACAGGTCCGGCATTCCGATCGTGACCGGACGGCCGGTTCCGGCGACCGCCCGGCTGGGCTAGGATGCGGTCCTGAACCTTGTTCGATCGACCGCGCATCATGCTGACCGACCTGCCGAACGTGCTGACCCTGTCCCGGATTGCCGCCATCCCGCTGCTGGTGGCGCTGGTGGCGGTCCGAGCGCCGTGGTCGGACGCGGCGGCGTGCCTCCTGTTCGTCGCCGCGGGCATCACGGATTGGCTGGACGGGCGAATCGCCCGGTCCCGGCACCAGTTTTCCGAGCTCGGCCGCATGCTGGACCCGATCGCCGACAAGCTCTTGGTGGGTGCCTCCCTGATGGTGCTCGCCGGGTTCGGCCGCCTGCCGCTCTGGTCGCTTTATCCGGCGATCGTGATTCTGCTGCGCGAGATCCTGGTCAGCGGACTGCGCGAGCATCTGGCCGGACGGCGCGTCAGCCTGCCGGTGACGCGTCTCGCCAAATGGAAGACCGGGTTCCAGATGGGCGCGCTCGGGGTGCTTCTGGCCGGTGACACCACCGCGCACCTGCTCCATTTGGATTGGCTGCCGGTGGGGCTGATCGGCGCGCTCATGCTCTGGCTGGCCGCCCTGCTGACTCTGGTGACAGGCTGGGATTATCTCGTCACCGGGCTGCGGCATGTGAACGAGCCGTCGGCCGGGGCCGCCCCGGCGCGCGGCAACGGCGCCGCTTCGCCCTGAATCCTGTGCTCGGGCTTGCCGTTTGGACCTGCCGCCGGGGTGTCGCGCCGTCGCCGAGACGATTCGGTCGATTTACCCGTCCGAACGGTATGAAATGTGTTCCGTTCGCACCAGCGCGGCCCTCGAATGCCCGCCCCGACCGGTCGTGGCGACGCATGCTCTTGAGCAAATGGTTCGGTTGGAGGACATTCCGGCAGCGGCGGTGGGCCGCAGGAGGATGAAGATGCGGCCCTCGGCTCGATTTGCGACCATTCTGCCGAGACCGGTGGCGGCCCTGGCTCTGCCGACCATGCTGATGCTGGGTGGTTGTTCCGGCCTGGGGCATTTCCTGGGCGATACCGAGGAGCCGCCGGGCTACAACCCGAACGGTGTGCTCGGATCGAGCGAAAATCTCCTGCGCGCGCGGGGCCGTAGCCCGGTGGCGCAGCCGATGCTGCCGCAGGCGGGCAATGTCTGGCCCGGCCCGCCGCAGCCGCTGCCTACGTTGAGCGATGTCAGCCACGGCTATGCGGGGACCAACCCCCTGGCCGGAGGCACCCTGCCGCGCGGCGGCAGCATGAGCATGGGCGAGCAGAACGCCATTCGCGGCGGCGCGCCGCTGGACAGCGGTTTCTCCGGCGGAGAGGTGCAGGCGCCGATCGCCGATCCGGCGCGCGCGTTCGAGAAGCGCGAAAAGTCCAGCGCCGGCGCTAGCAGCGACATCGTGATCCCGAACGGCGACGGCACCAGCACGGTGATCAGCCCGGACGGCAGCGTGAAGACGGTCAAGGGCACGCCGAAATAGGTCTCCGGAGCCGGGGCCGCTTCCCGCGGCGCCATCACGGGACAGGCGACCCAAGCCGGCGTCCCGCGTCAGGACGTCGTCTGCAGCGTCCAGGTCGAGGACAGCACCAGGGACGACTCCTCCAGCGCCGATACCGCGGCATCGAGCTCGTCCGCTTCCGCAGTGCTGGGCACCAGGATCGCCGCCAGCTCCACCTGTTCGTCGCTGTCGGAGAGCGTTTCCACCGAACGCACCGGATAGGACGCCCGCTCCAGCACGCTGTCCAGCAGATCGCGCACCTCCGACACGTCGCGCGGCCGGCAGATCACATGCACGCTGTACTGCGCCTCGGTATCCTCCGGCTCGATCGGACGGCGATTCACCCAGTTCACCAGCGGGCGCAGCAGCGTGTTGCCGGCCAGGACGAACATCCCCAGCGTGCAGGCTTCCGCCGGCAGATGGCTGCCCGCCAGCGTGCCGACCGCGGCCGAGCACCACAGCGTGGCCGCCGTATTGAGGCCGCGGATCTGGGTGCCGTCCTTCAGGATCACGCCGGCGCCGAGGAAGCCGATCCCCGACACCACGTAGGCGATGATCCGCGTGGCGCCTTCCGGCCCCAGCAGGCGCGCGCCCAGATCGCAGAACGCCGCCGCCCCCACGGCCACCAGCACGTTGGTCCGCAGGCCCGCGCTGCGCTGGCGCCATTGTCGCTCGAAGCCGATCAGCGTTCCCAGGACGAAAGCGGTCAGATACCCGCCCACGGTGCGGGCATAGGGGCTGTGCAGCAGGTCGTTCATCGCGTGATCCGCCGTGGACTCGAGCCGGGCGCGATCTCCTGGATCGAGCGGCCGAGCGATAGCGAGCGTTTCGGCGGCCGTCCATGGCGGGACGATCCGATTGCGGAATGTTCATTCTTCCCATTGCGGTTGAGAACCATTCGCATGTAGCCTCGGTGCAGCGCCGCTCCTCCCGAGCGACCGAGACAGGAGTTCCGCCCATGTCCGCCACGCCGCGCACCGAGCTCGACCTGACCGATCTTCCTCGCATGGACCAGTCCCTGCTCTGGGCGATTCGCACCTGGGTGCTGGGACGCCGTCTGGGCGAGGACATGGGCGCCAAGATCGAAGCCGTGTTCCGCCATATCGGCGTGGCGGACGCGTCCCACCCGCTCGAAGGGTTCCTCTGGGTGCTCAGCCAGGGCCTGACCCGCAGCCTGCAGGTGAACTGCACCTGCCAGACCGCCGTGTCGCCGGATGAAACCAGGCTCCTGGCCGTGTTCGAATGGCTGGCGGAGGACAAGCCGGACGAGGCGGAGACGATGCTGTCCGACATGGCCAACGAGCGCGCCGCCCTGCTGGCGCTCGATTGCGCGCTGCGCGTGGTGCTGCAGTTCCGCGCCGGCGGCCATGGCTCCGCGCCGGTCGAGCGCGCGACCGGCAAGGTGGTCTCCCTGGCCCAGGCCCGCATGGTGCACTGACGGCGGACACGCTCCGCCGCCGGGTCAGAACGCGCTGCGCAGGACCCGGCGGATCGCGCCCGTCAACACCGACACCTCCGATTCGCCGATCGTGAAGCACGGCGTCAGATACACGACGTCGCGGAACGGCCTGACCCAGACCCCTTCCGCCGCCAGCGCCTGCTTCAACGGCGTCAGCGCCGGGAACCGGTCGAGCTGCACCACGCCGATCGCGCCCCGCACGCGAACGTCGCGCACGCCGGGCAGGGCGCGGCATGGCTCCAGCTCGGCACGGAGCTGGTCCCCGATCGCCGCGACCTGCGCCAGGCGGTCCTCCAGCTCGAACAGATCGAGCGAGGCGTTGGCGGCGGCGCAGGCGAGGGGATTGCCCATGAAGGTCGGTCCGTGCATCAGCGCCCGCATCGGATCGTCGCTGAGGAATGCCTCGAACACCGCCTCCCGCGCCACGGCGGCGGACAGCGCCATGGTGCCCCCGGTCAGCGCCTTCGACAGGGTGACGATGTCCGGCACGATTCCCGCCGCCTCGCAGGCGAACATCGTCCCGGTGCGGCCGAACCCGGTGAAGATCTCGTCCAGGATCAGCAGGACGCCGTGCCTGTCGGCCAGCCGGCGCAGGCTGCGCAGCACGGCCTCGTCATGGAACACCATGCCGCCGGCGCCCTGCACCAGCGGTTCGGCCAGGATCGCCGCCACCTCGCCGCGTCGCTCGGCGAGCAGCGCATCCAGCGCCGCCTCGCTGGCGGGGTCGCACGGCAGATCGACGATATGGTGTTGCGGCAGGACGCCGGAGAAGAGGCTGTGCATGCCCTCTTCCGGGTCGCACACGGCCATGGTCGCCAGGGTGTCGCCATGGTAGCCGCCGCGAAACGCGATCAGCTTCGTGCGCCCGCGCTGGCCGCGATTGAGCCAGTACTGCACCGCCATCTTGATGGCGACCTCCACCGAGACCGACCCGCTCTCGGCGAAAAAGACGCGCCCCAGATCGCCCGGCAGCAGCGCGGACAGGCGCTCCGCCAGCCGCAAGGCGGGCTCGTGCACCAGCCCGCCCAGCATCACGTGCGGCATGCGTTCGAGCTGCGCCGAAACGGCGGCGCGGATATGCGGGTGGTTGTAGCCGTGGCAGGCGGTCCACCAGCTCGCGATGCCGTCGATCAGCACCCGTCCGTCTTCCAGGCCGATGCGCGCCCCGTCGGTCCAGCGCGCCACCAGGGGGGCGGGCGCGGTCTGCATCTGCGCATAGGGAAGCCAGAGACGGCCGGCGGCGGGAGACACTGTCATGCCCCGGGTGATGCACCCGCGCGGCGCCCCGGGTCGAGTCCCGCGATGCGCGCCGATTGACCGCGGGGGCGGCGCTTTGGCATGCCTCGCCGCATGTCGCGGTTCGATCCCCTTTTCAGCGAGCGCCTGGCCGATCTGTCCAAACGCGGCATGCGCCGGCATATCGCCCCGGTCTCGCCCGCGCCCGGCATCGTGCTGCGCGACGGGCAGACGCTGATCAACGCGTCGGGCAACGATTATCTCGGTCTGGTGCATCGTCCCGAACTGGCCGAGCGCGCGGCGGACTGGGCCGCCCGCTTCGGCACCGGCGCCGGCGCGTCCCGCCTCGTCACCGGCAGTTTCGAGCTGCACCGGCAGGTCGAACGCAAGATCGCCCGGTTCAAGAACACCGAGGCCGCGCTGCTGTTCGCCTCCGGCTGGCAGCTGAACGCCGCCGTGCTGCCGATCCTGCTCGCCGCCTGCGCTCCGGCACGGCCGGTGCTGTTCACCGACCGGCTGATCCATGCCAGCCTGCACCACGGCATCCTGGCCTCCGGCCTGCGGCAGAATCGCTTCCGCCACAACGATCTCGATCATCTGGAAGAGCTGCTGGACCGCGCCGCGTCCGAACCCGGCCCGCGCTTCATCGTCACCGAGAGCGTGTTCAGCATGGATGGCGACCGCGCCGATCTCGTGCGCCTGCGCCGGATCGCCGATCGGCACGACGCCTTTCTTTATGTGGACGAGGCCCATGCCACCGGGGTGCTCGGTCCCGGCGGGGCCGGTCTGTCCGGAGAGGCGGGCGGCGTCGATCTCGTCATGGGCACGCTCAGCAAGGCGTTCGGCGGCTTCGGCGCCTATGTCGCCGGCTCGCAGGTGCTGTGCGACTGGCTGCTGAACGCCTGCTCCGGCTTCGTGCACACCACGGCGCTGCCGCCGCCGGTTCTGGGCGCCGTGGACGCCGCGCTGGACCTAATGCCGACGCTGGATGCCGATCGCGCCCGGCTGCAGAGCAATGCCGCCATGCTGCGCGACCGTCTCGGCCGGGCAGGGATCGATACCGGCGCCTCCTCCACCCAGATCGTGCCGATGATGATCGGCGCCGCGGAGGATGCGTTGCGCGTCGCCGACGCCATGCGCGAACAGGGCGTGCTCGGCATCGCCATCCGGCCGCCCACCGTGCCGCTGCGTGGCAGCCGGATCCGCCTCGCTCTCAGCGCCGCCCATAGCGACGCGCAATGCGAGGCGATCGCCCAGGCCGCCATCACCGCCTGGCAGTCTCGATGACCCGGCCGCTGCTGCTCGTGCATGGCTGGGGGTTCGACGCCGCGATCTGGGACGCGATCGCGGCGCTGCTGCCCGATCGCCTGATCCTCCGCGCCGAAGCCGGCTATCTCGGTGCGGAGCCAAGCTGGCCGGCGGTGCCGCCGGGCACGATCGCCGTCGGCCATTCCGCCGGGGTATTGGCGCTACTGGACCGCTGGCCGCCCGGTTGCGCCGGGCTGATCTCGATCGCCGGCTTCTCCCGCTTCGCCGCTGCCGCCGATTGGCCCGGCGTTCCGGACCGCGTGCTGGCCCGCATGGCGCGCGATCTCGACGCTGCGCCGGAACGGGCTCTTTCCGCGTTCCGCCAGCGCTGCGGCGCCGACTCCGACCCGGGGGACCGTCTTGCCCCCGACCGCCTCGCTGCCGGGCTGGAGGCGCTGCGCTTCCAGGATGCGCGCGCGGTCGCGATGCGGATGTTCGCGGACGGCGCCATTCCCCTGCTGGCACTTGCCGCCGAAGACGACCCCATCGTCACAGCATCTCATACAAGCGCCTGTTTCCCGCCGGACAGAGTGCGCTGGACCGAAACCGGCGGCCATCTGCTGCCTGCGACCCGGCCGGACTGGTGTGCCGCGCTGATTGGGCGCTTCACATGCTGAACGCCACCGATGCCATCGGCCGGCGCTTCGGCGCCGCCGCCGCCGGTTACGAGCGGGACGCCGTGCTGCAACGCCTGGTCGCCAGCGAACTCGCCGCCCGGATCCGGCGGGATTGTCCGTGTCCGCCTGGCCGGATCCTGGAGATCGGCTGCGGCACCGGCCTCCTCACGCGCGCCTTGCGCGACGCCTTCCCGGACGCGCTGATCGTCGCCGCCGATCTGTCTCCCGCCATGCTCGGGGCCTGCCGGCGCGCGCTGCCGGACGATCGGAACCTGCTTCTCGTCGCCGATGACGGTCAGCGTCCGGCCTTCGCCGGCGGCTTCGATCTGGTGTGCTCGTCGCTCGCGCTGCAATGGTTCGCCGACCCGTTGGCGGCCTGCGCCAGACTTGCGGCCCTGCTGCGTCCGGGCGGTGCCCTGCATGTGGCGACGGTGCTGCGGGGAAGCCTCGGCCGCTGGGACGCCGCGCACCGTGCCGAGGCGGTCGAATCGCGCCTGCCCGTGTTCGCCGATGCGAGCGGCGATGGCGGGTTGCTCGCCTGGGATGAGCAGATGGTGGGCATTCCCTATGCCAGCGGCCTTGCCTTCCTGCGCGGCCTGCGCGGCATCGGCGCCGATCTCGGCCGCACTGATCGCCGCCCGCTCGGCGCGGGCACGCTGAGACGCGTGCTGCGCCGGTTCGAGCAGGACGGCGCGGTGGCCGATTACCGGATCGGCTATGGCCGTTATCGCCGGCCCGCACGGCGCGGCGTGTTCGTCACCGGCACAGATACCGAGATCGGCAAGACCTTCGTGTCCGCCTGCCTCGTCCGGGCCTGGAACGCCGAATATTGGAAGCCGGTGCAGACCGGCCTCGACTCCGACCCGGGCGATACCGCGACGGTCCGGAAGCTCAGCCGCTGCCCGGCCGACCGGACCCACCCGCCGGCGCTCGAACTCCTGGCGCCGCTCTCGCCGGAAGACGCGGCGGCGCGGGAAGGGGCGACGTTCGATCCGGCCGCCCTCGTGCTGCCATCGGGCAACGGCGTCCTGGTGGTGGAAGGCGCGGGCGGGGCGTTGGTGCCGCTTAACGGCACCGTCCTGACTACGGCCCTGATCGCCGGACTGGCCCTGCCGGTGGTGCTGGTCGCGCGCTCCACGCTCGGCACCATCAACCACACCCTGCTCAGCCTGGAGGCCCTGCGCGCGCGCGGCATCCCGGTGCTGGGCGTGATCCTGAACGGCCCGCCTTCGCCCGGGAACCGCGCCGCCATCGAGCGGCACGGCCGCGTCCGCGTGCTGGCCGAACTGCCCTGGGTCAACGATCCCGGCCCGGAGGCAGTGGAGCGCTGCGCCGGGCTGATCCCCGACGCTGCCACCCTGCTGGACTGAGACCCCCTGCTCAGGCGGCGGCCGGATAGCGGAAGCTGCCTTGCAGACGGATCACCAGCCGGTCGCCGTCGCACGTGTCCGGCAGGTGCAGCGTCGCCGCCCCGTCGGTCCAGCGCCAGCGAAGCGCACCATCGCTTTCCACCCCGTGCCAGCCAGCGCCAGCCAGGGCCGGATCGGCCAGATCGACCATCGTGTTGCCCACCGCGATGGAAGAGACCGCCACGCCGAGTCGGCGACGATCATCCACGAACGGCCCGTCCATCTCGGCGGGCGACGCCGCGCGGGAACGCAGCATGATCGTGCGCGCGCCCTCCGGCAGCGACACCGCGATTTCGCCCGCATCGCCATGCAGCACCGGCAGGATCGTGTCGCAGGGGAGGGTGATGCACAGCTCATGGTCGGTGTGGAACGCGAGCGCCGGCGCGGGGGCGAAGCCGAGCGCCTGCGAGCGTTCCGCCAGGCTGCGCCAGATCGGTTCGACCACCTGGCGTTCGACCAGCAGCGGCGCTGCCATCGCGGCCTCGGCGCGGTCGCCATCGAAACATGGATGCAGTGTTGTCACCGTCCCTCCGGCGAAATTATGCCGGTTGCCGGTATCCAGATAGCTCTCGCAGGCGAGGCCTTCGGCCAGCAGGATGTCGTGCGTGTCGAGTTCCAGATGGAACACGGTGAAGCGTCGCATGTCCACCTGGGCGATCGATCCGCCATTCACCAGCATCCGCGCCGGGATCAGGCCGCCGCCAAGAAACAGGCAGTGCTCCGGGGTCACCAGCAGGTCGCGTTCCGGCAGGCCGGGTGCGATCGCGCCGGCCGCGACCCTCACGGGACGCAGCGCATCCGGATCGGCGGCGCGGTTCAGGTCGACATGGCGATGACCGATCCAGCGCAAGGGTCGCGCCTCGCCCGACGCGGTGAGCACCAGATCGCCGACGGACAGCGCGTCCACCGCCACATCGCCGTCCGGCGTGCGGATCAGCGTGCCGGCCAGGAAGCAGGTCAGCTCCAGCAGCGTGAGAGACGGGTCGTGGTCGCTTTCACGCGTTGCGTCCGGATACTCGGCGTTCACATGCACCGTGGCGAACTGCCCGGCATCGAAAAAGGTGGTCGTGCCGATGGTGTGGTCGAGCGATTCGCTGTTGCCCTCGAACACGTAGGTGTAGCGCGAATCCGCCGCCTCCTTGGCGTTCAGGTCCTGCAGCCCGCCATTGGCATAGACCTGTTGCGCCGGACTGCCGTCGGTATCGTTGAAATCGCCGAGAATGCCGATCTTCGCGTTCGGATCGTTCTGCTGCAGCCCGTTGACGTAGTTGGTGATGTATTGCGCCTGGGCGATGCGGTTGTTCGCCGTAGCCGTGGTGCCGCCATGGTTGATCGGCGGCTGAGTGGCGCCGTACAGCTCCGAGCTGCCGGCCTGGGACGAGTTGTGCACGTTGACCAGCGTGACGGTCTGGCCGTTGAAGGTGAAGGTGCCGACCAGAGGCAGCCGGGTGTTCTTGAACACGCCGTTCAGTTCTTCGGTGCCGATCGCCTGCACGGGGGCTGCGAGCTGGGTGCGGCTGGCATCATAGAGAAAGATGCTGCGGATATTGCCGCCGGCGACGCCGCCCTGGGTGCCGTCCGTGGGATCGATCTCCGCGTAGGAATAGGTCGGGCCGCCCGCATCGGCGATCGCCTTGATGATGCCGGCGATATTCTGGGCCGCGGTCACCGTGCCGTCGTTGGTGGTGCCGCTATCGTCCTGGATTTCCTGGAGCGCCAGGATATCGGGCGCATTCAGGTTATGGACGATGATCTGCGCGAGCTGGCTCAGCCGCGCCGCGTTAGCCGGCAGCAGGCTGTCGAAATTCTCGATGTTGTAGTCCGCGACCAGAAGATGCGTGGCGTCCTTGACGAAGCCGGTGCTCTCCTGCGGCAGGACGCCCGAGCTCGGATGCGTGACCGTCAGCGCCGAGGTCGGCAGCAGTTCGAAGACGCCATTGTAGTAGGACAGGATGCCGGTGACGTCTCCGAAACTGTCGCCCACCACGGCGGAGGGCGACACGCCCGGCGTGACCCCGCTGTCGAAATAGATCTCGATGCGCTGGGTATTCACGTTGCCGGCGGTCTCGATCAGCCCACCGCGCGGATCGAGCAGCCCGGCGCCGCCATCCGGTACCACCCAGGTGGCGCCGCTGGCGGTGGCGCCGACCACGGACACGTTGTGCAGGGTGACGAGCTGGCCCTGCAGGCTGCGATAGAAGTCGAGCGCGTTGACGCTCGGCTGCAGAGTCGCGGTCGAATTGTTCAGATTGGCGGCGGCGCTGGCGTCCGTGACCACATAGGCGTCGTGCGGCACCATCAGGCCGCCGACGCCGATCACGGTGGGAGCGATTGCCGTGCTGCCGGCATCGACGATGCTGTGCGCGGTCTCGTTCAGCTCCGGCGTGGCGAGCACGGTGCTGCTGCCGTTGTAGTTCACCAGCTTGCCGGTCACGCTGACAGTCTGGCCGACTTTCGGCAGGGTGGAGCCCTTCAGCGCGAACACGAAGATCGCGTCGCTGCCGACCGTCGAACCGTCGCGGCTGGTCTGCTGGATGTAGTAGCCGATTGCCCCCGTCGTATCGACGGCCGTGACCACGCCGGTCGTCGTCACGCTGGTGTTCACATAAGCGCTGTTCACGGCGTAGCTGGAGCCGATCAGCGCCTGGATCGTCACGGTCGGCGGAACCGGGGCTGCGGGCGCGCTGTTGGCGGCGCCGGGCGTGTTGAGGACCGTGCCGGAGGCGGCGGTGTCGCCATAGGGCGGGATGCCGGCGAGGGACGGGTCGTTGGCAACCCAGTCGCTGGCCTGTCCGGTGTTGGAGCCGTCTGGAATACGCGATGCCCCCAGCGCTGTCGCACCCGACAGCACCGGCGCGCCGGCATAGGTCTTGTCGCCTTTGTCGCCGTCATAGACAGCGATGGAATCGACGATCGCCGACCAGGGCGTGCTGGTGAAGGTGCCGCTATTGCTGGTGTCGAGATCCTTGGTGCCGGGCTTGTAGTCCAGAACCAGCAACACGGTCTGGGTGCCGTTCTGCAGCGTGTTGCTCAGGAACGGCGTGACCCAGTAGCCGGCCGCGTCGGTGGTGCCGAGCTGGAACACGTTGTCCACGTTGCCGGCCGCGTTGCCGTCGCCGTCGACCACGACCAGCGAATAGCGGCTGTAATCGGTCAGGGCCGCGCCGCGAACCTCGATGAACTCGTCCGGGTCTCCCGTAAGGGACGGATTGAACATGAATTCATTGATGACGAGACCGTCGTCCATGACATAACCCTTTTGGCCGGAAAACGAGACGCTTCCCGAAAAGGTTAGACATGAAACCGGAACAGTTTCGACGGCGATTTAATGACGATCACGCATCAGCAATGATTTGATAATCATGCTGGAGAGGGAGAGCGCTCGTCAGTAGCGGCGCAGCAGACCCACCAGACGGCCCTGCACGCGCACGCGGTCGGACGGGACGATCTTGGTCTCGTAACGCGCATTCGCGGGCTCGAGTGCTACCGCATTGCCGCGACGGCGCAGGCGCTTCAGCGTCACCTCGCCATCGTCGATCAGCGCCACCACGATCTGGCCGTTCTCTGCGGTGTCCTCGCGACGGATGATGGCGGTGTCGCCGTCGAGAATCCCCGCCTCGATCATGGAATCACCCGCGACTTCCAGCGCGTAGTGTTCGCCGCTGCCGATCAGCGCCAAAGGCACCTCGACATGCGCGCCGGTATCGCGCAGCGCCTCGATCGGCAAACCCGCGGCGATCCGGCCATAGAGCGGCAATTGCACCGCCCCGGCATCGGACGCCGCACGCACGCCGGGAAGCCGGCTGCCGAAATCGCCCTTGATCACGTTCGGCGCGAAATGCGCGAGCTCATCCTGGATTGCCTGCTCCGTGGCCGAAACCGATCCCGGCGCGGGAGCCGTCTGGCCGCCCGCCTGGTCCGGCATGCGCAGCACCTCCAGCGCGCGGGCGCGATGGTGCCGGCGGCTCAGGAAGCCGCGCTCTTCCAGCGCGGAGATCAGGCGGTGGATGCCGGATTTGGAGCGGAGATGCAGAGCATCCTTCATTTCGTCGAAGGACGGCGAGAATCCGGTGGCGCGGAGATGGGAGTCGATGAAGCTGAGCAACTCGTGCTGCTTGCGTGTGAGCATCGACCGGTGTCTCCTGTCTGCGCGATGTCGCTTTCCTGCCGAAACCCGCGCTCGGAACAAAGCGGCAACACCGCTCGATGTTCTATATTGGTTCCCTACGCAGCGTCAAGCGTGCAGGGGTGCAAACCGAAATGACGGGGGCAAAGCGGCGCTAATCTGCAGTGGAAAAGCCGCCAGGGCAGCGAAGACGCTTGACCTGCGAAGCCGTCATGCGCATTTTCCGCCCCCTTGAACCAAAGCTGCGACCCGTGCTTCTCCCGACCGTGCTCATCGGCCGGTCCAGGAGCCACCGCGACGGCGGCGGCTAGCATCAGTCGAGGACCCCATGGCGAAGACCAACACCATCCAGATCAAGCTCGTTTCCTCGGCGGAAACCGGCCATTTCTACGTCACCAAGAAGAATGCGCGCGCCCAGACCGGCAAGCTCTCCCTGCGCAAGTACGATCCCGTCGCGCGCAAGCACGTCGAGTATCGCGAAGCCAAGATCAAATAAGAACGGACTTCCGTTCCTGCTTTCGCCGCCAGGCCCGTTAGGGTCCGGCGGCGCCCGGCTTCAGCGCGACAGGCAATCCTGCAAAAGGGTCGCGATCGCGCTGAGATCGTTTTCCCGCGATGAGCCCGGCCTGCAGGCAAGGCCGATGGTCCGGTAGACCGGCTCGCCGCTCAATGGGCGTATCACGACCCGATCGCTCGAAACCAGGCCGGACCGCACCGCGATCTGCGGCAGAAGGGTCACCCCGAATCCGTTCTCGACCAGTTGCACCAGTGTGTGCAGGCTGGTCGCAGCGAACGGGCTGGTTACGGCCTGGTGCCGCCAGGCGCCGGCCTGCCGGCAGGCATCCAGGACCTGATCGCGCAGGCAGTGTCCGTCTTCCAGCAGCAGCATCTGGTAATGCTCCAGATCGGCCAAACTGATCGGGCCATTGGCCAGGTCATGCCCGGCCGGCACGGCGGCCAAAAGCGGATCGCGCCCGACCTCCCTGGTTTCCAGCCCGTCGCATTCCGAGGGCAGGGCGATCAGGAGAAGGTCGAGCGCCCCAACGGCGAGCCTGGCGCAGAGCTGCGCCGTCACATCCTCGTTCAGTTTCAGGCGGAGGTTCGGGAAGTGTTCCCGAAGCGCCGGCAAAAGGCGCGGCAGCACGAACGGTGCCAGGGTCGGGATGATTCCCAGGTGCAGGACACCGGAGAGCGGCTCGTCGGCCGCGGCAGCCGCCTCCGCCACGGCTTCCAATGCCGCCAGAGCGGTCCGGGCCCGCTCCGTGATCTCGCGTCCCACCGGCGTGAAAACCGGCTTGCGACCCGTGCGATCCAGCAGCACCGCTCCCAACTGCCGCTCCAGAGCCAGGATTCCTGCCGAAAGAGTCGATTGCGTCACTCCGCAGGCAGCGGCCGCACGCCCGAAATGGCGCAGCTCGGCCAGGCTGGTGAGGTAACGGAGTTGCTGAGGCGTCGGCAGGATCATGAAGCGGGTCGATCAGGGCGAGTGAAACTCTTCATTGGACCAAAATGTCGCAATGCACCAATTCTTCGCCCCGGACCGCTCCGTGCGGTCCCGTATCTCCAGCCCAACAGGAGCCTCTCAATGCTGACAGTCGGCGATACCTTTCCTTCTTTCACGCTTACGGCGGTCAAGGGCGGTCCGGCCGGCATCGACCTGAAGACGGCCTTCACCGAGATCAGCGACCAGACCGATGCCGGCAAATGGAAGCTGGTCTTCTTCTGGCCCAAGGACTTCACCTTCGTGTGTCCGACCGAGATCGTCGCTTTCGGCAAGCTGAACGGCGAGTTCGCCGACCGCGATACCGTGGTCTACGGCGTGTCCACCGATAGCGAGTTCGTGCACCTGAACTGGCGCTTGCACCACGAGGATCTCCGCACCCTGGAGATCCCGATGCTGGCCGATATCAAGCGCGAACTGGCGCAGGCCACCGGCGTGCTGTCCCGTACGGAGGGCGTGGCCCTTCGCGCCACCTTCCTGGTCGATCCCGACAATATCGTCCGCTACGCGTCGGTGAACGATCTCTCCGTCGGTCGCAATCCGCAGGAAGTGTTACGCGTGCTCGACGCCCTGCAGAGCGACGAGCTGTGCCCGTGCAACTGGAACAAGGGCGAAGAGCACCTCCGTCCGGCGGCCTGATCCCGCTATCCCCAGGCGGGGCACAGCGCGGTCTCGGCCGCGCCCGTGTCCCGCTCGTTCGTTCCAACGCCCAGCCAGGAGACGACGCCATGTCGATCGAATCGCTCAAGGCCCGGATCCCCGACTATGCCAAGGATCTCCGGCTCAATCTCGGCTCGCTCGCCAACGAGACCGTTCTGACCCAGCAGCAGCTCGCCGGCAGCTTCGTCGCGTCCGCCCTGGCGTCGCGCAACGAGATCGTCTCGCAGGCCGTGCTGGCCGAGTTCGGGCCGAAGCTCAGCCCGGAAGCCCTGGATGCGGCCAAGGCCGCCGCCTCCATCATGGGGATGAACAACATCTACTACCGTTTCGTGCATCTCGTCGGCGGCGATTACGGCAACCTGCCGGCACGCCTGCGCATGAACGTCATCGGCAAGCCCGGCGTCGACAAGGTCGATTTCGAGCTGTGGTCGCTGGCGGTCTCGGCCATCAACGGCTGCGGCATGTGCCTCGAAAGCCATGAGAAGACAGTGCGTGCGCACGGGCTGACGACGGAGCAGGTTCAGGCCGCGGTGCGCATCGCCGCCGTCGTGCACGCCGTTGCCGCCACCATCGAAGGCGAAGAATCGGCTGCCACGATCGCACAAGCGGCCTGAGACACCCGCCCGCTCCGGCTGTCCGGCGGACAGTCGGGGCTGGCTGCCGGCGGTTTCTCAGCGGGTATCCTGCTTCGGCTGCCACCGCTCGATCTTCGTTCCGTCCGGATCCAGAATCCAGGCGAAATCCCTGATGGGGTTGGAGTCGTCGTATTTGAGCACGTGTACGCCCGTTGCAGCGCTGCGCGCCAGGACGGAAGAGAGATCGTCCACCGTGAAATTCAGCATCATGTCACGGTCGACGGCGCCATGTAGGTCGTCGCGCGGGCAAGGGCGTTGAGCACCAAGACAGGAGGATGGCCTTCGGCGTCATAGCGCAGCGTCACGCCAAGCACGTCGCGATACCGGTGACGTGGCCTCGTGGAGAGGCCTGGGCAGGCTCTCAGCAAAAATCTTCCGGCCATCGGGAGGGTCGGCAGAGCGGCGAACAGCTCCATGAGGCCGTCCCTCGACCGGACACCATCCTAGTAGAGCTTGTTCTTGCCGTAGGGCACGACCAGCTCGTTCGGCTCGGCGAGGTTCAGCATCGCCCGCGAGCGCTCGTCCAGCGTGTCGGCATCCAGGGAGCGATCGCGCAGTCCCGAGACGCGCTGCGTCCAGGATGCCTGCTCGGCTTTTGCCGCCGCTTCGGCGGCGTTGGCCTCGCTCAGCAGATGAAGCTGGTTGCGGTAGGTGCGCAGCCCGTGATCGCCCTGGGTGGCGTTCCAGCCGAAATATCCGACCAGGGACAGGAAGAACAGCGGCGGCAGAACGGCCTTCACCTTGCGTTTCACCGCGCGCATGAAACTCATGGGTTCGAAACTCCTGTCGGACCGGTCGAGGGAAAGAGCCTAGCCCGGTCCGGGTGCTAGGAGATGCGCGGAACGACAGCGCGACGCGAAAACGCCGCACTGTGTCCTTATCGCAACAGAAAGCGACCGGTCAGCCGCGCAGGATGGTGCGGCCCGCGTAACGGCCGGCGCTGTCCAGCTCGTCCTCGATGCGGATCAGCTGGTTGTATTTCGCGGTCCGGTCGGAGCGCGACAGGGAGCCGGTCTTGATCTGGCCGCAATTGGTGGCGACGGCCAGGTCGGCGATGGTGCTGTCCTCGGTCTCGCCGGAACGGTGGCTCATCACCGCCTTGTATCCAGCGCGGTGCGCCATTTCGACCGCTTCCAGCGTTTCCGACAGCGTGCCGATCTGGTTCACCTTCACCAGGATGGCGTTGGCGGTCTTGGCGGCGATGCCGCGCGCCAGGCGCTCCGGATTGGTCACGAACAGATCGTCGCCCACGAGCTGCACCTTGCCGCCCAGGACCGCGGTTAGATGGGCCCAGCCATCCCAGTCGTCCTCGTCCAGACCGTCCTCGATGGAAACGATCGGGTAGCGGTTGGCCAGCTCCTCCAGATAGCGGACCATGCCCTCGCTATCGAGCGACTTGCCTTCGCCTTCCAGCTCGTAGCGGCCGTTCTTGTGGAACTCGGTCGCGGCGCAATCCAGCGCGAAGGTGACGTCGTCGCCCGGACGATAGCCGGCGGCCTCCACGGCGCGGGTGATGAAGGTCAGCGCCTCGTCGGCCGATTTCAGGTTCGGCGCGAAGCCGCCTTCGTCGCCGACATTGGTGTTGTGGCCGGCATCCTTCAGCCCCTTCTTCAGCTTGGCGAAGATTTCCGAGCCCATCCGCACGGCGTCGGCGATGGTCGGCGCGCCCACCGGCTGGATCATGAATTCCTGGATGTCGATCGGGTTGTCGGCATGCTGGCCGCCATTGACGATGTTCATCATCGGCACCGGAAGGGTGCGGGCATAGACGCCGCCGACATAGCGGTAGAGCGGAACGTCCAGCTCTTCGGCCGACGCCTTGGCCACGGCCAGCGACACCGCCAGGATGGCGTTAGCGCCCAGGCGCGACTTGTTCGGCGTGCCGTCGAGCTCGATCATGGCGCGATCGATCGCCACCTGCTCGCTGGACTCCGCGCCTTCCAGCGCCTCCAGGATCTCGGTTTCCACGAAATCGACAGCCTGGCTGACGCCCTTGCCGCCGTAGCGGCCGGCATCGTTGTCGCGCAGTTCGGACGCTTCGTGCGCGCCGGTGGACGCGCCAGACGGCACGGCCGCACGCCCCTTGGCGCCCGAGGTCAGCAGCACGTCGACCTCGACGGTCGGGTTGCCGCGGCTGTCCAGAATTTCGCGCGCGACGATATCGGCGATGGCACCCATGATGCACTCTCTTGGTTTCGAGGGGGGATGGCGCGCTGTTGCACCATCCCCGACCGCTTTTCGCAAGGGCGGGAACGGCGAATGCGACCGCCGCAATCGCTCCGCGTTGGCCCTTTGTCACCGATTGCCGGAGTTTCGACTGATGAGGACCTTGCCGCTGCTCGCCATCCTGCTCGGTTTGGCCGGCCTGATCCCGTTCGTGGCGGGAACGGCGGCGATCCTGTTCTACCCGGCCGATATGCCGGTGCCGCGTCTGGTGGGCGGCGTGGTCGGATACGGTGCGGTGATCCTGTCCTTCCTGGGCGCGGTCCATTGGGGCCTCGCGCTGGCGGACGACCCGGTGGTCTCGCCCCATCGTGGCCGCATCACCGCCGCGCGGCTGGCGCTGGGCGTGCTGCCGTCCCTGGCGGGCTGGGCCGCGCTTCTGCTGCTGCTGACCGAGCGGCCGCGTCTGGCTCTGGTGCTGCTTTTGCTCGGGTTCGCGGTGGTGACGGCGGTGGAAACGCGTGCGGGCCGCGCCGGGCACATGCCGCGCGGCTATCTGCCGCTGCGATGGCTGCTCAGCGCGGTGGTGATCCTGTGCCTGGGCGCCATCCTGCTCGCCCGTCTGTTCTGAGGTTCCCGGCCAGGGCGCGGATGGGAAGCCAGGCACAGAAGCAGCCGGAGGACGGCGCGGCTCCGCCGGGGAGGCGATGCCGGCCGGCGGCTTCGGCGTCGCTCAGCCGCGTCCCGAGACGGCGACCAGCTCGATCCTGAACACCAGCGCCGCGTCCGGCGGGATCGGGCCCGCGCCCTTGGCGCCGTAGGCCAGGTTGGGCGGAACGTAGAACGTCCAGACATCGCCCGGACGCATCAGCTGCAGACCCTCGGTCCAGCCCTTGATGACCTGATCGAGTGGCAGGGTGACGATCTGGCCCTTGGAATCGTCGAAGGTTGCGCCGTCGGACAGTTTGCCGACGTAGTTGACCATGACGCTGTCCGTGGCGGTCGGATGCGGGCCTGTTTTGTCGCCGGATTCCTCGACCTTGTATTCGAGGCCGGAGGGGAGGGTGACCACGCCCGGTTCGGATGCCTTCTGCTTCAGGAAGGCCTGCGCCTGTTCGGCCGGGGTCAGCGGGGCGGGTTTCGCTTCGGCGGCGCCGAAGCCCAGGGCGCCGAGAAGAAGAACGGTCAGGGACGTGCGACGGATGCTCATGGTGCCTTCTGGGGTGCCTCTGGCTGGACGATCGCCGCGTCCATAGCAGCGATCGCCGCCCCTGGCACCCGGCAGCCGTTGCGGGCTGCCGGAGGACCGGGTGATCAGAACGCCGTCGACAGGGTGGCGGCGATGTAGAAGCCCGGCTGGAGGTAGTAGGCCGGAGCGCTGCCGGCGATGGTGCTGCCGAACACGCCCTTGGTCGTCTGGGCGTTGTTCTGCACCGTGTAGACGCCGGTGCGGTAGGTGGCGCCGGTCAGGTTGCCCGTGTTGATCTGGATCTGCGGCGACTTAAAGCGGCCGAAGCTGTGGAAGCGGTAGCCGCCATACACGCTGTTGGTGATGTACCAGGGCATGCTCTCGTCGTTCATGAACGTCGAATACTGCTTGCCGACATAATCCAGATCGGCGCCCAGGAAGACGGTGCCGTCGTCATAGTCCAGGCCGAACTTCGCCTGCACGTGCGGGCTGGCGATCGCCTGCTTGCCCGCGGTCGGCAGATAATCGTTGATTGTCTTGCCGTTGAGGGTGCCGGTCGCTGCCAGGTTGTTGTCGATCGTCGCGTCCAGATACTCGAACGCGGCATAGGGCCGGATGTGGAACAGGATCGGCCGGGTCGAAAGCTGGATGTCGACGCCGCGTGTGGTCTGGCCGCCGGCATTCACCGTCGAGCTATAGGGCGTGTTGCCGACAAAATAGTTCAGCGAGATCTGACGGTTGGTGAAGTTGTAGTTGAAGAACGAGATCGACCCGACGATCAGCGGACCGGTATAGCGATAGCCGACTTCCTCGGAGATCGAGTATTCCGACTTGATGCTGCCGCCCTGCTGCGAGATCTTGCCGCTCGTGTTGCTGTACTGATCGGCCAGCGAGGTGTTGCTCGGCGCCCGGAAGTTGGTGGCTCCGCTCACGTAGATCTGGTTGCGAGGGTCGAACTGCCAGGAAATGCCGAGCTGCGGCAGCGGCAGGGCGTCGTTCACGTTGCGGCTGTAGGCGGTGCCGGGAATACGGTTGGTCAGCGCGCGGCTAACCATCGTCTCCTTGAAACCGGCATCGACATGCAGGCGATCGTCGAAGTAGCTGGCGTGATCGCCCAGGAACACCATGTTGATCTGGGTGATCGTCGTGTAGTCACGCGCGTAGTACTGCTTGCCGTTCGGCAGGATGTAATTGTCCTGGACGCCCCAGACGTTGTTGGGGATGCCGGTCTGCTGGTCCACATGCCCGATCGGCGAGAACTGCAGCAGGTTGGAGTATTCGTACCACCAGCCCGCGGTGACCGTGTTGTGCTTGTCGATCTCGATATTCGCCTTGATCGTGTTGCCGGGGCGGAACTGCTCCTGGTTCGACGGCGAGAAGGCGATGACGCTCGTCTTCGAATTGATGCGGCCGTCGCCGTTCAGGTCGAGATTGACCTTCTGCGAGCCGTAATAGGTCGAACCCTCGGTCAGCGTGGTGGCGCCGGTGCCGTTGCCGATGCCGTGCCAGAAATAGGGGGTATCGTCGATCGAGAGGCGCGGCGTGACCACGATATGCACCGGCGCCACCGCGATCACGTTCTCGAACGGATTCTGGTGCAGCAGGTAGAAGTTGGTCGGGTTGTAGGCCGAGGCGCCGCTGCCGATCGACTTCGGGCCGAGCCAGGTCGCGCCGTAGGAGTTGCTGTTGCCCTTCTCGATCAGGTTGAAATAGTTCGCCTGAGTGACGCCGCCGTTATTGTAGCTGTCGTTCACCTGGTCGTTGTAGGACACCGTCAGGCCGGCATGGCTGCCGTTGCTCCAGTCCTTCACCACTTTGAAATCGTAGTGCTTCTTCTCGGCGCCGCCCGGGCCTTCCCAATTGTTGGCGTGGGTATGGGAGAAGGCGAACATGGCGCGGATGCCGCTGTTGCCGATCAGGCCGGTGTCGAGACGGATGAACTCGCGGTTCAGCTTGTAGGTGCCATAGGTCACGTCGAGCAGGCCGCCGGCACGCTTCGCCGGATCCTTCATGGTGGCTTCCACCAGGCCGCCCGCTGCGCTGATCACCGGAGAATCCAGATTGGTGGTGCCGGGCTGCAGCGACACCGTTTCCAGATCCTCGGCTTCGAGCACCTCGTTGGAATAGAACTGGCCGCCGCCGACATCGTTCAGCGGCGCGCCGTCCAGCAGGTAGCCCTGCTCGGAGGTGTCCAGACCGCGCACGCGCGACGTGCCCGAATACAGGCCGTACGGATCGACATCCGTCACGTTGGTCGAGGGCAGCATGCGCAGGAGCTGCTGCATGTTGGTGGTCGGCGACTGCTTGGCGATGAAGTCGCGGGTGATGGTCTGCACCGCCTTGGGCGCGGTCTCGACGCGCATCAGCCCGGCGCCGGGCGAGGTGGTGCGGGTGGAGCGGCCGGTGACCGTCACGGTCTCGCTGTTCGCGGCGGCGGCTTTCGCGCTGCTCGCGGCGGGCGCGGTTTGAGCGACGGCCGCCGTGGCGAGACAGGTCATGGCGGTGGTGGCCAGAAGAGCGGCGAGGCTGGTTCGGGTCAGCATGTCGGTGGATGCGCCTTGGCAGGGGGTAAACCGTGCCGCGCTTCTATCGCGTCGAAGTGATCGACGGTAAGGAAACCTGACTGTTGGGACGGGATTCAGACCAGAACGTGATCATTCCGCAACAGTCATTGTCATAAAAATGCAATAAGTGAGCAGAACGCTGCTTATGCTGCACAAAATTCCGGCAGAATCGCCGCGACGACGGAAATTCATCGCGCACTGAGCTGCAATCTTTTGAAATGAGCGAATCAATGGCCGCTGCCCCCGCATCGTCGCGAGGGTTAGCGGCCGACCGCCTACGCGCCTTGGATGGAGCTACACGTCCCGGGCGTCAGACCAACCGGGCCTGACGGACGGAAGCGGCGATGAAGCCCGAGAACAGCGGGTGCGGCGCGAACGGCTTGCTCATCAGCTCGGGATGATACTGCACGCCGATGAACCAGGGATGGTCGGGATATTCGACGATCTCCGGCAGGATGCCGTCCGGAGACAGTCCGGAGAACAGCAGCCCGGTCTCCTCCAGCGTCTCGCGGTAATGGATGTTCACCTCGTAGCGGTGGCGATGCCGTTCGCGGATCTCGGTCGTGCCATACACCTCCGCCACGCGCGACCCGGTAACGAGCGTCGCATCATACGCGCCCAGACGCATGGTCCCGCCCAGATCGCCGCCCTCGCGCCGGCGCAGCAGCTCGTTGCCCTTGGCCCATTCGGTCATCAGACCCACGACGGGCTGGTCGGTCGGACCGAACTCGGTGGAGGACGCATCCCTGATCCCGGCCAGATTGCGGGCGCATTCGATCACCGCCATCTGCATGCCGAAGCAGATGCCGAAGAACGGGATCTTGTGCTCGCGGGCGAAGCGCACCGCCTCGATCTTGCCTTCCGAACCACGCTCCCCGAAGCCGCCCGGCACCAGGATGCCGTGCACGCCTTCGAGCCGCTCGATCACCGCCCCGTCTCCGTCCTCGAAGATCTGGCTGTCGACCCAATCGAGCTTCACGCGGACCCGGTTGGCGATGCCGCCATGGATCAGCGCCTCGTTCAGCGATTTGTAGCTGTCCAGCAGGGAGGTGTACTTGCCGACCACGGCGATCCGCACCTCGCCCTCCGGGTTGCGCATCGCATCCAGCACGCGGCTCCAGGCCGACAGATCCGGCTCGCCCTCGTGCGGCAGGCCGAAATGGCGCAGCACCTCGTTGTCCATGCCCTCCTCGTGATACGAGATCGGGCAGGCATAGATGGTGTCCACGTCCAGCGCGGAAATCACCGCCTGTGGGCGCACGTTGCAGAAATTGGCGATCTTGCGGCGCTCGTTTTCCGGCAAAGGCCGGTCGGAACGGCACAGCAGCATCTGCGGCTGGATGCCGACATTCTGCAGCTCCTTCACAGAATGCTGCGTCGGCTTGGTCTTCAGCTCGCCTGCCGCCGGAATCCACGGCACCAGCGTCAGATGCAGGAACATCGTGCGCTCGAGGCCGAGATCGTTGCGCAACTGCCGGATCGCCTCCAGGAACGGCAGGCTCTCGATGTCGCCCACCGTGCCGCCGATCTCGATCAGCGCGAAATCCAGATCGTCCGTATCGTGCAGGACCGCGTTCTTGATCGCATCCGTGATGTGCGGGATCACCTGGACCGTGGCGCCGAGGTAATCGCCGCGACGCTCGCGCGCGATCACCTCGGAATAGATCCGCCCGGTGGTCGCGTTGTCGGACCTGGTGGCGTGCACGCCGGTGAAACGCTCGTAATGCCCCAGATCGAGATCGGTCTCGGCGCCATCGTCGGTGACGAACACCTCGCCGTGCTGAAACGGGCTCATCGTGCCCGGATCGACGTTCAGATAGGGATCGAGCTTGCGCAGGCGGACGCGATAGCCGCGCGCCTGGAGAAGGGCAGCCAGCGCCGCCGAAGCGATGCCTTTGCCGAGAGAGGAAACCACGCCACCGGTGATGAATACGAACCGTGTCATGGGCGGCCTTCCTACACTCTCGGCCGCCGGAACGGTAGTGGGTTCGACCCGCTCGCCGGCCAGAACGGTTATGCGGTCATAACATCCGCAGCATCGCCCGCGCCGCGCGGGCGCCCTCCCGCATGGCGCCGCCCACCGTGCCGGCCAGCCCGTCCGCCGCTGTCGCTTCGCCCGCGAACATGACCCGCCCGTTGCCGAACGGCGCCCCCAGCGCCGCGCGCGAATCGACGTAACCCGGCCGCGCATAGGCGTAGGCGCCCAGAAACAACCCGTCACTGCCCCAGCGTGAGGCATGGCCCGTCTCGCCAACGCCGCGCAAAGCGTCAGCCCCCAGCAGCGCCGCGAATCGCTCCCGCGCTTCCGCCAGCGAATCGTCTTCGCGCCCGGCCTGGGACCAGGCGTGTCTGCCGCCCAGGAATCCGGTCAGCATTGGCGATCCGTCGGGCCGCAGCGTCAGCAGCATCGCATCCTCGCCGCGTTGCTCCAGTCGCCGCTCCAGCAGCGTGCCGTCCGCCACGGCGAACCGCGCCTCCGGCGCCACAGGTAAAGCGAGCTTGCTCAGCAGCCCCATCGGCAAGCCGTCGAGCGCGCGCAGATGTGCGGTGGGCAGGGGCGGCGTGAACCGGATGCGCTCGTCGCGCAGAACGCCGGTGGAGACGGTGACGATGCAGCCGCGCGTCACCAGCTCGCCCTGGTCCGTGTGGACTCGCACATGGCCGGACCGGCTCGTATCGACGGCCCGGACCGAGACGCCGCACCGGACCTGCCCCGCCCTGGGGCCGAGAAGATCGTGCAGCAACGCACCGACGCCGCGCGCCGGACGCAGGTCGGACTCGTCGAGCCGGTTGCGGTGCCAGTCCTGGAGCGAAAGCAGGTCGGCATCGGCGGCGGCGATGATCGTCGCCTCCCACATCTCCAGATTGGCCAGCCAGGGCGCGTCGCCGCCGAGCGCGTCCCCGCCGAGCGCATCCCCGACGGCGGAGAGCGGCCGGTCCGGCCCGCGCGCCATGCGTTCTGCCAGGGCATGCCAGTCGCGCTCGCCCGGCGCCTCCTCCGGCTCGTCCAGACGGTGTGCGCCATCGAACAGCGCGTGGCCGCCTCTATGCGCGGGATGCAGCACCTCGCCGGCAGCACGGGCGAGCGCGGCGAGGGGGTTGCGGTCGATCTGGTGCAGCCAGGTGGCGCCTTCGTCCAGCGCGGCACCACGCAGAACCGCCGGCCGGACCGTGCGGGCGCGGCCACCGATCGTGCCATGGGCTTCCAGAACCGCGACGCTGCGCCCGGCGCTCCGCAGCACCGAGGCGGCGGATAATCCGGCCGCTCCGGCACCGACCACGATCACATCCGGGGCGACGCTCATCGCAGCACCCCGGTGACGGACGTGTTCAGTGCTTGGGGGCGTCCTGGCCGGGAACCGGGATCGCCGGTGCCGGGCCGGTCGGGGCGGGAGTCACGGGCGCGACGCTGGCCGGTGCCTTGGGCGCCGCGGCGGGGGAGGGCGCGGCCGGCGCCGTGCCCGGGATCGGCGCGGCGGGAAGCGCGGGGGCAGTCGCGCCGGGGGCGGCGGCGGGCGCGGTCTCCGGCAGGTTCAGGATATCGCGCGAATGGCCGGCCGTGCCGCGATTCATCACCGCCAGGGCCAGGGACAGCGCCATGAAGATGGCGGCCAGGATGCTGGTGGTGCGGGTCAGCAGGTTGGCGGTGCCGCGGCCGCTCATGAACGAGCCCATGCCCTGGCTGGAGCCGATGCCGAGACCGCCGCCCTCGCTGCGCTGCACGAGCACGGTGGCGATCAGGGTCAGCGTGACCAGCAGATGAAGAACGAGCAGCACGGTGATCATGATGGAAAAGGTCCGGCGTTCAACGGTTCGGGCCGGACACGGCGGCCCGGGCGATGGACAGGAAATCCTGCGGCTTCAGGCTGGCGCCGCCCACCAGGGCGCCGCCCACCTCGGGCACGCCCAGCAGGGCGGCGGCGTTGGTGGCGTTGACGGAGCCGCCATAGAGGATGCGCACAGAAGCGCCCTTGTCGCCGAACTGGCGGACCAGCTCGGCGCGGATGAAGCCGTGCATGGCGGCGACGTCGTCCTCGGTCGCGGTGCGTCCGGTGCCGATCGCCCAGACCGGCTCATAGGCGACCACGCCCGGCCCGTCGGCGAAATCGTTCGGCAGCGAGCCCTTCAGCTGCCAGCCCACCACGTCGTCCTGCTGGCCGGCCGCGCGCTGCTCCTCGGTCTCGCCGACGCAGACGATCGGCACGAGACCGGCCGCGCGGGCGGCCACCACCTTCTCGCGCACGGTCTCGTCCAGCTCGTGATGGTTCTGCCGGCGCTCCGAATGGCCCAGGACGATATGGGTGCAGCCCAGCTCCGGCAGCATCGGCGCGGCGACGTCGCCGGTATGCGCGCCGCCGGCGGCGACCGAACAATCCTGCGCACCCAGGGCTACGTCCGAGCCGTTCAGGATTCGGCCCACGGCCTGCAGATGCACGAAGGGCGGGCACACCAGCAGCTCGGCGCCGATGCCGTCGCGCGGCGCGTCCAGCAGCGCACGCGCCAGCGCTTCCGCGGCGGCGAGCGTTCCGTTCATCTTCCAATTGCCGGCGATCAGCTGACGCGTCATGGGCTCGATCCTGGCGGCCGGCTCCGAACCGGCAGGCCCCTCCTGGTGATGCGGCGCAGATAGACCATGCCGGCCGCACGCATGACAAGCGCCGGCTCTGCCCTTATGGTCCGCCGCCCGTTCCGGATCGCCGGAATGCCCCCAGATGCCGGATCATCCATGCTCGCCTTTCTGCGTCGCGTTTTTGTTGGATCGTGGCTCGGCCGCGTGTTGGCGGTGCTGATCTTCCTGAGCTTCGCGGCGTGGGGCATGGGTGGCTTCTTCTCGGACCTGTTCAGTGGCGGCGTCGGCGCCGGGAACGTGGCCGAAGTCGGTGGCCGGTCGATCACCGGGCCGGATCTGGAGCGCGTGTATCGGCGCGGCCTGGCCAGCGCCGCGCAGAACCAGCACATCGCCGATCCGCTCAGCCTGCCCTACCCGGAGAAGCGCTATATCGCCGACGCGGCGCTGCGACAGCTCGAGGCGCAGGCGGCGATCGCGGTGGCGGCGAACCGCATCGGCCTGGTGGTGCCGGACGCGCTGCTGCGCCAGCGGATCATCGACGAGAAGGCCTTCGCCGGCCCGAACGGACAGTTCGACCGCGCCGTCTTCGAGCAGCGCCTGCAGAATGCGGGCATGACCCAGGACCAGCTCGTCGACGCCCTGCGCGGCGAGGCGCAGGCCAACGCGCTGATGCAGCCGGTGCGGATCGGTGTCCGGGCGCCGGCCGAACTGGTGCGGCGGGCTTTCGACTACGCCAGCGAACAGCGCGTGCTCGACATGCGGATCGTGCCGTTCGCCACCACGCCGCCGCCGGCACCGGACGAATCGGTGCTGCGCCGCGTCTTCGACAACAACCGCTCCGCCTTCACAGCGCCCGAATACCGGCGGATCAAGCTGGTTCTGCTCTCGCCCGCCACCATCGCCCGCACGGTCGACGTGTCCGACGCGGAGGAACGTCGCGCCTATGACGAGCTGATCACGCGCTATCAGGTGCCGGAGAAGCGCAGCGTGCGGATCCTGATCGCCCCCGACGAGGCGAAGGCGACCCAGATCGCCGCCGCGTGGCGTGCGGGCGCCGGCTGGGCCGATCTGCAGAAACCGGCCTACGGCGCCACGCCGATCGAACTGGACGACGCCACGCAGAACAGCATCCCGTCGCCCGATCTGGCCAAGCAGGTGTTCGCCGCCCAGACGGGCGCTGTCACCGGGCCGGTCAAGCTCGACGCCGGCTGGGTCGTGCTGGAGGTGTCCAAGGTGACGCCGCCGCTGAACCGCTCCTTCGACCAGGTCAAGGACGAGCTGCGTGCGCTCATCGGCAAGGACAAGGCGCAGAACCTGATTGCGCCGCGCGTGCAGAAACTGCAGGACGCGATCGCGGGCGGCGGTCTCGACTCGATCCCGGCCGATCTCGGCGCGGACGCCGCGGAAGGTACGCTGGATGCGCAGGGCTTGACCCCCGCCGGCGAGCCGGCGCCGCTGCCGGGCTCGGATGCGGTGCGCAAGGCGGTGATCGCCCAGGCGTTCAAGACCCCGGTCGGCCAGGCTCCGTCGCTCACGCAGGGTCCGGACGGAAGCTGGTTCGCGCTGGCGGTGGAAAGTATCACCCCTGCCGCGCAGCTGTCCTTCGTGCAGGCGGCGGAGAAGGTGCGCGCCTTCTGGCAGCAGCAGCAGGTCCGTCACGACGCCGAGGAACAGGCAGCGTCCCTGCTGCATAACGCCCAGGCGCAGCACGGCGTCGCTGCCGCCTCGGCTGGCCAGCCCGGCCTGCAGGTGGGACTCACGGTGCGTCGCGGCCAGACGGACGGCCCGGTTCCGGCCAATGTCGCCCAGCTGGCCTTCAGCCTGAAGCAGGGTGAGACCACCATGCTGGAGGTGCCGGACGGTTTCGCGGTGCTCACGCTGACCGCCATCCGCCATCCCGATCCGGCGACCGAGAAGTTGGCCTATCAGCGGCTCAGCTACGCGCTCGACGGAGCGATCGCCGACGATGTCGAGCAGACCTATCTCAACGCGCTGCTCAAGCGGGCCGGCGTGAAGGACGACCCGAAGGCGATCGACGCGCTGGTTGGCCCCGCTACCGGCTCCGGGACCGGCGCCACCGGCGATTCCGGCGCTCCGACATGACCGGCGCATTCGACTCCCCGGTCTGCTGGACGGTCGAGGCCGCCGACCTGCTCACCCCGGTCGCTGCCTTTCTGCGCCTGCGCCGGCACCTGCCGGGCGCGGACCGCAACGGCTTCCTGCTGGAGAGCATCGAGGGCGGCACCGCGCGCGGCCGCTACTCCGTGATTGGCCTGCTGCCGGATCTGGTCTGGCGCTGCCAGCACGGCGCCGTCGCGCTCCAGCGCGATCCGGCCGGCGGCGGCCCTTTCGCGCCGGTTCCGGGTTCGGCGATCGAGAGCCTGCGCGGGCTGATCGCCGAAAGCCGCTTCGCGCTGCCGCCGGCATTGCCGCCGATGATCGGCGGCGTGTTCGGCTATCTCGGCTACGACATGGTACGGCAGATGGAGCACCTGCCGAACGTGCCCAAGGACGATCTCGGCCTGCCGGAAGGCATGATGCTGCGGCCGTCCCTGTTCGCCGTGTTCGACAATGTGCGCGACGAGCTCATCCTGGCCGCGCCACGCCGTCCGGGCGGCGCCGACCCGCAGGCGCTGATCGACGCGGCCCGCCTGGCCCTGTCCCAGGATCTGCCTCTCGATCTGCCTCTGGCCGAGCCGGGCGAACGCGCGCCCTCCGGCCCGATCGAGCCGGTCTCCAACATTCCCAGGGAGACTTTTCTCGACAATGTCCGGCGCATCCAGGACTACATCGCCGCCGGCGATGCGTTCCAGGTGGTGCCGAGCCAGCGCTTCTCCGCGCCGTTCGCCCAGGACCCGTTCGGGCTGTTCCGGGCGCTGCGGCGGGTCAATCCGGCGCCGTTCCTGTTCTTTCTCGACCTGGAAAACGAGGGCGGCCGGTTCCAGCTCGTCGGCAGCTCGCCGGAGGTGCTGGTGCGGCTGCGCGCGGGCACGGTCACGGTGCGTCCGCTCGCCGGCACGCGTCCGCGCGGTGCCGACGCCGCCGCCGACCTGGCGCTGGAGCGGGATCTGCTGGCCGACCCCAAGGAGCGCGCCGAGCATCTGATGCTGGTCGATCTCGGCCGCAACGATGTCGGCCGCGTCGCCGCCCCGGGCACGGTGCGGGTGGTGGAAAGCTTCGTGATCGAGCGCTTCAGCCACGTCATGCACATCTCCTCCACCGTCGAAGGGCGCCTGCAGGACGGTATGGACGCCGTGGATGCTCTGGTGGCCGGCTTCCCCGCCGGCACGCTCACCGGCGCGCCCAAGATCCGCGCCATGGAGATCATCGACGAGATGGAGCCGACCCGGCGCGGCACCTATTCCGGCTGCATCGGCTATTTCGGCGCCGATGGCGACATGGATACCTGCATCGGCCTGCGGATGGCGCTGATCAAGGATGGCGTCATGCACGTCCAGGCCGGCTGCGGCGTGGTCGCCGACAGCGTGCCGGAAGCGGAATGGGAGGAAACCCGCCAGAAGGCGCGCGCCCTGTTCCGCGCTGCGGAGGCGATGCGCATCTAGGCTTCTCGCCCGGTCTGCCTCGGCCCGACCGGTAGGCTGCGAGACGAGAACGGTTCAGTTCGCCATCCTGGCCGGCCGAATTCGGGCGGCTGGTCCCGATCCGGGTTCGGGCTGGCAGCCCGGGACTGCGTACAGCTGCCCTCCGGTTCGCCCGATCAGGCTTCCGTCTCGGAAAGCACGTCGCGAAGGGCGCGCACATCGTCCCGCAACGATGCCAGACCGGCGAGGGTCAGTCCCGGCCGCCTGAACACGGCCTGGCCGATGACGCCGCACTCGCCACGCAGCGCGCGGCCGCGCTCGGTGAGCCTGACCACCACCTGACGCTCGTCCGCCGGGTTGCGTGTTCTTGCCGCGAAACCGGCGCTCTCCAACCGCTTCACCAGCGGGGTGACGGTGCTGGATTCGAGGCCCAGCCGCGCGGCGATCGCGCCGATCGTGCGCTCGTCCTCGTCCCAGAGCGCCATCAGCACCAGATATTGCGGATAGGTGATGCCGATCTTGTCCAGCAAGGGCTTGTAGGCACGGTTCACCGCCATGTTGGCGGAGTACAGGGCGAAGCAGAGCTGGTCGTCGAGCGAAGGGTTGGCCATGGCAAAACTCCTGTGAGTCTCTTACCACGCAAAATCGTATCGCGATAACGATTTTACGCTGGACAGCGTCCGGGCAAGGCCCTAGGAAGACATTATCGCGATAATCATTATCGCAATCTAAAAGGAGACGCAGCGATGCCTGTCGACGTGAAATACAAGACCTCCGCCACCGCCACCGGCGGGCGCGATGGCCAGGCTGCCAGCGATGACGGCGTGTTTTCGGTCAAGCTGTCCACGCCGAAGGAGCTGGGCGGTGCTGGCGGCGATGGCAGCAACCCGGAGCAGCTGTTCGCGGCCGGCTATGCCGCCTGCTTCATCGGCGCTCTGAAGGTTGCCGGCGGCCAGCTCAAGCTGAAGGTTCCGGCCGATACCAGCGTGAACGCCACCGTGGGCATCGGTCCGCGCTCGGAGGGCGGCTTCGGCATCACCGCCGACCTCAAGGTGACTTTGCCGGGCCTGGACCGCGCCGACGCGGAGAAGCTAGTGGCGGCAGCGCATCAGATCTGCCCGTATTCCAACGCCACCCGCAACAATGTGGATGTCGGCCTGACCGTCGCCTGACGGCGTTCCCGCCCCCGCGGGGGCGGGCTCACCGGGCGTTTGACCCTCGTGCGCCCTCGGGCGAATATGCCACCATGATTCTGCTGATCGACAACTACGACAGCTTCACCTTCAACCTGGTGCACTACCTGGGCGAGCTGGGTGAGACCTGTGACGTGCGGCGCAACGATGCCCTGTCGCCAGAGGCGGCGCTGGCCTTGCGGCCGGATGCGATCGTGCTCTCGCCCGGCCCGTGCTCCCCCAACGAGGCGGGGATCTGCTGCGACCTGATCCGCGCCGCCGCCGGCCGGGTTCCCGTTTTCGGGGTCTGCCTCGGCCACCAGGCGATCGGACAGGTGTTCGGCGGCCAGGTGGTGCGGGCACCCAAGCCGATGCACGGCAAGGTCAGCCCGGTTTTCCATGACGGCACCGACGTGTTCGCCAACCTGCCGTCGCCGTTCCAGGCGACGCGCTATCACAGCCTGACCGTGGCGCCCGACACGCTGCCCGGGACTCTGGTTCCGACCGCCCGCACCGAGGACGGGGTGATCATGGGGCTGCGCCATCGCGACCTGCCGATCTTCGGCGTGCAATTCCATCCGGAAAGCATCGCCTCCGAACACGGCCACGCCATTCTCCGCAATTTCCTGGCCATCGCGCGCGGCCGAAACGACCAGCGTCGTGCCGCCTGACGGCGCGGTCGGATCGTCCGACCGGCCGGAACCGATCTCGTCGCTGAAGCCGGCCCTGGCCCGTATCGCCGCCGGGGCGATCCTGGACGAGGCCGAGGCCGAGGCGGCCTTTGCCTTGGTCATGGACGGCGCGGCGACGCCGGCGCAGATCGCCGCCCTGGCCATGGGGCTACGCGTGCGTGGCGAGGCGGTCTCGGAACTGGTCGGCGCGGCGCGGGCGATGCGTGCGCGGATGCGACGGGTGGATTCCGTGCCGGACGCGATCGATGTCTGCGGCACCGGCGGCGACGGCCATGCCACGTTGAACGTATCCACGGCGGTGGCGTTCGTGCTGGCCGCCCTCGGCGTTCCGGTGGCCAAGCACGGCAACCGCGCGGTGTCGTCCCGGGCCGGCGCGTCCGACACGCTGGAGGCTCTCGGCATTGCGCTGGAAAGCGATCCCGCCTTGCTGCAGGCGCGTCTGTGCGACCAGGGGCTGGTGTTCCTGGCGGCGCCCTTGCACCACCCGGCCATGCGCCATGCCGGGCCGGTGAGGGCCGAGCTGGGCATCCGCACGCTGTTCAATCTGGTCGGGCCGCTCTGCAATCCGGCCGGGGTATCGCGGCAGATGATCGGCGTGTTCGATCCGTCCTGGCAGGAGAAGCTTGCTCTGGCTCTCCGTGCCCTGGGCGTCGGGACCGCCTGGGTTGTGCATGGCGAGACGGAGACCGGCACCGGACTCGACGAGCTCGGTCTTGCCGGACGGAATCGGGTGGTCACGCTCAAGGATGGCGCGATCGGCGAATTCTCGTTCGTGCCGGAAGATCTCGGACTGGCCCGGCAACCGGTTTCCGCGATCGCCGGCGGCGATGCGGCGGAGAATGCACGGAGCCTGGAGCTGCTTCTGGCAGGCGAGACCGGCGCCTATCGCGATATCGTGCTGCTGAATGCGTCGGCAGCTTTGCAGTGCAGCAGCTTGCAGACCGGGGCTGCCGGGTGCATGTCCGGGTCCGCGCCGCTCGACGCGCTGCGCGACGGCATGCGGGCTGCGTCGCGCGTGCTGGACGATGGTTCGGCGCTGGCTGTGCTCCACGCCCAGAGGCGGGGGCACTGAGACGGGGCCATGCAGAAGGGTGAAGGTTTCTTGATTTCCTGCTCGCCGATCGTTTCCGTATGAGTGCCGCTGTCCCGGCTGCCGGCGCCGATGCCACGCCCGCGCCCGCGCCCGTGCCGGACGTGCTGGCCGAGATCTGCGCCGCCACCCGCGAGGAGGTCGCGCGCCGGTCGGCCGTCACCACCCTGCGCGATCTGAAGAGCCGCCTGAACGAGCACGGCCCGACGCGCGGTTTCGGCCGCGTGCTGAAATCCATGACCGCGCGACGCGAGGTGGGGCTGATCGCGGAGATGAAGCGCCGTTCGCCGTCCGGCGGCGCCATTCGCGACGATTTCGATCCCGCCGCCATCGCGCGCGCCTACGAGGCGGCCGGTGCGTCCTGTCTGTCGGTTCTGACGGAGGGGCCGTCCTTCGGGGGCAGCGCGGAGGATCTGCAGGCGGCGCGCGCCGCCGTGTCGCTCCCCGTGCTGCGCAAGGATTTCATTCTGGATCCCTGGCAGGTCTACGAAAGCCGCGCGATGGGGGCGGATTGCATCCTGCTGATCATGGCGGCGCTGACGGATGCTGCCGCCGCGGAGATGCTGGCCTTGTCGCGCTCCCTGGACATGGACGTGCTGGTCGAGGTGCACGACGCCATCGAGTTGCGGCGCGCGCTCGGATTGAACACCGATCTCGTGGGCATCAATAACCGCAATCTGAAGACGTTGCGAACCGATCTTGCCACGACTCTGGAGCTGGCGCCGACCGTGCCGCCGGATCGGATCGTGGTGGCGGAAAGCGGCATATGCAGCCGCGCCGACGTGGTCTCGCTGGCGTCGTCCGGCGCGTCCTGCTTCCTGGTCGGCGAAAGCCTGCTGCGCCAGCCCGATCCTGGTGCCGCGTGCAGGGAATTACTGGGGCCCCTCTGATCGTGTCGGAAGAAGTGCCTCCCCCGCGGCGGCAGCCCTTCGCGCAGACGGCGAGAGAGGGCACAATGAGGCGAGAACGCTACGGACGAATGGGCTTCCGCCGTCAGCCGCCTTGCGGCGGGGCCGAAGCGCCTCGGTCATGAATACGATCCGAATGGATTCGAGCAGTCAGGAGTTGTTGATGGCCGACACGGACGCCGGAATCGTCCAATCCGGGGCAAATGCCCCTGCGAACCGGGGCAGCAATCAGCCGACGATGACGCAGGAGGAATACAGCCGCGCCTATCGCGACATGCTGCTGATCCGCCGCTTCGAGGAGCGCACCGGCCAGCTCTACGGCATGGGCCTGATCGGCGGTTTCTGCCACCTCTATATCGGCCAGGAAGCTGTGGTGGTGGGCGTGCAGATGGCGCTCAAGCAGGGCGACAAGATCGTCACCTCCTATCGCGACCATGGCCACATGCTCGCCTGCGGCATGGAAGCGCGCGGCGTGATGGCGGAGCTGACCGGGCGGGCCACCGGCTATTCGCGCGGCAAGGGCGGCTCCATGCACATGTTCTCCAAGAAGGAGCATTTCTACGGCGGCCACGGCATTGTCGGCGCGCAGGTCTCGATCGGCGCGGGGCTGGCTTTCTCCAACAAGTATCGCGGCACGGACGAGGTGGCGGTGGCCTATATGGGCGACGGCGCGTCCAACCAGGGCCAGGTCTACGAGAGCTTCAACATGGCGGCGCTGCAGAAGCTGCCCTGCATCTTCGTGATCGAGAACAACCAGTACGGCATGGGCACCTCCGCCGCCCGCTCCTCCGCGTCGCAGGCGCTCTACAAGAATGGCGAGCCCTGGGGCATTCCCGGCCGCCAGGTGGATGGCATGGACGTGGTCGCGGTGCGGGAGGCGGCGCGCGAGGCGGTCGCCTATTGCCGCGCCGGAAAGGGGCCGTTCCTGCTGGAGATGAGCACCTATCGCTATCGCGGCCACTCCATGTCCGATCCGGCCAAGTACCGGACCCGGGACGAGGTGGAGGCGATGCGGCGCGATCACGATGCCATCGAACGCGTGCGCAAGGCGCTGATCGATCTCGGCATCGACGAGAAGGCGCTGAAGGCGATCGACGACGAGATCAAGGCGCTGGTCGCGGACGCGGCCGAGTTCGCCCAAACGAGCCCGGAGCCGGATCCGTCCGAGCTCTGGACCGACATCCTGGTGGAGAGCTGATCACCATGTCCACGCAGGTTCTGATGCCGGCGCTGTCGCCGACCATGACCGAGGGCAAGCTGGCTCGCTGGCTCAAGAAGGTGGGCGACACGGTGTCGTCCGGCGACGTGATCGCCGAGATCGAGACCGACAAGGCGACCATGGAAGTGGAAGCCGTCGATGAAGGCGTGCTGGCCAAAATCCTGGTCGAGGAAGGCACCGAGGGTGTGGCCGTGAACGCGCCGATCGCGGTGCTGGCCGCCGAAGGCGAGGAGGTGTCGTCCGAGGCGCCGGCTCAGGAAGCCGCCGCTCTGCCCAAGGTGGCCGCCGAGGGTTCCGGCGCGAAGGAGATCGCCGACCGCGCCTCCGAAGCCAAGACGCCGGAGCTGGCCCGGCCGGAGCCGGAGCGCGACTGGGGCGAGACCCGCACCATGACCGTGCGCGAGGCTCTGCGCGACGCGATGGCGATCGAGATGCGCGCCGATGACGACGTGTTCCTGATGGGCGAGGAGGTCGCCCAGTACCAGGGCGCCTACAAGATCAGCCAGGGTCTGCTGGACGAGTTCGGCGAGCGTCGCGTAATCGACACGCCGATCACCGAACACGGCTTCACCGGCATCGCGGTCGGCGCGGCGCTGACCGGCCTGAAGCCGATCGTCGAGTTCATGACGTTCAACTTCGCCATGCAGGCGATCGACCACATCATCAACTCGGCGGCCAAGACGCTCTACATGAGCGGCGGCCAGATGGGCTGCCCGATCGTGTTCCGCGGCCCGAACGGCGCCGCGTCGCGCGTCGCGGCCCAGCATTCGCAATGCTATGCCAGCTGGTACGCGCATGTGCCGGGCCTGAAAGTGGTGGCGCCGTATTCCTCGGCCGACGCGATGGGCCTGCTGCGGGCGGCGATCCGCGACCCGAACCCGGTCGTGTTCCTGGAGAACGAGATCCTGTACGGGCAGAGCTTCGAATGCCCGGTGGACCCCGACTTCATTCTGCCGATCGGCCAGGCGAAGATCGAGCGCGCAGGCACCGACGTCACCATCGTCGCCTTCTCCATCATGGTCGGCGTGGCGTTGAAGGCGGCGGAAGTGCTGGCCGAGCAGGGCATCAGCGCCGAGGTGATCAACCTGCGCACCATCCGTCCGCTGGACACCGCGACCGTGGTGGAGAGCGTGAAGAAGACCTCGCGTCTGGTGACGGTCGAGGAAGGCTGGCCGTTCGCCGGCATCGGCGCCGAGGTGTCGATGCAGATCATCGAACATGCGTTCGACTGGCTCGATGCGCCGCCGGTGCGCGTGCACGGTCTCGACGTGCCGCTGCCCTATGCCGCCAATCTGGAGAAGCTCGCGCTGCCGCAGCCCGACTGGGTGGTGGACGCGGTGAGGAAGCTGGTCTGATGCCCACCAACATCCTGAT
The DNA here is from genome assembly GCA_024515975.1 of Endosaccharibacter trunci. Taxonomy (GTDB): domain Bacteria; phylum Pseudomonadota; class Alphaproteobacteria; order Acetobacterales; family Acetobacteraceae; genus Lichenicola; species Lichenicola trunci. The sequence continues at coordinate 526,394 of JAMSKV010000001.1, forward strand.
GCCGGCGCTGTCGCCGACCATGACCGAGGGCACCCTGGCCCGCTGGTTGAAGAAGGAGGGCGACCGGGTGTCGTCCGGCGACGTGATCGCCGAGATCGAGACCGACAAGGCCACCATGGAGGTGGAAGCGGTGGACGAGGGCATTCTCGGCCGCATCCTGATCGCCGACGGCACCGAGAACGTCGCCATCAACACGCCGATCGGCGTTCTGGTGAACGAGGGCGAGGCGGTGCCGGACAGCGCTGCGCCCGCGGCGGCAGCGAAGCCCGACGCCGCCCCGGCGTCCCAAGCTCAAACAGCCCAGTCCCAAACGTCCCAAGCCGGGGCTCCCAAGGCCGACGCGTCCGCAGCCGCGCCGAAGGCCGGAACCGCCGCGCCGGTCCCGGCTCCGGCCACGGGCAAGCGCATCGTGGCATCGCCGCTGGCGCGACGTCTGGCCAAGGAAGCCGGAATCGATCTCGCCGGGGTGACCGGCTCCGGCCCGAACGGCCGCATCGTTCGCGCCGATCTGGAGAAGGCGAAGGCCGCGCCCGCGTCCAGGCCGGCATCTGCCGCCGCCCCGGCTCCGGCGCGCACCGGCCCGTCGCCGATGGCCCCGATCACCGCGCCGCATCGCGTCGTGCCCAATAACGGCGTGCGTCGCGTGATCGCCCGCCGCCTGTCGGAATCCAAGCAGTTCGTGCCGCATTTCTACGTCACCATCGACGTGGAGATGGACGCGCTGCTGGCACTGCGCACGCAGTTGAATGCGCAGTCTCCTGAAGGCGAGGGATCGTTCAAGTTGTCGGTGAACGACATGCTGATCAAGGCCTGCGCGGTGACGCTGAAACGCGTGCCGAAGGTGAACGCCACCTATACCGACGAGGCGATCCTCGAATACGAGGACGTGGACATCTCCGTCGCGGTGTCGGCGCCGGGCGGGCTGATCACGCCCATCGTGCGCAGCGCGGAGAAGAAGACGCTGGCGCAGATCAGCCACGAGGCGCGCGGCCTGATCAAGCGCGCCCGCGAAGGCAAGCTGAAGCCCGAGGAATTCCAGGGCGGCGGCTTCTCCATCTCCAACATGGGCATGTTCGGGGTGAAGCAGTTCGCGGCGATCATCAACCCGCCGCAATCGGGCATCCTGGCGGTGTCCGCCAGCGAGAAGCGCGCCGTGGTGCGTTCCGACGCCAAAGGCGATCGTCTGGAGATCGCCACCGTGATGACCGCCACCCTGTCGGTCGATCATCGCGCCGTCGATGGCGCGCTGGCCGCCGAATGGGTGCAGGCGTTCAAGACCGTCGTCGAGAACCCGTTGAGCCTGGTGATCTGAGATGGCTGCGAACGTGAGCCCCACCCCGACCAAGGATACCGATTTCGACGTCGTCGTGATCGGCGGCGGCCCCGGCGGCTATGTCGCGGCGATCCGCGCGGCGCAGCTGAAGATGAAGGTGGCCGTGGTCGAGAGCACGCATCTCGGCGGCATCTGCCTGAACTGGGGGTGCATCCCGACCAAGGCGCTGTTGCGCTCGGCCGAGATCAATCACCTGCTGCACCATCTCGACGAGTTCGGCTTCGCCGCCGACAATATCCGCTTCGATCTGGACAAGATCGTGAAGCGGTCGCGCGCGGTGGCGCAGCAGCTGGCCTCCGGCGTCGGCCATCTGCTGAAGAAGAACAAGGTTCCGGTGTTCGACGGGCACGGCAAGCTGGCCGGCGTCGCAGGCGACAAGCGCAAGGTCGAGGTGTCGAAGGACGGCAAGCCGGTCGCGATGCTGACCGCGAAGCACGTGATCCTGGCCACCGGCGCGCGGGCGCGCGTCCTGCCGGGTCTGGAGCCGGACGGGAGGCTCATCTGGTCCTATCGCGAGGCGATGGTGCCCACCTCCATGCCGAAGAAGCTGCTGGTGATCGGTTCCGGCGCCATCGGCATCGAGTTCGCGAGCTTCTACCGCAATCTCGGCGCCGAGGTGACGGTGGCCGAGGTGGTGGACCGCATCCTGCCGGTCGAGGACGAGGAGATCGCCGCCTTCGCCCGCAAGCAGTTCGAGAAGCAGGGCATGCGCATCATCACCGGCGCCAAGATCGGCACGCCGGAGCGCAAGGGCGAGACGGCGACGGTCACGATCGAAAGCGGCGGCAAGAGCGAGACGCTGGAGTTCGACCGCATCATCTCGGCGGTCGGCATCGTCGGCAACGTGGAGAATATCGGTCTCGAGGGCACCAAGGTGGTGGTCGAGAAGACCCATGTGCTGATCGACGGCTTCTGCCGCACCGGCGAGCCGGGCGTATATGCGATCGGCGATATCGCAGGCGCACCATGGCTGGCGCACAAGGCCAGCCATGAGGGCGTGCTCTGCGTCGAGAAGATCGCCGGCAAGGACGTGCACCCGATCGACTGGACCAACATCCCTGGCTGCACCTATTGCCGTCCGCAGGTGGCCAGCGTCGGCTGGACCGAGGCGCGCGCCAGGAAGGAGGGCAGGGAGGTCCGGGTCGGACGCTTCCCGTTCATCGGCAACGGCAAGGCGATCGCCATGGGCGAGCCGGAGGGCATGGCCAAGACGGTGTTCGACGCCAAGACCGGCGAACTGCTGGGCGCGCATCTGGTCGGCGCCGAGGTGACGGAGATGATCCAGGGCTACGTGATCGCGCGGACGCTGGAGACCACCGAGGTCGAGCTCATGCACACCGTCTTTCCGCACCCGACGGTGAGCGAGACCATGCACGAGGCGGTGCTGAGCGCCTGGGGCCAGACGATCCATTTCTGAGCCGGATGGCGCGGCTGTCCGGGTCTCGCGACCCGCAGTCGCGCCCTTTCGCCGTGCGGCGGTTCTCGCCGCCCTGCTTGTTCTGTGCGTCGGCTCGGCGCCCGCCGACCGTCATCTGTCCCAGGATGCCTATATCTGGCAGCGGAGCTGGACGCCGTCGCTGATCCGCGCGATCGGCGAGACCGCGCCGCTGGTGGCCGGCTTCCGCGTGCTCGTCGCCGAATGGCCGCCGGAGGGGCGCGTGGTTCGTCCGGCGGTGGATTGGCCGGCGCTGGACCGGACGGGGCGGCCGGTGACGGCGGTGCTGCGCGTGGATGGAAGCGGGGCGCTACCGGATCCGGCGTCGATCGCCGCGGCAATTCCGGTCGGTCGCCATCTGGCCGGGATCGAGATCGATTTCGACTGCCCCACACGGCGTCTCGGCGAGTATCGCAGCTTCCTGCTCGCCCTGCGTCCGGTATTGCCGCGCGGATTGCGGCTGGGCATCACGGCCCTGCCGGACTGGCTGCGCTCGTCCGGATTCACTGCCCTGACCCGCGCTGTGGACCAGCCGGTGCTTCAGCTCCACGCCACCGACGATCCCCGCGACGGCCTGTTCGATGCGGCCCGGATGCGGCGGCGCGTGCGGGCGATGTCGCGGCTGAGCGCCAGGCCGTTTCTCGTCTCGCTGCCGAGCTACGGTGTGCGCGTGGTGCTGGACCCGAACGGGCAGCTGCGCGCCACGGAGGCGGAACGGTCGCTCCTGATGGGCGGCGCCGGGCGGGATTTGTTCGTCTCGCCCGGCGCGATGGCGCGCGCGGTGGCGTGGCTGGAGCGCGATCCGCCATTTCGTCTCGCCGGGCTGGTCTGGTTCCGGGTGCCGACCGGGGAGGATCGGCGCAGCTGGAGCCCGGGCTCCTGGTGCGCGGTGCTGGCGCGGCAGCCGGCCGAGGCCGTGGCGACGCTCGAGCGCGAATCCGGCGAGCCGGAGATCCTGCGTCTCGCGAACCGGAGCGATCTGGATGCGCCTTTGCCCGATACCATCCTCTTGGACGCGGCCTGCCTGGCGGCGGACGGGGCGGGGCCGTATCGGCGCGATGGATCGTTGCTGCGCCGGATCGACGGCAGCATGATGCCGGCGCATTCGGTGCTCACGGTCGGCTGGGAACGCTGCCCGGCCGGGGGGAACGGGGAGAGCGGACGATGAGACTGCACCGATCGGCCCTTCTGGGCGCAACCGTCCTGGCAGGATTCGCCGCGGCCGGGGCGCTGGCCTGCGGACCGTTCTTTCCCTGGCAGCTGCTGAACGACCGTGTCGCCACGCTGCACGACCTGCCGGTGGACAGTTTCTTCTTCCAGGCGAGCCATCTTCTGCCGCCGCCCGACCCGGCGCTGGAGAAGGAACAGGCGGCCGCGCCCGATGGAGCGGTCTGCAGCACGTATCGCGAGTCTGATGATTCAGGGGGCGAGCCGAGTGCGGCGGCGGAACTCTATGCGACCGGTGCCCGTGCTTTTGACGGCGGCGACGGGGCGGGCGCGACGCAGGCGTTCCGCGCTGTGCTGCAAGGGGGCGGCCGGGGCGTCCATGCGGTCTGTGCCGCCTTCATGCTCGGTCGCGCTCTGGACCGGTCCGGCGACACGGCGGGCGCGGAAAAGGCGTTCCTCCGAACGCGGGATCTGGTGTCGCATGGCGCGCCGGACCCGTTCGGCCTGGCGGTCGCCAGTTTCGGAGAGCAGGCGCGGCTGTTCCTGCGCCAGAGCGGCCTGGTGGCCGGTCCCGCCGCCGCGCCGCAACCCGCACCACCGACGCCGGAGGCGCTGGCGGCGCTGCACAAGGCGGTGACGCTGTATTCGCAACAGGCCGCTTATCGGGACGAAAACGGCGTCGATTCCCTGCAGGAAGTGGCGGAGGCGATGCTGTCGGAGCAGCCGGGCGCGCAGATCTGGTTCGACGCGGCGGCGAAGGATCCGCGCATCCGGCAGCTTCTCCTGGCCTACGCGGTGGCCGACACGCCGCTGTTGGAGGGTATCGACGAGGATGCGGCGCACAGCTTGCTGGGTTCGCTCGATTCCAAGCCGGTCTCCACGCGCGTGCTGGACCAGTTGGCGCCCGTGTTCGATCCGGCCGAAGATTCGCGCGATGCCGGGCGTCTGGCCGCCGTGGCGTATCTGGCCGGGCGCTACGATCTGGCGGCGCAGTTCGCGACGGCGCCGGCCGACCCGCTCTCGGCCTGGATACGCGCGAAGCTGTCGCTGCAGCACGACGATCTGGCCGAGAGCGCCCGGCGTTTCGCCGAGGCGGTGCAGGTTCTGGCCGCGCATCCGGATGCGCTGGGCGAGACGGGGACGCGTCTGCGCGCCGAGACCGGCGTCATGGACCTGGCGCGGGGCGATTTCGTGCCGGCGCTGACCGTCCTGTTCGGTTTCGGCGACACCTATTGGGGCGATACCGCCTATGTGGCGGAACGTCTGGTCACCACGGACCAGCTGCGCTCCTTCGTGAAGACGCTTCCGCCCCTGCCGCCGAAGCCCGCCGTCGGCGATCGCGGCGCGTCGATCCGCAACCTGCTGGCGCGCCGGCTGATGCGCGAGGGCGCCTATGCGGAAGCGGCGGGATGGTTCACCGACCCGGCGCTGGCGGCGGACAGCCGCCGGTTCGCGTCGCTCGACGCGCGGTCGCGTGACGCCTTCTGGCGCACGGACCGGGCTGAAGCGTCGTGGAAGGCGGCGGTGCTGGAACGGCAGAAGGGCATGGAACTGTTCGGCACAGAGGTGCTGCCGGATCAGGCCGTGACGGAGGGGGACTATCCGGATGGATACGGGCCGTCCAAGCCGCCGTCCGGGCCTCTGGTGACGCCGCTCGAGAAGCGTCGCTTCGCCGCCAACGCGCCCGATCCGGACCGGCGCTTCCATTACCGCTTCGATGCGGCGCGCGAGGCGGAGCGCTCGGCCGGGATGCTGCCGCCACGGTCGCAGGCGTTCTACGCGGTGCTGTGTGGCGGGGCCTCCTGGCTGCTGGAAACCGACGACCAGCAGGGGGCATCGCAACTCTATAAGGCCTATGTCGCGAAAGGCGCGTTGCAGCCCAAGGGCGCGGTGTTCGGAGAAACCTGCCCGGCGCCGGATTTCGCCGCGGCGGCGCATCAGCGCTGGTGGCAACCCCTCGACGCCATCGAGCGCGGCGCGGCGCGGCATTGGCGCGGGCTGCGCCGTCGTCTGGGCGTCTGAGGGACGGCGAGCACGGCAGCCAGAACGCGGTTCCGCTTGACGGCCTGCGTCCGCTTCGCCACCTCTGCGGTCAGAAGACGAAGCATTTTCCGTTCATGTTCCGGATGATCGTTTGCCCATGTCCACCCGCGTCCTGATCGACCATCGAACCGGCGGGGCAACCGCGCCGCGTCATCCGGAGAAGGCGCATCGTCCGGACAATCCGATCCAGCGCAAGCCGGACTGGATCAGGGTGCGTGCGCCCAACCACCCGATCTACCAGGAAACGCGCGACCTGATGCGCGAGAAGAAGCTGGTGACGGTGTGCGAGGAGGCGGCCTGCCCGAATATCGGCGAGTGCTGGTCGCAGCGCCACGCCACCATGATGATCATGGGCGAGATCTGCACCCGGGCCTGCGCCTTCTGCAACGTCCGCACCGGACAGCCGGACGCGCTCGATGCGGACGAGCCCAACCGCGTCGGCGATGCGGTGGCGACGCTGGGACTGCGCCACGTGGTGATCACCTCGGTCGATCGCGACGATCTCGCCGATGGCGGCGCGCAGCATTTCGCGCGGGTGATCGCGGCGATCCGCGCTGCGTCGCCCGACACGACGGTCGAGATCCTGACGCCGGATTTCCTGCGCAAGCCGGGGGCGCTGGAGGTCGTGGTCGCGGCGCGTCCGGACGTGTTCAACCATAATCTCGAAACCGTGCCGCGCCTCTACACAACCATCCGCCCCGGCGCGCGATACTACCAGTCGCTGCGCCTGCTGGACGACGTGAAGCGGATCGACCCGTCGATCTTCACCAAATCCGGCCTGATGGTGGGCCTGGGCGAACAGCGGCCGGAGATTCTGCAGGTGATGGACGATCTGCGCGTGGCCGATGTGGATTTCATCACGCTCGGCCAGTATCTGCAGCCTTCGGTGAAGCACGCGGCGATCGACCGTTTCGTGACGCCGGACGAGTTCGCTGACTACGCGTCCATGGCGCGGGCCAAGGGGTTCCTGCAGGTGAGCGCCACCCCGCTGACGCGCTCCTCCTATCACGCCGATGCCGATTTCGCCTCGCTGCGCCAGGCGCGTGCCGCCAGACTGGCGTCGCACTGATGCCGACCCATGCCGAAAGGCGTGTGATCCCCTACAGCGTCGAACAATTGTTCGACATGGTCGCCGATGTCGGCCGTTATCCCGAATTCCTGCCCTGGTGTACGAATGCCCGCGTCGTGAGTCGCACCGAGCAGGAGCTGGTCGCGATCCTGACCATCGGTTTCGGTCCGTTCCGGGAAAGCTTCACCTCGCGCGTGGCGTTGGACCGCCCCCGGACGGTCCGGGTCCGTTACGAGAAGGGACCGTTCCGCTACCTGAACAATGTCTGGACCTTCACGCCCGATCCGCGCGGTTGCCTGGTGGATTTCTTCGTGGAGTTCGAGTTCCGCTCCCGGCTGCTGCAGTCGGCGATCGGCGTTGTGTTCAATGAGGCGGTCCGGGTGATGGTGGGCGCCTTCCTGAAGCGGGCCAATGAGATCTACGGGCCATCCGGCGCTCGTCCTGCGGCGGTGGTGCCGGCCCCGGGCTGAGGTCTTCGGAGCTGGGTGTGACGTTTTGGTCACGCTGCGACTTTCTCCCCGTCGGCCGCAACCTGAATGCCGTCGGATCGTTGCTAGGTCGTGTCGGGGCTGTTTCAGTCTGCCCTCTCGTGTCACCAGAACTCTGTCGATCGCGGCAGAAAAGGAATTGGTATGAAGAAGATCCTGAGCGCCTCCATCTGTGCGATCGCGATGGCGGCCGCCGTTCCGGCTCTCGCGGCGGATAAGCCGGTGCACCATCACCATGCCCATCACGGCAAGGGCATGATGGGCCCGCATACCAAGCCGAAGCCCGCCGGTTCGCCGAGCACGGAAGAGCTGAACGCGAAGAGCCTCGACGCCGCTCGCGGCGGCGCCGCGCCGGCCGCACCCGACGCCGCCGCGCCGGCTGCTCCCGCCGCTCCGGCGTCGTCCGGTTCCACCGGCACCATGACCCCGTCGAACGCGCCGGGCGGCAACTAAGACTTTCGCGCCCTCGGGCGACACGGTCCGGGCCGGAAGCGGAAACGCCGCTTCCGGCCCGTTTCGTATTTGCGGGCCTTCAGAGCATCGGCACGAACGCGATGCGAAGATGGATTGACGAGGACCGGACGAGCGGCTCAGTTTCGGAAACGTCGCGCTGCTGGAACCCGGTGAAATTCCGGACGGTCGCGCCACTGTGGACCGTGCCGCGCCTTGCCGTTCGGTCAGGCGCGTCGCGGAAGTCAGACCCGCCGCGACGTGTGCAACCCTGCCGGGACGCCGTATCCCCGAGGAGAAACCCGCCATGTCCGAGACTGTTCTTACCCGGCCCGTCGCCATTCCGACGATCCCCGTCCGCACCCTGCTGCCCTGGGGCCTGTTCGGCGCGCTCCTGCTTCTGGCGATCTATTTCGTCGGCGCGGAGGAAGGCGCCACATCGCTGATTCCCGGTATGGCGGTGCATGAATGGGTGCATGACAGCCGGCATCTGCTCGGGTTCCCCTGCCACTGACGGGGGCCGAGCCATGGTCCGCATTCTTCTGATGCGCGGGATGCTGGTCGGGTTCCTGGCCGGCCTTCTGGTGTTCGGTTTCGCGCGGATGGCGGGCGAACCGCAAGTGGATCGAGCCATCGCCATCGAGACGGCGATCGACGACGCCCGCGCCAGCGCCGATCTCGCCCGCGGCATCCACGATGCGCCGGAGCCGGAGATCGTCAGCCGTTCGATGCAGCGTAGCTGGGGCTTGCTGACGGGCGTCATGGTGTATTCCACCGCGTTCGGCGGCCTGTTCGCTCTGGTGTTCGCGTTCGCGAACGGCCGTGTCGCGATCCGGGACCCGCGCGCTCTGTCGGTTCTGCTGGCGGTCGCGGGCTTCGTTGCTGTCGCCCTGGTGCCGGCGCTGAAATATCCAGCCAACCCGCCCTCGGTCGGCTCGCCGGAGACGATCGGCAGCCGGACGTTGCTGTTCGCGGTGATGCTCTTCATGTCGGTTGCCGCGATGGTGGGGGCGGTGGCGATCCGCCGTCATCTGCTGCCGACGCGCGGCGAATGGTTCGCTTCGCTCTCCGGCGCCGGATTCTATCTGTCCTGTGTCGTCGTGCTGGCGGTGCTGCTGCCAGGCGTGAACGAGGTTCCTGCCGGGTTTCCGGCCGATCTCCTCTGGCGGTTCCGACTGGACTCTCTGGGTTTGCAGTTGATTCTTTGGAGCGGGCTTGGAATCGGCTTCGGTGCGCTGAACGAACGGCTGGCGAAACGCCAATTTTTCTCGCGCTGAGCGCGTTTCGCGTCCGTCATTAAGGTTGCGGTAAACAAACCGTGATGAGATGTGTCGGCCGGGGCAAGAACTGCTCCGGCTGCTCATCAGCGCCGGCAAGCAGGCGCAGTCGCCAGGAAAGCGATCGTCACCATGCGGAGCCTTCTCAACATCAGCGCCGTGCTTGCGTGCGGCATGTTGGCGGGTGTTTGCGGGCTGATCCAGGGACAGCCATCACGCGCGGCGTCGGTCTCGGGCGCGACGCTGCTGGCCGGGTCCGGTGCAATGCGCCCTGCCCAGGACGCGATCATTCCCGTGCGCCGGGCCGGCAGCGTGGAAGCGCATTTCGCCGCCGCGAACATCACCCATGACGGCCATCTGACCCGCGACCAGGCGTTGCAGAGCGACTGGAGTCGCGTGGCGCGTCATTTCGACGAGATCGACACCGATCACAAGGGCTGGATCACGGTCGAGCAGATCCACGCCTACAACAAGAGCCACGTTCATCATCGCAAGGAGGTTGGCGCTTCCTGATCCGAGCGCCGGTCCGGTTCCGGCACGCTAAGGCGAGACAGCCGCGCTCTCGACCATCGACAGGGCGATCTCGGCGGTACGGAGGCGGATCGCCTCGCGGCTGCCTTCGAGAGACAGAAGGCGGGTCTCGACCGGACGACCGCGGCGGGCCAGGCCCAACCAGACGGTGCCGACCGGTTTCTCCGGCGTGCCGCCGCCAGGGCCGGCAATGCCGGTGATCGCCACCGCGATGTCGGTTCCGAACAGGTTCAACGCACCCGTGGCCATTGCTTCGGCCACCTCGGCGCTGACGGCCCCGAAGCGGGTCAGGGTGGCGTCCGGCACGCCGAGCACACGGTGCTTGGCGGCGTTCGAATAGGGCACGGCCGCACCCAGAATCGCGCTGGAACTGCCGGCATGGTGGGTGAGCGCCGCGCTGACGAGGCCGCCGGTGCAGCTTTCGGCCGTTGCCACGGTCAGTTCGGCCTTCTGCAGGGCGGCCAGCGCCTCGGCGGAGCGTCGCAGAAGAGATTCGTCCATCAGCGTATCCAGGTGGCGGCGAAACGGAGCGCCAACAGAAGCACGGCGCCGACCAGTCCCGCCAGCATGTCGTCGCCCATGACGCCTATCGAATCGTGACGGCGGTCGATGCGGCCGATCGGGCCCGGCTTGGTGATGTCGAGCAGGCGGAACAAGGCGAAGGCGATGGCGCACCACACGAGCAAGGCGAGGCCGGACAAGGGAGGCAGACGGAACAGGGGCAGCAGGCCGAGCAGGGTGATCCACATGCCGGCGACCTCGTCGACCACGATCCAGCCGTGATCCTCGCCGCCGCCCGCGCGCTCGGTCGCCAGGATGCCGAGGGGACAGACCAGGACGATCGCCAGCAATAGGCCGGATGGCCAGTGCAGCAGCGCCCAGCCGACCGGAAGGGCGACCAGCGTGCCAACGGTGCCAGGCGCGCGGGGCGCGAAGCCGCTGCCGCCCGCGCTGGCGACGATCCGGGCCCATCCGCCGGAGCGGCTCACCGGGCCGGCTCGTTATAGACGCCCTGGTTTTCCATCACCCGCTCGACATAGTTGCGTGTTTCCCCGAACGGGATGGTCTCGATCCAGTCCAGCAGACGGGATTGGGTGTCGTTTTCCGGGCCGGCCGCGTCCGGGGCGGCGCCATGCACGGGGTCGCCGTACTGGGCGATCCAGCGTTCCGCCCGGCGCGGCCCGGCATTGTAGCCGGACAGGGCGTAGGGCTCGACGCCGCCGAAGCGCGCCAGAAGCGTGCCCAGAAAGGCGCTGCCGAGGGTCATGTTGGTGCCTGACTCATACAGTCCGGACCGTTCGCCGAGATCGGGCCGGCCCAGGCCGCGCGCGATGTCCTGCGCGGAGCCGGGGGTGATCTGCATCAATCCGATGGCGCCGGCGGGACTGACGATATGCGGGTCGAACGAACTTTCCTGTCGCATGACGGCCAGCACCAGCGCGGCGGGGACCGGCCCGTTCGCCGGGGGATCGAACGGTCGCGGCCAGCCGGACGCCGGCAGCACCAGCCCGTGCCGCCCGGCGCTCCGGGCGATCGCCACCGCCACGTCGGGCAGGCCGAGCCGGTTGGCCAGCGCCGCTCCCATCGCGTGCTCCGCATCGGTATGGCTGTTCTGGTCGAGGAGCAGCAGAAAGGCGCGGGCGTGGCGCGGGTCGTTCCAGGAGACCAGCAGTTCCGCGGCGCGGGCGAAGGTCGCGCTCGCGAACCGCACCGCCTCCGCGCCGCTCCAGCCCGGCGCGGGAAACGCTGCCATGGCGGAGCGCAGCAGCGGGACGTTCAGGCTCGGGTCGACCAGTGTCTGGGGATCGGCCGGATCGAGCCTGGCGATCGCGAGCTGGCCGTAGAAAGTGGTCGGAAAGGCGGCGGCGCGAGAGAACCAGGCGGCGGCGCCTTCCGGATCGTTCCGGGCGGCGCGTGCGCGCGCGGTCCAGTAGAGGCCGCGCGTGCGGGTGATCACCGAATCGCTGCCGGCCAGTTTCTCGAACAAAGGCTGGGCCCGGACCGGATCGTGCAGGCGGCGCAGTTCGATCCAGCCGGACAGGAAATCGGCGTCCGCGCGCGATCCGGCGGGGAGATCGCTCGGGTCCGTCGCCATCGCAAGCGCGTCCGCGTCGCGGCCGGCGTCGAGCAGGGACCGCGCCAGCGCCTCGCGCTCGCTCCACAGGCTGGATTTCAGCGCGGGCAGGGCGGCCGCTTCCGCCCCGGCGCCGCGACCGCGCCATAGCACCAGAGCCTCGTCCAGGCGGTTGTTCTTGCGCAGCCAGCGGGCCAGATCGAGCACCAGTTCGGGATCCGATTGCTGGTCGGGCGGCAGGGCGACGGCGAGCTGGCCGGCTGCCGGGTCGTTGCGGCGCAGCGCAATCTCCGCGTTGGCCAGCCCGCGCTCGGAAGGGGACAGGCTGAGCGCGGTGCGCGACGCGGCATCGAGGCTGCCGGCGGCTTCCTGACGCCTGAAGCGTGCCAACTGGTCGTCCGGCGTCAACACGCCGCTCCAGACCGACAGGAAGCTCCGCTCGCTCTGGGCGCCGTCTATTCCGTTGATCCAGGCGCGCCGTGCCGCCGCCGCGTAGGCCGGACCGGTGCAGCGCAGCAGGACGGCGGCGCTGGCGAGCGGCGCTTTCGGGCACAGCCGCGCCAGAACGGCGGGATCGGTTTCGGCGGCGAGCGCGGCGTCGAAACGCCGGTTCAGCGCGGCGCGGTTGGGCCAGTCCGGATGGGCCGCGATGAAGGAAGCGAGCTCGTCCGCACTGCCGCCATTCGGTTCCAGCAGGCGAAGATAGACGGCGAGCTCGGCGGCCAGGGGATCGTTCGCCGTGTCCGGCCGGGCGACGGGGAAGGCGGCGGCGGTGGACGCGGCGGTTTCGCCGCCCGGGGCAGGGCGGAGCGCGCCGGGCTGCGGCGCGCATCCGGCTTGCGCCAGCAGGGTCGCGGCCAGGACCGCGATCAGGACGGGGGCGACCGCCTGCGTGACGGCGCGCCCCCCGGGGCGCAACCGGCGGGACGGGGAACCGTTCGGGAGGGGGGCGGCTGGGCGATGGCAGGTCATGGACGCGCGCAGCATCCCGGCAAGCCGGCTGCGGGACAAGGGGCTTGCGGGAATGGACGCGCGTCGACGGCGCTCGCTTGGCGCTCACGGCGCAGTTCGGCTAGTTAGTCGGTTGTTGATGAGGGCGCAGATCGGGGCAGACCTGCTCCGCCCCAGTGGAGAAGATCATGTTCAAGGGCTCCATCGTCGCCCTCGCCACTCCGATGCAGGAGGATGGCGCCCTCGACGAAACCGCCTTCGAGGCGTTGATCAACTGGCAGATCGAAAGCGGCACGATGGGGCTGGTGCCGGTCGGAACCACGGGCGAGAGCCCGACTCTGACTCATGCCGAGCATCGCCGCCTGATCGACATCACGGTGCGCGTGGCGAAAGGCCGCGTGCCGGTGATCGCCGGTACCGGCTCCAACAGCACGGCCGAGGCGATCGAGACGACGCGTCATGCCAAGGAGTCCGGAGCGGACGCTGCCCTGGTTGTGACGCCGTACTACAACAAGCCGACCCAGGACGGGCTGTTCCGCCACTACTCGGCGATCGCCGACGCGGTGGACATCCCCATCGTGATCTACAACATTCCCGGCCGCTCGGTGATCGAGATGAGCGTCGAGACCATGGCGGCGCTGGCGAAGCACCCGAACATCGTCGGGGTGAAGGACTCGACCGCCAATCTTCTGCGCCCCTTGCAGACGCGCCGGATGATCGGCGCCGAATTCTGCCAGCTTTCCGGCGAGGACGGCACGGCGATCGCGTTCAACGCGGCCGGCGGGGTCGGCTGCATCAGCGTGACGGCCAATGTCGCGCCGGCTTTGTGCGCACAGATGCAGAATGCGTGGCTGGCGGGTGACGCGCCGACCGCGATGGCGATCCAGCAGCGTCTGCTGCCGCTGCACGATGCGCTGTTCGTGGAAAGCAATCCGGCGCCGGTGAAATACGCTTTGAGTCTGCTCGGCCGGTCCGGCGCATTTTGCCGTCTGCCTCTGGCGCCGTTGAAGCAGGGCACGAAGGATATCGTGCAGGCCGCCCTGGCGGAGATCGGCCTGCTCGGCTGACCGATCATGGCAAAAGACAAAAAGAAGAGCGCCATGATCTCGCACGGCATCGCCGCGCAGAATCGCAAGGGCAGGTTCGATTATTCCATCAAGGAGACGGTCGAAGCCGGGATCGTGCTGAAAGGGCCGGAGGTGAAGAGCCTGCGCCTCGGCCGCGCAACCATCACCGAAGCCTATGCCGGCGAGCGCGAAGGCGAGATCTGGCTGTTCAACGTGTATATCCCCGAATACCAGGGCGGGGTGTTGTCGCGTTTCGAACCGCGTGCGCCGCGCAAGCTGCTGCTGCACAACAAGCAGATCGACAAGCTGCTCGGCGAGGTCAAGAAGAGTGGCTACACGCTGGTGCCGCTCGACATCCATTTCAACGATCGCGGCGTCGCCAAGGTGACGATCGGGCTCGGCGAGGGCCGCAAGAACGCGGACAAGCGCCACGCCATTGCTGAGCGCGACTGGCAGCGCGACAAAGCGAGGTTGATGCGCGCCCGGGGCTGAAGCGGTGTCCCGGAGCGCCTGACAACGGCGGAACGAACGGCCGCCGGTAGCTTTACGGAACACGGCCGGCGCGCTGCGTGCGCCGGGACCGTCTGGGAGCCAGCGTGACCATGACCGATACGCCTGAGACGAGTTTCGTTCGCTACCATGACGGGCTCGAGCAGCCGGCGCCGGACGAGGCCGCGACCATAGAGGGCATCATCCAGGCGATGCGTTCGGAAACCGACAAGGTGGCGCAGGCCCGTCGCGGCCTGGCGGTACGCACGTCGCACGCCAAGCCGTCCGGGATCGTCAAGGGGACGCTGGTGGTGCCGGAAGGATTGCCGCCGGCCTTGCGGCAGGGTCTGTTCGCGCAGCCAGGCTCCTATCCGGCGCTGGTGCGGTTCGCGCAGGGGCCCGGCGAGCATCTGTCGGATCGCATCTCGACCCATCGCGGTATGTCGGTGAAGATCTTTGGTGTCCGCGGCGAGAAGATTCCCGGACACGACGCGGATACCCAGGATTTCGTGTTCGCCACCGGCGCCGTGTTTCCCGATGCGGATGCGGCGTCGTTCCTGAAGAGCATTCGCCGGATCGAGGCGCATGCCGGCGGCAATGCGCGTTTGAAGGAGGTGGTCTCCAACTCGGCGCGGGCCATCAACGCGACGGTGAAGGCCGTGACTGGCCATGACGTGCCGGTGCTGGACTTCTTCGGGCATCCGCCGCTGCATCCGCTGGCGGAAAGCTATCACAGCCAGGTGCCGATGCGGTTCGGCGATTATGTCGCCAAGCTGGCCTGGTTTCCGGTCACGCAGGAGCAGATCGAGCTGGCCGGCGAGAAGCTGGATACGAATTTCGATTCCAACGTGTTCCGGCATGCCACGGTGACGTATTTCGAGCGCAACGACGCCGTGTTCGAGCTGCGCGCGCAGCTCTGCACCGATCCGAAGACGATGCCGATCGAGAACGCTTCGGTGGAATGGCCGGAACGGCAGAGCCCCTACGTCACGGTCGCGAAATTGACCCTGCCGCAGCAGGACGCGATGTCGCCGGAGCGGGTGGCGTTCGTGGAGCAGCGTATCGGCTTCCGCCCGGCTCATTCCCTGGCGGCGCATCGTCCGCTCGGCTCGCTGATGCGCGCACGCCTACGCGCCTATGGGGCGCTGGCGGCCTACCGGCAGGCCTACAACCGGGCGACGCCGATCGAACCGGCCGGGCTGGACGATATTCCGGACTGAGGCCGACATCACCCCGCCCCGTCCGGTTCTCTCAACCAAACGGTCAAACGTCTTTTTGCTTCTTTTTCTTCAGAAAAAGAAGACTCTTTTCGCGAATCACCCGGCGAGACCATCCCCCCTACCGGTCCGGTGCCTGCCCCTCGTCGGACAGGCTGCAGCTCGGCTCATTCAGCGGCGTACCCGGGAAAGCCAGCGGGTAGAGCGCATGGTCGGCGGCGAAGCGTTCCAGGGCGGGAGCAGAGAGACGGTGCGGTTCGGCGCAGAGCCGTCGTTCCGCGCCGGAAGGGGGGAGGCCGGGCAGGTCGAGCCTGTCGCAGCCTGGCCGCAGCGCGTCCATCACCGTTGCCTGTCCATAAATCGGTTGCCCGCCGCGCAGCACCAGGATCACGGAGAACGGGGTGGCATCCACCACGGCGGCGTAGGGATCGCGTCCGCCGGGCGCGAACAAAGCGAGGTCGGCGACCTGTCCGGGGGCGATGCTGCCGATCAGGTCTTCGTCGTGCACTGCCCGCGCCGCATCGATGGTCACCATGCGCCAGAGGTCACGCGTCGAGAGCGCGTTGCCGAGCGCTTCCCTGTTGTAGGACGCGGCGCAGACGAGTTCGCGGTTCAGGTTCATCGAGCCGGATGGCAGCCAATCCGAACCAAGGGCCAGCGGAATGCCGAGCCGGTGCGCTTCGAGCACGTTCAGCGTCCGGCCGTAGAGCGACAGATTGCTGCGCGGCGACCAGACGATGGCGGCGTGCCGGCGAGCCACCAGCGCGAGATCGGCGGGCGTCAGCGCCACGGCATGGATCAGGGTCGCCTGCGGGATGATCCAGTCGTCGCTCGTGCCGCCGCCGCCGGGTTGCTTCGTGCGATCGTAGCTGAGGGAGCTTTCGCAGCGGAATTCGTTGCGGGCGGCCGCGTCGGTGCCCTCGGCGACATGGGCCAGAAACGCGCCGCTCGCGGCCACGTCGGCGCGTGTCGAGGGGTGATGGCCGTAGTCGCAATCCGCGGTTCGCATGATCCCGCTGGCATCGTCGAGCGGGAACACCTTGTAGCTCACGGGCCGGGCCGGCAGCCCTTCCAGGCCAGAAGCGACATCGAGATTGCGCAACAGGCCAGGCGCCATGTCGCCCCCGACAGTGGAGGTGGTTCCTCCGACCAGGAAACGCAGCTCGCCCCATGACAGTACGCGTGGATCGTGCGAGGCGGTGAAGGTCTCGAGGGCGCGATGCCCGTCCAGCCCCTTGCGCCATTCGTGCCGGTGGGCGAAGCGCTCGCCGCTATCGGGGTGCGGCGCGATGCCGGTGAAAGCGAGATGGTCGTGGGTGTTGATCAGCCCGGGCGACAACACCGCGGCACCGCAGTCGAGCACCGCGGCGCCGGACGCGGCGGCGTCGCAGTGCTCGCCCACGCAGGCGATCCGGCCGTCGCCGCCCACGAGAACCTCGCCTCGTTCAAGCGCATGGTCGGGAAGCAGCACGGTCGCGCGGATCAGCAGCGCGCCTGTGCCTGAGGTCACGGTGCAGAGCGGCCGGTCCTGCGCCCTGGCGGCGATGGAGGCCAGCACCAGCATGGCGGCAGCGAGAGCGGCCGGGCGACCGAGCGCCCTCCGTGCCGGCCGACGGACGATGCCGGGTCCGCTCATGCCTGCGCCAGGGTGCGGAACACGAGCGCCTTGAAACGGGCATTGTCGGCGGCGACGCACAGATTGGCGTTCGGCGGCGGAGTCGGCTGCATGTTGTAGCGATTCTCGCCGTAGAGAATCGTGCCGCGCGTATATTCGCCCTCGAGCTCGACGCGCGCGCAGACCGCCTTGAACCCGGTGGCGATCGCCGGATCGATGATCATCGCGGTGGCGAGTGGATCGCCGTTCACCGATCCCTTGGCGTTGCGTGCCGACATCTCGAACGACAGGCGCAGCGCGTTGCTTTGCATGAAGAAGCGGCTGCGCGCGGTGTCCATGGCGCGCACGGTCTTGAAATCCGCCGGAGTCAGGATCGAGGAGTCCGGGCCGCCCAGCCCGAAGGTGATCGGCGCGCCGGAGCGGAACACGATGTCGGCCGCCTCCGGATCGACCATGGCGTTGAAGCTCGGCACCGCGTTGTTGGCATTGGCGACGAACTGGATGCCCTTCACGAGGCGCGCAATGCCAGGGTCCATCAGCAGCGCCATGGCGACGTTGGTCAGTCCGCCCAGGGCAAGGATCACCACCTGGTTCGGATAGCGCCTGACGATACGGCAGATCGCCGTCACCGCGTGTTCGGGGTCGGGCTGCTGTTTCACCGGCGGCACGACGAACTGGCCCAGGCCGGATGGGCCGTGGATGAAGCTGGCGCTGGCGTAGGACCGGCCCAGGATTGGCCTTGTCATGCCGGCATGGACCGGGATCCGGCCCGAGAAGCCGGCCAGATCGACCATGTAGAGCGCGTTCCTGACCTCCTGCGCGTAGCCGATATTGCCAGGCGCGACGGTGATCGCCTCGACCGAGAGCGACGGCGCGCTCAACGCCATCAGGATGGCGATGGCGTCGTCATTGCCCGGGTCGGTGTCGATGATGACGCGGCGCGTATCGAGCAGGCGCGGCAGCGTCGTGTCCGAGACGCCCGGTTCGGCGGCCCGTGCTCGGCGGGCAGCGAGGGCGAGCGCACCCGCTGCCGCCGACCCTGCCAGGAAACTTCGTCGATCGATCATGCTGGTCTTGCCTCGCCATGCGCCTGGTGGGCGTGCGAGCAAGCGGCGTGCCAGCAGGGCGGCCGGCTCGGGGGCGGGGGGTCGCGCTCGAACGGCCCTCCCACGGTTCGGCGGGGCGTTCAGCCGGCTGCGTCGAGCGTTTCGCGAAGCTGCCCGACCACGGCCTCGAACATCGCCGTCGTCAGGACGCCGGTGTTCGTGTTGTATCGGGACACGTGATAGCTGTCGGCGAGCAGAACGCCGTTCGGCAGTTCCACGACCTGTCCGTGCCTGAATTTGTGCCGGCTCATCGGCAGGCCGTTCGCGCGCAGCACCGCGTTATGCGCGACCACGCCGAGCGCCAGCACCGCCCGGGCGCCGGCGACAGCGGCGATTTCCTCCTTCAGGAAGCCGTTGCAGGTGCGGATCTCGAGAGGAGTGGGTAGGTTGGCCGGCGGCACGCAGCGCACCGCGTTGACGATGCGGCAGTCCCGGAGCGCCAGGCCGTCCGCCGGGTCGGCGCCGTAGCGCCCGGTGGCGAAACCGTATTTCGCCAGCGTCTCGTAGAGCAGCGTGCCGGCATAATCGCCGGTGAACGGCCGGCCGGTGCGGTTGGCGCCGCCGACGCCGGGGGCCAGGCCGACCACGAGCAGCCGTCCGTCGCGGTCGCCCCAGCTCGGCACCGGCCCGTTCCACCAGCCGGGATGCGCCGACCGGTTGGCCTCGCGATAGGCGACCAGGCGCGGGCAGAGCGGGCAATCGCGCGGCGGCTCGGCGGGGTCGTGGACGGTCGTGGTCATGGCCTTCCTGATGCCCCGGCCGCGCGCCGGACGCCAGAGCCGCGTCTGCAGGAGCCTGTCGCCGCTTGGTGCCCGAACCGCCCAATCTCTGACCCGCACGGCGGAAATCTCGCGTCGTGTTCTCCAAAAAAGGAGAATCCCGAACCCTTCTAGCTGCGTCCGGCATTCCCGAAGGCTTCGTATTCCGGATGGTCCTCGTGATCGCGCGGCAGGGCGCGTGGAAGGGAACGCGCCGTCGCCAGGACCACTTCTTCCTGATGGTCGAGTTCGTGCATCAGCGCGCGCTCGGTGTCGTCGTCGATCTCGCCGCGATGGTTCAGTTCGGACAGGCTTTGTCGCTCGGCCCGCAGCAGGCGGAGCCGGATCGCAGTTTCCTGGCGCTGCCGCCGGAAAGTGGCGAGCTGGTGGTCGCGCTCTTCCTCCGGCGCGTCTTCCGCGGCGAGCTTGAGGCGCTCGCGTTTGGCCCGCGCCTCGTCCAGGATCGTCCGCAACACGTCGTGCCGTTCCTCGTCGGCGTCCTCGATCTCTTCCTCGAGCATCGCCACGGCCTTGTCGGCCAGGGCGAGCCGCGCGTGATCAATCTCCTGTTCGTGCGGGTCGATCGCGTCCGTGGCGACTCCCGCGAGCAGGAGGGGAAGCGCGATCGCGGCCAGCAGCAGCGAACACAGGATCACTCCGGTCGCCAGAGTGACCAGCAGGTTGCGCGCCGGGAAATCGTCGTCCAGCGAGAGAACGGCGGCGAGGGTGATGGCGCCGCGCACCCCGGCGAAGGCGGTGGCCAGAAGCAGGCGCGGCGTGACGCGGCGCTCTTCGCCCGGCTCGGGAACGAGCCGGAGCCGGACCGACCGCACCAGCACGGTGCCGGCGAGCCAGACGAGACGCAGCACGATCAGGGCGACGGTGATCTCCAGCACCGCGGCGGGCAGACGCCAGAGCGGCACCTGCACCCGTCGCATCATCGCGAGGCCGTCATCGAGGATTCCGGGAAGCTGCAGGCCCAGCACCACGAACACCATGCCGTTCAGCAGGAAGACGAGCGTGGTCCAGATGGCGGAGGAGCCGAGGCGCGTCTGTGTGCCCATCATCTTGAAGGTGCCGCTGCGGCGAAGGGTGAGCCCGGCCGCCACCGCCGCCAGGATGCCCGAGCCCCCCAGGTGCTCGGCGGCCAGATAAACGGTGAAAGGCAGCAGGGCGGTGGCCCCGAAGAAGGTCGGCGCGTGGTCGAAGCCGCCCCGCATGAGCGCGCGCTGGACCAGCGCCAGGATCACGGCTCCGGCGATCCCCACCGCGAGGCCGCCCAGCGAGACCAGCAGAAAGGTGCCGGTAGCGTTGAGCAGCGAGAATGAGCCGGATACGGCGGCAGCGGCGGCAAACCGGAAGCAGACAAGACCGGAAGCGTCGTTCAGCAGGGCCTCTCCGGCCAGCACGTGCATCAGCCGGCGTGGCACAGCGCGGCCTTCCAGCATGCCGGACACCGCCACCGCATCGGTGGGGGAAAGGACGGCCGCCAGCGCGAAACAGGCGGCGAGATTGAGGGGTGGGATCAGCAGGTGGATGAACAGGCCGCCACAGATGGTGGCGAACAGCACCAGCCCCACGGCGAGGCCGAGGATCAGCCCGCGCATCTGACGCAGCTCGCGCATCGGCATCAGGAATGCGTCCGAAAACAGCAGCGGCGGGATGAACAGCAGCATGAACACGTCGGGTTCGATCCGCGTCCGCATGCCGAGCAGGCACGCCGCGGCGCCCATGGCGATCTGCAGCAGCGGCATCGGCAGGCGGACCAGTCGGGCCAGGGGGCCGCACAAGGTGGTCACGAACAGGAGGAGGAGGATATGAGAGGCGGCAAGCATGGGCCGCGAGCCTATCATCTGCCCGGGTGGTGTCGCGCCCCCGAAAAGGATGTCGAACCATGATGATTCTGGTCGCGATCGGCTCCAACCTGCCCGATCCGGCGCGTGGGCTGGATACGCCGATGGCCGTCTGCGAGGCGGCGGTGACGGCCTTGCGGGCGCTGCCGGATCTGACGATCGAGCGCGTGTCGCCCTGGTACGAGACCGCCCCGGTGCCGCGATCGGACCAGCCGAATTACTGCAACGGCGTGGTCCGGTTCGAAGGCGAGATCGCGCCCGAGGCGTTGCTGTCGGTCTTGCAGGGGATCGAACTGCGCTTTGGGCGCGAACGCAGCGTCGCCAATGCGGCGCGCACGCTCGATCTGGATATCGTGGCGATGGGCGCGGCCCTGCGTGATGCGCCCGATCCGATCCTGCCGCATCCGCGCGCGACGCAGCGCGGTTTCGTGCTGCTGCCGCTGCGCGACGTGGCGCCGGACTGGATCGATCCGCGCAGCGGTGTGGGGATCGAGGCGCTGATCGCGGCGCTGCTGCCAGAATGACGGCGCCGACATCCAACCGGAACGCATTCGGCCGGCCGGTCGCCCCGAGAGCCTGACGAGTTACTCTTTGGGCCGCAAGCACCCCGGCCTCCGGCACGCCGATCCGGTGCGGGCTGTCGCCGCCGGCCGGTCGGCAGCCGGACAGCAAGCGGAAGGTTCCGCCCTCGATCCGTCGGTGCGGCAGTGGGCCGGGAGGCACGGCGTTCGCGGATCGCGTCCGTGATCATCCGTGCGCCCGAGCGGACCGCCATGTCCGCCGTGGCCGAGCTCACCTGTTTCGGATCGTCGCGGAAATGTTCGTGCGTCAGCGACCGCTCGTCGCGGGCCCTACGCCGAACGCGCGCGCCACAAGCGGTCCGATCGCGTCGTATCCGGCCCCGCTCGGATGGATCCAGTCAGGCAGCAGCAGGGGGCAAGTCTCCTTGTCCGCGCACGCCGCCAGCAACGCCGGGTTCGGATCGATGAAGGTGAAGCGTTCCCGGCCGGTCGCATCCGCCAGCCGTCGATCGATATCCGCGATCTGGCCTCGGAAAGGGCGCAGGCCCTCGCCGACCTGCATGATGGCGAGAACCGAAAGCGTCGCCTCGGGCGCGATACGGTGCAGGGCCCGTATATCGGCGACGACCGCTGGCGCGACGTCGTGGCAGAGCGGTTCGCTGCCGGCGCCGTTGACCCCGATGATCAGGAGGATCCGCTTCCAGGAGCGATGCCCCTGGATCAGTCCGAGCCGCCAAAGCAGTCCTCTCGGCGTGTCGCCCGAGACACCCAGGTTCTGGGTCGGGCCGCCCATCCAGCGGGCAATCGAACCAGGCCAATGGGCGGCAATGGAGTCGCCGATCACCAGATTCGGTGCGGTCACGTCCGACTTCATCGCCTGGATCATGGCGCTCTGATACGGTCTGGCGGTTGGCATATCAGGCGCGACACATGATGCCGCTCTCGCATGTCCGAAGACCACGACCACCAGGATACAGGCGATCGCCGGTCGTGACAGAAACATGGTTACCGGCTCCCGGGACTCTGTTCGGCGCTGCGAAGAAACCACGGCTGCCGGGCATGATCGGTTCGTTCCTGTACTGAACTGCCACAAGAGGCGGCCGCCCCGGCTATTGCTCTAATATCGCGGCAATGATCCCAAGGACCGACTCTGACCGCGCTGCCGTGCGGTGCCGAGATGACGTCGCCGCCGCGCCGCTCTTCTCCACGACAAAAACCTCGGACCGCGCCGACGCTGTTTCCTGGCCCCAATCGGCGTGCCGAGAGAGTAAGGCTGGTCGCCGTGCGTCTCGTTTGCGGCGTCAACGAAAGCGAGCGCGCGCGAGTTGAGTCCTCCGGCAGGTCGCGCCTATCGTCCGCGCGTTCTGGTTCCGGAGAAGGATGGCCGCGATGGCGCGCAGCGTGTCGACAGGGAATGCATTGGTTCCCGGCGAGGACGGCCAGCTCGGCGCGTTCGACGTGGTGATCGTCGGCGGGGGCGCTGCCGGCATCACCGTCGCGGCGGGATTGCGCAAATATTCCAGGGGCGGCCGAAACCTGTCCGTCGCGATCATCGAACCGTCCGACCGGCATTTCTACCAGCCCGGCTGGACTCTGGTCGGCGCGGGCGTGTTCACGATGAAACAGACCGAGCGCCCGGAGGCGTCGCTGATACCGCCGGGTGTGTGCTGGATTCGCGCAGCCGCGTCGGCGTTCGAGCCGGAGCGGGATCGCGTGACGCTGCCGAACGGCATGCATGTCGGCTATCGCGCGCTCGTCGTGTGTCCCGGCCTGCAACTGAACTGGAGCGCCATCGACGGACTGACGGAGACGCTCGGCCGCAACGGCGTGTGCAGCAATTATTCGGCCGATCATGCCGAATATACCTGGCGCTGCATCCAGGCGCTGGACGGCGGCAATGCCGTGTTCACCCAGCCGGCAATGCCGATCAAATGCGCCGGCGCGCCACAGAAGATCATGTACCTGGCCGCCGATCACCTGCGCAGACACGGCAAGCTGCGGGATGTCGGTATCGATTTCATGCTAACCGGGGAAGCGATCTTCGGCGTTCCGTTCTTCGTGCCGCCGCTGCTCGCCACCGCGAAGGGCTACGGCATTCGTCTGAACTACCGCCACACGCTGACGGCGGTGGACGGGCCCGCCAGGAAGGCGATCTTCTCCGTGACGGGCGCGGATGGCGCCGTGTCCGAGCTGGTGAAGCCGTTCTCCATGCTGCACGTGACCCCGCCGCAGGGTGCGCCGGACGTGATCCGCAACTCTCCCCTCGCCAACGAGGCCGGCTGGGTGTCGGTGGACCCGGCGACGTTGCGACACACCCGATACGCCAACGTGTTCTCGCTCGGCGATGCGGCGGGGACCAGCAACGCCAAGACGGCGGCGGCAGTGCGTCTGCAGGCGCCCGTGGTGGTGCGACGCGTCGTGGCACTGCTCACAGGAGGCCCCGCCACCGCGACCTATGACGGCTATGGCTCCTGCCCGCTGACCACGGAATACGGCAAGGTGCTGCTGGCGGAGTTCACCTACGGCGGCAAGGTGGAGCCGAGCTTCCCGCTCGATCCGCGCGTGCCGCGCAAGAGCAACTGGCTGCTGAAGACGCGATTCCTGCCTTATCTCTATTGGAACCGGATGCTGCGCGGCAGCGAGATCGATATTCCGCACAAGCCGCGCCGCTTCGAGGACGCGCGATGAGCGTTTCCGCCGCCGGCCCCGTGGTGGCGATGTTCCATGACGAGCCCACAGGCAGCGCCCAATACGTGGTGGCCGATCCCGGCAGTGGCGCCTGCGCGATCATCGATCCGGTGCTGGAGCTGGACCGCAGGTCCGGCACGATCGCCACACGCTCCGCCGACGCGATCCTCGCGCACGTCGAACGGCAAGGGTTGCGGGTGCGATGGATCGTCGACACCCATCCCCATGCCGACCATCTCTCCGCCGCCGCCTATCTGAGCGGCCGTACCGGGGCGCCCGTCGCCACCGGCACGGAAGTGACCGGCGTGCAGAGATTGTGGAAGGGCATCTACGGCCTGCCGGAGAGCTTTCCGACCGATGGCTCGCAATGGGACCGGCTGCTGCGACCAGGCGACACGCTGGAGCTGGGTGGAATCGAGGGCCGGATCCTGTTCTCGCCCGGGCATACGCTTTGCTCGATCACGCCGGTTTTCGGCGACGCCGCCTTTATCCACGACACGCTGTTCATGCCCGATAGCGGTTCGGCGCGGGCGGATTTCCCCGGAGGCGACGCGGCGGCGTTGTGGCGTTCGATCGGCGAGATCATGCGTCTGCCGGACGAGTGCCGCCTGTTCGTGGGCCATGACTACCGGCCGCAGGGCAGGGCGGTGCGCTCGGACAGCACGGTGGCGGCGATGCGAGCGGAGCATCCGCATCTGCGACTGGAGGAGACCGCCTTCGTGCGGATGCGGCGCGAGCGCGACGCGACCCTGCCCCTGCCGGAGCTGATGCTGCTGGCCCTGCAGGTGAACATCCGCGCCGGCCGTCTGCCCGAATCGGATGCCGAAGGGCGGCGCAACCTGCTGCTGCCGATCGGCGCATTTTCCGGCGGGACCTGAGGGCGGGAAGCGGCCGGAAACCGCTTTCGCTTGCTGCTCGGGGAGCGAGCGGCTATATCTCGCCTTTCCCCTTGTGCTGTTTTTTTGGGAGGTCGGCCGCATGGCGCGCGTCACCGTCGAGGATTGCGTCGAAAAAGTCCCCAACCGCTTCGAGCTGGTGCTGCTCGCGGCTCAGCGGGCGCGCAATCTCAGCCGCGGCGAGGAGCTGACCGTCGACCGCGATAACGACAAGAACCCGGTCGTCGCCCTGCGCGAGATCGCCGACGAGACCGTCGAGCTGACCCGCCTGCAGCAGGATCTGGTGAAGTCGCTCGCGCGCGCGCCGGAGCCGGAGCCGGCCGACGAGGAGGTTCTCGACCTTATTCCGACCGACCAGAACATCTTCGGCCTTCAGGACGTGTCCGCAGAGGAAGAAGCCGGCAACATGGGCACCGAGCTGTCGCCCGAGGAGCTCGAGGCCGCGATCGAAGCGGAACTCGGCGGCCGCGCACGCCGGTAAGGCCGCGCGATGTGGCCGGGCGCTGACCGCTTCTTCGGTACGCCCGGTCGTCCGGCGCCGGTTTCCGCGCCGGATGGGCCGGTCAATGGTCCTGTCGCTCTCACGGCGGAAAAGCTCCCTCATCCAGACGCCGCCGCATCGACGTCGATCTCCTGCGCCGGGCTGATCCGGCGCATCAAGGCGTACGATCCGAACGCCGATACCGACATCGTCGAACGTGCCTTCGAGGTGGCCAAGGCGGCGCACGCCAATCAGGTGCGCGACAACGGCGATCCGTACATCACCCATCCGCTTGCCGTCGCCGGCATGCTGGCCGGATTCCGTCTCGACGTCGCCAGCATCTGCACCGGATTGCTGCACGACACGGTCGAGGATACCGGGCTGACCCTGGCGCAGCTCTCCGAGCGATTCGGCCCGACGGTCGCGTCGCTCGTGGACGGCGTGACCAAGCTCACCCGTCTCGAACTGCAATCGGACCGCACCAAGCAGGCGGAGAATTTCCGCAAGCTGGTGCTGGCGATGAGCCGCGATATCCGCGTGCTGGTGGTGAAGCTCTGCGACCGCCTGCACAACATGCGCACCCTGCATTACGTGCAGGCGCAGCACCGGCGCCAGCGCATTGCCGCCGAGACCATGGACATCTATGCGCCGCTTGCCGGCCGCATCGGCATGGACAAGGTCAAGACCGAACTCCAGAACCTGAGCTTCGCGGAGCTGGAGCCGGAGCACAACGCCTCCATCCGCGCCCGCCTGAACTACCTGCGCGGGCAGGGGGCGGACGTGATCGAGGAGGTCCGCGTCGAGCTGACCCGGCTCTGCGCCGAAGCCGGCGTTCCAGGCGCCGAGGTCACCGGGCGGGAGAAATCCCCTTTCTCCATCTGGGAGAAGATGCAGAAGCGCAACGTCGCCTTCGAGCAGTTGTCCGACATCATGGCGTTCCGCGTCATGGTGCCGTCGCGCGAGGCCTGCTACGTCGCGCTGGGTGCCGTGCATGCCGCCTATCCGGTCATCGCCGGGCGGTTCAAGGACTACATCTCCACTCCCAAGGCGAACGGCTATCAGAGCCTGCATACCGGGGTGACGCTGCGCCATCCGCGCAACCAGAAGATCGAGGTGCAGATCCGCACGCCGGAAATGCACGACGTGGCCGAGAACGGCGTTGCTGCGCACTGGGCGTACAAGGGGCTGGGCGAAGGCGCCGATGCGGTGGCACCGCCGCGCAAGCTGCGCTGGGTGCAGGACCTGCTGGAAATCCTGGAGAATTCGCAGGCGCCGGACGAGTTCCTGGAGAACACCAAGCTCGAGCTCTATCAGGATCAGGTCTTCTGCTTCACCCCGAAGGGACAGCTGATCCCTCTGCCGCGCGGCGCCACCCCGGTGGATTTCGCCTATGCCGTGCACAGCCAGATCGGCGATGGCTGCGTCGGCGCCAAGGTGAATGGCAGGCTGATGCCGCTCCGGCACGAGCTGCAGAACGGCGATCAGGTCGAGATCATGACCGCGCGCGGCGGCACGCCGTCGCCGGCCTGGGAACGCTTCGTCGTCACCGGCAAGGCGCGCGCGCGCATTCGTCGCCATGTCGCAGCCCAGGCGCGCCAGACCTATCTCGATGCGGGCCGCGCCGCGCTGGCCAAGGCCTTCCGCCAGGAAGGCGTGGACGGCTCGGAAAAGGTGCTGGATGCGGCGCTGAAGCAGCTCAAGCAGGCCAGCCGCGACGATCTCTACGTCGCTGTCGGCAACAATAATCTCGGCGCCAAGGAGGTCGTGCAGGCGATCTATCCGGAGTTGCGCCAGTCGTCTCGTGGTGCGCCACGCATGGTGCCCGGCCTGCCGCAGCGCGCCGCCCCCAAGCCGGTACCCTCTCCGGGCGGCGGCGGATCCATGGCGCTGGTCGGTCTGGGCGCTGGCGTCGCGACCCATTTCGCCGGTTGCTGCCATCCTCTGCCCGGCGACCGGATCGTCGGCATCGTCAGCACCGGCAAAGGCATCACCGTGCACACCGCCTCGTGCCAGACGCTGGAAAGCTTCGCCGCGACGCCGGAGCGTTTTCTCGACATCGACTGGGACTACGACGCCATCGCGCGCGGCCGGAACAACGAAACCCATGTCGGGCGCATCAGCGTGATCGCCACCAACGAGCCGAGCGTGCTGGCCACGCTGACCAATACCGCCTCGCGGCACGAGGGCAGCGTGATCAATCTGAAGATCATCAACCGCCAGTCCGATTTCATGGAGATCCTGGTGGATGTCGAGGTGCGCGATCTGCGCCACCTCTCCTCGGTGATCGCCGGCCTGCGCTCGGCGGGCGGTATTACCCAGGTGGAACGCGCCAGGGCCTGAAACCGCGCGTGAGGGGAGCATTCTCGTGACCACCATCATCGGGCTTGGTACCGATCTGTGCGACATACGGCGCATCGAGCGGGCGATCGCGCGCCATGGCGAGCGGTTCCTCCTGCGTTCCTTCACCGAGACCGAGCGCGCCAAGGCCAACCGGCGCACCGAATCGATCCGCGCCGCGACCTACGCCAAGCGCTGGGCGGCCAAGGAGGCCTGCGCCAAGGCGCTCGGCACCGGTTTCTCGCACGGGGTGTTCCACAGCGATCTCGGCGTGGTGAACCTGCCCACCGGTCAGCCGACCATGGTGCTGACCGGCGGCGCCTTGGCCCGTCTCCGGTCCCTCATCCCGGCCGGCCATGTGCCGTCCCTGCTGCTGACCATGACGGACGAGCCGCCCTATGCGTTCGCGCAGGTGATCATCCAGGCGGTGGAGAAAGCGGAGGGGTAAAGCTCTTCGTTTGCGAGGAAAGAACCCCTGTTCCTTCCACTTTCGTTGCCAGACATGACGCGTCATCCGTCTCGTCCGGCCTCCCACGACGGAGCCGCGATCCCGGCGGCACTGCGCGGATTTACAGTGGCGCCCACAGTGGGCGGGAAGGGCTTGTGCCAGCGTGCTTGACAGGAAAGGACCGCGGCGGCTTGATCCGCCACCTTCCGGCTGCCCTGGGCGGCCGAGGAATTCTGTCTGCCGCTCCGCGCTTGCCGGAACCGGCTCTTGTCGGGACTGAGCCGGATGAACACGACCCAAGACGCGCCGCCGGCAAAGGCAGGCTCCAGCCTCGGCGAGACCATCCGCACCGTGGTCTATGCGCTGCTGATCGCGCTGCTGGTGCGGTCCTTCCTGGTGGAGCCGTTCAACATCCCGTCCGGCTCGATGATCCCGACCCTGCAGGTGGGCGACTACCTGTTCGTCTGGAAGCCGGCCTACGGCTATTCGCGTTTCTCGTTCCCGTTCTCGCCGGACCTGTTCTCGGGCCGCATTCCCGATATCGAGCCGCATCGCGGCGATGTCGCGGTGTTCCGCTACACGCACGACACGTCGGTCGACTACATCAAGCGGATCGTCGGCCTGCCGGGCGACCATATCCAGGTGCGTGACGGCGAGCTCTACATCAACAATGTGCTCGTCCCGCGCAAGGACGATGGCGACTACGTGGCGGTCGACGAGCAGCGGCACGAACTGGCCGGGCGGCTGTTCACCGAGACGCTGCCGGGCAGCGGCGGGCACGGGCCGGTCGTGCACCAGATCCTGCGCCTCACCGACGACGGCGAGCAGAACCATACCCCGGACTATCTGGTGCCGCCGGGATATTTCTTTGCCATGGGCGATGATCGCGACGACAGTGCGGATAGCCGTTTCATGAACGAGCTCGGCTACGTCCCGATGGAAAATCTGGTCGGCAAGGCGATGTTCATCTTCTTCTCCTACGATGCCCGTCATCCGGTCTGGGAGTTCTGGTACTGGCCGAGCGAGGTGCGCTGGAGCCGGATCGGGACATGGGTCCATTGAACGGAGCCGCGCCCGATCGCGACGAGACCGACCCGGTGCTGGCCGGGATCGAACGGACGGTGGGCTGGCGCTTCGCCCGGCCCGAGCTGCTGCGGGAGGCGCTGACGCATCGCTCCGCCGCGCATGAGATGCAGGCCCAGGGCGGGCGCAGAAACCGGCGCCCGGCCAACAAGGGGCAGGGATCGAACGAGCGGCTCGAATTCATCGGCGATCGCGTGCTCGGGCTGCTGATGGCGGAATGGCTGATCGAGCGATTTCCGCGCGAGCAGGAAGGTGCGCTCGGCCCGCGTCTCGCGCGTCTGGTGTCGCGTCCGATCCTGGCGAAGATCGCGGTGGAGCTCGGCTTCCGCGAGGCCTTGTCCGTCGCGTCGCATGAGGATCGCGCCGGCATTCGCGACGCCGCCAATGTTCTGGCCGACAGCGTCGAGGCGGTGCTGGGCGCGATCTATCTGGATGGCGGTCTCGATCCGGCTCGCGCCTTCATGCGCCGGGCCTGGGACGAGGTCATGGTGGCGCAGGCTTTGCCGCCCAAGGATGCCAAGACCGCCCTGCAGGAATGGCTGCTGGCACGCGGCCTGGCTCTGCCGGTCTATGAGCTCGAATCCTCCACCGGCCCGTCGCACGCTCCGCATTTCGTGATCCGGGTGGAAGCGGCCGGCCGTTCCGCCACCGGCGAGGCCGGCAGCAAGCGCGCCGCCGAGAGCCTCGCCGCGGCATCTCTTCTAGGGCAGTTCCAATGAGCGACACCGAACCCGCCTCCGATCGCGACCGGCAGCGCTGCGGCTTCGTCGCCATCGTCGGCGCGCCCAATGCCGGCAAGTCCACGCTCCTGAACCGTCTCACCGGCGCCAAGCTCTCCATCGTCAGCCCCAAGGCGCAGACCACCCGCTTCCGCGTGCTGGGCATCATGATGCGCGAGGCGGCGGAGACGCGGGCGCAGATCCTGCTCGTGGACACGCCCGGCATCTTCAAGCCGAAGCGAAAGCTCGATCGCGCGATGGTCGCTGCCGCCTGGACCGGCGCCGAGGATGCGGACATCACCCTGCTGCTGGTGGACAGCCAGAAGGGGCTCACCGACGGCGTCCGCGCCATCGCCGAACGTCTGCGTGACAGCAAGCGGCGCACCTGGCTGGTGCTGAACAAGACCGACGCCGTGGAGCGCGGCCAGCTTCTGCCGCTGACCAAGACCCTGGCCGAGCTGGTGCCGTTCGAGCACGTCTACATGGTCAGCGCCCGCAAGGGCGACGGGCTGGACGATCTTCTGGACGCGCTGGCCTTCGCCCTCCCGGCCGGACCGTTTTTGTATCCGGAGGACGACCTCACCGATCTGCCGGACCGTCTGCTCGCCGCCGAACTGGTGCGCGAACAGATCTTCCTGCAGACGCACGAGGAAATTCCGTATTCCTGCACGGCGGAAACCGAGAGCTTCCAGGAGCGGCCGGATGGGTCGGTACGGATCGACGTCACGGTCTATGTGTCGCGGCCGGGCCACAAGGCGATCCTGATCGGCGACAAGGGGTCGCGCATCCGCCAGATCGGCGAGAAGGCGCGTCACGGCCTGTCTTCCCTGCTGGAGCGGCCATGCCATCTGTTCCTGAACGTGAAGGAGCGCGCTGGCTGGGACGAGGAAGGGGCGCGTCTGCGCGCGATCGGGCTGGAGAATCTGGACTGATATCTCGCCCGCCATTCCCCCCTTTCGATGCCGAAAGCGCCGCCCTGAAGGCGCGCCTGGCGGAGGACGCCTGGAACGGGCGCGATCCGGAGCGCGTGTCGCTGGCCTATACCGAGGACAGCCGGTGGCGGAACCGGGACGTGTTCCTCCAGGGGCGCCCGGCGATCGTCTCCTTCCTGCAAGGCAAATGGGCGCGGGAGCTCGACTACCGGCTTATCAAGGAAGTCTGGGCGTTTCGCGAGAACCGGATCGCCGTGCGGTTCGTCTATGAATGGCACGATGCGGAGGGACGCTGGTTCCGCTCGCACGGCAACGAGAACTGGCTGTTCGACGCCGCTGGCCTGATGGCGGAGCGTCACGCCTCCATCAACGACGTGCCAATCGCGGAGGCCGAGCGGCTGTTCCGCTGGCCCATCGGGCGTCGGCCCGACGATCATCCGGGGTTGAGCGCGCTGGGACTCTGAAGCCGGCCCCCGCGTCCCTCTCTTGCCGGGTCTCTTGCGTCGCCCCCCGGCGTCGCGCTTGTCCCCCGGGATGCCGGGGCTTATGACGGGCCCGCTTCAACGACCTCAGAGGATGGATCACCGCCATGTCCGCAGAATCCGGCGTCGACTCCACCGCTCCTCTGTATCAGCGCGTGCTGCTGAAGGTGTCGGGCGAGGCGCTGATGGGCGCCGGCTCGTTCGGGCTCGATCCAGAGACGGTGAACGCGATCGCCGCCGACGTGGCCTCCGTGCACAGGATGGGTGTCGAGGTCGGGCTGGTGATCGGCGGCGGCAACATCTTCCGCGGCATCGCGGCCGCGGCCCGCGGTATGGATCGCGCCCAGGGCGATTATGCCGGCATGCTGGCCACCGTGATCAACGCGCTGATGATGCAGAATGCGCTGGAGGCTCTGGACGTGGATACGCGCGTGATGAGCGCGATCCAGATGCCGGGCATCGCCGAGCCCTATATCCGCCGTCGTGCCGTGCGTCATATGGAGAAGGGCCGGATCGTGATCTTCGCCGCCGGTACCGGCAATCCGTTCTTTACCACCGACACCGCCGCCGCCCTGCGCGCCGCCGAGATGGAATGTACCGCCCTGTTCAAGGGCACCCAGGTCGATGGGGTGTATTCCGCCGATCCGCGCTCGGACAAGAACGCGACGCGTTTCGAAGAACTGAGCTATCTGGACGTGCTGTCCAAGGATCTGAACGTCATGGACGCGTCGGCCATCAGCCTGGCGCGCGAGAACAATCTGCCGATCATCGTGTTCAACATCCACATGCCGGGCGCTTTCGCCAAGGTCATGCAGGGCGAAGGCCGCTTCACCCGGATCGTCGATCCGGCCTGAACCCGACCGCACCCTTCTTCTTTCGGAGTATTCCACCGTGGCCGACCAGAACGCCCTGATCGAGGACCTGACCCGACGCATGGACGGTGCGCTCGAGACGCTGCGCCGCGATTTCGCCGGCCTGCGCTCGGGGCGTGCCAGCCCGGCGCTGCTGGAGCCCGTGCGTGTCGAGGCCTATGGCGGCGAGGTGCCGCTGGGGCAGGTCGGCACCGTCGCGGTGCCGGAAGCGCGCATGCTGACGGTGCAGGTCTGGGACCGCACCCTGGTGGGCGCGGTCGAGCGCGCCATCCGCGATGCCGGGCTGGGGCTCAACCCGGCCTCCGACGGTCAGACCGTGCGCGTGCCGATCCCGATGCTGACCCAGGAGCGTCGCGTCGAGCTGGCCAAGGCGGCCGGCCGTTACGCCGAGAACAGCAAGATCGCCGTGCGTGGCGTGCGTCGCGACGGCATGGACCAGATCAAGGGATTCGAGAAGAAGGGCGAGATCAGCGAGGACGAGGTCAAGGACTGGTCCGACGTGGTCCAGAAGCTGACCGACGGCTACGTCAAGCGGATCGACGAGTCGCTCGCGGAGAAAGACCGCGAGATCAAGCAGGTCTGACTTCGTTGCCCGAGGCGCTTCCTGGTTTGGAGCCCGGAGCGGGGCCGGTTCTCGACCGTCCCGCGTCGCCGCGCGCGTCAGCCGATGTCGCCCCGGCGGGTAGCGACGGCGCTCGGCCGACGCATGTCGCGATCATCATGGACGGCAATGGGCGCTGGGCCGCGCGCAAGCGCCTGCCGCGTGTGGCCGGGCATCGCGCCGGCGCGCAGGCCGTGCGCCGCTGCATCCAGGCGGCGATCGAACACGGCATTCCCTGGCTGACGCTCTATGCCTTCTCCTCCGAGAACTGGCGTCGTCCGGCCGAGGAGGTGACCGACCTCACGGGCCTGTTGCGCCATTATCTTCGGTCCGAGATCGCCGAGCTGCATCGCGAGGGCGTGCGCGTGCGGGTGATCGGCGAACATGCGCGATTCGGGCCGGATGTCCGCGCCGAGCTGGACGCGGCGGAGCGGCTGACGCGCGGCAACACGCGCCTGACCCTGGTGATCGCGCTGTCCTACGGCGCGCGCGGCGAGATCGTCACTGCGGCGCGCCGCATCGCCGAGGCGGTGCGCGACGGGAAGCTGTCGCCGGATTCGATCGACGAAGAGAGCTTCGCGCGCTTTCTGGCGACCGACGGCGTCCCCGACCCGGATATGGTCATCCGCACCAGCGGCGAATGCCGCCTGTCCAACTTCCTCCTGTGGCAGTCGGCCTATGCCGAGCTGGTCTTCCAGGACGTGCTGTGGCCGGATTTCGACCGGCAGCATTTCGCCGATGCGCTATCGGTCTTCACCAGCCGCGAGCGCCGTTTCGGCGCGCGGCCGGGTTGAAGCGCGGCGACGGAATGACCCTTCCCCGAACCGAGACGCAAGCCCGTCCGCCGCGCGACTGGCGCGATCTGCGTTTGCGGCTCTTGTCGGCGTCGGTCCTGTTGCCGGCCGGCCTGTTCTGCATCTGGTTCGGCGGCCCGTTCTTCGCGCTGATGCTGCTGGTACTGCTGGTCGCGGCCGGGATCGAATGGGCAGGGCTTCTGCGCATTCCCTTGCGCTCGATCCGCGGGATCGTGCTCTGCCTTTGGCCGACCTTAGCCTGTCTGGCCGCTCTGGTGATGGGCGATTGGTGGCAGGCGATCTGGGTGCTGATGGCGCCTCTGGTGCTGGGCGCAGGCGTCGTCGCCGGCACGGTGGCGATCGGGCTTGCCGGTCTGGCCCTGCTCTGGCTGCGTTTGCTGCCGTTCGGGGGGCAGCCCGGCGCGGCCGGGCAGGCGCTCGGCTGGTCCGGCCTGCTCGACCCCGATTGGGGCGGGGCGTGGTTCTCCGTGCTGTTCGTGGTGCTGGTGGTGATCGCCAGCGATAGCGGCGCCTATCTGGTGGGTCGTCAGATCGGCGGTCCGAAGCTCGCCCCGTCGATCTCGCCCGGCAAGACGCGGTCCGGCGCCGTCGGCGGCCTGCTGTCGGCGGGGCTGGCCGGCGCGATTCTCGCCGTCTGCCTGCCGTCGCCACTGCCGGTGTCCGGTTTCGGGCTGGCCGTGTCGGGCGCTCTGGCCGGAATGCTGGTGGGGCTGGTGGCCCAGGCCGGCGATCTGGCCGAAAGCGCCTTCAAGCGACGCTGCGGCGTCAAGGATTCCGGCCGCTCGATCCCGGGTCATGGCGGCGTTCTGGACCGGTTCGACGGCCTTCTGGCTGCGGCGCCCCTTGCTGCCCTTCTGTCGTTTCTCTCGCCCGCAGGCGTGCCGTTCTGGCTCGCCGGCGCCGGCTTGCTGGCCGGCGGCCAGGCCGTGCGGCATTTCTGATCACGCCCATCCGGACTTTATCGCCATGAAGAGCGTTTCCATTCTCGGCAGCACCGGCAGCATCGGCACCAGCACGGTGGATCTTCTGTTGCAGGACCCGGATCGCTACCGGGTCGTGGCGCTGGTCGGCGGCGCCAATGTGGCGCTTCTGGCCGAGCAGGCGACCCGCTTGCGGGCAAGCACGGCCGTGATCGCGGATGACGACAAGCTCCAGGCGCTGCGGGATGCTCTGGCGGGCACGGGGATCCGGGTCGCCGCCGGCCGTCAGGCGGTGTGCGAGGCGGCAGGCGAGCCGGCGGACTGGACCATGGCGGCGATCACCGGCGCCGCCGGACTGGCACCGACGCTGGAATCGGTGCGCGGCGGACGGGTCGTTGCCCTGGCCAACAAGGAGGCCCTGGTATCCGCGGGCGACGTGATGCTGCGCGCCGTGGCCGATGCCGGCGCCACGCTCCTGCCGGTGGATTCCGAGCACAATGCCGTGTTCCAGGCGATGGCCGACCGCCAGACGGCTCAGGTGGAGAAGATCGTTCTGACCGCGTCGGGCGGTCCGTTCCGTAACAGCACCCTGGAAGAGATGGAACGCGCCGGGCCGGAACAGGCTTTGCGCCACCCGGTCTGGTCCATGGGGGCCAAGATCTCCATCGATTCGGCGTCCATGTTCAATAAGGGTCTCGAGGTGATCGAGGCGGCGCGCATCTTTGCGCTTTCCGAAGACCGCATCGACGTGCTGGTCCATCCGCAATCGGTGGTGCACGGCATGGTGCAGTACGCCGACGGTTCGGTTCTGGCGCAGCTTGGCGCGCCGGACATGCGCATCCCGATCGCCCATGCGCTGGCCTGGCCGGAGCGGATCGCCACCAGCAGCCCGCGTCTCGACTTGGCGCAGGTGGCGAAGCTCACCTTCGAGGCGCCCGATCCGGTGCGGTTTCCGGCCCTGCGCCTCGCGCGGACAGCCCTGCGCGATGGCGGCGCGGCGCCCGCTATCCTGTCCGCCGCCAACGAGGTGGCGGTAGAGGCATTCCTGAAGCGGCGCATCGGCTTCCTGGGCATTGCCCGGCTGGTGGAGGCGGTGATGCTGCGGATCGGCGCGCAGACGGCGGATACGCTCGAGTCCGTGCTGCACTGGGATGCGGAAGCGCGTCGCATCGCGGAGGGCGAGATCGGCGCGGCAGGGGTTCGCGCCGCCTGAGCTTGTTTTTCCCGCTCGAATGAGCATATGATTTGCTCATTGGAGCAGAAACGATGTCTCATTCCTCGTCGGAACTGGTTCGTCATGCCCCAGCGCGACAGGCTCCCGTTCATGCCAGCTTCTTCCGCGCCGACCCGGTGGACCGGATCGCGCTGATCAAGGCCGGGATCCTGGCCTCCGAGGCCAAGATCGTGATCGGCTATGTGTCGGACAACCAGGGCGAGGCGCTGCGGGCGCTCGACATCGCCCCGGCGACGCTGAACCGCAAGATCAAGAGCCGGGAGAGGCTCGCCTCCGCCGAGAGCGAGCGTGTCCTGGGCGTGGCCAGGCTGCTGGGGCAGGTGCAGGCGATGGTGGAGGAGGCGGGCGAGCCGCAGGGGTTCGACGCCGGGCGTTGGCTGCAGCATTGGCTGGGCGAGCCTCTGCCCGCCTTGGGCAACCGTCGCCCGCGCGACCTGCTCGACACGATCGAGGGGCAATCCCTGGTGTCCGCCACCCTGGCCCGGATCGGCAGCGGCGCCTACGTGTGAGCCGGATCGCGTTCCGGATCGCCACCGACGCGCGCACCTATCCCGCAGACGATCTGAGCGGTGCCGGCGCGGAGCGCACCGGCGGGCGCTGGAACGAGCCGGGCGTCGCCGTTGTCTATGCTTCGGAGAGCCGCGCGCTCGCCTGCCTGGAGACGATCGTCCATCTGGGAGCGTCGGCCCTGCCGCTGAACCGTTATCTGGTCGAGATCATGCTGCCGGACCGGGTCTGGGCGGCGCGGGAGGAGCAGGATGCGGCCTCGCTGCCGGTGGGCTGGGACGCCGACCCCGCCAGCCTGACTAGCATCGGTTTCGGCACCGCGTGGCTGCGCGCCGGGCGTTCGCCGCTCCTGTGCGTGCCTTCGGCGATCGTGCCGGAGGAGCGCAACCTGCTGCTGAACCCGGCGCACCCGCTCATGCAGGGCGTGGTCGCCCGCAAGCGCCGGCGCTGGTCCTACGATTCCAGGCTTGTCGCGCCCTCCGGGCGATGACGCGCGCAACTGCCCTGGAACAGGAGGGGCGGGCGGCGTAGCGTGTCGGCGCCGATGGGCCGGGATCCGCGTGTTCCGGTGCCATGGCGCGGTTCAAGGAAGCCTGTTTCGATGCCCGATCTGCTCCGGACGATCCTTTCCGCCGCCCTGGTTCTGGGCGTGCTGGTCTTCGTGCATGAGCTCGGCCACTACCTCGCCGCACGCTGGCGCGGCGTGCATGTCGAGGTGTTCTCGATCGGCTTCGGCAAGCCGTTGCTGCGCTGGCGCGACCGTGTCGGAACCGAATGGCGCGTCTGCGCTCTGCCGATCGGCGGATATGTGAAGCCGCACGGGTTCGAGGGGCCGGACGAAGCGAGTCTCGAGATCCGCGCCGCATGGCTGCCCGGGCGCACCTTCCACGACAAGCCGGTGCTCAGTCGGGCGATCGTGATCGCCGCGGGGCCGGTCTTCAATTTCCTTCTCGCGATCCTCCTGTTCGCCGCCGTGTTCGCGATCAGCGGGCGTCCGGCGGATCAGGCCGACATCGCCGCTCTGCCGCCGGTGGTGGGCGACGTCCTGCCGGGCGGCCCGGCGGCGAAGGCCGGCCTCGTCGCGGGCGACCGCATCACCAGCGTGGACGGGGCGGTCATCGCGAATTTCGGCAATCTGCAGCGCCTGGTGGCCGTTAGCCCCGGTCGGACGGTGGAGCTGCAGGTCTCCCGCGGCGATGCGCGACGCGATCTGACGGCGACGCTGGGTTCGGTGGAACGAGGCGATGAGCGCGTGGGGCAGCTCGGCATCGTCGCGCAGCCGCCGCCGCCCAGGCGCGTCGGACCGCTGGAGGCGCTGGTATTCGCCACGCGCTATACCTGGATGGTGATGCAAGGCTGGGTGTCCGGCCTATGGCAGATGCTGACCGGCAACGTGCCGATGTCGCAATTCGGCGGCACGCTGCGGATCGCCCAGATGTCGGGCAAGTTCGCCGCCGACGGCGCCACCAGCCTCGTCAGCTTCATGGCTGTGCTGAGCATCAATCTCGGCATGGTCAACCTGCTGCCGATCCCGGTGCTGGATGGGGGCAGGCTGGTGTTCTACGCGATCGAGGCACTCCGCGGCCGTCCGGTGTCGCGCGGCGTGCAGGAGATCGGCTTCCGTGCGGGCTTCGCCGTGATCGCCACCGTGTTCCTGTTTGCCACCCTGAACGACCTGACCCAGTTCGGACTGTTCGTCTGGCTGAGGCACGTGGTGGGTTGAGCCGAGCGGTTTCCCCGGGCGGTTTCGTTCCGGGGCAGGCCCGTGCCGCTTGCGTTGTACTCTGTTATTCGGGTAGCTCCCCGATCACGGGTGGTCCGAAACGGTTCCCGGTCGCGGGACGTCTTCGCGATACACGAAAGCGAGCGGCGATCCCCCGTCGGGGAGAGCGTGTCTGGGGGATGGGTCGTCTTGTCCGGTAAACGTTCAGCTCTGCTCGCCTCGGCTTGCCTGCTTCCTTTCGCCGCCGTCGGCCACGCTGTCGCGCAAGGCCCAGCCTCGGGCGCGGCCCAGGCTCCGTCCGCTCAGGCGGCGGCGCGCGCCGCGCATAATCGCGCCGCTCGGGCGCGTCCCGTCGTCGATCGCCAGGCGACTGGCGGGACGATCCAGTCGATCAAGGTCGAGGGCAATGAGCGAATCGAGACGGGCACCATCCTGTCCTATCTCGTGGTCCAGGCCGGCCAGCCCTTCAGCCAGGAGGAGCTCGACCGCTCGCTGAAGACTCTCTACGCGACCGGGCTGTTCCGCGACGTCACGCTGCACCGCGACGGCGATACGCTGGTGGTGGTCGTGAAGGAGAATCCGATCGTCAACCGCATCTCCTTCGAGGGGAACCATGCGGCCAAGGACGAGGATATCCGCAAGGAGATCGAGCTTCGCCCGCGCGCGGTCTACACGCCGGAAATGGCCAGCCGCGACCGGCAGAAGATCCTCGACCTCTATGCCCAGAAAGGCCGCTACGACGTCACGGTGACGCCGCAGATCATCCGTCTTTCGCATAACCGCGTCGATGTCATTTTCCAGATCACCGAGGGTGAGCTGACGCTGATCCGCAAGATCTCGTTCGTCGGCAACAAGGCGTTCAGCGAGGGCCGGCTGGCTCAGGTGGTGACCTCCAAGGAGACCGCCTGGTACCGGTTCTTCTCCTCGTCCGACGAGTACAACCCGGATCGCGTGAAATACGACGCCGAGCTGCTGCGCCGGTTCTATCTCCGTAACGGCTATGTCGATTTCAGC
Source organism: Endosaccharibacter trunci (assembly GCA_024515975.1). Classification (GTDB taxonomy): domain Bacteria; phylum Pseudomonadota; class Alphaproteobacteria; order Acetobacterales; family Acetobacteraceae; genus Lichenicola; species Lichenicola trunci. The sequence goes on from JAMSKV010000001.1 coordinate 565,590, forward strand.
GTGACCGACGCCACGGCCGAGCTGTCGCCGGACCGCAAGTCGTTCTACATCACCTTCACCCTGAACGAGGGGCCGCGCTATCGCATCGGCCATATCGAGGTGAAGTCGTCTCTGCGTCACGTGACCAGCGACAGCCTGAAGCAGTACATCCCGATCTACGAACATCAGTGGTACGACGGCGACGACATCCAGCGCGTTTCCGACAATCTCCAGACCCGCCTCCAGGCGACCGGGTCGCCATTCGCCCTGGTGCGTCCGGAGATCGCGCGCAACACCGACAACCACACCGTGGACCTGCTGTTCGATGTCTCGGAAGGCCCGCGCGTCTATGTCGATCGTATCGACATCGCCGGCAACACCATCACCCAGGACCGCGTGATCCGCAGGCAGTTCGGCTTTGCCGAAGGCGACCCGTTCACCGCGGGCGAGCAGCGCCGCGCCAAGCAGAGCCTCCAGGATCTGGGCTTCTTCAATACGGTGAACGTCGATACGGCGCCGGGCTCCGCGCCCGACCGCGTCAACGTCAATGCCGGCATCACCGAGAAGCCGACCGGTCAGATCACCCTGGGCGGCGGCTATTCGACCGATGCCGGCGTGCTCGGCAACGCGGGCATCCGGCAGAGCAACCTGGTCGGCTCCGGCATCGACGCCAGCCTGAGCGGAACCATCGCGCAGTACGAGAACCAGGTCGATCTGTCGGTCACCGACCCGTATTTCCTGGGCCGGAACATGGTCGCCGGCATCGATTTGTTCAACATCCAGACCACCGGCAACAGTTCGTCGATCCAGAACTACTACGAGACCCGGGTCGGCGGCACGGCGCGCATCGGCTACGCGTTCAACCGTTACCTGTCGCAGTCCTGGAACTACACCATCACCGATCGCGACGTGTCGAACGTCTATACGGCCGCGTCGCTCTATGTTCAGGCCGAGCATGGCTGGTCGCTGCTGTCGCAGATCGGCACCACGATCGCCTATGACCGCCGCGACAGCCGTGTGACGCCGCATACCGGCTTCCTGGTGACGACCGGCGTCGACGTGGCGGGCCTGGGTGGAAACTCGAAATACGTGCGCGGCAAGATCGACGGGTCGTACTACATCCCGCTCGACTACCTCACGGGCAACCATGACTGGTCCATCTCCATCAAGGCAGGCACGGGCTACCTGGTGGATTACGATCACGGCCGTCAGAGCATCGTCGACAACTTCTATCTCGGTGGCGACAATCTGCGCGGCTTCTACGATGGCGGCGTCGGCCCCTATTCCAAGGCGACCAGCCTGCATCCGGCGCAGGACGCGCTGGGCGGCCGCTTCATCTATACGCAAAGCACGCAGCTCAACTTCCCGCTTCCGGTTGGGCCCGATCTCGGCCTGACCGGACGCTATTTCGTCGATATCGGCGGCCTGTCCGGTTCGCGCGTGCTGCCCACCAATCCGAAGCTCGATCCGCAGCAGGCGATCCTGGGCGACAACCTTCGCCCGCGCGTCGGCACCGGCGTCGGCGTATCCTGGAAAAGCCCGTTCGGCCTGATCAACGTCGATCTGGGTATCCCCGTGGTCAAGCAGAACAGCGACAAGCAACAGGTCTTCCGCTTCGGCTTCGGCTCGCAATTCTGAGGTGATGATGTCCCGTTCCACCCGCGTCGCGCTGGTCGCGGGGCTTCTGCTCGCGCAGGGCCCGATCGCGTCGCTGACTGTCGCCCATGCCCAGCAGGGCGGCTACTTCATGCCGAAGAGCGCGCAGCCTGCGGCCGAGCCGGCGCATCGGCGCGCGCCCGAGTCTCACGCGCAGCGCAGCGCGGCACCGGCGCCCGTGCCGGCGCAGATCGTTCCCGACAGCCCGGCGCCCGACGATGGCGGCGCCGGCCCGCAGGCGCAGCCGGTCCTGCCGCTGCCGCCCGTGCCGAACCAGGCCGAGCTGCCGAAGGGCGCCGCCCCGCCGGCGCCGGTGATCGGCGTCATCTCCGTGCCGGAAGTGATGCACGAATCCCAGGCCGGCCAGCAGGTCGAGAGCGTGCTGGGCGCACGTCGCGACAAGCTGAGTCAGGACGCGCAGAAGGAGCAGGCGGCCTGGCGCGACACCGAGAAGCAGATCCAGGAGCAGGTGAAGGGCGGGCTGAGCCAGGCCCAGGCCCAGGCCAAGGTCCGCGCCCTGCAGCTTCGTGCCCAGAACGCGCAGAAGGAGTTCCGCGACCGCAACCGCATCATCCAGGAAGCGGCTCAGGTGGCGATCGGACAGATCGAGCGTGAACTGGTGCAGGTGATCAAGCAGGTCGCCGCCTCGCGCGGCATGAACCTCGTTCTGCATCGCGAGCAGGTGGCGCTGAACTTCCCGGACTTTGACATCACCGCCCAGGTGATCTCGCAACTGAACGCGACGCTGCCTTCCGTGTTCATTCCCGCCGACGGCGTGGACCCGGAAGTGCTGGCCAAGAGCGGCACCTATCCGACCACGGCCAATCCGGGCCCGGCGCCCAATACCGTTCCGGTGGCCGCTCCGGTTCCGCCGCAGGCCGCGCCGGAGAAGAAGTAAGCGGGAGGCGGAAGCAAACTCATGTCCTCCGCCCAGGCGCAGGGCGTTTCCGGACCGGGAGACGCGCGGTTCTTTTCCCGGTCCGGCCCGCACACGATCGGCGCGATCGCCGCTCATATCGGGGCGGCGCTTCGTCCCCCCGCCGCGGGCGGCGAAGACGCCGCCACGGTTCTTCTGGCGTCCGTCGCGCCGCTGCAAGGGGCGGGCGCGGATCAGCTAAGTTTTCTCGACAACCGGCGCTATCTGCCGCTGCTTTCTGAAACGGGCGCCGGCGCGGTCATCGTGTCGCCGGCCTTCGCTGACAAGGTTCCATCGGGGACGGCGGCGCTGGTGACCAGCGACCCGTATCTCGCCTGGGCGCGTGCCGCCGCCTTGTTCCATCCGAAAGACGCGGCGCGGCCTGGGATCCACCCCACCGCGCATATCGAGGACGGGGCATTCGTCGATCCGGCCGCCGAGATCGGACCGTTCGTGCTGATCGGCAAGGGCGCCGAGATCGGCGCGCGCTGCATCGTTTCCGGCCATGCCGCGATCGGCGCCGGCGTGGTGCTGGGTGAGGATTGCCGCATCGGCAGCCACGTGACCGTCAGCCATGCCATTCTGGGCGCGCGGGTGACGCTGCATCCGGGCGCGCGCATTGGCCAGGAAGGCTTCGGCTTCGCGGTCGGGCCGGCCGGATTCGAGACGGTGCCGCAGCTGGGCCGGGTCCTGCTGGGCGATGACGTGGAGGTCGGCGCCAACGCAACGATCGACCGCGGTTCTTCGCAGGATACGGTGATCGGCGCCGGCTCGCGCCTCGACAATCTGGTGCAGATCGGGCACAACGTCCGTCTTGGCCGGTGCTGCATCATCGTGGCGCAGGCTGGGATTTCGGGCTCCACCGAGCTCGAGGATTTCGTAACGATCGCAGCGCAAGCGGGACTGATCGGCCATATCCGCATCGGACGGAAGGCCAGGGTCGGCGCGCAATGCGGCGTCATGGCCGACGTGGAAGCGGGCTCCGATGTGATCGGCAGCCCGGCCATGCCGTTCCGCGAGTTCTTCCGCAACGTCGCCACCTTGAGGAGGCTGTCGAAGCGGCCGGCTCCCGCGGGCGCAGGCGATAGCCCGAGCGGTCCGGGTGGTGGCGAGCAACGGGACTGAAGGCCGATGGACGGAACAACTGAAAAAGAGAGCGTCGGGTCGGCTCCGGCGACCGGCGGCGTGCCGGCTGAGATTGCGGGCGGCGGCGGCGAGACGGTCGACATCCTGCGCATCATGGCGGCGATCCCGCACCGCTATCCGTTTTTGATGATCGACCGGATGGTCGAGGTCGTGTTGGGCGAGAGTGCCGTCGGCATCAAGAACGTCACGGTCAACGAACCGTTCTTTCAGGGGCATTTCCCGCAACGTCCGGTGATGCCGGGCGTGCTGATCGTGGAAGCCATGGCGCAGACCGCGGCGGCGCTGGTGGTGCTGACCCTTGGCGATATGTTCGACGGCAAGCTGGTCTATTTCATGACCATCGAGAACGCCAAGTTCCGCCGCCCGGTCGGGCCCGGCGACCAGCTCCGCATCCATGTGGTCAAGGAACGGCAGCGGGGCAACGTGTATAAATTCCGTGGCGTGGCGAAGGTGGATGGCGTGTCCGTCGCCGAGGCAAGCTACGGCGCGATGATCATGAGCTGACCGGAAAACACCGGTAACATTCCTTGTCTTGGCCCCGCTTCCGGCGCGGCCTAGGACAAGCAGCTCATCCCATCCGGCCAGACCGAGCGGAGTTTCCCCGGACCATGGAACCCAATCCCGCCGGGCTCGATCAGCCGCGGCGTTCCGACGGTGCGAGCGCCAATCGTATCCACCCGAGCGCGATCGTCTCGCCCGGCGCACGGATCGCCGGAAACGTCACGATCGGTCCCTTCTGCACGGTCGGCCCCGACGTCAGCATCGGCGAGGGCTCGACCCTGGTGTCGCATGTGGTGGTGGACGGCCATACCGAGATCGGCACCGGCGCGACGCTCTACCCGTTCTGCACGATCGGGCTCGCGCCGCAGGATTTGAAGTATCGCGGCGAGCCGACCCGGTGCACGGTCGGCGCGCGCACCGTGATCCGCGAGAATGTCACCATCCATCGCGGGACGGCGACGGGCGGTGGACTGACCCGCGTCGGCAGCGACTGCCTGATCATGGCCAATGCCCATGTTGCGCATGATTGCCTGCTGGGCGACCGCGTCATCATCGTCAACAACGTGGTCATGGGCGGCCATGTGGTGATCGACGACGACGCCCGCGTGATGGGCTCGGCGGCATTGCACCAGTTCGTGCGGATCGGTCGTGCCGCCATGGTGGGCGGCGTGTGCGGCGTGGAAAGCGACGTGATCCCCTACGGCTCCGTGCTGGGCAACCGGGCGCGTCTGGTCGGACTGCACTGGATCTGGCTGCGCCGCAATGGCGTCGGCGCGGAGGAGATGCACCGTCTACGCCGCGCGTTCCGGACGCTCTACCCGCGTCAGACCACCGGCATTCCGGTGTTCGAGGAAAGACTGGCCGCCGTTCGCGCCGAATACGGCGCCGATCCGCGGGTCGCCGAAATCCTTGCCTTCATCGACCAGCCCAGCAAGCGCGGCCTCGTGCGTATCGCCACCCGGGGCGGTTCGGAGGAAAGCGAGGGCGCCTAGGTGTCCTCGACCGCCAAGGCTGATGGGGGGGCGCTCGGCATCCTGGCCGGCGGTGGTCCCTTGCCGGGACAGGTGGCCGCCGCCGCCGCCGCGCAAGGCAGGGCGGTGTTCATCGTCGCCTTTCAGGATTTTGCCGAACCCGACATTGTGGCACCTTGGCCGCACGAGGTGATCCGCCTGGCGGCGGCGGGACGCATCCTGGCAGCGCTGCGGGCCCATCATTGCAGCGAGCTGGTGCTGATCGGCCCGGTGCGCCGCCCGTCCTTGCGCGACCTGCGGCCGGATGCGGAGGGTACCCGGATCCTGGCCCGGATCGGCCGCGCTTTGTTCGCGGGCGATGACGGCCTGCTGGCCGCGCTGGTGCGCGTGCTCGGCGAGGAGGGTTTCACCGTTCGCGGTGCGCATGAATTCCTGAACGACGGCGTCGGGAAACCCGGACCGCTCGGCCGCCACCGGCCCAACGACCAGGCTCTGTCCGACATCGCCCGCGGCGTGGCGGTGGTGCGTGCCCTGGGCCAGCTCGATATCGGCCAGGGCTGCGTGGTGCAGGACGGGCTGGTGCTGGCGGTGGAAGCCCTGGAGGGCACCGACCGCATGCTGGAGCGGGCCGGCACGCTGAGGCAGCCGGGGCAGGGCGGGGTGCTGGTGAAACTGGTGAAGCCGGGACAGGACCGTCGCGCCGATCTGCCCACGATCGGACCGCGCACCGTGCTCGCCGCGCAGCAAGCCGGGCTGGCAGGGATTGCATTCGAGGCCGGCGGTACCCTTCTCACCGATCCGGACGGCTTGCGCCGCGAAGCGGACCGGTCCGGATTGTTCGTCGTCGGGATCGACCCGGCGACCTTGTGCGAGAGGCCCCCTGAATGAGTTCCTACCTCCACACCATGGTCCGGGTGCGAAACCTCGAGAACAGCCTCCGCTTCTATGCGCTGCTGGGCATGCGCGAGCTGCGCCGTCGCGAGGTGCCGGACGGCAAATACACGCTCGTCTTCGTCGGCTATGGCGACAATGCGGCCGGACAGGCCGAGATCGAGCTGACCTATAATTGGGGCGAGGATGACGGCTACGAGGTCGGCACCGGATTCGGCCATTTCGCCGTGGGCATGCCCGACATCTACCAGGCGGTGGAGACGGTCCGCGCCGGAGGCGGCAAGGTGACGCGCGAGCCCGGCCCGGTGAAGTTCGGCACCACGGTCATCGCCTTCGTGGAAGATCCGGACGGCTACAAGATCGAACTGATCCAGCGCGACTGAACAACTGAAGCACTGAACGATGGGGCGGGCCGGGTTCGCCGATCCGGCCTCAGCCCTCCCTCAGGCGAGCCTCGATTCGCTCGATCGTGCCGATCATCGTGTCGGCCGCCCGCCGAACCGTCGCATCCGGGTGGGTGGACAGGCGGTCGGCGTTCAGCAGCACCGGGGACAGGGCGCCTCGAAGATCATGTCGCAGTTCGGAGCTTGCCTTCCGGGCCGTGGCGAGCGCCGCTTCGGCATCTGCCGCCCTGAGTTCTGCCTGGCCACGCCCGATCTCGCCACCGCGCCACGCCAGGAACCCGACCCCCATGGCGATGATGGCCGGAACCAGGGCGCGAATCACGTCCGGAGCCGGAAGGGTCAGCATGGCCGCCGAAGCGAGCAGAACGGCTCCCCCCAGCACCGGCAGAAAAAGGGTCGGGCGGGAGAGGAAGGTCATTACGGCCCATCATCGGCAAAAGCGGCGTCCGGCTCAAGCACCGCGATGGGAGGAAAGCGTTCACGGATCGAGAGGCGGAACCGAATCCGCGGTATCGCAAGCGAGTGATTGACCTTTCGGCGTCCAACCGCCTATAAGCCGCCGCTCCGGAGGCAGCCGTGCAAGCGGCGGGCTTCCGTCCTCCGTGTTTTCCGGTCCGTGCCGTGTTGCCGGACCTTCCGTTCAGGAGAGTGCAGCCGTGAAGCGCACCTATCAACCGTCCAAGCTGGTCCGCAAGCGGCGCCATGGTTTCCGCGCCCGCATGGCCACCGTCGGCGGCCGCAACGTGCTGGCCTCGCGCCGTGCCAAGGGCCGCAAGAAGCTCTCCGCCTGAACCGACGGACCGGGAACGCCGGACCATGGCGTCTCCCGGCATACGCCTGAAGCGGCGCGCCGAGTTCCTGCGCGTCGCAGCCAAGGGCGCGAAGGCGCCCATGCCCGGCATGGTGCTGCAATGCCTCCCCAGGGAGGATGACTCGCCCGCGCGGCTCGGCTTCACCGTCACTAAGAAGGTCGGCAATTCGGTGGTCCGCAACCGGACGCGGCGCAAGCTGCGCGAGGCGGCGCGCCTGTTGCTGCGCGACCGCGCGTTGGCGGGCGAGCCGATCACCGGCATGGATCTGGTGCTGATCGGCCGCGACGGCACGCGCAGGCGTTCCTTGCCGGCGCTGATGGACGACCTCGACCGGGCGATCAAGCGCGCGTCTCGCGCCGCCGCCTCCAGGCCATGATCCTCCGCACGTTGCTGCGCGCGCCGATCCGTTTCTATCAGCTTTTCCTGAGCCCTCTGACCGGCCGCAATTGCCGTTTCGAGCCGTCCTGCTCGCATTATGCGATGGAGGCGATCGAGGTTCATGGCCCGGTTCGCGGGCTGGGGCTTGCGTTCCGGCGTATCCTGCGCTGCAACCCCTGGCATCCGGGCGGCTACGATCCGGTTCCGCCTTCCCGATCGACCCTTTGAGCTGAGAACGGTCCGCCCGCTGATGGACACCAAACGCCTCCTGATCGCGTTCGCGCTGTCGTTCGCCATCATTCTCGGTTTCGAGAAGCTGATGCCGCAGCAGAACCACCAGGCGCTGCGCCACGAGGCTGCCAGCTCCACCCAGGCCACGCCGCCCGGACAGGCGCCGAAACCCGGCACCGATCCGGCAGCACCTGGCACGCAGCCTGTCGCCATCGCGCCACCAGGACCGGAGCACCGGCTGCCGATCGACGCCGACAGCGTGCACGGCTCCATCAACCTCGTGGGCGCGCGGTTCGACGATCTGCTGCTGCGCGGCTATCACGAGACGGTAAAGCCCGGCAGCCCGGAAGTGCGGGTGCTGGAGCCGGCGGACAAGCCGCAGCCCAACCTGATCCAGCTCGGATGGAGCGCCGTGGGCGATGCCCGGGTGCCGGGCAACGACACGCTCTGGACCGCCGACAAGGACCGGCTCACGCCGGAAAGCCCGGTGACCCTGTCCTGGGACAACGGCGCCGGTCTGGTGTTCCACCTGCTCGTCTCGGTCGACAAGAACTTCATGTTCACCGTGAAGCAGAGCGTCGAGAACCATGGCGCGCAGCCGGTCTCGCTGTTCCCGTGGTCGCGGGTGAGCCGCTCCTATACCCCCGTCGTGACCGGGGGTTATCTCGTGCATGAAGGTCCGATCGCGGTCACCGGCGGCCGTCTGGAGGAGATGTCCTACTCCACGCTGCGCGAACGGTCCGCGGATCATGGCGGCACGGCCTGGAGTTCGCCGCAGACGGCAGGCGACCAGGGCGCCTGGGCCGGTATCACCGACAAGTACTGGCTGACGGCGCTGTTGCCGGACCGCAAGGACGCCGTCACCGCCGCCTATCGCTATCTGCCGAACGAAGGCGCCGGAACCTACCAGGCCGATTTCGTCACCCAGCAGCCGATCAGCGTGCCGGCCGGCGGCGAGGCCGCGGTGGAAACCCGTCTCTTCGCCGGAGCCAAGGTGGTTCACCTGTTGAACGCCTATGAGCGCGAGTTCCACGCCCAGGATTTCTGGAAGGCGGTGGATTTCGGCTGGTTCGCGTTCCTCACCAAGCCGATCTTCTATGTGCTCGACTGGCTGAATACGGCACTGGGCAATTTCGGCGTGGCGCTGCTGGTGTTCACCCTCATCGTGAAGACGCTGTTCTTCCCGCTGGCGGTGAAGCAGTTCCGCTCCATGGCCAAGATGAAGCTGCTCGCACCGAAGATGCAGGCCGTGCGCGAACGCCATAAGGGCGATCCGATGGCGATGAACCAGGAGATGATGGCGCTCTACCGTCAGGAAGGCGCCAATCCTGCCGCGGGCTGCCTGCCGATGCTGGTGCAGGTTCCGGTGTTCTGGTGCCTCTACAAGGATCTGCTGGTCACGATCGAGATGCGCCAGGCGCCGTTCTTCGGCTGGATCAAGGATCTGTCCGAGCCCGATCCCACCAATGTCTTCAACCTGTTCGGGCTGTTGCCGTTCGACCCGACCAGGCTGACGCCCTTCCTGCATCTGGGCGTCTGGCCACTGATCCTGGGCGGCACCATGCTGCTGATGCAGCGGATGAACCCGCCGCCGGCCGATCCGGCCCAGGCGCGCCTGTTCCAGATCATGCCGCTGATCTTCACCTTCGTGCTGGCGCGCCAGCCGGCCGGTCTGGTGATCTATTATTGCGGCAACAACCTGCTGACCGTCGCCCAGCAATGGGTGATCCAGCGCCGGACCCGTCTGGGCAAGACGCCGCAGGCCAGCGTGGTGAGCAGTTGAGCGGCCCGCTGAGTGGCCCGGGCGACGCCTTCGTCCCGGACGCGCCGAGTGCGGAGGAGCAGGCGGCGCGGATCGAGCAGGGCAGGCTGCTGTTCGCCGGCGAGTCGCGTTTCTTCTATGCGGCGCAGCGGATCGACCAGCTACCCGATCCCGATCTGGGTGAAATCGCTTTTGCCGGGCGGTCCAATGTCGGCAAGTCGAGCCTGATCAATGCACTGACCGGTCATCGCGCGCTGGCACGCGCATCGTCCGAGCCGGGCCGCACCAAGCAGCTCAACTTCTTCTCCGTGGCCGGCCGTCTCACGCTGGTGGACATGCCCGGCTATGGCTACGCCAAGGCCAACCGGCAGGTGAAGGAGGATTGGCAGGGGTTGATGTTCGATTTCCTGCGCGGCCGACCAACTTTGCGTCGCGTCGTGCTGCTGCTCGACAGCCGGATCGAGCTGAAGGAGAACGATCGCGAGGCGATGACGCTGCTGAACCGCGCCGCTGTCATCTTCCAGATCGTGCTGACGAAATGCGACGTGCCGAAGCCGGGCGCGCTGGCGGCTAAGCTGGCGGAAACCGAGGCGCTGGCCCGCACCTACGCCGCCGCCTATCCGGTTGTTCTGTGCACCAGCAGCGGCACCGGCGCCGGGATACCGGAGCTTCGCGCCTCGCTCGCGGAACTTGCGCCTGCCGCGTGAAGCCTGCCCTGATACCCGCCAGACCGGACCTGTTCGCGAGGAGCCTGCCATGAGCCTGAGTGACGACGATCTTCGCAAGGCGCGCGAACAGGCGTCCGTCCTGGCCGACGCTCTGCCGTTCCTGCGTCGCTACGCCGGCGACACCATCGTCATCAAGTATGGCGGCCACGCGATGGGCGATTCGACCCTGGCCGACGCATTCGGCCATGACGTCGCGCTGCTGAAGCTGGTCGGCGTGAACCCGGTGGTGGTGCATGGCGGCGGCCCGCAGATCAACAGCATGCTGGACCGTCTGCAGATCAAGTCGTCCTTCGTCGACGGCTTGCGCATTACCGATGCCGCCATGGTCGACGTGATCGAGATGGTTCTGTCCGGTTCGGTCAACAAGCAGGTGGCGGCGCTGATCAATCGTGCCGGCGCATTGGCGGCAGGGATCTCCGGCAAGGATGGCGGCATGATCCGCGCCACCAAGCTGACGCGGACCGTGCGCGACCCGGACAGTCATATCGAGCGTGCCCTGGATCTGGGCTTTGTCGGCCAGCCTTCCGCGATCGATACGCGCATCCTGTACGCGCTGTCTGGCTCGGGCGTGATCCCGGTCATCGCGCCGGTCGGCGTCGGCGAGGACGGTCAAACCTACAACATCAATGCCGACACCGCCGCCGGCGCGGTGGCGGGAGCCTTGAACGCGACGCGTTTGCTGATGCTGACCGACGTGCCCGGTGTTCTGGACGAGAACAAGCAGCTGATTCCCGAATTGTCGGCTGAGGAGGCACGGCGCGGCATTGCCAGCGGAATGATCTCGGGCGGGATGATCCCGAAAGTGGAAACCTGCCTCGATGCCGTGAAGGCCGGGGCGCGTGCTGCCGTGATCCTGGATGGACGCGTGCCCCATGCGTGCCTTCTGGAGCTGTTCACTTCAGGCGGCCCTGGAACGCTGATCCGCGCCGC
>JAMSKV010000010.1 GCA_024515975.1 Endosaccharibacter trunci
CGTCATGAAGATGCGCCTGCCGACGTCAGGATCGCCCTTGAACGTCACGATATCGACCTTGTCGCCCCGGGGAATCTGCAGGGTCAGATTATTACCGACACCGGATGGATAGATATTGTCCACCTGCGTCCAGTCGATCCAGGTCACGCCGCTGCGTGTCGCGATTCCGGACGTGCACAGTCCCTTCAGCAGCACGCCGGTCACGACGTCGCCGTTCAGCCTGGCTTTGCCGATCATGTTCCCCCGCAGGGACTCGGTGCCCACCTCGTGGGAGTCGCCACACGACTCCGCAGCCGCAGCTTCGACGCTACCCGTAGCCGCAAGAAGCAGAAGCATCGCCAGCCTGAGCCTGTGTGTCATTCCCCAGTCCCGTATTTGACGTTCTGCAGCAAATCTGTGTCCCGCCAAATTCTAGCAGAACTTCGCGTGGGTGTTGCAGTCCAGTTGCAACAGGCCCAGCGCCATGAATATGCCCCTGCCAACGTCAGGGTCGCCCTTGAACGTCACGATATCGACCTTGTCGCCCCAGGGAATCTGCAGGGTCAGATTGTCGTTGTCACCGGACGGATAGATGTTGTCCACCTGCGTCCAGTCGATCCAGGCTACGCCGCTGCGTGTCGCGATTCCGGACGTGCACAACCCCTTTAGCGATAAACCGGTCACGACTTCGCCGTTGAACCTGGCTTTACCGATCATGTCCCCCCGCACGGCGTTGGTGATCACCTCGTGGGAATCGTTGCACTGCTCCGCAGCCGCCGCTTCGGCAGCGCCCGTTATAGCAAACCACAACAGCATCACCAGTCTAAGTCCGCCCATCATTCTGCGGCACCGTAGTTGCCGTTCAATAACAGATCAGTTTCATGCTGGCGTCTCCTGACCAGACCCGACAGAACCTTCTTGCCGGATTTCGTCTGTTTTTTCATCGCCTCCGCCGCCGCGTTGAAATCGCCATTATTGATCGCGACACAAACATCCGGCCAGCCATGGCCAGGATTGTAGAGGAACGACACCAGAGCATCAAACTCGTATGGCTTCAAAGGGACCGTGATATTGCGACGCACCTTGTCCTCGTAGGTGCCAATCGTGAAAGCGAGAAGTTTGGCTTGCTGCAACGATGTCAAATTGATCAACGCACGATTGTCCTCAATGAACTTGTCGATTTTGTCGGGAGCAAGATGCGAAGCCCCTGCGATCTTCTCCGCGACCTTTGCCTTGATACCTATGAGTTCCAAGTCTTTGGTGATCTGCTCGACCGTCTTGTTCTTCATATCGTAGCCTGGACCCAGCGTGACACCGGATGCCGCGGAGGGGTGGTGCAAGGTGTTGCTGACCCCAGGTTGCTCCTCCTCCTTCTCGATGAAGGCGAGGCCTTTACTAGAAGTTTTGAGTTGCGCGACCGGGACAGCAATCGCGAGCGGGTGCGCAGGCGGGGTCGCGGCCGCCTTGCCCTCCATATGCAGCATTGTCGGAACGTCGCTCGCACCCGCCTGCGCCAGCTGCACGCTGCCGGACGGCGGCGACAATTCGGCCTCCCGCATGCCCCGCAGCAGGGTGGCGACGTCGCCGGTCGTAATGGTCCCGGACGAGCCGGCGTCGGCGACGGAGTCCCGCCCTGCTTGCTTGCCGCCGGGAGCGCCCGTGACCGCGCGGATCGCGGGCGGAAGCGGAGCGTCAGGCCTCATGACAAGGTCCAGCACCCGGTGGCCGGTGCCGGCGGAGGGCGTGGCGCCGGGCAGTGCGGCGAAATCCTCCGGGATCGCCGGCTCGGCTTCCGCGACCGGCGCCCGTTTGAACGACGGCGCCGACATCGCGCGCAGGGTGTCGCCGAGGCCCAGAGCGTTCAGATCGGCATGGGCCATCCGGTCCCGGCCGAACCGTCCGGCGCCGCACGCGCCGCGAACGGGAGCGCCAGAAACGGCTCGGGTCGGAGCATCGGCCGACCCGTTCCCCGGCACCGGCAGCATCGGGACCGGCGCGGCGGGCCCCGTTTCCGTCAGGCCGGGCCCGACAGGCTCGTGTCGCGTCGTCTCGAACCAGGTGGCCGCAACCGTCGGATGCCGATCATCGATCGAACCCGTTCCCGGGCCTGCCGCGGAGGGTTGGCCCACCGCCTGCGCGTCGACACCCGATTGTGGCGCCAGCGGACGCGCGGCGCCCGCGATGGGCATCGGATGCCGTTCGGGATCGCCCAGGAACGCCAGGAAGGCGCCGAAATCGTCGATCGACGGCGGGGCGGCGCCGTGTCCCGGCCCGGGCCGATCCCGGTGCCGCGATGCCAGATCGGCGGCGCGGGCCTGCGCCGGACCGGCCGCACCGGGTCCGCCTCATCGCCCGCCGATCCCGCCCGTCCGGGCGCCATCAGCCCGTGTCGCAGCGCCATCGCCTCGGTAACCGTCACCGTGGTCTCGAACGGCATCACCACCATGTCGGGGTCGTGCGGGTTGATCGCCGGCGCGAGAGCGGCCGGTGGGGCCCGCTCATGCTCTGCCCTGGCGGCGAGATAAAGCGGATAGGCCGGATGCGAGGGATCGACCGGCTGGTAGCCAACCCCGATCAGCAGTGCGAAGGAGATATCGAGCTCAGCCTCGAACCGGCCCGGCAGGTCATCATGTCGGGCGGCTTTGGGCGGCGTCGGCGTTTCAGTACCGTCCAGCAGGCGCGCAGTGCCCTGGAACGTGGCGGGGATGCGCACCTCGCCGGAAGACAACGATCCGAGCCAATCCGACATGCCGCCTCCCGTAAGAAAGGCAGCATTCTACGTGTCCCTACCCGTCGGAGTCGGTCCGGAACGACATGGCAGGTGCGGGGCGGACAGAAGCGTTCTGAACATGGTGCCGACAGCCGGTTGGCCAGGGTTCGGGTCACAAGCCCGGCCGCAGGAGCGCGACTGCCGTCGCCCGGCGAGAAAGCCGAAGACGGTTCAGGCGTGACCAGTTTGCCGGTCCGCCGGATCAGGTTCGCGAGGATGAAGGACGCCCCGCCGAGAGGCGTTTCTGTCCGTCGGGGCGAGACCTGGCCCTCAGACCTTCTCGACCTGCGCGTATTCCAGGTCCACCGGGGTGGAGCGGCCGAAGATCGAGACGCTGACCTTCAGGCGGCCCTTCTCCTCGTCCACATCCTCGACCGTGCCGTTGAAGGAGGTGAACGGGCCGTCGGCCACGCGCACCTGCTCGCCGATCTCGAACTGGACCGCGGGACGCGGACGTTCCACGCCCTCCTGGGTCTGCTTCATGATCCGCTCCGCCTCGCTGTTCGAGATCGGGGTCGGACGGGTCTTGGAACCCAGGAAGCCGGTGACCTTGGGGGTATCCTTCACCAGATGCCAGGCATCGTCCGTGAGCTCCATCTTCACCAGCACGTAGCCGGGGAAGAACTTGCGCTCGGACGAGACCTTCTGGCCGCGGCGCACCTCGGTGACGTCCTCGGACGGCACCAGCACCTCGTCGATATGGTCGGCCAGGCCCTTCTGCTCGGCCTGCTCCTTGATCTGCTGCGCGATCTTCTTCTCGAAGCCCGAATAGACGTGGACGACGTACCAACGCTTCGCCATGACCGCTTCCTCAGACTCCCAATGCCGCGGCGCCGTTCACGCGCCGAGACCAAACAGAACGCGCACGCCCAGACCGATGATCTGGTCCACCGCGAAAAAGAACACGGCGGTGAGCGTCGCCATCGCCGCCACCAGACCGGTGGTGATCAAGGTCGTGCGGCGCGACGGCCACGTGACCTTGGTCACTTCCGAGCGCACCTCGCGGACGAATTTCGCAGGACTGACCGCCAAGGAGCACCTTCACCGGTTTTTCAAGGGTGGACGAGATGGATCACGCTGCGCCAATCGCCGATCCGTAACACGGAAAGGCGGGCGGCTGGCAGGGGCGGAGGGTCTCGAACCCGCAACCTCCGGTTTTGGAGACCGGCGCTCTAGCCAATTGAGCTACGCCCCTGCAGCGCCACCTCGGGTTCCGGCTCCCGGAACGGGAACCGAGCCGGGGAACCGACGCGAGGGAGGTTAAGACGGCGTACGGGCTCCGATGTCAAGAGCCGCCTGTGCCGACTCCACCGGCTCTTGCCGTCGCGCTCGGGTTGGCGCTAGGAAGGGGGCCGGAGATGCGGGCGTAGCATAGTGGTAATGCTGTAGCCTTCCAAGCTACCGAGGAGGGTTCGATTCCCTTCGCCCGCTCCACCGTTCCGAACCGTCTGCCGCCCTGCACGTTGTTTGTCCCGCACACAGGGAAGAGCACGGTCATGAAGCAGGACCATACGGAGCAGTCCGTCCGTCATACAGACGACCAGCAGAACACCGGCAACCACAAGAAGCCCGGCGCTCCCGATTCGGGGGGCGCGGACAACCATGGCGGCACGCGCGACGGCGCGGAGAACGTGGAAAAGCCCGCTCCCGGCCGATAGTGCGCGGCACCGGACGCTCCGCGCCCGGTTTCCCGCCTCAGACCCGGTGCACCCAGCCGCGCTGGTCGGCGACGCGTCCGAACTGGATGTCGAACAAGGCGCGACGCAGCGTTTCCGTCACCAGGCCGGCCGTCGCGCCGGACTGCATCTCGAACGAACCGCCTTCGAACTTCACGCGCCCGATCGGCGCCACCGTGGCCGCCGTTCCGCAGGCGAAGGCTTCCACCACCTCGCCGCCTTCCGCATCGGCGCGCCACTGTTCGAACGCGTAGGGCTGCTCGGTCACGCTCATGCCCATGTCGCGCGCCAGCGTCATGATCGAGTCGCGGGTGATGCCAGGCAGGATGGTGCCCAGAGGCGGGGTGATCAGCGAACCGTCGCGTCGCACGAAGAACACGTTCATGCCGCCCAGCTCCTCGATCCACCGTCCTTCGGCCGCATCCAGGAACACCACCTGCTGGCACTCGTTGCGTGTGGCCTCGGCCTGGGCCAGCAGCCCGGCGGCGTAGTTGCCGCCACATTTGGCCGCACCCGTGCCGCCACGCGCCGCGCGCGTGTAGGTCTGCGACACCCAGAGCGTGACCGCCTCGGTCTTGCCGCTGAAATACGCGCCGACGGGGGAGGCGATCACCATGAACAGATGCTCGCGCGCCGGACGCACGCCCAGGAACGCCTCGGTGGCGATCATGAAGGGGCGCAGATAGAGGCTGCCGCCCGGCATGGTCGGGATCCAGGCGCGGTCCTGGCGCACCAGCTCTTCGACGCCCCGCACGAACAGCTCCGGCGGCAGATCCGGCATGGCCATGCGCGCGGCGGATTGCCGGAACCGGGCGGCATTGGCCTCGGGGCGGAACAGCACCGTGCTGCCATCGGCGATGCGATAGGCCTTCATGCCTTCGAAGATTTCCTGCGCGTAGTGCAGGACCGAAGAGGCCGGGTCCATCGGGATCGGCGCGCGCGCGGTCAGGAGGGGCGTTTGCCAGCCGCCCTCGGCCGTGTGGCGGATCATCACCATGTGGTCGGTGAACACCGAGCCGAAGCTCGGCTGGGCGATCAGCGCCGTGCGCTCCGCCTCCGGAACCGGGTTGGTGCTCGGCTTCACATCAAACTGCATGGACGACCTTTCGCCGTGGGCTCAGCGTTGGGGAGAACGGGAAGCGGAGCGCCCTGACAGCAGGCGTCCGTCTGTTACGCCGATTTGCCGTGATCGCGGCCGATCGCACAAGCGTCCTTGTTTCCTCGTAGCCGGACAGGATTACGCCGGAGCCGATCCTGCCGGGGAGGACAAAGCCCGGCGGACGGTGCCGCTCAATGGCGGCCCGCACCGTTTTGCTCTGAGCGATCCCATGCAAACGGCCGTTCCCGCTTGGCCGCACCTTCTGGAGACAGAGAAACGCTGCCAACCGGGCGCGCTGCGCGGCTTGGATCAACCCCAATTTCTCAACAAGCTCGGGACCCGCCACAGGCAGTCTTCAGGCTGAATGGCCGCCGTCATGATTTCATGCTAAGCCGAAACCGAAATCCGGCAGTTTGGCGGTTTTATGGATAAGAGTTCGTTTCGAGACTTTATTGCAATACTGTTGGTAACCGTAATCTCTGTTGCTGAATTCTTCAATGTGCAGATTGCAAATGGTTTCACCATGCTCTTTGGGGACCAGAACGACGCCGTGATCGGCATCAGTATCCTCGAGCATTGGCGCGCGGTCTTTGACGGCAACGCCGTCTGGAATCGGGTCAGCTATTTCTATCCCTATCCGGACAGCCTCGGTTACAATGACGGCCTGCTGCTCTACGGCATTCCCTACACGCTCGGTCGCTGGCAGGGACTTGACCCTTTCCTGTGTGCCGAAATTGTCAGCATGGTCGTTCGAGCTATCGGGTGCATCGCCTTTTTTATTATGGCACGTGCAGTCTTCGGGTTCCGCCTCGGTTTGGCTCTTCTCGGAGCCGCCTTGTTCACGGTTGCCGGGAACGCGGCGGTGCAAGGCAACCACGCCCAGCTTTTCAGCGTGAGTTTCATCCCCCTCTTGGTTGTCCTGGTGTATCGAGCCATCCAGGCCGCCCGCATTGGAAAACGCGCCCGGGGCGCCGCTTGGGGAGTGGCTGCGGCGCTTTTCTTCGACAGTTGGATGCTGACCTCGTTCTACACCGCCTGGTTCACCGCGCTCTTGTTGCTTCTGACCGCAATCCCCGGTCTCCTCGTCACACTCCCCTGGCGTGGATCGTGGCGTGCGATCGTGGCCGACCGGTGGCCGGCTGCTCTGGCCGCAGGAGTGGCCGTTCTGGGGATTGTTCCTTTTCTGCTCGTCTATGTGCCGAAGCTCAAGGAGTCCGGTGCGCATCGGTTCGTCGATGTGCGGGATTACGCGCCGCGCCTGGTCGATCTGATCAATCCGCGTCTGGCCGATGGCGCTGTGCAGAAACCCCTTCATTGGCTCCTCAGTTTCTATGCGACGAAAAACGTTGATCCGAATGGTTTCGCGCCTCTGTTGCTCGCGCTCGCGGCGATTGGCGTGTTGCTGGCGCTGATCGAACTTCCCCGCAGCCGGAGGGTCGGTTCGGTCTCCGGGAGACTCTGGAGCGCCCTTGCGCTCGGTACACTCGCTGCGGTACTGGCGGTGACGCACATGCAAGGATGGCGGGTAGTCTATGCGCTTGTGCCGGGGGCAAACGGCATCCGCGACATTTCCCGCTTTTTCCTAGTGTTGAGTGTCCCGATCATTCTGCTAGCCCTTTTGACGCTTCAGAGCATCGATCAATGGGTTTCGCGTCGCAATCTGGTCGCCGCGCGCGTGCTCTGCGCGCTTCTTTCGATCGGGTTGCTAGTGGAAGAAAAGGCGACGAGCGTTCCAATTGCGCTGGATCGTCGTGCAGGATTGCAGCTACTGGACAGCATTCCTCCTGCCCCGCGGGCATGCAGGGCGTTTTTTGTCACCGGCCATTCGCCCGAGTTTCCGACGCGCAACTCAGCTTCGGATCGAATCTATCGGCACAATGTGGATGCGATGCTGATCTCGGCGGTCGATGGACTGCCGACGATCAACGGCTTTTCGACATTCAATCCGCCGGACTGGCAGTTCGCCGATGTGGATGACCGGGATTATATTGATCGTGTCGGCCTCTATGCCTTGCGACACCACCTTGTCTCCGGGCTCTGCGCGCTGAATCTTAGCGCCAGACATTGGGACTTAACGCCCAGTCTGCGTTTCCCCGGTCCAACGCTCAATCAAACGATCCAATTCGACGCGAAGACCCCTTTGGCGCATGATTTTCTCGTTGAGGGCTGGGGCGAGCAGGAGCCTGAAGGTGTATGGTCGATCGCGCGTCATGCGGTGATAGCGACGAAACTCCCGCTGACGGCCATCGGCCGGCCTCTCACGGTGGCGATCGGCGGCAGCGCCTTGCTTCCATCAGGCCA
The DNA here is from genome assembly GCA_024515975.1 of Endosaccharibacter trunci. Taxonomy (GTDB): domain Bacteria; phylum Pseudomonadota; class Alphaproteobacteria; order Acetobacterales; family Acetobacteraceae; genus Lichenicola; species Lichenicola trunci. Next base: position 7,826 of record JAMSKV010000010.1, read on the forward strand.
GCCACCGGTGCCCTTTTCGGTTGTCATCAACGGCCAGTTGATCGACACGCTTCACTTCGGGCCCACCAGCACAGTTCAAACGTTTCGGGTGCCTAAATCCGCCGTAGACGCTGAAGGAATGCTCACGATCACGCTTCGTGAGGGTGCGCTTCACACGCCCCGCGAACTGCGAATTGCTCCCGACGACCGATTGCTAGGGCTTTTTATCCGGACGATCCGGTTCGACCCTGGTGATGCCGGGCAACGATGACGCGGAGGTGAGTCCAGATCGCCAGCCGGAGATTAGGCCACGAAATTTGGTCTAGAGGGTGTTATGCACCTGCCATGAGCGCGCCAGCTCCGGAACGACTGGCCGACGCACCACGGGAAACGCTGATCGCGCCGCCGGACCAGAATCACCAGGCCAACATGAGCGGAATCAAGGCAGCGCGTGCCCAACACAACAACGCCGGTGATGCCTCAGCCTCGGCTCAAACGACCGAAAGACTGAGAAAAGATCGCCGCAAGCTGTTGATTTCCGGGGTGGTCGCCACCGGACTCGAACCGGCACGCCCTAAGGGCGGCGGATTTTAAGTCACGTGACGTGAGCTACGTCGAGGTGGCGTGGCGATACCGTCCGTAAGATACAGCAACGATAGCAAGGCTGGGCAGCGGCGCTACCGCGCCGCCATCCAGACAGCCGACTACCAAGCGCTATGCGAGGTGCTGCGGGCGGGGAGGGCCGGTGTGCAGGCTGAGCTGGCGCTCCCCTGAACGCCGGCAGTGCCAAAGCGGTCTAAGGCAAGGAATTATGACCGCCCATAAAGAGTTGGCGGCGGCGAAGGCCACCCAGGCACCGAGACCATCCGCCGTAGCACCTGGGATGTAGCTATCTGGACAGACAAGGCAGCGGTACGGCCAGGCTGAGCAGAGATCCGCATGGTAGGGACAGGCTATGGTGCGGCAAGTTCTGGGAGCGAAAGGTGTGTTGGCCTATCGCTCATGCGCCACCATGGAGCCACCGCTTCAGAAAGGCGCCAGCATCGCCCAATGCGATGCGGGCTTCCGGCACCGGGGCGCCTACCCAGACGTGAAACATGCGCGGGTATTCGTGAAAATCGGCTGGCGTGCCGACCGACGCCAGCGCGTCGCGCAGGCGACAGGCGTCCGGCATGAGGATATCGCTCGAACCGATAAAGATCGCGATTGGAGGGAGGTTGTCGACCTGTCCGAAGATCGGACTGACCATTGGGGACTGAAGGTCGTCTCCACCAGCCCACATCTCTCCTGCCTGCCGGACGCCTGTCATGAACAGCATCGGATCGTGAGGTTGGATTTCCGCCTGGAGCGGATCATTCGTTCTCACATCAACCCATGGCGAGAAGAGCAGCAGCGCCGCAGGCTTCGCCCAGCCGGCATCGCGAATACGCTGCGCAAGCGCCAGAGCGAAGCCGCCGCCGGCCGAATCTCCAGCGATGGCAACCGGCGCCCCACCCGCGGTCAGTCCTGTCCAGAGATGTTCAAGCAGCGCGAAGCCCTGCCTGTATGCCGCCTCGGGCGCCAAAGGGTAGAGGGGCACGACCACTTGCGCGCCCGTCGCCTCGGCCAGCGCCGCGATGATCGTCCAGTGCGGGCCGATTAGATCGAAGACATAGCCGCCTCCGTGGATATAGAGGATCGTGCCCTTTGGGGCCACCGCCTTGGGGCGGACCAGGAAGACGCGCGCCCCATGATGCTGTTCCTCCGTGACGTCCCATCGCCGTTTGACCGACTTTGGCGGCGGAGCGGCGCCGGCCATACGATTTTTGGTGATGGCCATCTTAAGGTTTTCAGCAGACTCGAATCTGCGCCGTCGTCGCGTTGCCCAAAGCAACGCGACGACGGCCTGCGCACGCACGCTGCGACCCTTGGCATAACCGCCGAACGCCACGGCTCCCATCAGACTTGCCGCAGCCGTGCCAGCGAGGAGAACGGCTTTCTGAATCGGATTTCGGTCGCCTTTACGCATCATCATCCTCTCGAGCGCGCCCATATCCATCGTTGGAAGCAATAGTTGATAGTCAGACAGGGGTTCATCCGGCCTTGATTGACATCGTTTGCAGTGACGCTTCGGTTCTGGACGACGGCGCTCGACGCATGGAGCGCCTTAGCCAGCGAGCCATCAGCGCGGTACGTCCCCGCGAGGTTGCTCAAACGCTATCAGACTCGACGGTATTTGCCCTTATCCGATACGTCACATTCGCTCATGGCCAATCAGCGCCTGTACTCAGCGGACCTGTCTCAATGATTCCCTTCCGCTACCCGCCAGAACGATTGAGGTGCGTTCCAGGCCTCCCTGTGGGCAGTGAGGCCCAACTCGTTGCCAACGGGATCTCCGCGTCACGGCTGAGGCGCGGGTTTACATTCAAAATCGAACCGCGATTCCCGTGTTGACGACATTCGCGCTGGGGTCATACCGGCCGATCAATTTCCCCGCGCTGCCGACTGTGCTGGCTTCGGTAATGGCGACGTTCAGCGGAGTGGTGAAGATATGGGCATAGCCGACCGAGAGCTTGACACGTGGAGCAACCTGCCAGCTCAGGCCACCGCTCAGCGTGTAGCGGTCGGTATCAGGAATACGCGTGGTCAGCTGATCCACAGCCGTCGCGCGCTCGTCATAGGAAAAGCCTCCATACGCATCAAGCTTCGGCGTGAACCGATAATCAGCGGAGATGCCGCCGAACCAAGAGTTTTGTTCTGGAACCGGAATTGTCGTCGTCGGCACGCCGTGATCCGACACGAAGGCCAGGTTCTGGACCAGGCTGTTATGCGACCACTCGGCCTCCAGACGCAGCGTGAGACGATCGCCGAACCGATGTTCGACGCCAAAGCTGAGAATATCGGGTAAGGCCGCCTGCGTGGTCACGTGGCCACTCTCAGAGACGAGCAGGTTCTTGATGGCAGGGATTGCGGAGATGGCGTTATTGGTGGTGATCTGCTGCTTGCCCCAGTAGTTGACCTGCAGCCGCGAGCGATAGTTGATGCCGATTCTCGTTCTGTCGTCGATCTTGTAGAGAAGACCAGCAATATATCCGTAGGCGAAACCGTTTCCGCTGATCTCGCCGATTGTTCCCGCGCCGGCATCAAATGCCGGGCCGAGGTTGAGCGCCTCCGTGAAGCGAGCGCTTCCATAGGCGATCTGCGGTCCCGCCGCGATCGACAGATGCTTGTTGACGCGCCAGGCGATCGCCGCAGTCGCATCGAAGATCGTGATCGAGGTGACGAGGCTGTGATAGCGCCCGACCCAGTCGGAGGGATAGTCGATGCGGCCGCCAAACGGGCTGGTCAGGCCCCAGCCGATGCGCCAGTTCGGTCCGAGCGGCAGCACGCCGTACGCAGCACCCGCCGCCGCCGGGTCCGCAAGGTGGCCGCTGGTCGATCCGCTCGTCAGGCCGCCCGCCGCGTTCACGTTCCTGGCGTTGAAAGAGACGTTCGGCGAGACGAAATAGGCGTTGTTCTCGAGTTGCATACCCTCCAGGTCGGTCATTCCGGCCGGGTTCAGCATGACGGTCGCCGGGTCGTTGGCGCGTGTCACGCCGCCGACATAGGCCGAGCCGGTCGATTGCGGATCGAAGTCGCGGAGCTGCAGACCGGATGCGAAAGCCGTCGCTGGTGTGGTGCAGGCTGCGACAAGAAACAGCGTTCTGGTTCTAATACTCATTTGCTCCCGGCCATATTTTTGCGGTCGATCCGTTCCGGGTACGACTCGTTTCAGACGATAGAATGGTGCGGTGTTTCCAGATCTACGGCTTGGTGGCACCCGGTAGGGGCGGCGTATTCTCATTTCATTAGGGTTCCGTATCCTGCGTCACGCAAAGGAGTGATCAAGCGTTGTGTTCGGCTTGTTCTTTTGCGGCTCGGCGGGATACGCCGATGATCGGAATGACAGACAGCGATGCGTGAGACCCGACACGGGAATCCTGTCAACTCAGGCACCCACAAATATCCACCAGAATCGTGCTGGTCCCGGCCTCGATAGCGGATCGCCGGGGTATGCATGCCGGCGATGCTGCCGGGTGAGGGTGCAATCAGGTCAGTGGGTATGAGGCGTGTTCCCAGAACGACAGCGCTATGCATCTGCCGCCCATTGCCCGGCATGTCCCGAAAAACTGCGTTGGCCGCATGGGCGGTGCCAGGCTGAAAGCCAGGATCTGTATAGGTGCTTGCCAAAATCGACGGTGTATTGGAGTAAGTTGCAAATTTGGCGGAAAACGTCTTCCCGCTGCTAGACCTCCGCGCGCCGGGATAGACGCTCGGTAAAAGCACCTGTATCGATGCCAGTACTTTGCCGAAGGCCGTGTGAATGTCGGTCAGGCTGCTGCCGAAACCGAACAGCCGGCGCCGTTGAAGCGGCATTGCCGATCCGCGCGTGAGAATCAGCAATGCGAGTGCGGCGATACTGGCCACGGCTTCGCCTCGGACCATAGCGCATCCCTCCCTGAGTTCGTCTTGCCGCGAACTCGACCAGAGCAGACAGGCTATAAGCCCTATTGTCAATCGAGACAGTATGCGCCCGCGACCGACAACTGGGAGGGCTATGTGGCTCTCAGTGCGATAAGCTGGGCAATCGCAAGGCGGCGCAGGCTACCCGGTGGCATGTGCGTCGCCGCCTCGAGCCGCTCCCCGACCAGGCTGGCGGTCAGAGCGTGGCAGATCAATTCCAGTGCGATCGGCCCGGCCCCGCGTTCGGCGTTCGGCAGACCGGCCGGCTCGCCTGCCCTGTAGGCCTCGACACTTCCGCGAAGCGAGGCGAAAATCGGCTCCAGCGCGTCTTGTTCGCCCGCCGCAGCCAGCCAGCCGATCAGGCGTCCGCAGCCAGTCTCGACAAAGGTCGAAAACACGAGGTCCACGACATCTTCGGCCGAGCTTTCGCCCCGACGCAATCGCGCGACGGCTTCGGAGGCCCGTGTGGAGAGGCGTTGCGCCATCCGTGAGAACAAGGCTGAGTGCAGTGTGGCGACGGAGCCGAAGTGATGGTTCAAGTTGCCATGCCGCATCCCCGTCGCGGCGGCCACTGCCTTCAGGGTCACCGCCGCAGGCCCACCCTGCACCAGCAGGCGATGAGCTGCGTCAAGGGCCAGCTCGCGAGCGGCATCGGGCGTGCGGCGGATACGCCTTCGGGGCGAAGGCTCGCTATTGTCATCAGTGACAGTAAGGATCATATAGAGATCATATCTCAATTGATGGCGCGAGGGGACGATGTCCGACGCGGATGTGATCGTGGTGGGCTCAGGGCTCGCAGGCCTAGTTGCGGCTACCGAGCTGGCAGATGCTGGCAAGCGGGTGATCGTGCTCGACCAGGAGCCGCGTCAGAACCTCGGCGGCCAGGCTTTCTGGTCGCTTGGAGGCCTGTTTATCGTCGACAGCCCTGAACAGAGGCGCCTGGGCGTCCGCGACAGCTTTGATCTTGCTTGGTCTGACTGGCTCGGCACGGCCGGCTTCGACCGGGAGGAGGATGCCTGGCCCCGCCGCTGGGCGGAGGCCTACGTCGCCTGGGCAGCCGGGGAGAAGCGAAGCTGGCTACGCCAGATGGGCCATCGCTTTTTCCCGATCGTGGGCTGGGCCGAGCGGGGAGGCGGCAATGCGAACGGCCACGGGAACTCCGTCCCACGCTTCCACGTGACCTGGGGCACGGGACCTGGCGTCGTAGAGCCCTTTGAACGTCGCGCGCTTGCGGCCGAGCAGGCAGGCCGCATCGAATTTCGCTTCCGCCATCGCGTGGATGCGATCACCCGAAGCGGAGGCGCCGTGGACGGCGTGGCGGGCGTGATCCTGGAGCCGAGCGCGACAGAGCGCGGGGCGCGCACCAGCCGCGAGGTGGTCGGCAACTTCGAGCTTCACGCTTCCGCCGTCGTGATCGCCAGCGGCGGCATCGGCGGGAACCACGACATGGTGCGTAAGAACTGGCCCACGCGCCTGGGCAAGCCGCCAGCGCGCATGGTCTCAGGCGTGCCCGAGCACGTGGACGGGCGGATGATGGCGATCACCGAGGCCGCTGGCGGCCGGCTGATCAATCCCGATCGGATGTGGCACTACGTCGAGGGGCTCGAGAACTGGAACCCGATCTGGCCCAATCACGGCATCCGCATCCTCCCGGGGCCGTCGTCGCTATGGCTGGACGGGCGGGGCGCACGGCTGCCGGTACCGCTCTATCCCGGCTACGATACGCTGGGTACGCTTGATTACCTGCGCAAGACGGGTCTGGACCATAGCTGGTTCATCCTGACCCAGAGTATTATCCGCAAGGAGTTCGCGCTCTCCGGCTCTGAACAGAACCCCGACATCACCGGGCGCGACTGGCGAAAGGTCGCCGGCCGCGCGGTCGGCAAGGCCGCGCCGGGGCCGGTCGAGGCCTTCAAGGCCCATGGCGCGGACTTCGTCGTCAGCGCGGATCTGGATACCCTGGTCAGCGGGATGAACCGTCTGGTGGGAGAGGATCTCCTCGACCCGGCCTCGGTCCGTCGCGAGGTCGAGGCGCGCGACCGCGAGATGGTCAATCCCTTCACCAAGGACAGTCAGGTCATGGGCGTGCACAACGCTCGCAAATACCTGGGCGACAAGCTGGTCCGCACAGCAAAGCCGCATCGCTTGCTCGATCCTGATCATGGCCCGCTCATCGCGGTGCGCCTGAATGTCCTGACCCGCAAGACGCTGGGCGGGTTCGAGACGGACCTTGGCGGACGGGTGTTCGGCCAAGACGGCGCGATCGTGCCGGGGCTGTACGCGGCCGGCGAAGCGGCGGGGTTCGGCGGCGGCGGCATGCACGGCTATCGTTCGCTGGAGGGCACCTTCCTCGGCGGCTGCCTGTTCAGCGGCCGCCAGGCGGGCCGCGCCATTGCTCGGGAGATCTGAGAGCCTTCTCTGATTGGAAACTGGCTCCGTCGTCATTTGAGCTCTGAATATAGACGGCGGGGCAGCGAGCCCGACGGCCAGGATCGCCCGCAAGATCATGCGCTATCCGTTTGACCGTTCGGCCGGGGAATGGTGCGGATCGACCCGATCATGCCGATGTCCCGGACGGATGGGCGCTCACCCGAGATCGCGTTCCGCAAGGTGAGCAATGCAGTTCGTTCCCCGAATTCTTCTGGACTATAGCGTGTTTGTTTCGGCAATCGCGGAGCGATCCGCCAGAGCTATGTCAGCGGAACTGACCCGCCGCACGGCCTGAGGCTGGTTCCGTGAACTGGCTCGGCGTTTCCTGTTCCAGATCGTCTCCGACGTCGGTCTGATACGCAACTGCGAGCAGACAGGGCGGGACGCCAGCCAGACCGCTCAGGTGATCGGCGGCGGCGAGAGTGTGTGACGCAGGTAAGCAGATCGTTGGTCGCGAACGGGACATCGCGGTCGGATAGCCGCTTGTTGCGGGCGAACCTGACCACGGCCGCCATCTCAGACAGCGCCGACAGGCCGATGATCTCGGATGCGCTCCGCAGGCGCTGGCCCTGTCAGCTTCGCTGATCGACGTCCTGCGGAGTGTATCGCGATGACGAAGCGCCTGTTTGCGGCAGTGGTCGATCGGCCTGCCAGGAAACGATGTGCTCGCATCGACGTGGACACGCCATAGCGCCGCCACCAGCAGTTCTTTCCACCCTACAGCCGTGGCGATGATTCACCTCATCAGCAAATTACGGGCACCTATCTGGTTCACTCTGTGCCTGATGCCATGCCGAGCCGTGCCGTGAGTCCGGTTCGGTGTTACTGCGGGTGTCGGAATTGCAGACCGCGTCAACTTGACTGACGCCCCTCTGGAAGATTTGCAGGATGCCTATCTCTCCGGCATGCCCTCCGGCAGGACGGTCTCGATGATCGAACTGTCCAGAGCCTCGTAGTCGCTGTAGCCGATAGTGTCGTAGAGTTCCTGACGGGTCTGCATGGCGTCGACCATCGCATGCGTGCCGCCGTCGCGGCGGATTGCGGCGTAGAGACGCTCCTGCGCCTTGTTGGCGACGCGCAGGGAGCTGACCGGCCAGATCACCATTCGGTAGCCCATCTCCTCGAACTCGGACGCGGTGAAGAAGGGGGTGCGGCCGAATTCCGTCATGTTCGCAAGCAGGGGCGCTGAGACCCGGCGCGCGAATTCGCGGAACATCTCCGCATTGGTCAGCGCTTCCGGGAAGATCGCATCGGCACCCGCCTCCAGATAGAGCTGCGCCCGCGCGACCGCGCCGTCCATCCCTTCGCTCGCCGCGGCGTCGGTGCGCGCGATGATGTAGAGATGACGCCGCGCCTTCTTTGCGGCGGCGATCTTCATTGCCATGTCGTGCGCATCGGCGAGCTTCTTGTCGTTGAGATGCCCGCATTTCTTGGGCAGAAGCTGGTCTTCGATATGGACGGCGCCAGCTCCCGCTTCTTCGAAGCTGCGCACCATGTGCATGACGTTGAGCGCTTCACCGTAACCGGTATCGCCATCCACGAGCAGCGGCAGCCGCGCGGAGCGGGCGATCTGGCGGATGAAGAAGGCGACCTCATCCACGGTTATGACGCCGAGATCGGGCAGGCCCATGCTCGCCGTCATTGCCGCACCGGAGAGATACAGCGCCTCGAATCCGGCCTTGCGTGCCTGCAACGCCGCCTGCCCGTTATGGGCGCCCGGCAGTTGCAGGATGCCGCCACGCTCCACGAGACGACGGAACCGCACCCCTGCCGGTTCGGCCGGCATGTCGTCGCCGACGAGATAGGTCATCTCCGTTTTCCTTCAGCTGCGCTCGGCCAATGGCACGAAGGCCCTGTTGTCCGGCCCGATGTAGTTGGCGTTCGGGCGGATGATCTTGCCATCCATCCGCTGCTCGATGATATGCGCGCTCCACCCCGCCACGCGGGCGATGATGAAGAGCGGCGTGAACATGGCCGTCGGCACGCCCATCGCGTGATAGGAGACGGCGCTGAACCAATCCAGATTGGCAAACATCCGCTTGGTGTCGGCCATGACGGATTCGATTCGGTCGGCGATCGCGAACATCGCCATGTTGCCGGTTTCGGACGAAAGCTGCCGCGCAACCGTCTTGATGACGATATTGCGGGGGTCGGCGATCGTATAGACAGGGTGGCCGAAGCCGATGATGACCTCGCGCGCTTCCACACGGCGCCTTATGTCGGCTTCAGCCTCATCGGCCGTCGCGTAGCGCTTCTGCACCTCGAAGGCGAATTCGTTCGCGCCGCCGTGTTTCGGGCCACGCAGCGCCCCGATACCGGCGGTGATCGCCGAGTGAAAGTCGGAACCTGTGCCCGCCACGACGCGGCAGGCAAAGGTCGAGGCGTTGAACTCGTGTTCGGCGTAGAGAATCAGCGAGGTGTGCATGGCGCGCACCCAGCTCTCTGGCGCAGGCCTGCCGTGTAGCAGATGCAGGAAATGGCCGCCGATGCTGTCGTCCTCGGTTTCCACCGCGATCCGGACGCCGCTGTGGCTGTAATGATACCAATAGAGCAGCATTGAGCCGAGGCTGGCGAGCAAACGGTCCGCGATGTCCCGAGCGCCGGGATGGCCGTGATCGTCCTTTTCCGGCAGCACGCAGCCGAGAGCGGAAACAGCAGTGCGCATCACGTCCATCGGATGCGCTGCCGCGGGCAGCGTTTCCAGCACCTGCTTCACCGCGTTCGGAATGCCGCGCAGCGCCTTCAGCTTTGTCTTGTACGCCGCGAGCTCGGCCGCATTCGGCAACGTCCCGTGAACAAGAAGATAGGCGATCTCCTCGAAGCTGCTGCTTTCGGCGATGTCGAGAATGTCGTAGCCGCGATAATGCAGATCGTTGCCGCTGCGGCCGACGGTGCACAGCGCCGTGTTGCCGGCGACGACACCGGACAGGGCAACGGATTTCTTGGGCTTGGGCGTCGTGGCGGTTTCGCTCATTGTCTGGAGTCCCTCGTGGTCATTGCCGGGCGCTAGCGCGCCCAGCCGAAGATGCCGCGCTCGGTTCTGTTCGTCAGTGCGCCCGGCGGGAGAGCGATGGTGAGGTTCGCCAGATCCTCGGCCCGCAATTCAGGCAGGCGCTGCACGAGATCGAGGAAGCGGTCGATTTCGCGCTGCTCCAGGATGCCCTCGGTTAGCGTCTTGAACTTGCGCACGTAATCGGGGCGCGTCCAGGGCGTGGCTCCGAGGGGATGGGCGTTCGCGACGGCCTGCTCGTCGACGAGGGTGGTGCCGTCCTTTAACGTGATGGTGATGCGCCCGCCGAAGGCTTTGACGTTTGGATCCTCGGAATGGTAGCGCGCCGTCCATTGCTGATCCTCGGTCGTGCGGATCTTGCGCCACAGCGCCACCGTGTCCGGACGCTGCGCCCGCTCGGGCAGATAGCTGCGCACATGATGCCAGACGCCGTCCTGCAATGCGACGGCCACGATATACATGATCGAATGATCCAGCGTCTCGCGAGAGGCCTGGGGATCGAATTTCTGCGGATCGTTGGAGCCGGTGCCGATGACGTAGTGCGTGTGGTGGCTGGTCTCGATCAGCACGTCGGCGACATCGTTCCAGTCGATGATCTGCTTGCCGAGACGGAAGGCCAGATCGATCAGGGCCTGGCTCTGATATTCGGCCGAATGCTCCTTGGTGTAGGTGTCGAGGATCGCCCGCTTCGCTTCTCCCGGCGCCGGCATCGGCACAGAATAGAGCGCGTCCTTGCCGTCCAGCATCCAGGCGACGACGCTGTCCTCGCCTTCGTAGATGGGGCTGGGCGCGCCTTCGCCCAGCATGGCGCGGTCCACCGCCTCCACCGCGAGCTTGCCTGCATGCGAGGGGGCGAAAGCCTTCCAGGAGCTGATCTCTCCCTTGCGGCTCTGGCGGGTCGCCGTCGTCACGTGGAGCGCCTGCTGCACGGACTGGTAGATCACCTCCGGCGACAGGCCCAGGAGGGTGCCGATTCCGGCTGCGGCGGAAGGTCCGAGATGAGCGACGTGGTCGATCTTGTGCTTGTGCAGGCAGATGGCGCGGACGAGATTGACCTGGATCTCATAGCCTGTGGCGATGCCGCGGAGCAGCGCCTGCCCATCGGCGCCGCATTGCTGCGCCACAGCGAGGATGGGGGGAATATTGTCGCCGGGATGGCTGTAGTCGGCGGCCAGAAAGGTGTCGTGATAATCGAGTTCTCGCACCGCGGTGCCGTTGGCCCAGGCCGCCCATTCGGCATGCACGCGCACATCCGGGCCGAGACCGAACACCGTGGCGCCGCCGGGGCGGAGGTGGCTCACCGCCTGGCTGCGGGCTGAGACGACGGGATGACGATTGATCGCGGCAATCGCGACAGAGGCATTGTCGATCATCCGGTTGATGATCATCTGGGTGACCTCTGGAAGTACCGGCACCGGATCTGCCGCGACTTCGGCGATCTTCCAGGCGAGCTGTCCATCCCTTGGCAGGCGGTCTTTTTCCGGATGAACGCGGACTTCGTGGGTCAACATGGCAACGGCTCCCCTGATTCGTCTTCTGCCAAGTTTGCCACCGTTCGGCCGCGTGCGTCAGAATGCTCTTTGTCGAAAGCGGTCAATATGCAAGGCTATCCCTGCTAATCTTGTGAAGGTCACGACGATCAACTCCTCACGCAGCAGAAAGGTCTTCGCCGGTTCCAGGCTGCGCCGGTTGCGATTGGGCCGGCAGCTTTCTCAGGCTGCCCTGGCCGGAAGGCTCGGCATCTCCCCCAGCTATCTCAGCCAGCTGGAGGCGGATGTCCGGCCGCTGCCGATGCCACTCCGTTTGCGGGTGGCAGCCATCCTGGGGGTGCCAGCGAGCCATTTCGCGGATGCGGAGGATGAACGCATGGCAAGCAGCCTTCGCGAGGTGACGGGGGATCCGCTTTTCGCCCAGGCTCCGGTCTCGGCCGAGGAAGCGAATGCCGCAGTACGGGCGTCGCCTGCTGTCGCCGACCGCTTCCTCACGCTCTACAAGGCCTATCTCGCCCTGGCAGAGCAGCACCAGGCATTGCAGCATCCCTCCGGTGGCGTCGCTCGCCCCCTATCTGCCGCTCAGGCCGAGGCACAGGGATTCCGCAGCGCTCCCAGCTTCGCCTATGATGAGGTGGGCGATTGGGTGCAGTCCCGGGTCAACTACTTCGACCGGCTGGATCGCGCAGCCGAACGCCTGGCGGAGGCGGCCCCACTGGGCGGTGCGGCCAGCTTGCGCGAAGATCTCGCCCGGCTGCTGCGCGACCGCCATGGCATCTCCATCGTCGAGGATTCCGGGCTACTGAGCAGCGGCACGGTATGGCGCTTGCAGCGGAGCAGCAAAACCCTGTTGCTGGCGGAGGAAGCCTCGGCGGAAAGCCGGCTATTCTGGATCGCCCATGTCATCGGGTCGATCGAGCAGCGTCAGGAAATCCAGCGCGAGATACGCAAGGCGACCTTCTCCGGTCCAGAAGCGCGGGCGCTCGCGCGGGTCGCGCTGGCGAACTATTTCGCTGGTGCCCTGATCATGCCCTATGGGCGTTTTCTCGCCGAAGCCCGAGCGCTGCGCTACGATATCGAACGGTTGCAAAACCGCTTCGGGACGAGCTTCGAGCAGGTCTGTCATCGTCTGAGCACGTTGCAGCGGCCGGAAGCGGCCGGCATTCCATTTTTTCTCGTCAAGACAGACATTGCCGGGAACGTCCTCAAGCGCAGCAGCGCCACGCGCTTCAAGTTTTCGCGTTTCGGCGGCCCTTGCCCGCTCTGGAATGTGTACCGTGCTTTCATTCAGCCGGGCCATCTCATCGTCCAGGTGGCGAGCACGCCCGATCAAGTATCCTACCTTAACATTGCGCGGACCGTGGGTCGGCGAGGTGGCGCTTATCTCAGCCGACCGCGCAACGTTGCGATTGTCATCGGCTGCGAGCTCTCCTATGCTGTACAGACGGTCTATGCGACTGGTCTTGATTTGCTCGATCCAAGCATAGCCGACCCGATCGGACCAGGCTGCCGGGCCTGTGAGCGGATCGATTGCCGCCACCGTGCGGTACCTCAGGCGGGCAGCAATCTGGATACCGGAACCGGTGAACGTGGTGTCGTTCCCTATCGAATGCGGAACTGAATGTCGGTGATGTGTCGGTTGGTAGCGGCGTTTGCTCGTCTCCGGACGTTCATATTCCGTTTGGGATGTGATTGATGTGCCATGGTCCAAGCTCAGCGCTCTTGGTCTTCGCAGCCGGAAGATGACGGCGGCTGCGATGGAGATGGCCGAGACGGAGGCATCGGTCGTAGCGGGTTGCGACGCGGCGCCGGTCCTTGAATCTTCCGAACATGGTCTCGATCCGGTGAAGCGGGCGGTCGAACATACGATCGTAGAGTAGAGGCCGTTTTCGTGACAGCGTGGAGGGGATGCCCGGATTGATGCCGCGCTCTGCCAGGGCCGTTCGGAACAGGCTGCTGTCGTAGCCGCGGTCGCCGATCAGGTCGCGCGCGCATGGCAGGACCGGGCGGAGCAGGGCGGCACCATGACGATCGCTGCGTTGTCCTTCAGTCAGCAACAAGGCAACCGGCCTGCCCTGACCGTCGCAGGCAGTGTGCAGCTTTGAGTTCAGGCCGCCTTTGGGTAGCGGCCGATATGCCGAGAACCTACTTAGTCCCGTGCGGCCTGAGGATCCGTATCACCACACCACGGGACTAAACACCTATCACCACTTTGGCCCTTTATGTGACGACCGCGGACTGAGTGTCCTGCTGCAGGGAGAGCGTTGCGCGCATGGTGGCTTGAGAATGCGATCGAGGATGGCCTGACGGCTCGCCGGCAGGCTGGGCTGGGGTGGTGGACCGGGGATGGTTTTTTTCCGCACCGCCGCCTTGAGGCGGCAGACCTGCAGAAATGCGTAGGCCATCATGCCGAGCAGGGCGTGGCGATGCAGCCCGACCCATGATCGGCCCTCGAAGTGATCGAGGCCCAGTTCCTCCTTCAGTTGCTGGTGGGCCTGCTCGCAGACCCATCGCGCCTTGATGGCCCGTCCGCGATCCTGATCTGGACGGCAGCAAACCGAGCGGCGAGACCGCCTTTGGTTCCCCGCCGCCAGCTGATCCGCCGCCATGCCCTTCTTGGGCAAGGCAGTGTCGTCGATGATCAGGAACGACCGGGCCCCGCCCACCAGATGATCGGCATGACGCCACAGGGCGGCCTCGAGCGGGGCGCTGTCCCAGACGCCGGCATTGACGAAGTGATGCAACCGGTCATAGCGGATCTCACCCGTGCGCGCCGCTATCGGCTGGATGCTTTTGCGATCACCCGGCCCAATCAGACCCGCACTGTAGGCCGGACACATGCTGCGCTGCGCCTTGTGGCTCAATCCCGCCAGAAACGGCTTCAACCACGCATCGAGATCCGCCCGCCAATCCCCATCCACCACCAGCCCCCGCCACAGCCGGTCTCCCATGAATCAGCCATCAGACAACAAGGGAATCCCTCCCATGCTTCCTTCTGCCAAAGGCGGGCTAGATGGCTTCTGCGATCCTCGGCTGAGCCGTATTCATCGGGGCCGGCTTCAAAGCACCTCGCAGCAGCTTGAGAGCCGCGTAGAGTTCGCCACGATCGATCAAGCCGCCGATCTGCCCTACCGCATCCGGCACGCCAGGCAATATCGTCCCGTCCAGCTCGACGAGCAAGGCGTCGACGCGCGCACGTGCCTCGGCCTGATTGTCAGCCTGGCCAACATAGAGAGCCTGGATGGCGCAATAGAGCTGCTCCGGCACGCTCGCACCGTCATGATCCTCCAGGATCTGTTTGCCGAACAGGAAACGCGCCTTCGACACCAGCTCGACCCGACATCGGTTCCTGAAGCGTATGGCAGCCCCGTTCACCAGCATCGTCTCGCCAGGGCGAAGTTCAAGCACGAGATGAGACATTCGACACCGTATCCTGCGAACAACCGGATCGCCATTCGCGTTTTGAGACCATAACTCAAGGTCAGTTGCAGAAACGTTAATCCACTCCGTCAAATATAGGAGGCAAGCGACAATCCTTTCATATCCGCGATCAAACTATACGATGCCGTAAGCTGGTTCCGAATATCGGAAAGCTGCGTTGCCACCGTCGCCGGATCGGCATCTTTCAAACTGCCGAGTTGCGCGGTCAAAGCGTCCGACAAAGTCGATAGCGAGCCGGATTGGGTGGTGAGATCACTTTGGGTCTGGCCCAGCGCTGCCTGAGTATTGGTGATTGCCGCACCCGTCGCTTGCACACTGCCGACCATGGTGTTCACGAGGCTGGAAAACGCCGGGCTGCTCGAATCGGCGCTCGGCAAGCTCGCCACGACGGCAAGCTGGCGAATCAGATCGCGGATTGGCGAGCCGGTCGAACCGGATGTCGGTGCCGTACCCCCCGTCAGAACAAAACCGACCGTGAGTTGATTGTCCGACCCCACGATCGTGCTTTGCGCCTGCGCGTTCGCCGTCACCGGATCGGTGCTGAGCGCGGAAGAGAAGAGCGATTGACCCGGGCTGTTATCGGAAGCGGCCGCCAATGTTGCGCTTTCCACCGCGTCGGCCCCTGTCGTTCCGAGCGACGCCACGCTGGCGCCAATCGACGTCACAGTATTGCTTTGGAGGATATTGCCCGGATCCGACAGAGGCGGACTGTCCTGCTGAGTGCCGCCAAAGACGTAGATGTTGCCGTTCTGCGTATTGGCCAGTGACGCGAGCGTCGTCAGTGCCTGACGCGCCTGGGTGGCCACGGCACTGACGGTGGATGCGCTCTGATCGCTCTGCAGGGTGATCAGGTTGGTCTGCAGCGTATTGGCGATGCTGGCGATCTGGCTCAATGCCGTCTGCGCCACGCTCAGGTTGTTCTGGGCCGTGGAAACGTTCTGCTGCCAGCCGCCGATCGCGGTCAGTTGGGGCTGTAACGACAGAGCCTGATAGCGATTGGAGCCGAGGCCAGCATAGCTGTCCGACACGACGCCGGAAGCCGTCTGGCTCTGCAGCGACGTGTACTGGCTGTTCAGACGATCCAGCGCCCCGGTCAGGGACAGCATGGACGGCGAGCCGCCATTGATGCTGGGAATCGTCATGGCGAACCTCAGCTTATGGCGGTCAGGAGGGATGTGAACATTGATTGCACTGCCGTGATCACCTTGGCATTGGCCGAATACGCGTTCTGGAGAGCGACAATGGCCGCCATCTGATCGTCCACCGAGACACCGGATACCGAGGAAATCTTGCTGGTCATCGCCGTCTGCAGGGCGGTTCCGTCCGACAAGGCGCTGGAGGTATCGCTGATGGTCGCTCCCTGCGCACTCGTGAGCGTCGCTGCGAGAGTGGTCAGCGATCCGCTCCCGCTATAAGGTGCGGAAAGGGTCCCGTTAGCGCCCAGGCCTGTCGTCGAGGAAGGCACCTGACTGACTCCCGGCTGCACGGTGGTGCCGAGTGAAAACGTAAGCAGGCGGCTCAGCAAGGTGGTGTCGCTACTGCCGCGCGTGGTATTCACCGTGAAGGCGGACGCGCCGGTGGCCGATCCCACAACGTCATGCGTGCCGTCCCGCACGGTAGACGGGTCGGCGACGACGGCGGGATTGACCTGGATGGTGGCAGAAAAACCGAGCTGACCGGCGGGAGCCGTCGCTGTCGGGTTGGTCCCCGGCACGGTGCCGTCAGCATTGGAAAACAAGGTTAGGCCCTGCGCATCGAACCGCGAGGCGAGAGTCTGCGAAAACGAATCGAGCTCCGCCTGCATCGTGGGCAGAATCTGGTCGCGAAGCTGGATGTTGCCGCCAAGCGTGCCGCCGGACAGCGAGGCGGTGACATCCCTGTCCGGCGTGGAAGACGGCGTGCCGTCCACATGCAAGGTGATAGCGGGAATCGTGCCAGGATACGATGTCGAAGCATCGAGCGTCGCATCCGTGGTGAACAAAGGGCCGTCGGTCTGATGGGTCGGCAGGTTGGTGCCGTCGGCGGTGCTCACCAGCATGTCGCCGGTGGAGGTTTCCTGGAACTTCACAGACAGCACGCCGGACAGGCTGCTCATCGCTGCCGCGCGCTGGTTCTCCAGATCGGCAGTGCTTTGGCCCATCGCCCGGAGCTGACCGATCTGGCTCGACAGTGTACCGATCTGCTGGAGGTCCTGGTTCACACTATCGACCTGGTCGACGATCGCTTCCTGTGCCGCCTGGCGTGCAGTTTGGTATGCCGCGGACGTGGAGTTCAGGCCGCTTGCCAATGTCTTGGCAGCACTCACCACCGCTTGCTGCGCGGTTTGGTTGGTCGGGTCGCCATCGAGCGTTGTCAGGCTCGTCTGCAGATTGCCGACATTGTCCGCCAGCGTGTTGCTGCTGCCGGCATCCGCGCTGGTTGAACCCTGCAGCGCCGAGATGGTCGACAAGCCGTCATTGATAGTGTTCAGGCTACCGACAACGGCATTCTGGCTATAGAGACTGTTTTCCAGCGCCGTGTTCACCGCACGCGTGGTCAGTCCGACAACAACGCCGCCACCCTGGCCACCCGCCGTGCGTGACGAAACATTCGATTGCTCTGCGACGTAGCCGACGGTGCTCGCATTCGAAACGTTTTGTGACGCAACAGCCAACTCCGACTGAAGCGCCGACAAACCGCTGGACGCGATCGCCAGTGAACTGCTGAGCCCCACGGCTTTCTCCCGCCATTCTCCAAGCCGACTGCACGAAGCATCACCGTAGAGACCAATGGTTTAGAAAAGGTTAATGCTACTGCTTCATCGCCAGAACGGTCTGCAGCATATCGTTGGCCGTGGTCACCACTTTGGCGTTGGCGCCGTAGGCCTGCTGCGCGGTGATCAGCAGGGTCAGATCGGTATCCAGGCTCGTAGTCGAGTTTTCCACCGACGAGGTTTCCAGCGCGCCCGCACCGTTCTGGCTCGCCAGGGACTGCATCGCGGTGCCGGATCCGGATGACGAGGTGTAGGCCTGGCCGTCATGCGCCGTCAGCGCGTTCGCATTGGCGAAAGTGGCGAGCGGGATCTTGCCGATCAGCTGCGAGTGATCGTTGTCGAATGTCGCCAGGATGTTTCCATCCGATGTCATGGTGATGCCGGTATAGGAACCCGATGTCACGCTATCGCTCTGGATGGTGGCGGCGGACCCGGTGCTGGCGGGATTGGTCGACATCACCGTTCCGGAGCTGGAGCCGAGCGAGCCCAGCTTGACCGTCAACGTCTGGGTGCCGCCGCTCAAACCGGTCGGCACGGTGAAGCTGGCGGTGGAGCCGGCAATCGTCGTGGCGGGACCATAGGCCGGCGGGGTCGAGCCCATATTGGTTTGCTGCGCGACGGATTGCATGGTCCCGTCGGAGCCGAACGTCACCAGCGCCGACGCGCTCGGCGCGGATGCTCCGTCGACCGTGGACGACACGGTCCAGCTGTTCGTCGATCCGCTCACCGGCGTCCAGTTGAAGGCGACCGTATGAGCAGTGCCCGACGAGTCGTAGATCGTTTGCGATTGCGTTGTCGCCGCGCTCGTTCCGCTACCTGCAGCGGCGCTTCCCGGCAGGCTTGCTCCATAGGTGATCGTGCCGGTCTGGGTCGGACGGAACGTCACATTGGACACGTTGATCGGGTTAAGGCTGGTGGTGTTGACCGATCCGTCCGGATTCACCGTGTAGGCCTTCAGGTATTCATTGGAAGAGTTGACCAGATAGCCCTGGTTGTTCTGCGTGAAATCGCCGTTGCGGGTGTAGTAGTTCGTGGTCTGGAAGGCTGTCGAGCTGGACGAGGAATCGCCGCTTTCTTCCGCCACATTGAAGAAACCATTGCCGGAAATCGCCAAGGCCAGGTTGTTGGAGCTGGCGGTGATCGTTCCCTGACTCTGGTTCTGGTAGGTCGTCGCGGCACGGACCGTTTCGGAGGTTCCCTGCGTGGCGGCCGAGGTCAGTACGTAATCGCTGAAGCTGGTTTCGGTAGCCTTGTATCCCACCGTCTGGCTGTTCGCGATATTGTTGCTGATATCCGTGAAAGCATGCGACTGCGCGGACAGGCCGCTGACTGCCGTGTTGAGTGCGCCGAAAACCGACATGGCCTGTTCCCCTGTTGGATGGTATCCGTTCGCAAGCCATGCAGCAGGAAACGTGCCAGCGATATTTCCATGCTGAATCAAAGATCTTTTCGGCGCGATCATATCCGGGCACCCTCGTTTCGATGCCGACCGGCAGGAATTGCCGGGTCGATCCTGCCCGGCGACAGGGGGCGGAACCCCATCTCGCCTGGCGTGACGGTCGAAAACGACTTGGCCTGCTGCTTGCACAAGCCGGGTGGGGGAATTCTCGATGTCCAATATCGCCGCGCGCCCGATCGTCACGAAAACCATCGCAGGGGCCATCGGCCCAGGGCAGGCAGCGGCCGCGCCGCTGGCGTCGGACTCCGCCAGCCTGTTCGGAACCCATCTGCAGGACGCAGTGCAGAGCGCTTCCGATCGGCAATTGGCCATACGGCAACGACCAGCCGCGACCGCAGGCGACCTTCCATCGCCAACCCCGCCCGATACCAACGCCGCCCAACATCAGGTGCCCGGCAGCGCCGGCATGTCGGCCTCGCCACTCGCCCAAACGCTTCCGTTGCAGACGAACGAACCCGGACAGCCTGCGAACCCCGGTCAGGGCCGCCTTCCGGTCGGCGCTCTGTCTTTACCCGCACCGTCATCGGGTACGTTGCCGGCTCCCTCGAACGCGAACGATGTAACGAGCCAGACGAGCCGCGTGGCCATGGGAAACCGAAACGCCAGCAGCCTGATCCCAGGACCGAAAGAGGCCGGCGCGCGGGCGAACGCAACCGGCTCCCCTTCATCCGCGACGCAGGCCGGGCGCGCCGACAGGAGCAGAACTCCCGCAGCGTCGCACCCGAGCGACGCTCCTGCATCAGCCGAGGATTCTCGTTCCTCTTTACCAAAAACTAACCAGGAACCGGCAAACTCGGCGCAAACGACGACCCTGCAGGCGAACGGCACGCAAATCGGCCCGATGAACAGCGACGCAATCCGAATCGCCACCTCATCGGCGGATGCAGCGCTGCCCGGCACCGGCGGGGAAACGATCGTCTATACGGACGCTTACGGCACCACCACTGACGGAAGACCTGCGGCATCGATCCAAACCAGGAAAGCGACCCACATGGCGACGCAGGACGCGGACGATGAGACCCGCCCGATGAAGCGGCGGACGGACACGGCGATGCCGAACCCTTACGCCGCTGTCCTGCCGCAGCCGGGCCTGCCAGCGGAGATCGTCCCCGTGCAAGCTGGCCGCGGGCAGGTTGGCCAGGGGCAGGCTGGCCAGGAGCAGGTCAGCGAAAACCGCAGCCGTCCGATCGCCGGGCACGGGGAACGTTTAGGCGCGGCCGGTATGGCTGCTCCGGATTCAGCCGCACCTGCTTCAGCCACCACTGCGTCGGCGGACCTGAAGCACGCGATCCCCGAGGCGGGCGGTGCACCCGTCCAGCCGGAAACCTCGTTGACGCCGGCAAACGCACCGGACCCGCAAGCTTGGCAGACTCTGGCGGCCGCTCCATCCGGACAGGGTCCGGGTAATGCCTCGATGGCGCCGGTGGCAAGCACAGCGCCTGCCGTCCACGAACCATCCCGATACGGACAAGGCGCCGCCGAGCAGCTTGCCGGACCGGTAGTATCGCTGGCGAAGACTCCGGACGGGGCCAGCCTCATGGAGATTTCGCTGCATCCGAAGGAGCTGGGCCAGGTGACGATCCGGCTCGAACGGGACGCCGCCGGCTCGGTTCGCGTTGCGGTCACCGCCACGGAACCCGGAACGCTGCGGAGCCTGATGGCTGAACAGAGCCATCTCCACGCAGCGCTGGATGGCGCCGCGGTGCCGGCGGCGGACCGTCAGATCAGCTTCGAGCTGGCTTCCGGTAGCGCCGCCGCCGGTTCGCAGGATGGCAGCGCCACGAGCGGGAACACAAGCACGAGCCTGGATACGAGCGGTCAGAACGGCAATCAGGCCGGCGGGCAGGCGGGTGGGCAGGATGGCGGCCAGTCCTGGCGTCAGGATCGCGGGCCCGACGCACGCCGCTCGCGCGACAATGCACCCGACGGCGATGCCGCGGCACTCCCGGATGCCCCCCTGGCCTTTCATACTCGAACCTACCGCACCGGCGTGAGCATCACGGCCTGAAGCAGCGAAAAGGAATATCCTCCGTGAGCAGCACCATCTCCTCGACCGATCTGACGACGGCCGCGGCCGCAGCGGCCAAACAAGCGCACAGCAGCAACCTCGCGAGCAGCGCCGCGGCCAGTACCAGCGCGAGCACGCCGGATTCGCTTTCGTCGCTGACCAGCAACTACAATCAGTTCCTGACCCTGCTGACGGCGCAGTTGCAGCATCAGGATCCGACCAGTCCGACAGACACCAGCAGCTTCACCAGCGAACTCGCGCAGTTCGCCGGGGTCGAAGAGCAGATCAAGACCAATACGAACCTGAGCCAGCTGATCGCGCTCAATCAGACCAGCGAAATGAGCCAGAGTTCGTCCTTTGTCGGCAAGCAGGCGGTCCTGTCGTCGAGCCAGATGGCGCTGCAGAATGCGACCGGCACTCTGCAATTCAATCTGCCCACGGCTGAAACCGTCGGGATTGCGGTCACGAATTCCGCCGGCGCGGTGGTCGCCAATCGTTCGGCGGACATTCCCGCGGGAACGAGCACCTGGACCTGGAATGGCAAGGACGATGCCGGCAATACGCTCCCCGACGGCACATACGACGTCGCCGTGGTCACGCCGAACGCATCCGGCGGTTCCAGCGCGGTGCCCTTCAACGTGATCGGCACCATCACCGGAATCGCCAAGAACGCCAATGGCGGCGTGAACGTCCAGATGGGCAGCACCTCTGCAGATATGAGCGAGGTCATCTCTCTGCTGAGTCCGTCCACACCCGCCTCCTGAGGAGGCGCATGCCACCATCTTCCGGCAGAGGCGTTGCAGCCGCTCTGAACGGGAGGAACGAGGTGGGCGAGAAACACAAAGCAGTGCCTGGCGAAATCACCGTCGCGCGCGGTCCGTGGACGACCTGCGTGCTGCTCTGCGGCAAATGCGGCAAAAAGCTTGACGGCGGGTTCGGGGACAAGCGCGACGAGTCCTTGGCGAGCGTCCTCAAGCAGCTTCTGCGTGACCGTGAGCAGCGCAAGTGGGTTCGGGTGATCCAGGTCGGCTGCCTCGATATCTGCCCGCGCGGCGGCATAGCGGCGATGCGCGGCGATGCGCCGGGCGAGATGATGATCATTCCCGCCGGAATGGACGCCGCCTCCATCGCGCAGCGCCTCATCGGCGGCGGCTTGACAGAACCCGCCACACCCGGTTCCTGACGGGTCCATCAGCGAGCGTTCAGACCCCACATGCACCATCTCGACCATCTGCTCGCCCATTACGGATACGGCCTGGTCGGCCTGGTGGTGATGCTGGAAAGCATGGGCGCGCCCCTGCCGGGGGAGAGCCTGCTGATCGGCACGGCCCTGTATTGCGCCACCACGCACCGGCTCGATATCGGCTGGGTTATCGTGGTTGCCGTCATCGGCGCGATCATGGGCGACAATTTCGGCTACCTGATCGGGAGGTCCGTCGGTTTCCGCGTCCTGGCACGCTGGGGCCGCCATATCGGGCTGACCGAGGACCGGCTGACCCTGGGTCGCTACCTGTTCCGCCGCCATGGCGGCAAGGTCGTGTTCTTTGGTCGCTTCATCGCCATTCTGCGCACCTTCGCCGCCCTTCTCGCCGGCGCCAACCGGATGCCGTGGCACAGCTTCCTGTTCTGGAACGCGCTCGGCGGCATCGGCTGGGCGGGCGGCTATTCGTTCGCGGCCTATCTCCTCGGCAATCAGGTCGAGAAGCTCTCCGGCCCGATCGGCATTGGCATGGGCGTGCTGGCCGTGCTGATCGCCGTGCCGACCTTCGTGTTCCTGAAGAAGAACGAGCGCCGCCTGACCGAGGAAGCGATGAAGGAAGCCAAGGCCGAGAAGAGCGGCGGCCGGCAGAAGGGCTAGATATTGGCCTGCTCCTCCAGCGGCGGCGCATCCCCGGGTCCATAATAGAGAGCGGCGCACTCCTCGCGCAGAACGCCAACGGTGAAGCGGATGTCGTCGCGATACGCATCCGCCAGAATGTCGTCCAGGTTCAGTGACCGGCATTCGAAATACATGCGATGAACATCCGGCCGGCCGGCGCCGTAGACGACGCGCCCGATGCTGGTCCAGATGCTCGCCATCGAACACATGCCGCAGGGCTGCAACGTCGAATACAAGGTCGCCCCGCGCAGATCGTCGCGCCCGAGCGCGGCGCAGGCACGCCTGATCGCGGTGGTCTCGGCGTGGGCGGTCGGATCGTGGTCGGCCGACACCTCGTTATGCGCCTCGCCCACCACCTTGCCGTCCAGCAGGATCACGCAGCCGATCGGGCCGCCGCCGCGGCTGTTCTTGCCGTTGCGGGCGAGCGTCAGCGCCCGTTGCATCCAGAACGCGTCGTCATCGGTGGGGGGCATGGCATCCGGCATGGCACCCCAACGGCGGCGCAGACGACGCGTTCCAGGCTCGGCCGACTGGACGCGGGCGCGGTTTGCCGAAACAGTCCGTCCGACCTGCCACGATGGACCCGTGATGACCCGCTCGCTTCTCGCCTCTCTCCTGCCCCTGACGGGCGCGCTCGCCCTTTCGGCAATGCCCGCCTTTGCCG
Source organism: Endosaccharibacter trunci (assembly GCA_024515975.1). Classification (GTDB taxonomy): domain Bacteria; phylum Pseudomonadota; class Alphaproteobacteria; order Acetobacterales; family Acetobacteraceae; genus Lichenicola; species Lichenicola trunci. The sequence goes on from JAMSKV010000010.1 coordinate 31,420, forward strand.
CCGAACCGCCCGGAAAATCCGCACTGCCGGCCCCGGCCGCCGCACCGGCCGCCGATCCGCAACCCAAGATCGACAACGCCCAGATCGCGCTGCTGCCGGCCGACAGCGTCACCCATCATACCTTCAGCGCTCCCGGCGGCCCCAGCATCGGCTATACCGCCACCGCCGGCACGCTGATCCTGCGCGACGACAAGGGCGCGCCATCGGCGAAGATGTTCTACGTCTCCTATGTCGCCGATGGGCAGGGCGCGCGGAAGCGGCCGATCAGCTTCTTCTTCAATGGCGGCCCGGGCGCCGGCAGCGCCTTCCTGCATCTCGGCGCGGCCGGCCCCGTCGTTCTAAACTTCCCCACCGCCAACCCTACCGACGGCGCCAACGCCACACTGGCCCCCAACCCGGATAGCTGGCTCCGCTTCACCGACATGGTCTTCATCGACGCGGTCGGCACCGGCTACAGCCGTCCGGTCGATCCGGACAAGGCCGCCAAGGAGTTCTACGGCGTCAAGCAGGACGGCTCGGCCTTCGCCCAGGCGATCCGGCTGTGGATCGAGCGCAACCATCGCGAAAGCTCCAACAAGTATCTGGTCGGCGAGAGCTATGGCGGCATACGGTCGATCCGCACCGCCTATGCGCTGGAAACCGAGCAGAACATTCTGCTGTCGGGCATCGTCATGGTGTCGCCTGCGATCGAGATGGGCTTGCTCGACAACAATGTCGATCCGATCGGCAACGCCATCACCCTGCCCAGCCTCGCAGCGGGCGAAATGGAACGCCGCCATACCCTGACGCCGCAGGCGCTGGACGACGCCTATCATTACGCGTTCGGCCCCTATGTCTCGATCCTGGCCGGCGCGCCGCCCACCGGCGACGTGGCGAAGCAGTTCTACGGCAAGATCGCCGACATGACCGGCGTGCCGGAGCGGGTGGTCACCGCCCAGCGCGGCATGCTCGACGTGCAGTCGCACGACGTGCGCAGCCGGGACGGCCGCCTCTACAGCCTCTATGACGACACGCTCTCGATCGCCGATCCGTATCCGAGCGGTGAAGACAATGCGGACAGCCCGGAGCCGGTGCTGGCCGGCTTCGGCCTGGCCTACGGCAACGCCTTCACCGGCTATGTCGGCGACACGCTGGGCTTCCACACCGAACTCAAATACGACCTGCTCAATCTCGGGGTGAACGGCGCCTGGGACTACAAGGCGGACGGCGAACCGATGGCGCGCAACATGCCGGAGCTGCGCAAGCTGCTGGCGTTGAACCCGTCGCTGCACGTGTTCATTGCGCATGGCATGTTCGATCTGGCCTGCCCGTTCGCCGGCACGCGTTGGCTGGTGGAACATATCCCCGTCGGCCGCGACCGCATCCGGCTCAAGCTCTACCCGGGCGGGCACATGCTCTACACCCGCCCCGACAGCCGCGCCGCCCTGTCGCACGACGTGGCGGCCCTCTACGCCGCCACCCCCTGATCCCAGCCCCGGTCCGGCCGCCCGGCAGTTCCGGACCGGCCGGGCTCAATGGCGGCGGTAGATCAGATCCGGCGCCGTGACGGGCCGCCCGGCCAGGATCGCATCCACGGCGGGGCGATGCGGCGATCGGCCGCAGACCGGGTCCATCGCCGCCGCGTCGCCGGCCAGGGCCAGCGCCTGGCAGCGGCAGCCGCCATGGTCGATCTCACGCCTGGCGCAGCCTCGGCAGGTCTCCGGCATCCAGTCCACCCCCCGGAATCGCCCGAACGCCTCCGACCGGAACCAGATCTCGGCCAGGCTCTGCTCGCGCACGGAGGGAAAGCGCAGCCCGGGAAGGGTCTGCGCTGCATGGCAGGGCAAGGCGCTGCCATCCGGGGCAACGTTCAGGAAGCGCCTGCCCCAGCCGCCCATGCAGGGCTTCGGTTCGTCGGCATGGTAGTCCGGCGTCACGTAGTCGATCGCCAATCTGTCGCCGTGCCGCACCCGCGCTTCCGCGACCGCCCGGTCGGCCGCCTCGAGCTGGACGCGATCCGGCAGCAGCGCGTCGCGGTTGCGCTCCGCCCAGCCGTGATACTGCGTATGGGCGATCTCGACCCGGTTCGCCCCTTCGCCGGCAGCGAAATCGATCATGGCACCGATGCGCGCGCAGTTCTGGCGATGCACCACGAAATTGAACGTCAGCGGCAGATCGGCGGCGCGGATCAGCGCCGCGGCGCGCAGCTTGGCGGCATGGCCGCCGCGATAGCCACCGATCCGGTCCGCTTCCGCCGGCGCGACGTCCTGGAAGGAGAGCTGAACATGATCGAGACCGGCCTCCGCCAGAGCGGCGAGTCGCATCCCATCCATCAACACGCCGGATGTGATCAGGTTGGTGTAGAGCCCGAGCCCGGACGCATGGCGGACCAGCTCCGGCAGATCCGGCCGGGCCATCGGCTCACCACCGGAGAAATGAACGTGCAACACCCCCAGCGCGGCGGCCTGGCCCAGCACGTCGCGCCATTCCGCCGTGTCGAGCTCGCCCTCGCGCCGTTCCAGAGCGACGGGGTTGGAACAGTATGGGCAGCGCAGCGGACAGCGATGCGTCAGCTCGGCCAGCAGGCTGAGCGGACCGTTCACGGCTTCAACACCTTGCGCGCGATCAGATCGTCCACCAGCGCCAGAACGTCGGCGGCGATCACCGCGCGCGGCGCGTCGAAGCGCGCGGCCAGATCGTCGACCATCGCGCCGATGCTGCGGGCGCCATCCACGAGCCGCAGCACCGCCAGCGCGGTCGCGTCCGGCACGAACAGCTTCTCCGGCGCCAGCACCACCCAGCGATCGCGCGCCCTGTCATGGCTCAGACGCGTGCCGCGCACGAAGGCGGGCACCGTGGTCTCGGCGGCGCTCACGGCCGGAACGCGCCGGGCGGGATATGGCCGGGCACGACATAAGCGTGCTCCAGCGCATCCAGCATCGACCACAGCACGTCGCATTTGAACCGCAGCGCCTCCAGCACCGCGTCCTGCTCGGCGACGCTTGTGGCGTGCGCGCACACATAGGCCAGCGCGAAGGCCGCATCCTGCGGCGCCTGGGTCAAACGCGGGGTGAAATACGCCAGGGCCTGCCGATCCACGAAATCGTAATGACGCAACATGCCGGACACGCGTTCGCCGATGATGGTCGGCGCGAACAGCTCGGTCAGGGAGGACGCGATCGCCTCCAGGATCGACCGGTCGCGCACGAAATGCACATAGGCCTCCACGGCGAACCGCGTCGCCGGCAGAACGCCGGAGAGCGATTCCACATAGGAGCGATCAAGACCGAGCGCGTCCGTCAGCACCAGCCAGCGCGCGACGCCGCCCTCGCCCTGGGTTTCGCCATCATGATCCACCAGACGCGTGCGCCAGGCTCGGCGAAGCGCGGCCGTCGGCAGACGCGCCAGCAAGGTCGCGTCCTTCATCGGAATATGGCTCTGGTAGCAGTACCGGTTCAGCGCCCAGGCCTGCACCTGGGCGCGGTCGAGCCGTCCATCATGCAGGGCCCGATGGAACGGGTGCAGATTGTGGTAGCGCTCGGCACCGATCCGTCGCAGCGCGGCCTCCAGCGCGTCCGGGGTCATGGGCTGGTTCAAAGCACGAACGCCATGCCGTCGAACGCCACGCGCCAGCCGGCCGCCTCGGCCTCGCGCCGCTCCGGGCTGTCATCGAGCAGCAGAGGATTCGAATTGTTCAGATGGATCAGGATGCGCCGCTCCACCGCGATGCCGCGCAGCCCGGCGATCGCCCCCGCCGGCCCGGATACCGACATATGCCCCATGCGCGCGCCCGTCTTCGGACCGAGTCCGGCGCGGATCATCTCATCATCCCGCCACAGCGTGGCGTCGAACAGCAGAGCGTCGGCTCCGTCGAGCCGTGCCAGCAGCGCATCGGTCAGACGGGCGCAGCCTGGCAGGAACACGAGGCGACGCACGCCATCGCCGATCTCGAACCCCACCGTGGCGTCGTCGGACGCATCGTTCAGGCCGGTCTCGGCGTAGAGCGGCACCTTGCCCGGCGCGGCGAAGGCGGTGATCCGCAGGCCGCACGATTCCACCGCCACAGGCGCGTCGGGGGCGATGGCGATGCGCGGCACGAGATCGCGCCGCAGCACCTCGAAGATCGGGTTGCGGTCGAGCTGCGCGAGCGTCCCGGCGGTGGCCAGAAGATCGAAAGGCTGGGATTCGCGCAGGGTCAGCAGCCCGGCCACGCTGTCCACCTCCGCGCCGGTGAGCGCCACGGCGGCGATCGGCGTGCTGCGCAGACCGTGCCTGGGGTGAAGCTGCCGCGTGCGCTCGATCTGGACGCGCAGATCGGGCGACGCGTTCAGAACGATCCAGGTCTCGCCATTGCCGGACACCGCCACCGAGGTCTGGGTGCGGGGCAGGGCCGCCGGATCGCCGGCACGCGCCCGCCTGCAGCCGGGGGCGTTGGAGTTCCATTGCGGAAATCCGCCCCCGGCCGCGGCGCCCAGCACGACGGCATGCATCATGCCGGGCCGGTCAGCGCCCGGTCAGGACCGGGTGCCGCAGACGTAGCTGTTGATCTCGGCGCCGACAGGGATCTCGACGATGCGCGGGGTGGTCCAGGCCATGGGAAACTCCTTGCTGGATGACAAGCGGGCATGCGGTGAACCCGCACGCTTCCGGCCCGCAGGCAGGCTAGCGACGCGATCGCGCCCCTGTCGAGCCCGGAACCGGGCACGATTCCGGCATTCGACCGGAGAACCGTCTTGCTTGAAGCGGTTCGCGCAACGGCCGGGGATGCCGTTCACAAGCCGTCTTTCTCAAGAGTGAAAGGCGGCCATCAGGGCGGGAGTGCGCGGCCCGGCAAGGAGCCAAACGGACCGGCCGCGCAGGCGCGCCCGGCGGAAACGGCAGGCGGTGCGACAGGCCGCACGGGATTCGAACCGCCTGACGCCTTTCCGAAGAGGAACCGGCGCGAACCGCCGGTTCCGTTTTCGAACGGCTCAGGCCGGCGGCGCGGCCGGGTCGAGCGCGGGCGTCGGCACCGGGGCCGGACGGCTGGCGGTGATGGGCTCGCCCAGCGGTGTAGCCGCGCGCGTGGCGCCCTCGGTGATCATTTCGAGACGGCCGGTCACCTGACCGCCATCCTCGACCTGGAGGCGACGGCACTTGGCGGTGCCGATCAGTCGGCCGGTGGCGCGGATGGTCAGGTTGCCGCGCGCGGTCAGCGTGCCGTCAACGGTGCCGGCGAGCTCGGCGTCCTCGACCTCGACCTCGCCGCGGAACACGCCGCCGGGCGCCACCGACAGCTCGGCCGCATGGATCATGGTCGCCTCGACCGTGCCCTCGACCACCAGGCGCTCGGCATCCTGCACCACGCCCTGGACGGAGATGCCGCGGCCGACCACCAGGGTGCGGCGCTCGACGGCGTCCTTCTTGGGGGCGGCAGGGCCGCCGGGCTGACCCGGAGCGGCGCCCGGCATCGGCGCACGCGGAGCGGCACCGGGCTGGGCCGGCTGCGCGGCGGCAGGGGCCGCCGACGGGGGGGACGGGGGGGCAGGGAACGGGGAACGACCCATCGGGGCCTCCTTCGGCGCGGTTGGAGTGGAAACGGGAGAGGACGCGTCCTCGGGGGGAGCGCGGCCGGCATCGGGGCCGTTCTGCAAGGGGCTGGACGTCGCCGGGCCGGTCTTGATGGGGGCGGCTGCCGCTTCGGGCTTGCGTCTGTTGAACAAATGAACCCCGCTGCTCTGATCGATCGTTCGGTTCCGAGCGGCGCTTGTGCTTTCCGGGCATCTGCCCTGCACAAGACCGATGAACGGCTTACACGCTGCCGGCGGTAGGCGACAAGCTGGCGAATGAAGGGTTTGTAGGCCGTTCCGGAGGCCAAACGGAAACCGGGAGCGATGGAACCCGGCCTGGAGGGAGGCCGTGCCCGTATCGCGTTGCCGCCCGGCCGGGGCGGTGATAGCGAGACGCTCCCTTCTGCGACGAGACCAACCCCGTGTCCTTTCTGCCCGCTTCCGCCGACGCGGAGTTCGATCTTCTCTGCATCGGCAATGCCATCGTCGACGTGCTGGCCCCCGTGGACGCCGGCGTGCCGGAAGCCGAAGGGCTGGTTCCGGGCAGCATGACCCTGATCGACGCCCAGCGCGCCGACGCGCTCTACGGCCGCCTCGAGCCCGAACAACAGACGGGCGGCGGCTCGGCCGCCAACACGGCGGTGGCCGCCTCCCTGCTCGGCGCCCGGACCGCCTATCTCGGCACGGTGGCCGCCGATGCGCTCGGTCTCGCCTATGCCGACGATTTGCGCCGCGCCGGCATCTTCTATCCCACGGCGCCGCTCGACGCGGAGCGCGCCGGCGGGCATTCCACCGCGCGCTGCATGATCCTGGTGACACCGGACGGGCAGCGCACGATGAGCACCTATCTCGGCGCCTGCACCGCGTTCGGCCCGGCCGATCTGGACGAGCGGGCGGTCGCCCGATCGCGCATGCTGTATCTGGAAGGCTATCTGTTCGACCCGCCGGCAGCCCAGGACGCGTTCCGGCGCGCGGCCGAGATCGCGCACGACGCCGGCCGGAAGGTTGCGCTGAGCCTCAGCGATCCGTTCTGCGTCGGCCGCCATCGCGCGGCCTTCCGCGCCCTCGCCGCCGGCCATGTGGACATCCTGTTCGCCAACGAGGATGAGATCCTGTCGCTCTACGAAGCCGCCGATTTCGGGCAGGCGGCCGCCGCTGCCGCGCGCGACGTGGAGCTGGCGGTGCTGACGCGCGGGGAGAAGGGCAGCGTCGTGTTCTGCCGCGGCGAGCGCACCGACATCGCCGCCCAGCCGACCACGCTGCGCGACAGCACGGGCGCCGGCGACGCTTATGCGGCGGGATTCCTGTTCGGTCTCGCGCGCGGCCTGGCTATCGCCGAATGCGGCCGCATCGGCGCCGTGGCGGCGTCCGAGGTGATTTCCCATTTCGGCGCCCGCCCGGAGGGCGACCTGCGCGCCCTGGCCGGCGTGTGACACGACCACCCAGGAGGCCTCGCTCATGCTGATCGGTATCGACCCGCTCCTTTCGCCCGACCTGCTGCATTCCCTGGCCGCGATGGGCCATGGCGACGAGCTGGTGATCGTGGACCGCAACTTCCCCGCCGCCGCCATCGCCGCGCGCGTGCATCGTCTGCCCGGCATCACCGCCGCCAGGGCGCTCGAGGCCGTGCTGTCGGTGTTCCCGCTCGACAGCTTCGTGCCCAACCCGGCGGCGACCATGCAGGTGGTCGGCGCGCCGGACGCCGTGCCCCCGGCCGTGGCGGATCTGACCGCCGTGCTGGAACGCCATGGCGCCCGCGCGGCGGAAACGGTGGAGCGCTTCGCCTTCTACGAGCGGGCCCGCAAGGCCTTCGCCATCGTCCAGACCGGCGAGGACCGTCCCTACGGCAACATCATCCTGGGCAAAGGCATCATCATCGCCCAGACCTGAAGCTGAACGGACCGAAGGCTGAACGCTCCCCGAAGGCGTCCCGGCGCGAGCGGAAGCCCAGCCAGAACCGGCCTTCGGGATTTTAGGGCGTGCAATCGGAACGGCATCGCTCTATCTAGCCGCCCAGCATCTTCCCCGATCCGGGGCCAAGCGGGTGCGCCTGCGCCGTTGTCGTCCGCCCCCGATCGGGGGTCGGGCGCCGCCGGTGCTCGTTCCGCCCGCTTCACACGCGACGTCGAGAGCCAGTTCCGCATGGATATTCGCAACATCGCCATTATCGCGCACGTCGATCATGGCAAGACCACCCTGGTGGACCAGCTGCTGAAGCAGTCCGGCTCGTTCCGCGAGAACCAGCAGGTGGCCGAGCGGGCCATGGACCGCAACGATCTCGAGCGCGAGCGCGGCATCACCATTCTCGCCAAATGCACCAGCGTGGTCTGGAAGGACACGCGGGTGAACATCATCGACACCCCGGGCCACGCCGATTTCGGCGGCGAGGTCGAGCGCATCCTGAACATGGTGGACGGTGCGATCGTGCTGGTGGACGCCGCCGAGGGCGCGCTGCCGCAGACCAAGTTCGTGCTCACCAAGGCGCTGGCGCGCGGCATCAAGCCGATCGTGGTGGTGAACAAGGTCGACCGTCAGGACGCCCGTCCGGACGAGGTCCATACCGAGATGTTCGACCTGTTCGCGGCGCTGGGCGCCAATGACGAGCAGCTCGACTTTCCCATGCTGTTCGCCTCGGGCCGCCAGGGCTGGGCCGACACCGAGCTGGACGGGCCGAAGAAGGATCTGGCGCCGCTGTACGACCTGGTGCTGAGCCACGTCCCGGCGCCGAACCTGGACAAGGAAGCGCCCTTCGCCATGGTCGCCTCCATTCTCGAGGCGGACAACTTCCTGGGCCGTGTGCTGACAGGCCGCGTCGAGCAGGGACGCGCGCGCGTCAACATGCCGGTGAAGGTGCTGCGCGCCGACGGCTCGGTGGTGGAAACCGGGCGCCTGACCAAGCTGCTGAGCTTCCGCGGCCTGGAGCGGGTGCCGGTGGACGAGGTGGAAGCCGGCGACATTGTCGCGGTGGCCGGCCTGTCCGAGGCGACCATTCCCGAGACCATCTGCGCCCCCGAAGTCACCGAGGCGCTGCCGGCCATCCCGGTCGATCCGCCGACCCTGACCATGACCTTCCGCCTGAACGACGGCCCGCTCGGCGGCCGCGAAGGCAAGAAGGTGACGTCGCGCCAGATCCGCGACCGGCTGTTCAAGGAGGTGGAAGGCAACGTCGCCATCCGCGTCAGCGAGAGCCCGGAATCGGAAGCGTTCGAGGTCGCGGGCCGCGGCGAATTGCAGCTCGGCGTGCTGATCGAGACCATGCGCCGCGAAAGCTTCGAGCTGACCATCGGCCGTCCGCGCGTGCTGACCCGCGAGAACCCGGAGACGGGCGAGCGCGAAGAGCCGTTCGAGGAAGTTCTGGTGGATGTGGACGAGCCCTATTCGGGCGTGGTCGTCGAGAAGCTGTCGCTCCGCAAGGGCATGATGCAGGACATGCGCCCGTCCGGCGGCGGCAAGGTCCGCCTGACCTTCATGATCCCGTCGCGCGGCCTGATCGGCTATCACAGCGAGTTCCTCACCGACACGCGGGGCACCGGCATCATGAACCGCCTGTTCGCGGGCTATCAGCCCTGGGCCGGTTCCATTGCCGGACGCGTGAAGGGCTCGCTGATCTCGTCCGAGGACGGCGCGGCGGTGCAGTACTCGCTGTTCTCCCTCCAGGATCGCGGCGTGCTGTTCGTGGATCCGGGCGAGAAGGTCTATGTCGGCATGATCCTCGGCGAGCATTCGCGCGAGAACGATCTCGAGGTGAACCCGATCAAGGAAAAGAAGCTCACCAACATCCGGGCCGCCGGCAAGGACGAGGCGCTTCTGCTCACCCCGCCGCGCAAGATGAGCCTGGAACAGGCGATCGCCTATATCGAGGATGACGAGCTGGTGGAGGTGACGCCGTCGGCGGTGCGCATCCGCAAGCGCTATCTCGATCCGCACGAGCGCAAGAAGATGGAACGCAAGGGCGACAGCGCGGCCTGATCCGCCGTCGCCTGGAGTTCGGGGGCGTGGGATTTCGGTCCCACGCCCTTTTTCTTTGCCGATTCCGGCGCCCGGCTCACAAACCGCCACAAATCCGACACGATTTGTTATCGGTTTGGCCAAGGATTTCGTTGTAATTCGGGCGCTTTCGTAAGAAACTTATTCCGATCATAGAACTTGCCCCGCGACGCGCCCGAACTGGCGTGTTATGGGAACAGGGCGCGGCGGTTCCGCTCGGATACCGCCAGCACGTAACGGCCCCGTCCCTACCCGCGGAGACATCCATGACCTTCACCACCCGTTTCCTCGCCACCGTCTCGACCGTCGCCCTGATGGGCGCGGCTGTCCCGGCCTTCGCCCAGACCACGACCGCTCCGGCCACCGCCGCTCCGGCCGCCCCGGCCGCTCCGGCCGCCGCTGCGCCGACCACCACCACCGAGGCTCCGGCTGCTTCGGCCGACACGATGGCGCCGAAGAAGTCCACGAAGCACCACGGCAAGCACACCCATCACGGCAAGAAGGCCGCCGCTTCCAGCGAAGCCGCGCCGCAGTAATCGTCCTTCCGGACGGCGCCAGTTTCTGGCGTGGAGTCGGGGGCGCTCGGGTCGGGAAACCGGCCCCGGCGCCCCCGATCGTTTTCAGGCTCCGCGTTTCCGGCTAGACCCGCCGGATGAATACCGAGCCCACGCCGCGCCTGTCCGCCCGCATGCTGGGATCGATGGGAGCGCTCGGCTTCGCCTCCGGCCTGCCCCTCTACCTCACCTTCTTCACCCTCCAGCAATGGCTGGCGGAGACCCATGTCTCGCTCCGCGCCATCGGCGGGGCGGCGCTGGTCGGATTGCCCTATATCCTGAAATTCGTCTGGGCGCCGCTGCTGGATCGCCCCGCGCCGGGACCTTTGCGTCGTCTCGGCCGCAGGCGCGGCTGGATGCTGCCGATCCAGCTCTGCCTCAGCGCCACCATCGTGCTGCTGTCGCGCTCCGACCCCGGCACAGCGCTGGCCGGCATCTTCGCCACCGCCTGCCTGCTGGCCTTCCTCTCGGCCAGCCAGGACATCGTCATCGATGCGTGGCGAATCGAGAGCTTCCCCGGCCCGCTCCAGGCCGCCGCCCTCGGCGCCTATAGCTGGGGCTATCGGATCGCCATGCTGTGCTCCGGCGCCGGCGCGATCTGGCTCGCAGCCAAGATCGGCTGGCCTCGCTCGCTCCTGAGCATGGCGGCGCTCAGCCTCCTCGGTCCGTGCGTCGCGCTGGCGATCGGCGAGCCGGAGGTGCCGGGCGCGCTGCGGGACGGCGGCAGCTGGCGGGACGCGCTACGGCATCGGGTGATCGATCCGTTCCGCGACCTTCTCGGCCGGCCGGACTCGGTGCTGGTGATCCTGTTCGTCCTGGTGGCCAATCTCGGCACGCAGCTCGCCGACACCATGGCCTACCCGTTCTACCACGCGCTTGGATTCGCGCCCACCACCGTGGCCAGCGCCAACGGCGTGCCCGCCCTCGTCGCCGCCCTGGCGGGCGCTGCCGCCAGCGGTGTCCTGGTCGCCAGGATCGGGCTCGGCCGGGCGCTGATCCTCACCGCCTGCGTGCAGATGAGTTCGATCCTGCTTTATGTGGCGCTCGCCCGGTCCGGCCCGGTGCCAGCCCTGTTGCTGGCCAAGGTGACCCTGGAAGGCTTCGCCGAGGTGATGGCCGCGACCACCTTCTCCGCCTATCTCTCGCGTTTGTGCTCGCTGAACTACACCGCCACCCAGTTCGCCCTGCTGTCCTCGCTGGCGCCGGTCGCCTGGCGCACGCTCGGCGGCACCACCGGCATCCTGGCGCAGCATTTCGGCTGGACCGGCTTCTTCCTGCTGGGCGTCGCCGCCTGCCTGCCCGGCATCCTGATCATGCTGACTCTGCTGCGTCGCCATCCCGGCGGCCTGCCGCGACACGCCGCTGCGGTTTGAAGTGCGGCCCCGTTCCCCATATGCGGGATCGGGCCGCCGATCCGGCGCTCTCTCGTTGTCTTAACGAGCCTCTCCGTTCGCCCCGACGAGTCCGTTCGGGCGGGTGATGCTCTGGTCTGCCGGGGTTCGCGTTCATGGCCACCACATCCGGTTTCCGGCCTTCCACCGCCCATGCCGCCCTGGGCGCGCTGTTTTTCGATCCGGTGCGTCCGGCCGCATTTCCGCAACACATCCTGCGCTTCCGCAATCAGGAAGCGGCGCGGCAGGTGGGGCTGGACGGGCTGTCCGACGCCGATTGGATTCGCCATTTCGGCCAGTTCGACCCTTTGCAGGGCTCGTTCGAGCAGCCGCTGGCGCTGCGCTATCACGGCCACCAGTTCCGTTCCTACAATCCGGAACTCGGCGACGGGCGCGGCTTCCTGTTCGCCCAGGCGCATGATCTTCGCGACGGACGCCTGCTCGATTTCGGCACCAAGGGCAGCGGCACCACCCCCTGGTCGCGCAGCGGCGACGGGCGCCTCACGCTGAAAGGCGGGGTCCGGGAGGTGCTGGCCACCACGCTCCTGGAGGCGCTGGGCGTCGCCACCTCTCGCTCCTTCTCCCTGATCGAGACCGGCGAACAGCTCGTCCGCAACGACGAGCCATCGCCCACGCGATCCTCGGTGCTGGTGCGGCTGAGTCATTCGCATATCCGCATCGGCACCTTTCAGCGCCTGGCCTATCTAGGCGAGACCGAGGCGATCCGCCGGCTGATCGATCACGCCGTCGCGCATTACCTGCCCAAGGCGGCGCGCGAGGTGGAGGCCGAGCGCGTTCCGGCCTTTCTCGATGCCGTCTGCGCCCGCGTCGCCGCCACCGGAGCGCACTGGATGGCGGCCGGCTTCGTGCACGGCGTGCTGAACACCGACAACATCAACATCACCGGGGAGAGTTTCGATTACGGCCCGTGGCGCTTCCTGCCCGTCTACGATCCGGGCTTCACCGCCGCGTATTTCGACAGCTCCGGCCTCTACGCCTTTGGCCGCCAGCCGGACACCCTGCTCTGGAACCTCGCCCGTCTGGCCGAATGCCTGCTGCCCTTCGCGGAACAGGAGGTGCTGGAAGCGGTTCTGCTGCGGTTCGGCGCGACATTCCACGAGGCGCTGTCCCGGGCGATGCTCTGGCGGCTCGGCCGCGGCAGCGCCGGCGCGGACGCCGATCGCGCCCTGACTCGGCAGGTCTGGGAGGCGCTGCGCGACAGCGGCGCCGGCTTCGAACGCTTCTTCTTCGACTGGTTCGCCACCGTGCCGGCCGGCTATGCCGGCGAGGCTTGCGACGCGCTGCGTGACCGGCTGTCGGCGCACCCCATCACGGGCACGCGCGACGACGCCTATTTCGCCGGCGGCGCGCCCTGCACTCTTCTGATCGACGAGGTGGAGCGGATCTGGGGCGCCATCGCCGACGGCGACGACTGGTCGGTGTTCGAGCGCAAGCTGGAGGCCATCGGCGCAATGGGCCGCGCGCTGCGCGGTGCCGTCTCCCACGCCTGAGCCGCCAAACAAAGAGGAGGGAAACGTTCGATGAGCCAGTCCAGAGTGAAGACGCGTCACGACGGCTTTCTGGGACGCATCACCCTCGATCGTCCGCAGGCACTGAACGCGCTCAGCATGGACATGATCGAGGCGATCGATGCGGCGCTGATCGCATGGCGCGACGATCCGGCCATCCGCTGCGTGCTGATCGAGGGCGCCGGCCCGCGCGGGCTTTGCGCCGGCGGCGACGTGCGCGCCATGCGCCAGAACGTTCTGGATGGCGCGGCGGACCGCGCCGACGCCTATCTCGCCGCGGAATACCGAATGAACGCGCGCATCAGGTCGTTTCCCAAACCCTATGTCGCCTTCATGGACGGCATCACCATGGGCGGCGGGGTCGGCGTTTCCGCGCATGGGGCGCACAGGATCGTCACCGAGCGCACGCGCCTGGCGATGCCGGAGGTGCTGATCGGTTTCCTGCCGGATGTGGGCGGAACCTGGCTGCTGTCGCGCGCGCCGAACGAGTTCGGCACCCATGCCGGGCTCACCGGCGGCAGCCTCACCGCGCATGACGCGATCAACTGCGGCCTGGCCGACCTGCATGTGGCCTCGGAACGTCTGCCCGCGCTGGCGCAGGCGCTGGAGCGGGCGCCGGATGCCGAGGCCATCCGGCGTCTGATTGCCGATCATGCCAGCCCGGCCGAACCGTCCGGCTTCACCGTCGACGGCGGCTGGATCGCGCGTTGTTATGCCGGCGACGATCCGCAAACGATCCTGAACAGGCTGCGCGCGGCGCCGGAGCCGGCGGCACAGGCGGCCGCCACGGCGATCGAGGCAGCCTGCCCGATGTCGGTCGCGGCCAGCTTGCGCGCCCTGCGCCTGGCGGCAGTCCTGGACCAATTCTCGGCCTGCCAGGAGCTGGAAGCGCGCATTGGCGCGAAACTGCTGCGACGCGCCGATTTCGCGGAGGGCGTGCGCGCCGTGGTCGTGGACAAGGATCGTTCGCCGCGCTGGTCGCCCTCCACTCTGGCGGCGATCGATCCCGAGGAACTGGACGCCGTCTTCGCGCCCGCACCCGCCTCCTCCCGGTCCTAGCGCGGCTTCGGAACCAAGCTGATGCCGCAGTGCAAAAGATTGATGGCGACGATGCGCTGCCTTGAAAGATCGTGTCGCGAACACCGCCAGCCTGCCCGGAAATCCGACCAGGACGGGACGCGCCCTCATTCCAATTCAGGATCTTTCGTGATCTGAACGGCGGTCATAACGATCCTGTCTTGCCCGGCATGCGGGCGTCGATTCGGGCCGCCGGTCTGGCCGCGACTCTGTGGCGGTTCTATGATGGGGTCTGGAAACGTTTTCGGTAGGCTTTTCCATGGACGACGATATGCCTCGCGATAGGCCGCATGATTTTGCCGGCTTGCGCTCCATGATCGTCGAACGGCGCGCGTCGCTACCGAAAAGGCTTGTCCAGGTCGCCTCCTTTGCCATCGAGCATCCGCAGGATATCGCCTTCGGCCGCGTCGCCGACATCGCGGCGCAGGCCGGCGTCCAGCCCTCCACCCTGGTGCGGTTCGCGCAGAGTTTCGGCTATTCCGGCTTCTCCGAACTCCAGGCCGTGTTCCAGGACCATGCCCGGCAGCGCTGGCCCGATTACCGGCAACGGCTGGAAACGCTCGGCGAAGCCGTCGACGGCGGCTCCGAAATTCCCACGCCACAGCGGCGGCTGCACGGTTTCGTGCGCGCAGCCCAGCAATCGATGCGAGAGCTCGAACAGGGAATCGATCACCGGGCGCTGGAGGAGGCGGTCTCGATCCTGGCCGGCGCCCGCTCGATCCATCTGCTGGCGATGCGGCGCGTCTATCCGGTGACGCTGTATCTGCTCTACGCGCTGCAGCGCCTCGGCGTGCGCTGCGAGCTGGTGGACGATGCGGGCGGTCTCGGCCTGCGCCAGGTGGAGTTGCTGGAATCGGGCGACGTCATGCTCTGCATCACCTTCACGCCCTATGCGCCGGAGACCCTGGAGATCGCGACCGCGGCGGCGCGACGCGGGGTCCCCATCGTCGGCATCACCGACAGCCCGTTCTCGCCGCTGACGCCGATCGCGCAAACCTGGCTGGAAGTCGCGGAAACCGATCATGCCGGCTTCCGCTCTCTGTCCGCGACCTTTGTCCTGGCGACGACCCTGGCGGTTTCCGTTGCCGAACGACGCGGCAACGCGCCATCCGGCTGACGGAGTGTCCTTATCCCAGCGTCGGCATCTGGAATTCCGCGCCGGCGCGAATCCCGGTCGGCCAGCGTGCGGTGACAGCCTTCAGCTTGGTGTAGAACCGGATTCCCTCCGGCCCGTGCATGTGATGGTCGCCGAACAGCGACGCCTTCCAGCCGCCGAAGGAATGGAACGCCATCGGCACCGGGATCGGCACGTTGATGCCGACCATACCGGCCTGAACGCCATGGGCGAAGGCGCGCGCCGTGTCGCCATCCCGGGTGAAGATCGCGGTGCCGTTGCCGAATTCGTGCTCGTTCACCAGGGCGAGCGCCGCATCGAAATCCGGCACACGCACCACGCCGAGCACCGGGCCGAAGATCTCCTCGCGGTAGATGCTCATCTCCGGCGTCACGTGATCGAACAGCGTGCCGCCGATGAAGAATCCGCTCTCGTAGCCCTGCAGTTTCAGGCCGCGCCCATCCACCACGAGCGATGCGCCCTCTCGCACGCCGGCATCGACATAGGCACTCACCTTGTCGCGATGCACGCCGGTCACCAGCGGCCCCATCTCGCTGCTCTTGTCGGTGCCGACGCCGATCTGCAGAGTGCGCACGCGCGGCGCCAGGGCCTCCACGAGCCTGTCCGCCACGCCGCCCACCGCGACCGCGACCGAGATCGCCATGCAGCGCTCGCCCGCCGAGCCGTAAGCCGCGCCCATGAGCGCATCCACGGTCTTGTCCAGCTCGCAATCCGGCATCACCACGGCGTGGTTCTTGGCGCCGCCCAGCGCCTGCACCCGCTTGCCGTAGCCGATCCCAGTCTGGTGGATATAGCGCGCGATCGGCGTCGAACCGACGAAGCTCACCGCCTCGATGCCCGGATGCTGCAGGATCGCGTCCACCACCTCCTTGTCGCCCTGCACCACCTGGAACACGCCCTTGGGCAACCCGGCCTCGGCCAGAAGCTCGGCCAGCACCAGCGACGCGGACGGATCGCGCTCGGACGGCTTCAGGATGAAGCAGTTGCCGGCGGCAAGCGCCATCGGCGCCATCCAGAGCGGCACCATCACCGGGAAATTGAACGGCGTGATTCCCGCCGCCACGCCGAGCGGCTGGCGCACGGTGTAGGCGTCGATGTTGCGCCCGGCCTGTTCGGTGAACTCTCCCTTCAGCAGTTCGGGCGCCGCCGTGGCGTATTCCACCACCTCCATCCCGCGCGTCACCTCGCCCAGGGCATCGCTCAGCACCTTGCCGTGCTCGGCGGTGATGATCGCAGCCAGACGGTTAGCGTGCTTCTCCAGCAGATCGCGGAACCGGAACATCACGCGGGCGCGCGCCAGAGGCGGCGTCGCGGCCCAGGCGGGAAAGGCGCGACGCGCGGCCCGAACCGCCGCATCCACATCGGACGCCGTACCCTGGACCACCTGACGCGCCACCGTTCCCAAGGCGGGGTCGAACACGTCGGCGCGGCGGGCGCCGGAACCGGACATGAGCGCGCCGTCGATGGAATGCTGAACGAGATCGTGCATAAACGAAGCTCCGAAAAACAGTACCGGGTCCGCCGCTAGTACGGCAGGTGCGCCTGATCGGGGTCCATTGTGAACTTCCACTGCCGCACCGGACCAGCCATGACGTTGAGATAATACAGATCGAACCCGTGCGGCGCACCGACCGGATGGTACCCTTTCGGCACGAGAACCACATCGCGATCGGAGACGGCCATGGTCTCGTCCAGCGATCCATCCTTGGTATAGACGCGCTGCAACGCGAAACCGGAACCGCGCTTCAGCCGGTGGTAATAGGTTTCCTCGAGATAGGTCTCGTTGGGCGCATCGTCGGTATCGTGCTTGTGCGGCGGGTAGCTCGACCAGTGGCCGCCCGGCGTCACCACCTCGACCACCAGCAGCGTTTCCGCCTCCGCCGTGTCGGGCAGGATGTTGCGCACGTGGCGCAGATTGGTGCCCGAGCCGCGAACGAGTTCGCCCACCGCGTCCGGCGGGATCAAACGCGCCGGAAACCGCCCCTTGGCCGGCGACGCGCAGATCGCCAGCTCGACCGGTCCTTCGGCCTGCACCGAGACCGGAATGCCGGGCGGCAGGTAGACGGAGTACGGACTGCCCTCGAACGGTGTCCGGCGTCCACCGATCAGGCCAAAATCCTGCTCTCCCGCCCGCACGCGGGCCGACCCGGTGACCAGAACGAGACAAAGCTCGCGATCGCCTTCCTCGCGGTCGAAGCGTGCTCCCGGCGCCAGATCGATCGCCTCGAAACCGACGTAACGCCAGCCGGCGCTCGCCGGGGTGACGCGATGCACCACCCCGTCGGCCGCATCCTGGCGCGGGCGAACCAGAAGCGGGCTCATCGCAGACCCGCCTCGGCCAGAAAGCCGACCATGTTGCGATGGCCCAGCGTCGCGTATTCGAGCGGATTGGCGATCGACGGATCCTGTTCCGCTTCCACCACCACCCAGCCCCGATAGCCGGGCAGTTCGCGGAACACGGACACGAAATCGATATGCCCGTCGCCCGGCACGGTGTAGACGCCGTTCAGCACGCTGCGGAGAAAGCTCCAGTCCTCGGCATCGGCTTTCGCGCGCGTCGCGTCGCGGATGTCCTTGCCGTGCACATGCGCGATACGGGCGCGATGCCGCTTCGCCAACGCGGCCGGATCCGATCCGCCCCAGGTGGCGTGGCCGGTATCGAGCAGCAGATGCACCGCCGGGCCGGTCTCTTGCATCAGCCGGTCGATCTCGGCTTCGGTCTGCACGATCGTCCCCATGTGATGATGGTAGACCAGCGTCAGCCCTTGTTCCGCCAGCAACTCCGCGAAGCGCGTCAGCCGCCCGGCAAAACGCGGCCAATCCGCTTCCGGCAGGACCGGCCGTGTCGAGAGCGGCGCGTCGATATCGCCGTGAATGGTGTTGGAGCATTCGCAGACGATCATGACGCGGCTGCCGGCGCCGCGCAGCAGACGGATATGCGCCTGCGCCGCCGCGAACTCGGCGTCGGCATCGCGATCGAGCAGCGCGGTCGAATACCAGCCGGACACAAAGGCCAGACCGAACGGTTCCAGCGCCGCCAGCAACGCGTCCGGATCGTTGGGGAATTTGTTGCCCTTCTCCAAACCGTCATAGCCGGCCTGCTTCGCTTCCGCGAGGCAGGTCTCGAGCGGCGTGTCGCCGCCCAGCTCCGGCATGTCGTCATTGGACCAGGTGATCGGGTTGATGCCGATGCGGATCATGGAGCCGTTCCTTCAGGGCGCGTCGTCGTTTCAGTGACCGATGCGCTGGTGCTTGCGCTGCGTGACGTAGTTGCCCTGCGCTTCCAGCACCTTTTCGCGCACGGACACTTCCGGCACCGCCACGTCCCACCACGCACCGCCGACGGTGGTGGTCGCCATCGGATCGGTGTCGATCACGATCAGGCTGGTGCGGCCGGACGCGCGGGCGCGTTCGATCGCCGCTTCCAGCGCCGGCAGGTCGGACACCTTTTCCGCCTCGGCTCCCATCGCCCGCGCATGCGCGGCGAAGTCGATGCTGGGATATTCCGCCTGATGCATGCTGTCGCGCCAGAGATTATTGAACGGCGCGCCGCCGCAGGCCTGCTGCAAACGATTGATGCAGCCATAGCCATTATTGTCGAGCAGAACGACAACGATCGGCAGGCCCAGCATCACCGCGCTTTGCAGCTCGCTGTTCATCATCATGTACGAGCCGTCGCCGACCATCACGATCACGGTGCGATCCGGATCGGCCATCTTCACGCCGAGACCACCGGCGATCTCGTAGCCCATGCAGGAGAAGCCGTATTCCAGATGGTAGCCCCCGGCGCGCTCGGTGCGCCAGTGCTTGTGCAGTTCCGCCGGCAGCCCGCCGGCCGCGCACACCACCACATCGTCCGGCTGGCTCTGGCGCAGGACCGCGCCGATCACCTGCGCATCCGAAGGCTTCTCGTTGCGATCCGGGTCCGGCAGGGCCGTGAAGCGCGCCGCCCGTTCGCGCCACTCTGCGCGCGCCCGCTCTGCCGTATCACGCCAGTCGCCCGGCGCGCGCCAGTCGCCCAGAGCCGAATCGAGCGCGGCCAGCCCGGCCAGCGCATCCGCGACCAGCGGCAGGGACTGGTGCTTGGCGGCATCGAAGGGCTGCGCGTTCAGCCCGACGATCCGCAGGCCGGGATCGCGGAACAGCGCCCAGGAACCGGTGGTGAAATCCTGCAGCTTGGTGCCCACGGCCAGGATCAGATCCGCCTCGGCCGCGAGCGTGTTCGACGCGCTGCTGCCGCTGACGCCGATTCCGCCCATGTTCAGCGCGTGGGAATCGGGAATCGCGGACTTCCCGCCCTGCGTCTCACAGACCGGCACGCCGCGCCCGGCGCAGAACCGCGCCAGCGCCGCGTGCGCGCCGGAATAGAGCGCGCCGCCGCCGGCGATCACCAGCGGCCGCTTCGCCGCACGGATCGCCGCCACCGCCTGTTCCAGCTCGTGCGCGTCCGGCGCCTGCCGGCGCAAGCGATGGATGCGCTCGGCGAAGAAGCTCTCGGGGTAGTCGAACGCTTCGGCCTGCACGTCCTGGCACAAGGAAAGCGTGACCGGCCCGCATTCCGCCGGATCGGTCAGCACGCTCATCGCACGCTGGAAGGCCGGGACCAGCTGTTCCGGGCGCGTGATCCGGTCGAAATAGCGCGAAACCGGCCGGAAGCAATCGGACGCGCTGGCGGTGCCGTCGCCCCAATCCTCCACCTGCTGCAGGACCGGGTCCGGCAGGCGGCTGGCGAACACGTCGCCCGGCAGCAGAAGCACCGGCAGGCGGTTCACATGCGCCACGCCGGCGCCGGTCACCATGTTCAGCGCGCCAGGCCCGATCGACGAGGTGCAGGCCATGAAGCGCCGACGGCGCATCGCCTTGGCATAGGCGACGGCGGCATGGACCATGCCCTGCTCGTTATGGCCGCGGAAGGTCGGCAGATTGTCGCGCACGCCGTGCAGCGCCTCGCCCAGCCCGGCCACGTTGCCATGCCCGAAAATACCCCAGACCCCGCCGAAGATCGGCAGGATCTCCCCGTCGATCTCGCAACGCTGGGCGGCCATGGCGCGCACCAGCGCCTGGGCCATGGTGAGACGGATGGTGTTCATCGTGCCGATCCTTGCCCGCTCAGGCCGCCCGGCTTTCGCCGTGGCCGGCCGGTCTCGCCCGCTCCCAGGCCGCCACCAGATCGGCGAAGCGGCTTGCCATGCGGTCCACCGCCTCGTCGTCGCCGATGCGCCCGGCCATCCAGTCATGCGCCGGCTCGATGAAGATGGTGCGCCCGATCGCGAATCCCTTCACCAGCGTCACCGGGGCGGCGGCGGCGAAGGCTTCCACCAGTTCGGCGGCCGGCGCTTCCAGACCGAGCATCACGATGCCGCGGCAGAGCGGATCGTGGCGCTCCACCACCGCGGCGGTTCGCTCCCACGCGTCGCGGTCGCGCTGCGGCTCCAGCTTCCACCAATCCGGCTTGAGGCCGATCGCGTAAAGCCGCTCCAGGATACGGGCCACCGTGTCCGGCGCCAACGGGCCGTGCTTGCCGGCGATGATCTCGATCAGCAGATCGCGGTTGAGGCGGCGGCAGGCATCCTGCGCGCGCAGCATCTCGCGCTCCTGCTGCGCCCGCAGCGCCGCGTCGTCGTCCGGATGATAGAAGCACAGGCACTTGATCACCTGGTCGGTCGGCCATTCCACCAGGGCCGCGCCGAGACTGCCGGCATCTGCGCCGTCCGGGCCGCTCTCGAAATCGAGCGGACGCGAACCGGTGCGCTCCACCGGCCGCGCGGTCCAGAGCCCGGCATGAGAGGCATCGAACAGCGCCTCCCGGCCGTAGCGCCCGTCCAGGAACATGCCGAAACCCGGCCGCCCGGCCGCGACGCGCGAAGCGGCGCGCACCGCCAGACGCTTGAAGGCCGGGATATGATCGAACGACACGCCTTCCGCCCTGGCGACGGCCTCGAGCTGCATCCTGTGGTCGCAGGCGAGCGCCAGGATACGCTCCGGGGTCGGCGCGCGGGTGGCTGTGGCCCAGTGCAGGTGGTTCAGCACGCTGTCATGACGCAGCGCGCGCAGCGGGCTGCCCTCGCGCAGAAAGGCCTGCAGCTCGGCGAAGCTTGGGATTTCCGGCGAACACAGCAGGCGGGACACCGCGAAGGCGCCGCACGCATTGGCATAGGCGCAGCAGGTTTCCAAGGGCTCGTCGCGCAGCCAGCCGCGCAGGAAACCCGACATGAAGGCGTCGCCGGCGCCCAGCGTGTTGTAGACCTCGACCGGGAAGCCCGGGCCGCTGATGCCGTCCTCCAGACGCGCCGGGATTTCGCCCGGGAACACCACGCAGCCCATCGGCCCGCGCTTGCAGACGATGGTCGCCTCCGGTGCGAGGGCGCGAATCGCGCGGATCGCTTCGAGCGTGTCTTCCGATCCGCCGGCGATATGCAGCTCTTCCTCGGTGCCGACGATCAGGTCGCATTCCGGCAGGAACTCGGCCAGACGCTGCGTCACCGTTTCGGACCGGATATAGCGGCTTTCCCCGGCGCCGTGCCCGGCCAGACCCCACAGGTTCGGCCGGTAGTCGACGTCGAACACGACGCGTCCGCCATGCGCGCGCGCGATCCGCATCGCCTTGCGCTGCGCCGCGGCACTGTGCGGCCGGGAGAAATGGGTGCCGGTGACCACGATCGATCGCGCCGAGGCGATGAAGCCCTCGTCGATATCGCTCTCGTCCAGCGCCGCATCGGCGCAATCGCTGCGATAGAAGATGAGCGGAAAGGTGTCGCTGTCGCGCACGCCCAGGATCGCGAGCGCCGTCAGGCGGCCCGGATCGGTGCGGATGCCGTCGGTGGCGACACCTTCGCGGGCCATGCGCTCCCGGATGAAGCGGCCGAAATGCTCGTCGCCGACGCGGGTGACAATGCCGGACCGCAGGCCCAGACGGGCGGTGCCGATGGCGATATTGGCCGGGCAGCCGCCCACCGCCTTGGAGAACGACCCCATATCCTCCAGCCGCGCGCCGACCTGTTGTCCATACAGATCCACCGACGAGCGACCGATGGTGATCACATCTAGCATCTGGCTCATGGCGTTTCGCCCTCCGTCGCCGTCCAGATGCGGCGTTCCATAAACTAGGTCAATATGGAATTGGTGATCCAGTTATTTTTCTGCATTGCACAATACGCGGCGGCGAGAAGAGATATTTAGAACTTGCTTGACAGAAATCTTTGGCAGTCGGAATAAGCGTTCCAACAAAGCGCCGAAACCAAAACGGCCTGCTTGCAGGAGGACGTTGATGATCCGCGATACGGACCAGGCTTCATGCCCCACGGACGCGCCGGCATGAGCGCCGCCCGGCAGAACGGCGCCGAGGCCGCGACGCTCGCAACCCCGCCAGCCAAAGCGCAGGACGAGCGTCTGCGCCGGTCTTCCCCGTTCGCGGCCCTGCTCCGGCGACCGGAACTCGGCGCCATCGGCGGGCTGGTGCTGGTGCTGGTGTTTTTCGGCATCACCGCCAACAGTGCGATGTTCACCCTGAACGGGCTGATGACGGTGCTGAACCCGTCCGCGCAGCTCGGCATCATGGGCGTGGCGGCGGCGCTGCTGATGATCGGCGGGGAGTTCGACCTGTCGATCGGCTCCATGGTCGCTTTCGCCGGCCTCGTCCTCGGCGTGCTGATGATCCAGCTGCACCTGCCGCTGCTGGTCGCGGTGCTGGGCACGCTGGTGGTTGCGGCCCTGGTCGGCGCGGTGAACGGACAGCTCGTGATCCGCACCCGGCTGCCGTCCTTCATCGTCACGCTCGCCTTCCTGTTCATCCTGCGCGGATTGTCCCTGGTCGGCCTCAAGCTCGCGACCGGCGGCAGCACGCAGATGCGCGGCTTTCACCCGCTGGTGGAGGCGAGCAGCCTGGCGCCGTTCTTTTCCGGCAACGCGTTCGGCGGCGTTTTCCGCTTTCTCGCCGCGCATCATGTGATCGAGAGCCTGCCGGACGGCAGCCCCGCCGCGCCCGGCGTGCCGATCGCCGTGGTGTGGTTCGTGCTGATCACCGCGCTCGCGACCTGGGTTCTGCTGCGCACCAAGCTCGGCAACTGGATCTTCGCCAGCGGCGGCGATGCCAATGCCGCCCGCAATTCCGGCGTGCCGGTGGACCTGGTGAAGACCGGGCTGTTCATGGTCACCGCCTGCTCCGCGGCCCTGGTGGCGGTGCTGACCGTGTTCGACGCCGGCTCCACCGATGCGATGCGCGGCCTGCAGAAGGAGTTCCAGGCGGTGATCGCCGCGGTGATCGGCGGCTGTCTGCTCACCGGCGGCTACGGCTCGGCGATCGGCGCGTTCTTCGGCTCCATCATCTTCGGCATCGTGTCCATCGGCCTCACCTACACCTCCTTCGACAGCGACTGGTTCCAGGTGTTCCTGGGCGCGATGCTGCTGGTGGCGGTGATCTTCAACAACGGCCTGCGTCGCCGCGTGACGGGAGAACGCTGATGTCCGCCGCTCTCGACCAGTTCCCCGCCGCAGCCGCAAATCCGGCCGCCTCGCCGCGCATCGACACGCCGCTGATCGAGATCCGCGACGTCCGCAAGGAGTTCGGCCATGTGATCGCGCTGGCCGGCGTGTCGCTGACCGTGCGGGCCGGCGAGGTTCTCTGCCTGCTGGGCGATAACGGCGCCGGCAAGTCCACGCTGATCAAGACGCTCAGCGGCGTGCATCGCCCCACCAGCGGCAGCTTCATGGTGGACGGCAAGCCTGCCGCCTTTTCCGGCCCGCGCGACGCGCTGAATGCCGGCATCGCCACCGTGTTCCAGGATCTGGCAATGATCCCGCTGATGTCGGTGACGCGCAATTTCTTCATGGGACGCGAGCCGACGCGCGGCGTCTGGCCGTTCCGGCGCGTTGACTTCAAGCAATGCCGCGACGTCACCCACGCTGAGATGCGCCGGATCGGCATCGACGTGCGCGATCCGGATCAGGCAGTCGGCACGCTGTCCGGCGGAGAGCGCCAATGCGTCGCCATCGCCCGCGCGGTGTATTTCGGCGCCAAGGTGCTGATCCTCGACGAGCCCACCTCGGCACTCGGCGTCGCGCAAACCTCCATGGTCCTGAAATACATCAACCTGGTGAAAAGCCGTGGCCTGGGCGTCATCTTCATCACCCACAACGTCCGCCACGCTTATGCGGTCGGCGACAGCTTCACCGTCCTGAACCGCGGGCGTACGCTCGGCACCTATCGCAAGGACGAGATCGCGATGGATGCGCTGCAGACGCTGATGGCCGGCGGCAAGGAGCTGCAGGATCTCTCCTCCGAACTCGGCGGCACCGTTTGATGCAGCCTCGCGCCGCCTTCACCAATCCGGATAAGCAATGACGCGCGTATCCTTCCCCCAAGGACGGTTTTCATGATCTCTGTCGCTTTGCTCGGCGCAGGCCGGATCGGCGCGCTGCACGGACGCAACATCGTGGCGAGCCGCAGGGCGCGCTTTGCCGCCATCGCCGACGCTTTTCCGGCCACGGCGGACGCGCTCGGCCAGGAGCTGAACGTTCCGGTGCGCGGCGTGGACGAGATCCTCGACGACCGGTCCATCCAGGCGGTGATAATCTGCTCGCCGACCGACACCCATGCCGAGCTGATCGAGCGCGCCGCCGCCGCCGGCAAGGCCGTGTTCTGCGAGAAGCCGGTGGATCTCAGCGCGCAGCGCATCCGCGACTGTCTCCAGAAGGTACAGGCCAGCGGCGCCACGGTGATGATCGGTTTCAACCGGCGCTTCGATCCGCATTTCGCAGAGCTGCAGCAGCGTCTGCACGCCGGCGAGATCGGCGACGTCGAACTCGTCACCATCCTGTCGCGCGACCCCGCGCCGCCGCCGGTCTCCTATATCGAACGCTCAGGCGGCCTGTTCCGCGACATGATGATCCATGATTTCGACATGGCGCGCTTCCTGCTCGGCGAGGAACCGTTGGAAGTGCATGCCGTGGGCTCGGCGCTGGTCGATCCGGCGATCGGCGCTGCCGGCGACGTGGACACCGCGGCGGTTCTGCTGAAAACGGCGTCGGGCCGCATCTGCCAGATCTCCAATTCCCGGCGCGCAACCTACGGCTACGACCAGCGCATCGAGGTGCACGGCGCCAAGGGGATGCTGCGTGCGCAGAACCTGCACAGCTCGGCGGTGGAACACGCCGACGGCAGCGGTTTCCGCAGCGCGCCGGTGATGGATTTCTTTCTGGAACGCTACACGCCGGCCTATCGCCGCGAGCTCGACGCGTTCTTCGATTGCATCGAAAACGGCACGGAACCGAACCCGAGCGGGGAGGACGGTCTGCGCGCGCAGATCCTGGCCGATGCCGCAACCAAGTCCGCGCAGACCGGACAGGCGCAGCGCATCGATCCTTGATCGGACGCTGCAAAACAACAAAGACGAAACCAAGGGAGTTCTTCGATGGCGTCCATTCGTTCCGGTCTGTTCGCGACCGTTTTCGCGGCCTTGCTGCCCTTCGCCGCCGCCAGCGCCGCCTCGGTGGCCGACAAGCAGATCACCATCATCCTGGTGGATCACGGCCAGCCGTCCGATCCGTTCCACAACGTGATCAAGCATGGCGCGCAGGACGCGGCCAAGCAGATGGGCGTGCATCTCGAGATCCGTCAGCCGGACACGTTCGACATGACGCAGATGGCCAACCTGATCACGGCGGCCGCCAACCAGCATCCCGACGGACTGGTGACCACGGTGCCGGACGCCGACGCGTTGTCGGGGCCGATCCACAATGCGATCGCGCAGGGCATCACCGTGATCACCACCAACGGATCGCCCGCCAGCGGCCACAAGGTCGGCGCCGTGCTTAATGTCGGCCAGGACGAGACCGCGGCCGGCGTCGCCGCCGGCAAGGCGATGGCCGCTGCTGGAGGCAAGAAGGCCATCTGCGTCAACCATGAAGTCGGCAACGTATCGCTCGATCAGCGCTGCGCCGGCTTCGGCCAGGGCTTTGGCGGCTCGGTGAAAGTGCTGCCTACCGACACCGATCCAAGCGTGACGAAGTCGAAGATCGAGGCCGCCCTTCGCTCCGATCCGTCCATCGATTCGATCATCACCCTGAATGCCTCCCTGGCCGGAGAACCGGCGGTGCAGGCGGTGTCCGATCTCGGCCGCGCCGGCAAGGTGAAGGTCGCATCGTTCGACCTGTCGCCTGGCATGTTGAAGAATGTGGCGAACGGCTCCGCGCTGTTCGTGGTCGACCAGCAGCCTTATCTGCAAGGCTACCTGCCAGTACTGTTCCTGGCCCAGCACGCCCGCTACGGCCTGATCCCGAGCGGCGATGTCGCCACCGGGCCGAACCTGATCACCAAGAACGATGCGGCCAAGGTGATCGAACTGACCAGCCAGGCCATTCGCTGAACTTCAGCGTCTTTGAGAGCGAGGCGGGCTCCGGTGCGAAAGCGCCGGAGCCTTTTTTATGAGGAAAAATAGAAAAAGCGTTCTTTCTTGGAAGAAAGAACCAAAGAACTTTTGTTCGTTTGGGCTCGGAGCTTCGTCAGTCCTCCGACTCCACGGACAAAAGTCTTTTTTACTCCGTTCACTTTGATGATGCGGAATTGGCTGGGCTTTTGGACGCGGAAGTTGTCGGTGATTTTGTCGCAGTAGGTTGCCCAGTTCTGGGGGACGGTTCTGCGCAGGAAGGTCAGGATTTCGGCCTGGAAGGCGGCGAGGGATCGGGACCATCGGTTGTGCGTGATGGCCTTGTGCATCACGCCCCAGAGCCGCTCGATGGGGTTGAGATGGGGCAGTAGGGCGGCAGCAGATGCAGCCTGATGCGGCATCCGGGTCTGCTCAGCCACAGAATGACGCCAACACGACGATCCATACAGATCCTGTCCCGCATTGTCACGGAATCAGGGTAAAAGAACTTTCGGTTGTTTGGCTCCGAACCAAACCACGCACTCACAGCCCAAACGAACAGAAGTCTTTTTGCTTCCTTTTCTTCAGAAAAAGAAGATTTACTTCCCTTTCTCCCTACCTCAGATGATGTAGTCCACCGGCGGCAAGGTCTGGTCCATGGTCAAAGACGGCATGTTGGAATGCCGGGTTCCGACCGGGCGCGCCGGATTGCCGACCACCGTCGTGTAGGGCTTCACCGACTCGAGAACGATCGAACCGGCGCCGATCTTGGCGCAGGTGCCGATCTCGATATTGCCTAGGATCGTGGCGCCGGCGCCGATCAGCACGCCGCGGCGGATCTTGGGATGCCGGTCGCCGATGTTCTTGCCGGTGCCCCCCAGCGTCACGCCCTGGAGCATGGAGACGTCGTCCTCCAGCACCGCGGTCTCGCCGATCACGATGCCAGTGCCATGGTCGATCAGCACGCGCCGCCCGATCCGTGCCGCCGGATGCACGTCGAGCCCGAACATCTCCGAGCAGCGACTCTGCAGATGCTGTGCCAAATGGCGGCGCCCGTTGACCCACAGGAAATGCGCCACGCGATAGATCTGCAGCGCCTGGAAGCCTTTGAAATACAGGAACGGGGTGACGAAATCGGGGCAGGCCGGATCGCGCTCGCGAATGGCCACGAGATCGGCCGCTGCCGCCGCGACGATGTCCGGTTCGTCCGCATGCGCTGAGGCGGCGAGTTCGCACAGCGCCTCCGCCGGCACGGTCTGGTCGGCGAGCTTGCGGCCGATCAGGCCGGCCAGAGCGTTGGCGAAGCCGTCATGCGCATGGATCGAGGTGCGCATCAGCCGGCCCATGATCGGATCGCCGCAGCAGGCCGCTTCATCGATCATCTGCCGCCACAGCAGGGCCTGATCGATCGGGGCCGCGCCCATGGGGCCGAGCGCAGAGGCGCGCGTGGAGCCGCCTTGCTGGCGCGTTTCGGCGAGGGCGGCGGAGGAGGCGGCGTCGTCCATGGAGAAACCCGATCGCTGGTCAAGGAGAAGGCAGATGGGAAGCGACGGACGGTTCGGCCAGGGCTGCCGGCCTGCCGTCGCCCATCGCCGCGCGCATGAAGGCCCGGCGCAACGGCGGCAGGCGGTGCACGCCAGCGATGCCGAGATCGCGCGCCAGCCGGATCACGGGGTTGTCGTTGCTGAACAGCCGATCCAGCACGTCGGTTGCGGCGAGCATGGCGAGGTTGGCTGGACGCCGCTCGGCCTGGTAGCGGCGCAGCAGCGCCGGGTCGCCAGGATCGCCGCCCGCGCGGTGCGACGCGATCAGGATCGCCGACAGGCTGGCGACGTCGCGGAAGCCGAGATTGAGGCCCTGGCCGGCGATCGGGTGGATGCCGTGCGCCGCATCGCCGATCAGCGCCAGACGCGTGTCGACGTAACGATGGGCGTGCATGGCGCTGAGCGGGTAGGTCCAGCGGCGGCCGATCGGACGCAGATGGCCCAGATGATCGCCCAGGCGGCGCTGCACCTCGCGGGCGAAGGCGTCCTCCGGCAGGGCGGCCAGACGCTCGATCAGCGCCTCGGCGTCGCTCCACACGATGGCTGACAGGTTGGGCGCGCCTTCCGTGGGCGCCATGGGGAGCTGCGCGAACGGGCCCCCGGGCAGAAAGTGCTCCAGGGCCTGGTTGTTGTGCGGTTTCTCGTGCGCGACGGCGCAGACCAGACCGCGCTGGCCGTAGCGCAGCCGCGTCACGGGAATGCCGGCCTGCTTCCTGAGCGGGCTTTCCCGTCCTTCCGCGGCGACGACGAGCCGGGCTGCGATCCGCGATCCATCGGCGGTGCGGATCAGGACACCGCTTTCGCGCCGCTGCACACTGGCCTCGGCCGGAGCGATCACGCGCACGCTGGGGTGCTGGTGCAGCGTGCGGTTCAGCGCCACGCGCAAAGCGCGCGCCTCCGCCATCCAGCCGAACGGCGCGCCTACCTCGCGATGGTCGAAATGCAGGAACAAGGGCGAGGCGGGTCGGCCAGGCTTGCCGTCGGAGACGCGAATATCCTCGATCGGGCAGGAGGGGAGGGGCAGATTGGCCCAGACGCCAGCGTCTTCCAGCAGCGTCCTGTTGCCGGATGCGATCGCATAGGCGCGGCCGTCGAAATCGGGGTGCTCCATCGGCGGCAGGGCGGCGCGATCGACGATCGCCACGGGCACGCCGGCGGCACCCAGGCGGCAGGCCAGGGTCGCGCCCACGGGACCGGCGCCCACCACGCACACCGCGACGTCGATCGGTTCCTGGGACATCATTGCCTCACCATAGATTGATCTCGGGGCCAATGCCCGTTTTGCGGGCAATGCCGCGCTCCGCGCCGGCTGGCTGTCGCGCGGTAGGGCGACGGGCGCTGCCGCCTGCGGCGAATGGCATGGATTTTGAAACGATAGCGTGCCAAATCGGGAGCAGCTCCGGCGCGGCGTTGGAGAAACAAGCCCGACAGGCCTCGGAAACAAGGTCGCCGGTCGGTTGGCATAAGAGAGAGGTGCGATGAAGCTCGTCACAGCAGTCATCAAACCCTTCAAGCTCGATGACGTAAGGGAAGCCCTGACGCCGCTCGGTGTCCAGGGCCTCACGGTGTCCGAGGTGAAGGGCTTCGGCCGACAGAAGGGCCAGACCGAGATCTACCGCGGCGCCGAGTACCACGTGAGCTTCCTGCCCAAGGTGAAGATCGAAGTGGCCGTGTCGGACGATCTGGTGGACCAGGTGGTGGAAGCCATCCTCCAGTCCGCTCATACCGGCAAGATCGGCGACGGGAAGATTTTCGTGACCGAGATCCAGCGTGCGGTCCGTATCCGCACGCGCGAAACGGGAGACGACGCGCTGTGAGCCATCGTTCCGCCTCCTCCCGTCTCGGACGGGCCGCCCTCTGTGCCGGCGCCGGCACGCTCGCAGCCCTGGCGGCCGTTCCGGCCCTTGCTGCGGCAGCGCCGCCCCCTCCGCCCAAGATCGACAGCGGCGACACGGCCTGGATGCTGACCTCCACGGCGCTGGTGCTGCTGATGACCGTGCCCGGCCTGGCGCTCTACTACGCCGGCATGGTGCGCAAGAAGAACGTGCTCGCCACGTTGATGCAGGCCTTCGCGATCTGCTGCCTCGTCACCATCGTCTGGACCGTGGTCGGCTACTCGCTCACCTTCTCGACCGGCAATCCCTATATCGGCGACCTCTCGCGCTTCATGCTGAACGGCATCGGCGCCAACATCGCCAAGGGCAGCGATATCGGTTTCACCCTCGGGCTCGGATCGGCCAACGCGACGGTCATGACGATCCCCGAGAGCGTCTACATGATGTTCCAGATGACGTTCGCGATCATCACCCCGGCGCTGATCGCCGGCGCGTTCGCGGATCGCATGAAGTTCTCCGCCATGTGCGTCTTCATGGTGCTGTGGTCGATCGTGGTCTACGCCCCTATCGCGCATTGGGTCTGGAGCCCGATCGGCTGGGTCGCGGCCTTCGGCGCCATCGATTTCGCGGGCGGCACCGTGGTGCACATCAACGCGGGCATCGCCGGCCTGATGTGCGCTCTGGTGCTCGGCAAGCGCAAAGGCCTCGGCCATGACGACATGTCGCCCTACAACCTGACCTATGCCGTGATCGGTGCGTCGCTGCTCTGGGTGGGCTGGTTCGGCTTCAACGCCGGCTCCGCCGTGGGCTCCAACGGCCGCGCCGGCATGGCCATGGCGGTGACGCAGATCGCGACGGCGGCTGCGGCATTGGGCTGGATGTTCGTGGAATGGATCGTCAAGGGCAAGCCGACCGTGCTGGGCATCATCTCCGGCGCCGTGGCGGGTCTCGTGGCCATCACGCCTGCTTCCGGCTTCGTTCTGCCGGGCGCGTCGATCATCATCGGCGTCGCGGCCGGCGTGGGCTGCTACTTCGCAGCCACCACGCTGAAGCATGCGCTCGGCTATGACGACAGCCTGGACTGCTTCGGCGTCCATGGCGTGGGCGGCATCATCGGCGCGCTGCTGACCGGCGTGTTCGCCTACGGCCCGCTTTCCGCAACCGATGCCAGCCCGGCCGGCACGGTGGGCAGCTTCGCGCAGTTCATCATCCAGGCCAAGGCCGTCATCGTGACCCTGGTCTGGAGCGGTGCGATTAGCTTCGTGCTTCTCAAGATCATCGATCTCACCATGGGGCTGCGCGTCAGCCACGACTACGAGATCGAGGGCCTCGACATGACCCTGCACGGCGAACGCATCAACTGATCGAGCGCTTCTCGTTCAGATAAGGGGAAGGGCGGCCTTCGGGCCGCCCTTCTTCGTTGCGCGCCCCGTCAGGGCGCCGTCGACACCAGTTGGAACGTGGCCCAGTCATATTGCGGCACGGGCTGGTGCGCGATCAGCTTAAAGAGATCCGCCACGGCCTCGTCGCCCTGCTGGACGGGGTCCTGTTTCACCGTCACGACGAGATGGTGCGCGGCCAATGCGGCCAGGCCGTCCGGGCTCGCATCCACCCCGGCGATCAGCGGCGGCGTTCCCTGGCTGTTCGCCGCGACCCAGCCGGCATAGGCGCCCAGCGCCATCTCGTCGTTGTTGGCGGCGACGGCGTCGATCCTGACCCCGCTGCGTATCCAGCCGGCCATCAAATCGGCCGCCTTGTCGCGGCTCCAATCCGCTTCGCCACGCTCCACGACATGGATGTCGGGAAAGCGCTGCAGCACCTCCTCGACGCCTTTCGTCCGCAGAATGGCGGCGCTGTGGCTGCTCGGTCCGGACAGGATGGCGAGATTGCCGTGGCCGCCCATGCGTGCGGCCAGAATATGCATCTGCAGCCGTCCGGCCACCAGTTCGTTCGGGATGGCCATCACCAGTTGGCCCGGCAGCCAGTCCGCCTGCGGCCCGTTATTGATCAGAACGACCGGAATATCGGCGTTTCGCGCCGGGGAGGTGAAGCCACTCACCTTCGACGCATCCTCCGGAATCACGATCAACCCGTCGACGCCGGCATGGATCAGTTGGGCGATATCGTCGTTTTGCCGCCCGACGTCGCCGGCCGGCGCGGTGACGACGCGCAGGGTCGTTCCTGGCGTCGCATCCACCTTGGCCTGGATCGCATCACGCAGACGGATGCGGAACGGGTCCAGGGTCGGCATCGAAAGGCCGAGCGTCGCGGCCTCCGTTTGCGATCCGATGCCGACTGCCAAGAGAACGGCCAGCCCGCAAAGCGGAACACGAGCGGCACGAGGGGTCCGGAGGAAACGAATCATGGTCAGGCCGCCTGCATCTGGTCGATGAAACCGCCGATCTCTTTCGACAGCAGGATCGACTGGGTGGAGATGTCTTGGGCGCAGTGGCTGACGCGATTCGCGGTCTCGCCGTTCTGCACGGCCGCCAGCCGCACCGCATCCGTGTTGCGCGTCACGAGGCGGGAGCGCTGCGTGGTGCCATTCAGGCTGCGTGCGATCTCCTGGGTGGTGGCGTTCTGTTCCGTCATCGCCGCGGCGATCGCACCGCAGGTGCTGCCGACCGTGTCGATATGGCGCACGATCCGCTGCGTGGAGTGCTGCACCGCGTCGACGCCCTGGCGGATGGTGCCGATGCCGCCGGTGACCTGCTCCGCCGCCTTGGCGGTGTGCAGCGCGAGTTGCTTCACCTCGGACGCGACCACGGCGAAGCCTCTGCCGGCCTCACCGGCGCGGGCCGCCTCGATCGTCGCGTTGAGAGCCAGAAGATTGGTCTGGCGGGCGATGTCGAGGATCGTCTGCACAATCCCGTTGGCCCGTTCCGCTTCCAGCGCCAGGCTCGCCGCCGCCTCGTCCGAGGTTCTGGCTTCGCTCGCGGCGCTGGCGATCACCTGGGCCGTTTCCGTCACCTGGCGGTCGATCTCGGCGATCGCGGCCGACAGTTCCTCGGTCGCGGCGGCGATGGTTTGCATGTCGCCATCGGTCTCGATCGCGGCGCTGGAGGCCTCCCCGGCCTGCTCCTGTGTTTGCGCCGCCGCCGCGGACATGGTGAGGGAGTTCTCACCCAGCTGGCGCGAAGCGACATCCAGCGTGTCGATCAGCGACGAGAACCGGGTCTGGAACGCGCCGGTGACGCGCTCGATCCGATCCGCGCGCGCATCGCGCAGCTTCTGAGCTTCCACGCGCTCCGCGTTGAGCGCTTCGTTCTCGATCCGGTTCGACTGGAACACCCTGACCGCCCGGGCCATGTCCCCGATCTCGTCCCGGCGATCCGTGAAGGGAACCTCCACGGCGCTGTCATGGCCGGCGAGGCGACGCATCACCGCCGCGATGGACAAGATCGGCCGGGTGATCCGGCGCCTCATCAGCGCCGCGATGCCGATTCCGGTCGCGGCGGTCACCATCATCGCCACCACGAGGCCGATGAAAGCCGAACGCGTGGCCGCGTCGGCCGCTTCCTCGCGGGCCTTCGCCTCGGTGTTCGCGACGGCGAGCAGACGGTCGATGGAGTCGGCGAACGCGATGGCGTCGTCGTGCAGATCCTCGAACACGACCTCGTTCGCGATGGTGTGCTCTCCGGCATCGTCCAGGGCGACGATATCCTCCTCCACCGCCATGAAATGCTGCCATTTCTCGTGCAGGTCGGACGCCATGGCTTGTTCCGAGGCGCCGGTCACGGTCGGCGCGTATCGGCTCCAGCCTTCGGAGAACGATCCCTCAAGTCGTTTCAGTTCGCGCCGATTGGCTGCGCGCTCCTCGGCGGACGGACTCAAGTGCATCAGCAGCGCCGTGCTGCGCATCTCCTGACTCTCCGTGGCCATTCCGCTCAGGATTCGCACGCCATCGAACCGGGCCGCCAGCACATGGGCGGCATCGCCGACACGATGGATCTGCAGAAGCGCGAACAGGCCGAAGACGACACTGAGCGAACAGAGAAGGGTCAAGGCGGCATTGATGACGGTACGTATCGTCCAGCCGTTGAGCGAAAGGCGTTTGGGCACGATCTTTATCCCATCACGAACGATCGCCAGTATGGGACGGGAAGCGTGAAGATTTGGTTACGCTCCGCAGGACCAGCGGACATTTTTCTTTTGTCCGTCCGGAGGTCGTCCAGCTCTCCGAATTTAGCGTGCCTGTTCGACGCGGAATGCGGACCCCTCCGGTCGCCCGTGGCGGCGCTCGTCCTCGCCGCGCGTTTCGCCAAGCCGCAGCGCCATCGCGGTCGCCAGCAAGGCGGGCACGCCCATCGCGAGGAACGCGATTCGCCAGCCGGCCGCATGCGCCAGCATGCCACCGAAGACGCCCGACAACGCGCCGCCGATCCCCGACAAGGTGTTCAGCACGCCGATCGCGGTCTGGGTCCGGCCGCTGCCCCAGGTGAGGTCCGCCACCAGGATCGGGATCGCCACACCGACCAGGCCGGACGACAAACCATCCAGCATCTCCGCCGGCAGCAAGCTCCACGGGGCAGTGCAGAAGGCGCACAGAACGGCACGCACGGGCGTGGCCGCGCAGGCGATCAGCAGCAGGCGCCGGCGGCCCTTGCGATCGGCCAGCGAGCCGGCCCAGAGCGCCACCGGGATCATGGTCGCCTGGGCCACGATCACGAACACCGCCATCCAGTTCTGACGTTCCACCTCGCCCAGGCTGAGGCGCTGGCCGATCAGGGACAGCAACGCCCCGTTGGACAGGTTGAACAGTCCCAGCGTCAGCGCCATGAGGGCCAGCTTACGGTTGCGCAGAAGGGCGAATACGCGCTGGCCACGCTTCGTGCCGGCGGTCGAAACGGCGGTCCCGTGCGCGCGCTCGCCGTCGAATCCGCTGCGCGGCAGCAGCGAAACGGTCAACGCCGCCGCCAGGCCCATTCCGGCAAGAACCCAGAACGCCGCGCCGGCACCGAGCACGCCGCCCAGCGCCAGCACAAGCCCGGCGGCGAGCAGGATGCCGGCATGGTTCGCGGCCTGATTAATTCCCTGCTGGCGGGGAAAGCCACGCTTGCCGACCATCCCCAGGGTCAGCAGCGTCAGGCCCGGCACCACCAGCGCCCCGCCGGCGGTGGCGATCGCCAGACTGCCGATTACGCCGGGCATGCCGGTCGCCAGCAGCACCATCAGCGTGCCGGCGACGATCGCCAGGCAGGCCAGTGCCAGAAGCAGGCGCGGATAACGCGTCTGGTCCACCAGCAAACCCGCGGGCGCATTCATGCCGAGCCCTGCCAGCCCCACCACGGTGGTGACGATACCGATCCGCCCCGGCCCCCAATGCGCGTGCGCGGCCAGATAGGTGGCCAGGAACGGGCCGAGACCGCCCTGGATGTCTCCGGCGAAGACGTTCAGCAGCGCCAGATGGACGGTCGCGCCCATGGTCGTCGGTGCGGAGGGTTCAGCGCGGTGGCGGCAGGCTCTGTTGCTGGACGGTTCCGGTTGGCGCGATCTGCATCGGGCCGTTGGCGTTGCTGGGCATCGTCGCGCCATAGCCGTCGGGCGAGGCGGAAGGCAGCCCTGCCGCAGGGGCGGCGGTGGCGGAGCCGAAGCGCATCAGGGTGGAGCGCAATGGGTCCGCGCCCTGATTGTTCACCCGCATCGCCACCAGAATATCCTCCGGACCCACAGGCTGGCCGTAATAGGCGCGGTCGCCGGCGCTATCGGAACTGATCATCGAGCCTTGCAGCGCGATGCCGGCGAACAGGCCCTTGGCTTTTTCCACCGCCACGATGTCGGCGCGCAGCGCGGCCGTGGTGGCGCCCTCCATGCCGGCGCCCAGTGTGGCGATGGCGATCGAGGCGTCGGCGCCGATCTTGAACTGGCTGTCCATCATCGCCGTCAGCCCCTTGCGGGTCATGACGAACATCATCAGCTCGGCGTCCTGGATGCCGGCCTGGAGTCCCAGGCTGCCGGAGTTCATCGAATAGAAGGCCGGTGCCGACCAGGACCCGCCGCCGTCGCGGGCCAGCATCACGCAGCCCCCGCCCGATCCGGCGAGAAGAAAGCCCATGCGGAAGATGCTTGGGCAGATCATTACCGCTTTCGCGCGCGCCAGGTATCGCTGCGCCTGACCACCGTTCTGATGCCAGTCGAGCACGTCCTGCGCCGTCAGGGTGGCGCGATCCACCAGCGCCTGTTGTTTCTGCTGCCGTTCGGCGGTCGGTATGTTGCTGTCGACGCAGCCGCCCAGCCCCGCCAGCGCCATCACCAAAGCAGCGGACCGCATGGCGCTCCTGCCCAGCACGAAAGCCATCTCGGTTCTTCTCCCCAACGCCCGCATCAACAGATGAGCAAACTGTGCCGAAACAATGGCGTCCGAGACGTGCTTCACGCAAGCTGCCCACTTCGGCGGTGATTAAGCCCGACTGTCCGCGGGTAGTGTCAGATTGACCAAAGGGCTGGAGGATAATATAGAAAATACGGAATTAATACGTAATATGAGACGATCATGCGCGGCCTCCGCTCCCCTGCGTTTCTCGGCGGTGTGTCCGTCCTTGCCTTGCTTTCCGCAATCGACGCACACGCCGCCGTGCCGGCCGCCGATGCTGGCGAAACCGTCACCGTGACCGCGCGCCGGCGCGCCGAGCCGCTGCAGAAGACGCCGGTTGCGGTGACCGTGATCACGGCGAAGCAGGCGGCCACGACCAACACGTTCGATCTTCAGGGTATCCTCGCCGCCGTGCCGTCGGCCGATTTCCGGACCAACAGCTCGAGCAAGGACCGGACGGTGTTCGTGCGTGGCATCGGCACGATCTCGACGTCGCCGGGCGTGGAGCCGTCCGTCTCGACTGTGATCGACGGGGTGGTCATGGCCCGTTCCGGCCAGGCGACGCAGGATCTGATCGACCTGCAGCAGGTCGAGGTCCTGCGCGGCCCCCAGGGCACGCTGTTCGGCAAGAACGCCACAGCGGGCGCCGTCAACATCACCACCGCAGCACCGACCAGCGCATTCCATGCCTACACGGATGCGTCCTATTTTTCCGGCAACGAGTATCGCCTCGCCGCCGGCGTGTCCGGAACGCTGGTCGAGAACCGGCTGGTGGCCAATCTTGGCGTTCTGGTCGGTGGATTTGACGGCAATGTCGACAACACGACGCTCGGCCGGCAGATGAACGGCTACGCGCATCAGGGCTTCCGTTCCAAAAT
Source organism: Endosaccharibacter trunci (assembly GCA_024515975.1). Classification (GTDB taxonomy): domain Bacteria; phylum Pseudomonadota; class Alphaproteobacteria; order Acetobacterales; family Acetobacteraceae; genus Lichenicola; species Lichenicola trunci. Next base: position 68,554 of record JAMSKV010000010.1, read on the forward strand.
CCTCTGGACGCCGAACAGCGAAACGCGCGTGACGCTCGGCCTCGATTTCCTGCACGAAAACGATCCGGTGCCGAACGGCATCTTCGTGTCCTCGGGGCAGATCGCCTATCCCACCGGCGTCTTCACCAACAACGTTGCGCTGGCCCGAGCGCTCGCCTCGGAGGGGATCGTGCCCTCGCGCAACAACGACACGGTGGCCAATAATCTCGACAGCCGATCGCGCGATCAGGAAGGCGGCGTCTCGGTCACGGCGGAACGCAAGCTCGGCGGCGGCGCGACGCTCACCTCGATCACCGCCTATCGCCGTTGGCAGAATACCCAGGACCAGGATTACGACCAGCTCGCGTCCGCTTTCGCCGGCCTGCCGCAGATCGCCGATCACGGCGCGCTCGATCTGTCCCAGGAATCGCAGGAGTTGCGCTTTCAGTCCGGCAAGGGCGGCTGGATCGACTACACCGGCGGCCTGTTCTATCTGCACACGGACGACGACGAATCCTACGATCGCGCTTACGGAGCCGTGACGGGCCAGACCGCCAATGGACACGCCGTGTTCAACACCAGCACCAACAATGCGGCCGCGTTCGCCGAGGGCAACGTCAACTTCACGCCGAATTTCCGCGCCATTCTCGGCGCGCGCGTGATCTATCAGGATGTCGGCTACGATTTTAGCAGACGGTCCTCGTCTGCGGTGGCCGTCACCGGCATTCGTCCCGGTTTCGCCTCCAGCGGCTTCACGGACGATATCGGCTATGTGGACCGGATCGGCCTGCAATACGACGTCTCGCCGAATGCGCACGCTTACTTCACCTATTCGCGCGGCTATCAGGGTCCGGCCTACAATGTCTTTTTCAACATGCAGCAATCCGACACGGCTGCCCTGAAGCCGGAAACCAACAACAGCTTCGAGATCGGCCTGAAGACGCAGGCGCTGCATCGGCGGATCACTGCCAACTTCGCTGCCTTCATCGAGGATTTCTCGAACTACCAGGCCAATTTCACCGATCAGATCGCCGGCGGCCTGGTCACGCGGCTGATCAATGCCGGCAGCGTCGCCACCAAGGGCGTGGAAAGCGATCTCTCGTTCCGGGTCGATCGGCATCTCACGCTCGGCGCCAACATCGCCTATACCTATGCGGCGATCGACGATTTCGCCTGCCCGTCCGGCGCTCCCACCTCCTGCAACGTGAATGGCGAGCGTCTGCCGTTCGCGCCGCGCTGGAAGGCGCATCTCTCGGCGGACTACACGCGGCCGCTGGCGCAACGCTATCAGATCTCCGGCGGCAGCACCTATGACTGGCAGAGCAGCACGCAATTCTCCCTCGCGCAGACGCCCGGCACCGTGCAAGGCGCCTACGGAATCTGGAATCTCTACGTGGCGTTGGCCAATCTCGACGCCCGCTGGCGCATCACCGGCATCCTGCGCAATGTGCTCGACACGCATTATTCCGCCTATCGCGCCCTCGGCAATCTGGGCGGCACCGTGTCATGGCTCGGCCGCGATTACGGCCGCTACGGTGGCTTCACGTTGCACAAGGATTTCTGAGCGGTCGCCGACATGACTGTGCAGCAAGAGGCGACGCAGCGCCGCCTGCGCGTCGCCGTGATCGTCGCCCTCGTGCTGGCGACGGTGGTCGGTTACGCCGACCGCCAGGTGCTGGCGCTGCTGAAACCTGTGCTGGACCGCCAACTCGGCTGGAGCGCCGCACAATACGGCGCGATATCTGCCACATTCCAGATCGCCATGGCGTTCGGCCTGCTTCTGGCCGGGTGGATCGTGGATCGGGCCGGGCCGCGCCTGGCGCTGGGCGCCGGGCTGGTGGGCTGGAGCCTGTTCGCCACCGCCCATGCTCTGGCGCGCACGGTGCCGGCTTTCATTGTTTTGCGGGCCGGCCTTGGCATTTTCGAAGCGGTGGGCACGCCCGCTTCCATGGCGGCGGTGACGGCCCTGTTTCCGCGGGGTCTGCGCGGTCGGGTGATCGGCGTCCTGAATGCGGTGCCGAACGCCGCGGCGATGCTGACCCCGATCCTGGTCGGATTGCTGTTTCCTTGGCTCGGCTGGACAGGGACTGTGGCGGCGATCGGGGTCAGCGGTCTCGTCCTCGCGGCGTTCTGGTTCGGATTGCCCCTCGGCGGGTTGCAGACCGGCGAACCCCGTTCCGTGTCGCCACGAACCGCGGCCGCACCGGCAGCAGGCTGGCGTCCTGTCGCGGCGTTCGCGCTCGGCAAGACGCTCACCGACCCGGTCTGGTGGTTCATGCTGTATTGGCTGCCGGATCTGCTGCATCGCCGCTTCGGCCTCGACACGGCGCATCTGCCGCTGCCGCTGGTGGCGATCTACGCCGCCGCCGCCGCGGGTTCGCTGATGGCGGGACTCTGGCCGGCAAGGCTGGTGCGCAACGGAATGGAGCCCGAAGCAGCCCGCCGGCGCATGCAGATTATCGCTGCGTTCGCGGTGATGCCGTTGCCGCTTTGCCTGTTGCCGGTAGCCGGACTTCTCGCGACCGTCGCGCTGGTGGGGCTGGCGTTGTTCGGCCACCAGGCTTTCGCTACCTCGCTGTTCAGCTTCGTGTCGGAGCGCATTCCGGCCGGGCGTGTCGGCCGGGTCGCGGGGATCGGCGCGTTCTGCGGCAATGCCGCTGGCGCGGCGGCCTTGTGGGGCGCCAGCCGGCTGCTGGGCGGTCCAGGCGGCTTGCTGCCGATCCTGCTCTACGCCGCCTCGGCCTATGCGATCGCCGCCTGTGTGTTCGCGCTCCTCGTGCCGGTGCGGGATTTGCGCTCAAGATAGCGAGAGTCTTCTTTTTCTGAAGAAAAAGAAGCAAAAAGACTTTTGTCCGTTTGGTTCGGAGCGTGCGGTCGAGCTCGGAGTCGGACCGGCAGACGGTCTGAATCTTTCTTTCAAGGAACAACGCCTCGCCGACTCGGCTTCAACTCCGGAGCGCGGCGAGGCGTTCGCAGCGTCTCTACAGAACCTCCTCGATCGCCACCGCGCGATGCTCGGCGGCACTGCGTTCCGCCGCCACGCCGATCGCCACGGCGGACAGACCGTCCCGCGCCGTGACCTGCACCGGGCCGCGTCCGTTCGCCGCATCGAGAAACGCCAGCAATTGTCCGTAGCTCGCGCCGTGATGATTGCCGGCCGCGAGGGCGCGCGCATCCACCGGCACATGCTCGCGTTCGATCCGCTTTGGTGCATCCAGAGGCACGCGCGGCGAGAAAATCTTGGCGCCGCTTGGAATGCCGACCTCCAGCATGGCGGCGTCGCCGATCGCCGTGATGCGCTCCTGCTCCTCCGCGCCGTCCGCGAACATGCACAGATCGAGCATCGCCCGCGCGCCGTTGTCGAATTCGACGATCGTGTAGCTGTTGTCGATGATGTCGGGCACCTCGCCACCGTAAAGCTCGTCGCGATGGTTCACGTCCGCGGCACCGGAACAGAACACGCGCACCGGTTCGGCCCGCACCATGTGCCGCATCAGGTCGAAGAAATGGCAGCATTTCTCCACCATGGTGCCACCCGTGTTGCGATTGAACCGGTTCCAGTCGCCGACCTTTCGCAGAAACGGAAAGCGGTGTTCATGCAGGGCGACGCGGCGCAGCGTGCCGACGCGGCCGTCATGCAGGTCGTCGATGAACGACCGCACCGGCGGCATGAAGCGATATTCCATCGCCACCCAGAACACGCCGCGCGCACGGGCCTCCGCGCGTTCGGCGACGGCGCGCGCATCCGCCACGGTGGTGCAGAGCGGCTTCTCGCACAGGATATGCAGATCGGTCGCCAGCAGGCTGTCCAGCACGTCGTGATGCGTGTGGTTGGGCGAACACACGATCACCGCGTCGAGCCCGCCCGCACCGAGCATTGCTTCCACGCTGTCGAACGCCGGCACGTCCTCGCTGCCCGCGCCAAGCGTGTGTCGCGCCCAGGCGATCGAATCCGGCACGGGATCGGCCAGAGCCGCGACCTGCAGTCCCGGCACCAGGGCCAGGGTGCGGATATGCTCCTGGGCCATCAGACCCGTACCCACGATGCCGAAGCGCATGTCGATGTCGTCCCCCGATTGCTGCACATGCAATACCGGGCGCGCGTCCGATGGTCTATGCACCGGGGGACGCGCTCGGAACAGGAGATGAAGCGGATGGATCGAAGCTGCGAGGTCGCCTGGTTCGCCGCGTTGTGCGACGACGACTACGAGTTCCTGGGCGTTCCCGATCCGGCGTTGCGCTCCAGCTGGACGCATTGCCGGGATATCGCCCTGGCGGCGGAAAGCGGCGGGTTCGACCGCATCCTGCTGCCGTCCGGCTACACGCTTGGCATCGATGGCGCCGCCTTCGCCGGCGGCATGGCACCGCTCCTGACCCGGCTTCGTCTGCTGCTCGCGATCCGCACCGGCGAGCTGTGGCCGCCTCAGCAGGCGCGGCAGATCGCGACCCTGGACCAGATGCTGCACGGCCGGCTCGACATCAACATCATCTCCTCCGACCTTCCCGGCGAGACGCTGGACAGCGCGCCGCGCTACCGCCGCACGTTGGAGGTGATGCAGATCCTGCGTGCGTTGCTGGAAGGGCGCGCACTCGATCATCACGGCGAACATTACCGTTTCGCGGTCGAGCCGCCGCGGATCTGCTGGCCTGGCGGCGCCTCGCCCCTGTTCTATTTCGGCGGTCTGTCCGAGGCCGCGCGCGAGACCGCCGCGGCCGGTGCGGACATCTATCTGATGTGGCCGGACCGGCTGGAGGCCGTTCGCGCGATCGTCGCCGATATGCAGCGTCGTGCCGCCGTCCATGGACGGTCGCTGCGTTTCGGCTATCGCGTGCATGTGGTGGTGCGGGAGACCGAGGCACTGGCCCGCGTGGCGGCCGAGCGGCTGCTGTCACGGCTCGACGCCAAGGAAGGCGCTGCGATCCGCGCGCGTTCGCTGGACAGCGCCTCCGCGGGCGTTGCCCGGCAAGCCGAACTGCGCGAGGACGCAGACCGCGACGGTTACGTGGAGGCCAATCTCTGGACCGGGATCGGCCGGGCCCGGTCCGGCTGCGGCGCTGCCATCGTCGGCGATCCCGACCAGGTGCTCGCCAAGCTCTGGACCTACCAGGAGGCGGGAATCGACGCCTTCATCCTGTCCGGCTATCCGCATGCGGCCGAGGCGGATCTGTTCGCCCGCCATGTGCTGCCGCGCCTGAACCACGCGCCGATTACACGTTAGGGGCACGGGGCTGGGAAATATTGGAAAGACTGTTCTTTCTTGAAAGAAAGAACCAAAGACCTTCTGTCCGTTTGGACACGTGCCGTGCCGCCTGCTCGGAACCAAACGGATAGAAGTCTTTTTGCTTCTTTTTCTTCAGAAAAAGAAGATTACTTTTTCTTCGCTTAAGCCAAAGCCAGCCCTGACGCCGCCGACAACGCGTCCGCGACCCCCGGGGCCGCAGCCAGGATCGGGATCGCGCCGTGCAGGCCGCCATCGCGCAGGAACGGCGACACGCGCGCGCCGGTCTCGCCCAGCAGCACCAGCGCCGCCGCGACGTCCCAGAGATTGATCGAGATCTCGACATAGCCGTCCTGCCGGCCGCAGGCGACGTCGGCCAGCGCGAGCGCGCCGCAGCCGCCGCAGCGGGGCGCGACGCCGAGCGCCATGATCCGGTCCGACATGGAGAGATAGTCCTGCTGCGCCACGCGCGAGCCCCAGCCGATCTCCACCATCGAACGCGCCGGATCGGTGGTGTCGGCGGCGCGGATCGGCGCGCCGTTCAGCGTGGCGCCGCCGCCGCGCACGGCGAGGAAGGTTTCGCCCAGGACGGGCGCGACCAGCATGCCGGCCACCGGCTCGTTTCCGTCCAGAAGACCGAGAGACACGCACCAGCGCGGGCGGCCGCGGGCGTAGTTCGAGGTGCCGTCGATCGGGTCCACCACCCAGCGGAGCTGGCCCTGACGCGCTTCGCCGCCTTCCTCGCCCTGGAATCCGTCCTCGGGGAACGCCTCGCCGATGCGGGCGGCGAGAAAGGCTTCCACCGCGCCGTCGGCTTCCGTGACCCAGTCCTGCGCGCCCTTCTGGGCCGCGGCGAACGCGCCGGCGGGCGGACGCATGCGCATGGCGAGCGCCGCCGCCTCCTGCATGAGCGGCTGCATGGCCCGAACGCGTTCGAGCAGGGCGGGCGAGGGGGCTGGGGCATTCATGCGCGCATCACTCGCATGATGGCGGCGCCGATTCCAGCGTCGGCAGCGCGCTCGAGCAGGCGGCTACTCCACGCGCAGCGCCGCGCGCAGGGACTGGGTGATAGCCGGGTCCTCCAGCATCGCCAGCCGTCCCGCCGCCAGCGTGGCGAAGCGCTGCATCATTGCCCGTCTTGTGGCCGGCGGGAGCTTGTGCGCGGCGGCCTCCCGCTCGAGCGACGCGGCTTCCACCACGCCGCCCGGGCGGCAATGCGGCCCGACGCAGGCCACCATGACGCCAACATCCTCCGGCAGAAGGTCGAGCGGGAACCTGTCGTCCACGGCGAATAGGAGCGCGTCCGAACAGTCGCGGTATTCCGGCCATTTGCTGTCGGTCAGGAAGTCGCGCGGCCCGGACTTCACTTCGATGCAGACGAAGCCGCCATCCGGACGCAGCGCCATGATGTCGGCGCGGCGGCCATTGGGCAGGGGCATCTCGTGCAACACCACCCAGCCCAGCATCAAACAGAGCTGCGCCGCGGCGCGGCGGATCGCAAGCTGGTTTTCCGGCAGGCCAAGCGGCGGCAGTTCGGGCGTCAGCGGTGCGGGCGGAAGCGTATCCATCAAATGTTCATGCCCTGTTCCAGGCTTGAACGGCAAGCGGGATGTGCTGGAACTCTACTCGCTGAAATCGCCGGTGGCCTGCGGTGCCAGCCCCCGAATAGCGAAGTTCGCCTTATATTGCCCTGCGCCTGGAGCGGCAGCAGAATCGTTGCCCGCAGTGCAGTGCGCCGTTGCAAGCCGCAACGGCGCCGGGGCTTTCGAACAACGGAGAATGAGCGAACCGCTGAAATCGCCGGTCAGCGTGGTCGGGTTGCCACTGGTGGTGTCGATCGCCAATAGCAGACGGACCGGACGGTCCGGATCGTCAACCGCATGGCCATCGACGGTGCGCGGCACGGCGACCACGCCTTCCAACACCGGCCGAAGCGCCTGCCACGTGTCTGCGGCGAGCGGATGGCGCGGCCAGCAGTTCCGCACCGTTCCGGTCGCCTGCACATCGCATGTGACCACTAAGATGGTCCAATCGGTCGGCATGGTGAAGGTGAAGTGGACCGTGTGATGCGGTGCTTCCACGGCGACGCCGGCGCGACGGGCTGGTATGTAGTGGGCGTGCTGCAGATAGTTCAGGCTGGCGGCGGCGAAATCGGAGGCGCTGGCTTTTTCGACTACGCAGTTACGCGTTGTCCCGTCCACTGCGACTACGCAACTCAGATCGGCCCAGCCGCTACGGCCTTCTTCCTCGGCAGAAAGCGGAAACACCAATCCCGCGCCGCTTGCCGGCGGCAGGGGTTGCTCTTTCTCGACTGCCGGCGTGCACGCAGACATCAGCAGTCCAACCGTGGCCACAGCCGATATTCGCCGCCGAACCAGCAGCATCGATTTGCTCCACTCCCGTAATGATCCGGAGTGTAACTGCCGAGATGAGAGTGTCCAGAACGGCGTGCTGCTCAGCCGTTATCCTCGAATCCCGGAAACAGCGTCATGCCGCCATCCACGTAGAGCGTGGCGCCAGTGATGTAGTCCGCCCAATCGGAGCAAAGAAACACGGCGGCGTTGGCCACATCCGCCCCCTCGCCGATGCGCTTGTAGGGGATCAGCTCCAGCAGCTTCTGACCGGCCTCGCCTTCGGTCGCATCCCGGTTGATCGCGGTGGCGATGGCGCCAGGCGAGATTGCGTTCACGCGGATGCGCTTCGGCGCCACCTCCTGCGCCAGGGTCTTCATCAGCATGGAGACGCCGCCCTTGCTGGCGGCATAGTTCACGTGCCCTGCCCAGGGAATCACGTCGTGAACGGAGCTCATGTGCAGGATCTTTCCCCGCGCCCGCGACAGGCCGCGATCGCCCTGCGCCTCGAACTGGCGGATCGCCGCCCGGGCGCACAGGAACTGTCCGGTGAGGTTCACGCCCATCACCGTGTTCCAGTCCTCCAGCGTCATCTCTGCGGTCGGCGCGTCCTTCTGCATGCCGGAATTGGCGATGACGATATCCACCCCGCCCCAGCGCGACACGGTTTCGCGGAACAGTCGCTCCACATCCTCTTCCTGGCTCACATTGGCCTGGATGGCGAAGGCGCGCCCGCCGCTGGCCACGATCTCGGCGGCGAGCTTTTCCGCCGGTTCTGCATGGGAGTTGTAGTTGACGGCGACGGCGGCGCCCGATCGCGCCAGGGCGCGCGCCACGGCCATGCCGATGCCCGAACTGGCACCGGTCACGATCGCCACCTGATTGTCCATGCGGCAGTCCATGAAACCCTCCGGCTGGGTTGAGGCCGGCCCGTCGATCGCACGCCGGACCGGCGCCGGCATCAACGTCGATCGCCCGGCCCGGTTTGGCCCGGCGTGCTCCCGACGCAGCGTCTTTCCGAACTGTCACGCGTCCGGCGCCGGGTGGGGGGCGACGAGCGGGCGCACGGATGATAGGAAGGGCCGCATGAGCGGCCCATTTGATCGTCCGGAACGACCTAGCCTGCGCGCGGGGCGGCCCCTGGCGTCTGGGCAGAGCAGACGCGCCCCCGGCGGTGAGGGCGCGCCGCCCCCGCCGCGCGGCCCGTTCCGGCCGCGTTTCCGCCCCCGGTTCCGGTTCGTGCGCACCCTCGCCGGCGGCACGCTCGCGGTCGTGGCGCTGGCCGGCGGAGTCGGCGCGTTGGTCGTCTGGCACAAATACGAGGAGATCACCGCCGATCTGCCGACCGTGGGCGTGCTGCGCACCTACCAGCCGCCGGTGATGAGCCGGATCTATGCCGGCGACGGCAGCGTGATCGCCGAACTCGCCGCGGAACGGCGTGTGTTCGTGCCCTATACCGCCATTCCGGACCGGGTAAAGGCCGCCTTCATCTCCACCGAGGACCGCAATTTCTACACCCATGGCGGCGTCGATCCGCTGGCGATCCTGCGCGCCGCCGTGTTCGACCTGGAAACGCTGCACAAGCGCCGCCCGATCGGCGCCTCGACCATCACCCAGCAGGTGGCCCGGGTGATGCTGCTCGGCTCCAACGCCCGCACCTTCGACCGCAAGGCGAAGGAAGCGATTCTGGCGATGCGCATCGAGCAGACTCTGTCCAAGGAGCGCATTCTCGAGATCTATCTGAACGAGATCTATCTGGGTGCCGGCGCCTATGGCGTGACCGCGGCGGCGCAGACCTATTTCAACAAGCCGCTCGACCAGCTCGACGACGCGGAAGCCGCCTTCCTCGGCGCCCTGCCGAAATCGCCCACCAACTACAACCCCTACCGCTTTCCCGAAGCCGCCAAGGCGCGTCGCGATCTCGTTCTCGACAACATGGTGGAAACCCACGCCATCACGGCGGAGGCTGCCGCCCGGGCGAAGGCCGAGCCGCTGATCCCGAAGAGCTCCACCCGTCCGGGCCCGGCGCCCGATACGGAGTGGTTCTCCGAGGAGGTGCGCCGGGAACTGGTGGAGCGTTACGGCCAGAACCAGACCATGCAGGGCGGTCTGGTGGTGCAGACCTCCCTCGATCCCAAGCTGCAGGACGAGGCCACGCGCGATCTGCGCGACGGGCTGATGCATTACGACCGGCTGCATGGCGGCTGGCGCGGGCCGGTGGCGCATCTCGAAGGGATCGGCCCGGTGCGCGTGGCGCGAAAACACGGCAAGGCCGTGGCGCCGGAACCGGAAGGCGCACCCGGCTGGCAGGCGGCGCTGCTGAAGGTGAACAAGCCGGCCGGCATGCTGCCCGATTGGCGTCTGGCGGTGCTGCTGTCGTCCGGCGGCCAGATCGGCTGGATCGAGAACGACGGCAATGGGCCCGTCGCTCATACCGGGACGCTGCGCGGCGAGGATCTCGGCTGGATGCGCGTCTACAAGAGCGTGCGCGCCGGCGACGTGGTGATGGTGGAGCCGGACGCCGGCAAGCCGAACGCCCCGTTGGCCCTGCGCCAGATCCCGCAGGTGGAAGGCGCGCTGGTTAGCCTGGACCCGAATACGGGGCGCGTTCTGGCCCTGGTCGGCGGCTGGAGCTTCGAGAGTTCGCAATTCAATCGCGCCACGCAGGCGCTGCGCCAGCCGGGGTCTTCCTTCAAGCCGATCGTGTATCTGGCCGGCATGATGGACGGCATCTCGCCGTCGCAGCAATTCGACGACGCGCCTTATTCCAACGGCAACTGGCATCCCAACAACTACGAGATGACCTTCGGCGGCCCCACCTCGCTGCATGACGCGCTGAAGAAGTCGCTCAACCTCGTGACCATCCGGCTTGCCGCCTATATTGGCATGAACGCCGTGGCCAAGCTGGCGATCGCCCTGCACGAGGTCGATTCCATGCCCAAGGTGCTGCCGGCGGCTCTCGGTGCGGTGGAAACCACCGTGCTGCGCGAAGCCGGCGCCTACGCCTCCATCGAGTCGGGTGGCAAGGAAGTGCTGCCATCGCTGATCGACGACGTGCAGGATCGCGACGGCCACGTGATCTGGCGTCCGGCCGGGCTCTCCGTGGCGCGGAGCGACGATCCGTCGAAGCCGCCGCAACTGCTGGATACCAGAACCCAGATCGCCGATCCGGCCTCCGCCTTCCAGGTGGTCGAGATGATGCGCGGCGTGGTCGGGCCGGGCGGCACGGGCCGCCGGGCGGGTGCAGGGATCGATCAGCCGATCGCCGGCAAGACCGGCACCAGCCAGGATTTCCATGACGGCTGGTTCGCCGGCTTCGCGCCCAACATGCTTACTGTGGTCTGGGTCGGTTTCGACACGCCGCAGACGCTGGGCCCGAAGCAGGATGGCGACACCGTCGCGGGTCCGATCTGGAACAGCTACATGAAAGCCGCGCTCGCCGAGCGGGAAAAGCTCGATTTCCGCGTGCCGGACGGGGTGTCCGTGGTGCGGATCGGCGACGATACCGATGCCTACAAGCCGGGGCAGGTGCCGGGCGCCACCGTCGCGCTGCATCCGAACGCGGCCAGCCAGAGCCAGGAGCTCAGCGCTGCCGATACGGGTGCCGAGAACCTGCCGGACGCCGAATCCGACATGGGCGGCGGCATGAGCGATTCGCCGACCCCGCTGGCGCCGGTCGCATCCCAGACCGAGGTGGACGGGTCCGGCCTCGCTTCCCCGGCCGATCCGTCCCAGCCCGGCGCAGCACCGCCCGGCCAGGTCGGCCTGCCTGGCACGGTGGTCGGCGCCGCTCCGGGAACGCTGGCCAGCGGCGCACCGCATCCGCAGAAGCCGGCCGCCCCCGCCGGGGGTGACATCGGCATGGGTGGCCTGTATTGAGCCGCCCCTGATTTCTCCGTCCACTCCAGCGCGATCGAGACCATGTCCGCCGAGACCGAAGCCCTCAACGAACAGATCAAGCAGTCGGTGTCGCTGCTGAGGAGGCATCTTTGACTGGGATGTCGCCGAAGGCCGCCTCGCGGAACTGAACAACCGGGTCGAAGACCCGGATCTGTGGAACGACGCCGCCGCCGCCCAGGCGCTGATGCGCGAGCGCACCACGCTGGCGAACCAGGTCGAGGGCGTGCTGCGCCTCGAGGCCGAGGTGCGCGACGCGATGGAACTCGCCGAGATGGCCGAGGCCGAGGGCGATACCGCCATGGTGGCCGACGCCGTGGCCTCGCTGCGCGCGCTGGCCGAGGACGCCAAGCGCCGCGAGATCGAGAGTCTCTTGTCGGGCGAGGCCGACGCCAATGACTGCTTCCTGGAAGTGAATGCCGGCGCCGGCGGCACGGAGGCCCAGGACTGGGCCGAAATGCTGCTGCGCATGTATTCGCGCTGGAGCGAGCAGCACGGCTACAAGATCACCCTGATGGAAAGCTCCGAGGGCGAGCAGGCCGGAATCAAGTCCGCCACGCTGCAGGTCACCGGGCCCAATGCCTATGGCTGGCTCAAGACCGAGGCCGGGGTGCATCGCCTGGTTCGGATCAGCCCGTTCGACAGCGCCGCGCGCCGCCAGACCTCCTTCGCGTCGGTCTGGGTGTATCCGGTGGTCGACGACAGCATCGAGATCGAGATCAACGACGCCGACCTGAAGGTGGACACGTTCCGTGCCTCCGGCGCCGGCGGACAGCACGTCAACAAGACCGAATCCGCGATCCGAATCACCCACGTCCCGTCGGGCATCATCGTCGCCTGCCAGACCGACCGGTCCCAGCATCGCAACCGCGCCACGGCGATGAACATGCTGCGCGCGCGCCTCTACGAAGCCGAGTTGCAGAAGCGCGAGGAGGCCGCGGCGCTGACCGAGGCCGGCAAGACCGATATCGGCTGGGGTCACCAGATCCGGTCCTACGTGCTTGCGCCCTACCAGATGGTCAAGGATCTGCGCACTGGGGTGGAGAAGGGCAATCCGGATGCGGTTCTGGATGGCGGTCTGGACGATTTCATGGCCGCGTCCCTGGCGCTGCGCGTGAGCGCCACCCGGTCGGAAGCGAGCGCCAGCGCCCAGTGAAAGCCGGGGGGAAGGCGCTCCTTCCCGCCCCTGTCTTTCCGCCTCGAAACGGATCAGTCGCTCGGCGAATTCGCGGGGACGATGCGGAGGAGGCGGAACCGCATGCCCAATTGCCGGTCATCCGCGGTGCCGTCCACCGAACGTGGCGACATGGGATGTTCGATGCGGAACCGGAGCCTGAGCACGGACGCCGCCGGATCTCCGGCAGCAATCTCCGCCGTGAAATGTTGTTGGCCGGGCTGCGGCAACCAGCGCGCGATTTGTCGTCCGTTGGCCGTCACGGTGACTGGTGATGCCGCTGCGTGCGGGGGGAAGAAGGGCAGCGCCTCCAGGTCGAGATGTAGCGGGCGGCCGCGATCTTGGTCTGGCAGCGTCATGTCGAGCGCCGCTTCGGGACCCACGGTCCAGCGCCCATCCGTTTCCGCCCAGCTCCAGCCTGCATCCAGATAGGGTTTCACGTTCGTATCGGCGCCGGCGAAGCGGAACCCGTTCTCCGGCATAACCGGGGGCGGGGTCAGTCCGACAACCCAGCGGTTCTGGTCCATGTCGAGCTGGCATAGGCCGGCCTCGATGCCATGCGTGTCGGCATAGTCACGCAGAACCCCGGGGAGCACCGGAAGCCGGTTTAGCTTTGCGATCTCTGGCGGAACGAAGGTGGCGTATCCGTTCAACGTGGGGAACGCCCGCTCCTCCGCCAGCATCATCGCGTCCACGGTGTGGTGATACAGTGCATCCACCTCCGGCGAGCCGGCCTGCGGTTGTGTGCCACGGGTGACGACCACGAAGGAGCGACAGGCAGCCGGTGCCGGCGGGACGCGCTCCGTGACCCTCCTTTCCACGGGACGGTCCAGCGCCTGTGCGCCCTGTTGATTGAGTTCCGCCATGACCAGAAGGAGCGCGGCGGCCGCGGCGACCGGCCGTGGCCAGCACGTGGCCATCCAGCGCAACGCCAAAAGCGCCAGCAACACCATCGGCAGGTCCAATATCAGCAGGAAGCGCGTTTCCTGCCTGATCGCCGCAGCGCCGGGGACGAAACGATAGACCAGCTTCCAGGCCGTCACGTCGAAGAGCTTCATGGACAGCAGCAGTGAGACGAGCAGCGCCAGTGACATGGCTTGCCAGACCGGACGCGGCGCTCCGTCCTGGCCCGAATCCGAGACCAGGGGGAGACGGGTGGGGCCGACGGTACTCCAGCACGACACGGCCCCAACCGCCGCCGCGATCCAGAGCAGCGGCGTGAAACCGACCAGGGATTCGCCGCTGGCCGGCTGCTTCATCCCGCTATCGAGCAAGGCTTCCAGCCAGCCGAACAAACGGTTTCGACTTCCAAGACGAAGCCAGTCGCCAGGGTCGGGCAGTCCAGCGAAGGCCTCCGTGAAGGAATGCTGCCCTGTGGCCGCCGCCGCCGGCAGGTACACATGGAGGAACGGCACCAGCGACAGCAGCGTGATGACGGCGGTGACGGCGACCGGCCAGCATAATAGCCGGCGCAGTACCCGCCGGCGACGGCCTTCTCCAAACCGGCCAGTGGAAACCAGCAGAATGGCGCCCCAGAGAACCACGAAGAAAGTGCTGAACCACGCGGTATAGAACGCGGTCAGCAGCCATGCGCCGTAGAAGAGACCAGAGGCACTGCCCCAGACGGCTGCGCGTATGGGCTCGGTTGGCAAGGCGCGCCAGCCCCGGCCAAGCATCCAGGCCAGGATCGGCGCGAAGCCTACGGACAGAAGTTGCTGATGCGCGGCCTGAAGCATCATGCCGTTGGAAACGGAAAACAGCACCGCGCCGAGCGTCGCCCACAGCAGAGAAAGGCCGAACAGTTCCGTCGCCATGGCGATGAAGCCCGCATAGCCCGCCAGTCTGACCACGACGTTCACCAGATCCGATGCCAACATCGGTTCAACCCCAGCAAACCGGAACGCGCTGAAGACGAGGCCGTACAGCAGGTAGCCGTCGTTGCATCCGAGCGTGTCGGACAGCGGGTAGAAATAGGCCGTACGGCTCCAATGCTCGAGGCCGCGTATTACGTTGAACCAGTGCTGCAGCAGACTGACCTCGATCCGGCCGTCATAGATATCGCCCGTCACCAGGGAGAAGCCGGTTTCGATCTGGACGCGCAGAAAGACCGCCACCGAGAAGACGGCTCCAGCCAGAACCAGAAGCATTCGAAGCAGACGCGAAGAGGCGGGCATCCGTGGTCTGTAGCTGCAACTGTTCACGCGGCAATCCTACGTCGGTGGCGGCATGGTCCTTACAGCAGGATCGGAGGCGCTGTGAGGTGCCCGGCGAGATCGGCATGCTCCCCAGGGGTGTCTAAAAATTTCAGTCGAACCCCGATGGTCGCCTTCGAAGTCGAACTGTCACATGCTTACGAATTAGGCAAATTTGCCGGACAACGCGGACGCAGGAAGCCGCGTGTGTCCCAAACAATTGATGCACCGCAAAAAAATTTCGTGGTGAAAAACAAGGCAAATTCGCCGGTTTGCCCCTAGTGCGGCAATCTTCGAATGGCAGGACAACGTTCTTGACATGACCCCGCTCTGCCCCGTTCTTAGTGCGACAGGGACGGCGCGCACGTGCTTCCGGACCGCTTCGGCGGGGGAGCGTCTGCGTGCCGGAATGTCGCGTGTGACCCGTCCCAAGGGCGGGATGCAAGGAGTTTGCTGAATGGATTACGCGCAACAGCAACGAAGCCCGATGCGCCACATCATCGGCATCGGCATCGTCGTGCTGCTGCACGTGGTGCTGATCTATGCGCTGTTGAACGGTCTTGGCCGCGCCGTCGTGGACGTGATCAAGCCGCCCATCACCACCAAGATCGTCAAGGAAGTGCCGCCGCCGCCTCCGCCGCCGCCGCCTCCTCCGCCGCCGCAGATGATGACGCCTCCGCCGCCATACATCCCGCCGCCGGACATCCAGATCCAGCAGCCTCCGCCGCCGCATGCGATCCAGACGGTCACGCACACCCCGCCGCCGGTGCAGAACCCGGCGCCGTTCCGCAATGCCCCGCCGGCGCCTCCGGGCCCGCCGGATCATTCCGCCGGCGTGCGCCCGCTGAACAACGTGGCGCCCGAGTATCCGCCGGAGATGGAGGAAGCTCAGCGTTCCGGCGACGTGGTGGTGTCCTGCACCATCAACACGGATGGTTCGACCAGCGATTGCCGCGTGATCAGCGTCACCGGCGGTCAGGCCTTCGCTCGCTCCGCGCTCGATTTCGTGCGGAAGGCACGCTACGCGCCCGCCATCCATAATGGCGTGCCGGTCGCCCAGCCGAACCACACCTTGAACATCAACTTCACCCTGCCCGACTCGGAGTAAGCTTCCGGGCTTCTCTGGATCGTAAAGACTTTTCCCGCACACGTGCCGGCACGGACCGTCCGCGGCACCGGCCGCCACATGAGGAACCCATGATGAGCAGACTGCATCGCCTCCCCGTTCTCGCAGGACCGGCCTTCGCCATGGCGCTGGGCGTGGCAGCGCCGGCATTCGCCCAAAGCGCTCCGGCCAGCGCCCCTGCGACCGCTCCGGCCCCGGCTGCCGCTCCGGCGCCCGCCACGGCTCCGGCGCCCGATGCGGCCGCTCCTGCCGCCACCGCTCCTGCCGGCGCTGCTCCGGCCGATGCGGGCGCAGCGCCTGCTGCTCCTGCGGCCGGCGCTCCGGCTACGGACGCCACGGCGACCCCGTCCACCGCCGCTGCCCCGGCTGCGGATGCGACTCCGCCGGCCGCTGCGCCCGCGACAACCGAGGTGGCCAACCCGTACGGTCTGAACGCGCTCTGGAAGGGTGGCGATTTCATCTCCCGCGGCGTGCTGATCATCCTGGTGATCATGTCGCTGGGCACCTGGTACATCATGATCACCAAGTATTTCGAGCAGGCCCGCCTGTTCAGCGCGTCCAAGGCCGCGACGCGCGATTTCTGGACCAAGCCGAGCGTGTCGGAAGGCGCCCAGGCGCTGAAGACGTCCTCGCCGTTCCGCTACATCGCCGATACCGGCATCGCGGCGACCGAGCACCACGAGGGCACGCTCACCGAGAGCATCGCGCTGCACGAGTGGGTGACCATGTCGATCCAGCGCGCCGTGGAAACCATCCAGTCGCGCCTGCAGGGCGGCCTCGCCTTCCTGGCCACCGTCGGTTCGACCGCTCCGTTCGTCGGTCTGTTCGGCACCGTCTGGGGTATCTACCACGCCCTGACCGCCATCGGCATCGCCGGCCAGGCCTCGATCGACAAGGTCGCGGGTCCGGTGGGTGAGGCGCTGATCATGACCGCCATTGGTCTCGCGACCGCCGTTCCGGCCGTGCTCGGCTACAACTGGCTGGTCCGCCGCAACAAGGGCGCCATCGAGCGCGTCCGCAACTTCTCGTCCGATCTGCACTCCGTGCTGCTCGGCGGCGTGCGCGTCGGCGCCCAGACGGGCGGCGCCGTTGCCGCTCCGATGGCCACCACCGCCGGCGTGACGCGGGTCGCCTGATCCATGGCGATGAATGTCGGCTCGTCGGACGGGGACGAGGACGAGGTCGTCTCGGCCATCAACACCACGCCGCTGGTCGACGTGATGCTGGTGCTGCTGATCATCTTCCTGATCACCATTCCGGTGGTGACGCATACGGTGAAAGTGAACCTGCCCAAGGACGCCAACCAGGAGGCCCAGACCAAGCCGGACAACGTGACCATTGCGGTCAACCAGGCCGGAACGATCTTCTGGGACACCACGCCGCTGAGCGGCACCAAGGAACTGCTCCATCGCCTGGAGCAGGCGGCGGTCAAGAAGCCGCAGCCCGAAGTGCAGATACGCGGCGACGCGCTGGCGCGTTACGAGAGCGTCGGCAAGGTGGTGTTCGCCTGCCAGCAGGCCGGCATCTCCAAGGTCGGCTTCATCACCGAGCCCCCGCCCCGCGGCGGCTAGTCCGGGACCTGTTCCGGAGCGGACCCCGCCAGGTCCGCTCCGGTTCACCACCCCGATAGATCCAATCACCCAGTTCAATCGCCGCGGCGCGTGCGCCCCAGCGAAGCAGGAATTCCCGCCATGGCAATGAATGTCGGATCAGGCTCCGAAGGTGGCGATCCGGAAGTGATGGTCGACGTCAACACCACGCCGCTCATCGACGTGATGCTGGTGTTGCTGATCATGCTGATCATCACCATTCCCATCCAGACCAACGCCGTGAAGCTCGACCTGCCGCAGGGCAATCCGCCCCCGCCGCCGGTGCCGCCGCAGGTCGTGACCATCGACGTCGATTTCGACGGCGCCATCGCCTGGAACGGCGAACCGATCCCCGACGAGGCCTCGCTGCTGTCGCACTTCGCCACCGCGGCCGCCATGCCGGACCAGCCGGAGATCCATCTGCGTCCCAACAAGCTGGCGGACTACAAATATGTCGCGCACGTCCTGGCGGATGCACAGCGTCTTGGCATGACCAAGCTCGGCATCGTCGGCAACGAACAGTTCATGGGGCAGAACTAACACATGACCGTCCGTCTTTCGCACGCCGCTCTTCTGCTTCTTGCTTCCGCCGCCGTGGCGGCGCCGGCCTTCGCCGATCCCTTGCGCCCGGAGGTCGGCAAACCCTTGCAAAGGGCGCAGGCTGAGCTGCGCAAGCACGACTACGCCGCCGCCATGCGCGACGTGAACGTCGCCGACGGCGTGAAGAACAAGACGGCCGACGAGAGCTACGTGATCGCGCAGATGCGCGCCGCGGTGGCGCAGTCTTCCGGCAACACGGCCGATGCCATCAAGGCGGACGACGCGCTGATCGATTCGTCGCGCACCAGCTCGGCCGAGAAGACGCGCCTGCTGATGGCCGAGGCCAGCATGGCCTATAACGCGAAGGACTATCCGCGTGCGATCAGCGCGATCGAGCGCTACTTCAAGGCCGGCGGCAGCGACCCGGCCATGCACACCATCCTGATCCAGTCCTATTACCTGCAGAAAGACTATCCGAACGCCGCCAAGGCGCAGGAGCGTCAGATCGCGCAGGAGGAGAAGGCCGGGCAGAAGCCGACCGAGAACCAGCTTCAGCTTCTCGCGTCGACGCAGCAGCAGGCCAAGGACATGGACGGCTTCAACGCCACCATGGTCAAGCTGGTGCAGGATTACCCGAAGCCGGAATACTGGGCCAACCTGATCCACGGTCTGCGCACCAACCCCAACGTGTCCGATCGCCTCGCCTATGACGTCGATCGCATCCGTCTGGCCGTGGGACTTCTGACGTCCACGGCGGATTTCATGGACATGGCCGAACTCGCGACCCAGCAGGGCCTGCCGATGCAGGGCCAGAAGGTGATGGCGGCCGGCTACGCGTCCGGTGCGCTGGGCAAGGATGCGGGTGCGGCGCGCGAAGCCCGTCTGAAGGCGCTGATCGACCGCACCGCAGCGGAGACCAAGGCCAATCTCGCGAAAAGCGAAGCCGCCGCACTGGCCTCGCCGACCGGCGGCGAACTGCTGACCGTCGGCTACAACTATGTTGATGCCGGACAGGCGGCGAAGGGCATTGACCTCATGAAGCAGGGCATCGCCAAGGGCGGCCTCGCTTCCAAGGACGATGCGCTGCTGCATCTGGGCCTGGCGGAGATGGATGCCGGCATGAAGGCGGACGCCATCCGCACGCTGAAGACGGTGGGCGGCAATGACGGTGCCGCCGAACTCGCCCAGCTCTGGATCCTCCAGATCAACAAGCACTGACCGGGCGCATGGCGGAAGCGACGGGATCAGCGCTTCCGCCATGATTTGAAAAGTGTCAGATGGTCGCACTTCGGCCACAGTGCACAACCATGTCCGCTGCCATGTCCACAGAACTGAATCCCCCCGCCCGGATCCTTGTCGTCGAGGACGACCCGGGCATGCGCATGCTCATCCTGCGCGTGCTGCAGGCGAACGGGTTCGCCGTCCGCGGTGCGCGCGATGGCGGCGAGATGTGGCAGGCGATCGAAAGCACGCCGTTCGATCTGGTGATCCTCGATGTCATGTTGCCGGGCGCGAACGGGCTTGATCTGTGCCGCACGCTGCGCACCCGCAGCCAGGTGCCGGTGATCATGGTCAGTGCCCGCGGCGAGGAGCTCGACCGCGTATCCGGGCTGGAAACCGGCGCCGACGACTACGTCGCCAAACCGTTCGGCCAGAAGGAGCTGCTGGCGCGCGTGCGCGCCGTGCTTCGGCGCGGCGCCCCCAGCCCGGCCAGCACGGCGCGCCGCGAAGTGCTCACCTTCGATGGCTGGACCCTCGATCTGCGTCGTCGCGAGCTGACCGACCCGGACGGGGCGGCCGTCGAATTGTCCGGGGCGGAGCATGACCTGCTCACCTCCTTCCTCGAGAATCCGCAACGCGTGATCGGTCGAGACCGGCTGCTGGAATTGTCCCGCACCCGCCTGGGCGATGTGTCCGATCGCAGCGTCGACGTGCTGGTGAGCCGGCTGCGCCGCAAGCTCGGCAGCGATTCCGAATCGCTGATCCGCACCGTGCGCGGTCTCGGCTACGTGTTTACGGCCACCGTCGAGCGGAGCTGAGCACGCTCTTGCGGGTCTTGCCGGTGCCGCCACGCAAGCTGTGGCCGGGTGGCCTCGTCAGCCGGGTGATCCTGGTGCTGCTGGTCGCGGTGATGCTGGAGTTTCTCGGCAGCACGATGTTCTACGAGCAGGCGGAGAACTATTCCGCCGAGGATCTGCGGCTGACCCGGGCCGCGGGCCAGCTTTCCGCCGATCTGCGCCTGATGGATGCGACACTTCCGGACCAGCGCGCCCGGATCGCGGCACTCCTGTCCGACAATGACCTGGTGCTGGCCTGGGATCCGTCCACCACCCCCCAGCCGGAGCCGCAACGCCTGCACAGCCTGCACCGCGCTTTGGCCGCGCATCTGGGCCCCAATGTCGGACTGCATCTGGGGGGTACCGGTCCGGGCGCCGGCATGGCGGGTGGGCTGACGGGCACGATCATGCTCAAGGACGGCTCCCAGTTGCGCTTCAAGGCGCCATCCCTGCTGCAGCCGCATCCCTTCACGCGCGGTCTCCGTTCCGCCGCCATTCTGGCCGGATGCGTCCTGCTGGCAGCGGTGATGCTAGTGCGGACCATGAGCATGCCGCTGCGGGCGCTGGCGCAGGTGGCGGATGCGATTGGCCGGGGTCCGGCGGTGAAGATCCCCGAGGACGGTCCCGGCGAAGTGCGTCGCCTGTCCCGGGCGATGATCGCCATGCAGGACCGCATCCATCGACTGATTACCGACCGGACGGAGGCGCTCGCCGCCGTGTCGCATGATCTGCGCACGCCGCTCGGCCGGCTGCGACTGCGCGCGGGCTTCCTTGACGATGCCGAGCTGCAGCACGCCATCGAGGAAGATCTGGACGAGATGGAGGCCATGGTCGGCTCGGTCTTGTCCTACCTGGCCGGCGAGGCGGATTCGGAGGCGAAGCGCACGGTGGATCTGGCGGCGATGCTGGCGACCCTGGTGGACGATGCCGCCGACGCCGGACGGGACGCCGTTTATCGCGGGCCCGACCATCTGCCGGTGCGGATCAGGCCGCTGGCCATGAAGCGGGTTTTCGCCAACCTGCTTTCCAACGCCCTGGATTACGCCGGCAACGTGCGGGTTCTGCTGTTGCGTGAAGGCGACCGCATCCGCGTGCGGTTCGAGGATGACGGGCCTGGCATCCCCGCAGCGGATCTGGAGCGGGTGACGACGCCGTTCTACCGGGTGGAGTCCTCGCGCTCGCGGGCAACAGGCGGGCTCGGCCTTGGCTTGGCCATCGTCCTGCGCGAGATCGGACGCGAACAGGGCAGCGTAACCTTGCAAAACCGTCATCCGCAGGGGTTGCTGGTGGAAATTCTGCTCGAAAACGCCTGTTAGATAGGCAGATTGTAACGGAGTCTTTCGAAACCGTGATGCGCTGAGCACAGTTCTGACCGCCACGTTCCGAATGGCTCACACGGAACGACACAAAACTTTCGTCTTTTGTCATGATCCCGCGCAACGACCGGACGGTCGTGCCAGGAGACGAAACCGTTGCATTTCCGCCCTCGATTGCCCCTCCGTACCCTGCTTACGGGCGCCACGGCGATGGCTCTGACCATGCCGTTCGCTTACGCGCAGGTTCCCGCCAATACCGTGCCGAGCGGCCTACCGGCCAACTCCGGTAACACGGGGGCGCCGAGCGCCACCGGCAACACGGCGGGCGCCGCAAAAGCGTCGTCCGCCGCTAACGTGCCGGAATCGATCACCGTCCGCGCGCAGCGCCAGCTTCTGCGCGAGAAGAACTCGCCGTCCGCGGTCACCGAACTCGGCACCCAGCAGATCTCCCAGACCGGCGTGCAGGGGTCGGTGGCGACCCTGCTGCGCGCGGCGCCGTCGGTCTATGTGTATCAGCAAGGCATCGGCAACAACGAGCCCGTTTTCACCATTCGCGGCGTGCGCGGCACGGAAGTCGCGTCCACGCTCGACGGCGTGCCGATGCAGGACCTGCTGAGCGGCGGCTCCGGCGCCTATCTGCAGGGCATCCTGGGCGGTCCGTTCAACCTCGACCAGATCAGCGGCGTGTCGGTCTATCCGGGCGTCGCCTATCCCGACAAAAGCACGTTCGGCACCATCGGCGGCACGGTCGCCTATACCAGCCTGCGTCCCGACAACAAGTTCGGCGGCGACCTGTTCGGCTCGGTCGGTTCGTTCGGAACCTATAACGAAGGGTTTGACCTCAATTCCGGTCGCATGGATGGCTGGCTCGGCCAGGGCGTCGATGCGCCTAAGATGATGATCAAGTACTCGAACCTACAGACCAAGGGGTTCATCGACTATACCCCGGCGCGCTACAACTCGATGGAGTACGCGTTCGACAAACCTTACGATCAGGGTCTGTCCCTGTTCCAGGCGACCGCGCTCTACAACACAGGCAACGGTCTCACCACGCCGGAACCGGTGCCGATGCCGTATCTGGAGCAGAACGGCCGCTTCAGCAACTACGCACCAACGGATCAATTCTCCAGGCAGTATAACGACTATTTCTCGCTGATCCTGAAGAACGACACCTACATCAACGACTACGTGACGGCGGGCTTGACCGGCTTCTACCGGTATTCCGACACCTACACGTCGAACTACGGCAATCCCGAGATCTTCGGCATCAACGGCGCCGACGGGTCCGTCGGCGTGAACGGTGCCAATCCGTTCAACCAGACTCCCGCCGGCTTCGGCGAGCAGGGCGATTACGGTCCGGGCGGCCCGTTCTACGATCCGGTCTTCTACCCCTATAATCCGGACCAGACCGCCAACTGCCCGGCCGATGTCACCGCGAAATGGGCGGCTGCCGGAGAGACCAGCCCCTGCGGCTACAACTCCATGTATCAGAAGATCCATACGGATACGTATGGGATCCAGCCGCGACTCACCATCACGCCGCCGCGGATCTGGGGGATCGACAACACCATCAAGGTCGGCGGCCTGCTCGCCAAGGAAACCGAGCCGACGCCGCAGGAATGGCTCGGCACGACATCCGAATTCCCGCACACGCCGCAGAATCTGGTCGCCGGCTTCGACGGCGGCATGCAGCGGACGATCTACCAGCTCTACGCGCAGGACAAGATCGACCTCATCCAGAACACACTGCATCTGACGCCGGGCGTGACGCTGCAGACCTCCGATTCCAGCCTGTTGGGGAGCTCGATTTTCGGCGGCACGCCGAGCGCCGCCGCGCTGGCCTCCGACTACTGCCAGACCTACGGAACCGCCGCCGGTGGATCGAGCTGCCAGTACGGCGCCTACAAGAAGCACAAATGGGATCGCGAGTGGCTGCCGTTCATGAACGTCGACTACGATCTCGATCAAATCCTGCCGCGCGCCAAGGGCGTCTCGCTCTACGCGTCGTACGGAACCTCGGCCCTGTTCGCGCCGGTGGGCGATTACGGCCCCAACTCGGTCCCGGGCGCCGGTCCGCCGAATGCCTCGATCGTCCGCATGTATGAAGGCGGCATCAAATACAACCGCCGCAACCTGACTTTGTCGCTGGACTATTTCTACCAGCACATCACGCGCGATTTCGGCTTCTTCCAGTATCAATCTGGACTGTACACCGGCCAGGAAATCTACACCAACGCCGGCCAGCGCGAGATGAAAGGCTTTGAGGCCGCCGGCATCTGGCAGGTGACGCCGCGCTGGCAGCTCTTCGGCAACGTGTCCTACACCCTGGCCAAGTATCTCGCGACTTCGCTGGCAAGCGTCACCGTGCAGGGCGACCAGTTCGGTCTCGCCGTCCGCGGCGCGCCCATCACCGGTATCCCGGACTGGATCTCGACTTTCGGCGTCGACTACGACCATCACGATCTGGCGCTTCGCGGCGACGACTTCAACGTGCGGTTCGAAGGCCAGTATACCGGCAAGCAGCACACGACCTACGACGTGAACGGCTTCGCCAATCTCGGGGCCATTCCGGGTCTCGCCGCGCCGTTCGGCTCCTACGCCTACTACAATTTCACCGCAGGCCAGACGACCTACGACAAGAACGGCGGCATCTCGCCCTTCGCCGTGTTCAATCTGGACATGAAATACAAGCTGCCGGTCGAGAATGTCGGGCCGCTCAAGACGATCGATTTCGATCTGAACGTGCTCAACATCTTCAACACGAAATACTTCCAGTATTTCTACAGCCAGATCTCGCCCGCTTCCTGCGGCACGTTCCCCGCCAACGACAAGCGGCCCGGTTTCGCCGGTCAGCCGGTCAGCAACTATGGCTGCTCGCCCAGCTTCGCCGACGGGCTGCCCGGTCAACCGGCGTCGATCACCTTCAGCGTGGACGCCCATTTCTAACGCCGAACGCCCGCTCCCCGGTTGGGGAGCGGGCCTCGGGAAGACCTGTCTCGACAAGCCGGGCGGTCCCTCGTGGACCGCCCGGTTTTGGTTTCGGTCAGCGCGCGCTGATGCGCTGCGGACGCGCCACCGTGTTGAGCCAGATCCCATGCGGGGACCGGCCGGTGGGGATGTATTCGACCGACCCGGTGCTGGGGTCGAGGATCGCCACTTTCTGGCGCCAGCGCAGGGTCGCCCACAGCTTGCCGTCCGGGGCGATCACGATGTCGTCCGGACCGCCGGGAAGGCGGAAGGTCTTCTTGATGTCCAGCGTGTCCCAGTCGAGCTGCTCGATGTTGCCGGAGATGCGGCAGGTCACATAGAGCAGCTTGCGGCTGGGCGAGACGAACAGATTATGCGGGCCGGGCGCCATTGGCAGCTTGCGGACGATGTGCCCGTCGGTCGGATCGAGCACGGCCACGAACTTCTCGCCCATGTCGCCGATCAGAAGCTGGCCGTTGTGCCACAGCACGCCGGCCGGCGTGCTGCCGACCGGGGCGTTCCACAACACCTTGCCGTTGGCGGTGTCGATCGCCATCACCCGCCCGGTATCCTGAAGGCTGACATAGACCGTCGAGGAGTCGGGCGAATAATTCGCATGGCTCGGCATCGACTTCGCCGGGATGCGGAACTTCAGCTGCAAGGTGGCGGCGTCGTAGATGTCGATCTGGTCGCGGGCCAGGCCGGCCACGGTCAGATACTTTCCATTCGGGCTGTAGAAGAGCTGGTACGGATCGCTCATCGTGACGTGGCGCTGCAATTCGCCGGTGTCGGGATCGAGAAAGAATGCCGCGTTGCCCGCCGTGTCGCCCACGACAAGCGACTGACCGTCCGGGGTCAGGGCCATGTGATGCGGCTCGCGCAGCACCGGGATGCGGCGGATCTCCTGGTGGGTGTTGATGTCGAACTCGCTGATCGAGGCATCGGCCGAGTTCAGCACGAAGGCGATCGGGCGCGCCTGGGCCGCGAGCGGCGTCGCGGCCAAAAGCAGGGCGGCGAGTCCGGCGATCCGGCGCCGTGCGGCCCCAGGGCGGATCGGAGGGTGGATCAGGGGGCGGGCCAGAGGGCGGGAAAGGGTTTTGTTCATCCGACGCACCAGCCTGTTCCGATAACCTGCCGGGCCGGCACGATTTCCGGCCACCCAACCGCGGCATGGATGGCCAGACCGGGCGCCCTGCTGTCAACGGGAAACTGCGTCTCGGGCCGTCAGCGAGGCTTGCCTCCACCCCCGCACTTGCCACATGTGGTCCCCAACCAGGCCGGTTCCGCTTCCCTCCGCTGGGGCGTCGGCGGCCGATGTATCCCGAGGACCTGCCGTCATGTTCATCGAAACCGAGGACACCCCGAACCCCGCCACCCTGAAATTCCTTCCGGGGCGCGACGTGGTGCCCGGCGGCACAGCCGATTTCACCTCGGTCGAGACGGCGTCGCGCTCGCCGCTCGCCTCCGCCCTGTTCGCGCAGGATGGCGTGGCCCGCGTGTTCCTCGGCAGCGACTTCATCGCCGTCACCAAGTCCGACGACGTCGCCTGGAGCGCGCTCAAGCCGGCCGTGCTGTCCGTGATCGTGGACCAGTTCGTGTCCGGACGTCCCGTGCTGGACGGCGCCGCGGACGAGGCTGATCTGGACGAGGACGTGCTTCCCGCCGACCGCGAGATCGTCGATCAGATCAAGGAGCTGCTGGACACGCGTGTGCGTCCGGCCGTGGCCAGCGATGGCGGCGACATCGTGTTCCGCGGCTATCGCGACGGCGTGGTGCGACTGCACATGCAGGGCGCCTGTTCCGGCTGCCCCTCCTCCCGCGCCACGCTGAAGCACGGGGTGGAGAACATGCTGCGCCACTACGTGCCGGAAGTGCAGTCGGTGGAACAGGTCGAGGGCTGAAGCGCCGAACGGACCCGACGCGCCATGGACGAGGCCGCCCTCGACACGCTGTTCCGCAACGCCCGCACACCCGGGCGCTGGACGGAAACGCCCGTGGAACAGACCGTGCTGCAGCAGCTCTACGAGCTGGTGAAGCTGGGTCCGACATCGGGCAACTGCCAGCCGGCGCGGTTCGTCTTCCTGCAAAGCCGCGACAGCCGTGAGCGGCTGCGCCCCGCTTTGTCCGCCGGCAATGTCGAGGGCGCGCTCGATGCGCCGGTGCTGGTGATCGTGGCGCACGACCCGTTCTTTTTCGACAACATGCCGCGCCTGCATCCGGATGAGGAAGCGCGCTCCTGGTTCGCTGCCGATCACGGCTTCGCCGAGGAAACAGCGTTCCGGAACGCCTCGATTCAGGGCGGATACATGATCCTGGCCGCGCGCGCCCTGGGGCTGGATGTGTGGCCGATGTCCGGCTTCGACAACCACAAGGTGGACGAGATCATTCTTGCGGGATGCGGCTGGCGTTCGAACTTCCTGATCGGCCTCGGCTACGCGGAGGGCGGTCCGGACCGGCCGCGCGCGCCACGCCTGGGCTTCGACGAAGCCTGCATGCTGCTGTGACCCTGTCGATGCCGGTCCATCCATGCTGATTTTGGCGCTGGACGGCGCGTCCGCCTCCGGCGCCGGGTTCGGCCTTGTGCGGAACGGCCCGGACGGGCTGAGCCTGCTACGAGAGCGGCGTGAGACCGGACAGGGTGCGGCCGTGCGTTTGCCGGCACTGCTTTCGGCGGCGCTGGACCGCAAGCCGGATCTGATCGCCGCGATCGTCGGGCCCGGCTCCTTTACCGGCCTGCGCGCCACCCTGGCGCTGGCGCATGGCCTTGCCGCCGGCACCGGAGCCGAGGTGATCGGCGTGTCGGTGGGCGAGGCGCTCGCTCCCGCTTTGCTGGCGTTCGGAACCGCCACCCCGCTCTGGTGCGTCAGCCAGGCGCGTCGCGACCGGGTGTTCATCGAGGCGATCGCCGGGGATGGCAGAGTCGCCGCCCCGGTATCCGTGACGCTCGAAGCTCTTCCCGATCCGGGAGGCGCGCCGGTGCTGGCGGGGGATGCCGCTGCCGTCGTGGGGGCGATTCTCGCCGGACGCGGGATCGGCTGGACGCCCGGCCCTTCCGTCGCCGCGCCGGTTGCCATCGCCGCGGCCGCGCTGCGACGTCGCGACGGGATGCTTTCGCCGCGCGACGCCCAGCCGCTCTATGTCGATCCGCCGGAAGCCAAATTGCCCGGGGCCCGATCGCCCGCCGCGCGACCGTGATCGTGGGCGTCGCCGCGTCGGCGCTTCTGGCCGCGCTGCATGAGTGTTGCTTCCCGCCCGGCGAACGCTGGGCCGAAGCCGCCATGAAAGAGCTTCTGCTGATGCCGGGCTGTTTCGGTGTGATCGGCCCGGACGCGGACCGGCCTGCGGGCCTGGCGCTGACGCGGGTGGCGGCCGACGAGGCCGAACTGCTCACCATCGGCGTGTCGCCCGCGCATCGGCGTGGCGGGGAGGGCGGCCGCCTGCTGCGTGCCGTCGGCGCCGAAGCCGCTTCCCGTGGCGCCGGGCGCCTGTTCCTGGAGGTCGCGACCGGCAATGCGGCCGCGCGCGCGCTGTATCGGCGCGCCGGTTTCGAGGAGGCCGGGCTCCGCCGGCGATACTATCCGAATGGCGACGACGCGCTGGTGCTGACGGCTCGCCTGCCGTTCAGTGCCGGATGATCCGCAGAACCGCCACCCCGTCCGCTCCCGTCGCGCCCGCCTCGACCTGATGCCCCAGCGCGGCGGCGCTGGCCGACACGTTGCGCAACGGCTCCTCGCCGCGCAGCCGCACCAGCAGCGTGGCCCCGGGGGGCAGGCGGTCCAGCGCCAGCCGGGTGCGCACGAAGGTCATCGGGCAGGTGTCGCCGGTCACGTCGAGGGTGGCGTCGGACGGCGCGGTGGGAGCGGTGGTCATGAGGGCGAGTATGAAGCCTGCGTGGCGCGGTTGCGAGGCCGCCGCCGGGATCAGTATAAGACAATGTGACGAGCGGAATGGTTCGCCGGAGCGACAATTCCGGCAGGCGGGGGAGAAACGCGATGGCGGCCGAAACGGAACAGGACGTGTTGCGCCAGACCGCCCGGATCGTTTCGGCCTATCTGTCCTCCCACACGACCGACGCGGAGGCGGTGCCGGCTCTGATCGCCACGGTGCGCCGGGCGCTGGAAACCGCTGCAGCGCCCGAGGAAGCGCCTGACGCCAGCCTGCCGGCGCGTCCCGAGCCCGCAGTGCCGGTCAGGCGATCGGTGTTCCCCGACTACATCGTCTGCCTGGAAGACGGAAAGAAGCTGAAGACGCTGAAGCGGCATTTGTTTTCTGCCTACGGCATGACCCCTGCGCAGTATCGCGGGCGCTGGGGCTTGCCCCCAACCTATCCGATGGTGGCGCCGAACTACGCCAGCGCCCGTTCCAGGCTGGCGCGCGAGATCGGCCTCGGCCGGCGCAGGAGCGAGGCGACCGACGCGACATGATCGGCGTGAATCCTGACCGGCCGTCGGGCCCATGTCGGTTGCTGCCCGGAACGGCGTCCAGGCTGGTGCCGGACGCCGCACGGACGATGCCCGATTGGACAGATCCGGTTGCAATCGGCTACGTCGCTTTTGATGTCCGGTGTTGGTAGAGCGATGGAATCGCGGATAGAGCGCCTGTGCATCGATCGCGGGCTGAAGATGACCGGCCAGCGCCGCGTGATCGCCAGGGTGCTGTCCGATGCGGACGACCATCCTGACGTGGAAGAGCTGTATCGGCGCGCCTCCGAACTCGACAACAAGATCTCCGTTGCCACGGTCTACCGCACGGTTCGCCTGCTGGAAGAGAAAGGCATCCTGGAACGCCGCGATTTCGGCGGCGGGCGCGCTCGCTACGAGGCGACGGAGCACGGTCACCATTACCATCTGATCGATATCGACAGCGGCCGTGTGATCGAGTTCGAGGACGAGGAGCACGACCAGCTGATGCGTCGCATCGCGACCCGTCTGGGCTTCGATCTGGTATCGCATCGCATGGAGCTCTTCGCGCGTCGCAAGCCCGAGCTGGCGGAGGCCGGCATCGATGATGCCGCCACGCTGGGCGCCGGACGCAACAGAATCGCCACCGCGACGGACCCGGCGGAACAACTCCGCCAGGGCCGGAACGGATCAGGGGACGACGGAACTTGACCATCGCCAAGCCGATCACCGCGCCCCTGATGCCGATCCAGCCGCCGCCGGGCGGTTTCGGCGAGTTGCGCGCCGGGCATCTGGGCGTGCGGATCGCCGCCAACGATGCCGAACGCGACGCCGCGCAGGCTTTGCGATACCGGATCTTCTACGAGGAGATGGGCGCCGAGCCCGACGCCCGCGCCAGGACCTTGAAGCGCGATATCGACCAGTTCGACGATGTTGCCGACCACCTGCTGGTGATCGACCACGCGCTCGGCTCCGGCCCCAGGGCCATCATCGGCACCTATCGTCTGGTGCAAAGCGAGGCGGCGGCGAAGGTCGGCTCGTTCTATAGCGCCAACGAGTACGACATCAGCACCATCACCGCCTTTCAGGGCCGGCTGCTCGAGCTGGGCCGCTCCTGCATCGACCGCGATTATCGCGGCCGCGCGGCGATGCAGCTGCTGTGGCGCGGCATCGCCGCCTATGTCTTCATGCACCGGATCGACGTCATGTTCGGCTGCGCCTCGCTGCCCGGCACCGATCCGGACCGGCTGGACGCGGAACTCACCTATCTGCATCACAACCATCTCGCCCCGCCGGCCCTGCGCCTGCGCGCGGTCGAGAATCGTTACGTCTCGATGGACCGGATCGACCCGGCCTCGTTCGACCACAAGCGCGTGCAGCAGGGCCTGCCGCCGCTGATCAAGGGCTATCTGCGACTGGGCGGTTTCATCGGCGACGGGGCGGTGGTGGATCACCAGTTCAACACCACCGATGTGGCGGTGGTGGTGAAGACCGACCTCATCACCGATAAATACTATCGCCACTACGAGCGTCAGCTCCGCGAAGCCATCTACTGAGCGGCCGCTTGCGATGAGACGCGCCTGGTTGCGCGTGCCGGCCTGGCTGCGCGCCATTGTGCTGGGGGCGCTGTCCGCCCTGGCGCTTCCGCCGGTGCATCTGCTGCCGGTACTCCTGGTCTCGATTCCCGGACTGATCGCCCTGGCCGGAGAGGCCAGGAGCTGGAAGGGCGCGTTCTGGCGCGGCTTCTGCTTCGGCATGGGGATGTACACTGCCGGGCTCTACTGGCTCACCAACGCGATCCTGGTGCGGGCGGCGGAGTTCTGGTGGCTGGTGCCTTTCGCCGCGCCGGGCGTGTCGTTCCTGCTGGCGCTGCTGATCGGCGTGGTCGCGGCCGGATGCCGATCGGCGCCCCCGGGGTGGCGGCGCGTGGCCCTGTTCGCCGGGTTGTGGTGCCTGACCGACCTGTTCCGGCAGTTCGAGTTCTTCGCCTTTCCCTGGAACCTGCTGGGCAGCGTGTGGGCGATGCCGGGCTGGTTGGGCACGGTGATGCTGCAGCCGGCCGCCTGGGTGTCCGTGCATGGATTGACCTTGTTCACCGTGCTGATCGCGGCCTCGCCTGCGGCGGGACGGCGCGGCATGGCGGCGGGCGCTGTGCTGCTCGCGGTCTGGATCGCCGCCGGCGCCGCGCGTCTGGCGCTGCTGCCGCCCCTTGGCCCGCAGGGGCCGCTGCTGGTGCTGGTCCAGGGCAACATTCCCGAGGAGGACAAGCAGGATCGCGGTCGGGCGCTCGACATCTACCGGACCTATGTCCGGCTAAGCGCCCAGGGGGTGAAGGAAGCGGCCGAACTGCGCGACAGGCTGGGCGAGCCGGGCCGTCCGATCCTGTTCGCATGGCCGGAAAGTGCCTTTCCGGGGCTGCTCGACCGGGACACCGAGGCGCGCCAGGTCCTGATGGCACAGGTGCCGCAGGCCGCCGCCGGCCTGATCGGCTCCATCCGCTTCGACGCGTCGGGGCGCCCGCGCAACAGTCTGGTGACCGTTCTGCCGGATGCGTCGGTTGGGCCGATCTACGACAAGGCGCATCTGGTGCCGTTCGGCGAGTATCAGCCGTCGATCCTGCCGTTCCAGGTGGTGCCGGGCGGCGGCATGGTGCCCGGCCCCGGCCTCCGCACGCTGCGGGTCGGCGGCGCCACGCCGTTCGGGCCGCTGATCTGCTACGAGGCGATCTTTCCAGGCCGGGTGGTGGACCCGCACGACCGTCCGGACTGGCTGCTGAACATCACCAACGACGCCTGGTACGGCGATTCCGCCGGGCCGCGTCAGCATCTGATGGCGGCGCGCCTGCGCGCGGTGGAGGAAGGGTTGCCGCTGGCCCGCGCCGCCAATACGGGCATCTCCGCCGCGTTCGATGCCGCCGGGCGGCCGATCGCGCGGCTCGGCTGGGGTATTGCCGGCACCCTGGTCTTGCCGCTGCCGGGACCGCTGCCGCCGACCCTGTTTTCCCGCCTGGGTCTTGCCTGCCCGCTGCTGTTGTCAATTCTTGTGGCGCTGTCGGCTTTTTGCCCAAGAAGACAAAAAGCGGTAAATAAACGCTAAAGCTCCCGCTTAAGACGTGATTGTCCTTCAAGCTTCCCTTTTGGGTTGTATATCGACAATCAGTGTTTCCAACGGGAGTTGTTCAATGAACAACCGGCGCGGGCCAAAATCGGCCCCGGATTTTGATACGCCTCTGTTTGCGTCCGTTTCGGAAAAGCCGACCGGACCCAGCCCGGTCGATGTGCATGTCGGCAATCGCATTCGTCTGCGGCGGACGCTGCTGCAGATGTCGCAGGAGAAGCTGGGCGACGCGCTCGGCCTCACCTTCCAGCAGGTGCAGAAATACGAGCGCGGCGCCAACCGCGTCAGCGCGTCCCGCCTGTTCGATCTCGGCCGCGTGCTCGACGTGCCGGTCAGCTTCTTTTTCGACGATATGCCTGGCGGCGGCGGCACCTTCGCGACTGGCTTCGCGGAGGCCCAGGACGGATTCGGTGGCGGCGCGCCCGCCGAGGACCTGTTCAGCCGAAAGGAAACGGTCGAGCTGGTGCGCGCCTATTATCGCATCGACCAGCCCCACAAGCGGCGCAAGGTGCTGGACCTGATCAAGACCATGGGGCCGGACTGATTCCGGCCGCCGGTGCTGCCGCCTACTCCCGGCGCAGCACCGTGTCGGTGAGGAACGAGGACAGTTTGTTGGCGACGAAATCGCGCTTCAGCGCGGCTTCGTCGTACTCGTGCTCGACCCAGTCGAGAAACGGGATTCGCCCCTCGGCCTCGGCGCGATAGCGCAGGAAGAACGCGTCCAGGATGCCGGTGCGCGAGCGGCGGAAATGGCCGAAGCGCCAGGAGAGCTGCTTCAGCGCCTCGGTGGCCGTGCCGCCCTCGAACAGGACCACCAGTCCCGAGGCCAGCCCGGCGCGATCGGCGCCGGATTTGCAGTGCATCAGGATCGGGAACCGGGCCTCGCGATACAGGCTGGCGAAGCGCAGGATGCGATCGCGGTGCGGGGCGCCGCGGCTTTCGAACGCCATGTCGATATGCTGCAGGCCGATCGCCGGCGCCTTCTCGCGCGACAGGGCGTCGGAGCCGCATTTGCGATGGCCGCGCAGGTTCACCAGCGTGCGGATGCCAAACCGGCGCGCTACGCGGGCGAGCCGGAACGGCGCCGGATGGTTGATGCGGTAGACCTTGCCCGGCACGACGGCGGCGAAATTGGTCCAGACCAGCCGGAAGATGGCGTGGTCCACGAACAGACTGTCGCGCCAGGCCGCCCGCCGGGACGGCCCGTCGCTGAGAGCGCGGTCGAACATGGCCGCGTTCGTATCAGCCTTTGCGTTCGAGCTGAAGCTGCTTGATCTTGCCGATCGCCTTGGCCGGGTTGAGCCCCTTCGGGCAGGCCTGGGTGCAGTTCATGATCGTGCGGCAGGCGTAGAGCTTCAGTGGATCTTCCAGCGCGTCGAGACGCTCGCCGGTATGCTCGTCGCGGCTGTCGGCGATCCAGCGATAGGCGGCCAGCAGGGTTGCCGGGCCGAGATACTTGTCGCCGTTCCACCAGTAGCTCGGGCAGGAGGTGGTGCAGCAGAAGCACAGGATGCATTCCCACATCCCGTCCAGCTCGGCGCGCTCCTCGCGGCTCTGGCGACGCTCGGCATCCGGCGGCGGATTGGTGTCGGCCTGCAACCAGGGCTTGATCGAGCGAAGCTGGGCGTAGGCGGCGGTGAGATCGGGCACCAGATCCTTCACCACAGGCATATGCGGCAGCGGATAGATGTTGACCGCCTTCTTCACCTCCTCGATCGGCTTGAGGCAGGCCAGCGTGTTCACGCCGTCGATGTTCATGGCGCAGGAGCCGCAGATGCCCTCGCGGCAGGAGCGCCGGAAGGTCAGGGTCTGGTCCACCTCGTTCTTGATGTGGATCAGCGCGTCCAGGACCATCGGGCCGATCTGGTCCAGATCGAGCTCGTAGGTGTCCGTGACCGGATTTTCGTTCTTGTCCGGGCTCCAGCGATAGATCTTGAACGCCTTCACGTTCTTGGCGCCGGCGGGGGCCTTGAAGGTGCGGCCCTTGCCGACCTTGCTGTTCCGGGGGAGCGAGAATTCGACCATCAGAGGAACCCTTCTTTAGGCCAGGGCTCTGCCCTGGACCCGCCAAAGGGCTCGCCCTTTGGAAACCCAATCGAATAGGAGTCCAGAGGACGACTGTCCTCTGGCCGCCGGAGGCTTTGTCAGTAAACCCGCTTCTTCGGCGGGAACACCTGCACGTCGTTCGTCAGCGTCTGCATCCGCACCGGGCGGTAGCTCAGATCCACCTGGCCCCGATCGCCGAGATACGACACGGTATGCTTCATCCATTCCGCATCGTCGCGGTCGGGATAATCGTCATGCGCCTGCGCGCCGCGGCTTTCCTTGCGCGCCTCTGCGCTCACCATGGTGACGGTGCCGTTGGCGATCAGGTTCTCGTATTCCAGCGCCTCCATCAGGTCGCTGTTCCAGATCAGCGAGCGATCGCTGACCGAGACATCGCCGATGCCGGACCAGAGACGCTCGATCTTGCTCACGCCCTCGGTCAGGCTGGCGGAGGAGCGGAACACGGCGGCATGCGCCTGCATGGTCCGCTGCAGCTCCTCGCGCATGGTGGCGACGCGCGTGCCGCCATTGGCGTGGCGCAGACGGTCGAGGCGGTCGAGAGAGGCTTCGCCGGCGCGGTCCGGCAGCGGGCGGATCGCCTCGCCGGGGCGCATGGTGGCTGCCGCCCTGTTCGCGGCCGCGCGGCCGAACACCACCAGATCGAGCAGGGAGTTGGTGCCGAGACGGTTGGCGCCGTGCACGGACACGCAGGCCGCTTCGCCCACGGCCATCAGCCCGGGCACCACCGCGTCCGGATCGGCGGCGGTCGGGCGCAGCACCTCGCCGTGATAGTTCGTGGGGATGCCGCCCATGTTGTAGTGCACGGTCGGCAGCACCGGCACCGGTTCCTTGGTCACGTCGATGCCGGCGAACACGCGCGCGGTCTCGGAGATGCCGGGCAGGCGCTCATGCAGCAGGTCGGCGCCGATATGCTCCAGATGCATCATGATGTGGTCCTTGTTCGGACCGCATCCGCGCCCTTCGTTGATCTCGATGGTCATGGAGCGGGACACCACGTCGCGCGACGCCAGATCCTTGGCGGTCGGCGCGTAGCGCTCCATGAAGCGCTCGCCCTCGGAATTGGTGAGATAGCCGCCTTCGCCGCGGCAGCCCTCGGTCAGCAGACAGCCGGCCGGGAAGATTCCGGTCGGATGGAACTGCACGAATTCCATGTCCTGGGTCGGAATGCCGGCGCGCATCGCCATGCCGCCGCCGTCGCCGGTGCAGGTATGGGCGGAGGTGCAGCTCATATAGGCACGCCCATAGCCGCCGGTCGCCAGCACCACCTGATTGGCCCGGAAGCGATGCATGGTGCCGTCTTCCAGGCACCACGCCATCACGCCGCGGCACGCGCCCTCGTCGTCCATGATCAGGTCGAGCGCGAAATACTCGACGAAAAACTCGGCGTTGTGCTTCAGGCTCTGCTGATAGAGCGTGTGCAGGATCGCATGGCCGGTGCGGTCGGCGGCGGCGCAGGCACGCGGCACCGGGGCCTTGCCATAATCCGACATGTGGCCGCCGAACGGGCGCTGGTAGATGCGGCCATCCTCCGTGCGGGAGAAGGGGACGCCGAAATGCTCCAGCTCCTGGATCGCCGGCACCGCCTCGCGGCACATGTATTCGATCGCATCCTGGTCGCCGAGCCAGTCCGATCCCTTCACCGTGTCGTACATGTGCCAGCGCCAGTTGTCCTCGGCCATGTTGCCGAGCGAGGCGCCGATTCCGCCCTGGGCGGCAACCGTGTGCGAGCGGGTCGGGAAGACCTTGGTGATGCAGGCGGTCTTGAAGCCCGCGGCCACCATGCCGAGCGTGGCGCGAAGGCCGGACCCGCCGGCTCCGACCACCACCACGTCATAGGCGTGGTCGATGATGGTGTAGGCGCCGGCGGAAGGCTGCGTGATCGCGTTCATGATGTCCCGATCGGATCGAAGCGGAGGAAAGGGGTCAGGCGCCAGGGACGACCAGGGCGGGCGCCCAGAAAGCCATTTTCAGGATCGCCACCACCGCGAACAGGGCCAGGATCAGCGCCGCGCCCTTGTTCAGCAGCGTGAGCGCCAGATGCGACTTCTTGTCGTGCACGTAGTCGTCCAGAACCACCTGCAGCCCGAGCTGCATGTGATGGAACGTCAGCACCACCAGAGCCAGCAGCAGAACGGTGTTCACCGGCCGTCCGACCCAGTGCACGACCACGATCTGCGGCATGCCGAGCAGCAGGAGCAGGGAGACCACGAACCACAGGGTCAGCGGGATCAGGGCGATCGCCGTGACGCGCTCGACCCACCAATGCTCGACGCCCGATTTGGCCGAGCCCAGGCCGCGCACGCGGCCGAGCTGAGAGCGCATGATCTGGTGCTGAAGCTTCGCGTTCGACATGGCGGTCAGTTCCCGGCCGGAGCAACGACGGGCACGACGGCGATCACCGGCGCGCTGTTCCACAGGCTCACGCCGATGGCGAACACCAGAACGGTCAGAATCAGCGTCACTGCCACCGCGATCGGGCCGACCTTGTTGAACGACGTCTTGTCGAACCCGTAGCCGGCATCCCAGGCCAGGTGACGCAGCCCGGCGACGAAATGATACACCAGCGCGAGCGTCCAGCCGAACATGGCCAGAATGCCGATCGGGCTGCCGACCACGGACTGAACGGTCGCGAACGAGACGGGGCCGGTCGCCGCGGCGACCAGCCACCAGACCAGAAGCAGCGTGCCGAAGGAGGCCGCCACGCCGGCGATCCGGTTCGCGATCGACAGAAACATCGAAAGCTGGAAACGATACACCTGAAGGTGCGGGGAGAGCGGACGGCGCACGAGCGTGCCGTCGCTGCGTTGCGCCACGAACAGCGCGTCACGAACATCCTTCATCGGACCGATGGTGACTTTCCTGATGCGGCTTCGGCAAATCCGTTGCCCGTCGATGCGTAACGGTCCTACGCTCCCCGCCGAACACGGTCAACGCAGCGACTGTGCAGTGCACAATTTGCCAGAACACCTCTCCGTTACGCAGCGGAATAGAGTGTCGTTTCGGGGTCGAATCGCACCGCTTGCTCCTGCAGGGCGCGGAGAAGCCACAGATCGGTTTGTTCCCGCAGCAATCCCATGGCTTCGGCAATCGGGCCGGCGCCGAGGGGGCCGCCGCGCAGCAGCACGAGCAGCCGGTCCCGGAACAGGTCGAACAAGGCCGGTCCGGCAAGATCCCGCCCGCGCCCAGCCCTGTCGAACCCCATGTCGGACACCAGACGCAAATGTGCCGTGCGTTTCACGCGTCCGGCTGCCGGCTCGGCTCCGAACGGGGCTTGGGCTTCCGCGAAGCCGGCGACGCTGGTCGCGTCCATCAGCGCGCGCGCTTCCCGGCTCGGTTTCGGCGCCAGCAGCACCGAAGCACGCAATCCGTCCGGCGGCGCCGGCCGCGCGCCGGCACGCAGGAGAAGCTCGGCGTCGCCTTCCATGTTCGCCAGCCAAACCGGCTGCCGGCCGCTGTCGATCAGCGAAACGATCCCGGCCCAGGCGGAATCCCCTCGAGACAGGCCGGCAACCACCACCGCGTCGGCGAGGGCCCAGGCGGTCTCTGCAAGAGCGGCTTCGTTGCCCGGTTCGCAGCCGGGCGGCGACAGGCGCAACGCCGTGGCGCCCCCGCCTTCCGGCTCGATCGTGATCGATCCGTTCTTCAAACGGATCGATGTTGCGCCGGAGACCAGGATCTGCGCTTCTGTTCGGTCAGTCCCCTGCACGAGCGCGATGCCGCCGCGTGCGCACGGTCCCGCCTCGCCCTGGACCCAGAGCAAGGCGGGCGCGTCCGCACCGAGACGACGCCGGAGCCGCCGGGGGAAACCCTCGTCGCTGCCGCCCAGCACCCACCAGCCCGAGTCCCGCCATTCGTCGAGCAGGGTCTCCAGCCGGGCGGCGCGCACCGAGAGACGCTCGCGTTCGCTCCCGTCGAGCGGCGCAACCAGCGTTTCGGGGCTTGCTCCGCGGTCGGGCGCGCGGGCTGTCCGATCCAGCGCCGCCTCCGGCAGCGCGGCCGGTGCTCCCGGACCCAGAGGGGCGGTAAACAGGAGGCTCAGCCATGTGGCGCGAGACAGCCCCGCACGGGGTGCGAACAACGTCACGGCGTGACGCTGTCCTGATGCTCCCCGGGCAGAAGGAGCGGCGGCACCGGAACCAGGGGAACCGGCTGCATCGGCGGAGCAGGGAACGGCGGAAGCGCGTCGTGCGGCGATGCAGCAGGCGCCGCCACCACCGTCACGCCCACGACCACAGCTCCGGTGGCGACCGGAGCCGGGTGATGGTGGAAATGGTGTGCCCAGGCCGGCATGGTGACCACGGCGATCTGCCGCAGCACCAGATACAGTCCGATCTGTGCCCCGATCGCTACCGCCACTCCGGTCACGCGCGGCCAGAGCGGGCGCGGCGGACGGGCCGGCGCCGCGCCCGGCCGCCAGACGTAGTGGTCCTCCGCCGGGGGCGGGGACCGCAGGAACGGAAGCCGGATCAGGCCGCTCTCGCCGGCAGCAGGTCGAGCGCGATCATCGCTTCCGCGATCTGCACCGCGTTCAGCGCCGCGCCCTTGCGCAGATTGTCGGACACGCACCAGAAGGCGAGCCCGTTCGGCACGGTCGGGTCGATTCTCAAACGGCTCACGTAGCTCGCATCCTCGCCCACGCATTCGATCGGCGTGACGTAGCCGCCATCCTCGCGCTTGTCATGCAGAACGACGCCTTCCGCTTCGCGCAAGGCGGCGCGGGCCCGATCGAGGTCCACGGGCTCCTCGAACTCCACCACCACGCTCTCGGAATGGCCGACGAACACGGGCACGCGCACGCAGGTCGCGAACACGGAGATGTCCGCGCCCATGATCTTGCGGGTTTCCACCGTCATCTTCCATTCCTCCTTCGTGGAGCCGTCCTCCATGAAGCGGTCGATATGCGGGATCAGGTTGAAGGCGATCTGCTTGGTGAACTGCTCGACCGTCGGCGGATCGCCCACGAACGAGCCCTTGGACTGGGCGAACAGCTCGTCCATGCCTTCCTTGCCGGCACCGGACACGGCCTGGTAGGTCGAGACCACCACGCGCTTGATCGTGAACAGCTCGTGCAGAGGCTGCAGCGCCACCACCATCTGGATGGTGGAACAGTTCGGATTGGCGATGATCCGGCGCCGGCCCAGCTTCTTCAGCGCGTTGGCGTTCACCTCGGGCACGACCAAGGGCACGTCCGGCTCCATGCGGAACTGCGAGGTGTTGTCGATCACCACGCAACCGGCCGCCGCCGCGCGCGGCGCATGCACGGCGGACACGGATGCACCCGGGCTGAACAGGCCGATATCCCAGCCGGTGAAGTCGAATGTCTCCAGGTTCTGCACCTTGAGCACGCGCTTGTCGCCGAACGAGATTTCCTGGCCGACCGAGCGCGCGGAGGCGAGAGCGGCGACCTGGTCCACGGGGAAGTCGCGCTCGGCGAGAATCTTCAGGATCTCGCGCCCGACCGCCCCGGTGGCTCCTGCAACGGCAACGCGATAACCCATGGTTTCGTCCTCGGCATGAACCGGCATGCCGTTCAGATACGGATACGCATGCCGGCGGAAAAGGGTGGAGCCATTCTGCTACCCTCAGGGGGGGATTAAGCGCAACAACCGGAAAGACAACCCTGCTTCACGGACATGCTCCGCGACGGAGAGATTGAAGTCGGATCGAGCCGGGATACCGGAGAGGACATCGTCTCCGGGGAACGCGGTCCCACCCTTGGGCGTTCGGACCGACAACGATGGGAGGGAGCGAAACATGGCGGACGCGCCTGGAGAACCTGGGCAACCGCCGCGTTGGCTGCCGATCGGCAAGGATGGCGTCGGCCGTGCGCTCAGCGCCGATTCCCGCGTCTGGTTCACCATTGGCAACGGCATCCTGAACGAGATCGCCTATCCGCGCATCGACCAGACCGCCGTGCGCGATTTCGGCCTTATTCTCACCGATGGAGAGAGTTTCTTCGCCGAGGAACGACGTGATTGCACGGCCGAGATCGCCGCGGTCGAGCCGGGCGTACCGTTCTTCGAGGTCAACAGCACCCATTCCGGCGGCCGCTTCTCGCTCCGGAAACGGATCGTTTCCGACCCGCACCGTCCCGCCATCCTTCAGCAGGTCCGGGTCGTCGATCATGGTGGCGAAGGCGATCCGCCGCTCCGCGCCCACGCCCTGCTCGCGCCGCATCTGGTCAACAACAACGGCATGGGCAGCGCCTGGATCGCCGAATACAAGGGCGTTCCGATGCTATTCGCGGAGGCGCAGGGCTCCGCCGTGGCGCTGGCGGCGGATTGCGGCTGGCGCGCCCGCTCGGCCGGCTATGCCGGAATCAGCGATGGCTGGCAGGACCTGTCCCGCCATCGGCGCATGGAATGGCAATATGACCGCGCCTTCAACGGCAACGTGGCGCTGACCGGCGAGCTCGACTGCGAACCCGGCGAGGACGTGCTGGTCGTGCTCGGGTTCGGCCGCATCTGGACCGAGGCGGCCATGCGCGCGCGCCTTGCGCTCGATGCAGGATTCGACACCGCCGCTCATGACTATGCCGGGCAATGGCGCCGCTTCCAGCAGGCGATGCTGCCGCTCGGCGCCCAGCTCGGCGGCGTGGGATCGATCACCGACCGGCTTTATCGCACCAGCCTCGCGGCGGTGCGAACGCATGAATGCCCGTCCGTGCCCGGAGCGCGGATCACCAGCCTCGGCGTCCCCTGGGCGGCCCTGCAGAACGACGGCTATCCCGCTGCATGCCATCTGGTCCGCGCGCGCGACGTCGTGTCCGGCGCCGGAGCGTTGCTGGCGGCCGGATCGGCCATGCCGGTGCGCGAGGCGCTCGACTATCTGCGTTCGGTGCAGGAATCGGACGGTCACTGGC
Source organism: Endosaccharibacter trunci (assembly GCA_024515975.1). Lineage (GTDB taxonomy): Bacteria > Pseudomonadota > Alphaproteobacteria > Acetobacterales > Acetobacteraceae > Lichenicola > Lichenicola trunci. Next base: position 109,407 of record JAMSKV010000010.1, read on the forward strand.
CACAGAATTTCTGGCTGGACGGCATGGCCGCCTGGCAGGGCCTGCAGCTCGACGAAACCGCCCAGCCTCTGTTGCTGGCCGATCTGGCTTTGCGTCGCGGCGTGCTCGACCCCGCCGCCCTGCACGGTTACTGGCCGATGGTGCGCGACGCCGCCCTGTTCCTGGCCCGGCACGATCCGCAGGACGGGCAGGATCGCTGGGGCCGCTCGGATGGCAGTGCCGTCCACACGGCCGGCATCCGTCTGGCAGGGATGCTGATCGGCGCGGAATGGGCCGGACGGGTCGGCGAGGAGCGCCTCCAGCTTCATCTGCTCGATTGCGCCGATGCCGCGCGCGACGCGCTGCTCCGGCAAATGGACGAGCATGACGCCGAGGCGCCGGAGACGGACGTCGTTTCCCTCGTCCGCCTCGGCGTGCTGCCGCCGGACGATCCGCGGCTGCTGCGCGCGATCGAGGCGGTCGATGCCCGTCTACGCACTGAGGTCCTTGGCGTTCCCGGCTGGCAGCGCAGCGGCAATGCGCTGCGCCCGACCCGCCCGGTCCTCACGATCGAACGGGCGCTCCTGGCCGTGGCGGCCGGGCGCATCGAGGAAGCGCGCGCGCTTCTTGCCGCCGTCGAGACGATTGCCGGCGCGGGCGGCCTGCTGCCGGAGCGGGTGGACGATCCCACCGTGCGCGGCGGCGTGGTGATGCCGCATCTCTGGACCCATGCCGAGCACATCAAACTCGTGCGTGCGATTGCCGATGGCGCCATCTTCGACCAGCCGCCGCAGGCCGCGTTGCGCTATGGTGCCGCCGACATTCCCCGATCCCCGATCCTGCGCTGGCGCCCGGAAAACCCGGTCGGCACCGTTCCGCATGGCAAGCGCCTGCGCATCGAGCTGCCTGCCGCCTCCGAACTGCATTGGAGCAGCGACGATTGGGCGAGCGTGCGCAACACGCCGACGGAAACGCTGGCGCCAGGTCTGTCCGTGGCCGACCTGCCGATCGAGGCCGTGCCCGCCGGTAGCCGCATCACCTTCACCTGGCGCGATCGCGATCAGGAGATCTGGCACGGCATCGATTACGCGATCGACATCGTGTCCTAGACGCTCCGCCCTGGGCCGTGGCGTCCCGCCAGTCGCCCGCCGTTCCGGCTGCCTCGCCGCTCACCGTCCGGCAGACGCTTGAAGACAGGGAAAACCCGGAGCGGAGGAGCGCGCGATGTCGTGCAACGACCGTTCATCCCAGCCGCATGGCAGGCCCGCCGCATGAAGCGGATGCCGCATTGGGAGAATCGGCATGGTTCCGGTCTCTCAGTCTTGCTCGAACAGCGCCGCCGACCGCGCGTCCCGGATCGCGAAGATGCCGAGCACACCCACACCCCGCAGCGCCGGGCCGCCCTTGCCATCCTGCCAGTCGGGGTATCGCGGTTGGTCTCCGGCGTGTCAGGAGCGACCGGGGCGCAAAACCCTGCTCAGCTCCTGGTCGTCAGATCGCCGCTCGACGCGATTGTTTCGACAAGGATATTTATTCGCTGAACGATCCGTTCGGTCGGATGATGTTCGAGCCACCGGCGCGCGCAGGACGGATGCGATGCATCTGTCGAGTTCACCGCCCACCGCAGCAGCCTCCCGGCATTCGCATGCCGAACCCCTGTCCCACCCTCCCGTTCGATCGAGCCATCACGCGGTTGATGAAAGTGCGTGGTGCGTCGTGCGGTTGTCACGATGCTGGGCTTATCTGTTCCGTGCGGGTTCGAACCGCTCAGCCTGCCCCAAGGCCTACCAGGAACGCCGGTATTGCCCCACCGGCGAGGGATGTGATCGCTCTCGATCGATCGGTACCGGCTGCGTTGCTCAGACCAGTTCCGTGTTCCAGTTGTGCTTCTGGATCTTCACCTCCAGCAACCGAAGCTGCTTCGAATAATCGTCCACCTTCTTCTGGGTGTCCGCGACGGACACGGTCGGATGGAACCGCACCTCCGACCGTGTGGTGCGGGACTGGGTGATCGTCGCCTCCTTGGCCAGATCGCGATAGGCCGCGACGCACAGGCGCAGCATGTCGCGCTCGGCAAGCGCCTGGGTCATCGTCAGACCGCCCTCGATCACGGTCGCGGCGTTGGTCGCGTTGATTCGTGCGATCAGGGAGCGCAATTCACCGACGTTGCGCTCGAATTCCTCCAGCATCTGCGCCGGGTCTTCCGCAGGCGTGTCCCCTTTCTGTACCTTGGCGTTCCGCAGCAGGCGCGCCTTCAGCTGTTCCAGCCTCTTGGCCAGATCGGACCGCACCGTCAGGGCTTCGGCGAGAACCACAGCACCTTCCTCGTCATCGTTCACTGGCGAAACGATAACATGAAGCGCCGTTGTATGAAGCGCGTCACCCCAGCGCCCACCACAGCCCCGCCGTCGCCGCGAGCCCCCACACCGATACGATCGTCTGCAGCATCGACCACATCAGCACGGTCTGCTTGAGCGACAGCCGGAAGAACTGGTTCACCATCCAGAATCCGGCATCGTTCACATGGCAGAAAAACACCGAGCCCGAACCGATCGCCAATGCCACCAGCGCGCCCTGAACCGTGGTCGCATGGCCGGATGCCAGGAGCGGCGCCAGCAGGCCGGCGGTGGCGCTGGTCGCCACGGTGGCCGATCCCGTCGCCTGGCGCAAAGCCACGGCCACCAGCCAGGCCAGCAGAAACCAGGGCATCCCCGACGCATCCGCCACGCGCGCCACTGTATGGCCGATGCCGGCTTCCAGCAGCACGCCTTTCAGCCCGCCGCCGGCGCCGATGGTCAGCAGCAGCACGGCCAGAGGCGGCAGCGCGCCGCTTAGGGTGCGCCCCATCGTTGCGCGGTCGCGCCCGAGCCCCCAGCCGAGCAGCACGATCGCCGTCACCAGGGCCAGAAGCAGCGCCATCACCGGCGATCCGATCGCGACCAGCGCTTGGCCGAAGGCTCCTCCGGGCGGCAGAAGCGTTTCCGCCGCGCTCCGCCCCAGCATCAGCGCCGCCGGCATCAGCATCACCAGCAGGGACGCACCCAAACCCGGATGCCTGGCCGGTGAGGCGGGCGGGACCGGCGCATGCCCTTCCACAAACGGCGCCGCCGGCAGGGCCAGAGTCCGCATGGACGGCAAACGGCGCAGCAGGACAGCATAAACCGGCCCTGCCAGGACCGCCGCCGGCACCGCGACCAGGAAGCCGAGCGCCATGGTGGTGCCGAGATCGGCATGCAGCGTGGACACGGCGATGAGCGGACCCGGATGCGGCGGAAGGAGCGCGTGCAACGCGGTCAGTCCCGCCAGAACCGGCACGGCGATGCTCACCACGGGCAGCTTCGTCCGCCGCACCAGCTCGAACAGGACCGGCAGCAGGATCACCAGCCCGACCTCGAAAAACAACGGCAGCCCGACCAGCATCGCCGCCGTCACCAGAGCCGCGGGCAACAGGCGCGGCCGCGTCGCCACCGGGCGCAGCAGCGCCTCCACCAGACGTTGCGCCGCGCCGCTTTCCATCAGCACGCCGCCCAGCATCGCGCCGAGCGCCAGGATCAGGCCGATCTCGCCCAGAAGCGAACCCGCCCCTGCCTCGAATGCGCGCAGCACGGCCTGCATCGGCATTCCCGCCGCCAGACCGAAGCCCAGGGCTGCGACCAGGATGGCCAGGAACGGCGTCAGCCGAACCCAGGCGATCAGCACGACGATGCAAAAAAGGGCCGCCGCGCAACAGCAAACCAGGGTGGTGTCGTGGGCGGTCCATGCGGTCATGGGGCTGCTCTCCTGCCGGCCGCGCCGCACCCGGCTGCCTCTTGTCTGGACCCCGATCCGGCGTCTGCGGCGTGCCCCACGGGATGGTCCGTGTGGCAAAATCGCAAGCCGGAGCGGCGGGCAGAAGAGGGGAGAACCGGCGGGGTCACAAAAAAGTGGGGGACGCAGCTGCCCCTGCTGCGTTGCGATGCGGACGACATCAACGGAACAGGAGTCTGCGCATGGAACCGGTCGGCAAGGTTTCCTCCAACGAACGCGATGACACCCGCATCGCCCCTCCGGCCAGCAAGCCGGCGCCGCCCTGCACGCTGGTCATTTTCGGGGCGCATGGCGACCTCACCAAGCGCCTGCTGACGCCCGCCCTCTACAATCTCCTGGGCGGCGGACTGCTCGACAAGCAGTTCAAGGTGATCGGCGTCGACCGTGTGGACGGTTCGGACGAGAGCTGGCGCGACGAGCTCGGCAAGACGATGCAGGAGTTCACCAAGGACCCCAACGCCGAATTCTACACCCCGCAGATCGATCAGGGGTGGTGGGACGACCTGTCCGGGCGGATGAGCTACTACAAGGCCGATTTCACCGATGTGAGCCAGCTCGAGGGGCTGAAGGCGAAGATCAGCGGCAACGCCATCTTCTATCTGGCCGTGGCGGCGCGCTTCTTCGCGACGGTGGTGGAGAATCTGGGCAAAGCCGGGCTCACCCAGCAATCCGACGATGCCTTCCGGCGCATCGTGGTGGAGAAGCCGTTCGGGTCCGATCTCGAAAGCGCGCGCGAGCTGAACGCCCGCCTGCTCAAGGTGGTGGACGAAAGCCAGATCTACCGGATCGACCATTTCCTGGGCAAGGAGACGGTGCAGAACATCCTGGCGATGCGCTTCGGCAACGGCATCATGGAGCCGCTCTGGCGCCGCCAGTTCATCGACTATGTCGAGATCACAGCGGCCGAGACCGTCGGCGTGGAAGGGCGCGGCGCCTTCTACGAGCCGACGGGCGCCCTGCGCGACATGGTGCCGAACCATCTGTTCCAGCTTCTGGCGATGGTGGCGATGGAGCCGCCGAACTCGTTCTCCGCCGAGACCGTGCGCACGGCCAAGGAGCAGCTGTTCGAGGCGGTGCAGCCGATCAAGCCGGAGAACGCGATCCGCGGCCAGTACACCGCCGGCACGGTGCAGGGACGCGACGTGAAGGCCTATCGCGACAGCCCGGGCGTCGATCCGCACAGCAACACCGAGACCTATGTGGCGCTGAAGCTGGAGATCGAGAACTGGCGCTGGAGCGGAGTGCCGTTCTACATGCGCACCGGCAAGTCCATGACCGGGCGGCGCACCGAGGTTGTGGTGCATTTCAAGCCGGCGCCCTACGCGATGTTCGCCGACACGCCGGTCGACAAGCTGGCGCCGAATATCGTCACGCTGAACATCCAACCGACCCAGGGTCTGACCCTCGGCCTCAATGCCAAGATTCCGGGTCCGAAAATGGACCTGGCCGGGGTGCAGGTGAAGTTCCGCTACGAGGACGCCTTCAAGATGACGCCGAATGTCGGCTACGAAACCCTGCTCTATGACTGCCTGACCGGCGATGCGACCCTGTTCCAGCGCGCGGACAATATCGAATCCGCCTGGAAGGTGGTCGATCCTGCGCTGAAGAGCTGGGAAGCGGACCAGAACGGGCCGGAGCTCTATGCGGCTGGCAGTGCCGGGCCGCAGGGGGCGGAGGCTCTGCTGTCGAAGAGCGGGCATAGCTGGCGCCCGCTCGACCATGGTTGAGGGACGAGGCTGAGGCAGGGGAGCCCGGCCGACCGGCCGGGCTTTCCGGCTCAGGCCGGCAGCAAACGCTTCATCACGGCCGAGACTTTGTGTCGCCGCAGTTCGTAGCGTGCCTTGTTGTCGTTCGCCATGTAGTTGAGCTGAATGGCGTAGCGCCGGCCGACGAAGGTGCGGTGGCCGTGGAAGGTGGTCGGGCCGTTGGGGAAGACCAGCAGCGTGCCGTCCACCGGCGGCACCTCGACGGCGTAGTCTTCCAGGTCGTTCGGCCCGCGCAGCAGGCGCAGGCATCCGTCCTTGCCGGCCCAGTCAGCACTGGCCGGGTTCAGATACAGCAGCACCGTGACCAGCTTGGCGGTGGAATCGGTATGGATCTGGCCGTCCTTCTCCCGCGTGCGGCCGCGCACCGTGAGCATGGTCGGGCTGTCGTTCAGGTCGAGCCCGAACTTGGCGGCGATGTGGGCGCGCAGCCGCGGGCTTTCCATGGCCGTGATCAGGTCGCGCGCAGCTCCGCGCAGCCGCAGCGAGGAGGGCGGGAACGACCCGCCGCTGCTCATCTCAGGCAGAGTCTCGATCACGGAGGGCAGCACCGAAGGGGGCACGAAATTCGGCACGACGATGTGGGGAAAGGGGTCTGTGGCGACCGGGGTGCGGTCGAGGGCGGCGTAATCCAGGCTGTCGGGCATCTCTCGGGGTTCCGGCAATCGTGCCGTCTATAAGGTCCCGATGCGGCCCAGACGCAAGCGCAAACCGGGCGGATCAGCCGGTCAGCCGCGCAGCGCGCGGCTGGTGCGCAGGATGGTGTTGGTGCCCATGAACTGCGCGCAACCGATCTGGCCGTCGCAGCAGGGCAGCGGTGCATCCTCATCCGTCACGCTGCGCTTCTCCGCATTCGGCAGATAGGCGGCCTTGCTCAGCATCGAGGACCGCCCTTCGCAGGTGAAATGCGGCTTTTCCACGGTCATCCGCAGCTCGGCCGCGTGCACGCCGGTCATGCTGACCGGCAGGGCCATCAGGAACAGGGCGGACAGGGTGCTGATCTTGCGCATGGCGGCGTTTTCCGGCCTCGAACATGAACTGCAAAAAGAACGGGCAAGCGTTTGAGAAGGTTACATCGCTCGCGTTTCGTTGAACCCGGATCGCAATGGTTGCGCGACGGTGCCGGCGCGTTTTTCCGCAATGCGGCATAAGCCATTGATCGGGCGCGCGACTCTCTGTATCGGCCATGGCATGTCCCAGACCGAATCCCTGCTCGATGCTCGCGGCCCGTTGGCGGCGTATCGCGAAAGAGTGCGGGACGGCGCGCTGGACGAGGATCCGGAACAGGTTCGCGCCGCTGAACGGCTGCAGCGTTTGTTCGAGGAGTTGTCCCGGCCGGTTCCGTCCGGCGGATCGTTGTTCGGGCGGCTGCTCGGGCGAGGCAAGGCGCCGGCCCGGCCGCGTGGGGTCTATCTCGTCGGCCAGGTCGGGCGTGGAAAATCCATGCTGATGGATCTGTTCTTCGAGCTGGCTCCGGTGGCTGCCAAGCGGCGCATCCATTTTCACCGCTTCATGCAGGATGCGCACGCGAAGGTGCATGCGATGAAGCGCGCCGATCCCGGTCTCGCCGATCCGATCCCGCCTCTGGCCGACGGCATTGCCGCCGAGGCCACCTTGCTGTGCTTCGATGAGTTTCAGGTCAACGACATCGCCGACGCGATGATCCTGGGCCGGCTGTTCGATGCGTTGTTCGCGCGCGGCGTGGTGATCGTGGCGACCTCGAACACCGTGCCGGACGATCTGTTCCAGAACCGGCCGGGGGCCGACGCCTTCAAACCATTTATCGCCCGCATCAAGCAGGAGGTGGATACGATCGTTCTGGACAGCCCGCGCGACTACCGTCGTGGCGGCGCGCGCGGCCTGGTCACCTGGCATGTTCCTGCCGACGGGCGCGCGGAGCGGGCCCTGGACGACGCCTTCCGGCGGCTGAGCGGCGGCCGCACCCCGGCCGAGGAGCTGCTGACGGTGATGGGACGCGAGGTCCGCGTGCCGATGGCGGCGGGAGACGTGGCCCGGTTCGACTTCGATGCCCTGTGTGGCGCATGGCTGGGCGCCGGCGACTACCTGGCTCTGGCCAGTCGTTTCGAGGCACTGGTGCTGGACGGTGTGCCGCGCCTGGGGCCGGAGAATTTCGACGTCGCGCGCCGCTTCATCGTACTCGTGGATGCGCTGTACGAGGCCAAGACCAAGCTGATCGCGTCGGCCGCGGACCAGCCGGACCGGATCTATGAGCGTGGCGAAGGCGCCGTGGCTTTCGAGCGGACGGCGTCGCGCCTCGAGGAGATGCAGAGCGAATCCTATTTGGGCGCAGACCATATCGGCTGAGGCGCACCCCTCGGAGGCACGATCGACGCGCCCTCACGCCCTTGCAGGGGGCGCGGGACAGGTCTAGCACGAGACGCCTACCGGGGAGTTCCGGGTTTCTCCGGCGGGTTTGGTTCTCCTTACCCGTCTCGGGGATTCGTTCATATGGCTCGCAACAAGATCGCCTTGGTTGGCGCCGGCAATATCGGCGGAACGCTGGCGCACCTGATCGGACTGAAGGAACTGGGCGACGTCGTCCTGTTCGACGTGTTCGGTGGCGTCGCGGCCGGCAAGGCGCTCGATATTGCCCAGTCTTCTCCCGTGGACGGGTTCGATTGCGCGCTGAGCGGCGGTTCGGATTATGCTGCCATCGCCGGGTCGGACGTGGTGATCGTGACCGCCGGCTTCCCGCGCATGCCGGGCATGTCGCGCGACGACCTGCTGAGCAAGAACGCCGAGGTGATCACCTCCGTCGCCGAAGGCATCAAGACCCACGCCCCGGACGCGTTCGTGATCGTCATCACCAACCCGCTCGACGTGATGGTCGCGGTGATGCAGGAAAAGTCCGGCCTGCCGGCGAACAAGGTGGTCGGCATGGCCGGCGTGCTGGACAGCGCCCGCTTCCGCCTGTTCCTGGCCGAGGAATTCAAGGTCTCGGTGGAGGACGTCACCGCCTTCGTGCTCGGCGGTCATGGCGACACCATGGTGCCGCTGACCCGCTATTCCACCGTGGCCGGCGTGCCTGTCACCGATCTGATCAAGATGGGCTGGACGACCCAGGAGCGGATCGACGCGATCGTGCACCGCACCGCCAATGGCGGTGGCGAGATCGTGAAGCTGCTGGAGCGCGGCTCTGCGTTCTATGCGCCGGCGGCCTCGGCGGTGGCGATGGCGGAGAGCTTCCTGAAGGACAAGAAGCGCGTCCTGCCCTGCGCCGTGAAGCTGAATGGCGAATACGGCCAGAGCGATTTCTATGTCGGTGTGCCGGTGGTGATCGGTGCGGGCGGCGTGGAGCGGGTGATGGAAGTGGAGTTCACGGCCGAGGAGAAGGCCGCGTTCGACAAGTCCTGCGACGCGGTGAAGAAGCTTCTGGCCGATTTCCGCGCGATCGGCGCCTGAACGGAGTCCGGCGCGGGCCGGTTGGCCCGTCCTTTGCAAAGCTCCGGCCCGGACTGTCCGGGTCGGAGGTCCGCCGCTCCGTCCAGGACCGGCTGCGTTCATTGAATCTTGATGTTTTTCGGCGAGTTTGGGCCGAGCATCTTGTTGACGGACCGGAGCTCTGTGTTTTTGACCACAAAAACGACGCACATCATGCGTCTAAAGCATCCCTGACCACGCAGGTCGCCATTATGACGTGCGCCGTCAACGCGTTATCTGACCCAGAACGATAAGGTCCGCGCATTCGGATGCGGCGGATCGACTGAGGAGAGCTCCATGGCGGGCGTCGACTTTCTGGCCACGGCCTTCAGCGGTGGCAACGCCGCTTATCTGGCGGATCTCTATGCACGCTGGGTTTCGAACCCCGCCAGTGTCGATCCGAGCTACACCGATTTGTTCCAGCAGATGGACGAGCAGGCCGTCGCTGTTCTGCAGGATGCGGCCGGTGCCTCCTGGGCGCCCCGTCGCTTCGAGATCGAGCCGGCGCCCCTTCCGGCTCCTGCCACCGCCGCAAAGGGCGGCAAGGCGACGGCCGCGGAGGCAAATGCCGCCGCTGCGAGCAAAGGGCAAACGGCGGAGGAGGTTCGCGCCGCGGCCGATGACAGCCTCCGCGCGATGCAGCTGGTGCGGGCCTACAGGGTCCGCGGCCATCTGGAAGCGAAGCTGGATCCGTTGGGACTCCAGGTTCCCAAGAAGCATGCCGATCTGGACCCGGCCGCCTACGGCTTCACCGAGGCTGATCTGAATCGCCCGGTCTATGTGGGCAAAGCCCTTTCGGTGATGCTGGGCGTCGAGATCGCTTCCGTCCGCCAGATCGTCGCTGCTCTGCGCGAATGCTATTGCGGCCCGATCGGCGCCGAATTCATGCATGTGCAGGATCCGGCCCAGCGCGAATGGATGCAAGCGCGGATCGAGAGCCGCTCCTGGCAGAACGGCGCCGATGCTGCGGAAAAGAAGCGCATTCTGCGTCTGCTCGACGAGGCCGAGGGCTTCGAGGCGTTCTGCCAGAAGCGCTATGTGGGCACCAAGCGGTTCGGCCTGGAAGGCGGCGAGGTCACCATTCCGGCGTTGCATACGATCATCCATCAGGCGGCGCGCGACGGCGTGAAGTCGGTGGCGATCGGCATGCCGCATCGCGGGCGTCTGAACACGCTGGTGAACGTGGTCAAGAAGCCGTTCCACGCCCTGTTCAGCGAGTTCGCCGGCGCGTCGTTCAAGCCGGATGACGTGCAGGGTTCGGGGGACGTGAAATACCATCTTGGCACCTCGACCGATGTCGAGATCGAGGGGCGCAAGGTCCATATCTCCCTGCAGCCGAATCCGTCGCATCTGGAGGCGGTGGACCCGGTGGTGGTCGGAAAGATCCGCGCCGGGCAGGACATGATCGGCGACACCGAGACCCGTCAGAGCGGCCTCGGCATCCTGCTGCATGGCGATGCCGCGTTCGCCGGTCAGGGCCTGGTCTACGAGACCATGGCGATGAGTCAGCTGATCGGCTACCGCACCGGCGGCACCGTGCATGTGGTGGTGAACAATCAGATCGGCTTCACCACCGTGTCCGCCCATGCCTATTCCGGCCTCTATTGCACGGATATCGCCAAGGCGGTGCAGTCGCCGATCCTGCATGTGAATGGTGACGAGCCGGAGGCGGTGATGTTCGGCGCGCGCCTCTGTGCCGAGTTCCGTGCCCGTTTCGCGGCCGATATCGTGCTGGACATCGTCTGCTATCGCCGCCATGGCCATAACGAGAATGACGAGCCGGCCTTCACCCAGCCGACCATGTACAAGGCGATCCGCAGCCGTCCGACCACGCGCACGCTCTATGCGCAGCGCCTGATCAAGGAAGGCGTGCTGAGCGAGAGCGAGGCCAGGCAGGGCTGGGATGCGTTCCAGAACCAGCTCGAGGAGGCCTACAAGGCCGCCCAGTCCTATCGTCCGAACAAGGCGGACTGGCTGGAGGGAAGCTGGTCCGGCATGAAGCGGCCGGGCGATGACAGCGCCCGTACGGACCATGCGACCGGTGTGTCGACGGACACGCTGCGCGAGGTGGGCCGTGCGCTTGCCGCCGTTCCGGCCGATTTCAACGCCAATCCCAAGATCGCCCGCCAGCTCGAGGCCAAGCAGGCCATGTTCGAGACCGGCGAGAATATCGACTGGGCGACCGGCGAAGCCCTGGCGTTCGGCACGCTGCTGCTGGATCAGCATCGCGTCCGCCTGTCTGGCGAGGACTGCCAGCGCGGCACCTTCTCGCAGCGCCACGCGGTTCTGATCGACCAGAACAATCAGAACGAATACGTGCCGCTGAACAACATCCGTTCGGGCGACCAGGGCGGGCAGGCGGGGATCGAGATCTACAACTCGCTGCTGAGCGAGTTCGGCGTGCTCGGCTTCGAATACGGCTATTCGCTGGCCGACCCGAAGACGCTCGTGCTGTGGGAAGCGCAGTTCGGCGATTTCGCCAACGGCGCCCAGGTGATCATCGACCAGTTCATCGCATCCGGCGAAACCAAGTGGCTGCGCATGTCGGGTCTCGTGATGCTGCTCCCGCACGGCTATGAGGGGCAGGGTCCGGAACATTCCTCCGCCCGCCTGGAGCGCTATCTGCAGCTCTGCGCGGAGAACAACATGGCGGTGTGCAACATCACCACGCCTGCCAACTACTTCCATGCCCTGCGCCGGCAGATCTATCGGACCTATCGCAAGCCGCTGATCATCATGACGCCGAAATCGCTGCTGCGTCACAAGCTGGCGGTGAGCTCTTTGGCGGACATGGCGGAGAACACGCGCTTCCTGCCGGTGATCGGCGAGGCGGACGCGATCGCGGCGCCGGCGAAAGTGCGTCGCGTCGTGATCTGCTCCGGCAAGGTCTATTACGATCTGCTGGCCGAGCGCCGCGAGCGCGACTTGCAGGACGTGGCGATCGTGCGGATGGAGCAGATCTATCCGTTCCCGGCGGATGAGCTGGCGGCCGTGCTGGCTCCCTACAAGAACGCCGAGATCGTCTGGTGCCAGGAAGAGCCGGAGAACGCGGGCGCCTGGTTCTTCGTGGATCGCCGCATCGAGGCGGTGCTGAAGCGGCTGAGCCATAAGGCCGGTCGTCCGACCTATGCCGGCCGCATTGCGGCGGCGAGCCCCGCGACGGGTCTGGCGCGGACCCACACGGCCGAACAGGCCGCTCTGGTGCGCGAAGCGCTCGGGGTGGGAGCCGTGGCCGGCGAGAAGGCCGCCTAGCCTTATCTGACGTGAAGAACGCCCGGCCCAAGCCGGGCGTTTTCGTGTGTCTCCAAAATGAATTCGACAGACCGAGGAAGAGACGAATGCCTGCCGAGATCAAGGTGCCGACTCTAGGCGAAAGCGTTTCCAGCGCGACCATCGCACGCTGGCTGAAGCAGCCGGGCGAGTCCGTGGCGGCCGACGAGGCGGTGGTCGAGCTCGAAACCGACAAGGTCAGCGTCGAGGTCTCGGCCCCCGTGGCCGGCAAGCTTGGTCCTCACGAGGTCGCCGAGGGCGACGAGGTCGAGGTCGGCGCGCTTCTGTCCGTGGTCGAGGAAGGAGCGGGGTCGTCTCCCGCGCCAGCGGCCACCGCGCCGAAGGAGACCGGCGGCGTGCAGCCGCCCCGCGCGACCAGCGGCCCCGTGGCGCGTCCGGCGACCCCGCCTGCCGATGTGCAACGCGAGGCGGCACGCGCCGAGGTGGCGCCGCTGCCGGCCGCCGCCAAGATGATGACCGAGAACAAGGTCGCCGCCGCCGATATCGGTGCTGGCACCGGCAAGGACGGCCGCATCACCAAGGGCGACGTGATTTCCTTCCTGGAGCGTCCGGCGACCCCGGCGGCCAAGCCTGCTCCGGCGGCGAGCGGTCCGCGTTCGGACGACCCGCGCGAGGAGCGGGTCAAGATGACGCGCCTGCGCAAGACGATCGCCAATCGCCTGAAGGACGCGCAGAACACGGCGGCGATCCTCACCACGTTCAACGAGATCGACATGTCGGCGGCGATGAAGTTGCGCGCCGACTACAAGGAGCAGTTCGAGAAGGCGCATAACGGCGCGCGTCTCGGCTTCATGTCGATCTTCGTGCGCGCCTGCGTGGCCGCGCTGAAGCAGTTCCCGGCGGTGAATGCCGAAATCAACGGCGACGACATCATCTATCGCAACTTCGTCCATATGGGCATCGCGGTGGGCGGCTCGAATGGGCTGGTCGTGCCGGTGCTGCGCGATGCCGACCGGATGAGCTTCCCCGAGATCGAGAGCGCGATCGCCAGCTTCGGCAAGCGCGCCCGCGACGGTCAGCTGAAGCTGGAAGAGCTGGCCGGCGGCACCTTCTCCATCACCAATGGCGGTATCTACGGCTCGCTGATGAGCACGCCGATCCTGAACCCGCCGCAATCGGCGATCCTGGGCATGCACAAGATCCAGGACCGCCCGATCGCGGTGAACGGTCAGGTGGTGATTCGCCCGATGATGTATGTCGCCTTGTCGTACGACCACCGGATCATCGACGGAAAGGAGGCGGTGAGCTTCCTGGTTCGGGTGAAGGAAAGCGTGGAAGATCCGCGTCGCCTGCTGCTGGGTCTCTGATCCCGCATCCCGTCGGGGGCCGGTCCGCGGGCCGGCCCGTTTGCGCTTCTGATTGATTGCGAGTGTTGCTCCATGCCGACCGAGATCAAGGTTCCGACCCTGGGCGAAAGCGTTTCGAGCGCCACCATCGCGCGCTGGCTGAAGCAGCCGGGCGAGGCGATCGCCGCCGACGAGGCGGTGGTGGAATTGGAGACCGACAAGGTCAGCGTGGAAGTTTCCGCACCGGAAGCGGGAACCCTGGGTGCGCATCGTGTGGCCGAGGGCGACGAGGTCGAGGTCGGCGCGGTGCTGACGACGGTGGAGGCCGGGAGCGGTGCCGCTGCGGCCCCTGCCGCAGCTCCCGCGAAGGCGCCGGCCAAAGCGGAACCCGCCTCGTCCGGCAGCCCCGCGAAGCCGAACCCGCCCGCGCCGACCGGAGCGCCGGCGGCCGAGCCCTCCGCGGTCGGCGACACGGATTACGACGTAATCGTGATTGGTGCAGGGCCCGGTGGCTATGTCTGCGCGATCCGCGCGGCGCAGCTCGGCATGAAAGTGGCGTGCGTCGAAAAGCGCGCCACGCTGGGCGGCACCTGCCTCAATATCGGCTGCATCCCGTCGAAAGCGCTGTTGCAGAGCTCGGAGAGCTTCCACGAGGCCAAGCACGGCATGGCCGATCACGGCATCGTCCTGGGCGAGGTGAAGCTCGATCTGGCGCGGATGCATGCGCGCAAGCAGGAGGTGGTCGCCGCCAACACCAAGGGCGTCGAGTTCCTGTTCAAGAAGAACAACGTGACCTGGCTGAAGGGTGCCGGCCGGATCACGGCACCGCACACGGTCGAGGTGGACGGCAAGAGCGTCACCGCGAAGCATGTGATCATCGCCACGGGCAGCGACAGCACGTCGCTGCCGGGTATCGAGATCGACGAGAAGCGCGTCGTCAGCTCAACCGGAGCGCTGGAGCTGGATGCGGTTCCGGAAACGATGATCGTCATCGGCGGTGGCGTGATCGGGCTCGAGCTGGGCTCGGTGTGGAGCCGGCTCGGCGCCAAGGTGACGGTGGTGGAATTCCTGGACCGTCTGGTTCCGGGCATCGACGGCGAGGTGGCCAAGAGCTTCCAGCGTGTGCTGGGCAAGCAGGGGCTGCAGTTCAAGCTGGGTCACAAGGTGACCAAGGTCGATACCGCCGGCGAAAAGGCCCGGGTGACGATCGAGAAGGCGGCCGGCGGCAATGCCGAGACGGTCGACGCCGATATCGTGCTGGTCGCGGTGGGCCGCCGTCCGGTGACGGACGGGCTCGGGCTGCAGGAGCTGGGCGTCGAGCTGAGCAAGCGTGGTCAGGTGGTGGTGGACAAGCATTACCGGACCAACGTCGCGGGTCTCTATGCGATCGGCGACGTGATCGATGGGCCGATGCTGGCGCACAAGGCCGAGGACGAAGGCGTGGCGCTGGCGGAAATGCTGGCCGGTCAGGCCGGGCACGTGAATTACGGCGTGATTCCGGCGGTGGTCTATACTTGGCCGGAAGTGGCGGGCGTCGGCCGGATCGAGGAGGACCTCAAGGCGGACGGGGTCGAGTACGTGGTCGGCAAGTTCCCGTTCAGTGCGAACGGGCGCGCGCGGGCGATGAACGCCACGGACGGGTTCGTGAAAATCCTGGCCGATAAGAAGACGGACCGGCTGCTGGGCGCGCATATTCTGGGCCCGGATGCCGGCACGCTGATCGCGGAGCTGGCGACGGCGATGGAGTTCGGCGCCAGCGCCGAGGACGTGGCACGCATCTGCCACGCGCATCCGACGCTGAGCGAGGCGGTGAAGGAAGCTGCGCTCGACGCCGACAAGCGCGCTCTCCATATCTGAGACCAGGGTCCAGGGCAGCGCCCTGGATCCTATTCCTCCATTCCGAGCCGCCGGTGCCAATCGGCGATCGACTCTTCCGGATACTCCTCGAACCGCTTGTCGTTCTCCCCGATCTGCGGTTCGACCCAGTCCGGCGCGTATCGCAGCATCAGGTGCGTATGTTCCGGTGGAACCGGCAGGGGCGTGTCGATCGCGGATGCGAACGGATGCACCAGGTCGGGCCAGCGCTCGTCATAGAGCCAGAGACCGCTGCCGCAATGGGCGCAGAACATGCGCTGGGCTTCTGAGCGGGTTTCGGTGCCGTCATCGGCGCGCAGGACCGCCTGATAGGCGCGGATATGGCGTTTTCCTTCCACCTCGAGCGATTCGTAATCGCCGCTCAGATTGATCGCGTAGCCGCCACCGCCGTTGGTCTTGCGGCAGATCGAGCAGTAGCAGCGCTGGTAGGGCACCGGGTTCCGGCTTTCGAGCGAGAAGCGGACGGTGCGGCAATGGCAGGAGCCTTCCAGACGCATGGGATGCCCTCTTTCTCCGGGGGTTCGAAGAAGATAGGCACGATAGAGCGTTCTGGTTTCCAACCGGTTACCAGCGGGCGGCTATGCCCGGAAAGGTTTGGGCGATGTTGGCATTGACCATGGGCGATCCGGCGGGGATCGGGCCGGAGATCGCGCAGGGCGCGTGGCGGGCGCTGCGGGGCGAATTGCCGTTCGTGCTGATCGGCGCGGAATCGATGGGGCGTCCGGTTGACAGCGTGGCGGAGGCGGCTTCGATATTCGCCGAGGCGCTGCCGGTTCTGCCGGTGGCGCTGCCGGTAGCACCGGCGCCGGGACGTCCGGACCTGCGGAATGCGCCGGCGGTGATCGAGAGCATCGCGCGTGCGGTGGAGCTGTTCCGGGACGGCGATGTGGGCGGGGTGGTGACCAACCCGATCGCCAAATCGGTGCTGAAGCAGGCCGGTTTTCCTCATCCGGGACACACCGAGTTCCTGGCGGCCTTGTATGACGCGCCGGGCCGCGAGGTGATGATGCTGGCCGGCCCGAGCCTGCGCGTGGTGCCGGTGACGATCCACCTGTCGCTCCGGGAGGCGATCGACCGTTTATCGACGGAAGAGATCGTGCGTGTGGCGCGGACCACCGACCGGGCGCTGCGGCGGGATTTCGCGATCCCCGCACCGCGCCTGGCGATCGCCGGGCTCAATCCGCATGCGGGCGAGGACGGCTATATGGGCATGGAAGAGATCGTGCTGATCCGGCCGGCAATCGCGCAGCTTCGCGCAGAGGGGATCGATGCCAGCGATCCGCTGCCGCCCGACACCATGTTCACCGAGGCGGCCCGGGCGCGCTACGACGCGGCGATCTGCATGTATCACGATCAGGCGCTGATCC
Source organism: Endosaccharibacter trunci (assembly GCA_024515975.1). GTDB lineage: Bacteria > Pseudomonadota > Alphaproteobacteria > Acetobacterales > Acetobacteraceae > Lichenicola > Lichenicola trunci. The sequence goes on from JAMSKV010000010.1 coordinate 126,216, forward strand.
CGCTGAAGACCATCGACATGGCGAACGGGGTGAACGTCACGCTGGGGCTGCCGCTGGTGCGCACCTCGCCGGATCACGGCACCGCATTCGACATCGCCGGGCGCGGTCTTGCCGACCCATCCAGTCTGGTGGCCGCGCTGAGGATGGCCGACCGGATCGCCCGCAACAGGAGCATCGCATGAGCCAGGCGCGTCTCGGCGTGAACATCGACCATGTCGCCACGGTGCGGAACGCCCGCGGCGGCCTGCATCCGGACCCGCTGGCGGCGGCGCTGGCGGCGATCCGCGCCGGTGCGGACGGCATCACCCTGCATCTGCGCGAGGACCGGCGGCATATTCGCGACGCCGATGTGGCGGCGATCCGCCAGGGCATCGCCGCGCCGGTGAATCTGGAAATGGCGTCCACCGACGAGATGGTGCGGATCGCGTTGCTGCACCGCCCGCACGCCGCCTGCATCGTGCCGGAGCGTCGCGAGGAGGTGACGACCGAGGGCGGGCTGGATGCGGCCGGCCAGGTGGAGACGCTGGGGCCGCGTGTGGCGGCGCTGCGCGAGGCGGGCATCCGCGTGTCCTTGTTCATCGACCCGGAGCCGCGACAGATCGAGACGGCGGCGAGGCTGGGCGCTCCTGTGGTCGAGCTGCATACCGGCGCCTACGCGGAAGGGCGCCAGGGGGAGCTGGAGCGTCTGCAGGCGGGGGCGTCGCTGGCGGCGTCGCTGGGGCTCGAGGTGCATGCCGGACATGGGCTGACCTACGAGAACGTGTCCGCCGTGGCGGCCATCCCGGCGGTGGCGGAGCTCAATATCGGCCACTACCTGATCGGACAGGCGATTCTGGATGGATTGCCTGCCGCGGTCGCGCGGATGAAGGCGTTGATCCGGGCTGCACGGTGAAGGCGGGATGAGAACGATGGACTACACCAATCTGGGGCGCACGGGATTGACGGTCTCGCGCCTGTGCCTGGGCTGCATGACCTATGGCGAGCCGAAACGCGGCAACCATGAATGGACGCTGGACGAGGAGGCGAGCCGGCCCTTCATCCGTGAGGCGATCGAGGCGGGGATCAATTTCCTCGACACCGCCAACGTTTATTCGCTGGGGTCGAGCGAGGAGATCGTGGGCCGGGCGCTGCGTGATTTCGCGCGTCGCGACGAGATCGTGCTGGCGACCAAGGTGCATGGCGAGATGCGTCCGGGACCGAATGGCCGTGGCCTGTCGCGCAAGGCGATCCTGGCCGAGATCGACAACAGCCTGCGCCGGCTGGGCACGGATTACGTGGATCTCTACCAGATCCATCGCTTCGATCCGCACACGCCGATCGAGGAGACGCTGGAGGCGCTGCACGACGTGGTGAAGGCCGGGAAGGCCCGCTACATCGGCGCTTCGTCGATGTTCGCGTGGCAATTCTGCAAGGCGCTGATGGTGGCCGAGCGGCATGGCTGGACGCGTTTCGTGTCCATGCAGAACCATCTCAACCTGCTGTATCGCGAGGAAGAGCGCGAGATGCTGGGCCTGTGCCGGGAAGAGGGGATCGGCGTGATCCCATGGAGCCCGCTGGCGCGTGGCCGCCTGGCGCGTGCGCGCGGCGAGGGCGGCACGGCGCGCGCCGAAACGGATGCGTTCTCGCGCAAGCTGTACGAGGCGACCAACGACGCCGACGACCGGGTGATCGACGCGGTCGGCGCGGTGGCGGAAGAGCTGGGCGCGACCCGCGCCGCCGTGTCGCTGGCCTGGCTGCTGGCCAAGCCGGGCGTGACGGCGCCGATCATCGGCGCCTCCAAGCCGCATCATCTCAAGGATGCGCTGGCGGCGCTGAGCCTGCAGCTTTCGGCAGAGCAGGTGGAACGGCTGGAGCGGAACTACGTGCCGCATGCGGTCGCAGGGTTCTGACCGTTCTAACAGGCTTTTGAAGCGGCCATTTGAACGAGGAATGGTATCCGGCCGCTCTCCGGGTGTAGCGTCTCTCTAAGGGGAAGCGACAAGCGGCCGGATAATGAGAATAATCGTCCATTCCGCCGTTGCCGACCGGACCATCAAGGGTTCGCTCGGCACGGAAGACTACAGCTACTATTTCGTTCGGTTGTTCTTTGCCGAAGCGTTGCGCCGCTTCGCCGACGTGGTGGAGGTGTCCGACCCCGCCACGGAGGTCGATCCGGTGTTCGCCGAGTCGGAGGCCGAAGGCGAGCCGTGCCTGTTCCTGTCCTTCGCGCCGCCGCAGAAGACGGTGCTGGGGTTGCGCTGCCCGGTGGTGCCGGTGTTCGCCTGGGAATTCAGCACCATTCCCAACGAGGTCTGGGGTGAGGACATCCGCAATGATTGGCGTGCCGTGTTCGCCGTCAGTGCGGGCGCGATTGCCCTGTCCTCCTACACGGCCGACATTGTTCGGAAGGCGATGGGGCAGGCCTATCCGATCGCCGCGATCCCGGCGCCCGTGTTCGAGCGCTTCCGCCAGGAGGGCGGTCGTGCCGTCGCCGAAACCATCACGCTGCGCATCGCCGGAACGGTTCTCGACACCGATCGCGTGGCGGCATTTCGTTCGGCCCCAGTCTGGCCCTGCGAGTCCCCGGTGCCGTTGCTGACGCCGGGGCCGTTGCCGGCCCTGATCCTGCCGGCCGATTCTGCGCCGGCTCAGCCGGAGCCGCCACTCGTTGGCGCGTTGGAGTCCGTCGCCGATCCGGTTCCCGGACCCCAGCCGGATCGGGAGCCGGAACCGGCCACGATGCCGGCCGAGCCAGAGCTTGTGCTGGTGCCGATGCCGGTGGCGGTTGGGCCGGACAGGATCGGCTGGCGACGCCGGGCGCAGATCACCAAGCATTTCGGGCTGGAATGGTACAGGCTCGCGGTTCGCGATCTGCTGCCGCGTCCGTTGCGATCCGTGAACGCGATCGCCGGACGGACCATGTATCGCACCTATCGTCTGCTGCGGCCCCGCCATGCGCCGCCAGTCCTGGGCGGAGAAGGGGGGCTGGGCCTGTTGAGCGCCGCGCCGTCGCCGGACGAGAGCCTGATGTTGCCGAGGCCCGAAGCGGATGTGCCCGCCGATGGGGAGAACCGTCTCCTCCTGCCGGACGGTAAACCGGAGGGGAGCGGTGTGGCGGCTGTCGATGACGGGATCGCCGTCCGTCCGAAGCCGGCGCCGTCCGAGCCGCTTCCGCCCGTGGCCCGGGTGACGCTGGACGGAGTGGTGTTCACGACCATGTTCTCGCCCCGCGACGGGCGCAAGAACTGGAACGACATCGTCACCGCCTTCTGCTGGGCGTTCCGCGACACGCCGGGTGTCACCCTGGCGATCAAGATCGTCGCCTCCGACTATGAGTACGAGGCCGGTCTGCGTCAGTTGCTGAGCGAGTTGGCGCCGTTGCGCTGCCGGGTCGTGGTGCTGCACGGCTTCCTGGAAACCGAGGATTACCGGGCACTGATCGGCGCGACGACGTTCTACGCCAACGCCTCGCATTGCGAGGGGCTGTGCCTGCCGGTGCTGGAGTTCATGAGTGCAGGCGTGCCGGCGATCGCGCCGGACCATACCGCGTTCGAGGACTACGTCACGCCGGACAATGCCTTCGTCATCCCTTCGGGCATCGAGAACACGGTATGGCCGGGCGACGGGCGGGACCTGTTCCGCACCACCCGATACCGGATCGACTGGCACGCGCTGATGTTGTCCTTCCGCGAGGCCTATCGCGTCGCGCGGGAAGAGCCGGAGCGCTACGCCGCGATGTCGGCGAATGCGCGTGACACCATGAAGGGGTTCTGCGCCATGGACCGCGTCGAGCCCGCGCTGCGCGGTTTTCTCGAGGCCCGGGTCGCAGCCGAGCTGGAGCGTGCCGCATGATCATCCTGATTCATTCGGAGACCGACGCGAGCACCCTGGTCGGCAATCTCGGGCGCGCGGAATATTCGTACTATTTCGTACGCCGTGCCTTTCACCCGGTGCTGGAGCGGCTCGGCATCGTGGTGCCGGTGCACGATCCGGCCCGCGACGTGCGGGCGATCGCCGCCAATGCCGAGCAGCATGGCGAGAGCTGCGTGTTCGTGTCTTTCGCGGCCCCGCACAATACGCCTCTCGGGCTGCCTTGCCCGACAATTCCCGTGTTCGCCTGGGAGTTCGACACGCTGCCCAACGAGGTGTGGGACGACGATCCGCGCAACGATTGGCGGTTCGTGCTGGGCCGGACCGGGCAGGCCGTCACCCATTCCGGTTTCGCGGTGTCCGCCACCAGGTCCGCGATGGGACCCACGTATCCGGTCGAAAGCATTCCGGCACCCGTGTGGGACAGCCATGCCGCTTTGTATCGCGCGCAGAAGGACGGGCCGATCCTGCCGCGCGGCGTGAGTTTCGGCGTGACCGGGCGCGTGATCGACACGCGCACCGTCGATCTGTCGCTCTATAATTCGCCGACGCGGCGGGCCTATGGTTTCGCGCCGCTTCCGGAGCACCCCGCGAGCGGCACCAGCCTGCTGCGGCTCGACGGTGTGACGTTCTGCACGGTCTTCAACCCGAATGACGGCCGCAAGAACTGGCTCGACATGATCGGGGCCTTCATCTGGGCCTTGCGCGACCAGGCGGACGCGACCCTGGTGCTGAAGCTGACGCATCGGGAGCCGGACAAGGCGATCAGTGCCATTCTCGAGACGCTGTGCAAGCTGACGCCGTTCCTGTGCCGCGTGGTGCTGATCGACGGGTATCTGTCCGACGAGGATTATCGCCGGCTGATCGAGGCGACCACCTTCACGGTGAATACGTCGCATGGCGAGGGCCAGTGCCTGCCGCTGATGGAGTTCATGAGCGCCGGCAAGCCGGCGGTGACGCCGGACCACACGGCGATGGCCGACTACATCACCGAGCGCAACGCCTTCATCGTGTCGTCGGCGCCGGAGCCGACGGCCTGGCCGCACGATCCGCGCAACGCGTATCGGACGCTGCGGCAGCGTCTGCGGTTCGAATCTCTGGTCTCGGCCTACGCCGAGGCGTTCCGCGTCGCCAGGCGCGATCCGCACCGCTATGCCGAGATGTCGGCGGCGGCGCATCAGGATATGCGCGCGCATTGTTCCGAGGCGGAGGCGCTGCGCAAGTTGCGTCCGATCCTGTCCGTGCCGCCGGTGCGCGACCTGTCGCCGCGCGAGCGGCAAGCCGTGAATGGCGTGGTCGGATTGTGAGCGAACCGGCTGCCGGGCGGGGGCTGCCCCCGGCATTATCGCGTCGTCGCATCGCCGATATCGAGGTTCTGCGCGCGTTCGCGGTGTCGATGGTGTTGTTCGAGCACCTGCCGCTGAACCTCGTCTTCTGGCACAGCCGGCTCCTGTGGGGGGTGACGACGTTCCTGCGTGGCTGGGTCGGCGTCGATCTGTTCTTCGCCATTTCGGGCTTCGTGATCGCACGCGGGCTTCTGCCGGAACTGGTGGGAGAGCGCGACCCAACCGGGTTCGTGCTGCGCACCGTGCGATTCTGGGTTCGGCGGGCCTGGCGTCTGCTGCCGACCGCCTGGGTCTGGCTGCTGGTGCCGATGGTGTTGTGCGTGGCGTGGAACCGAAGCGGCGCGCTTTTTGATGTTCAGGCCAATTTCGGCGCCCTGGTGGCCGCGGTGATGGATGTGGCCAATTTCCGTGTCGGCGCTCTGTTCGGGGTCAAGCCGACCGGGGTGGCGTTCCCGTATTGGAGCCTGTCTCTCGAGGAGCAGTTCTATCTGCTGCTGCCGGTGGCGATCTTTCTGTTCCGTCGCTGGCTGGCGCTGCCATTACTGGCCCTGGTGGTGCTGCAATTCTGGGGCGGCGTCACGCCGCTCGGCATGATGGTGCGTCCGGGGGCGATCAGCCTCGGCGTCCTGCTGGCGATGTGGGAGGGGAGCAAAAGCTGGCATATGCTCGCGCCGGACGTGCTGGGCAGGAGCCGGCTGGCGCGCTGGTCCGTGATCGGCGTTCTGCTGTTCCTGATGATGGCTCTGGGCAACGATGGGATCTTCATCAGCCGATGCCGGGTGGCGCTGATTGCGATCCTGGGCGTGGCTCTGGTCTGGATCGCGTCCTACGGGCGCGGCTTCGTATGCCAGGCGGGCTGGGCCCGGCGACCCCTGCTCTGGCTGGCCGCGCGCTCCTACGCGATCTACGTGATCCATATCCCGGTCTATCTGTCGTTGCATGAGGCCTGGTTTCGCTGGAAGCCGGCGACGGCGCCGCATGGATGGGTGGCGGCGATCTATGTTATGGTCGCCTTCGTAACGATCGGCCTTCTGGCGTGGCTGAACGACGCCGTGTTCGCCGACCGGCTGCGACGCCAGGGTGCCGTCGTGGCCGCAGGGCTTGGCACGCGAGGGGGAGCGGGTTGCGTCGCCGCGGGGGGAGGGGCAACCTGATCTTCGGGGAAACGAACCGGCATTTCCCGAACTTGCCTGCGCAATCTGAGGATGATGGGGACGATGGACGACAGCCGGCAGGGGACCGAAGAGCAGGCCGGTCGGACCGCGTCGCCTTCTCGCGTTCCGCTCTGGCGTGTTTTCGATCCCGTCTGGTATCTGTCGCGTCATCCTGATGCCGCCGCGCATATGGAACGGCTGGGCATGACCGATGTCCAGGCTTACTACCTGCAATATGGCGGCGGCCTTGGGCATTCCCCCAACGTCTTTTTCGACGAGAACTACTATCTCGCGCTCTATCCGGATGTCGCCGCGCATGTCGCCGCAGGCGGGGCTCCGTCCGGGTTCGCGCATTACATCACGCACGGATACAGGAGCCGGTCGCCGCATTGGCTGTTCGACGAGGAGCGGTATCGCCGGATTTACCCCGATCTGGGTGACCCCAGCGAGCCGACGCCCGGCTTCGTCAATGGCTATGACCATTTTCTGGCGCATGGCGACGAGGAGGGCCGGTCCGCGCATCGGTTTTTCGACAAGGCGCTCTACGACGCCAATGTCGACGAAAGCCCCGAACTGGCGGCGCAGCCGGGAGGACCCTTCCGGCATTTCCTGCGCTCCGGCGGTGCGGCCGGCAGCACGGCGCGACTGTCCTGGTATTTCGATCCGGACTGGTATCTGCGCACCTATCCGGAGGTGGCGGAAGAGGTGCGCAACGGGGTGTGGTCGTCCGCGCTGCACCATTACCTCGTCAACCGTCTTCCCTGGCGCTATTCGCCCAATCCGTGGTTTTCCGAGGAGTTCTACACGGCGACTTATGCCGATGCGCTGAGGGAGATCCGCGACGGCAGGTTCCGCAACGGCTACGATCATTTCCTGCGCTTCGGGGCTCTGGAAGGGCGCCGGCCGCATCAGGATGTCGATCTGGCGAGATATCTCGAGGATCCGAAGGTTCGGGCATCACTCAAGGCGGTCGAGTTCCACGACGGGTTCGCGCACTGGGTCGCCAACCGCACCCGCAATCCGGCCGTCTCCATGTCGGAGTTCGATGCAGAGCAGCACAACAAGGATGCGTTCTGTCGCATGGCGGAGAAACGGGTGGCGCAGTTCGCCCGATCGGTCCTTGATTTCACCGTGGAGGGAACGCCAGCGGTCAGTGTGATCATGGTGATTCATGACCGCTTCGCGTTGACCATGACCGCGCTCGCGTCGTTGCGCGCCAATTTCCATGGTCCGATCGAACTGATCCTGGTGGATTCAGGATCCACGGATCGCACCAGGCAGCTCGATCGCGTGGTGATCGGTGCGAAGTGGCTTCGGTTCGAGGAGAATGTCGGATTTCTCCTTGGCTGCAATGCGGCTTTCTCGCATGTGACCGCTCGCGCGGTGCTGTTTCTGAACAACGACGTGGTTCTCGGCCATGAGGCTGTGGCACGAGCATCTGCGCGCCTGTTCAGCCGGCGCGGCGTGGGAGCCGTGGGCGCGAAAGTGATCCGGACCAACGGATTGTTGCAGGAGGCGGGTTGCATCGTCTGGCGCAACGGAGCGACCAGCGGCTTCATGCGAGACGGCGATCCCGACGCGCCCGAGGCCAATACCGTCCGCGACGTGGATTTCTGCTCCGGCGCGTTTCTGATGGTGCGGGCTGATTGTCTCTCGCGCCTCGGCGGTTTCGATACGGCATATGCGCCCGCTTATTACGAGGAAACCGATCTCTGCGTGCGGCTGCACAAGGCGGGCTATCGCGTGCTGTACGATCCCAATGTGGTGATCGAGCATCTCGAATACGGCACGTCTGGAGCGCTTCAATCGGAAGAACTGATCGCGCGCAATCACAAGATCTTCGTCGAGAAACACGCCGACTGGCTGGGCAACAAGCTCGATCATTCCGATGCCGCGGCGTTCTTCGCCAGCCGGCCCGGCGTGTCTTCCGGGCGCATCCTGTTCATCGAGGACCAGGTGCCCTTGAGAACGATCGGCGCGGGCTTCGTTCGCTCGAACGATCTCGTGCATGGCATGTCGGCTCTCGGCTACGAGGTGACCGTCTTTCCGCTCTTTCCGGCCGATCTGTCCTTGTTCGAGGTCATGCGGGCGTTTCCGGATAATGTCGAGGTCCTGTTCGACCGTGGCCTGGAGGAGCTGCCACGGTTTCTGCAGCAGCGGGCCGGATTTTACGATCTTGTGTGGGTCGGCCGTACGCATAATCTGCATCGGTTGCGTGCCGCGTTCGACGATGCCGGCGCTGCATTCCCGCAACGCGGTCTCATTCTGGATACCGAAGCCGTTGCGGCGCCACGGACGCTTGAGCAGGCCCGGGTGCTGCGGCAGCCGAGCGCTGAAACCCTTCCCGAACTCCTGCGAAAAGAACTCGAGCCGGCTCGATCGTGCCAGCGTGTCATCGCGGTCAACGAGATCGATGCCGAGCTGATTCGACAGACCGGGATCAGCAATGTCGCGACGCTGGGGCATGTGCAGACACCGCGTCCGACCGGCAGAAGCTGGCGCGAGCGGTCCGGTCTGTTTTTTCTCGGTGCGCTGCATGACGTCGCCACGCCGAACTATGACAGTCTGGTGTGGTTCGTTTCCGAGGTGTTGCCTCTGCTGCAACCCCAACTGCCTGCGGACGCGCGTGTGACCGTCGCCGGCCACGTGGCTCCCGGTTTGGATCTGTCGCCGCTCCAGCATCCGCTGGTCGATCTTGTCGGTCCCATCGACGACTCCATGCCGTTCTATGACCGGCACCGCGTCTTCATCGCGCCGACTCGCTTTGCTGGCGGCATTCCGTTCAAGCTTCATGAGGCCGCGGCGCGTGGTCTGCCCGTCGTTGCCACCGCGCTCCTGTGCCGACAGGTCGGCTGGGTGGATGGGGAGGAGATCTTGTCGGGGGGCAGCGATGATGCCGCGCTTTTCGCGCGTCAAATCCTCGCGCTCCATACGGACGAGACTCTCTGGTACCGGCTTCGCGACGCTGCGCTGAGGCGTATCAGATTGGAGCACGATCCGGCCGAGTATCAGGCGACGCTGAGTGGCGTTCTGGATGGTGCAATGCGGCATTTACGGCGGTCGTCATGAGTGAGCACGATGTCAAGTTTTCGCCGGTGATCGTTGGCGTCATTGACGGGATGTCGGTCAAGGGGCTGCTGAATGGCTGGGCCGGCCTGGTACACGCCGGCATATATCTGCCGGGTGTTCGGCTGGAAGTTCGCCGCGGCATGCAGGTTCTGCGTGCCATCATGCCGGAAGGCCGTCGTCCCGACCTGACCGAGACACCGATCGACCTTGCTTTTTCGCTCGATCTCTCGGGCGAGGTCGATGCATCCGAGCTGCTGGACGGTCGCGTTGGCGTGGTGGCGATCGCTCCTGATGGCAGCGAGCGGATTCTCTCGATCTACGAGCCGGTGCGCACGGCGGCTACCGAAACACTGGTGGCGATCCGCGCCGCGGCAGAACGCGACGCGCAGACGCAGCGTGACGCCGAACAGCAGGCGCAAGCCGCGTCGGTGACGTCCGACGGTGCATCGTCGCGGGCCGGCCCGCCACGTGCGGCCAAGATCGTCTTCCTCGGCGCCGGCAGCACGGTATTCGCCAAGAATTTGCTGGGTGACATCCTGCTCGAGCCGGCCCTATCGACGAGCCGCATCTGTCTCTATGATATCGACCCGGAACGGTTGCGCGTTTCCGAGGTCGTCGCGAATCGTATTGTGCAGACCTTGGGCGTGTCCGCCACGGTAGAGGCGACCACCGATCTCGGCCGCGCTCTGGATGGTGCGTCCTACGCCATCAACATGATCCAGGTGGGCGGCTACAAGCCCTGCACGGTCACGGATTTCGACATTCCGAACCGCTACGGCCTGCGTCAGACCATCGGCGATACGTTGGGCGTCGGCGGGATCATGCGCGCCTTGCGTACCATTCCAGTTCTGCTGCAGATGACAGGCGAGATGGAGCGCCGTTGTCCGGACGTCCTGCATCTGAACTACGTCAATCCTATGGCGATGAATTGCCGGGCGTTGGCGGAGGCAAGCAGGATACGCACGGTTGGCCTGTGCCACAGCGTACAAGGCACGGCGGCGGAACTGGCCCGCGCGATTAATGTGCCGATGAATGAAATCGATTATCTGTGCGCGGGCATCAACCATGTCGCGTTCTATCTGCGCTTTTCGCGTCGCGGCGAGGATCTGTATCCGCTGATCCGGCGCGTCGTCGCGGAGGGTCGTGTGCCGGCGCATGACCGCGTACGCTACGATGTCCTGAGTCGTCTGGGTTATTTCGTCACTGAATCCAGTGAGCATTTTGCCGAATACGTGCCCTGGTATATCAAGCGCGCGCGTCCGGAGCTGATCCAGCGGTTTGCGATTCCATTGGACGAATACCCGCGCCGCTGCGAATCCCAGATCGCCGACTGGACCGGACTTGCCACGACCTTGCAGGACCCCTCGCACCCACTCCAGGTCGTGCGCTCCAACGAATACGGCGCGCAGATCATCAACGCGCGTGAAACCGGCCGTCCCGTCGTGATCTATGGCAACGTTCCGAATGATGGGCTGATTGATAACCTGCCAGCCGATGCCTGTGTCGAGGTGCCGTGCCTGATCGATGGAACAGGGCTGCATCCGGTGAAAATAGGGCGTCTGCCGACGCAGCTTGCCGCCGTGATGCAGACCAACATCAACGTGCAGGCCTTGACGGTGGAGGCCGCTCTGACCGGAAAGCGCGAGGCGATCTATCATGCCGCGATGCTGGACCCGCACACGGCCGCCGAGCTCGATCTCGATCAGATCAAGCATCTTGTCGACGATATGCTCCACGCGCACCGGCCCTGGCTTCCGGACGCGTTGTTTGCTTGAAGGAGGAAAGTATGGCCGAGCCGCTTCGTGTCGTAGCAACAATTCACTGCAAGCCGGGCACGGGAGGCGAGGCTGCGGATGCGATGCGCGTTTGCGTGCGCGAAAGCCGCAAGGAGGCCGGCTGTATCGAATACGCGGCCTATCGGACCCCGGATATGCCGGATCGCATGACCGTAGTTGAGCTCTGGGAGAGCGCAGCTGCATTGGAGCAGCACAATAAGACGCCGCATTTCAAGGCGCTCATAGGCGTGGTCGGGCCGCTTGCCGCTGCGCCGATCGAAGTCTTGGTTTTGAACGAGATTCGATGAGGATACGGATGGGCCGGCAGAAGGCCGGCCCATCGAGCGACTACTTGCTCTCCGCGGGATCGACCAAGTCGAAGAAGGGTTGGCGGTCCACGGTGAAGTGCTTGTTGTAGAACGGATCGCGGAGGTAGCGGGGATTGTTTCCCCAGCGCTCCTGCATGGTTTCGGTCTCGGCCCGGAACCGGGCCTCGTGTTCCGGGCGGTCGTCGCTGCCGCGGGACAGGCTCTCATGGTGGTAGGCGACGAATTCCGCGCACCAGACGATACGGTAGCCTGCCTCACCGACCTTCAGGCAAAAATCGACGTCGTTATAGGCAACCTTGAGTTTCTCCTCGTCGAAGCCGCCGACCTCGCGGAACACGGACGCGCGTACCAGCATGCCTGCGGCGGTGACGACCGAGACTTCGTGGCTGAGCATCGCACGACCGATATAGCCGTAATCGGTCAGAGGTGCGCCGCGATGCACGTGAGCGGCAACGCCCGCGGGCCCGACCACGACGCCTGCATGCTGAATGGTATCGTTGGGATAAAGGAACTTGCCGCCGACGATGGCGACGTCCGGCGACGCCAGCATCTCGCCGACGATGGTGCGCAGCCAGTTCTTGTCCTGAACGAACACGTCGTTGTTCATGAAGAAGAACATATCGGCCTTGCTGTCGGCGCAGGCGAGATTGTTCAACCGGGAATAGTTGAAATCTTCTTCAACCGTCAGCACACGGACACGGTCGAGCTTGTCCATACGGCGGCAGAAGGCTTCCGCCTCCCGGGTGATCGACCAGTTGTTGACCAGGATGATGTCGAAGGCTTTGTAGTCGGTGGTTTCGAGCAGAGTCTCGACGCATCGCTGCGTGATGTCGATCTGGTCCTTGAACGGAATGATGATGGAAACGTGGGGCTGTTTGCGCTGCTGCCAGGTCACGCCATAAAGCGTCAGGCCACGGATCGAATGGACCTTTGCCTTGATTCCGCGACGGGCGAGATGGTCGCCCACTGCGCGGACGCCGGCATCGATGGCGTAGCCCTTGTTCCCGATATTCACCGCAGTCGAATTCGGAGTCTTGCGCCAGTGATAGAGCACTTCCGGAATGTGGTGGATCTCGGAGGCGGGGATCTCTTCCACCAGGCGGAGGATCAGATCGTGGTCCTGGGCGCCGTCATAAGTGGCGCGTAGTTCGCCGACTTTGCGGAGCGCTTCGGTTTTGACGAAAAGCAGGTGACAGATATAGTTGCAGCCTAGCAAATAACGGTAATTGTAATCCGGCTTGAGGTTCGGCTCGAGGAAATAACCGGCCTGGTCGATCTTATCCTCGTCGGAATACAGCATGCGCGCACCGGTACGTTGCGCCGCGCGGACCATCATCTCGATCGCAACATCGACCAGCAGATCGTCGTGGTCGAAGAAGGCGACATATTCGCCGCGCGCGGCCGCGAGCCCGGCATTGCTCGCACCACTGATGCCGCGGTTCTTCTTGAGCGTGATGCAGCGAATGCGCGTATCCTGGTCGCAATATTGCTTGATTCTGCTGGCGACCTCTGGCGACTTCGCGCCGTCGTCGACAATGATCAGCTCCCAGTTGCGATAGGTCTGGGCGATCGCTGAATCGACGGCGGCGGTGAAGTCCGACATCATCGGCTTGTAGGTGGGCACCAAGATGCTCACCAGCGGCTGCGGCGCATCCGGGGCGTCGTGCGCGCGTTCTGACGCCACTCGTGCGCGGAGACGATCATAGTAACGACGCGCCCAGCGGTCGTAATCGCCGAGATTGAAAGTGGGCTTGGGTACGACGTCGGCGACGTCGGTGCGTAGCCGGTTGATTTCGCCGTAGAGGCGGTCGACCTTGGCCTGGATTTCAATCAGCTTGGCTTCGAGCTGATCGTCCACCAGAGTGGTCGTGAGCGGGCTGCCGGACAGCTCGACGTCGTCCGGCGTGATAACGAAGCGGAAGGTCTGCTGGCCGCCGCGACGGAACGCGTTGGGCAGGATCAGTTCGAAGCCGCAATTCGGATCGCCGCCCAGAACGGCGGCGACATCGCCGCGATAGCGATCGGCTTTCACCTGCGCGACCCGCGTGCCGTTTGCCGTGACCAGGATATGGCAGCCGCCGCTGCGGGTTCCATCAACCGGGTCAATGCGCTGAACCCATCCGCGCAATGCGCCGGTCTTCATGCCGTCGATGAAGCTTTGGAACTCGTACGTGCGGTTGAGCGTGAAGGCTAGGGAGTCGAGTGGGCGATCCGGGTCGTCCGGGTTAATGACGGGTACGACGCTGCGGTTTGCGAATCGGAATCCGATGGTGTGCTGCTGACCGTCGAACAGTTCCACGGGCAGGGCGAAGGAGAAGCCCAGCTTGCCGTTCGGATGGCCAAGCGCGTTCTGAACGTCTTCCCGAACCTCTTCGGCAGTCACGGTCCCGACTTCCTGACCATCGATCAGAACATGCAGGGTCGTCGGTTCCGCAGGTGCCAGCAGGCTGAGCGCCCAACCGCGAGCCACGCGATCCGTGATGCCATCGAAATAGCCCAGAAAGGCCGCTTTGGGAGGTTTTGCCGCAACGGTACGCGCGGTGGCGGCTTTGCTCATCGTGGGCTCCATATGCGGCTATCAGGTTCTGAAGGGGTTGAATGTAGCGGCCGGGTCTTCCGCCATTGACTGCTTGGCTGTCGGCGTTTCTGCGTTGCCCGCGAGTTCGTCGAGCATTTGCTGCACGTGCGCCGGATTGACGCGGAAGTTCTTCTGCCAGGCCGGTGCGTCCTGAGGCGTGGATGGGCCGTAGCACGCCACGTAGCGTTGTCGCCGTGTGGATGCCAGGTCCCAATAGAACGTCTCGATCCAGCCGTGCGGGGAGATGTAGCCGATGCCGGCTCCTTCCGGGCAGAAAAGGCTGTTCGTCATCGACGCGCCCATGCAGCCGATGACGATCTCGGCGTGGGAGAACAGCCGTGTTTGCTCCAGCACGGGCATGGTGCCGGTCTCGACCGAAACGAAACCGTGGCCGGACAGCATTTCTGCGATTTCGTGCTGGTTGGCGAGATCGCGTGCGCCGGTCCATTCTCGGCCTACGAACAAACGGCGCGGCAGGGTGCCGCCGGCTGAGCTCAGCGAACCCGTAGCGGCCTGAAGATAGTCTGCCACGAAATTCATGGCGTCCGGCGATTTGAGTACCGGATGATGGGTCGGCGGGGAAACGAAATAGAGTTCTTGGAAGAAGATCCGTGCATCGCGGGCGACCGTCATTAATTCCACATTGTCGATGTCGAGCATCGCGGCAATCGCACCCGCCGTTTGCGCATGCAGCGCATCGAGCTTTGGTCCGCATTCGGGCGTGACGATGACGATCTTGGCATAGGGGCGCAGACGCCGAAGTTCCGTCAGCGCCGCTAGACGGGGCAGATCGTCCACCAGCCAATGTCCGTAATTCATGCTGCCGGCAGAACCGACCCACAAATAGGCGATGAAGGGGTCGTGCCTCTTATAGTCGTCGACGAGCCTGATTTCGTTCTCGTTGCGAAGATGTGAGACACCCCGGTCACTCGGTCGGTGCGTTTCGTAGATGATGAATGTCTCATTGTCGCGGAGAAGATAGATGACGGAACGACTGACGCAGCAATCCCCGACACGTGCCAGAACCGTTGCCGGGCCGGTCTTGAAGCTTTCCGCAGTGGAATGGGCCACGGATGCAACGTGCTGCAGTTCGTCCGTGCCGCCGCCGAGCAGCATGGGAACAGGCCGTTCGTATTGATAAGGCGGGAAGATTTCCGCGATGACGTCCGGCGCATGCCGAGCTGCGGTTCCATGGGTCAGTTCGTTCAGAAAGATCGGGTCATCGTACCAGGAGCCGTTCCGATAGAGTTCCGCCTTCGCACATGAAACGTAGACCATGCCTGTCATAACGCTGTCTCGGATCTCGCCGCGTTCTCTGGACGCAGAGGCCTGCCTTCGGCGAACCCGTGCCGAAAGTAGTGTTTCAACATTTTCAAACGGTGAGGCGTGACGTCTGGTTTGGCTGCGTAAGTTTCCCCATCGCCGAATGGAACGAGGCGCCGTCGAGAAGCCTGGCCGGGTGCCGCCCGGACATCCAGATGGGGCGTGATCTCGGTGACGTCATCCAGGGTCTGTTGGACCGTGCTTCGACTGCAATCGCTCCGATCCGGATCGAGGACCGCATCGACACGAGAAACCTCGGCGGATCCATTGCCGACGACCGTCAGCTTTCTGAGGCCGAACAGATAGCCGTCGTAGCGAAGCCCTGGCTCGAGCAACAAGGTCTCGTCTCGCTGCATCATGACGCAGTTGACCCGTGCCATCAGCTTGTCGCTCCAGGAAGATGACGCGCCCGGGTCACATGGACCTGGAGAGCGAGGTGAGCCCGCCGTGCATCCCGCCCAAGGCGGATCAGGGCCGGGAGTTGGGCCGGGTGGAACAGGATCGAACGTGCGACGCCCACTTTGTCCAGCGTTCCGTCAGGCTTGAGCGACACGCGCGCTGCCGGCGGCAGACTCGTATCGGCGGGATCGCAGACCGTCCGCAAAACCGCAAAGGGTAACCCGGCGGCACGGGCGACGCGGGCAACCGCGCCGCTTTCCATGTCGAGGGATGCGCAGCGGCTCGTCGCGTGCAGGGACGCTTTCTCTTCGCGCTCCCCGACCAGCGTGTCGCTGTGCAGCAAGGGGGAATAAATGGCCGCAGCATCGGAGGTTTCCGGTGCGAACAGAGCCGTCAGCGAGTCGTCGGAAGCGATCGCGATGCCATCCACGACCACCTCTCTTGGCAGCAGCAAAGATCCCGGTCCCAGAAGCGGATCCAGTCCGGCTGCAAAACCAAATGATAGGAGATGTGTGGCGCCGCGCGCAACGAGCGCTTTTGCCGCTGCATCCGCGCCCTGCGGCGTGGCGCCACTGGCCACGATCAGATGCGGCCGGGCGATGGCCGCGGCCAGACGGGCCTCCGTCGCGAGGCCGACCACGACGCCGAGACCAGGCGGCAGCGTCACCACCTCAGAACCCGAAAGGCACTCGCTTGGTGTTGCTTTGCTGCAGCGTCTTGAAGCGGGACAAGGCCAGGAGGGGGAAGAACAGGCGATAGCCGTGGTAGCGCAGATAGAAGACACGCGGGAAACCCACCGCGTTGTAAGGCTGCTCCTGCCATTCGCCGTTCTCGTCCTGGGTCGCGGTGAGGTAGTCGATTCCGCGTGCCACGGACGGATGGTCACGCCGTCCCGCAGCCATCAGGCCGATCACGGCCCAGGCGGTCTGGGAGGGCAGGCTCTCGGTGTATCGGCCGGGGGCTGCACCCTCGAACGTGGCGCAATCCTCGCCCCAGCCGCCATCCTCGCGCTGGATCGAGATCAGCCACTCTACCGCGCGGGAGACCATCGGGTCGTCCTCGGCAATGCCCGCCGCGTTCAGGGCGCACAGCACCGACCACGTGCCGTAGATGTAGTTTGTGCCCCAGCGCCCGAACCAGGAGCCGTCGGCTTCCTGTTCGCGCCGCAGATAGGCGATGCCGCGCTCGATGGTGGGGCGGTCTTCCGGGTGGCCGAGCTGCGCCAGCATGGAGAGACAGCGCGCCGTGACGTCGGCGGTGGGCGGGTCCAGCAGCGCGCCATGGTCTGCGAACGGGATATGGTTCAGCACGTCATGGTCGTTGTCGATGTCGAATGCGCCCCAGCCGCCATTGCTGCTTTGCATGCCGATCACCCAATGGCGCGCGCGCTCCAGCGCCTCGGCATTGCCGGCCGGGTCGTGCCGGTGCAGCAGCATCGCCACCACGGCGGTGTCGTCCACATCTGGATAATGCGGGTTGTTGTACTGGAACGCCCAGCCGCCAGGCTGGAGACCGGGGCGCCGCACCGCCCAGTCGCCCACCACATCGAGGATCTGTTTGGGGCGCAGCCAGGCGGCGGCTTTCTCCAGACGGCGTGCGGTTTCCGCCTGCATCCCGCCGCCGACGGCAGCACCCGCTTCCGCCATGGCGTGGCTGGCGAGGCCCGTGTCCCAGACCGGCGAGACGCAGGGCTGGCAATACGCCTCGCCATCGTCGCCGTCGGAGTTCACCAGCAGGGCGCGCACCGACTCCCAGGCGGTTTCTGCGCGCGGATCTTCGGGCGACATGCCGATCGCGTCGAAGAACATCACGCTGTTGGCCATGGCCGGATAGATCGCGCCCAGACCGTCCACCCCGTTCAGGCGCGGTTCGATGAAGGAGCGTGCGCGCCGGATCGCGCGTCGGCGCAGCCAGCCGGGAATCTGCGCCTCGATCGGGCGGATGAAGGCGTCCAGGCGGGCGAAGACCGGGCCCCAGGCGGAGCGGTACGGGCCGCGCGTCCAGTCCGTGATGCGCCACGGATCATCCCGGAACAGTTCGGGCACATGCACCCCGCGCGGATTGCGCGCGCGCGGGCGCATCGCCGCCAGCGCCAGCAGCGGCACCACCACCGTGCGCGACCAGTACGCCATGTTCCAGATGTTGAAGAAGAACCATTTCGGAAAGAACACCACCTCGACCGGCATGCAGGGCGTGCCGCGCCAGGGAATTTCTCCGAACAAGGCGAGCTGGAAACGCGTGAAGACGTTGGCACGCTCGGCGCCGCCGGCTTCGAGAATCGCGGCGCGGGCGCGGGCCATGTGCGGCGCGTCGATGTCGTCGCCCACCGCCTTCAGCGCGTAATAGGCCTTCACCGTCGCCGACAGATCGAACCGGCCTTTGTAGTAGAGCGGCCAGCCGCCGTGCTCGCCCTGGATGCGGCGCAGATAGCGCGCCAGCCGTTCCTGCAGCGCGGTGTCGATCCGGTCGAGATAATGTTCGAGCAGGATGTATTCGGACGGGATGGTGGCGTCGGCTTCGAGCTCGAACACCCAGTGTCCGTCGTCGCGCTGACGTGCGCCGAGAGCGGCCTGGGCGCGACGGATGGTTTCGTCCAGCCTTTCCCCGGCAGCGGGCGAGCGCGGCGTCGTTGTCAACAACGGGGTGTGTTCCTTCCTGTTTCTGATCGGCGAGAGACCGACCGGACGATCCGACGCCGCAGGAGCAGGAGACCGCGCTGGCCCCGCCGGGCTGGCCCGGGTCAGGACTGGAACGCGACCGACCCCGTTCGTGCAGCGCACAAAACTCCGGCCGCAGCCAGACCGGACCTCATGGCACCTTCGATGGTGGCCGGCAAGCCTGTTGCGGTCCAGTCGCCGGCCAGCACGAGGTTGCTCAAACGCGTGCGGCTTTCGGGCCGCAGCTTCTCCTGCGCCGGCGTGGCGGCGAAGGTCGCGCGCTTTTCGCGCACGAGCCTGTGCGGCGGTGTGGTTTCGGGCAGAAGCGCCTGGTCGTTCCGCCTGAGATAGGGCAGCACCACGGCCCGCACTTCGCGCCAGATGGTTTCGGCCAGTTCGGCGGACGCGCGCTCGGCCAGATGGTTGGCAGCGCTCACCGTCACCGACAGGATGCCGGGCTTCACGAATACCCATTCCGTGACGCCGCCGATCACGCCGGCGAAGCGTGCAAGCCGGAGATCGCCGGTGATCCGGTCCAGTACGTCTGCGCGGTAGTGCAGATTGAGAATGCTCTCGAACGCATCCGGCACGATCAGCTCCGGCAGCACGATGGCGGCAACATCGCGTACGCTCTGTGCGGGCAACGCCAGCACCACGGAATCGCCCGGCTCGAGGTTGCGGCGCCCTTCCGGCAGCATCAGGGCACCGACCCGGCCTTGTGCCGGTTCGAGCGCGGCGACGCGGCAGCCGGTGCGGATCTCGGCGCCGCGACGGCGCAGCAGCGCCACCGCCGGATCGACCAGGCTTTCCGACAAGCCTTCGGCCGGAAACCACGGCACGCAGGCATCTCCGCCCTTGGCCATGCTTTCGCGCATCACGCGCCCCATCAGCGCGGCGCTGCCGGCTTCGGGCCGCGTGTTCAGCACGGACACGGAGAGCGGCACCATCAGCCGGTCGGCCAGGGCCCCCGGGCGCAGGCATTGCGACACCGTGGCGTCAGGGCCTGCCTTCAGCATTCGCACCAGGCCGCTCATCTCGCCGAGCGTCATGCCCGGAACGCGGCTGCGGCGATTCAGCACCCACCAGGGGATGCGCCCACGCGACAGCCTCAGGCTCCAATGTGTATCGTCGGCGAGATCGTGGAACGGGAATACCGGCTTGCCCGGCCCGACCAGCGTGTCGCGTGCGCCGATCGCGTCCAGATAGCGAAACACGGTGTCGTTGGCGGACAGAAGCAGATGGTTGCCGTTGTCGATGCGGCAGCCGAGCTGCTTGTCGTCGTAGGAGCGTGCGCGGCCGCCGCAGGCCGGCCCGGCCTCGTAGAGCGACACGCGGCGCCCGCGCGCGGTCAGCGCCAGGGCCGCGGCGAGACCGGCGAGGCCGCCGCCGACAATATGGACCGTGCTCACAGCGGGATTGCCGCGCGCGCCGCGATCCGCAGCTTGCGCCAGAGCGGCACCGACACGCGAATCCTCGGCTCGCGCCAATCCGCCTTGCGGAGCGTGTCGAGAATGGCGGCATAGCTGGCCGCCATCAGCCGGGCCGGTCGCATGGCGCGGCGGTCGCAGCGGCGCATGGCGGCGCGCGCCTCGCGGAAATGCGCTTCGGCGCGATCGGCCATGTCGCGGCAGGCAGGGCGCAGGCCGGGCGAGCGGAGGGCGGCATCGGGCTCGTGCGGCACGCCATGCGCGTCCAGCACGTCGGCAGGCAGATACAGCCGGCCGCGCTCGGCATCCTCGCCGAGATCGCGCAGGATGTTGGTGGTCTGGAGCGCCCGTCCGAGATGGTGTGCGACGCGGTCGGCGTCCGCCGATCCGTCGCCGAAGGCGCGCACGGACAAGCGCCCTACCGCCGAGGCCACGCGGTCGCAATACAGGTCGTATTCGGCCGGGCCCGGCGCCACCACCACGGTCTCCGCATCGGTCTGCATGCCGTCGATCACCGCGTCGAAATCGGCCTGACGCAGCGCATAGCGGTTGATGGCGGCGTGCAGCACCCGATCGAGCGCATCCTGCGTGCGGCCGGCATAGAGCCCGGCGATGCGGTCGCGCCACTGGTCGAGGCGCGGCAGGCGGTCGGCGAGCGGGCTTTCCTCGTCCGCCACGTCATCGACGAGGCGACAAAAGGCATAGATCGCATACATGGCGTAGCGGCGGTCGGGCGGCAGCACGCGCATGCCACGCGCGAACGAGGTGCCGGCCTTGCGAACGATCTCTTCCACCGCGGCGAGATCGGCCGGGGTGCAGCCGAGTGCGGAGGCGGCCATCAGAACACGTGCCTCAGGCTCTGCAACAGGCTCATCCCCATATCGCTGCGCGACAGCTTCACGCGCGCGGCCAGCGGATCGCAGCGCCGGAGACGCCGGGCCAGACGGCGCGACAGCGACACGATCACCGCCGCTTCCATGCGCATGCGCCGGTCGGCGATCAGATCGGCCAGCCCGGCGGCGATGCCGTTCAACCGATCCACCTCGTCCAGCAGGCGGTCGATCACGCGTCTCAGCCCGGGCGAGCAGCGCGGCGCCAGGACGCTGTCCACCGTTTCGCCTTCCTCCTCCAGCCAGTTGCCCGGCAGATAGGACCGGTCGAGTTCGCGCAGGTCGTCGCCGCAATCCTGCAGATGGTTCAGGATCTGCAGCGCGGTGCAGAGCGCGTCGGAGGCGGCATGGCTGGCGGCACCCTCGCCGTGCAGGTCGAGCAGGAACAGGCCGACCGGATTGGCGGAATAGCGGCAATACTCGAGCAATTCGGCCAGGGACGCGGTGCGCGGCGCCAGGGAATCGCGCCGGAATGCCACCAGCAGGTCGGTCGCGCGCGCGGCGGCGATTCCGGTCTCGCGCAGGCTGCGGTGCAGGCGGGCGGCGATGGCGGCCTCGTTCGCGGACACGAGCCCGGGTTCGGCCGTGCTGCCGCAGACCAGCGCGCCCATCGCATCCAGACGCGCGATCTTGGCGTCCGGCGACAGCACGGCGTTGTCGGCGATGTCGTCGATGGCGCGGGCATAGTTGTAATAGGCATGCACGTGCGGCCGCAGCCTGCGGGCGATCAGCAGCGACCCGACCGGGAAGTTCTCCGTGTTCTTGTTCTTGCCCGACGCGACCTCGGCCGCCTGTGCGGAGGAGGGCGCGCGTTCGGCCGGTCGGGCCTGCGGGGCGGCGACGGTCATGCGACGGTTCTGCCTTTCTCGCGGTCGCGATAGGCGCGGCTTTTCCAGACCACGCCGCGTCCACGGTGGTGATCGATCGCCGAGCCGATCGTGGCCCCCGTGTAGAACAGGCCGATCAGGGGCAGCAACAGCGCCCAGAGCGGCGACAAGCGGAAGCGGCGCAGCGTCGGCAGGAACGAGCCGGTGGACAGCACCCAGGCGCCAAGCCCGAACCAGCGCGCGAGACCGTGCCCGAACACGAGGCACAGTACCGGAGCCAGCCAGACCAGAACCATCCCGATCACCGTGCCCAGCAGCAGCAGAGGCGAGAAGCGGAGCTGCACATAGGCGGTGCGCGCCACCATGCGCCACACATCGGCGGCGCCCGGATAAGGCCGTACGGAGCGGGCCAGCATCGAGTGGCCGAGCCAGATGCGTCCGCCGGCGCGCTTGACCCTGGTCGCCAGCGTCACGTCGTCGATCAGCGCGCCGCGCAGGCTTTCGATGCCGCCGATGCGCGCGAGCGCGTCCTTGCGGATCAGCACGGTGCCGCCGGCCGCCGCGGCGGTGCGCGAGCGCGGATCGTTCACCCGGGCGAACGGGTAGAGCAGCTGGAAGAAGAACACGAAGGCCGGAACCAGGGCGCGTTCCGCCATGCTCACGGTGCTGAGTTCGACCATCTCCGACACCTGATCGAGCCGCTCGCGCTCCGCCTTGGCAACGAGGGTCGTCAGATGCGCCGGGGCGTGGATGATGTCGGCGTCGCAGAGCAGCAGATAGCCGTGCGCTTCGGGCAGATCGGCCAGCGCCGCCGCCACGCCCTGGTTCACCGCCCAGAGCTTGCCGCTCCACGATTCCGGCGGTTCCGCGCCGTCCACCACCAGCAATCGGGCCGAGCCTTCACCCACCGCGCGGGCCAGCGCGCCGGTGCCGTCGGTGGAGCGGTCGTCCACCAAGACGATGCGGTACCGGGCGGGATAATCCTGCGCCAGAAGCGAGCGCAGGCAGGCGGCGACGCCCTCCGCCTCGTCCCGGGCCGGGATCACGATCTGCACCGGCGGCCAGCTCGCGTCCGGATCGGCCGGGACCGGACGCAGCACCGGGCCCGCCTGCCAGAAGCGGCCATGGAACAGGATCAGCCAGCACCAGATCAGCAGGGTGAGGACGGCGAGGGCGAGCACGACGGTCAGATCATCCCATTGGCGCGGAACCAGGTCACGGCGTCGCGCACCGCCTCCCCGGCCGGACGCGGCGCGTAGCCGAGCGTCCGTTTCGCCTTCTCGGACGAGAAGAACATCTTCTTGCGGCTCATCGCCAGCGTGTCGCGGGTGACGCGTGGTTCGATGCCGGCCCGGCGCGCCAGGATCTCGGACGCCACGGCGACGGGGTAGAGCAGCCGGCTCGGCAGCTCGATGCGCGGCGCCTTCACTCCGGCGATGTCGCTCACCAGCCCGAACAGATCCTTTAGCGAGCGGTCCTCGCCGCCCAGGATATAGCGCTCGCCGATCTCGCCGCGCTCGAAGGCCAGCGCGTGCCCTTCGGCCACGTCGTCCACATGCACCAGATTCAGGCCGCTATCGACATAGGCCGGCATGCGTCCGGCGGCGGCGTCGCGGATCATGGCGCCGGTGGGGGTGGGCTTGATGTCGCGCGGGCCGATCGGGGTGCTCGGATTGACGATCACCGCGGGCAGCCGCCGGTCGCGGACGAGCGACAGCACCGTCTGTTCGGCGCGGTATTTGCTGAGCTTGTAGACGCCGATGATCTTGTCCTCGTGCACGGGGGTCAGCTCGTCCGCCACCGTGCCGTCGCCGACCAGGCCGAGTGCCGCCACGGAGGAGCAATAGACGATGCGTTCGACCCCTGCCTCCTGTGCCGCGATCATCAGCGTGCGCGTGCCCTCGACATTGGCCCGCATCATCGACTCCGGATCCGGCACCCAGAGCCGGTAATCGGCCGCGACGTGGAACAAGGCGCCGCATCCTTCCAGAGCACGGCGCATGCTGGCCGGATCGGTGAGGTCACCTTCCACCAGCTCGGCATCGAGCCCGCCGATATTGCGCCGGTCGCCGTTCGGACGTGCCAGGAGCCGCAGGGCATGGCCGCGCGCGAGCAGGGTGCGGGCGACGGCCGACCCCACGAAGCCGGTGGCGCCGGTCACCAGAACGGGTTTGGACATCGGAGCAGCTCCGCGAACGGGGAAACGGCGCCTGTTTGCCCGTCCGCGAACGGCCGGTCAAAGGTGTCGGCCGGTGGCGATCGAAGCGGGCGGCCCGATGCCCGGGGCGCGGCGGGTTCCGGCGCCGGGATCGCCGTGCGACCGTGCGGCGCGACGTCCCCGCCTCGATTCCGACAGCTTCTCGTGCAGAGATCGGAACGAACCGGCGTTCCGGGCGTCGGAGGATCGAGGGGGATTTCTTTCCATGAGACATGTGGTTCCGGCGGTGGTTCTGGTGTCGATCGGCTGTGCCGCGCCGGCTCTGGCGGAGCCGATGGTGCAGCCGAAACATTCCGTCTATGGCTGCGTGGACCCGCGCGCGACCACGGCGCTGGCGATCCCGGATGGGCGTTTGCGCAACCGTAAATGGGTCGATTACGTGCATCGCACCGGGCATTGCATGGTTCTCCCCGCCTCCGGGACGTTCCAGGTGCTGCTGCATCAGGGGCCGCTGGTGCTGGTGCAGGCGCCCGACGCCAAGCCCGATTCTCCACCGGTCTATGTCCAGTCCTCCGATCTGAAGACGACCGGGGAGGAGGCGCCCGCCCCGGCGGCCACCGCGCCGACAGGTGCGGAGCCGCAGGCTGCGGGAAGTGCCGCGACCCCGGCGCCCGACGCTTCGGCGCCTCCGGCTGCCGCCGAGCCAGCCCCCGCTCCCGCAACCGGGCCTGCGCCGACCCAGGCTCCAGCGCAGGGGCCGACCTCCGTGCCAGCCGAGGCGCCGGCTGCTCCATCCGTGCCGCCGCAGGGGCAAGCAACCCCGACGCAGCCCGCCCCCGATGCGGGAGGGGCACCGGCCCAGCCCGCGCCGTCCACCACGCCACCCGCCGTGCCGACTCCTCCCGTTGCCGGATCGGCGCCCGCGCCGTCCGCGGCGGCACCGGCAATCGCAGCTCCCGCCGCGCCCTCGGCTGCCACAGCGCCCGATGCAACAACACCTAGCGCCGCAACGCCCGCAGCCGGGACCCCGCCGCAAGCGGCCGAGCCGCCGGCCGCCTCAGCCGCGCCCGGCGCAATGCCGCCGGTCTCCGATGCGGCCCAGCCACAGAAGCACGAATCGTCCGGCATTTCCGTTCTGGCCGTGATCGTGGTCCTGGCGTTGCTGGGGCTGATCGCCGCCGCGGTCATGATTGCCCGGCAGCAGCGGCGCTTCGCTCATGTCGAGGATTCGGAGTGGCAGAAGGAAGATCGCTATATCGATCCGCTTGCCAGCACGGCCCCGCACGCGCCTTCCGGTCTGGAACCGACGCCGACGCCGCAGGACTTCCGGCGCGGTTGCATCGAGGTGCTGGAACAAGGCGGCTGGACCGTGCAGCCCAGCTTCGCCGCAAGTGCCACGCGTGACGGCGCCCCCGACATCCTGGCCCGCCGGAAGGATGCGCTGCTCGCCATACGCTGTCAGGCCGGCGACACCACGATCACGCCGGAGATGATCCGCGAAGTCGCGGCGATGGGCCAGCAGGCGCGCGCCCACGTCACCGTTCTGGCGACCCCCGCTCCGATGACGCGCCGCGCGCATGACGAGGCGATGCGGCTGCACGTTCATGTGCTGGATGCGGAGGAATTGGGCGGCTTGTCGGCCTAGAAGGGCTGAACCGTGCCGGCGTGGTGGTCCGGCACAGGACTGGATCTGCTGCGCACACCGGATGGTGCGATCGTGGCGGCGCTGGCACATCGCGCGCTCGGCCGGCATCGCGTCAACGAGCACGCGCAGCTCCGGGCCTGGAGCGAACAGGTCCGTCTGCTCAAGGTGACCTGCCGCGGGTTCGAGAACCCCGCAGAGCTTCGGATCCTGTTCGAGTTCGAGATCCCGCGCCTGGGCGGCCGCATCGACGCGGTGATCCTCCTGCCGCGTGCCATCGTGGCGATCGAGTTCAAGGTCGGTGCCGAACGCTTCGACCCTGCCGACACCGAACAGCTTCGTGGTTACGCGCTCGACCTGCAGGATTTCCATGCGGGTTCGAGACGGCATCCGATTCTGCCCGTGCTGGTCGCGACGAACGCGCAGCGCCCGCACGCGATCGTACCGATCCTGCTGCCGGGCGCCGCGCCATTCCTGCAGGCCAATGGGGAGACTCTGCCCGGGCTCGTTCGCGACCTGGCCGCGGCGCCCTCGCTCACGGTTTCGCTGCCCGATCACGCCGGATGGGAGCATGAATCCTACCGGCCGGTGCCCAACATCGTCGATGCGGCGTGTCATCTCTTCCTAAGGCACGACGTCGCCGATCTTCTGAACACACGTGCCGGCGCGCAAAACCTTTCGATCACCGCTGACCGAATCGCGACACTTCTGAACGCACACAGGCAGGCTGGAACGAAGCTGGTCTGTTTCGTCACAGGTATTCCCGGCGCCGGCAAAACCCTGTGCGGCCTGAACGCTGCCTTTGCCGGCGACGATACGATGCGCGCCGCATTCCTCACCGGAAATCCCAGCCT
This sequence comes from Endosaccharibacter trunci, assembly GCA_024515975.1. GTDB lineage: Bacteria > Pseudomonadota > Alphaproteobacteria > Acetobacterales > Acetobacteraceae > Lichenicola > Lichenicola trunci. The sequence goes on from JAMSKV010000010.1 coordinate 152,493, forward strand.
GGTTCACGTGCTGCGCGAGGCACTGGTGCGCAGCGTCGCCAGCACAGCCGCGGAACGACGTGCGGCACGTCATCGCATGGAAAGCGTGATCCAGGCCCTGCCGCGTTTCCGCGATCACGGTGTTCGCAGCGGCGATACGCCGCCCGAGCGCGTGGTGGTGATCGACGAGGCGCAGCGGTCCTGGACCGAGACGCATGCCGTGTCGCGAACGCGCGACAAGCCCGTGCCGCTCGACCGCTCCGAGCCGGCGCATTTGCTCGACATCATGGCGCGGCACCAGGGCTTCTGTGCCATTCTCTGCCTGATCGGCAACGGCCAGGAAATCCATGACGGAGAAGGCGGCATGGCGGCCTGGAGTGAGGCGCTGGCGCAGCGCCCGGACTGGTTCGTGGCCGCAGCGGGCGCCGCCCTGGAGGCGCCGGAGCCGCGCAACCGGCTGGCCCGTCTGCCAGGCCTGTCGATCGAGCCCAGTTTGCATCTCGATGTTCCGGTGCGCGCGCTGCGTCACGATGCCACGCCGCGCTGGGTGGATTGCGTCCTGCGCGGCGATGCCGAGGCGGCGTCGGCGGTGGTGCGCGAGAGCGGGCCGGTGCCGTTCCGCCTCACGCGCGATCTGGCCGCGCTGCGCGCCGGTCTGCGCGCTCGCGCCCGCGACCAACATCGCGCCGGACTGATCGCCAGCGCCGGCGCACGCCGCCTGCGCGCAGAAGGACTGGGCTGCGAGGTGCCGCACATGGATGCGGAGGCCGTGGCGCGCTGGTTCCTCGATAGCTGGGTGCGCGATCGCGACGTGCGCGCATCCGACGCGCTGGAGCTGGTGGCGACGCAATTCTCCGTGCAGGGGCTGGAGCTGGACCAGGTCGGCCTGTGCTGGGGCGGCGATCTCGTCCGCAACAACGGCGGCTGGGAGGTGCGCTCGTTCCGCGGCACGCGCTGGCAGACGGCGCGCGATGCGGACAAGATCGCCTGGCGGCTCAACACCTATCGCGTTCTGCTGACGCGGGCGCGGTTCGACACGCTGATCTGGGTGCCGCGCGGCGACGCGGCCGATCCGACGCGCGATCCTGCGCGGCTCGACGCGGTGGCGGCGTTTCTGCGCGCCTGCGGCGTGACCGAACTGGAGACCGAGACTATCCGCCCGAGCGAAACGGAGCCGTACCTGATCCCGTCCTGAAGCGCGCGATCGTATCGATCGGCATCGGCCGCGTTGGGACAGATTATGATGCCGCCCCCTGCGTTGGAGGCGGCATGTCGGATTGGGTCGGTTCGGGAGCGTCGTCGGGCCGGGTTCGGGTGCCAGCCCTGTTTCATGGCACGGCTCGCCTTTCGGACGGATCGGGGCCGCCCGCGACGCCCCGTGTGCCGCGCTTCGACGATCTCCCAGGCGAGTTCACGGCCGATCTCGACATCAGTTTCGCGCTGCTGAACGGCGTCGGGTTCGAGCCGGTGCATGCGGACCACCCGGCGCATGCCAACTATCTCGCCGCCAGCGCCGCGCACGCCGTGGCGCCAGCGGAGCCCGTCCACGCGCCTGACCTGCATGCGCCCGACCTGATCGTGATGCCGTTCGAGACGACGATCACGATCTCGAACGAGATGGCGCTGCGTCACGGTCTGGTGCCGCCCGGCCATCCGGATTCGGCTTGGGCGCACCCCGCGACGGCGGCGCGTCCGGTGCGTCGCAAGCCGGTGCCGCCGCCCATCTGGCGCGCCTCGGGCGTGGGCGCGGTGCCGCTCCCGCCGCCGGGTGGGGATATAGGTGCGTTCCTGGACTCGCTGGAGGATGCGTAGCGTGGCCAGGCAGCGGAGGCTGCCGGTGCCGGACAAGGCGCTGTAACGCCACCGCCGTCCGGTGTCGTGGCGACAGCCTTGCCTGCAACCACGAAGCTTCCGGCCAGCGAGCCGAAAGGAGCCGGTCCCGAAGACCTGACGGAGCAGGCTGCGAGCGGCACGGTCCTGGGAAGAGCTGTGGAGTTCGTGAGACGGGCCGGGAACGCCGAGGAGGCGAGTTCTTCCGTCGCGCTGAAACGGGCTGCGACGGGGCCGGGGCACGCGCTCCGGGATGTCGGCCGCTATGTCGGCCATCTGGTCGTGAACGGTTCGGGCGACCCGCTGGTCGCGCAGACGAACGCGTCTGCCGAGAAGATGGCCCGCCACGGCGCGGCGGCTCTCTTGAATGCTGTCCAACATCCGATCGGCACAGTGGTGGTGATCGGCAAAGCTGTGAAGGGCGAGGCCAAACAGCTCATCACCGAGGCCCGGTCCGCCGGGGCGGCAGGGAGATTGCCTGAGTTCGTCGGCGGCGCGGCTGGTGAGGCCGAAGTTGCGGCCGCAGAAACGGTGTTGGTCCCCGAGACCAAGGTGGCGACGGCGACAGCGGACGCCGTGCGTGCCGTCGAGGTCGGTACGGAGGCAGAGCGTCTTGCGTCGACTGCAACGACGTACGAGACGACAAAGGCGGTTGCTGTTACGGGGACGAAGCCATCCGGCGATATGGCGGAGAGCTACGAAGCCGGTGTTCGCGGTCTGAACAAGGGAGCTCCGCTGGCAGATCGCCAGTATGAAGCCTTTGTCGATGGAAAGTGGGTCAATGGTACTGCCGACGATGTCATACTCGTGAGTGGGAAGAGGACGGCGATAGAGGCGAAATTTAATAGCAAATGGGCAACCTCGATCAGGAATCCGGCCAGTCCGGTGGGTCAGAAATCCTGGGCACCCAGGGAAGAAGGGACAATGATCCAACAAGCAAGAAAATACTCTGCCGGGTTCGAGGGTGGTTTTATATACCATACAAACAGTATTGATTTAGCCAATCACTACACAGAAGTTTTCAAGAAAGCTGGTATTACTAATTTCCGTTTTGTTATAACACCGGTAGAGTAGGGAAAAGATGACGGACTATCTGGACGAGCTCGGACGAATATATGGTGGCTTCATAGAGAGGGCAGACAATCGCACTATACCTGGAACGGTCGACGTCGAGGGCGTGAGAGTTGTGTACCTACGGGACGACAAAACCGCGCCGACAGCCGATCAATTTAGAAAGGTGAGTAGGAAGGTTGATCCCTCGCTACTGACCCATGGTGGGGCATCCGAATACGGTTGCCTGATCACGACCCCGGACGGCAAGACGTTCTTTTGTTGGGGCTATCACGGTGATCTTGAGGGCTGGGAGAAGCAGATCACGCAAGGCGCGCAGGCGCTTGGCGTGACGCTGGCGACGATCGAGGGCGATGTGTTCAAACGGAATGACGGCGTCGAGGTGCCGCTCGCCGAGTGTCGCGTGGAGTTCGTTTGAGCAAGTGCCGGCCGAGAGCTGGGCAACGTCGCTCATCCGTCGCGTTGGGCGGAAGCATGACCGCCGTGACCGGGTCGACGCGAACGATCGGAGCGTGTTCATGGGAGGAGAGCACGGCCGCAAACGGCGAGCATTCGGATTGCTTCCAGAAACGACGCTGAAGCGTGAAGATCAGCATCATCGCCCGACATCGGCCCTCGATGTCTGAGCCGGTCCCGGACCTTTTGCGCGATCTGTGCGGCCGCTTCGAGGCGATTGAGGGGCTGTGGTCGCCGGCGCAGCGTGGCAAGCGCCCGAAACTGCTCGGGGCAAACGATATCGCGCCGACGGCGGTTCTGAACCGTTTCCTGGTGCCCGGCATCTACGGTCAGATCTTCTTCGCCGGCCGCTTTCCCAAATTCATCGAGCAGGATGTGGCGTCCTCCGACGACTATGTTTGTTTCGACATTGACAGCGATCAGGTCGACTTCGTGTTGCTCTGCAACGACGTGTTCCCCGCACTGACGGATGCGTTCGGCTCCTATCGGGCCGCTCTAGAAACTGACGCGGTTGTCAGTGCCGCCGATTTCGAGAAGGTCCGTGCACAAAGCAAGACGAAGCCCGACAGCGACGGCCGCAACGGCGTCATTCGCCTATGGCCGGTCTGCTTCATGGACGATCTCCTGTGCCGGCGCAGCTTCGATCTGTCCGCGGAGGAGGTCGTGGAGGGTCTGGCGCCGCACTGCGAACGCGCAGAACTGCGCAACAACGGCGCGCTGATCATCGCCACCACGGAACTGCTGACTGGCGCGGCGATGGACGAGGTGGATGCGCGATTGCGGCGTGCGCTCCAGGGCTGAGCGGGAGGGCCGTCGGCCGCGTCTGGCGCTGCGTCCGGACGACAACTCTGTCTCCGTTCGGTCCCTGGCATTGCCAGCGCGCTGGACCGGCCGATGCAGTGGCGCGCGGGCCGGATCTCACCGACCCGGACAGAGCCGGCGGAGCGTTGCCCGCATTTGCGGCTGCAGGCAGAGCCGGGCGTGCCAGGGGGAGCGTTCGGGCCCGGCGCGCGCGTCAACCGATCCCGGACGGCTCCTCTTCCGGGGCGATTCACTTTGCGCGCCCAGAACGCATTCGGGCGCGCACTCCAGGCGCATCAAGCGCGCTTTGGGCCGGGCCGGCCGGGCTGCGTCGCGGGGCGCTGGATTCCGACGCCCTCGTGCCGGCAGAACCCGGCCGTCCGGCGCGCACGCAGCTCCGCGCTCCCGGCTGACTTTTCCCCCGCATTCCCGTAAAGCAGCAGCATGACCGACACGCCGCTTTCCTCCATCCGCAACTTCTCGATCATCGCCCATATCGACCATGGCAAGTCCACCCTGGCCGACCGGCTGATCCAGGCTTGCGGCGCCCTATCCGAGCGCGAGATGACCAATCAGGTCCTCGACAACATGGATATCGAGCGCGAGCGCGGCATCACCATCAAGGCGCAGACCGTGCGGCTGAGCTATCCGGCCAAGGACGGCAAGACCTACGTGCTGAACCTGATGGACACGCCCGGCCACGTCGATTTCGCCTACGAGGTGAGCCGGTCGCTGGCGGCGTGCGAAGGATCGCTGCTGGTGGTGGACGCGAGCCAGGGCGTGGAAGCGCAGACGCTGGCCAACGTCTACCAGGCGCTGGAGGCCAACCACGAGATCGTGCCGATCCTGAACAAGGTGGACCTGCCGGCAGCCGAGCCGGAGCGGGTCAAGCAGCAGATCGAGGACGTGGTCGGCATTCCGGCCGACGACGCTGTGATGATCTCGGCCAAGACCGGGCTCAACATCGAAGGCGTGCTGGAGGCGCTGGTGACACGCCTGCCGCCGCCGGTGGGCGATGCCGACGCGCCGCTGAAGGCGCTGCTGGTGGATAGCTGGTACGACGCCTATCTCGGCGTGGTGATCCTGGTGCGGATCAAGGAGGGGCGCCTCAAGCGCCACGCCAAGATCCGCATGATGGCCAAGGGCTCGGTGCACAATGTCGAGCAGGTGGGGGTGTTCAGCCCCGCCATGCGGCCGGTCGAGGATCTGGGCCCGGGCGAGATGGGCTACATCACGGCGGCGATGAAGACAGTGGCCGACTGCAACGTGGGCGACACCATCACCGAGGACCGTCGCCCCGCGACAGAGCCCCTGGCCGGCTTCAAGCCGTCCGTTCCTGTGGTGTGGTGCGGGCTGTTCCCGATCGATGCGGACGATTTCGAGAAGCTGCGCGAGAGCCTGGGCAAATTGCGCCTGAACGACGCCTCGTTCCATTTCGAGGCCGAGACGTCGGCGGCGCTGGGCTTCGGCTTCCGCTGCGGCTTCCTGGGGCTGCTGCATCTGGAGATCATCCAGGAGCGTCTGAGCCGCGAGTTCGACCTCAATCTGATCGCGACCGCGCCGTCCGTCGTGTATCGCCTCTACAAGACCAACGGCGTGATGGAGGAACTGCACAACCCGGCCGACATGCCGGACCCGGTGCATATCGACCGCATCGAGGAGCCGTGGATCAAGGCGACGATCATGGTGCCGGACGATTATCTCGGCTCCATCCTGACGCTGTGCTCCGAGCGTCGCGGCCAGCAGACGGATCTGACCTATGTCGGCGGCCGGGCCATGGCGGTGTATCGCCTGCCGCTGAACGAGGTGGTGTTCGACTTCTACGACCGGCTGAAATCGGTCAGCCGCGGCTACGCCTCGTTCGACTACCAGATGGACGGCTACGAGGAGAGCGACCTGGTGCGCATCTCCATCCTGGTGAACCAGGAGCCGGTGGACGCGCTCTCCTTCGTCGCGCACCGCTCGGCAGCCGAGGCGCGCGGCCGGGCGATCTGCGGCAAGCTCAAGGATCTGATTCCCCGGCAGCTGTTCAAGATCGCCGTGCAGGCGGCGATCGGCGGCCGCGTGATCGCGCGCGAGACCATCGGTGCCATGAGCAAGGACGTGACCGCCAAGTGCTATGGCGGCGACATCAGCCGCAAGCGCAAGCTTCTGGAGAAGCAAAAGGAAGGCAAGAAACGCATGCGCCAGTTCGGCAAGGTGGAAATCCCGCAGACCGCCTTCCTGGCCGCGTTGAAGATGGACTGATCCCTCTTGATTTGGCGGCGGACCTTGCTATGGTCCGCCGCCCCGAGCCTTCCAGGCTCGGTCGCAGGCTGGACAGATGGCCGAGCGGCTTAAGGCGCACGCTTGGAAAGCGTGTGTGCGTGAAAGCGTACCGTGGGTTCGAATCCCACTCTGTCCGCCACCAATGCTTCGCTGACCTCCGCCGAGCACCGAAGGAAACACCTAAGACATTGAAGAGTATGGGCCGGTAGCGCGATGGTCGCCGCTGGCCTTCGCTGAAGGTCGCCCTTGAACGGCACGGCGTTAAGGGGACAGATAAGGGGACGTTGGAGGGGACGTTTCCACGCAAAAGCGAGCAGCCGACCTGTCGGCAATGAAAGTCAAACTGGCTCCCCCAGCCCGGTATCATGACGGAGACGGTCTCGCCCTTCTGGTCCGTAGTGTGGAATCGGCCTTCTGGATGTTTCGCTACATGCGGGACGGCCGATCGAGGGAAGCCGGCCTTGGACGTGCACGAGTCAGGAATGCGGTGCCGCTTTCAGTCGCCAGAGAGAACGGTGCCGCGCCATGCTCGTGATGTGTGAGGATGACACGGACGAACTGCATCGGCGGCAACGCGCCGTGAATTCCGAGCTTCGCGTCTCGATGCGAGACTTGGCGGATCTTCGCTGGGCGGCGCCGGTTCGGACCTTCCCGCATGCCG
>JAMSKV010000011.1 GCA_024515975.1 Endosaccharibacter trunci
ATAACGCGGAAATCTCATTTCCCCGCGACAGGCCCGGACCAACCGGGTCAGGCCAACAGAAAGCCTGCGCGGGGAAAGACCGGACGAAACCGGTCACGAACGGAAGGAAACGATCATGACATTCAACAAGCTTTTCGCCGCCCTCGCTCTCACGGCCATGCTCGGCGCCGGCGCAGCCCAGGCGCGCACGGTGGGCGGCGTCACCTTCCCCGACACGGTGCAGCAGGCCGGGCAGACGCTGGAACTGAACGGCATCGGCAAGCGCGTTTTCGCGCTGATCGTCGATGGTTACGCCAGCGCGCTCTATGTGCCGAAGCCCGCTCATACGGCCGAAGCGATCCTGGCCGAGCCGGGACCGAAACTGCTCTACACGCAGTTCCTCCATGCCGCGTCGGTGAACCAGATCCGCAACGAATACAAATCGGTCTACAACAGCTATTGCTCGAACCATGCGTGCAGCGCCGCGAGCAAGCAGACATTCGACAAGATTCTGGCCAGCGTGCAGCCGGTGAAGTCCGGCGACACCGCGTCCTACCTGATCGACGACGGAAACCTGACGCTCAGCATCAACGGCAGGACGGTCGTGACCGCGCACGATCCGGAATACGTGCACGGCATGCTGGACTCGCTGCTGGGGGCGGCATCGCCCACCGCCGGCTACCGCAACGGGCTGCTCGGAAACAACTGACGCGTTTCGTTGAGCTTTGGAGAAAGAAGAATCTTCTTTTTCTGAAGAAAAAGAAGCAAAAAGACTTTTGTCCGTTTGGCGACGAGCAGACGGCTTTGCGTAGAGCCGAGCAGCAGAAACGACGTTTCCATCGATCCTCTTGATCGGCTCGGCCGCCGGCGCATAGTGGGATCGCCGACAAGCGGAACCAATCCGCGGCAAGGCCGGGCCGCTCCCGTTGCGCCATCCGGCCGGGGGGAACCAAACGATGAGCTTGCGTTTCGCGGAGCGGGCGCCGGACGCCCATGGCCATCAGCTTCTGATCGGCCGTCTGCTGGACTCCGTCCTGCAAACGGCGCCCGATCAGGAAATCGTGTATCGCGACCGGGTGCGTCTCACCTATCGCAGCTTCCATGACAGGCTCGGCCGGCTCGCCAACACGCTGGGCGCGGCCGGAGCCGGAGAGGGCACGGTCGTCGCGGTGATGGACTGGGACAGCCACCGCTATCTCGAATGCTACTTCGCCGTGCCGATGATGGGCGCCGTGATCCAGACCGTGAACGTGCGCCTGCCGCCGGCACAGGTGCTCGACACGCTGGATCGCGCCGAGGCGGAGATCCTGCTGGTGCATCGCGACTTCCTGCCGCTTCTGGCCGCGATGGGCCCGCTGCCGGAGCGGGTCCGCGCCTTCGTCCTGCTGGAAGACGAGCGGACCGGCGCGCCGATCCCGTCCGGCTTCCTCGGCGAGTACGAGGCACTTCTGGCGAAGGCCGCCCCGGAGCACGCCTTCGGCGAGTTCGACGAGAATGCGATCGCCACCACCTTCTTCACCAGCGGCACCACCGGCCGCCCGAAGGCGGTGCAGTTCTCGCATCGCCAGATCGTGCTGCATACGCTGGCGGCACTTGGGCCCTGGGGCAACAGCCCCGGCACGCGCACCTTCGGCATCGCCGACGTCTACATGCCGCTCACGCCGATGTTCCACGTCCATGCCTGGGGCATGCCCTACGTGGCGACCCTGCTCGGGGTGAAACAGGTCTATCCGGGCCGCTACGAGCCCGACACCATCCTGAAGCTGCATCAGACCGAAGGCGTGACGTTCTCGCATTGCGTGCCCACCGTTCTCGGCATGGTGCTGGAGGCAGCCGCGCGCAGCGGCGCCGATCTCGCCGGCTGGCTCATGGTCATCGGCGGCGCGCCTTTGCCGCCCACCCTGTTCCGTGCCGGCCGGGCCAAGGGCATGGAGCTGGTGGTGGGCTACGGCATGTCGGAAACGGCGCCCACGCTGACCATCTCCCGGCCACTGCCGGGCGTGGCGGAGGAAACCGCCCTGCTGAGCGCCGGCATGCCCGTGCCGCTGGTGGCCTTGCGCGTCGTCGACGAGCACGGCCAGACGGTTCCCGCGGACGATTCCACGCGCGGCGAGCTGGTGGTGCGCGCGCCGTGGCTGACCCAGGCCTATGCCGGCGATGCGGCGGCATCCGAGGCGCTGTGGCGCGGCGGCTGGCTGCATACGGGCGACGTCGCCACCCAGGACCGGTTCGGCACCCTGCGCATCCGCGACCGTCTGCGCGACGTGATCAAGAGCGGCGGCGAATGGCTCTGCTCCACCAGCATCGAGCATGTCCTGCTGGAGCTGGACGGGGTGGCCGAAGTAGCGGTGGTGGGCGTGCCGCATCCGCGCTGGGGCGAGCGGCCGGTCGCGGTGGTGGTGGCGAAGCCCGGGCTGTCGGTCAGCACGGAGGCGGCCAACGCCCTGCTCGATCAGGAGATCGCGGCTGGCCGGTTGAGCCGCTACGCCAGGCTCGACCGGGTGGACGTCGTGGAGGCCCTGCCACGCACCAGCGTCGGCAAGATCGACAAGAAGCTGCTGCGCGCCGCCCGTGCGGCGACGGCCGAAACCGCCGCCTCGGTCTGAGCCTCGGCGCCCGCTTCTGCCGGGGGGCTTTCGCCCGGCGGCCAGAAATGGCTTGATCCCCTCCCTCGGGGCCGGCTTTCCGCATCCTCGCGGGCCGGCCGATCCTCCCTGCGCCGCTCCCTTGCGGGCGGCAGAACGCGAAGGAGAGCGCCATGGACGACGTCGCCAGCCTGGCCGCCCCCTATGCCGAACCGGCGCCGCCGATGCTGGACGGCACCCTGCCCTCCGGCGCGTCGGTCAACGTCGCCATCATCGGCGCCGGCTTCAGCGGCACGCTCCTGGCCCTGCATCTGCTGCGGCGCATGCCGGAACACGCCACCGTGGCGCTGATCGAGCGCAACAACCAGTTCGGGCGCGGCCCGGCCTATTCCTCCGGCAACGCCTCGCACCTGCTGAACGTCCCGGCCGGCAAGATGAGCGCTTTTCAGGGCCAGCCGGGCCATTTCCTCGAATGGCTGCACTCCCTGCCGGAAGCCGAATTATGCGGCATGGCGCCCGGCCCCGGCACCTTCGTGCCCCGCACAGTATTCGGCCGCTATGTGCGGCACCTGATCAACCAGGAACTCAAGGTGCCCGGACGGCGCGACCAGCTGAAGCTGGTGCGCGGCGACGTGGTGGACATCAGCGAGGAGCCCGGCCGCCTCATCCTCGCTCTGGATCGCGGCCGTACCATCACCGCGGACCGGGCCGTGCTGGCGATCGGCAATTTCCCGCCCGCCGCCCCGCCCGTCGCCGATCCGGCCTTCTACGACGATGCACGCTACAAGCCCGATCCCTGGGCCGCCGATGCGCTCGCCGACCTGGACCCCGACGCGCCGGTTCTGCTGATCGGCACCGGGCTCACCACCATCGACACCATCATCTCGCTTCTGGACCAGCACCATCGCGGGCCGATCACCGCCCTGTCCCGGCGCGGGCTGCTGCCGCATCGCCACGCCCCGGCCGGCACCGTGCCGCCGCCGGAAACCGATCGCTTCCCCACGCGCGTCAACGACCTGGCGCGGGCGCTCCGGCGCAACAGCGCCCGGCAGATGCAGGCCGGCGGCACATGGCAATCCGCGATCGACGAAATCCGCCCGGTGACCATGGAGCTGTGGCAGGGCATGAGCCTCGCCGACCGGCAGCGTTTCCTGCGCCATCTGCGGCCCTGGTGGGACACCCACCGCCATCGCGTGTCCGGCCCGGTCGCCGACCGCATCGCCCAGGCCCGCGAAAGCGGCCAGCTCCGCATCCGCGCCGGACGCATCCTGCACTATCATCACGAACACCCGGACGGCCTGGTGCGCGTCGGCTTCCGGCCGCGTTTCTCGCGCGAGATCGACCATGCGACGGCGGCGCGCGTGGTGAACTGCGCCGGTCCGGACGCCGATTACAGCCGCATCCGCGACCCCCTCGTCCGCACCCTGCTCGGGCGCGGCCTGGTGCGGCCGGACCCGCTCTGTCTCGGCCTCGACGTCACCGCCAATTGCGCGCTGACCGACCGCGACGGCGCCATCTCCCGCCGCCTGTTCGCCGTGGGGCCGGTCACCAAGGGCGCGTTCTGGGAAATGACCGCCGTGCCGGATATCCGCCACCAGGCGGAAACCCTGGCCGGACAGCTGGCGGTGATGGTGAAGCCGCGATAGCGCGTGACGCGGTCGGCAGGGGAGAGCAAGATGAAGGTCTTCTTTTTCTGAAGAAAAAGAAGCAAAAAGACTTCTATCCGTTTGATTCAGAGCGCGCAGCACAGTTCAGGGCCAAACAGACAGAAGTTCTTTGGTTCTTTCTTTCAAGAAAGAACATCTGCCTGTCCGGGAACGCCCAGCCCCTGCCGATCCGCCGCGACGAGAATGAACTTCCGGCCCCGCCAGCGCGTCTCATCGACCCGCAAGAGAGATGAACCCATGAAAAAGACGCTATGGCTCGGGGTCGCGGCGATGGCGCTTCTCGCCGGATGCAAGCCGGCCAAGACCCCGGCGGCCGAATCCGACGCAGGCAACGCGGCGGGTGTCGTCGCCGCTGCTGAGGATGCCGTGCGCGGCGCTTTGCCGAACGCGAAGTCTGCCGAGTTCCGCGGGGTGCAGAGCTACGATCAGGCGCTGGCGGATCGCCGCGCCGTGTGCGGCCAGGTATCGCCCTATCCGGACGATCCAGCCTTGTTCGTGCCGTTCGTCGCGGTGATGCAGCGCGACGCGAAAGGCGGCTGGACCAGCCCCGGCGATGCCCGCTTCATCGGCACCAGCGTGGCCGAAGCCGACCGCACCTATCTGGCTCTCGTGGTGCATTGCTACGACAAGGGCGGCCCGTCCGACGGACCGGTGCAGAACGTGGCGCCGATCCCGCCGGTGCCGAACGAGATCCCGCACCCGTCCGAGCCCGCCGCGCCACCACCCGCCTCGACGGGGGCGCCCCCTCCCGCCGCAGGCGCCGCAGCCAACATCACGCCGGCCTCGGGCACCGTGACCCTGCGCCAGAACGCCAACCTGCACGATACGCCGCAGGGCGCCTCGGTGCGCGTGGTGCCGCAAGGCACGGCGCTGCACGTGTTCGGCACCGCGCCGGGCGGCTGGTATCAGGTCGGCGACGACGCCCCCTGGGGCTGGGTGCATCAGAGCATGCTGGACGGGCCGCCGCACTGAAGCCGGGTCGTCCGGTCTCCGGGGTCGAAGGCGCCTTCTATCGCAAAGCCGAGAGCGTAGCCCGGGGATCGTTGCTGACCACGATATCCGCATCGCGTCCGGCGAGGACGGAGGGGTCGGCGCCAGGCGCCAGCGCATCGGCACGATCCAGCAGATCGGTGATCACGACGGCGCCCAGGCGATGCGCCCGTGTGAACAGAGCGGGCGACGCGCCGGCCGGGATGTAGGCGGCAAAGCGACGCACGGCGCCGGCCATCCCACGGTAGCTGTCCAGGTCGGCATCTTTCGTGACCAGCACGGACACCAGAACATCCGGATCCGACGCGAAGGCGCGCGCCGCCGTGTCGCGGTCGAAGGTGAGCAGCAGAACGCGTGACGTCATGCCCGCCTCCCGCACATGCTTCATGACGTCGGCGGGCGGGGTTTTCTTGATGTCGAGCATCAGCAGCGCATCCGGCGTCGCGCCGGCCCAGCGCAGGACCGCGTCCAGCGTCGGTGGCGAATCGCGACCGGCCGGCCCGGAGCGCGGGCGCAAATGCAGACGCGCGATCCGCGCCGTCGTCAGCGACGACACCGGGCCATGCCCGTCCGTGGTCCTGTCCACCGTCGGATCGTGCATCAGAACGATCCCGCCATCGCGCGTGACCGCCAGATCCATTTCCAGCATGAAACGGCCAGCGGCTTCCGTGTGCTTGAAGGTCTGCAGATCGTTCTCGGTCTCGGCCGGCGAAAGCCAGCCGCGATGCGCGCAGATGATCGGCCCCGGTCCTTGCAGGCGTGTGGCAAGAGTCGCGGCGTGGGACGGCATGGAACAAGCCCAGGCGAGACCGGCAAGCAGCAGCGCGCGACGGAAACGCGCCAAACCCAATACGAGACCGAAGGGCGCAGCCAGGCGAAAAATCATGCCGTGTTATCCTGGATGAAACGTGAACAGGAAAAAGCCTGTGCGAGCTGGCCACACCCGCGATTCAGTTCTCCGAACGGATCGAGCGCGCCACTTCCTCGATGGTGGTCGTGCCGGCCAGGGCGGCTTCCACGCCGGCCTCGAACATCGTCACCATGCCACCCTGCACGGCGGCGCGTTCGATCGCCGCGTGATCCGTGCGGGCGAAAATCAGACGCTCGATCTCCGCGTCCGGCGCCAGGAACTCGGCGATCGCCTGTCGCCCGCGATAGCCCGTGTTGCGGCAGGCAGGGCAACCGACGGGATGGAACAAGGTGATCGGGCGTCGATCGGTGCGTCGGTCGAGCCCGAAGCGCTCGATCATCTCCGGGGCCGCCGGCTCTTCCCGCTTGCAGCTGTCGCATAGCCTGCGCACCAGGCGCTGCCCCATCACTCCGCGCAGAACGGCGGTCAGCAGGTAGTCCTCCACGCCCATGTCGCGCAGACGGGTGATGGCGGCGGCGGCCGAGTTCGTGTGCAGCGTGGACAAAACCAGATGTCCGGTCAGCGCCGCCTGAATGGCGATCTGCGCCGTTTCCAGATCGCGGATCTCGCCCACCATGATCACGTCCGGGTCCTGTCGCAGGATCGATCGCAAAAGGGCGGCGAAGGACAAGCCGATCTGCGGCTTGATCTGGATCTGGTTGATGCCGCGCAGCTGATACTCGATCGGATCTTCCACGGTGACCACCTTGCGCGTCACCGCGTTCAGCGTCAGCAGACCGGTATAGAGCGTCGTGGTCTTGCCCGAGCCGGTCGGCCCCGTCACCAGGACGATGCCGTTCGGCAGCGCCAGCATCTCGTCGACTTTCGCGACAACGCGTGGCGCCAGGCCCAGCTTCTCGTAATCGAACGTCACCGCGTTGCGATCGAGAACGCGCAGCACCACGGTCTCGCCGTACAGGGACGGGATAGTGGACACGCGGAAATCCACCTCCTGGCCGCGCACGGCGAGCTTGATGCGCCCGTCCTGCGGCAGGCGGCGCTCGGCGATGTCGAGCCTGGCCATGATCTTGATGCGCGACACGATCGCCGGGATCAGACGCGGCGGCGGGCTTTCCATCTCGTGCAGCACGCCGTCATAGCGATAGCGCACGCGCAGCCGGTCCTCGAACGGCTCGATATGGATGTCCGAGGCCCGCGTCTCCACGGCGCGGAACACGATCTGGTTGACGAGACGGATCACCGGCGCTTCGGATGCAAGATCCTTGAGCCGCTCGGCATCTTCCTCCAGCGGCGATTCATCCTCCCCGCCGGACGGCGCGGCCGCATCGTCGCGCGGATAGAGCCGGTCGAACGCGGCTTCCAGCTCGATCGGCACGGCGATGCCGACCGAGACCGGCAGGCCGGTCGCAACGCCGATCGCCTGCGCCGCGAACCCGTCCAGAGGATCCGCCACCGCGAGCACCACGCCCTGCGGTCCCGCCGAAACCGGCAGGGCGCGCACGTCGCGCAGGAAGCGCGCCTGCAGGCGTTCCGGCAGCACGGGTTCTTCCGGATACGCATCCGCCGCGAGAACCGGCAGGCCGAGCAGGGCGGCGAAGCTGTCCGCGAGCCCGCGCTCGGACACCAGCCCCAATTGCAGCAGCACCCCGTCGAAGCGACGCCCGCTTTCCTCCGCGGCGCGCTTGGCCCGCTCCAGCGACCGCTCGTCGCAGCGGCCAGTCTCGAGCAGGATACGGCCGAGCCGGTCGAGCAGGGTCTCGCCTTCGAACGCGTTCGGAGCGGGCGGGATGTGGTTCATGGACGGTCCCAGGATGCGCGGCGTGCCCAGCCTACGGCGTTTGCGCGGCGCTGGGCAGCTATCCGTTCAGTTGAACAGGAACACCGCCCACATCGCCAGGGCCAGACCGGGCCCGAACGGCACGGCGTCGCCGCCGCGCGTCCGGCCGGTGACGAGCGCCAGCAGCAACGTCGCCACCGCGCCGCCGAACAGCATGAGCGGCAGCGCCTGCAGCCCGAGCCACGCCCCGCCGGCCGCCAGAAGCTTGGCATCCCCGGCCCCCATGCCGTCCCGCCCGCGGAGAGAGCGATAGGCGAGCGCGACCGCCCGCAGCAGCCCATAGCCGAGAAGCGATGCCAGCGCGTGATCGCCCAGCGCGTCCGGATCGCCGAACCAACACAGCAAGAGGCCCAGAACCAGTAGCGGCAGGGTGATCACGTCCGGCAGGATCATCGCCTGCCAATCGATCCAGCTCAGCAGCAGTGCCGCCCAGCCGAGCGCGCAGACGCTCCAGATCCGGAGCGGATCGGCCTGCGGTTCGGCAAGCGCCGGCACGCAGGCGATGGCGATAGCGGCGAACTCCGCCAGGAGATGCGCCCGTCCGATCGGGGCGCGGCAGGTCCGACAGCGGCCGCGCAGCGCCAGATAGCTCAGCACCGGCACCAGATCGGCCACGCCGAGCGTGCGGCCACATCCGTTGCATTCCGATCGCGCCATGCCGACCGGCCGGCCTTCCGGCAGACGCATCGCCAGAACGCCGATCAGGCTGCCGATGAACGGCGACACAAGGATCGGCGGCAGGAAGGCGGGCCAGGCGATGCCCACCGGCCCAGCTCTATTTATTGCAGATCTGCGAAGCGGTATCGCCCGCGGTGCCGGACGGTCCCTGCGAGCACAGATCGTAGTCCAGTCCCTCTCGCGTGGAGGGGTTGTGGTAGAGATAGGGGTGGTTCCAGGGGTCGAGCGGCACCTGCCTGCTTTTCACGTAGGGGCCGTTCCAGTTCTCGACCCCGTCCGGCCTGGTCACCAGCGCCTGCAGCCCCTGGTCGCCGGTCGGATAGCTGCCGACGTCGAGCTTGTAGAGATCCAGGTTCTGTCCCAGCAGCTCGATGTTCTGCCGCGCGATCTTGACCTTGGCATTGCCCAGCTGGCCGATGACGTTCGGGGCCACCAGGGCGATCAGAAGGCCCAGAATGGCGATCACCACCAGAAGCTCGATCAGGGTGAAGCCCGCCTCGTTCTTCCGGCGATTCAGCAGGTCGGCCTTGCGCATGAATGGTCTCGCTTTTCTCCGCACGGCGAAGATTTCGCACGAAGCCGGCCGATGCGATAGGATGCCTGCCATGCACCGCAGCGACGCTCGTTGATGCCCGTCCCGTTTCTCGCCTGCATGGGGCTCGTGGCCGGACTCTATCATCTGCCGCCCCGCGTTCTGCCGTCGATCCAGGCGGTGGAAGGCGGAAGTCCCGGGCTCGTGCATCGCAACAGCAACGCCACCGAGGATCTGGGGGTGATGCAGGTGAACACCACCTGGCTCTGGCCCCTGGCGCGCTACACCCATACCGATCCGGCCACGGTGTATCGGCGCCTGCGCGACGATGCCTGCTACAACGTGGCGGCGGCGGGCGCGATCATGCGCACCTATCTGAACGAGACCCATGGCGACCTGATGCGGGCGGTGGGCAACTACCATTCGCACACGCCGGAGCTGAACATCGCCTATCAGGGGATGGTGATGCGGTCGGCGCAACGTTTGTTCGAGCCGGGGGCGGCGCCGGCGGTGGCGCAGAGAACGGTGGCGGAGCGGATCGCCCTGCAGCGCCGCATGATCAAGGATCGGTCGTAACATTCGGGGATGAAAGGGGCCCAGCCCCTTTCCGGGGCATGGGGCAGCGCCCCATCACCTACATCAACGCCTCCAGCAACTCCCGAACCGTCTCGTCCCACCCCACCGGCCGGAACGCGCGCTCAACCTCCGCCGCCCAGTCCCGCGTGCCGGCCTCGTCCTCGATCGCCCGCCTGATCTCCCGGAAGGCCGCGTTGCCGTCCTCCGGGTCGAAGTAGCGCGCCAGCGCTCCGCCCGCTTCCGGCAGGGCGCTGCTGTTCGACGCCAGGCAGGGCCGGCCGAAACCAAGACTTTCCGTCACCGGCAATCCCCAGCCCTCGTAGAAGGACGGGAACACGGTGAAGCGGCAACCGCGATAAAGCTGCTCCAGCTCGCCGTCGTCCGGATCCTCGACGAACACGATCTTGCCGCCGAGCCAGTCGGTGTTGCGGAGCTGGCCGACCAGATCCTCCACCAGCCAGCCGATGCGTCCGGCGAAGACCAGGCTCGGCACCTGCTCCGCCGGCATCTCGTCCAGCAGACGACGCCAGACCCGAAACAGGAGGATATGGTTCTTGCGCACTTCCAGGGTGGAGACGATCAGCACGTAGCTGTCCGGCGCCGGCAGCCGCCTGGACGCAGTGGGCACCGCCGCGGCGTTCTGTCCGGGTTTGGAGAAGCCAGTGCCGAGCGGGATCGCCTGCGGCGCATGCAACAGGGGGATCGCCTGGCGAGATGCGTAGCGCTCCAGATCCCGGGCGGTGGACCGGCTGACGGCCAGCGGCAGATCCACCAAAGGCAGCAACGTGTTCAGCCAGTGCCCGAATCGCGCCACCAGGTTGCGCTGGCACCATTCCGGACGGATCAGCGGGATCACGTCATGGAACAGCACGGACACACGCAGGCCGTGAGTCTGGCGCGCCTCGGCGACCATCGCGGCATAGAACGGATGGAACCAGGGCGAGCCCGGCGCCAGCAGAACGTCGCCAGCCCGCGCATCCCGGTCGAAGCGGAGCGCGGGCGGTCCCGTCTCCGGCCGGCCGGCCGGCTCCGCCCGATGCCGGGACCGGCGCAGGCGGGCGGCGCCGAGGCGCCCCGCCGCCAGAGCAAGATGCGCCGCGGATGCCAGACCGTCCTTCTGCGCCTTCAGCAGACGAACGGCGGGCGTGCGGATCTCGAGCGGCAGCCTGTAGGCCAGACGGCGCATGGTCCCCGGCGCCGCGGCGCCGTCGGCGCTGTCATCGCGCCGGGTGGCGGGGTTCGGCGCGGCGATGGCGGCGGGCGCCGTCAGGCGGCGATGCAGGGCGTCGATCTGTTCGAAAGCGACCGAAACGAAACCGTTCCGCGCCGGATCGTGGCGCAGAAAGCCGATCCGGTCCGCCGCCTGAGCCTGCAGCGCGCGGCACAGCTCGAACACCACGCGCTGGATTCCGCTCGGCCGTGTGCTTCCGGCGGCATACTGGAACAGGTCTTCCACATCGACCCAGATCCGGTTCGGTCCGATCTCGGCTGGCATGCGTGGTTTCCCCCGGATCGGCCCGGCGGTGCGTCGGGCCGGTTTTGCGTCGGGCGGCACGGACTGCCAGACTTGTTCCGATCGCGCGGCCGAATGGTGGCCGGGGGATGCGCCATCTGGAGCCAAGCGTCAACGTGACCGTGTTCATGCCCCGAAACGTTCCGGCCCTCCCCGTTCTGCTCTGCTCCGCTGCCATGGCACTCCTGGCCGGCTGCGCTCCGCGCTCCTGCGCCAATCCCTACGTGCTCGACTTCCTGGACCAGGCCGATGCGCGCGCCGACGTGTGGCATGCGGGCATCCTCCACGACCCGGTGGTAACCGCGCCGGGCGCGACGCCGGACCTTTTGCGCTGCTCGGTCTGGGAGCAGGTGCGCCGCCCCGGCGACGGACGGATCGTGCTACGACCGCAATATTTCACCCTCCGTCATCTGGGCGAAGGCTGGGAGATCGCTGCACCTTCGCAACCGTGATCGCCAAAACAGGCAAATCCAGGCCGATTGCCCGAGTTTTCCACATCTCCGTGCAGTCGGGGGGCTTGAAGCGGCTCTAAGGTGCTGTCTTTGTCAGTCCAGGCGCGATCCCGTCATGCGGGGCACTTGCCGCAGCACGGAACGGTTCTGCAACTCCCTGCGGGCCGGACGTCGCTGCTCTCACCAATCGGAGGAAGAACCATGAATCATGCCGATCTCGTGGCGAAGGTCGCATCGCACGCCGATCTGTCCCGGGACGCCGCCGGCCAGGTGCTCGAGGCGGTCGCCAAGACCATCGTCGAGGCGCTGCACGCCGGTGAAGAGGTCCGTTATTCCGGCCTCGGCATCTTCGACGTGTCCGAGCGCGCCGCGCGCCAGGGCCGCAATCCGCAGACCGGCGAGGCGATCTCGATCGCGGCCAGCAAGGCGGCCCGTTTCCGCGCCGCCAAGGGCCTGAAGGACGCGCTGAACGGCGAGTCCGCCAAGCCGGCCGCGAAGAAGGACGCAGCGCCGAAGAAGGCCGCGCCGAAGAAGAAGTAAGGAGGGCTCTCAGCCCTCCGCGTATCGGGCGCGCGCCGCATCCACGGCCGCGCCCGAGCGCACATCGACGCCCTCGCCGCGCAGCACCGCTTCCAGCGCGCCCAGCGTCGTCAGCACGGCGTCCTTGCGGCAGTTGTAGCCCATGGTGCCGATGCGCCAGATCCGCCCGGCCAGGGCGCCGAACGACGATCCGATCTCGATCTGGAACTCCTCGCGCATCGCCGCACGCACACGCTCGCCGTTCACGCCGGCCGGGATCTCGATTCCCACCACATTGTGCATCTTGTTCGCCTGGTCGCCGAACAGGGTCAGGCCCATCGCCTCCAGCCCGCGCGCCATGGCCTGCCCGTTCAGAAGGTGCCGGGCGATCCGGCGCTCCAGCCCCTCCTCGACCACCAGACGGGCGCATTCGCGCGCGCCATAGAGCATGGTGCTGGCCTCGGTATGGTGGTTCAGCCGGCGCTCGGACCAGTAATCCATCAGCATGGCGAGATCGAAATAATTGGACGCGATACGGCGTCCCGCGCCCGGCCGGTCGCCTCCGGACGCGATACCCTTCTCCACATGGCGGCGGCCGTCGATTCGCGCCGCGGCCCGCTCGGAGATCGTGATCGGCGCGGAGCCGGACGGACCGGCCAGGCATTTCTGCAGGCCGGCGGTGACGATGTCGGCGCCCCATTCGTCCACGGGCACGTCCATGCCGCCGAGCGTGGCGGTCGCGTCGACATAGAGCAGCGCACCGTGCCGTGCGCAGAGACGACCGATCCCGTCCATCGGCTGGGCGATGGTGGTGGAAGTGTCGCCGAACACGGCGGCCACCACACACGGCTTCACCCGGGCCACCGCCTCCTCGATCGCGGAGAACGGGATCGCCTGGCCCCATTCCGCCGCTACGACGCTGATCTCCGCGCCGCAGCGCTCCGCGATCTCGCTCAAGAGCAGGCCGAACCGGCCGGCGCTGAGGATCACGATCGGATCGCCCGGCTCCAGGAGCGAGACCAGCGCGGCCTCGATTCCCGCGCGCGCGGTGCCGTCGACCAGGAAAGTCCAGCGATTGCCGGTCTGGAACACCTGGCGGTAGAGCGCCATGGTCTCGTTCATGTAGCCGGTGAATTCGGGGTCGAACTGCCCCAGGAGCTGCGCCGACATCGCCCGCAGCACGCGGGGATGGGCATTGATCGGCCCCGGCCCCATCAGCAGGCGCGCAGGCGGGTCGATCTCTGCGAAGGGCGCAACGGCGGGGATCGGGTTCATGTCGCGGACACCTTTCGGGCGGAGAACGGGAGGGGCGAGGACGAGAGCAGCATCCCCCGAGCGCGACCGCGTTTCAACTTGCGCCGGTCGAGCAGCCCGCGCAGAGAAGAAGCACTGGATCAGGAGATTGCCGATGGACGCCCTTCCGACCGACTCCATGACCGCGCCGCTCGCGCAGAAGCTGGACCGGCTGGCGGAGACCGCCGTGCGCGTCGGGCTCAACATCCAGCGCGGCCAGGAGCTGCTGATCACCGCGCCGCTCGACGCCGTGCCGCTGGTGCGCCGCATCACCGAACATGCCTACCGCGCCGGCGCCTCGCTGGTGACGACGTTCCTCAACGACGACGAAAGCCGCCTCGCCCGCTTCCGTTTCGCGCCGGACGAGAGCTTCGACGCCGCCCCGGTCTGGCTCGCCGACGGCATCGCCCAGGCCTTCCGCCAGAATGCGGCCAGGCTGGCGATCACCGGCGACGACCCTTCGCTCCTGGCCGGCCAGGACCCTGACAAGGTGTCGCGCGCCAGCCGGGCGCAGTCGCGGGCGAACCGGCCCTCGCTGGAGCTGATCACCAATTTCGCCATCAACTGGAGCATCGTCGCCTATGCCACCCCGGCCTGGGCGCGCACCGTGTTTCCGGGCGTGCCGGAGGCCGAGGCCGTCGCGCGGCTGTGGGACGCGATCCTGGCCGCCTCGCGCGTGACCGGCCCCGATCCGGTGGCGGACTGGGCGGCGCATAACCGCGTGCTGGCCGAGCGCGGCCGTATGCTGAACGAGCGCGATTTCGCCGCCCTGCGGTTCCGGGGTCCGGACACCGATCTGACGGTGGGTCTGGCGGACGGCCATCTCTGGGCCGGCGGCGCCGAGCACGCCGCCAACGGCGTGCTGTGCAACCCGAACCTGCCCACGGAGGAGGTGTTCACCACCCCGCATCGTCTTCGCGTCGACGGCACGGTGCGCTCCACCAAGCCGCTCTCCTACCAGGGCACGCTGATCGACGGCATCCAGGTGCGGTTCGAGGGCGGACGCATCGTCGAGGCGCATGCCGAGAAGGGCGAGGCCGTGCTGGCGAAGGTCCTGGCCACGGACGAGGGCGCCGCGCGCCTGGGCGAGGTGGCGCTGGTGCCGCATTCCTCGCCGATCTCGCAGAGCGGCGTGCTGTTCCAGAACACGCTGTTCGACGAGAACGCGGCCAGCCATATCGCGCTGGGCCAGGCCTACAGCAAATGCATGCGCGACGGCGTTCCGGGCAGCTTGTCCGAGCGCGGGGCCAATGAGAGCCTGATCCATATCGACTGGATGATCGGCTCCGGCGCGATCGACGTGGACGCGATCGAGAAGGAAGGCGGCGTGGTGCCGCTCATGCGCGCCGGCGAGTGGTGCTGAACAAGCCGGGATGAAAGGGGCCGCCGCCCCTTTCCGGGGTTCGGGGCAACGCCCCGAGCTATCGGTAGTGGTATCGGCAAGCCGCCACGATCAGACGCCGCTCCGCTCCGCCGCCCTCGACGGCGTAGACAAAGCGATGATCCAGTGTGATCCGGCACGACCACCATCCCGCCAGATCGCCTTTCAGAGGTTCCGGCTTGCCTAATCCCTGGAACGGCGTGCGTCGGATGTTTCCGATCAGCGCGTTCACCCTGGCCAGACTGTCGCGGTCGTTCTCGACCCAGAACTGATAATCTTCCCAGCCTTCCGCCGTGAAGCAGATCTTCACGCGCCGGGATCGACCAGTTCATGCTCCGTGGCCGATCCGGCCCGGGCCGAACGGATCGATCGCAGCAGGCGCTCGGCATTCGGCGGGCTTCGCAGGAGGTGGAGCGTTTCCTCCATGCCGGCATATTCTTCCGCCGACAGCAGCACGACATCGCCCTTGCCCTGGCGCGTCACCGTCAAGGGCGCACGACGCTCGTGCACGTCATTGAGATGCCGGGCGAGGTTCTGGCGGAGGTCGGTGTAGGACACGTAATCCATCGTGCACTCTCCTCGATAAGTACTGACTTATGTACGTCAGCCGGGAGGATTGTCAATATGAACGGTCAGGCCCTGGCCGCTCCGCATTCCTCCAGCAGCCGCACCGTCCGCGCCACCACCGCCGCCTCGTCATAGCGTTCCACCGCCCGCACCCGCCCGGCCTTGCCCATGCGGGCGCGCAGCGCCGCGTCCGTTGCCAGCGTACGCAACGCCGCGGCCAGCGGCGCCACGCTGCGGGGCGGCACCAGCAGGCCGGTGACGCCCGGCACCACCTGTTCGCGCGGGCCACGAATATCGGTCGCCACCACCGGCAGGCCGCATAGCATGGCCTCGATCACCGACATGGGCAGCCCCTCGAAATGGCTGGGCAGGGTGAAGATGTCGGCGGCGGCGAGCAGGGCGGCGATATCGGTGCGATAGCCGAGCCGGCGCAGTCGCGGACCTAGCGCGCGTTCGGCACGCTCGAAGGCCGGGTCGAGCGATTCGCCATGGTCGGAGGAAAGGCGCTCGCCCACGACCCACAGCTCCGCGTCCGGCACCGATTCCATCGCTTCGAGCAGCTCGGGGTAGCCCTTGTGCCGGACCAGACGCGACACGGCGATCACCACCACCCACCCCTCCGGCACGCCGAGCGCGTCGCGGAGGCGCCGCCTTGCCTCGGCATCGGGTTGGAAGACAGCGGGCGAGCGGCCATTGCCGATGCCGATCGCGCCGGAATGCAGGCCCAGCCTGCCCGCGTCGGCCGCCTCCTCGTCCGAGACCGTGAGATAGAGCGTGGTGACACGCCCGGCGATCCATTCCAGCAGCAGCGCCAGCCAGCGCCGCCTGCGCGAGCCGGGCTGGTTGAACAGGAAGCCGTGGCAGGTATAGGCGATCGCCCGGACGCCGCAGACACGCGCCGCCAGACGCGCCAGAACCCCGCTGATCGGCATATGCGCGTGCACCAGATCCGGCTTTTCCCGACGGATCAGCCGCAGCAGCGCCCAGAACGCCCGCGCCTGCGCGACCGGCGACAAGGAGCGGGCCATCGGCGGGGTCAGCACCCGGAAACCGGCCGCGCGCACATCGTCCAGCAGCGTCCCGTCGGCGCAGACCCCCACCACCTCGTGCCCGTTCCGGCGCAGCCCTTCCATCAAGGGCAGCAGGAAGTGGCGCAGCGAGAAATCCACGTTGGTGATCTCGAGGATCTTCATCGGAACGCGACCCGGATCAGCTATCCACCCGGCTCAGGGCCCAGCGCACTGTGCGTGCCGCCAGCGCGGCGTCCGGACCGGACTCATGCGCGGCGGTGTCAGCGTGCTCGGCGTCGCCCGTGGCGGACGGCGGATCCGCCGCATCCTTCTCGGCCACCCTGGCGACGGCCGGCGTCACCGCGATCACGATCTGGGTGCTGCGTTTGGGAGTCTCGCCGCCCAGATAGACGCTCTCCTCGACCGCCAAACGCCCACTATCGGCGCGCAGCCGCCATTTGGCGCCAGAGCCCAGCGTGAGCAGCACCGAACCGCCCTCCTCGTCCGCCGGGGATTCGCGACGCGCGGTCACCGCCGGATGCAGATGGAAGCGCAGCGCGAACGGCACCGGCTTCTCGGCCAGTCCCTCGCCCAGAAGCGCGTCCTCGCCGCGGATATCCTCGCCGCCCTCTGCAATATAGATGCGCCGCGCATGGGTGGCGCCGAACCCCGGCAGATAGCCGTCCTGGGTCAGATCAAGCCAATGCGCGCCCGACGCTTCGTGATGATCCACCGTCACCTTGTTCGGACGGCGCGAAACATGGCCGGCGCGGAACTCCGTGGACGAGGTGTCGGCCACCACCAGGGTGGAATGCGCGGCAGTGGCGCGCAACGCGTCGCGCCAGGCGGGCGCCATGCCGGCCCCGCAATTGGTGATCAGACGTTCGCGCCCGACCGACAGCTCGAACGACAGCGTGCCCGCATGGGCGTTGGCGGAAAAGCCCGCCGGCGGCGGCGGACCGACATCGGCGATCAGCGCCACGCGGCCGGACTGGATGCGCACGAAGCCGCCATCGGGCATGGCGGTCGCCTGCGACCGGCCGCGCGTGGCCTGGCTCAGCACCAGATCGATCCGGGCCGGATTTTCCTCGGAAGCGCCGTTGAACAGCGCGAGCCCGCCATCGGGATGGCGCAGGGCGCGCAGCACGGGCGCCATCCGGTCCAGCGCCGCGGCCATGGCGAGAGGCGGCGCGATCTGGCCGGTCTGCATCAGCAGGCGCATCTCGGCCAGTTCGCGCAGGGCCGCGAGCTGCGAGGCCGGGCTGCGCTCGGCATGGGTCCCGTCCGGCAGGATCTGCCGGCCGATCTCCGGGCCGATATGGCGCAGGGTACGCGTGAGGTAGCCGGACTGTCCGGGCATCGCCACCGCGCAGGCCAGCAGCCCTTTCAGGCAGGCCAGGGCATGATGATCGTGGTCCGGCGTCGGAATCCCGGCAGCCAGGAGACGCGCCTCGGCGAACAGGCGCGTCATGAGCTTCTGCCGAAAGGAATCGTCGGCGGAGGCGGCGAAGAAGTCGAAATGCGAGAGCCACGCGGTAACGCGGGATGCCACCACATGCGGCAGGCGTGCGACCGGATCGTGCGGCGGACGCGACAACCATTCCAGCACGAGGGCGCGCGCCCGCAGACGGCCGCCATCCGTGCCCAGCGCCCGGAGATCGCGCAGCCAGGAGAAGCCGTGCGCGTGGGCGCGCAGCGCCTCGGGCACGGTCTGGTCGTTCCATTGGCCCTCGCCCTGGCCGGGGGCGAGACGAACGACAGAGCCGGCGAACACAAGTTCGCCCTTCATCAGCCGGCTGCCGCGCCCGGTATCGCCGGGCCAGGGATCGCGGATGGATACGGAAGGAGCGTCGGGAACACGGCTGCCGGCCAGGCCGGGCATGCCGGCCAGCGACAGGCGGGCAATCCCCAGGCGCGCGTCCCGTGTCCAGCGACCCATCACCATTCGCGGCCGCGCCGGGGCGTCATGCGGCGACGGCGCCGCCGCGCAGGGACCGGATCGCCGCCGCGCGGTCGGGCAGGCCGAACACCGAGGTCCCCGCCACCAGAACGTCGGCGCCGGCCTCGGTGCAGAGCCCGGCCGTTTCGGGATCGATGCCGCCATCCACGCCGATCCGGATAGGGCGGCCGGTCTCGTCGGCCATGCGGCGCAGCGTGCGGATCTTGTTCAGCTGGGACCGGAGGAATTTCTGCCCACCGAAGCCGGGATTGACCGTCATCACCAGGATCATGTCGACCAGATCCAGCACAGGGGCGATCATCTCGGCCGGCGTCGCCGGATTGATGGCGATGCCGGGCTTGATACCGAGCGCACGCACGGCCTGGAGCGAGCGATGCGTGTTGGGCCCGGCCTCCACGTGCAGATGAATGTGCTCGGCGCCCGCCTCGGCGAACATGTCCAGGAACGGGTCCACCGGCGCGATCATCAGATGCACGTCGAACACCAGCTTCGTGCGTGGACGCAGCGCCTTGATCACCGGGGCGCCGAAACTGAGATTGGGCACGAAATGCCCGTCCATCACGTCCAGATGCACCCAGTCGGCGCCCGCCGCCTCGATGGACGCGAGTTCCTCGTCGAGCCGGCCGAAATCGGCGGCAAGCAGGCTGGGCGCCACCAGGATGGCATTCGGATCGGAGGCTGATTCTGTGTTGCTCATGCGTGCGCGCATGGTGCAATGGATCAACCGGCCCGCACAAGGTCACGTCCCGGCGAAACGATCGCCGGGACAGCCCGCTTGTTCCGTCAGGTTTTCAAGACGTTCTGACAGCGATTGCCGGCGCAGGCGGCATCGAGCCGCGCGCCGAGCTGCGCCAGCACCGCAGCCCCGTCGTTCCGGGCGCTCCAGGCCCGGAGCTGATCGCCCCAGCGCGCCACCTTGCGCTGGGTCCGCTCCGCATAGCCTGCGGTGTCGTGCGCCAGCCGGTCGACCACCATGGACGCCGCCGCCGAAACCGCCTGCTTGTCGGTCGGCTCCAGACGCATCACCGCCTCCGAATAGCGGATCGCCCACTGGATGCGCGTCGCCGGTCCCACCGCCGATTCCGCCGCCTTGCGCGACCAGTCCAGAGCGGCCGCGTCGTTCTTCTCCGCCGCCGCCAGGTCCGACAGATCGGCCATGTAGTAGAACGGGGCCACGGCGTGCGGCAGCTCCGCCTCCCAGAGAGCGGCGCCGCCCTTGGGATCGCCGGCCTCGATCAGCGCCTCCCCGGCGCCGGGCATCACGCCCTGGCGCATCTGCGGGTTGGTCGCGAGGCGATCGGCCATCGCCACGCGGGCCCGCACCTTGGCCAGCACGGCCTGCGGCACGGCGCCGTGATTCGCGGCCTTGGACAGCACGATCTCCGGGTCGATGCTCGACAGGCGATCGCCGAGCGGCAGGCTGTCATCGGCGGCGACCCGGTCCATCGCCGCGATCAGATCATGCGACAGGCGGGAGCGCTCCTTGCCTGCCGGCAAGGCCAGGATCAGGCTCGCCGTGCCTTCAGCCAGCTCCTGCCGGTTGTTCTTCACCTCGGCGTAGCTGGACAGGATGCCGGGCAGGGTCTGCCGCAGCACGCTCTGCTGCGCGGCGGAAAGCCTGGGCTGCTCTGCATCGCCGCTGGCCATCAGCAAGGCGGTGAGCGCGAAATGCCGGCGCATCGCCGGATCGGGCGCGGCCTTGGCCAGCTTGTCCACCAGAACCGAACCCCTGGCCAGATCGCCGACATGCTTCGGATCGTCGAGCCAGTCGAAGCTGGACAGAAGCTGCCAGTCGGCCGGGGTCAGCGCGCCGGGAGTCTCGGCCCGTGCCAGCAGATCCTCGGTGGAGGAGGTGCGCGCGGCGGCGAGCTTCAGCACGCCGGTCAGCGTGTCCGCCATGGAGCCGCCCGAAAGACGGGTCACTTCCGTGCGGTCGGGCAGCAGCACGATCACGGTGGGATAGCCGGCAATGCCGAAGCGCTCGCCCCATTTCTGCGCGTCGGGGGCGTCGCCATCGAGATGCACGGGAATGAAGTTCCGCGTCTCGGCGATGAAGGTCGGGTCCTTGAACAGGCTCTGCTTCAGCTGATTGCAGGGCGGGCACCATTTGGCGCCCCAGTACAGCAGGACGGGCTTGTTCTTCTCGCGCGCTTCCGCGAACGCATCCTCGACGTCGCCCTCGCGCCAGGCGATCTGCGGCGCGGAAGCGTCCGGGTTCTGCCCGGCAACGGCGGGCGGCGCGGTCCGCGCCATCGCCGGGTTCGGTGCGGCACCCATCGCCGCGATCGCCGATCCGGCGACCAGAAACCCTAACCAACGATGCATCAACCAACCCTCCGGCGAACGGCGCCTGCGTGACGCGAAGGCCGGATCGTGCAGGAGCTTCGATACGCTGAACAGCCGGGATGCGGTCTGGAAGACGCAAAAACACCTCCGTCCGTTTGGGGCGGCGTGCGCGTCGCGGCACGGAGCAGAACGGTCCTTGGTTCCCGCTCAGTCGCGGATGAACCGGGCGGCGAAGAACCCGTCCATGCCCCCGCGCTCCGGCCACAAACCGGGATGGGTCCGAAGCCAGCCCTCCGCGGTCCGGGCCTCCGGCACATCCGCCAGCTCCGCCTCGGTGAACGGATCGGGGCGCAAGCCGAACCGCGCCGCAGCGGCCGCGCGCTGCGGTCCTTCCTCCGGCTGCATCGAACACACGGCGTAAACCAGCCGCCCGCCCGGGCGCAGCATGCGCGCAGCCGCTTCGATCAGGCGATCCTGGGTTTCGGACAGGCCGCCGGGATCGGCCGCGCGACGCAGGCGCAGCACGTCCGGATGGCGACGCGCGGTGCCGGTGGCCGAACAGGGCGCATCCAGCAGGACCGCATCCAGAGGTTGAGCGGGACGCCATTCCGTGGCGTCGGCCTGCACCAGCTCCACCGCCAGGCCGAGCCGGGCGACGTTCTCGCGCAGGCGGCGCAAACGCTGCGCGTCACGCTCCACCGCCACCACGCGCGCGCCGGAATGGGCGAGCTGCGCGGTTTTTCCGCCCGGCGCCGCGCAGAGATCGGCGATGAGTTCACCAGGCCGGGCCGCCAGCAGGCGCGCCGGCAAGGAAGCGGCCGCATCCTGCACCCAGAACGCGCCCTGCTCGAAACCGGGCAGAGCGGCGACGCGCGTACCGGCGGGCAGGCGCACGGAGCCGGTGGGCAGCACGACGCCGCCTTCGGGCACGGCGGCGCCGGGAGCCAGCGACAGATCGAGCGGGGCTTCCCCGCCCAGGGCCTCGGCGATGCGCCGCGCATCGCTACCCCAGCTCGACCACAGCCAGGCGGGAACATCGAGACGCGCCTGGTCCAGACCGTCCAGCGCTGCCGTCCCGGCCTGCGCCACGCGTCGCAGCACGGCGTTCACCAGCCCGGCGAACGGTTCGAGCTTGTTGTTGCGCACCAGCGACACGATGGTGCCGACGGCCGCATGCGCCGGCGTGTCGAGCAGCAGCAGCTGGGCCGCGCCCATCAGCAGCGCCAGCCGCACCCGTTCCGGCGGGGCCTTCTTCAGGAACGACTCCACCGCGGCATCCAGCGTGCCCATGCGGCGCAGAACGGTGGCCGCTAAACGATGCGCGGCCGCCCGGTCGCGCGACAGGACCTGGCTATCGGCCGGGTCCGCCGAGTCCAGCGCATCTTCCAGCGCCCGGCGCTTCTCGCTGACCGCCACGAGGACGTCGAAGGCGATCTGGCGGGTCGGATCGGAAGACGGGGGACGCGTTAATCGGCTGTTCATCGTTATCGGTCAGTATCCCACACGGTGCGGTGCGCCGCCGGACAGATGCCACGCGCGTGGCCGAACCGCCAGGGCGCCGCCACAGACAAGAATTGTCCAAGGGTGGCCGTCGATGATGCGCTCGCAAGAATGGCAGCAGGACCAGCGAAGCGCGGAAGACGCATCCGGAACGCATATCCCCTTCACGGCGCCGCTTCTCTCCGGCGTCTGCGCACGACGCAGCCGGAGCGCACCGGAATTCCTGATGCCGAATCCGTCCGGCCGCCGCGGCATCTATGTCGTGAGCTGGAAATCCGTCGCCGAATACGCGTCGCCGACGCTGCACGATCACGTTCTGTCCGGCCGGCTGGCGGAACTGGACGTTCTGGATCCGCCCTCCGTGCGCGCTGCTGCGACGGGGGTGGCATTGGAGGGCTATGCCGGGCCCGCGGTCGCCGAGGCGGCGGAACGTGGACGGGCACGAGAGGACGGCCAGCAGCTCCGGCTCTGGTCGCGCCTGATGATGGCGCTGATCGAGGACGCCTCTATGGGCGAGGAGGAACGGATCGGCTTTCTTCAGAGGCTTGGCCGGGCGGGCCCGCGCATGATGACCACCGGCCTGAACACGCTGGCGGACCGCCTGGGCTGGGAACCGGGCACTCTTTTCGAAGCGCTGGGCCGGCTCTCCACCGGCTACGCGCCGCTACTGCCAGGCGGCCGCATGACGGTGCTGCTGGTTCTGTTCGAGCGCATGCGCGGCGAGATCGCGCGCGAGATCAGCCTGCTTCGCGCCGAGCGCGGCACCGGTCATGCGTTGAACGCCAAGCTAGGCCGGCTGCTGCCGGACCTCGAGCACTGCCAGCACCATGGGCGGGCGCTGACCGAGAGAGCGCTCCGGCGCCTGGATCAGCCTCTGGGGCTGCTCCGCGACTGGCAGACCGACCCCATTCTTTCACTCAGACCCGCAATCGCCGCCGAAAGCGCTCTGGACGGCTGGGACCACATTGCCTGCCTTTGGCAGGATTGCGCCACATCGACGGCGCGCGTCGCCGTTCTGCCGGAACTCGCTGCGCTGCTGCGCCTGCTCTCGGAACGAATCCGCGCGGAAGACGGGATTGCCCGTAACCCCGTCGAAACGCGCGACGAAACCGCAATAGTGCCGGCCGCTCGAGACCATCCCGGCGAAACTACCCTCGCGGGATCGATCGTCGATCTGGTGGAGCGCAACGAACGGGTCCGGGCGCTGGAACTCGAGCTGGGAAGCCTCCATGCCTGACCTTTCCATCGGCAGCCTATTACCGGATCGGCACGATAAGGCCGACCTGCTCGCGCTGGGCAGCGAGTTCCTGGCCGCGAGCGACGCCAAGCTGCGGAAAGTGACCCGGCTGATCGACAGCATGCCCGAGCGCGGCGCGGCGGACGCGCTTCTGCAACCGGTTCGTGAGCGGCTCGCCACATTGCGGCCGGTCAGGACCCTGAACCGCAACCGGCTTCTGTTCACGCCTTTCGACCGTCTGCTGGTTCCGCCTACCCGCTGGCAACCCGGAACGCCCACCCTGCCCCGGTCGATCGTGTCGCCAGTGATCGCCCTGCTCGACGGTGCCGGCGGTCCGGCTCTGCCCGCCCCCCCCTCTTCGACGCCGACGACGCGGCCGAACTGTCCCGCCATGGCCGCCCGCTCTGGGCGGCGGCGGCCGATCTTCTGGAGCGCATCCGGATCCGGCAGAAATGGAACGATCCCGCCTGGCGGCAGGATCAGGGTCTTTCAGTCACCGATCCGGCAGTCACCGATCTGCCCGATCTGTTGCCGATGATGGTGCTCGTGTTCCGGTCCGCCCACGCCCTTCGCACCCTGCCGCCACCACGCGATCCGGCGCTCGACCGCGCCGTTCTGGTGCTGCTGGAAGCCGCTGCGGATAGCGGCCCACTCGGTTGGGGGACCATGCTGGCCTTGCTGTTTGCCGAAGTCCCGACGGATCTTGTGGTCCGTCTCGCCGCGACGCTCGTCCGTGATCATCGCCAGGCTACGCTGCTGCGCGTGGGCATCGACCAGGCCGTGACGCGCATCCTTGGGCAACTGGAACAGGACGCGCATTTCCCCGACGAGGGTCCGCCCGCCATCGATCCGGCCATGCTGCTGCGCCGGCTCGAGGTGATGCGTCGCGCAGCCGAGCTGAACCAGATCGAGAACCGCCCCGGTTTCGAGCAGAAACGGTCCGCACGGCTGCAGGACGCCATCAGCAACCGCAGCCGCGATCTCTTCCGCCAGAGTTTGCAGGACCGGTTCGAACAGCTCGAACGGACGATCAGGACCGGAACCGGCGATTCCGCGGCGATTCTGGCGATCGAGGCCGATGCGCGCCGCCTGCGCAGCTTCGCCCTCGGCGCCACCGCGCTGGATAGCGGGCGAGACTACCACGCCATGATCGACGAGGCGATCGCACCGTTCATCGGCGCGCTGGATGACCGCACCGCCGTGACCCGGTTGCGGATGGTGGAGCTGCTCTGCGGCAGCGAGCGCGCCGCGCAGCTGGCAACAGCACCAGGCCTCAAGCCGAGAAACGAACCATGATCGAGGCAATCGCCGATCTGCCCGCCCGAGGCGCCTCCATGTCGTGGCGGACCCGTATGCCAGGTTCGCACCCCGTCGGCACGCAGCCGCGCAGTTCCGCTTTTCTGCTCCGTCGCGACGAGAATACCGCCGACGCAGGCGTGCAGCTGCCGCTCCTCACCCCCACTCTGGCCGGACTGCGTCTGCGCACGGGCAACAATGGAACCGAGTTCATTTTGCCCAATCCGTCCGGTGGCCGCGGTGTCTATGTCACCTCCTGGCCAGTCGTGACCGGCTTCGCAACACCCTGCCTGCACGACACGATGTTGATCAGCCGCCTTTCGGGCGAGAAGCACATCGATCCACGGGTTGTGCGGGAGGCGGCACGCTCCGTCGCAAGCGCGGGGCATGCCGGCGTGATCGCCGCCGAAGCCGCCCGCGACGTGGAAGAGCAGCAGCGCAACGGGGCCCTGCGCCTGGGCGGCCAACTCCTGATGGTGATCGCGCGTCGCGCCGGCTTCATCCGGCCGGAAGACGCGGCACGCTGTCTCAGCCGGACCGGCTTCTTTCAGATGGCCGGACGGCTCGGCTGGCATGCTCCGGACCTGGCCGAAGCCCTGCGGAGCGTGTCTTCCCAGTTCGCCACCCTGGCCACGGGTGCCGGAGCAGACGGCTGCCTGCCCGAGGCCTGGGCCCCGTCCGGCACGCCGCGCGGCGGCGCCGGACGCTGGGGGCGCACCGCCAAACTGCTGCAGAGGCTCCGCAGTGCGCTGGCAGAGGAACAGAGCGCCGGCCACGGCGCCGACGGCGCCATGATCGGCCGGATCATCAATGCGGCCGATGCCAGCCTCGCCGCGCTCGACCGGTTGCTGCCGGAGGTGGACGCGGTTCTGCTCGATCCGATGCCGCTGCTGGAAGCCTGGCGGGACGGCGTACGGCAGGGACCGGACTGGCTGCACCGGCTGGAGGCGGTGCTGGATGGCTGGGCGCGCGTCTGCCTCCTGTGGTTCGATCCCGGCACGCCGGAACGACGGCAGGCGGTGATTGCGGAAATGGCGATCCTGACCCGCACAGTCGGCAATGGCGAAACCCGCCTTCAAGGTGAGATATCCAGCGACCCCGCCGGCCGGACAGCAATTCTGCTGGCGCGGAACGAACGGCTGCACGCCCGGGAATTACTGCTGGAGATCGGCGACGCTTGACGTCCCGGCCCAGGCGAAGGAACCAACAGCCGATGAAGCTTCCTTCCCTGGATCGAACGCCCTCGGCCGGGCGGCCGGACGACGGCGCAGACCCCTCCACGATCACCCGCGCGCTCGCGGCGATCCGCGCCCGCATGCGCGAGGCCGCCCTGGCGGCCGGGCGCGCACCGGATGCGATCGAACTGGTCGCCGTCTCCAAGTTCCAGCCGCGCGAGGCCGTGCTCGAAGCCCTGGCGGCCGGGCAGACCGTTTTCGGCGAGAACCGGGTCCAGGAGGCGAACGGCAAATTCGCGGATCTGCGGGCGGACCATCCCGCGCTCCGCCTTCATCTGATCGGCGCGATCCAGACCAACAAGGCCGGCGACGCGGTACGCATCGCCGATCGCATCGAGACGCTGGATCGTCCGCGCCTCGCGGATGCGATCGAGACGGCAGCGGGCAGGCAGGGGCGGCTTCCCTCCCTCCTGGTCCAGGTCAATATCGGAGAGGAGCCGCAAAAGGCCGGGGTTGCACCCGTCGAGGCTGACGCGTTCATCGAAGATTGCCAGCGCCGGTTCGGCGCAGCGCTGGCGGGGCTAATGGCGATCCCGCCCAACGGCCTCGACCCCGCCCCGTTCTTCTCCAGACTGGCCGCGATGGCGGCTGCTCACGGCCTGCCGGAACTCTCCATGGGCATGTCGGACGATTTTCCTCTCGCCATCCGGCATGGCGCCACCTCGGTCAGGGTCGGCAGCGCCATCTTCGGTGCGCGGCCGGAACCGACGCCTGGCTCCGCGCTTCACATGCCGCGCAATGCGATCGCGTGAGCCGCGATGATGTCCCCCTCTCTCCGGAGCTTCGCCCGATGAGCGACCTCGTCGGCACGTCCGGCCCCGATCGGGGAACCGGCACGGCCCCCGATCGGGGGCCGCTTCCCGAAACCCCTGCCGTCGGCACGCGCAGCGGCGCGGAGACGCCGCCCCCGGGCGGCGGCCACGGAACCATCCGCAACCAAGCCGTCACGGCCGCCTCGCTGATGGCCGTGCTCGGCGTCGTCTACGGCGATATCGGGACCAGCCCCCTCTATGCGCTCAGCTCCACCATCAACATCATCAGCGACCATGCCCCGCCTTCCCGCTGGGAAATCCTGGGCATCGAGAGCCTGATCTTCTGGTCGCTGATCCTGGTCGTGACGGTGAAATACGTCGCCCTGATCATGCGTGCCGACAATAACGGCGAGGGCGGTATCCTGGCGCTGATGGCGCTGGCGCAGCGCGTGGCGCCGGGTCCGAAGCTCCGGGCCACGCTCGGGCTGGTCGGCATCGTCGGCGCCTGTTTGTTCTTCGGCGACGGCACCATCACCCCCGCCATCTCGGTCCTGTCCGCCGTGGAAGGGCTCGAGGTCAGTCTTCCCAGCGCCGCCGAGGTGGTACTGCCGATCGCCCTGGTGGTGATCATTGCGCTGTTCAGCCTGCAATGGTGCGGCACGGGACGGGTCGGCCGCGTGTTCGGCCCCGTGATGCTGCTCTGGTTCCTGGCGATCGGCGTGGTCGGCGCGGCGGAGGTGATACGCCATCCATTCGTTCTCCAGGCGCTTCTGCCGCATCACGCCGTGCAGTTCATTCTGCATCACGGCTACATGGCGTTCATCGCGCTGGGCGCGGTGGTGCTGTCGGTGACCGGCGCGGAAGCGCTCTACGCCGACATGGGCCATTTCGGCCGCAGGCCGATCCGGGCCGCCTGGGTGGCGCTCGTGCTTCCCTCCCTGGCCCTGAACTATCTTGGCCAGGGCGCCCTCATCATCGGCAATCCAGCGGCGATCAAGAACCCGTTCTTTCTGCTCTGTCCGTCCTGGGCGCAGCTGCCCATGGTGATTCTGGCAACGCTGGCCACGGTGATCGCCAGCCAGGCGATGATCACCGGCGCGTTCTCCGTCGCCCGGCAGACCATCCAGCTCGGCTATTTCCCCCGCATGCGCGTGCTGCACACCAACGCGAACGAGGAAGGCCAGATCTATGTTCCGCAGGTGAACCGGGCGCTGGCCGTGGGCGTGGTGCTGCTGGTTCTGGCGTTCCGCTCCTCGGCCAACCTCGCCTCCGCCTATGGCATCGCGGTGACCGGCACCTTCATGTGCACCTGCGTTCTGGCCATGGTGGTGTTCCGGCGCGTCTATAAATGGTCGCGTCTTGCCTCCGTCGCCGTGTTCGGCGGCTTCTTCCTGCTGGATGCCACTTTCTTCGCCGCCAATGCGCTGAAGATTCCGCAAGGCGGCTGGGTGCCGCTGCTGCTGAGCGTGGTGCTGACCACGCTGATGACGACCTGGAAGACCGGCCGCGGCCTGATCCTGAACCGCTGGCGCCAGGACAGTCTGCCGCTTAATTCCTTTCTGGCGCGACTGCCGCAATCGCGCACGCTGCGCGTGCCCGGCATCGCCATTTTCCTGACCGCCAATGCGGAATACGTGCCGGCCTGCCTGCTGCACAATCTCAAGCACAACAAGGTGCTGCACGAGCGCGTCCTGTTCGTGACGGTGCAGAACCTCGACCAGCCCGAAGCCGATGCCGGAGGCCGCATGAAGGTCGAGGAGCTGGCGCCGAACATTCACCGCGTCACCATCCGGGTGGGCTTCATGGAAAGTCCCAACCTGCCGCGCGCGCTGGAAGAACTCGGCGCTCACGGCGTCGATTTCGATCCGATGCAGGCCTCCTACTTCATCAACCGCGAGGTGCTGGTGCGCGGCACCATTCCCAAGATGCGGCTTTGGCGCATGTCGCTGTTCCTGGTCATGGCGCGCAACGCGGTGCCGGCGATCGAATTCTTCCGCATCCCGTCCGACCGCGTGGTGGAGCTGGGCGTCCGCATCGCCATCTGATGGAGCCGCTCGCCCTCTATATCCATTGGCCGTTCTGCCTGCGGAAATGCCCTTACTGCGACTTCAACAGCCATGTGCGCGAGGTGCTGCCGCAGGAGCGCTTCGCCCGCGCCTTGCGCACGGAACTCGCCTGGGAAGCGGCCCGGCTGGGCCGGCGACGGCTCGGCTCGATCTTCTTCGGTGGCGGCACACCCAGCCTGATGGCGCCCGATACGGTGTCGGCCCTTGTCGAGGACGCCACGCGGCTGTTCGATCCGGTGGCCGATCTCGAGATCACCCTCGAGGCCAACCCGACCTCGATCGAAACCGGCCGGCTGCACGCCTTTCGTCAGGCCGGGATCAACCGCATCTCCGTCGGTGTGCAGAGCCTCGACGACGGCGATCTGCGCATGCTGGGCCGCGAGCACGACGGCAGACAGGCGATCGCCGCGCTGGAAACCGCCCGCGCTATCTTTCCCCGGTTCTCGTTCGACCTGATCTATGCGCGCCCCGGGCAGACGGTCGCGAGCTGGCGCGCGGAACTCGACCAGGCCCTGGCGCTCGCCGCCGATCATCTCTCCCTCTACCAGCTCACCATCGAACCCGGCACGCGCTTCGAGGCGCTGCATCGCCAGGGGCTCATCGTCCTGCCGGACGAGGCACTGGGCGCGGCCCTTTACGCCGAGACCGAGCTCGTCGCCGCGCGGCACGGCCTGCTCGCCTATGAAGTGTCCAACTACGCCCGACCGGGCTCGGAAAGCCGGCACAATCTGGCCTACTGGCGCTACGCCGATTATGCCGGGATTGGCCCGGGCGCCCATGGGCGCCTGACCCTGCCCGTCGCCGGCGGCCAGGCGATCCACGCCACCAGACGCCACCGCGCCCCCGAACCCTGGGCCGATCTGGTGGAGCGAGACGGCCACGGCAGCACCGCGGAAACCGTGCTGGTGGCGCCCGAGCCGGCCCGGGAGATGCTGCTGATGGGGTTGCGCCTGCGCGAGGGCATCGACGCGGCGCGGTTCCGGGCCCGCACCGGCACCGCCCTGGTCGACGCTCTGGAACCGGACATTCTCGAACAGGCTCTGGCAGAGAACTACCTCGACTGGCACGAGGGTTGCCTGCGTGCCACCGAGGACGGCCGGATCAGGCTCGAAGCGCTGCTGGGCGCGCTGGTGAAGTAGGAGGGAACGCGTTGAACAGAACCCGCTTTCGGGATTGGGGCCGCAGGATGGCCGCGCTCGCCCTGCTGTCCGCCGGCACGCTCGCGGCGCCGCACGCGCGCGCGCAAGCGCCGATGCTGGTGATCGAGGACAACGATTTCCTCGGCCCGGGCGGTTCCGATCTGCAGTCCACCCTGCCTCTGCTCGCCAATCCCCACGTCAAGGTGCTGGGCTTCACCGTGGTCGCCGGCGATGGCTGGGAGAACGCCGAGGCGGCGCATCTGCTGCGCTTCCTGGAAATCGCCGGCCGCTCCGATGTGCCGGTGTTCGACGGCGCGACCCTGCCGCTGGTGAACAGCGTCGCCCGCATGCGCAACTGGGAAGAGCGGTTCGGCCCAATCCCCTGGAAGGGCGCCTGGGGCGGTCTCGGTTCGATCGACGGCGTTCCCGCCACGCAGCCCCCTGTTCCTGCCTTGTCCGAAGGCGCGCCGCACACCCATACCGGCACCGAAACCGCAGCCGACTTCCTGATCCGCGAGGTGCACGCGCATCCGCATCAGGTGACGATCGTGGCCGTGGGTCCGATGACCAATCTGGCTCTGGCGATCCGTCTCGACCCGAGCTTCGCGGCCACGGCCAAACAGCTCGTGTTCATGGGCGCGCTGATCGACACCAACATGGAAGCCGTCACAGGCAATGCCGACTGGGCGTCGGACTTCAACTTCATCTTCGATCCCGAAGCCGCCCATATCGTGCTCACCGCCGACTGGCCGAAGATCGTCTCCCTCGGCAACGTGTCCGGCAAGGTGATGATGGACAAGGCATTGATGGACCGGATCGCCTCGGTGAAGACGCCGCTGACCGCCTATCTCAAGGCGAACATGTCGCCGCTGCCGCTCTGGGACGAGATGGCCGCCGCCGTCGCCGCCGATCCGTCGCTGATCACGCATGCGGTGGACGCGATGATGGATGTCGATCTCACCGACGGGGTGAATTACGGCCACGCCCATGTCTGGGCGCCGAACCTGGCGCCGAAGGGCATGGGGCTGCGTCCGGTGAGCGTGGTGCAGGAGATCGACTTCAAGCGTTTCACGGACGAGTTCGTGCACGACGCCCAGTTCACGCCGCCGCATCACTGATTGGAATCGCGCCGGTCGGGCGTCGGCCGGCCTACGAAGCTGGGAAGATGTTCGTCCCAGCAGGGACCAAGAAGCTTCTGTCCGTTTGGCTCCGTACCGAGCCACACCTAAACCCAAACGGACAAAAGTCTTTTTGCTTCTTTTTCTTCAGAAAAAGAAGACTCAGCTGCTCTCGGCTTCACCGGGATGCGGAATACCCTTAGACACCCAACCATGCTGCATCTGATCAAGCTGGCAGTCGGCTCGCCCACGCCGGACGTGCTGACCGGCTGGCAGAAGCGCCGCGCCGCCGAGACCGGCGCGCATGGCGGACGCCCCTTCTTCCGCACGCGCAACTTCCCGCGCCGCGCGGACGAAATCCTCGACGGCGGCTCGATCTACTGGGTCACGGGCGGCATGCTGCTGTGCCGACAGCGCATCCACGCCATCGTGCCGGATCAGCGAGAGGACGGCACGCCCTGCGCCGGCGTGGTGCTCGACGGGCCGCTGCTGCCGGTCACGCCGCGCACGGTGAAAGCCTTCCAGGGCTGGCGCTATCTTTCCGCTGCCGACGCACCGGCCGATCTCGACGGCAATCCGGCCACAGGCGACACCCTGCCGCCGGAGATGCGCCGGGCGCTGCTGGCGCTGTGCCTGCTGTGAGCCGCACGGTTCTGGTCGGCTTCGACTCCGCCTGGACCGACCAGCCGCGTCATCCAGGCGGCGTTTGCGCATGGGAGACCACGCCCGGCGGCACCAGCGTCTTTCACCCGCCCTTCCTGGCGCGATTCGACGAGGCGGAGCGCTTCGTCCAACGCCTTGCCGCGAATGCAACGCTGCTTCTGGTCGCCATCGACCAGCCGACCGTGGTGCCGAACCAGACCGGCGCGAGACCGGTGGACCGCATCGCCGCACGCCTGATCAGCCGTTTGAAAGGCGGCGTGCAGCCTGCCTTTCGCGGTGGAGCGCGCGGCGTCATGTTCGGCGATGACGCACCGATCTGGCGGTTCCTCCGTTCGCTGGATCTGCAGCAGGACCCGATCCGCTGCCGCACTGCAAGCGACGGCCGGTTCGCGATCGAAGTGTTCCCCGCTTTGGCCCTTCCGGCGCTGATTCCGGAACTGGTCGAGCGCGGCCGCGGCGCGAAATATAATCCGTCAGTCAGAAAGTTCACGGAGGACGACTGGCGTATCGTCTGCGACGGCCTGGCTTCCGCCGCGGAGCGACTTGGCCTTGGAGAGCTTGCCCGATGGTCACGGTCGCAGGGCGCCCTCGAGAAGCCCCGGAAAGGCGATCAGGACCGGCTGGATGCGGCCATCTGCCTTCTGATCGCCACGCATTGGCGCCTCGCGCCGCCGGAGGACGGCCTGATGATCGGCGACCTGGCCACCGGCTATGTGGTCACGCCGACGACCCCGGCGATCAGCATCATTCTGGCTGGCGCGCAAAGAAGCTCGCGACCGATACGTGGGACGTCACACGATGCCGGGCAGAGCACAAGTCCGGACATCGCCGATCAAGAACAGAAGACCGTCGTGAGGGGTGTGCATCAGATGGCAGCCCCGGTCCCGGATAGGCGAACGGCCGAACGTGTCGACCCGATCGCATTGCGCGCGATCTTGATTGCCGTTGCCCGGCAACAGGCTCTCCTGACCTATGGCGATGTCGCGGCGGCTCTTGGGTTCCGCTTCCACCAGGGGTTCGTTGCCTCGCTGCTGGCCGCCTTCCGCACGGTGTCGCGGGAGAACATCCGGCGGGGTGAACCTCAGCTGATGGGCCTCGTGGTCTCGAAAGGCACAGGAACACCGGGCGCAGGCTTCTTCTCGATGATGCGCTCGATCGGCAGGGCCGGCGAGACCGACGCGCTGTTCCGGCAGGAACGCGAGCGCTGCTTCTCCTTCAATTGGCCCGACCGCGCTCCAACGACTTAGCGCGCGCGCCTGTGGCAGATCGGCAAGTACGGCCAGGAATCGCCTGATCGGAACACGTAGCGATTGATCCGGCTCGTTCGGCCGGTCACCATGCCACATCATGCCCGCCCGCCCCTCGATGCCCTCCGGCCTGTGGCTGCTGCCGCTGCTCTGCGTGCTGGCGGCCTGCGGCGGCGGTTCGCGCCTGGCCCGCACCGACGCCTATTCGCCGGGCAGCCAGGTCTATCCCGAGCCGGGACCGCCGGGCGATCCGTGGCGGCCCTATATTCGCGACGCCTCCAACCGCTTCTCCGTGCCGCAGCAATGGATACGCGCGGTGATGCACCAGGAATCCGGCGGACACGAATACAGGAACGGCCAACCGATCGTGTCCAGCGCGGGCGCGATGGGGCTGATGCAGTTGATGCCGGCCACCTATGCCGACCTGCAGGCCCAGTACAATCTCGGCAACGACCCGTTCGAGCCGCATGACAATATTCTCGCCGGCACCGCCTACATCAGACAGATGTACAGCAAATATGGCGCGCCGGCCTTCCTGGCCGCCTACAATGCCGGGCCGCAGCGTCTGGAGGATTACCTTTATCGCGGCCGGTCGCTGCCCAACGAGACGGTCAACTACGTCGCCTCCATCGCGCCCAACCTGGGCACGGAGATCGCGATGAGCGGCCCGCTGGCCGCCTATGCCACGGGCGGCACGCCGGACAACACCATCGCGCCGGTACAGCTCGCCTCCTATCGCACCCCGGTCTCGCGGAGTTGGTCGCGACGCAGGCGCGGCGGCGGAGCGGCCTGCTGGCACGATCCCGACGCGGCCTATGATCCGGATGCGCCGTGCCAGACGCCGCCCGTTCCGGCCGCCCTGCCGGTGGCCGCACCCGTCGCGATCGCCAGCGCCGTGCCGGTGGCGCCCCCGATCGGCCGGCCCATGGCGATGCCGCAGGCGCGCTGCCCCGGCGATCCGGACGCGGCCTATGACGAGCCCTGTCCCGCCGCGCCAATCGCCGTCGCCGCCGCACCGGCCACGATTCCCGCCTATCAACCGGCTACCGCCTATGGTCGACCGAGCCCGATTCCGGTGGCGGCGCGCGCGCCGGCCAGTTTCGGCAACTGGGCGATCCAGGTCGGCGCCTACACCTCGGTGGAGCAGGCGCGCTTCGCCACCACCATGGCCCGTCAGGCCGATTATGCCCTGCTCGCCGGCAGTCAGAGCGTGGTGCAGCCGACGCAGCCTTTCGGCCACGGCGTGCTGTACCGTGCCCGCCTCGCCGGACTCGCTCGCGCCGATGCCGGGCAGGCCTGCTCCTCCCTGTCCGGACACGGCATTCCCTGCATGGTGGTGCAGCCCGGCGGGTGAACCACCCCCTCCCCGGCATCGTTTGCGATCGCAGGAGGAGTCCATCATGCCCGAGTTCACGACGCTCAAGCCGCACGACCCGCTGCCGGACGGACCGGCCGTCGTGCTGATGCACCGGTTCGAGGAAGACGATCCGCACCTTCTCATGATGGAGCTGATCGTGATCCATGCGAACCAATCCGAGGAAACCAGCCGCCTGATCACGCGGGATGGCACACCCCTGCCGCTGGACGAGGCGCGTCATCGTGCCGCGGAGGCTGCGAAGGAGGCCAGGATCGGCCGGCTGTTCCTGATCGATCGCACCGAGGGCCCGCGCGAGCGTGAGATCCTCGCGCATGACGGCGACCACAGCGCCGGCATGGACGGCCTGTCCGACACGGACGAGGAGGACGGCGTTACCGGCAGCGACATGCGCGATATGTCGCTGAACGAAGCCCCGCGCCGCTTCTAGGGTCACTGGCCGGGCGGATCGCACCGCCCGGCCGGTCGGTTCAGGCGGTCTTTGGCATGGCCGGCCAGTCGGAATAGCCGGTGCTGCCGCCGCCATACCAGTATGGCTTGGGCGCTTCGGCAAGGGGCGCTCCTGTGCGCAGGCGCTCCACCAGATCGGGATTGGCGATGAAGGGACGTCCGAAGCTGACGGCATCGACACGCCGCGCACCGATCGCCTCCGCCGCCAGCTCTGCCGAATAGCCGTTGTTGCCGATCACGACCCCGTCCACATGCCGCCGGATCCAGGCGGCATCGAGCCCGTCCGGCTGATCGCGCTTCTGCTGGGTCACGCCCTCGATCATGTGCACATAGGCAAGTCCCAGCGGCTTCAGCGCGGTCAGCAACGCGCCATAGGTGCCGGCCGGATCGCTGTCGAGCGGGGTTTCGCCCGGCATGGTGGTGCCGGGAGACAGACGAATGCCGACGCGGTCGCCGCCATCCCACTCTTCCGTCACGGCGCGCACCACATCGACGGGAAAGCGGATGCGGTTCTCCACCGTACCGCCATAGCGGTCGTCGCGCCGGTTCGTGCTGTCGCGGATGAACTGTTCCAGCAGGTAGTTGTTGGCCGCATGGACCTCCACGCCGTCGAAGCCGGCCTCGCGGGCGCATCGGGCGGCGTTGCGATAATCCTCGACGATGCGTGGGATCTCGTCCGTTTCCAGCGCGCGCGGCGTGACGTGATCCTTCAGGCCGTCCCGGGTGAACGCCTGTCCGGTCGGGCGGATCGCGCTCGGCGCCACGGGCAGCTCGCCCCCATGCAGATCAGGATGGGAGATGCGGCCGGTATGCCAGAGCTGCAGCA
Organism: Endosaccharibacter trunci; assembly: GCA_024515975.1. GTDB lineage: Bacteria > Pseudomonadota > Alphaproteobacteria > Acetobacterales > Acetobacteraceae > Lichenicola > Lichenicola trunci. The sequence goes on from JAMSKV010000011.1 coordinate 35,601, forward strand.
CCATGGTGCCGCCCCTGGCATGCACGGCATCCGTCACGCCGCGCCAGGCCTCGACCTGCTGCGCGTTCCAGATGCCCGGCGTCATGGCATAGCCCCGCGCCTGCGGCGAGATGTTGGTCGCTTCCGACACGATCAGCCCCGCCCCGGCGCGCTGCGCGTAATACTCGGCCGCGAAAGGCGGCACGATGCCCGCCTCGCTGGAACGGCTTCGCGTGAGCGGAGCCATGACGATCCGATTGCGCAGGGCCAGGGCGCCGGCGAAAATCGGGGTAAACAGGATATCATTGCTCATGGGCACACCATCGCTGCTATCGCCGAGCGGTTCCGCGCTTATCGCGTCAGATCGGATGGGCAACCAAATCGAAACCATCCTAGGATAGAACTTGCGGAGATTGTCCCAACTCCGCCAAGCAAGAAAGGCGGGAAGCGAAGGTGTTGTTGACGACCAGACCGGGGCCCCCGAGACCGGATGCTGTGCTGCTCCGCCTCAAGCTGATCGGCCGCATGGAAGCGCTGACCCTCGGCAACGAGAGCGTTCTACCGCTGGGCCGGAAAACCCGGGCGCTCCTGGCGATCCTGGCGCTAAATGGACGCCGCCCCGTGCTGCGCCTGCGGCTGGCCGAACTCCTGTGGAGCCGGCGCTCGGAGGGACAGGCGCGCGCCTCGCTGCGCCAGGAAATCCATCGTCTCAGCGAGGCGCTGAGCCCGCTCGGCACCGATGTGATCACCGTCGACCGGCACACCATGGCGCTGAAGCCGGCGCTGACCTCCGTGGATGCGGAACGCATTCTCACGGCCCGTCCGGGTCAGGCCGATAGCCTGCCGCCGATCGAGGGCATGCTGCTGGAGGAGCTCAGCGGCACAGACCCGGCACTGGATGCCTGGCTGGCGACCGAACGCGCCCGGCTGCGCGACCACGCCATGGAATTGTTCGAGGAGATGCTGGGGCGGCATCGCGATCCGGAGGCCATCCTGATCGCCGCGAAACAACTGCTTTCGCTCGACCCCTGTCATACGCGGGCCTGGCTTGCCACGCTCAAGGCGCATCGGGCGCTCGGCAACCTGGCGCTTGCGCGACAGCTCGGCGAACGCTGCATCGCCATGATCGGGCCGGCCAGTCTCGGCGCGGCGCAGCCCGACCTGCTCGACGCTCTGCAGGGATTGGGGCTGGAGCGCGAAGCGGGGGCACCGGCCCTGGTGAACGCCAGCGACGCCGTCTCATCCACACCCCCCACGGAGACAGGCGAGGACGCCGCGGCGCCCACCCTCGCCGTGCCGCCTTCGCCCCTGTCGCCGGCGCCGGGCGGCGTCGCCCCGGCCGCGACCTGGCCGGCGCCACAGCATCAGGCCGGCGATCAGCCCTTGCTGGTGATTATTCCCGTCATGGCGCTCAATGCCGGTAACGACCCGCGCATCGGCAGCTTCGCCGCCGGACTGGTGCAAACGCTCCAAACGACGCTGGTGGGCAATAGCTGGAGCCGCGTCGTCTCGGACAGCGCCCTGGACGAATGCCTGTCGCAGGGACGCGACGATGCCCTTCTGCGCCGCCGTTTCGGGGTGCGCTTCGTGGTGGACGGCACGATCCAGACGCTGGGCGATACGGTGCGCGTGATCCTGCGCATGAGCGACATCGCCGCCAACGGCCAGCTTCTCTGGGCGAAACGGTTCGACGGACGGATCGACGGATTGCTGGCCCTGCAGGACCAGATCGCCGCGCACGCCTCCGCACGCCTGCCCACCGAGATCGTCGTGGCCGAAGCGGTGCAGTCGCGCCGTCTGCCGGAAGCCGAGCTCGAACCGCATCAACTGGCGGCGTTGACGCTGCTGCGGTTGAACGGAGCCGACCGCGCGGGCGTCGAGCTCTGCATCGGTAAGCTGGAGCATGCACTGGAAGCGGCGCCGGACAGCGCGCATCTCCATACGGTCCTGTGTTTGTCGCATCTGATCATGGCTCTGCAACGCTGGGGCGATCCGGCGCTGCATGCGCAGCGGGCCGATGCGGAAGCGCGCGCCGCCCTGGCCATCAACCCGTCCGAAACGGTGGCGCTCGCCGTCTGCGCCCTCATTCTCAGCGAGTTGCAGGATCGGCCGGACGCGGCTTTGGGGATGGTGGAGCGAGCCCTTCGGGTCGATCCTTACTCCTCCCTCTCCTGGGCCGCCGGCGCCATCGTCCAGATCAGGCTCGGACGACTGGACGAGGCCGAGCGGTTCGTCGAACGCTACAAGGAATTGTTCGACACCCACCCCTTCGCCGGCATGCTGGATCTGGCCTGCGTCATGCTCGCCCTGCTGCGAGGCGATTTCGAGGAGGCCGCGCGGCTCGGCCTGCAGCACACCGAGCTGCATCCCGGTCTGTTTCTGGCCCATGTGCCGTATCTGGCCGCGCTGGGTCATCTGGGGCGCAGCGGCGAAGCGGCGCGAACGCTGGAACGGCTGCTGCAAGCCTGGCCGGACAGCGATGCCGGGACGCTGGTCTCCCGAGCCGGTCTGCGCGACCCGGTCCAGGCCGCCATCCTGCGTGACGGGTTGCTGTTGGCCGGGTTGCGGCCGGAGGCGGGGGAGTCCCACGCAGGAGAGCCGGGCGGAGGAGACGCGAAGCGCGCATCGCCAACGGTGGACGGCGCGACAGCCGCGACCGTCGGCTCGACCGCCCCCCGGAGCCGGCGCGCACGCCGGCCGCTTGGCGCGGAACCGCTTGCAGGATAGACACACCCGCAGAACGGTTCCGTTCGAGCCCCCCTTTTGGCCCCGTTCCCCAGGAAGAGGCGTCACGATGCTTCGCTTGCCCGCACGCTCCGCGTTTGCCCTCCGCTCCATCGCCGGGGCCATTCTCCTGTCCGGCCTGGCTGCCTGCGGGCATGGCAGCGACAGCTCCAGTCCGATCGCCGGCGACACCGCGGCGCTCGCGACCCCCGTCCACGACAACCACCTGATGGGCGACGGGTCCGGCTCGAACGGCGGCGACCAGAACGCCCCCGGGGTCAATGCCTATCTCTGGCGCGCCGCGATCGACACGCTGAGCTTCATGCCGTTCTCCGCGGCCGAACCGCAGGGCGGCATCATCATTACGGACTGGTACAGCCCCCCCACCACGAGCGGCGAACGCTTCAAGGCCAACGCCTATGTGCTCGGCAAGGCACTCCGCTCCGACAATATCCGCGTCTCGGTGTTCCGGCAGGTGAAGCAGGACGGCGAATGGGTGGACCAGCCGGTGGCGCCCAACACGTCGGCCGACATCACCAGCAAGATTCTGGCCCGCGCCCGCCAGCTGCGTGCCGATGCCGGCGGCGCCAACTGATCGCCCCGACACGAACCGCCGCGCGCCGATGACCACCGACACCATCTCCCCCGCTTCGCCTGCAGAGGCCAGCAGCGCACGCTACGATTTCGGCGCGGCGGAAACGCGCTGGCAGCAGGCCTGGGACTCGGCGGACTGTTTCTCCGTGCCGGACGTGCCGCCCGCGGACCGGCCGAAATACTACGTGCTGGAGATGTTCCCCTATCCGAGCGGCCAGCTCCATATGGGACACGTCCGCAACTACACGCTGGGCGATGTCCTGGCCCGCTTCAAGCGTGCGCGCGGCCACGCCGTGCTGCATCCGATGGGCTGGGATGCGTTCGGCCTGCCGGCGGAAAACGCTGCGCGCGAGCGCGGCTCCGATCCGGCACGCTGGACGCTCGACAACATCGCCGCCATGCGCGGGACCCTCAAGCGGCTCGGCCTGTCGCTGAACTGGGATCGCGAGATCGCCACATGCCTGCCGGACTACTACGGCCAGCAGCAGAAGCTGTTTCTCGACCTGTGGCGGCACGGCCTGGTGGAACGTCGCGACGCGCTGGTGAACTGGGACCCGATCGACCAGACCGTGCTCGCCAACGAGCAGGTGATCGACGGGCGCGGCTGGCGTTCCGGCGCCGTGGTCGAGAAGAAACGCCTCAGCCAGTGGTTCCTGAAGATCACCGATTTCGCGCCGGACCTGCTCTCGGCGCTGGACGGTCTGGATGACTGGCCCGAGCGCGTGCGGGTGATGCAGGCGCACTGGATCGGCCGCTCCGAAGGCGCCCGGGTCCGCTTCGCCCTCGACCGGCCCGCCGGCGCGATCGAGTCGGTCGAGGTCTACACCACCCGCCCCGACACGCTGTTCGGCATGTCGTTCCTGGCCATCGCCGCCGACCATCCGCTGGCCGCCATCGCCGCGCAGCGCGATCCGGCCGCCGCCGCCTTCGTGGCCGAATGCCGCAGCCTCGGCACCAGCGAGGCCGCGATCGAAAGCGCGGAGAAACGCGGCTACGACACCGGGCTGCGCGTGCGCCACCCCTTCATCGAGGGGGCGACCTTCCCGGTCTGGATCGCCAATTTCGTGTTGATGGACTACGGCACCGGCGCCGTGTTCGGCTGCCCGTGCGGCGATCAGCGCGATCTCGATTTCGCCCGCAAATACGGTCTGCCGGTACCGGTGGTGGTGCTGCCGCCCGGCGCCGATGCCGAACAGGTCACGGTCGGGGACACCGCCCTCGACGGCGACGGAATTTTGATCCATTCCGGCTTCCTGGACGGGCTCGACACCGCGGCCGGCAAGCGTGCGGCGATCGACCGGCTTGAAGCCGACGGCGCCGGCCGCGGCGTGGTGAACTGGCGGCTGCGCGACTGGGGAATCTCGCGCCAGCGCGCCTGGGGCTGCCCGATCCCCGTGATCCATTGCACCGCCTGCGGCCCCCAACCGGTGCCGGACGACCAGCTCCCCGTCCGCCTGCCCGACGATCTCGATTTTGCCCGTCCGGGCAACGCGCTCGACCATCATCCGAGCTGGAAACACGTATCCTGCCCGCGCTGCGGCGCCGCGGCGCTGCGCGAAACCGATACCTGCGACACGTTCGTCGACAGCGCCTGGTATTTCGCCCGCTTCACCGCGCCGCATGCGGAGACACCCACCGATCGCGCGGCGGCCGATGGCTGGCTGCCGGTGGACCAGTATATCGGCGGTATCGAGCACGCGATCCTGCATCTGCTCTATGCCCGCTTCTTCACCCGGGCCATGCGCGCCACCGGCCATCTGGGCGTGGACGAGCCGTTCCGGCGCCTGTTCACGCAGGGCATGGTGCTGCACGAAAGCTATCGCGACGCGGAGGGGAGCTGGCTCTATCCCGACGAAGTGATCCGCTCCACAACCGGCGCCGTGCGCCGCGACACGGGCGAAGCCGTCCAGATCGGCCGCGTCGAGAAGATGTCGAAATCGAAGCGGAACACGGTGTCGCCGGAAGCGATCATCGACCGTTTCGGCGCCGATACCGCGCGCTGGTTCGTGCTGTCCGACAGCCCGCCCGAGCGGGACATGGAATGGACGGAGGCCGGCGTGGTCGGCGCCGCCCGCTTCGGCCAGCGCGTGTTCCGGCTCGTCTCCCAGGTGGCTGCCGAGACACAACCCGCGCCGATGCCCGACGCCTTCGGCGACGCGGCCGACACGCTGCGGCGCGCCACGCACCGCACCATCGCCGCTGTGACGGAAGCGCTGGAAAGCTTCACCTACAATACCGCGGTGGCGCGACTGCACGAGCTCGCCTCCGCCCTGTCGGATGCGTCGCAGCAGCAACGTGTCGCCGATCTCGACTGGGCGCGCCGCGAATGCGCCGAAACCCTGTCCCTGCTGATCGGCCCGATGATGCCGCATCTGGCGGAGACGCTCTGGTCGGCCCTGCTGCCCGGGCGCGGCCTTGTCGCCGAGACCGCATGGCCGGAGGCGGACGCGTCGTTGCTGGTGGCGCGCACCGTCACCATCGCGGTGCAGATCATGGGCAAGCTGCGCGGCACGATCGAGATGCCGCCGGATGCTCCGGCCGAGCAGGTGATCGCCGCGGCGGAAGCGGAGCAGAACGTGGCGCGTCTGATCGAGGGCAAGCGCGTGGTGAAGCGCATCCATGTGCCGAACCGCATCGTCAATCTGGTGATCGCGGGATGAGGCGCGCGGCGATCCTGCTGGCCGCCCTCCTGGCCACGCCCCTCGCCGGATGCGGCTTCCAGCCCCTCTATGGTGGCGGCGCCAACAGCGTGACCGCCAAGCTGCCGGACATCTACGTCGCCAATATCCCCGACCGCGCAGGCCAGGAACTTCGTCTGGCGCTGCAGCAACGCCTGGCCGGCACCAGCGACGCGCAGCCGAACGGCTATACGCTGAACGCGTCCATGTCCGTTTCCGGCGAAGCGATCGGCATCCACGGCGACAACACCTCCGAGCGCACCCGGATGGTGGGCCGCTCGCACTGGGTGCTGCTCACGGTGGCGCCGGTGCCGGAACAGGTGGCCAGCGGCGACGCCACCACCATGGATGGCTTCAACATCATCAACGAGGAATATTTCGCCGCCGGCGTCGCGCAGGACACCACGCAGCAGCGCATCGCCAACGCGCTGGCGGACACGATCGTGCAGCAGATCGCCACCTGGTTCTCCAACCATCACCCGCCGGCCACGACACAGCCCGTCGTCGCGCCGAGCAAGACGCTGGCGCCGCAGAACGTGCCGGGCAATTCCGACCAGTCGCCGCTCACGGCGGTCGGCGCGGATGGCCTGCCGGCCTCCGCCACCGGCCGCGCGCCGATGAACTGAGCCCGGACCGCCCGTGAAGCTCGATGCACGCCAGGCCGGACGCGTCCTGGCCCAGCCCGGGCCGCTCAGGGCGATCCTGTTGCACGGCGACGACACGGGCCTGATCCGCGAGCGGGCCATCACGGCCGTGCGCGCCGTGGCCGGAACGCTGGACGATCCGTTCCGCGTGTCCACGCTCGGCCGCGACGCGCATGACCGGCTCGACGAGGAACTCGGTGCCCTGTCCCTCACCGGGGGACGTCGGGTGGTCTGGGTACGCGAGGCAGGAGATGCGCTGCTCCCTGCGCTGAAGCGCGCCTTCGCCACACCCGGCGATACGCTTCTGGTTCTGGAAGGACCCGGCCTCGCCGGACGCTCCAAGCTGAAGACGGCGATCGAGGCGATGCAGGATGCCGCCGCCATCGCCTGCTATCCCGAAGAAGGCCGTGCGCTGGAAGCGCAGGTGCGCCAGCTCCTGCAGGACAGCGGCGTCGGAATCGACCCCGACGCCCTGTCCTGGCTGTGCGCCAGGCTGGGCGCTGACCGCGCGGCCACGCGCGGCGAGGTGGAAAAGCTGGTTCTCTATGCCGGAGAGTCCGGGCGGATCACCCTGGACGACGCGATGGAGTGTTCCGGCGACGCCGCCGGCGTATCGCTGGACGAAGCCGCCTTCGCCGCCACGATCGGCGATCGCGCCGCCGCGGATCTCGCCATCGAGCGCGCGCTTGGCGAGGGCACCAGCCCGGTGGCGGTGGCGCGCGCCTTTCTGTCGCATGTCCACCGTCTGCGCCTGGCGCGCCTGGCGATGGAACGGACCGGCGTTTCGGCCGCAGACGCCATGCGCACGCTCAGGCCGCCGGTATTCTTCAAACGCGGCGCTGCGTTCGGTCAGGCACTCTCGCTCTGGAGCAGCGCGGCTCTGATGCGCGTCGCCGAGCAGACCCAGGCGCTGGAACTCGCCTGCAAGCAGACCGGCGCGCCCGATGCGCTTCTGTGCCGCCGGCATATCGCCTCCGTCGCGGCGCAGGCGATGGCCGCAGCCCGCGCCCGCAGCAGGGCGCGCGCCGGGACCTGACGATGCCGTCAGGGCCTCGCCTGTTGTGGCGAGGCGGCGCTTCTGCTTAACTCGGCTCTGGTTGTCCGCGTAGCTCAGCCGGATAGAGCACAGGATTCCTTGTCACCAACTGGGCGTCACGAGGGGAAACCGCGTGATGGATCCGCTCAAAGTCGGGGAAAGCTGCGGTGCTCTCGCGCCATGCCGATCCCGAGCCAAGCCCGTCCCCAGGGACGGGAAGGTGTAGAGACTGGACGGGCGGCACCTAAGGGTTCCGGCCTAGGGTGAAGGGACAGTCCAGACCACGAACGTCGCCTCTGCGGGCGGCGGCGGCGAAAGTCGAAGTGGGATGAATCCTGGGGCCGTGGGTTCGAATCCCGCCGCGGACACCAGCCTCCAAAATGGCGTGCGAAATCAATAGCCTAGAGGTCGTTACCTCCCGCTGTATGTAGCAGCTTGCTACAGCGCCCTACTACAGCCATTCTTTGGGCATGAGCGTTTCCGTCGCCTCAAGGCGGCGGTGCGGAAAAAAACCATCACCGGTCCACCAGCCCAGCCTGCCGGCGAGCCGTCAGGCCATCCTCGATCGCATTCTCAGGCCACCATAAGCGCAATGCTCTCACTGCAGCAGGACACTCAGTCCGCCGTCGTCACATAAAGGGCCAAGGTGGTGATAGAGCCCCTTTCAAAACCCTTGTAACGGGTGAGTAGCTGCTTCATGGGAGTGATGGCCTCTCCTTTGGTTTCGGACGCTCTGTGGTCGATCGTTGAGCCTCTTCTTCTCCTGGCACCGCCGCGCGCCCGCGGTGGCGGGCCACGGATATCGGATCGCGCGGCGTTGACCGGCATCCAGTGGGAGATGCTGCCGCACGAGAGGGGGGGTCCGGTCGAGGAACTCTCGACAGCATCCCGCCGATTGACGGCCAGCCCGGCAGGCCTCGACGCCGACCCGACAGGCTGCAGGCCGACAAGGTCTACGACCATCGACGCTGCCGACAGGCCTGTCGCCGTCGGGGGATCGCACCCCGCATCGCACGCCGCGGCATCGACACCAGCCAGAAATTGGCCCGCCACCGGTGGGTGTTCGACCTCGCTTCGCACGGATCAACCGCTTCCGCCGCCTCGTCACGCGCTACGAGCGCAGAAGCGACATCCATCACGCATTCACCCCCCTCGCATGCTCACTCATCTGCTTCAATGCGCCGCCGGGCAGGTTTTGAAAGGCGGTCTGAGAGCAACGGTCGCCGCCATCTCAACATTCCAATCAGTGCCTTGAACAACACGGCGCGGAGATAACCCCGCGACAGCCCCGACCCGAAACGCGGATGCGCGCCGGTCCCGCAAGCACGGTCCCAGATCTCCGACAGCGCCGGGGCACAGCCATTCCCGGCGCTGTCCGTAAGCACCGGCCTTGGCTCAAGCACTTATTTGCCGACGGCACCGATGACCGCAAAGCCATAGACGGGAGCCAAGCTGTGGATCCTGGCCAGCCGGGCAGGCGCGATCACGGGATCCGCACCTCTCAGAGAATTAAGCCGGCAGCCCTTGCAGCCTCTTCACTATACATTATATGATAATATATAGTGAAGCCGTGGACAGCCATGAACAGGATCAAGATATCAGACCGCCTGACGGTAGCCTCGCAGCCCGAGCTCGCAGACTTCCCATCCATTGCGGCGGAGGGTTTCAAGGGCGTGATCAACGTCAGGCCCGATGGCGAGGATGACGTGCAGCCCGGAGATGCCAACGAACGCCGGGCGGCAGCCTCCTCCGGCTTGGGATACGAATTCGTGCCGGTGACAGGCCAATCCATAACTGAGGCGGACGTGAGGGCGTTTCAGAAAGCGATGGACGCCGCGGATGGTCCGGTCTTCGCACATTGCAAGTCCGGAACCCGGGCCCTTACCCTCCATGCGATCGGCGAGGTTCTGGACGGAAGGATGGCAGCGGCGGACGTCGGATCATTCGGTGCCGGTTTCGGCCTGGACCTGACGGGAGCTTCGCGATGGCTTGAACGGTTCTTGACGCGACAGCCAGTGGTCAAAGGTTTTCACGACTCTCGCACGGGCAGCGTTCAGTATGTCGTGGTCGATCCCGAAACCCGCCACTGCGCGATCATCGACCCGGTGCTGGACTTCGACGAGAAGCCGGGCGGGACGGCGACCACGCACGCGGACGAGATCCTCGATTTCGTCAACGGTGAGGGGCTCCAGGTCGAGTGGGTCCTCGACACCCATCCGCACGCGGACCACCTGTCCGCCGCCTCCTACCTCAAGCAGAAAACCGGCGCGCCGACGGCGATAGGATCGAAGGTCGCCGAGGCCCAGGAACTGTGGTCGGGAATATACAACCTCCCTGAGCTAGCCGCTGGCGGCCCGTATTGGGATCGGTTGTTGGACGATGGCGACATCTTCAGCGTCGGAGGCATCGAGGGACGGGCAATTTTGACGACGGGCCATACGCTGGCATCGCTGACCTACGTCATCGGTGACGCCGCTTTCGTGCACGACACCCTCTTCATGCCGGATTCCGGCACGGCCCGAGCAGATTTCCCAGGTGGCGATGCAGGTGAACTCTGGAGGTCCATCGAGCGCATATTGTCGCTACCTGACGACACCCGGATCTTCACCGGGCACGACTATCAGCCGAGCGGCCGCCCCGCGAAGTGTGAGAGCACTGTTGCGGAGCAGCGTCGTTCGAACATCCAGGTTGCGGGTAAGTCGCGCGAGGAGTTCGTCGCGATGCGCAACGGCCGCGACGGCGGGCTCCCCATGCCCAAGCTGATCCTCCACGCCTTGCAGGTGAACCTGCGGGGCGGGAGGCTGCCCGACCCCGAGCTCGACGGAAAGCGCTACCTCAAGTTCCCGCTGAACGCGCTCAAGGAAGCGGCCTGGTGACCGCTCCGCAGCCGCCGCTCGCGCTTCAGGACATGGAGGCCCATGCCGGCGAGGTCGCGACGCTCCTGAAGACGCTCGCGCATCCCTCCCGGCTGGTCCTCGCATGCACCCTTGCTCAGGGCGAATACTCCGTGGGTCAGCTCGAGGAGATGCTCGGCATCCACCAGCCAAACCTCTCCCAGCAACTGGGGGTCCTTCGCGATGCCGGTGTGGTGACGACGCGCCGGGACTCCAAGCAGATCTTCTACCGCCTCACCGAAGAGAAAGCCCCAGAGCTCATCAAGGCGCTTTATGGCATCTTCTGCGTTCCTCCGGAGGCGTCATGAGTCCCTATACGCAGGCTCTCGCTGGAGGCGTGCTACTTGGCGGCTCGGCCTCCCTGCTACTTCTCGCCAATGGCCGTGTGTTAGGGGTCAGCGGTATCATCGGCAACCTGCTGGGTGGTTCCAGAATAGCTGCCAATGCAGCCTTTCTCATGGGCCTGCTCGCCGGACCGTTCCTGTTCCTGCTCGCCTCCGGTCGTATGCCGCCGGTCACCGTCTTGACACCTTGGCCGCAGCTCGTGGCCGGCGGATTGCTGGTCGGCATCGGAACCAGGATCGGATCTGGGTGCACCTCGGGGCACGGTATCGTCGGCCTGGCGCGCTTCTCCCCACGCTCGATCGTCGCCACGCTGGTCTTCCTTGTGGTCGGGATGGGCGTCGCCACCTTCATGGAGACACTGCGATGAGTGCACGCCCGTTTGCCCGCATCACCGTCTCGCTGACCGCCGGCGCGCTCTTCGGCGTTGGCCTCGCAGTCTCGGGAATGATCGACCCCGCCCGCGTTCTTGGGTTCCTGGACCTCGCAGGACGCCGGTGGGACGCGAGCCTGCTCTTCGTCCTTGGGGGCGCCGTCGCGACGGCCCTGCCTTTCGTCGCCCTCGCGCGACGGATGGCGTCGCCCGCGCTCGACGTCGCCTTTCGCCTGCCTACTCAATCGAGGATCGACATCCGACTGGTCGTGGGAGCCGCTCTATTCGGCACGGGCTGGGGGCTCACAGGACTGTGCCCGGGACCTGCGGTCGCCGGGCTTGCCACAGAACTGCCTGCGCTCGGCATCTTCGTGCTGGCGATGGTGACCGGCATGGTCGTCAACGACCGGCTGATCGCAAGACTCTGGACATGACGGTCGCGACCGTCATCCTCACGATGGCCTCGGGTGCGATCGTGGGACTAACTCTTGGCCTGATCGGGGGAGGTGGCTCCATCCTCGCGACGCCTCTGCTGCTCTACGTTGTCGGTATCCACAGCCCGCACGTCGCCATCGGCACCAGCGCCGTAGCCGTCTCGGCAAATGCCTATGCGAACCTCGTTGCCCATTGGCGTCGCGGTACGGTGTGGTGGCGCTGTGCAGCCGTCTTCGCTCTCATCGGGACGGCGGGGGCGCTCGTTGGAGCCAGCCTGGGCGTCCTTCTTGACGGTAGGCGGCTCCTGCTGATCTTCGGCATCGTGATGCTGGTGGTCGGTGCGTTGATGTTTCGGCCGCGGAGCGAAACCGGGGATATGTCCCGCCCCGTCGACCTGAGGATGTGCCTGGCTACGGGCTCAGCAGCCGTCATCGCGGGCCTCGCTTCGGGCTTCTTCGGGATCGGCGGCGGCTTCCTGATCGTACCGGCACTCATATTCGCAACAGGCATGCCGACGATGAGCGCCGTCGGATCATCCTTGCTGGCAGTGGGTACTTTCGGCTTGGCGACTGCGCTGTCCTACGCCAGCGCGGGCCTCGTCGACTGGTCCCTCGCAGGCGGACTGATCCTCGGCGGCGTGGTCGGCGGCAGTGTCGGTGTGGCGCTAGCGGCCCGGCTCTCCACGCGAAAGGCAGCATTGGGTAGGATCTTCGCGGTGCTGGTGATCGTCGTCGCGATCTACATGATCCTCAGGAATCTGGACTCTCTCGTGCGCTGAAAGTCGACGTGGCTTGGCGCATGAGTGGAGGCGTTGGCGGACACTGCTGTCGTCATGCGGTCTCGCTGCTTCCAGAGGAGTATTGGCATTCGACAGCGATAGCACCTGCTGGATGAAAAGTAGGTCAGGACGAGCGCTATCGACAATTTCGGAAGTAGGAGAATCTCTATGCGGACGCGGTTGATCGCCGGCGTAAGTCTCGGTTTTCGCCGACCGGAAAGGATTGTTCGCTGGTCAGCGTGCGCTGGCCCAGTAGGTTCTAATGCAAATCATTGGCCTCCGAGTTTCACCTTAGGGGCCGCGCTTCGCCTCTGGTGGGGCCCTATACTTTAGATGAGATCATCCGGTGACCGTCGAGCTCCGCGATCTCGGATGGGCTATCGTGTCGCCCCGCCATCGAAGCCTGCGTCAGGCGGCCGAAGCGTTGGTTGTTCGGCAATCCATTCTCAACTGGACCTTGCGTGATCTTCAATCAGGAGCAACGCTTTTCGGGCACACGAATGGTGTGCTCGGCTAACGATCCTTGGGCAAGCATTCCTCAGCGCAGCCCAAAATATTATCGAGAAAACAGATGCCCTGAGAACCTGTTTGGGAAATCACGTGTGAGCGTTTCTGCGTATCGGGTTGCCGCTCATGGCGACGAAGATCACGGCTTCGACACGTCGATGCGGCGCTCGTAGCCGCGGACAGGACGGCGCCGGCGGGTCATCCATCCGTGCATCCCGTCCGGCCTGCTCGCGATCCAGCATCAGCTCGACGTCGTGAATAGTCTGGAACAGGAAACGCCGCGCCAGTTCGCGGAACCAGCCGTATACCGTGCGCCAGTGGTCGAAATGGACCGGCAGTATCCGCCGGCCACAGCCCGAGCGCACCAGATAGCGCACCGCATTGATCACCGCGCGGAACTCGATCACCCGCGGCTGCCCGCGCCGTCCAGGGGCGGGCATCAACGACGCGATCCGCCCCCATTCATCATCCGTCAGATCAGAAGGGTAGCGCTTGGTCTCGCGAGCCATCCTGGCCATCCAGGCTCGTTGCTCTGCCGTCCACATCCAGAGCTTGAATTACACCAAGCCCATTTGCCAAACAGGCTCTAACATAGCAACTCTAACTTGTTGTTGTGAGCCAGGGGACTGTGGAGACAATGCCCTTCCACTTCAGCCTGCCATTGACAGACTGATCCGTAAAGCCAGAATTACTTGCGACGACGCGCGCCAGGGCACGCCTGCGTCCGCTGGCGCGTCCGCGTGCCGCCGCTGCGGCCGTCCCCTTCCATCTTCGTCACGCTGAGGTGCGGCGCATCTCTCCCCGCGGAGCACTCGCCAACATCCGTGGTCGGCATGGTGCCCGTTCCATTCCGGGATCTGGAGACCAGGCGGGCAGGCTAACAGGCGCCGTGCGGTTTCGCCCGAGGGCTGCCGGAAATTCAAGTTGCGATCGAGAAGAAGATCGAGCGCTGGTTGCACTTCGGCCGCCGCGCCGAGAAGATCCTCGATCGTTGCCGCAGCATCTCCGGCTTCAGGCCAGGTAGCATCTTCGCCTTCTTGCGCTGGGCGTCGAACGGTCGCGCGCCATCAGGCCTGAAGGCCGTCTTCCGCATCGCCGGCCCGAGGAATCGACGTAGCTTCGATCAAAACTTGCCATCCGGTCACGCCTGCCATCCGGCAGGTACTTCCATGCAGTCTCCGCCGTTCGATACAGCGCGACTCTGACAGGAATGTCCATCGGACTCAGCGGCGAAATGGCGGCGTAATGACATCCGGAACTGGCTTATTTTAGCCGCCAACCTCTCCGAACAAATAGAGTCGCCTCCGGCCGCGACATAGAGCGCGTCGGTATCCGTCAGCGTCCCCTCCCGCGTCGTGCGCTGCAGCAGCTTTGTGCGCAGATGCACCTCCAACTCGGCGACACACCGGGTCACGGTTGTCACCGGCACGCGCAGCTTGCGTGAGGCAGCGGAGAAGCTGCCGGTATCGGCCACGCAAGCAAGGCCATCGTCGCCTCCAGCCGATCCATGATTATGCCATTCCGCAGGAAAATGATCGCCAGTCTTCGCTAATTATCGCGCCGAAGAGGAAGGCGCATCTTCTGTTCATCAAAGCCCACGACGCATCTCATGCTCGCGGCCTGAGCAAACCCAAGGAGCAAGACCATGAAGAAGAAAGTTGCCTTAATCACTGGCGTGTCGTCCGGCATCGGCCGGGCAACGGCTGAACTGCTGGCCCGCAAGGGCTATCAGGTTTTCGGCGGCGTCCGCACCCCGGAGAAAGCGCACGCCATCAACGGCGTGACCCTCGTCCAGATCGACGTCCGCGACGAGGCGTCGATCAAGGCCGGCGTCGAGAGCGTGCTGCAGCAGGCTGGGCGCATCGACGTGCTGATCAACAATGCCGGCTATTCGATCGTCGGTGCCGTCGAAGAGACCAGCCCCGAAGAGGCCCAGGCCCTGTTCGACACCAATCTGTTCGGCGTGCTGCGCATGTCGCGGGCGGTTCTACCGGCCATGCGGGCCCAGGGCAGCGGGCGTATCGTGAACCTGAGTTCGGTCCTGGGCTTTCTGCCGGCGCCGTTCATGGGACTCTATGCCGCGACGAAGCACGCGGTCGAGGGTCTGTCCGAAAGCCTGGACCACGAGGTCAGGAATTTCGGCATCCGCGTGATTCTGATCCAGCCGAGCTTCACCCGCACAGGGCTCGATACGAATGCCGCGCCGACGGCGGAGCGCATTCCGGCCTATGTCGACCAGTTTCAGCGGACGGTGGCGGCGGTCACGGCAACCATCAAGGCCGCGCCGGAGCCGGAGAATGTCGCCGGGCGGATCCTGCAGGCCATCGAGGCGCCTTATCGGATGCGGCATCCGGGCGACCGCAAGGCGGCGCTTCTCGCGAAGCTCCGGCGGTTCATGCCGGCCGGCCCGGTCGACAAGAGCCTGCGGAAGGAGTTCGCCCTGTCCTGAGACTCTGCAGCGTGACGGAGGGGCGTCGACCGACCGCCATGCCGCGGAATGCCCGCTTTGTCTCGGCCACCCGCGAAACTGCGCCGGACAGCTCCCGAGGCATGGGGCGGCTTTCTCTCCGCCGCAACGCATCCAATTGGCAAAGCTGCAGAGCGGATGTTCCCCGCGTTTCCGGCCACCCAACCGCGAAATCCGCACACGTCGTGATCTTCGACCACCAGATCCAGCCCTAAGAAAGGCATAATACTATGAACCGGCTCATCCCGCTGTTTCTCTCCGCCTCCGCCACCGTATCCGCGCAAGCGGCCTCGGGCGCCTCTCCGTCACAGCCCTCCGTTCTGCTGACCGACGCGTCCTCAGTCTCTCGTGCGACGGGCGAAGTCGAGGTGCGGACAGTGTCCGTGCAGCATGTCACGATCCGTTCGCGCCATTCCTTCGAGGAGGTCAGGGCGAAGCTGGAGGGCATGCTGCCCAAGTTGGATCCGAGGCTTCTCGAAGCAAATGAAGCCGAAAGTCCGCAGGCGGTGCTGCAACGACTGGAAAAGAGTGCGCCGCTCTCGATCTTCAGCGTTCGCGATCACGGCCGGCTTCTACGCTCGCTCGGTTTGCCGGGCCAGGTCGTCCAGTACGAGATCGGAAATCCGCTGACGGCTTCCAAGATGTCACGCATACGCTCTTCAGCTGCTCTCTATGCCCCTATTCGCGTGATCCTGAGAGCAGAGCGCGGCGGGACGGCGGCATTTGAGTACGATAGCCCGGCCTCGGTCTTTGGGCAGTTCCACGATGGTGGGATCGACGTCGTCGCCCGGGCCTTGGACAAAGAATTGAAGGATGTCCTGATAGCCGCCGCGTCGTGAGTGGCATCGCCACTGCGCCGAAAATAGACCCGCACATCTATCCAAAGGCCGGCCGCCGGCGGATAGATGAAGCCGGCTCAACAATCTCGAATTTGGAAGATCACAAATGCAGCCTGTCAAAATAAACGACAAACTATTCGTCATGGGGCAGCCCTCGCTTGCCGACTTCGACGTGCTGGCCGGCCAAGGCATCGCCACCATCATCAACGATCGGCCCGATGGCGAGGATGCAGCCCAGCCGGGCACGGCCGCCGAGCAGAGCGCCGCCCTTGCCGCTGGTCTCGCCTACGCGCATGTGCCGGTCACCCTGGGATCGATCTCGATGGACGATGTCCGGGCTTTCCAAGATGTCCTCTCCAAGTCGGAGGGGCCTGTTCTCGCCCATTGCAAAAGCGGCGTCCGCGCGCTCTCTCTCCACGTCATCGGCGAGGTTCTGGATGGTCGGCTCCGGCACGACGACGTCCGCGATTTCGGTGCCGTCCACGGTTTCGATCTTTCAGGTGCCGAAGCCTGGCTCAAAGCCAATCGGAACGGGTCATAAACGCATATCCGATCGCAAAGACCGGCAAGTCGGAAGTACAGGCCTTCTACGACCCGCGCACCGGCAGCGTCCAAGATGTCGTCAGTGATCCGGCGATGGCGGCCTGCGCCATCATCGATCCAGTGCTCGACTTCGAGCAACGGTGTGAGCGACTAAGACCGAATATGCTGACGAGCTCCTAGAGCAGGATCCGACCGGCGCGAATTGGGGGAATTCTCCGACGGGGCCTGGATGTGATTCACCATGCTCGCTGGGCAGGAGGCCAGCATGCATGGACAAGATGCTTTCCGACGACCTTCGTTCCAGGCTGATCGTCGCCGTTGCGGACGGCATGTCTCGCCGCGCCGCGGCGGAACGGTTTGGCGTCGCCGCCTCGACCGCGGTGCGCTGGGTCCACGCTTTCAACACGACCGGCGACACCCGTTCGCGCCGCATCGAAGCCTTCCGCGATGCGATCCTGGCCGCGATCGAGGCGCAGAAGGACATCGCGCTGACCGAACTGGCCGCCCATCGCTGCACATGACCCTGCTGAAGGCGTTCAGGAACGTATTCGTCAGGTAGACGAGCCCGATAGAGGGAGAAAAAGGCTGCGGAGGCGGAAAGGACGGCTGCCACGGGCATCGCGTCGTCGCAACGGGTGCTCCACGGGAGGGGGGCTGGCCAGGGCAGCAGCCCGGGCGCTCTTTTCAGAAGTCGTACTTCTTCGTGAGCTGGTGGAGCACGGTGATGCCCGCGAGAAGCGCCAAGCCACCGATGAGCGCGTCGCGGTGACGGTCGGTGAACATCTCCCATGACCCGGTACGGGACTTCGCGGAAAAACGGCCACGCGCGCCATAATTGCCCTTAACCGGTTCGAACAGGTTTGCGGGCGCGTTCTTGGGCAGAGGCTCGTGGGTGATCTGTCCCGAATAACCCATCTTGGCGAGCATGCGGTCGGCATAGGCCGGGGCGATGCGGTTCGCCATGATGGCCTTCACGGTCGGCCAGCCGAGCCAGATTTCGCGGCGGCGGTGGGTGGCGGCGAAAAGGATGGCGCGTGCCGGGACTTCCGGCTCGTAAATCGGCGCCACGGGCATCGCCTTGTAGCCCATCTTGTTTTCAGCCCAATCGAACTGCGGCGTGTTGACGGCCGGCAGGTCTACCATTGTCAGGTTGATGTCGAGCTTGTCGTGGATGAGTTCGGAGCGCAGCGAATCGGTGAAGCCGCGGATGGCCGATTTTGCCCCGCAATAGACCGACTGCAGTGGCACCGAACGGTAGGCGAGCGCCGAGCCGACATTGACGATCGCGCCGCGGTTGCGGGGCGTCATGTGCTTCAGGGCGACCATCATGCCGTGAACTTGGCCGAGATAGGTTACCTGCGTGGCTCGGAGGGCCTCAGCGGCTGTAATGTGCTTGACCGGCGCAAACACCGTAGCGAAGGCTACGTTGACCCATACATCAATCGGGCCAAGCTGGCTCTCAACCGTCTCGGCGGCGGCGGCAACCGCGTCGAAATCGGCGACGTCCGTTGAGATGGGGAGAGCGCGCACGCCATATCGGCGCGCTTCGGCAGCGGCCTGCTCAAGTCGGTCTGGATCGCGCGATAAGAGAGCCACGTCGTAGCCCACCTTTGCAAATTCCGTCACAGTCGCTCGCCCTACTCCGGCGCCAGCGCCTGTGATCACAGCAATCTTCGACATCCGGAGTGCCTCCTTGATCCGCCGCTATAATCGAAGGCAGTTCAAAAGGATGCGAGGCGCATTAGATTTAATGTTGGCTTGCGAAAGGGTGCATGAATGGGAGTCGCTCATTCGAAAGGCCTGTGCCGCAGACGCGCGGCACGGCTGATGAAGTAGCGAGCGGTCCTTCGTGATCATGAAACTGGCGAACTCGGACAGCGCCCTGCCATTGTTCGAGATGGTATGCTCGCGTTTCCTGGAGGCTCGGCGGTCTGCGTGACAATGGTCTGCGGCTTCCTGGATCGGCTCCATCGGCCATGGCAGCTCTGTAGTAGGCCGCCACAACCTTGCGCCCGTGGGTCTGCTCCAGCTCCTCGGCACGCTCCTGGATGCCGCCTTCGATGTCGCTGCGGGGCGAGCCAAGTTCCCGGCCGTCCTCGTCCCCATGGCGGTCCGTAGACGCTCTGCGGCGGATGCTGCGGTTCTTGCTGGCCTCATCGTGCCAGGGGACCGAGTAGGAGCCGGCGAGGGGCGAGAGACCACGACGGCACAGGTCCTCGTCTATCTCGGTCGCTATCTGGGCGCCTGGCGAGGGGTTCGGACCTGTCGCGGGTGTTGAGTGTCCGGACAGCCGCGGCGCGGCCCATGTCGGCGCGGCGGGCCACGGGGATCACGAAGGGGACATGAGGTGAGATGGATGCGCTTCAGGGAGTTCATGGCGGCTTCCTCGGGGCGTGAGGTTTGCCGCCGGACATTTACCGGAGCGGTAAAGGTGCCTTTCCGGAGCGTTCTCATAAGTCGTTGAAAATACAGCATTTTTTGGGAATGGTGGAAGGGGTTGGATTCGAACCAACGTAGGCGTAAGCCAGCGGATTTACAGTCCGCCCCCTTTAGCCACTCGGGCACCCTTCCGGCCGGCGCCGGACCTACGGCCGAACGGGCCCGCTGTCAATCCGCGACGTTCGTTGCGATCCGCGATAAGGTCGATGCATGGCTTCCAGACCTCCCGCCAAATCTCCCGATCGCGGCGACCGCAGGGGACCACCCCGCACCGACCGAAGCGCCGAAGCGCGGCCGTTCGGCGGGCGCGGCCCGCACGGGACGCAGGATGGCGGTGGCCGCTCCGGCGGGCGTGGCGACCGGCCGCAGCGTGGCGGCCGCGGCCCGTTGCCGGGAGCCGGCAATACGGGCGGCGCGAACTGGCTCTACGGCACCCATCCGGTGGTGGCGGCACTCGGCAATCCGGCGCGTCGCCTGCGCCGCCTGTTGCTGACCGAGGAAGCCGAAGCCGCGCTCGCGTCGCGTCTCGGCGGCCCGCTGCCGTTGGCGCCCGAGCGCACGGATCGCGCCAGGCTCGATGCGCTGCTGGGCCGCGACGCCGTGCATTCCGGCATGGCGCTGCTGGCCGATCCGCTGCCGACCCCGTCGCTCGACCAGATCCTGCAGCGTCCGGGACCGATCCTGCTGCTCGATCAGGTCACCGATCCGCGCAATGTCGGCGCGATCCTGCGCTCCGCCGCTGCCTTTGGCGTGGCGGCCGTGATCGTGCAGGACCGCAACGCGCCGGACGAAACCGGCGTGCTGGCCAAGGCCGCGTCCGGCGCCCTGGAAACTGTGCCGCTGCTGCGCGCGGTGAACCTTGCCCGCACGCTGGCCGCGCTGAAGGCGGCCGGTCTCTGGACGGTCGGGCTGGATGCCGGTGGCGGCACACTGGACGGTCCTGCATTCAGGCAGCGACGGGTGGCGCTGGTGCTGGGCGCGGAAGGCGAGGGGCTGCGGCGTCTCACCCGGGAAAGCTGCGACGAGATCGCGGGTCTCGCCATGCCGGGCGACATGGAAAGCCTGAACGTCTCCAACGCCGCCGCGGTCGCGCTCTACGAGCTGACGCGCGCGGGCTGATCCGCGCGCGGCGCCCCCGCGCGGCGGCAGCGATCGGAACAGAACCGCACCTGCTCCCAGTCGCGCGCCCATTTCTTGCGCCAGGCGAACGGCAGGCCGCAGGCGGCGCATCGCTTCTGCGGCAGGTTCTCCTTTTTCAGCCCGCGCGGCATCAGCGTTCGCCGAGGATGGAAGCGGCCAGGGCGGTGCCGGACAGAAAAGCGCCTTCCACGCGCGGCGCCACCAGCCAGTCGCCGCACACGCCGAGCCTTCTGTCCGCATCCCAGAGCGCGGTTCGTTCGGCCCGGCCGGACTTCGCATAGCGCCATCGATGCGCGGCGAGAGAGGTTGTCGCGGGCAGTCGGTCCCGGATCGTTTCGGAAAACGCGCTCAGCAGGGACGGCGCAACGACGTCGGGCTGTTCCTCCAGATGCCGCCGCGACCAGTCCGGATCGGCCTGGATCACCCAGGCTTCCGGCCCCTGGCGCCCGGGTTTGCTCGAATTGCGTGCGGCCCAGATGATCGGCGCGCGTTTCGACAGCGTGTTCGCCTCGACCGGCACGCGGGTCTCGAACGCGGCCATCACCGTCCAGCACGGATCGGAGACGGTGTCCGCGGCCAGCGCCGACCAGTCCGGCGCGATCCCGGCCAGAAGCGGCGGCGCCTGCTCGGACGGAGCGGCGACGATGACGGCCTCGGCCGTCTCCTCCGCGCCGTCCTCGACGATCACGCGCCAGGCCGACGGTGCCCGCGCGATCGTCGTGACACGATGGTCGCGCCGCACGTCGAGATTCTCGGCCAGGGCGCGCATCGGTGCGTTCATGCCGGGCACGCCGACCCATGCATCCTCTCCCGCGTCTGGCCAGGGGGCGGCGAGACCAGCCGCCTCCCATTGGCGCATCAGGGCCCTGAAGGCTGGATCGCGCGCCGTCATGTATTGCGCGCCGTGATCGAAACCGAATGACGCGCCGTCGGACCCGGCCCTGCGCGTGGACACGCGGCCGCCGACGCCGCGGCTTTTCTCGAACAGAACCGGCAGATGTCCCGCCCTGCGCAACGCCCCGGCACAGCTCAGCCCGGCGATTCCGGCACCGATGATCGCGACCCGCATCAGACCCTTCTTCCCATCCCGACCGTTCCCATCTGCAACGGCATGGAACAGCTTCTGGTTTGGTTCGACGGCTCGTATCCGCTGTGCCGACGCGAAATCGCCCTGATGCGCAGGCTCGACCGGCGCGGCGCGATCCGGTTCGAGAACGTCTCTTCGGCGGAAACGGCGTGTCCGATCGACCGCGGCGCGCTGCTGCGACGGTTCCATGCGCGCGAGAACGGGCGGGTGCTGGACGGCGCGGCCGCATTCGCCGCCATGTGGCGGGCGATCCCGGTGCTGCGCCCGCTCGGCCTCGCGGCGCGCCATCCTCTCGTGCTGCGAGTTCTGGAGCGTGGATATGAACGCTTTCTGCGTCTTCGTCCGAGGCTGCGGCGTTTCGCGCGGCGACTCGGATAAAGGAAAGAGCCGTTCTTTCTTGAAAGAAAGAACCAAAGAACTTCTGTCCGTTAGGTATGCGCCGAGCCGCACATTCGGAGTGATACGGATAAAAGTCTTTTTGCTTCTTTTTCTTCAGAAAAAGAAGACTCTTCGCTCTAACGACCCTCCACCCGCGTGACTGCGTAGGACGCGCAATCCCGTGGCGCGGGGCCGAGATTGGGGTGCACCAGCCAGCGACGCAGCACGCCTTCCCGGATCAGGCCGGCCTTCTCCATCACACGCGCCGAGGCGTGGTTCTCCAGATCGACGAAGGCGCCGAATCGCCAAATGTCCGGCTGCGCAAACGCCCAGGCAACGGCCGCGCAGACGGCTTCCGTCATGAGACCCTGCCCCCAATAGGCGCGCCCCAGGGCGCAGCCGTACTCGACGCGGCTCGGCTGGGGGCGGCGCAGATCGAACACGCCGATCGGCCGGTTTGAGCCGCGCTCGACCAGGGCGAAGGTGCAGGCGGCGGTTCTGCCGGAACAGCTCTGGAGGAAATGCTCCGTGTCGGACACGCTCGCATGCGGGCGCCAGGTGGTGTAGCGCGCGACCTCCGGGTCGGAAGCATAGGCGGCGAACAAGGCGCCTGCATCGGCGACGACGGCCGGGCGCAGACTGATCCGGTCGGTTTCGAGCCTGTCCGGCAGCATGGGCGCCTCCGATGATCGCGGCCGAGGAACGACACCCGAGCCCCGGGGCCGAGGTGGATCGCCCTCCCGACGCTGATACTGGGATCGGCCGCTCGCCGCCACCGCCCGACTTCAGACACCGGATCGCGCCGTGCGCTCGTGGTGGCGGCGCCACCGGCTCGCCGATCCGATTTGTTCGGCGGGCACCCCAAGCGTCGCGGCGATGACGGGGGAGCGCGTTTCAAGCACAGCAGCGAGACCCTTGCGGAGCAGGACCGCGAGCGCGCTTCTGTTCAAGCCCGCCCGGTCGTGCGATCCGGTGCGGCGATGACGCACTCGGTCCGCCCCTATCTGCTCGCCGCCCTGATGGTGTTCCTGTTGTTCCTGCCCGGACGCAGCACGCTGCCGCCGCTGGACCGGGACGAGCCGCGCTACATGGAAGCCAGCGCGCAGATGCTGCGCTCGCACGATTTCATCGACGTGCGGTTCCAGGACAAGCCGCGCTATCTGCAGCCGGCCGGGATCTACTGGCTGGAAGCCGCGTCGGTGGCGATCACCGGCACGCTGAACGACCGCGCGGTTTGGGCCTACCGGGTGCCGACGCTGATCGCGGTGGTGGCGTCGGTGCTGATGACGTTGCGCCTGGGCGTAGTGCTGTTCGG
The DNA here is from genome assembly GCA_024515975.1 of Endosaccharibacter trunci. Lineage (GTDB taxonomy): Bacteria > Pseudomonadota > Alphaproteobacteria > Acetobacterales > Acetobacteraceae > Lichenicola > Lichenicola trunci. Next base: position 58,793 of record JAMSKV010000011.1, read on the forward strand.
CTTCGAGACCGGGCTGATGGGCGCGCTGATGCTCGCCGTATCGGTGCTGATGACCGCCGAAGGGCGGATGGCGACGATCGATAGCTGTCTTCTTTCCGCGGTCCTGGCGGTGCAGCTCGCGCTGCTGCGCGCGTGGTCGGACAGGGATTCCGAGAACCGCACGCCGGTCTGGTCGCCGCTGCTGTTCTGGTCGGCCCTGGGCGTGGGGCTGATGCTGAAGGGGCCGGTGATGCTGATCCCGGCCCTCGGCACGCCGGCCGCCCTGGCGCTGGTGGAGCGGCGCACCGCCTGGTGGCGCCGCCTGAGTCCGGGCTGGGGGGTGCCGCTGACGCTTCTGATCGTGCTGCCCTGGTGCGTGGCGATCTGGCTGCGGTCGCACGGGCTGTTCTTCGAACGCGCCGTGGGCACCAATTTCCTGGGCAAGGTCGCATCCGGCCAGCAGGCGCACGGATTGCCGCCAGGCTACCATCTGGCGGTGTTCGCGATCGCGTTCTGGCCGGGCTCCTTGTTCGCGGCGATGGCGATCCCGTTCGTGTGGCTGCGGCGCCGCACGCCGTCGGTGCGCTACCTGCTGTGCTGGATCGTGCCGCACTGGCTGCTGTTCGAGCTGATCGCCACCAAGCTGCCGCATTATGTGCTGCCGACCTATCCGGCGATCGCGCTTCTGGCCGCGGCCTCGCTCGCGCAGCCGGGCGGCTGGCGCTTGCCGGCGGCCTGGTGGGGGCGCGCGCTGCTGGGGGTCTACGCCGCGCTGTGGCTGGCGATCGGCATCGCGCTGTGCGTGGCCGGTCCGGTCCTGCTGGCGATCCTGCAGCACGGGGTGCCACTGGTGTCGCTGGTGGCGCCTCTCCTGGCCTTGCCGCTGGTCTTGCTGTCGGCGTTTCTGCTGATGCGCGGCCGGCCCAAGGACGCTCTCTGCAGCATCGCCGGGGGGGCTGCCATTCTGTATGTCGGGCTGTTCCTGGTGGTGGTGCCGCGCCTGACCACGATCTGGCTGAGCCCGCGCATCGCCGACGCGGTGGCGCGTGTGCGGCCTTGCCCGGACAGCGTCCTGGCGTCGGCGTCGTTTTCCGAACCGAGCCTGGTGTTCCTGGTCGGGCAGGAGACGCGTCTGGTGAACGCGGCCGGGGCCGCCGGCTTTCTGCGCGAGAACCGCGCCTGCGGCCTGGCGCTGATCGGCGCGCGCGACGAGAGCGCGTTCCGGGCCGCGCTGGACGGGCTGCCTGTCTCCAAACTCACCGAGATCGACGGGGTGAACTACTCCAACGGCAAGCATCTGGCACTGAGCCTGTACCGCGCCGACGGCCCAGGAAACGCAGGCCAGACCGAAACGACTCCCTGAGCGGTTTCGGCCATTCCGTGGCGTGATCCGCCAACCGGGCTGGCCATGGAGGGGCGCAAACCGGCCGTTTCGCGGAAGAAAGGGCTGGCACGCGGCTTGCGACAACGGGAGCAACCCCCTTCCGGAGCCCTTTCATGCGCACGCCGGCCTACCCCTTTTCCGACGATCGCTGGAGCCGCATCGACGCCGCGCCCGGCTTCGATCTGGTCCTGGTGAGCTATCTGTTGTTCGCCGCTGCTTTCCTGATGCCGCCGCTCGCGGCGGTCGGCGTCGGCCTGGCCTATCTCGGTCGCGGCCGCGCCGGACTGCGCGCGCGCACCCATTTCGACCGTCAGATTTCAGTGTTCTGGCGGTCTCTCCTGGCGCTTCTGGCAATCGGGCTGCTGCATGCGGCCGTGACCGGGCTCGGCGCGATCACCTTCGGCTTCGGGCTTGTCCTGATGGTGCTGCCCTGGGGGCTGGGCATCGGCTGGCTGGTCTGGGCGGCGTGGGAAATCGGCAGCGGCCTGCTGGCTGCGTGGCGCCGGGAGCCGGTATGAGGGTGGGCGCGCGACACACCGTTCTCGTCGCGCTGCTGGCAGTTTCGGGCTGCACAGCCACCGCGCCGGACGATCCAGCGCATCCCGTGCAGGCGGTCGGCTGGGCCGAAACCAGGCTGTCATTCGGGCTGGGGCCGGCCGACGATAAGACAAAAGGTGTCAGCGAGCAGCGCTGGCGGGCCTTCCTGGACCGCGAGGTGACGCCACGCTTCCCGTCGGGCCTTTCCGTGATCGATATGTACGGACAGTGGCGCGATCCGGGCGCGGCGGCGCCGGAGCGGCTGCGGTCCAGGCTTCTGGTGATCGACCATCCCGACGATGCCGATGACGCAGCGCGGCTCAATGCGATCCGGGACGCCTGGAAGCGCATGACCGGCGATAGGTCGGTTCTGAGTGTGACACAAACAGCACGCGTCTCGTTCTGACAGCTTCGGGCTTGGCAAAAGGCGGGCAAGAGCGTCAAGCTACCAGTTAACGGTTACGCCATAGCGTTGCCGAATAGGAGAGCACCCGCCAAAGGGCGCCTCGTTGGGAGCGACAAGATCATGACGACACGCGCCGCGCGGTCAGCAGCCCGGCTGGGTTTGGCACCCGTTGTTGGTTTGGCCATCGGATTGAGCCCGCAGATGGCGCACGCCAATGCCGGATTCGCGTTGAACGACGGCATGGCCGATTGGACCGCCAATGCCTATGCCGGCGAGGCGGCCAAGGCCTATGACGCCGGCACGGCCTGGACCAACCCTGCGGGCATGGTCCGTATCCAGGGCAACGAGTTCGACGGCACGGTCAATCTGATCGACCCAAGCCTCGCGTTTCGCGGCCAGGACTATGTGAATGGGGTCGCCGTTCCGGGCCGGCAGTCGAGCAAGGGGATCGATGCCGCGGTGAGCGGCGGCACGGCGACGGTGATCTCGCTGTCGCCGCGCCTGAAGCTGGGTCTGGCGATCCAGAGTCCGTTCGCCTCGCGCCTGGCCTTCGAGCCCGCAGACTACACCGGACGCTATCAGGCGACGCGAAACATTCCGACCAACATCCAGGCGTTGTTCTCTGTTGCCTATGCGATCGACCGCCACCTGTCGATCGGCGGCGGTCCGATCGTCTCCTATTTCAAGGAGCGCCAGGCCCACGCGCTGAACCTGCAGAACGCGCAGACGGCGCTTGGCACGGTGTCCTTGGGTCCGCAGGGCGTGGACCCTGTCGCGCAGTTCCGCGGCGACGACTGGTCGGTCGGCTACGATGTCGGCGCGCTGTATCAGTTCAACGACAATGTCCGCGTTGGCGTGAACTACCATTCGGCGACCTATTACAAGCTGCAAGGCTACCAGGACGTGTATGTGCCAGAAGCTGTAGCGACGCTGAATCCGTTGAACGCGCTGATTCCCGGCATTGGCAGCATCGTCTCGAACTCGCTGAAGGCGCAGACCTACAACTCGTCAGTGAAAGTCGCTCTGCCCGGTTGGCTAGATACGTCCGTCTACTGGCAGATCTCGCCGGAATGGGCGGTGATGGGCAACGTGACCTGGACCAACTGGTCCTTGTTCCAGCACAACAAGATCGTGCCGGACGATCCGTCGATCCTGTCCAGCACGGATATCCAATACAATTTCCGCGACACGGTGACGGCCGGCGTCGGCGTGAACTACCGGCCACGCTGGCAGCCACGTTTGATGTTGCAGGGCGGCGTGACATACGACCAGAGTCCGGTCACCAACAGCAACCGCCAGGCCACCATTCCCGATGGCGACCGGGTCGAAATCGGCGTCGGCGCGTCTTATCGGGCGACACGCAATATCACCCTGTCGCTGGCCTACACGCATTATTTCTTCCCCGGCAGCAACACGATCGACAACGCGATCGGCAATGTCTCGAGCGCGACGCCGCTGGGCAACGTGACGCTCAACCAGGGCACGATCAGGGGCCACTACAACCTGGCGAACGACGCTCTGGCGATCGGCTTCAAGCAGGTGTTCTGACCGTCGAGGGCCTGGCGAACGACGCCGGGCCCTCGTCCGCGACCAGAGATCGTCCGGTCCGACGCCGGAAAATTTTTCTTACCGACGCGAAATTTCCATCCAGACACGCCGATTTCGTTACAGAATCGGTTCGTCTCCTGCCCGCTTTCAGCAAGGCTTTGCCGCGTCCACCGCATGCCAACCATGCTAAAACCGACTGTTGTAAATGAGCAACTTTTCAGAATGGCTCGTTATGACAGCCTTTTGCCACATTGCCGGATCATGTCCGCAAAGTTACGACATCTTCTTCCGCGGGTGGAAGGCTTTCTCCGCCCGCACCGTTCCGGGCTGGGGTCATACAAACACCATGACGCGACGCGTTTCCTCCTACGGCAGATGGTTGGGCTCCTCAACCGCGCTCGCAGGCTGCCTTGTTCTTTCCGTCGGCCATGCGCAGGCGGCGCCGTGCCCGACCGGCAAGGTGCACGACCACCGCGGCCATTGCGTGGTGAGCAAACATGCCGCGCGGAAGGCAGCCGCGACGAGCACGGCCGCGCCGGTCGCGGCCGCAGCACCTGTTGCCGCTGCTCCTGCCGCGGTGGCGGCGCCCCCCGCTTTGGCGACCACGGCCGCGCCTGCGAACCAGAACGAGAACGTCGTCGTCACCGGAACGTTGTTTCGCGATCCAAACCTGACCAGCGCCACGCCGGTCACGCGCATGTCGCGTCAGGAACTACAGAGCCGCGGCGTCAAATCCGTCACCGACGCGCTGCAATCCGTGTCCGCCAACGGCGCCGGCACGCTCACCAATGCCTGGTCCGCAGGCGGCGGCTTCGCGGCAGGTGCTTCGGCGCCGTCGCTGCGCGGCCTCAGCACGGATTCGACACTGGTGCTGATGGATGGCCAGCGTCTAGCCTATTACCCGTTGGCTGATGACGGCGAGCGCAACTTCGTCGACACCAACTGGATCCCGATGACGATCATGCAGAGCGTCGACGTGCAGCAGGATGGCGGTTCCGCCACCTATGGCGCGGACGCGGTCGCCGGCGTGATCAACCTGATCACCCGCAAGCAGATCAAGGGCTGGGAATACACGGCCGAGGGCGGCGTGGCGCAGAACGGCGATTCCGGTCATCAGCGCCTGGCCCTGACTTACGGTCACGGCGATCTGAACCATGACGGCTACAATTTCTACATCAACGGCGAATATCAGCAGGACGATCCCTATTACTATCGTCAGGCCGGAGCGCCGTTCAACACCGGTGACGAGACGAGCATCGGCGGCGGCAACGGCAACACGAACGTGCCCGACGGCGCCGGCGGCATCAACAATTTCGCGGCGACCACCGTTCCGATCGTTCGCCCGAGCGACGGCGGCAATAGCGGAACCGGCAACTTCCAGCTGCTGAACCCGGCCAAGGGCTGCTACGGCAGCGGCATCGGCGGTCTTGTCACCGGGTCCGCGGTTGCGAACGATACCGGCAACAGCCAGGCCTGCACGCAGAACAGCCAGCGCTTCGCGCAGATCTCACCGGATCTGCGACGGATCGATTTCACCGGCCACGTCACCGCCAACGTCACCGACAAATCGCAGCTGACGGCGATGTTCAACTACGGCCAGGTCAGGTCGATCGTGAACTCGTCCGCTCCGAATTATGTCCGCGTGCAGAGCCAGGACCGTCAGATCAACACGCTCAGCACGCCTCTGCCGGTCTATCTGCCCAATGGTCAGCTGAACCCGAACAACCCGTTCGCCGCCCAGGGCGAGCCTGCCGAGATCTACTACCAGTTCGCGGACATCATCCCGCAAACGGAGGAGCTGTCGCAGAACTTCCGCGGATCGGCGGACTATAGCGGCTATGTCCCGTCGAACTGGGGGTCGGAGTGGGACTACGACGTCAATTTCGTCGGCATGAAGAGCGTTCTCGATCAGACCATCACCGGCGTGCCGACCATTGCCGGCATCGAGAATGCGATCAACAGCGGCTCCTACAACTTCGTCGATCCGTCGCAGAATTCGCCTTCCGTGCTCGCGTCGATCGCGCCGCCCGACCACATTCACGCGACCGCACAGGAATATTCGCTGCAATCGACCTTGAGCAAGGGCCTGTTCCAGCTGCCCGGCGGAACCGCCAAGCTCGCGATCGGCACCAATTTCCGTTACGAATCCTTGAACGATCCGAGCGCCAACCTGTTCGCCTCCGGCGACCCGAACCAGTACACCGGTCTGATCAACCCGGTGAGCGCATTCGGACATCGCTGGGTTGAATCCGGCTTCTTCGAAGTCGACGCTCCCATTATCAAAATGGTCGATGTCGACGTACAGGGGCGCTACGACCATTATTCCGAGGGCTTCAGCCATTTCTCGCCCAAGGTCGGCCTGACCCTGAAGCCGCTGCAGCAGCTCTGGCTGCGCGGCACGTTCTCCAAGGGCTTCCGCGTGCCGAGCTTCGCCGAAACCGGCGGCACCACGGTCGGCTACGTCACCTATACGCCGCCTGAGAGCTTCCAGAACCAGCATCTGGCGCCGAACGGCCAGCCGGATACCTATGCACAGCCCTATTTGATCGGCGAGCGCACCATCGGCAATCCGAACCTGCGGCCGGAAACCTCGACCAACTTCACCGCCGGCCCGATCTTCCAACCGACCAAGTGGCTGAGCCTGACGGCCGACTACTACTATATCGAGAAGAAGAACTATATCACGCCGAACCCGGTGGCGGTCGCCGACGTCGCCAATGCGTGGATTGCCAACAATCTGGCCTATCCGGCGACGGGTCTGCCGATCAGCGTGAAGCCGGATATCCCTGACACGTCCGTCCCGGGATCCTCGCTGCGTCCGGCCGAGATCGACGTCGGCTACGTGAACGCCAACAAGGAGGTCACGGACGGCTTCGACATGTCGTTCACGGCGCATACCCGTCTGCCAGGCATCCTGCACGACGTGATGTGGATCAGCCACGGCAACGCCAGCTACGTGAACAGACTCAACCTGACGCTGCCGGATGGCGGTGGCGTCGAACAGTTCGCCGGGACGCTCGGGCCGTACGGCGCCGTGTCCGCCTCCGGCACGCCGCGCTGGAAAGCGAACTGGTCGAACACCTTCATCTACAAGAAGCTCTCGGTCACGCCGACAGTGTATTACACCAGCGGCTACAGGGAGACGGCAGATGACTATTCCGGTCCCGGCACCAGCGGGACGTGCACCAGCGACACTGTCATCAACAACACCGGCTATTCACCCTACAAGTGCCACGTGAAGGCCTTCTGGGATGTCGATATGACGCTGAGCTACGCGCTGACGCCGAAGCTTTCCGCCTATCTGAACATCTACAACCTGCTGGGCTTCCGCTCGCCGTACGATTTCGGCACCTATGGCGGCTATCTGTACAACCCGGCCTGGTCGCAGAACGGCATCGTTCAGCGCAACTTCCAGTTCGGCATCACCGGCACGTTCTGAGCCGGAAAAACGGGCGGCCGGTCCTCTCGCGAGAGGGGATCAGCCGCCCGGACCGACCATCACCGCGTGCCCGTCGGGATCGCGCACACAGGCTCCGGCTTCGTCCAGCACCGTCCTTGTGTCCGCCACGCCGTCCGGTTCGATCGGACCGCGCCGCACCGGCGGCTCTCGATACGCCAACAACTCCAGGTGCGGCGGCACGTCGCTTCGCGACAGCGCCCGCACGGAAACCGCGACAGAGACCGCCCCGTCGAGCGCATCCTGCTCCGGTCCGGCATTCTCGCTCTCGGCGAGGACCAAAAATCCGAGTTTGCCGTAATAGTCCAGGCTCGCGGCGAGATTCGAGACCACCAGCGCGGAATGATCGATGCCGACCAGCGGCCCGTCGCCGCGACCGAAGCGCGACCATGCGGCCGGGATCTTGCCGGGTGGAAACTCCAGCAACTCGAGCGGATGGCCGTCCGGATCGCGGAACTTGAAGGCGCGTACGCCGCCGGAGGAGGGCGGGAGCAGGACGGGGCCGCCGCCGGTGCTGATCGGGGTCCAGCCGGGGATCGCGGCCAGCCGTTCATGGGCGGCACCGATATCGGTAGCGACCAGGGCCAGATGCTGGAACCAGGAATCGTTGCTGGTGCTGTCTGCGGGATAGGGGGCCGCATCCGGCGGAACGGCGACGATCTCGACCTGCTGCGCGCCCAGTCGAAGCGGGATCGTCCGGGATGGGCCGGTCGTGGCATCGCCGACGGAAAAGCCCAGCGCGTCGCGATAGAACGTCGCCAGCCGCTGGGGATCGGCGCTGCGGAGGACGAAGCGGATCGGGCTCAAGGGTATTGCGCCCCGCGCGTGCCGAGAAAGATCGAATACAGCGCGTGCGAGCCGCCAATGAACAGCCGGCTTCTGGCGCGATCGCCGAAGGTGACGTTGGACACCGTGTGCGGCACCAGGATCTTGCCCAGCAGCCTGCCGTCCGGGTCGATGCAGTGCACGCCGTCCGCGGCGCTGCTCCAGAGATTGCCGTGCTGGTCGACACGGAACCCGTCCGCGTAGCCGGGCTCGACCTTGTGGAAGATGTCGCCGCCGCGCAGCGACAGGCCGTCGGAGGAGACGTCGAACACACGCAGATACTGCTTCGGGTCGGGGCCGCTCTGGTCGCCGGTCTCGGCGACGTAGAGGCGCTTCTCGTCAGGAGAGAAGGCAAGGCCGTTCGGCCCGTCGAAATCGGCCGCCATGACGCGCAGATCGCCGGTCTCCGGATCGAGCCTGTAGAGCGCCGGCGGCTGCTCGCTCTGCTGGATGCCGCCTTCGTAGTCGTTCAACAGCCCGTAGAGCGGGTCGGAGAACCAGATCGACCCATCGGATTTCACCACGACGTCGTTGGGTGCGTTCAGGCGCTTACCTTCGTGATGCGTGACCAGCGTCGTAACGCTGCCGTCGTATTCGGTGCGATACAGACAGCGTCCGCGATGCGAGCAGGCGATCAGCCGGCCCTGACGGTCGCGCGTCTGGCCGTTGGCGTAGTTCGACGGTGTGCGCCAGACGGAGATCCCGTCCGCTTCGCTCCAGCGCATGGTGCGGTTGTTGGGCAGGTCCTGGAACAGCAGGCAGTTCCAGTCCGCCATCCAGACCGGGCCCTCGATCCACCGGAAACCCTCGCCGAGTTTTTCGAGCGGCGCGTTGCCCAGCACCATATTGGCGAAGCGCTGATCGCGTATGTCGAACCCGTCCACGGGTCAGCGGATCCGGCAGGGCTGGTTGCGCACCGGCGGCGTCTCGTACTGCACGATCATCTGCACGCAGGGCTCGTCCCCGACCACGCCGGAGAGATGACCGGTCTTTCCATCTATCGTGGCGCAGCCGATATCCTCTCCGAGATGAATACCGCCCGGGCCGAAGGTGACGCGCGTGCCGTCCATGGTTTCGATGAACCATGATCCGGACAGCGGAATCACCCATTGCGCCTTTGGGCTCTCATGCCAGTCGCCGAACCAGCCGACCGGCAGCACGGTGAAGGAGACGCTGAATTCGCCGGTCTCTTTCTCATGCTGCCATTGCGCGGCGCTGGTGAGCGACTTGAAGTCCAGCTCGGTCATGGCGCACTCGGTGAGGTGGCTGACGCCATCCGCGTCCACGTACATGTGCCAGTAGGGGATGCGGGGCTTGTCCTGATCGCTCATGGCGTGGTGCTCGCTGCGACGGCGGCCGGATGCGCCGCATAGGGATGGGTGGAGGAGAGCGGGTCGGCCAGGAAGCTTTCCACCGACAAGGTGCCGACCGTGATCAGCAGGAATCCGCCGGCCAGCGAGAAGTTCTTCAGGAAATCCCAGAACAGCCCGCGGCCCTTGCTCTCGCTGCCGGCCCAGAAATCGCCGGTGGCCCAGAACTGCTTGAACAGGATGGCGGTGATCATGCAGTACCCGGCCATGATGAGGGCGGCGAGCCTGTCCGCCACGCCGGTCAGGATGCAGATCGGCATGACGATCTCGGTCGCCAGCCCGGCCATCAGCATCAGCGTCGAGAGCGCGCGCGACGGCACGACCTGGCGCGCCTGCGCCACGGCGCCGGAAAAGTTCAGCACCTTGTCCAGGGCGCTGAACGGAAAGAACAGCATCACCAGCAGATAGCGCACGGCGATCGTGGCCAGGATTCCGAGACCGGTCATCGAGTGCTCCCTGCTGCGCCGGCGGGACAGGGTGCCGGCCTGGCGGTGCAACGCCTCCCGTGTCGGAACGTTGCGGCGCGGAAGCACGCGGGAGTGATCGCATGGACAGCCAGCATTACGACGTCGTCATTGTCGGGTCCGGGCCTGGCGGCGGTACCATGGCCTGGAAGCTGGCCAAGACCGGCAAGCGCATCCTGCTGCTGGAGCGCGGCGATTATCTCGTGCGCGGCCGCGACAACTGGGACAGCAAGGACGTGTTCGTCGACGGCAAGTATCAGGCGCCGGAGACGTGGTACAGCTCGGACGGCAAGAGCTTCCATCCCGGGCTGCATTATTTCGTCGGCGGAAACTCGAAGTTCTACGGTTCTGTGCTCCTGCGCCTGCGCGAGCGCGACTTCGACGAGATCGTCCATCCGGACGGCATCTCGCCGGCCTGGCCGATCAAATACGACGCGTTCGAGCCCTATTATCAGGCGGCGGAGGAGTTGTTCGCCGTGCACGGTCTGCGCGGCGAGGACCCGACGGAGCCGCCGAGCCCCAAGCCTTACGCGCATCCGCCGGTCAGCCACGAGCCGCGCATCCAGCAGCTCTTCGACGGTCTGAAACGTCTGGGACACCATCCGTTCCATCTGCCCGTGGGCGTACTGCTGGAGGAGAAGGACGGCATACCGCTCCCGTGGAGCCGCTGCGTGCGCTGCGACGCGTTCGACGGCTACCCCTGCCCCACCAATGGCAAGGCGGACGCGCAGATCATGGTGGTCGATCCGGCCGTGCGGGAGAACGACAACGTCACGCTGATGACCAACGCCTATGTCGAACGCCTCCTGACCGATCCGTCGGGGCGCAGCGTGACCGGGGTGGAGGTGTTGAGGCACGGCGAACGGGTCACCTTCACCGCCGACATCGTGGTTGCCGCCTGCGGGGCGTTGTCGTCGGCCCTGCTGATGCTGCGTTCGGCCAATGATGCGCACCCGAACGGGCTGGCCAACCGCTCCGACCAGGTCGGCCGCAACTACATGCGGCACAACAACTCCACCATGCTGGCGCTGTCACGCACGCCCAACCCGACCCGGTTCCAGAAGACGCTCGGGCTGAACGATTTCTATTTCGGCGCCGATGACTGGGAGTATCCGCTGGGCCATATCCAGATGGTCGGCAAGTCGGACGGCGTGCAGGTGCATGGCGAAGGATTGCCGAAATTCCTGCAATGGCTGCCGGAGATGCCGTTCGACTACATCGCCAGGCATTCGGTGGATTTCTGGCTCACCGCCGAGGATCTTCCTCTGGCGCAGAACCGGGTCTTCTACAAGGACGGCAAGGTGCATCTCGACCTGACCGAGACTAACATGGAAGGGCTGAAGCGGCTGAAGAAGAAGCTGCACGGGATGCTGGACGATCTCGACATGCATCCGCACCTGTTCGAGAAGAGCCTCTATCTCGGCAAGGATACGCCGATCGGCGGTACCGCGCACCAATCCGGCACGCTGCGCTTCGGCACCGATCCGCGGACCTCCGTGCTCGACACGAACTGCAAGGCGCACGAGCTGGACAATCTCTACGTGACGGACGCCAGTTTCTTTCCGTCCATCGGGGCGGTGAACCCGACGCTGACGATCATCGCCAATGCGCTGCGCGTGGCGGATGTGATCGCGGCGCGATTGGGTTGAGGGGATCTCTGGGAGCATCTTCTTTTTCTGAAGAAAAAGAAGCAAAAAGACTTTCATCCGTTTGGTACGAAGAACCCGACCCGGCACGGTGCCAAACGGGTGGAAGGTCTCAGAAGCTTTCGCTGTCACTGTCAGCCACCGCCTGCACGATGGCGGTGACCGGCGCCGTGTTCATTTGCGTGGCGGATGCCAGGCGATTCAGATGGCGGGGCGCGCGGACCGGTCATCCGCGCGCCCGGCTCGGATCAGCGATAGCGCGCCAGCCAGTGCGCGTAGGGCGGCGGGAGCGTCGCCCAGGCGGGGTTCTCGACCCCGAGCGTCTTGGCCGCCGCGTAGGGCCAGTGCGGATCCGCCAGCAGAGGCCGGCCCAGCATGACCAGATCGATCTTGCCGTCCCGGATCAGGGCGTCGGCGTCCTCCGGCCTGGCGATATACCAGCTCGTCGTGCCGGGCAGGCCGGTTTCGGCGCGAACCCGGGCGGCAATGTCGCCCATGAAGTTCGGGGCCCAGGGAATCTTGGCATCCGGTGTGTTGAAGCCCATCGAGACGTCGACGAAATCGAGCCCCTCTTCCTTCATGCGTTTCAGGAGCGCGATCGCCTCTCCGATCATCGCCTCGTTGCCGTCGAACTCGATCACGCCCAGGCGGACGGTGAGCGGCCGGTCCTCCGGCCAGACGGCGCGGACCCTCCGCAGCGTTTCCAGCAGATAGCGCGCGCGGTTCTCCGGCGATCCGCCATACTGGTCGTCGCGCGTATTGGAATAGGGCGAGAAGAAATTCTGCGCGAGATAGCCGTGCGCCATGTGCAGTTCGAGCCAGCGGAAGCCGAGATCGCGCGCCCGCGCCACCGCCGCCACCGTGTCGTCCTGCACGCGCGCGATGTCCTCGAGCGTCATGGCGCGCGGAACGCGGTTCAGGCCGCCGCCAAAGGCGATGGCGGACGGGGCGATCGTTTCCCAGCTGTTGGGTTCGCCTTCGGGAATGTGGTTGTCGCCCTCCCAGGGACGGTTGGCGGAGGCCTTGCGGCCGGCATGGGCGATCTGGATGCCTGGCACGGCGCCGGCGGCCTCGATGGACGCGACCACCGGGCGAAGCGCTTCCGCCTGGGCATCGTTCCAGAGGCCGAGGTCGCCCCAGGTGATGCGTCCCTCGGGCGAAACGGCCGTCGCCTCCACCACGACGAGTCCCGCGCCGCCCCGCGCCAGGCCCGCATAATGCACGCGATGCCAGTCGGTCACGACACCGTTCTCGGCAGAGTACTGGCACATGGGCGACACGGCGATGCGGTTGCGGAGCGTGACGGATTTGAGACTGTAGGGCTCGAACAGGGCAGGCATCGACGGCTCCGGGCTGGTTTTCACGGCGTTTAGTTCGATATGATTCGAACTAGAACAAGGGGCGGGAGCCGAAAAATGCGGCGCGTCGTATCGCCGGACGAGACTCTCGATCTGTGCCGCGTGTTGCAGGCGCTGGCCGATCCCGTGCGTCTGGGCATCGTCCGGCAATTGGCGCGGGACGGCGACAGCTCATGCGGGGCCCTGGACGGGGGAAGGCCGAAATCCACCATGTCGCACCAGTTCCGCGTGCTGCGGGACGCGGGTCTGGTAGAGACCTGGGCGGAAGGCACGACGCACATGAACACGCTGCGCCGCGCCGCGCTGGACGAGGCATTCCCAGGCCTGCTCGCCGCCGTGCTCGGCGCGACGGGCGGGTAGTCGGCCGACGCTGGTCTCAGCGCGAATATCCCGGCGCGCGATCAGGCGACAGTTTGCCTGGGAGGGGGCTGCGTCGTCCGTATCCGCGGACGGAACGGCGATGGACCGCATGATCCGGCCGGCCAAGCCCTGACGGCGCACGCAGTCCGTGCCGTCAGGGCCGGTGCGTCAGCGCTTCGGCTGACTCGGCGACATGGCGTCGTGCGACATCGCATTCCTCGACATCGAGTCCCGCGACATGGAGTCGTGCTGCACCGCGTTCTTCTTCGAGTGATGCATCATCGAGTCGTGCGCCATGCCGTTCTGGTGGGCGGCGTCCTTGGCGGGCGCCATCGTGTCATGGGCCATGGGAGACGTGTTCGTGTTGTCCTGGGCATGAGCGGCGGAAAACGTCGCCATCGGCGCGGCGAGACAGGCGAGCGCCGCGAGGATCGGCAGGCGACGGGAAACGAAGAGCGACATGGGTCGTCTTTCCTGAGGCCGCACCAGCTGGATTGCCGGCGCGGTCCTGTTCTTTTCGGCGCGGCGCCGTTTCCGGTTACATCGCCTGGATCGTTTTCGTCACGATCCGCCGAACCAGTCGTAGCCCTGGTTCTCCCAATATCCACCAGGATAGGTGTTGGTGACGCCGATGGCCGAAACGTATTTCGGATTCTTGTAGCCGAGCTTTGTCGGCATCCTGATCTTCATCGGCGCGCCGTATTCCGGCGGCAGGGTTTCATCGGCATAGTCGAGCGCCAGAATGGTTTGCGGATGCAGCGCCGTTTCCATGTCGATGCTGGTGAAATAATCGTCGAAGCATTTCACCTCGACATATTTCGCACGCAGATCGGCGCCGACGCGCTTGAGAAACAGCGACAAGGGCACGCCGGACCAGGAACCGATCGCGCTCCATCCCTCCACGCAGATATGACGCGTGATCTGCGATTGCTGCGGCAGCGCCCGCAAGTCGCGCAGAGACCAGGGCTTCTTGTTCTCGATCAGACCGGAGAGTTCGAGTCGCCATTGGGCCGGATCGACCGTGCGTATCTCGCTGGGCGGATAGTATGCGTTGAAGGGAAACGGCTTGGTGATGGCGCTGGCGGGAAAGATGCGCGCCAGACGGTTCCGGCTGAACAGCCAGGCCTGGACACGATCGTTGAAGGACAGCATGTCGCGCAGGACACAGTCCACGGCATCGTCGCTGTCGAGTTCGCCGCAGCCGCCGAGCAGGCTGAGCGCACCCAGCGACAAGGCGCCGCGCAGCATCAGGCGACGTTCGATGCGGCGGAATTCAGGCTGGAGGGCGGAAAGATCGGGGCGATAGGGTTTGCGGCCGTTCACGGCACGATCTCCGGGTTTTGCGCATCCGGCTTCAGGCGACCGCCTGCGATCATGTGCCAGAGCGTGCGCGGCACGATCAGCACCAGGGCGATATGGATGACGAGAAAGCCGACGATCAGCGCCATGCAGGCGAAATGGATGCGTCGCGCCAGATCGTAGCCGCCGAACAGCCAGGTCAGCCAGCCGAGCTGCACCGGTTTCCAGATAGACAGCCCGGTGAGGACGGTGAATACCGCGACCAGCAGCACGCCGGCATAAAGCAGGCGTTGCACCGCATTGTAATGGCCCGGGCTATGCGCGAGCCGGAAGCGAAGGGCCGCGAACAGGTCGCGCGCCACCGAGCGCGGGCCCACCGGCGCGATGTCGCGCCGCAGATGGCCGCTCGCGATGCCGTAGATCAGGTAAACCAGGCCGGCGCAGAACAGCACCCACATCGCCGCGAAATGCCAGGCGATCCCCCCACCGAGCCAGCCGCCCAGGGTCGCCCAGGAGGGGAACAGGAAGGGCAGGATCGGCGACGCGTTGTAGATCTGCCAGCCGCTCATGATCATGCAGATCATCGCCGCCGCCGCGATCCAGTGGCTGAGCCGGACGATCAGCGGATGGGCGGCGCGAGGGCCGGGTCGCCGTTGGAGGAAGGGCACGGGCGTCGACTCCGTTCTGGGCCAGTCCGGTTCTGGCGATCTGCCCGGTTGTTCGGGCGCAAGGCGGTTTCGGTTACACAGAGCAGGCGTTTTTTCGTCGGTGGAGCATGGCGGATCGCGGCGAGGACGGCGTTGACGGCGAGGCTCTTCTCGATCTTCCTGTGTCTGTGCTGGAGAAACAACCAGGTCTCGCATCCGATGCCGATTGGGGCGCGCTGATGAAGGCGGCGCAGGATGGCGACGCCGCGTCCTACCGGCGCCTTCTGGGCGATGTGACCCCGTGGCTGCGACGTTATTACACGCACCGCCTGCCACTGCCGATGTGGGACGATGCCGTGCAGGACGTGTTGATCGCGCTGCACGAGAAGCGCCACACCTACGATCCGGCGCGACCGTTCGAGCCCTGGCTGGCGGCGATCGCTCGGCACAAATGGATCGACCGTCTGCGGGCGATGCGGACCATGCCGACCGAGGTGCTGGACGAGGCCCTGCCCGCCCCGGACGACCATGGCGCGGCGGTGTCCGATGCGCTCACGCTCGACACGCTGCTGGCGCAGTTGCGGCCGCAGCAGGCGGAAGCGATCCGTCTGGTGAAGCTGGAAGGGTTGAGCGTGGAGGAAGCGGCTTTGCGGGCGAGGCAGAGCCCGTCTCTGGTGAAGGTCAACATCCATCGCGGTCTGCGCCGTCTCGGCGCGCTCGTGCGAAGAGTTCACGATGCCGGCTGACGCCCCTCCCCCCTCAGGCCGCCGGGCCGGCGACGCGACCGGCGCGCTGATCGAGCGTCTGGCCGGCGACCTCAAACCCGTACGGCGCAGGACCACCTGGCGCGATGCCGCCGTGCTGGCGGCGATCGTCGCGGTCGAACTGGTGCTTTTCCTGGCGATGGGCGGCCTGCGACCGGACATGCCGATGGCGATGAAACAGCCCTCCTGGTGGTGGAAACTGGGCAGCATGGGCGCGATCGGGATCGCGGGGCTGGGCACGGGGCTTCTGTCGCTGGACCCGGCCCGGTCGCCGCGTCGCGGACTGCGGATCACGATCCTGCTGGTGCTGCTCTGCGTGGCGCTGGGTTGGCTGGTGGATGCGGCGCGGCCCGGAACCACCGCGCTGTTGGCGCGGCTGGACTGGCGCCAGGGCATCGGCTGCGTGTGGAAGATGGCGGTGCTGGCGATCCCGGCCGTGCTCGGCTTCGGCGTTCTGCTGCGCCGGGGTGCGCCGTTCGACGGGGCGGCGACGTCCTGGGCCGGCGGGCTGGGTGCCGCGGCCGCGGGGGCGTTCGTGTTCGTCTTCGCCTGCCCGTCGGACGATCCGCTCTACATCGCGGCCTGGTACGCGGTCGGGCTGGCGCTGGTGTCGGCGGTGTCGCGCGTGATCCTGGGCCGGGTGGCGCGCTGGTAGCGCCGGGATGGCAAGATCGGCCGGGCGCGCAAAGGCGCGATATGGCTTGCTCGGGTCGAACCGGAGCGGGGCGGACGATGCGGGGGAGCGAGAACGGCGAGGCGGGGATGTGTCGCGCGCTGCGACGGATGGAGCGGCAGCAGGATGCGGCGCTCGATCTGGACGCGCTGGCGGCGGAGGCCGGCTGCTCGCGATTCCATTTCCAGCGGCAATTCGCGGCTTTGTTCGGCCTTCCGCCCTATCGCTATCATCGACTGCTGCGGCTGAAGCGCGCGGCGCATCGTCTGGCGTTCCGGCGTTCGCTGTCGGCGATCGAGATCGCGCTGGAGGCCGGGTTCGACACGCCGGACGGGTTCGCGCGCGCGTTCCGGCAGCATGTCGGGCAGTCGCCGAGCGCGTTCCGGGATGCGCCGGATTGGACGCGGTGGCGGGAGGCGTTCCGGTCGCTCGACGCGGCGAGAAGCCGGCCGGTGTCGTTTTCCTGCGCCCAGGTGGAGATTCGCACCACCGAGCCCATCCGCGTGGCGATGCTCTCGCATCGGGGCGACCCGGCGGGGATCGGCGACACGATCGCGCGCTTCATCGCCTGGCGGAAGCGCAACCGTTTGCCGCCCGCCTCCTACCCGACCTTCAACGTGTTCCACGACGATCCGCATGCGACGCCGCCGGAGCTGTTCCGGCTCGATCTCTGCGTGGGCGTGGATCGGACGGTGCCGGCGGATGGCGAGCCGATCGTGGAGAGCGAGATCGGCGGCGGTCGCCATGCCGTGCTGACGGTGCATGGGTGCTGCGACGATCTCGAGGAACCGGCCTGGTTTCTGTATCGGGACTGGTTGCCGGGGAGCGGCGAGGCGTTGCGCGATGCGCCTTTGTTCTGCCGGCGTCTGCGCCTGTTTCCGGACGTGGCGGAGCACGAGGCGCTGACGGAGCTGTTTCTGCCGCTCGTATGAGACGTGTTCTTTCCTGGAAGAAAGAACCAAAGAACTTTCGGTTGTTTGGCTCCGAACCAAACCACGCCCTCACAGCCCAAACGGACAAAAGTCTTTTCGCTTCTTTTTCTTCAGAAAAAGAAGGTTCTTTGTCTTCCAGCCGCAGACCGCTCAACGGTGTTCGGGGTCGCGACGCCGGATGAAGCCGCCGCCCAGGACCTGGGAGCCACGATAGAACACGCAAGCCTGTCCGGGCGCGGGCAGAGCCGGCTGGTCCAGAATGACGGTATCGCCGTCGATCACCGCGTCGCGCACGGCTTCGCGGGCGCGGAGCTGCACCTGGCAGCGCACCGGCCCGGACGGTGTGGGGATGATCCAGTTCAGGTCGCGCAAGGCGAAGCGGGTTTCACCCGCGCCGTCGCGCGGGCCGATCACCACGCGTCGCGTGGCCGGTTCCAGCGCCACGACTCGCTGGCGGGCACCGTCCACCATGGCGGCGTCGCCGAGGCGCCTGGTCTGCCCGACGGTGAAGCGGGCGAGCCCTTCATGACGGCCCAGGACGGTGCCGCTCGCATCGACGATCTCGCCGGGCAGGGCGGTCTCGGGGCGCAGGCGTGTGACCAGATCGCTGTAGGTGCCGTTGGGGACGAAACACAGATCCTGGCTGTCCGGCTTGGCGGCGGTGACGAGGCCGTGGCGTGCGGCTTCCGCGCGCACGGCATCCTTGTCCGGCATGTCGCCGAGCGGAAAGCGGAGGAAATCGAGCTGGTCGCGCGTAGTGGCGAACAGGAACCAGCTCTGGTCGCGCTCGGCATCGCGGGGACGATGCAGTTCCGGGCCGTTCTCGCCGTCGATGCGGCGCACGTAATGACCCGTCGCCATGGCTTCGCAGCCGAGCTCGCGCGCCAGGCCGAGCAGATCGGTGAATTTGACGCCCTGGTTGCAGGCGATGCACGGCACCGGGGTTTCGCCGCCGGCATAGGCGTCGGCGAAGGGGGCGATGACGCTGTCGCGGAAGCGCTGCTCGGCGTCGATCACGTAGTGCGGGATGCCGAGCCGGTCGGCCACGCGCTTCGCGTCATGGATGTCGTCGCCGGCGCAGCACGCGCCCTTGCGCTTGGCGGCCGCGCCATGGTCGTAGAGCTGCAGCGTGGCGCCGATCGCTTCGTGGCCCTGCGCCACCAGCATGGCGGCGACCACGGAGCTGTCTACGCCGCCGGACATGGCGACGAGGACGCGCATCAGCCGGTGCGCGGCAGACGCACCACCAGACCGTCCAGCGCGTCGGTCATGACGATCTGGCAGCCGAGGCGGGAGGTCTTCTCGAGGCCGAAGGCGAGATCGAGCATGTCCTCCTCGTCCTCTGTCGGCTTGGCGAGCCTGGGCGCCCAGTCCGGATCGATCACCACATGGCATGTGGCGCAGGCGAGCGAACCCTCGCACGCGCCCTCGAGATCGACCTTGTGGCGATGGGCGATTTCCAGCACCGACAGGCCGGTTTGCGCCTCGACGGTGAGGGGTGTGCCATCGCGCTGGATGAACGTCATGGAAGGCATGGCGGTCCTTGAACGGAAAGACCGGAAGCATCGCCCAGCATCGCTGCGGCCCGGTCGATATCGCTCGGGGAGGTAAAGCGTCCGACCGTCAGGCGCAAGCTTGTTGCGGCCTGCGCGGCGTCGAGCCCCATGGCGGTGAGCACATGGGACGGGGCGAGGTCGGCGCTGGAACAGGCCGACCCCGTGCTGACGCAGAGCTCCGGCGCACCGTCCATGAGCGCGCGCGCCATGTGGCCGGGGAAGCGCAGATTGAGGTTGCCGGCGATGCGGCGCGCCCGGCTGCCGTTCAGCGCCAGGCCGGGGAAGCGCGCCGCCAGAAGGTCGAACAGGCGATCGCGCAAGGCGCCGATGCGTGCGGCGTCGGCCTCGCGCTCGGCTTCAGCCAGGACCGACGCGATGCCGAACCCGACCAGAAGCGGCGTCGGCAATGTGCCGGAGCGCAAACCCCTTTCCTGCCCGCCGCCGGAAAACAGCGGCTGAAGGCGCACACGCGGACGCCTGCGGACGTAGAGCGCCCCCACGCCCTTGGGTCCATAGATCTTGTGCGCGCTGAGCGAGGCGAGATCGAGATCGAGTCCGCCGAGCGGAATGCGCCCGGCCGCCTGCGCCAGATCGCTGTGCAGCAGCGCACCCGCCGCGCGCACGATCGGCGCCAGCTCGGCGAGATCCTGGATCACCCCGGTTTCGTTGTTCAC
Source organism: Endosaccharibacter trunci (assembly GCA_024515975.1). Taxonomy (GTDB): domain Bacteria; phylum Pseudomonadota; class Alphaproteobacteria; order Acetobacterales; family Acetobacteraceae; genus Lichenicola; species Lichenicola trunci. Next base: position 78,672 of record JAMSKV010000011.1, read on the forward strand.
GCCCATGATGCTGACCAGCAGCGTCGGCACCGCGAGCGCATCACGCAGGCTGGCCGGATCGAGCAGCCCGTCGGAGCCGACCGGCAGGATCACCGGCTCGAAGCCCAGCGGCCGGAGGTCGCGCACGGTCTGGAGCACGCAGGGATGCTCGGTGGCGACGGTGACGACGCGCCGTCGCGCATCGCCGGCCGCCAGCGCCTGGAGGGCCGAACCGCGAATGGCGAGATTGTTGCTCTCGGTGGCGCCGGAGGTAAACACGATCTCCCGAGCATCGGCGCCGAGCAGGGCGGCCACGTCGCTTCGAGCGCGTTCGGCCGCCCCGGCCGAGTCCCTGCCCATCCGGTGCTCGGTGCCGTGCGGATTGCCGAACCGCTCGGTGAACCAGGGCAGCATGGCCTCCATCACGCGCGGATCGCAGGGCGTGGTGGCTTGGTTGTCGAGATAGATCATGCGGAGAGGCGCGACGGCGTCGCGGCCATGCGCGCATAGGCGGCGATGAAGCGATCGGCATGCTCGGGGGTGGCGTTCCAGGGCAGGGACATGCGGATCGCCTGTTCCGCGCCGGTCCCGAAGCCCATCGCGGCCAGGACATGGCTGGCGGACACCTTGCCCGACGAGCAGGCGGCCCCGGCGGATACGGCGATGCCGGCGAGATCGAGCGCGATCAGCTGCGAGTCGGCGCGCCGGCCGGGCAGAACCAGCGCACTGGTGTTGGGCAGGCGCGGCGCCCCTGCCCCCGCCACCACCGCGCCCTGCGCGCGCGCGGCCGACTCGATGCGATCGCGCAGCACGGCCAGGTCGGCAAAGCGGGACAGCGTGGCGCAGGCGGCGTCCGCCGCGGCGGCAAAGCCGGCGATCGCCGGCAGGGACGGCGTGCCGCCGCGGCGGCCGCGCTCCTGCCCGCCGCCGGCGATCAGGGCGGAAAGATGGAAGCCCTGCGTCCCGCCCCGCAGCAGCAGCGCGCCGGCGCCCTTGGGGCCGCCAAGCTTGTGTCCGGACAGAGCCAGGCTATCCGCGCCGAGATCGGCCAGGGACACCGGGACGCGGCCCGCCGCCTGCACCGCATCCACGTGCAGGAGCGCGCCGCGATCGCGGCAAAGCCCGGCGAGTTCGGCGATCGGATGCAGCACGCCGGTCTCGTTGTTGGCCAGCATCAGGCAGACCAGGGCCGGCTCGGCGCTGGCATCGAGCGCGTCCCGGAGCGTGCCGGGATCGATGGTGCCGTCCGGACGCACCGGCAGGCGCGCGGCGCCGGGGGCGGCGGCGCGAACCGCGTCATGTTCCGTGGCGCCGATCAGCACGCGACGGCCGGCTCCCAGGGCCAGGATCGCCAGCGCATCGGCTTCCGTGCCGCCGGAGGTGAACACAAGCCCGGCGGGATCGGCGCCGAACGCGGCGGCGATGCGCTCGCGTGCCTCCTCCAGCAGGGCGCGGGCCTGGCGTCCGGCCCGATGAACCGAGGACGGGTTGCCATCGAGATCGAGCGCGGCGACCGCCGCCTCCCGCGCCTCGGGACGCAGGATTTCGCTCGCATTGGCGTCCAGATAGAGGGTGGGCAAGGACATGGCGGGCTTCCGCGATCAGTTAAACGGCGCGCCCATGCGCTATTCCGTTGTGTTTGCTCGGACAGGCCCGTTATAGAAGGGCAACGCTCAACGGGCCGGCAAGATATGCAGCGGGGTGCGGATTGCATCTCGGGACCGTATGCCGGACCGCGCAACCCCTCTCATATCCATGGAGATCCGCGTCAGTTGCACCCGTGCCGCACGGGGCCTTTGAAACTCGGCGAACGATTCGCCATATCCGGCTCCGGATCCAGACCGGCGGCCATTCAGTCGGGGCGACGTGGCGGGGCATCGCCGTCGCCGATCGCACATTAACTCCACTGCCGCCCATGCCATCGGGGGCAGTTTTCGGGAATTGCGGGATATCATGCCTGAGGTGATGTTCGCCGGTCCAGACGGCCGGCTCGAGGGACGCTATCATCATTCGAGCGAGAGCAATGCCCCGCTCGCCCTGATCCTGCATCCGCACCCGCTGCATGGCGGGACCATGAACAACCGCATCACCTATTCGATGTACCGGTCGTTCGAGAAGCTCGGCTTTTCGGTGATGCGCTTCAATTTCCGCGGCGTCGGCCGCTCCCAGGGCCGCTACGATGGCGGTATCGGCGAGATTGCCGACGCGGCGGCGGCGCTGGACTGGATGCAGATGGTCAATCCGAACTCGTCCGGCCTGTGGATCGCCGGCTATTCGTTCGGCGCGTTCGTGTCCATGCAGCTGCTGATGCGCCGTCCGGAGATTTCCGGCTGGATCAGCGTGGCGCCGCCGGCGAACTCGTACGATTTCGGCTTCCTCGCCCCCTGCCCGTGCGGCGGGCTGATGCTGCATGGCGACGCGGACGAGCTGGTGCCGGAGCCATCGGTGCGCAAGCTGGTGGACAAGCTGAACACCCAGAAGGGCGTCTCGATCGACTACCGGGTTTGTCCGGGCGCCGACCATGTGTTTGCCAGCCACGCCGACACCGTATCGGCGGCGCTGGAGGACTATGTCGGCAAGATCATCGCCCGCAAGGCGCTGGCGCTGGCTGCCGACTGAGCCGGGCGACTGAGCCAGGCCGTCCCGGTTCGGCTTCGCGGCCGGACCGGGTTCAGCCGACCATCCGGCCGCCTGTTCGCGACCCCGTCACGCCTGTCGTGCCTGGAAACGACAAGGGCAGGCCAAGACGGACGCGTTCCGCCAGAAACGCGAAGCATTGCGCTTCGAGCGCATCGCCATCCCAACCTACGGATTCCACGGACTCGACCGGTGCGCCGAGCCGGGACTCGAGCGCGCGCATGATGGCCGGATTGCGCCGTCCGCCGCCGCAGACCAGCCAGCGTGTCGGGACGGCAGGCAGGGACGTCGCGGCCACTGCGGCGGCGGTGAAGGCGGCGAGCGTGGCCGCACCATTCTCCGGCGACAGGACGGCGATGCGGTCGAGCGCGTCGTGAAACGCCTGACGATCCAGCGATTTCGGCGCCGGGCGCCGGAAGAACGGATGGGCCATCAGCGTGGCGAGGATGCGTTCGTCCACATGCCCGGCCAGAGCGAGCGCGCCGTCCCGGTCGCAGGGCACGCCGGTATGGCGCAGTGCCCAGTCGTCCAGCAGCGCGTTGCCGGGACCGGTGTCGCAGGCGAGCAGCGTGCCGTCCCCGCCGATGAAAGTGAGATTGCCGACGCCGCCGAGATTGAGCACCGCCAGGGGACGAGGAAGCGCCGCGGCGAGGGCGGCATGGAACACCGGCACCAGAGGCGCGCCCTGCCCGCCCGCCGCGACATCGGCGGAGCGGAAATCGAACGCGACCGGGAGGCCGGTTTCACGCGACAGCAGCACCGCATCGCCGATCTGCCAGGTGCGGCCTTCTTCCGGCCGGTGCAGGATGGTCTGGCCGTGGAAGCCGATCAGTTCGGCCGGTTCGCCGAGCGCGCGCACCGCCTCGGCATGCACCAAGGTGAGGGCGCGCTCGAGTTGAAGCAGGCCGGGATCGTCCGGCAGCAGATCCGCGGCGCGGTCCAGCAGGTCGCGCAGATCGGCGCGGAGCCGGGGCGGATAGGGGATGGTGAGCGCGCGGCCGAACCCGCCCACGCGAACCCCGTCCGTTTCCAGCAGCGCAGCATCGACGCCATCGAGCGAGGTGCCGCTCATCAATCCGATCACACGGCGCATTCCCACCCCGCTCCCGCCGATTTTCAACCCGGTTTGGCTCCATGCTACAGCACGGGGGCCGCGCGAACAGGCGGCAGCAGATGGTGGCCGAGATGACCAAGAGCGATTTCCTGACCGAAGCGCGCGCGCGCGGCTTCGTGTTCCAGTGCACGGACGAGGAGGCGCTGGACGGCGCGTTCCTGGCCGGTCGCGTGTCCGGCTATACGGGTTTCGATCTCACCGCAGACTGTCTGCATGTGGGGTCCATGGTGCAGATCATGCTACTGCGGCTGATGCAGAAGCACGGCCATCGCCCGGTCCTGCTCCTCGGCGGCGGCACCACCAAGATCGGCGATCCGTCCGGCAAGGAGGAAGCGCGCCAGATGCTGACGCCGGAACGGATCGCGGAGAATGGGCGCGGCATCCTGGGCGTGCTGCAACGCTTCGTGCGTCTGGGCGAAGGCGAAACGGACGCGCTGATCGTGGACAATGCCGAATGGCTGGACCGTCTCGGCTATATCGAGCTGCTACGCGACGTTGGCCCGCATGTGTCGCTCAGCCGCATGCTCAGCTTCGACAGCGTGAAGCTGCGCCTGGAGCGCGAGCAAGGCTTGAGCTTTCTCGAATTCAACTACTCGATCCTGCAGAGCTACGATTTCCGTGAGCTCAATCGCCGCCACGGCATCGTGCTGCAGATGGGCGGCTCCGACCAATGGGGCAATATCGTTTCCGGCGTCGAACTGGCGCGCCGGACGGATAGAACGCAGTTATTCGGCCTGACAACGCCACTGATCGCCACGGCATCGGGCGCCAAGATGGGCAAGAGCGCCAGCGGCGCGATCTGGCTGTCGGCCGATCGCGTGTCTCCGTTCGACTACTGGCAGTTCTGGCGCAACACCGAGGACGCGGATGTGGGCCGCTTCCTGAAGCTGTTCACCGATCTTCCGGTGGCGGAATGCGATCGTCTGGGCGCGCTGCAGGGTGCGGAGATCAACGAGGCCAAGAAGGTGCTGGCGACCGAGGCGACCGCGCTCTGCCATGGGCGGGACGTGGCCGAGCAGGTAGCGGAAACGGCGCGGCAGCAGTTCGAGGGCGGCGGTGCGGCGGCCGGCGCCCTGCCCGTGCATCTGGTGTCCGCGGAGGCGCTGTTGGAAGGCATTCCGCTGGTGCGCCTGATGGCGGAAGCCGGGCTGGTGGCGAGCAACGGCGAGGCACGCCGCCTGATCCGCGGCGGCGGGGCGCGTGTGAACGATGTGGTCGTGGCGGATGAGGCGCGTGTGGTGACGGCGTCGGAACTGGCGGAGGGTGGGGTGAAACTGTCAGCGGGGCGGAAGCAGCACGTGGTGGTGAGAACGGACTGATTTCCCGATATCCCAGCCGGGCCAGCATCGGACTGCTGACTATGACATGGACCACCGGCGGTTGCCACGCTACCGTCAACTCCGCATCGGGCCAGCACCACCAAGACTTCGCCTCACCATTGCGGAGGAACCATGGCTGAAGCCTCTCTACAATTTGTTGCCGATGGCGTCATTACTCCTCTTACGACAATCCAGTTCGCCAGTGCCGAACGGAAGGGCAGTTTCAACGGCGGCGTTTACCTGTCGAACCGTTCGGTCTGTGCCCTAGGGCTTCAGAGGAAGGGCGGGTACGAGAATATCCCGGACCCGGCAGAGGGCTGGAACGAACAGCCATTGGCGGAAACCGGCAACGCTATATTCTGTGGCATGCTGCAGAACGAACACTTCGGACATTTCATTTCCGAGAGCTTAAGTCGCATCTGGGCGGCAACGCATCTAGGCCGTAATTACGGATCACTTGCATTCTACCTTCGTCATATAAATTTGCCAATCGCCCCCTTTGTGGAGGACACTCTCCGTCTGATCGTGCCGCATCACCAAATGACGATCGTCCGCGTGCCAACCCGTTTCGAGGCCATTGCAGTACCAGAACAACTTACCTACGGGGATAGCGGTTTTGTCTACGGGCACCCGTTTCTACGATCGACGTTGGCGCCGCTGCGCGCCCTGCGCAGCAACGATAAGACGCTCCTCAAGGTCTACGTTTCCAGGTCACGACTTGATGCAAGAGATGGGGGTATCATACACGAAAAGCGCCTGGACGACTATTTCCGAGCGGAGGGTTATAGCATTGTATACCCCGAGACATTGACGGTCAGACAGCAATTTGAACTTTACAACGACGCCCAGCACATTATCTTTTCCGAGGGGTCGGCCCTGCACATGTATGCCCTGGTGGCGAGACCAACCCAGAATGTCTATGTGATCTGGCGACGCGAGCGGCATCCGCAGTTCAGCTGGCAGATTCAGAGTTTCGGCGGACGTGCCCCTATGGGCGACGCCCATATACGGATGCTGTGGATCCCCGCTCAAGATCACGGCAACCCCGTGCATGCTCGTGCCCTGCTGGATTTTGGCAGGCTCCACGCCGAGTTGCTGCGTCTGGGCTTCATTGCTGGAGACAGGGCGTGGGACCAGCCGTCGGAGGCCTCCGTGGACGAAGAACTTGCCGAATTTGGGCGCATTTCTGGCTACCATTATATACCACAAGCTGTATCTCACTGATCGAAACAGACGTTCCAGAGTATAACCCGCCCCCCACGATCTGGAGCTTGTGGTTTGAATGGAGACATCGGACATTACCGAGACGATTGATGATCAGGCCGATATGCACCTCTTTCCAGTTCTGTCTAAATTTTGTTTACTCATAGTCGTCTGTTTTGCTTGCGTTCCTGTATCATTGGCGTTGGGCCAACCTGCTTTTAACAAAACAGGTGATGCGCGATTTCGGAATCTAACAGCACAAGCTATTACATCTACGACTACTGTGGACGGCATCTCTCTCGGAACGCTGAAGGGGTTGGCTGTTGGAGCCCTTCCGAGAAGCGGAGGGCAACTGACCGGCAGCATGACCGCCAATGTAAACCTCGGATCTACAGCAAGCACATTCGGCTTGGGGAGTTCGGTGATTGCGGACGGCTCCGGAATAAACGGTCCGAGATATGCCCAATTTGGCGGTTCGCTGACTGCCATAAAAAGGGGGTGGTCTGACCCTTCTGCAACGCAGGGCGTTGGCGAAGTGGACGGTCTATCCATCCTGGTCCGCCAGGGCGGTTTGGGGTCGGACGCTGGTGGCATTCTGCTCAATGTACAGAACACGGGCCTAGGCTTTCTTGCCATGTCCGAGATGGCGTCGACTTCGGTTGATGTAAATACCTCGCAGATCAAGGACGGCATTGATATACAGGAGGGCGTTATTGATGAATTAAATAACAACAAGATCGGGACCGTCTATAATATGATTTACGGCGTTGGCACGAACGCCATATTGATTCAGAATGACCAAAACGCATCCTGGCAGAACGTCTTGCGCTATACTCAGGACGGCAACTTGAAATTACTGATCGACGGCAATGGCGTGATCACTGCGACCGGTTTGGATATCTCCGCGGCCGAACTTCACTCCGGGTCGGAGATGCATAGCGGGATTAGCACATTCCAATCCCTGAGACTGGTATCGACGCCGATTATCTCGTCAGACGGGACATACAGCCTAACCGCATCGAGTTGTGGTACCCTGGTCCGAGACCTCACGGCAGCACCTCATACGATCACCATACCATCTGGCCTCCCGCCCGGCTGCCATATAGAGGTTGTTCAAGCCGGAGCAAACGGAACGATAACCTTCGCAAGCGGATCACTCACACTCGAGCAAGTAGGATCGGGACAGTTATCACACACGACCAAAGGTCAATACGCTCACGTTACGATCATTGTCGACAGCACGACTTCGGTCCTCATTACGGGTGATCTGAACTGACCGCAATCTCGATCGTGAACCGCTCCCATCCGCCAATCTCCGTTCGGTTTGCCGTAATCTGGCCTTCCCTTTCCGCAGATAAAAAAAGGTTTCTGGCCTCAAGGGCGAACCATTCGCCAGATGACGGGCTCATTTGGAACACCGGGACCGACGTGCTCTCGGTCGCAAAACCGATCCGGCCGTCGGGATGAGCGTGCAAATAGACACGGCTCGGCCCAATATTTACAAAAAGCGCCAATCCTCTCCCCACTAGGTCAAAGTGGACTGGAAGCAATGTTCCGCCCTCCAGCGAGCCGCGGGCAGCATGTACGCAAAATCCTAGCACCAAGCTGAAATATATTACCGTCCGGTGCGTCGTTTTAATGGCGGGCATTGCGCCATTCGCGTGACAGACCAGCAGCGCGGCAACGATGGCTTGACTTGGCTCCGCAAAGTCTTCCTTTACTATTTCATAATAGTCTGCAGCACTGCTGGGATCTCCAGCCTTCAAATACTGCGAGATTACCAATATGGCGTACTTAGCCCCCAGCCGACGATCAAGACGGCCCTCTCTTAATCTACTGCTGATGAGCCTGCCAGCGAACCGCGGCATCCGTCGCGTGCCTATATCGATAAGTTTCTCAAATCGAACATTATGATCTTTACGCGCGCTTCGCGAAAGTGCAATGAGCGATTGTTGGTCCGCCGCCATGGCCGCAGCGATGATGTCGACCAGGGTTTTGGTACCGGCAAATACATGGGTAATATGGTGACCGACGAAAAAGACCCCGATGACCAAGAGGTTGGGTGCTGCTCTAGCAATACGTTCCAGGTGAAAGCGATCGATCCGGTCGAACGGATCGGCCATTACTGTCACGGCTCCAGACACGTCCTCAGTTTTAATCCCCATTCCGCTCAGGCGCGGTTCGAAATAGGACGCCCAACCCGGATGATGGCCGTCGCATTCAGTCGGATCGATACTCCATTGGGGACACATCGCTATTATATGGGTCGCACCGAAGAGCTTTGAATACTTGATGGCGGCATAACCGCCCATCGATCCCCCGTATGTGATCCGCAGGCTGAAGTCCCTCAGGATGGGCGCGATGGTTGCGAATGCGGCGTGAATACTGGATACGGGATACCAGTTCGGGCGCTTGGCGACTATGCCAATGCAATTGATGCCAGCCTTGGCCGCGGGAATGTCTGCGGCAAAACGTAAGCCATTGGCAAGACCAACCAGGTCGCCAAACGTGATCAGGAGATAATTGCTTGATCCGGCACGCCAGATGACCCGAATATCCAAATCGTCGTAGAGTAAAGTCGGTTCTTCGATAAATCCTGGGATGGGCGTCTCCGCAGCGCCGTTCGACGGTAGCACCCCGCCCATTTTAGACCGGACGCCCTTCCCGGAAACCAAACATGCAATAATGAACCAGTGGGTCCATCCCACTCTCGGCTACATCTGGATTCTTTCGTAGATAGGAAGTTCTATTATAAAGACCTTCTACCTTACAGGATGCCGTTTTGTACTCCGCAGTGGCATCGTTCATCTCCATCCCCCACAGACGCATGAATTCCCACAACCTGAATGTATCGAATATGCGGAGTAGATCGTCGCAGTGGATACGGGTACTTCTCTCGTAGGCCATGTGGTAGCGCGATTCCGGCTCCAGGAAATACTTCGTGAGATGAAAACCATTCCCACTGTAATCCCGGATGGCCTCCTTATCGTCGCAATCGATGAAGGGGCTAAGTTTCTGTCGAGCGCTTTGAAGTAGGATCGGAAACGGTTTGTTATGGAGATGCGCGTATACCAACCTCGATTTGACTGCAGGCGCGCCGCTTGCTAGCGCCGCCTCATGGAAACCATGATCTAGGTAACGCAGCGGTCTATTTGGGATAACGGACTTGGCAAAGTCGATCAGCGCGAAGGTGTCGAGCTTACCGGGTATGTTGATCAGCTGGTAGTTGACAGCCCTAACACAGTCATCGCCGATATGTTCGTCCAAATAGGTATCAATCTCGGACTTACTGCTTGTGAAACCGTTCTCGCCCGAAAGCATGACGAACTCGTCGCAGTCCAGTGGAAAAAAGTAATCGTAAGATTTCTCATTCTGAATTTTTTTGATGAGCGCCGCAAATATATCACCTTTATTTTTGAAGTCTTCTGTCTTATTGCAGTCCCAGATGACGTTTACGCCTAGCTTGGCATAGCGTAGAAGGATGTCTTTGATCGATGCGAGATCGGAACCGTTATCGTAGACGTACAGGTTGCCGAATCCGAACAAGATTCCGTGATGAATGATCCACGGTTCGAGTAAAATCTCGTTCTTCTGCATGACCATACAAACGCTTTGGACCATAACTCTTTCCTATGCGTGCGACCCGGAAAGGGAGTGTTGCAAGCGTATCTTGTCGACCTTGAATGGCTGATGATCCGGAGCCAGTTCACACGAACGGATGATGAAATTCAATGCCTGCTTGATATGACCAGTCTTTTCCAAATGACGCGCCGTTGTGGCGATGATGTAGGGGTTCATTGGACTAAGCGCAGCAGCAAGCGCAGAATAGCGCAGTGCCTGTGGCAAATCGCCCCCCTCCTCCGCCAGTTGCGACGCCAGAATCACGTTCTCTGCGTTCAGACCATCCAGATCAAGGCTGCGCTCGATAAGGATACGAGCCCAGCGAGACTTTCGTGCTGCTCGGGCCATCCTGGACATGTGCGCTAGATGGGGAGCCGAGCTAGCCCGTGCCGCTCGAGTTTTCATACGATGATCGGGAAACACTTCGCCGCGGAACGCAGAGAGCGCCACATCGCCCAGGACTCCAGCAGACTGAAGTAGAAAACCAACCGGATGGCCTGCAAAGGGGACCCTTACCTTGATCAAACGATCTGGGGGGATGATGGATGAAAGGATGGAGACATGTATGCCGTCGGGATCGAACGGATCATAGGCGACGCTGTATGTCGTTTCCGGCCTGATATCCGACTCAACGATGGCCGCAAAGGTGCCGATGTCCTGCGCTTCCTTCTTCCAGCGTTGATCCCACTCTTTGGAAATATCCGTTTGGGGCGATATGGCTAAGACTTTGTCCAGTCCCAACGTTCGGGAGAATTTGATGGCAGCATAGCCACCCATGCTGCTGCCATAACCCGCCCGGACCGTATAGTCCCGATGGCAAGCGGCCAGGAAACGACTCGTCAGGGATAGAGCGTCTGATGGCAGATCGTGGTACCAACGATCAGCCTTACTCTTGATAGCAACAACGTCGAAACCCTTCTTGTGCAGAAAGCCGCCTCCAAAACCGCGCCCGTCGAGAGTACCGCCGCCTCTTTCTGTAAAGCTGACAATGACAGTGTTAGATGGAACCTGTGCGGGAAAGAACTCGATCCTGTGCAGGTGGTCCTCGTAGATGATCTGGTGGGCGTTCAACTAGCGACCTCCTTCCATGTTATTCCCTGCCGTAGAGAACAGATCCATATTAAATGGAAGGTATCGCGCACTACCCGAAGCTTGCAATTGCCTGAATCGCCCGCTGAACATCGACCGTCCAAGGATTGTGCGGGTAGTTCCCCGCCGACGCATCCTGTTCACCGAAGATGAAACCGTAATTCAGTTTCAACGACGCGAACAGGCGCGCGTGGTTCAAAGCAAAGACCGAAGTGCTCTCGATGCTGATAAGATTGGTGCCAGGATTCGCGAATACCGCGTTGAACATGGCGGCTCCGCCCAGCCCGACGATGAAACGTGCGTTGCTGAAGACCCGCACCTGCTCCTCGAAGGACAGAAGTTCCGGCTCGACCACGACGAAGCCGTACCGTGACAAAGCTTCGATCAGCGCATCCTCATTCTGCAAGGCGCGATACGAACCGCCTGACTGAGCCGTGACGCTGCGACGAGAGATGAAGATTCGAGACGGCGTATTCGGCCGCGATTTATCCACGCAGCGGCCGACGATATTGCGGAACATGGCCATCGCGGATTCATCGGGCACCAGATCGACCATACTGTATTGATGCAGCGCGATTTCCCGGCAGAAATAAGTCTGCCATGGTTTCTGGTCGATCAGCCTATCCGCGTCGACCCCCATAAAGCGCAGCAAATTCTGCTGCCAGCTGGAAGGAGCATAGCACAGGAATCGACCCGGCTGGCCGGCGGAGACGAAGCTTTTCGCGTTCGCCAGCCCGTTCAGCAGCCACATGCCCCAGTTGGCGGGTTCGATCGGACTACCGAGAAAGACCGGGCCGTCGAGCGGAATAACCGCATCGTCGGTAAGTCGCTCGAAACTCACGTTGTAGCCGTCACCCACCCGCCCGATATCCGGGACCACGAATCGTTCATCCGGCGGGTGGCCGAGATAGTTTTCCAGCCTGCCGCGATAGTTCAGGATTTCCTGACAGTTGAACTCGCCGTCTCGGCTAATCAGAGCATGCAGATGATGGAAGCCGAAGACGTATTGATCAGTATAACGGCCCACATAGGTCGCATGCACATCCAGCGCCGACTGGAAGTCGAATCTCACGCCTTGAGTGGATAGATCGAGGTTCAACGACGGGTTGCGGAAATGGCGCAACTGGTTGCGCTGCAGTTCCGTGACCGTCGGACGGGCAACGAGTTCAGCCGGGTCGGGCAGATTGAGCGGTATCGCAGCGCTGCTAGTCATAACGAGATGGCGTTCCCTGTCCCTGCCTAGCAGCAAGCTCTTATCCTACTGCAGCCTGAGGCGCCCACACCAGAGCCGGCCCCGCATGTTTTGTTCAACTCTGATGCATCAAGCCACCCCGGCCCGCAACAGATCGTGCATATGGACCAGCCCGATCGGCTTTCCGGCCTCCACCACGAACATCGACGTAATCCGCGCCTCGTTCATCCTGGCCAGGGCCTGCATCGCCAGCGCGTCGCCGGCGATCGTCTGCGGGCGCGTGCCCATGGCGTCGAGCACAGGGCGATCACGGAAATCGGCCTGGAACGCTCGCCGAACATCGCCGTCGGTCAGCACGCCCACCAGCAGCCCGGCCTCGTTCACCACCCCCACGATGCCGAAGCGCTTCGATGTCATCTCCACGATGCCCTGGGACAGCGTAGCGGTATGCGGCACCAGCGGCATATCCGCGCCGCTGTGCATCAGCCGCCGAACCTGGACCAGCCGGCTGCCGAGCTTGCCGCCCGGGTGGAAGCGGTTGAAATCGCTGGCCGTAAAGCCGCGCCGCTCCAGCAGCAGCACGGCCAGCGCGTCGCCGGCCGCGAGTTGCATCAGGGTCGAGGTCGTGGGCGCGAGGCCGTTCGGGCAGGCCTCGTCGGCTTGCGGCAGGAACAGGCCGAGATCGGCGGCCCGCCCCAGCGTGCTGTCGGGGCGCGACGTCAGCGCGATCAACGGCAGGCCGAAACGCTGCGTGTAATCCACGATATCGGCAAGCTCCGTGGTTTCTCCCGACCAGGACAAGGCCAGAACCACATCCGTTTCGCGCAGCACGCCGAGATCGCCGTGGCTCGCTTCCGCCGGGTGCAGGAAGTGGCTCGGCGTGCCCGTGGAGGCGAGCGTGGCTGCGACCTTCCTGCCGACATGGCCGGACTTGCCCATGCCCGTCACGATCACGGTGCCGCCGGCCCACTCGATCATGTCCGCCGCCCTGGCGAAGGCTTCGGCCAGGCCATCCTCCAGCGCCGCCGCTACCGCCTCGAGTCCGTCACGCTCCAGCCGGAGCGTGCGGGACACGCTGCCCATCGCCTGTTCGATCGCGTCTCGCCTGGGTTCGGTCGGGTTTGCGTTCATCGGGGGTCGGCCGGCGACAGCAATGTGCGTGCGTGCTCCAGATCGGCCGGCGTATCGACGCCCAGCGGCACGTCGTCCACCAGCACGGCATCGATGCGCATGCCTGCCTCCAGCGCACGGAGCTGTTCCAGCTTCTCCCGCCGCTCCAGCTCGGACGGCGGCAAGGCCACGAAACGCTCCAGCGCCGCCCGCCTCCACGCATAAAGGCCGATATGGTGGAACAGCGGCCCGTCGCCCCAGGGGGCCCGGGCGCGTGTAAAGTAGAGCGCCCGGAACCGTCCGTTGGCGAACGGACTGCCGACCATCTTTACCACGCTGTCCGCGACCGCCTCGGACGACTCGGTGATCAGCGCCACCGGCGTGGCGATATCCACGGCCGCATCCTCAAGCAGCGCCGCCGTCAGCCGACTGACATGCGGCGCCACCGTCGGCAGATCGCCCTGAAAGTTGATCACGACGTCATGATCCTGGCCGGGATCGAGCTGTCGCAGCGCCTCTGCGATCCGATCGCTGCCCGAGGCGTGATCGGGATCGGTCAGCACCGCCTCGCCGCCCGCCTTCGTCACTGCTTCTGCAATACGGGGGTGATCCGCGGCGACCACCACCCGGCCGAGCCCGGTTTCCATCGCCCTTCGCCAGACATGAACGATCATCGGCTCGCCGGCGATCACCGCCAGCGGCTTGTCTGGCAGCCGGGTGGAGCCGAGCCGGGACGGTACCAGCACGATCGGGTTCACGGCCGGACGCTCAGGCGGCCGGAAGCGACTTCGCGACCCGGTCGAACCGGAGCAGATCGGCTATGAGCGCCTCGAAATCGCGCAGGGCGATCATGTTCGGACCGTCGGACGGGGCATTATCCGGATCGGGATGGGTCTCGATGAACAGACCGGCCACGCCCACCGCGACCGCGGCGCGCGCGAGAACGGAGACGAATTCCCGCTGGCCGCCGGACGATCCGCCCTGGCCGCCCGGCTGCTGCACGGAATGGGTGGCGTCGAAGATCACCGGAGACCCGAACCCGGCCATGATCGGCAAGCCACGGAAATCGGACACCAGGGTGTTGTAGCCGAACGACGTGCCACGCTCGCAGGCCATGACGTTCGGATTGCCCGACGCCGTCACCTTGTTCAGCACGTTGCGCATGTCCCAGGGCGCCAGAAACTGGCCCTTCTTGACGTTGACCACCCGCCCGGTTTCGGCTGCCGCGATCAGCAGGTCGGTCTGGCGGCAGAGAAAGGCCGGGATCTGCAGAACGTCCACCGCCTGGGCGACGATGCGGCAATGCTCCCGCTCATGCACGTCGGTCAGCGTCGGCATACCGAGTTCGGCCCGCAAATCAGAGAAGACCTGCAACGCGCCGTCAAGGCCGATGCCGCGCGCGCCGGACAGGCTGGTGCGGTTCGCCTTGTCGTAGGAACTCTTGAAGACGATCCCGATGCCGAGGCGCTGGCCGATCTCGCGCAGCGCATGAGCGCATTCGAATGCGTGCGCCCGGCTCTCCATCTGGCACGGGCCGGCGATCAGGGACAGCGGCAACGCGTTGCCGAACGATACCGTGCCGGCGGTGACGACTGAATTCGGGGCTGTGGTCACGACAAGCTACTCCGGAACGGGATCAGCCTGCCCCGCCTGGCCATGGGCCGGACGGGTGCGGGCACACGATCCTACACCCGGATGCGCGCGCCAGAAACGTGCCCGACCTCGGACCAGGTGGTATTGCCACGCAGGAAACGGCGCGGCGTGATACGACGGGGCGCCAGAATGGCCCGGAAGGCCGGCGCATCCTCTTCCGCGACCACGCGATGCATCATGCCGGGGCCGACAAGAGCGATATCGAGCGCATCGAGTTCGAGCGTCTCGATCGAGCGGCCGGCATCCATGGCGAAGGTGGCCGCCTCGTTGGCGCCTTTCGGCGTCCACCGCGACAGGCCGGTCGGCCCGAACTCGGGGAGGTCGTGGCTGTCCCGGACGCAATCGAGCCGGACCGGGGCCTTGGGATTGCCGATATAGAGAGCGATGCACTCGTTCGGAGAGGGCAGATCCTCGACGGCAGAAGCCTGACCATAAGCCTGATCCCCGCTCAACAGATCGAAGCGATAGGCCACCGGATGATCGTCGAACAAGGCGCGCAGCAGACGTACCACCTGCTCGCGGAACAAGACGGAGGCGATGGTGCTCAAGGCGCTGGTGCGCTGGCCGTTACCGGCGCCGGCTTCCGTCGCGATCTGGAAGGCGGACACATCGCGCGCACTCACGCCGTTGGGCGCCAGGGCATTGTGAAGCAGCACATGGCCGTCGCGGATCAAACCCTGGAGCGGCGGCTGCAGGTCTGCCGGGCACGAACCGACGGCGACGCGGCCAGCCAGAAGCTGCGGCGCATCGAGACGATCGGTCCACAACCCGCCCAGCACGGAGCGATTCCGGGCGGCGGCCGGATATCCAAACAGAACGTTGTTGATCAGATCGCGATAATTGTCGGTGACAGGCGGCAGCGGCAGCAGCAGGTCGACGTTTTCCGGACGGATGGTGACGAACGGAAGATAGGTCGGATCGATTGGACGATTGAAGGTGATGCGGAATCCACAATGGCCGTCGCCGAAACCGACCTGCTCCAAATCGTTGCGATACACATCGGCGACCGTTTCGCCAATCATCTCATGATGCAGAAAGGCCCGCACCAGCGGCGGGTCCTGATAGTCGACTCCATACAGCCAGCCGACAGCGCCCTCGCTGTCCAGACGATCGACTGCACCCCTGATCATGACGCTGTTCATTCGCTGTTCCTCGCCGGGTGGGATGCCTACCGCAACGCGCCGCACCGTAAACGACGAAGTGATCAAGTCTCAAGCAATAACGGCATCGTAAAGGTCGAGATGACGATTTAACATCTCTGCCGCTGTCGGCGGGGGCCTGACACCCGCGGCGAGCGTTTCGAGCAAGCCTGGTTTCGTCGCCAGATCCGCGAGCATTTCCGCCAGACTTGCCGGGCGACTGACCTCGAACTGCAACCCGTTCACGCCATGAACGATCTTCTCGGCCATGCCGCCGATGTTCGAACAGATCACCGGCTTGCCGTTCGTAAATGCTTCTTGGATCACCACAGGAGAATTTTCCCACCAGGTGGAAGGAATCACCATGGCATCGATGCGTTGCATCAGCGCATTCACCTGAGAATTGTCGTAGGCACCATGGAAGACGACGTTCTCGCCCGCTTCCTCGAGAGCTTCGGTCACGACTTTCTGAAATTCCAGCGGCTGAGACGAGTAGTCGCCATAAATCTCGATGACCAGATTGTCGATCTTCTGTGCCTTCAACCGGCGCGCAGCATCCATCAGCACCGTGATGCCCTTGAGCGGCGACATCTGCCCGAAGAAACCGATCTTCAACGGACGAACCGCCGACGGACGTTTCTTCGACCCCGCGCCGGTTTCCGCCGCGACGAAACGAGTTCCGCCGGAGAACATCGGCATCGCAACAGGCTTCGGCGGCGTCTGGGGCGCCTCGGCTTGCGGAGCACCGCTCATCGCCCTTCTGTCCCATTCGGCCGCGAACGGACTGCCGGACCGCTCCGGCGGCATGTTCTCGAGCACCGCCAGCTTCTCTTCCGGCAGACCCCAAGCCATGAAGCGCTCCGCCAGGAAACGGCTCGGCGAAATGAACAGGTCCACGTCCTCGAAGAACATCTGCAGATAGCGCTTGCGCAGAAAGAAGTCGCGCTCGCCATGCTGCGGAAAACACGCGGCGCAAGCCGAATAGCTCTCCTTCTCGCACAGACGATACGTGACCGTCTTCATCATCTGGCCGTGATGGTTGCAGATGGCCAGATATTCGTGCAGGCTGAGCACGATCTTCGCCTGCGGCCATCCGCGACGGATCGCCGAAAACATTTCGACACCGAACCGGACGAAATGGTGCGAATGCACGATATCCGGTTTCAGCTCCGCCACCAGCTCCGCCAGCTCGTCGGGGAATTTCGGGTCCGGATTGGCGAACTTGAAATAATCGAACGGCGCGTTCGGATGATAGACGTAGTCGTCCGGCCCATAAGGCTGCGTCAGGGTGGCACCGAGCCGCACCTCGCTTTTCGGACTGGAACATCCAAGCAGCCAGGCTTTGGCCCCGCGCGCTTTCAGCTCGCGAAACAAGGTGTTGGCCGAGATCTCCGCCCCGCCCCGCGTGAGCTTCGGATGGGAATGCGTCATCACCAGCACGCTGGGCAGGCGCCGCTCGCCATCGGCCTGGACAGCGGACATCAGCGTATCGGCGGTCGTACCTATCATCCGTTCCCTCCCGTCGATCCCGTTCATGCCGGCCTGTCCGCAGTCTCCGCCGGCGCGATCCAGGGATCGGTGCCGCGCGTCCAGCGATTCTGGAACCGCCAGGCATTGTAGAGAGTCAGGTTCAGACGCCAGAAGGATTGCTGACCGCCCTGGGACTGCCGTTCCAGGTGGTAGAGACGTGCGCGCCGGTCGACCACGCACTGCTTGCCCATCGCCTGCGCCTTCCGGCACAGATCCACATCCTCGAAATCGCCGATCACATAGCCCTCGTCCAGGCCGCCGACGGCGCGCGCCAAGGAGGTGGGCATCATCAGGCAGGCGCCAGTGATGGCGTCGGCCGGTGCGATCCCGTCATCGTCCGACGGGAAGCGGCCCTTGCGCGGATGCAGCGAGAAGGTCCATCCGGCGAACTCGGGCAGGATCTCGTAGGAACAGCCCTCGTGCTGCACCGTCTCGTCCTCGAACACCAGCAGCGCGCCCACCACGCCGACATCCGGGCGCGCATCGGCGGTTTCCACCATATGGTCGAGCCAGTCGGGCGTCTTTGGAAACACGTCGGAGTTCAGGAAGCAGACATACTCGCCGCGCGCGAGCGTCAACCCGACATTGTTGGCCGGCGCGTAGCCCACATTGGCGTCGAGCACCACCAGCCGGAACGGCAGGCGGAACCGCGCCAGGCAGGATGTGGCCAAGGCCTCGGTAGCCCGCTCCAGATTGGGATCGTCCAGCACATAGATGATCTCGTACTGACGTCCCAAGGTCCGCGAGAAGAAAGCGAGTTGCAGCTCCATGAAATCGATACGGCCGTAGAGCGGCACGATGATCGTGCAGCGGGGCGCTTCCGGCTGCACGCCCAGGGACATCTCCCGGTAGCCGACCGGCTTCTGGAGGCGGAACGCGTTCATCGCCTTCACCGCCGGGCCCAGAACATGATCGTAGGCCCGTTCCATCGCCTCGTAGCGAAGCTCGAGATGGCCCAGAGTGTCCTTGATGGTGTCGATCCCGGGCGAGCGCACCTGCTGGACACGCTTGAAGCCGATATCGCCGTTGACCGTTCTGACCTCGAAATAGACGATCTCGCCCGCCTGATAGACGCCGGCGGCATAAGCCAGGAATCCGCACAGATCGCTCAAACCGCCGAACTGCTTGGAGAAGCCTTCGCGCACGTCCGGGCGGGCGATCGGCACGAAATGGTCCGGATCGATCACGGCGCTGTTGCCGGCGCAACGCAGGCGGATCGATTCGACGCTCTTGAACGGGTCCAGCATCCAGCCGCGCAGCAACAGCCCGTCCGGCGGGCAGAGGGACGCGGAATCCAGCTCCAGGAACACCGGCGGCTGCAATTGGTCGAGCGTGTCGTGACCGGCGAAGGCCGGGCGGCTCAGCAGACGCAGCAGATGCGCGCGCCGGCTGGAGCGCATCGCCGTGGAGACCAGCGCCTTGGTGCGGGCGACCCCGTCGGCTTCCGTGAGATGATCCAGCGGCTCGGACGGGGTGAGACGGAAACTCTGCCCGTGGCGGGTGAGAATGACGTCCTGCAAACCCTCCGCCCGCGTGTTCTCACCGGGAACGAACAGGATCAGCCCGTAGCCGATCTTGCGCACGTCGGCACGGGGAAAGGTGATCACCACGGCATCGCCGCTGATCGTCTTCTCGCCGAGTTCCAGCGCGCAATGCGGCGCCTCGTCCTGATCGTCCCAGCCGAGATCGATCCATCCGCCGGCGAGCCAGCCATCGAGGCTCGGCGCATAGCACAGGAAATCGACGCAGCCTTGTGACGTCACCGCTGGAAACATTCCCGACATTGGTTCCGCCGCCTGTTCGTCTCGAGATCATTTCACCATGGAACCCGGCTGCGACCAACAGCCGGACCGTTTCACCCGATGCCGAAACGCGGCACCGCCCGGGGCGGGGGTGGCGGTTCGGCGACCGCCAATTCCGATGGCGGCAGCGGGTGATGGGGCGTCTCCGGCAGCACGCGCGCAGGCCGCGTCCCGCCCAGAAGCGCGCGATACAGCGCCAGATGAGCATCGAACGCGGTCTGCCCATCCCACCGTACGGCTGCCTGCTGGCCTAGCCTGGCAACCTCGCCCGGATCGGCCGCCAGATCGCACAGCGCATCGGCCAGCGCCCGGGCGTTGCCCACGGCGAAATGCGCGCCGGTGACGCCCGGCTGCACTTTCTCGGCCATGCCGCCGATATCCGAACACAGCACCGGACGACCGTTGCGAAACGCCTCCTGGATGACCACCGGCGAATTTTCCCACCAGATCGACGGCACCAGAACCAGATCCACGGCCGCCATCAGGCCATCCACAGCCTGATTGTCGTAAGCACCATGAAACGCGATCGTACTGCCGGCCTGCGCGATCCGCTCCAGGAATTGCTGCTGGTAGGCAGGCGGCTGATTGGTGTGATCGCCATGGATCGAGAACACGATATCGGTGCGCTCGTCGCGTTGCAGCAGCTCGGCCGCATTCAGCAGCACGTCAATACCCTTGAGCTGCGAGATCTGGCCGAAGAAACCCACCACCAGGCGCCCTGGCCGCGTCGCGCGCGGCGCCGTCACGGGCCGTGCGTTCGACCGCGGCACGTTCTCGATCACCGCGATCTTCTCTTCCGGGACGCCCCATTCGGCGTAGCGACCGGCCAGAAACCGGCTCGGCGCGATGACCTGATCGACGTGGTCGAGGAAATGCCGGACATAGAGCTGGCGTAGAAAGAAATCCTGAGGCTCGACCTCCGGAAAGCAGCGCGCGCAGGAGACCGGATCGGCCCGGAAACACAAGGCGTTGGTCTGTCGCTTCACCATCTGCCCCTGCTGATGGCAGATCGCCAGGAACTCGTGCAGCGTCAGAACCAGCCGGGCGTCGGGCAGGGTTTCGCGCACGTGGAAGAACGTTTCCATGCCGAAATTGACATAGTGATGCAGATGCACGATCTGCGGATCCACCGCGCGCAGCATCGCGCGGAAATCGCGCGGAAACGCCATGTCGCGGTTGGCGAACTTGAAGACATCGAAGTCACCGACCGTGTAGAGGTGGTCGTTTTCCGCGAAAGGCTGGGTCAGTGCCCGGCCCGCGCGCTGGAACGCACCACCGCGCGCGCAGCCGAGATAATGTGCCGACCAGCCGGGCTCGGCTTCCAGCCGCTCGAACAAGGCGTGCGAGGCCACCTCGGAGCCGCCATTCTGGACGCGCGGATGACTGTGCGAACCGATCAGCACACGCAAGGGCGCTTCGGTGGACAAGGGAAGATCAGGCATCCGCACGCACTCCCGCCTCGGCGGCGAGGCGCCGGCCCCAACGCTTCTGGTGCAGCCAGGCATTGTAGAGCGTCACGTTGAGACGCCACGGTTCGGCGCCGGTGATCTGCGATTTGCGCTCCAGATGGAACAACGACACGTCGTGATCCACGGCGCAGCCGACACCCAGGCCACGGGCGCGCAGACACAAATCGGAATCCTCGAAATCGCCGATCACGAACGCCTCGTCGAATCCGCCCAGCGATTCGGCCAGTTCGCGGGTCATCACCATGCAGGCGCCGGTGATCACACGCGCCCGCACCAGGCCGGACAGGGCCTCCGGCCTCTCGCCCTTGCCGGGATGGGTCGGAAACAGCCAGCCGCCGAATTCCGGCAGCGGCGCATACTCCATGCCCTGGTGCTGCACGCTGCCATCCTCGAACAGCAACAGCGGACCGACGATGCCGGTTTCGGGCAGCCGGTCCAGATCCGCCACCAGACGATCGAGCCAGTCGGGCGCCGTGCCGAACACGTCGGAATTGAGGAAGCACACGGTTCTGCCCGCGGCCAGGGACAGACCGACATTGCACGCCGGCGCGAAACCGAGATTGTCGTTCTGCAGCCACAGCCGGATCGGCACGCCGAACCGCCGGAAGAGAGTATCAGCGAGATGCGTGGCGGCGCCTGCGGCGGCCGGATCGTCCACCACATAGATCAGCTCATGCCGATCGCCGAAACCGTTTCCCGCGAACAGCGCGACCTGGACCTCCATGTAATCGAGCCTTCCGTAGAGCGGCACGATCACGGAACAGACCGGCTCGGCCGGCGCGCGCCCGAACCGGATCTCCCGCCCGTCGCGCTTGCCGGCCAAACGGTCGGCGTTCAGCGCGGTGAGCGTGGGACCGAGACGGTCGAAAACGGAAGCCACCTCGTCGTAGCGCGGCGAAAGATTGGCCAGGGCGGCGCGAATGGCAACCAGGCCGTGCTGCGCAGACAAACGCACCGGGTGGTAGCCCACATCGCCATGGACGGTCTCGATTTCCACGAAGCAGGGCTCGCCCGGCTCGAGACAGTTCTCGGCGGGAAGCAAAAAGCCGCACCGCACCTGACGCGAGCGCAGACGATCGCCATGCTTCGCCAGAACATCGGCGCGGTCCAGACGGATCGCCGTATCGATCGCCAGTTTCGTGGAGCGCCCCCCGGAGCGCAGGCGCACCGTGCGGACGGCATCGGGCGCACTCAGCATCCAGCCGCTCAGCAGCAGCCCGGTAGTCCCGGTCGCGACCGCCTCGTCGATCTGAAACGCCACCTGCCCGTCCAGACGATCCAGCGTGTCGCGTCCCTCGAAGCCGGAGCGATCCAGCACGGCACGCAGCCGCTCGCCGGACATGCCGGGCGCCACACGCTGCTGACGCATGCGATCCAGCAATGCGCGGTTCGCCGTGTGTTCGGTTCCGGCCGTGCTGTCTAGCCGGACCGGCCCGTCGCCGGCCTCGATCTCAACGAACAGAAGGCGGCCGAGGGCTGGGTCGGAACCTGGCAGATGGATCGCCACGCCACGGCCCTGGCCGCCCAGGTCGTCGCGCAGCGTATGGGCGACCAGCCCCTCGGCCGAGGCAGTGCCTTTCTCGAAGCCCAGGGAAACGGGGCGGAAGCCCGGGAGACCGTCCGCCGTCTCGATCGGCGCCCAGCCACACAGCAGATAACTGCCGGTCGCTTCCGAATAACCGTGAATGTCGACGCAGCCGTTCATCTGGTTCTTCTTATAAGCCTGTCCGGGCTACGGTCGACAGCCGGTTCAGCCCTCGTTGCCGTAGCCGTTCGGATGCGCTCTCCGCCAATTGATGGCCGTGGATACGATCTCGTCCAGTTCGGTGTAGCGCGGCGCCCAGCCGGTTTCGGCCCGGATCCGGGCGGAGCTCGCCACCAGGATCGCCGGATCGCCCGGGCGGCGCTCGACGATTCGCATGGGCACGCGTACGCCGCTGACCCGCTCCACGCTGCGGATCACCTCCAGCACGGAATGGCCGGTGCCGCTGCCGAGATTGTAGGTGACGCTGCCTTCGTCGAGCCGGCCCAGAGCCGCCAGATGTGCCTGCGCCAGATCGGACACATGCACGTAATC
This sequence comes from Endosaccharibacter trunci, assembly GCA_024515975.1. Taxonomy (GTDB): domain Bacteria; phylum Pseudomonadota; class Alphaproteobacteria; order Acetobacterales; family Acetobacteraceae; genus Lichenicola; species Lichenicola trunci. The sequence continues at coordinate 101,606 of JAMSKV010000011.1, forward strand.
GCGGATGCAGGTGCCGTCCGGAGTCGGATAATCACTGCCGAACACGACGATCTCGGGGCGCAGACCAAGGGCGGCATCGATCACCAGCGGGATCAGATGGGTCTCGGGGCGATGATCCTCGCCGGACCTTCCTTCGGCATCGGCCCCGGCGGCATTGAAATAGCGCAGGCAGGCGTAGCGGAGGCCATGGATGCGATCGGCCCAGTGCAGGGCGCGCTCGATCATCAGCTTGCTTTCGCCGTAGGGCGAGCCGGGATCGATCCGTGTTTCCTCCGTGATCGGCGTGGTGTCCGGGTTGCCGAACAAGGCCGCGGTGGAAGACAGGATGAAACGCTTGACGCCATGCCGGACGCAGGCATCGATCAGAGCAAAGCCGAGCCCTGCATTCTCCTGAAGATAGAAGAAAGGCCGCTGCATGCTTTCGCCAACCAGCGACAGGGCGGCGAAATGCAGCACGCCGTCCCAGCCGCCTTCGGCCAGGACGGCGTCAAGCGCGGCCGCGTCGGCCAGATCTGCCTCCACCAGCCGGACGGAGCCTGGCAGAACCTCGCGATGTCCCTGACGCAGATTGTCATAGACCACGACCTCGTCGCCGCGATCGTGGAGCGCCCAGACGACGTTGCTGCCGACATAGCCGGCTCCACCTGTGACCAGGAGTTTCACCGCAGCCTCGCTTTTCCCAACGTTCCGGACATCGGAATTATGGCCGAAACAACCGGTCGGGTCGAGGCTGCGGCATTCCCTTCTACCGCAGAACCACAGCAGCAGCATCCACATGCGAGAGGCCGAGCAGGGTGATGGTCGCGCCATCCGACAGGATCAGTCTGGTTCCGCCTGCCACCGCGTTCTGGGTATAGGCCGCGCCATTGCCCGAGCTGGTGGTTCCATAGCCGCTCAGTTGCAAATGATCCTTTGTGGTGTTGAACCCGCTCACGGTGAGAACGGCACCAGCCGACAATCCTTTGGTGAACGAGAGCAGTTCGGAGCCGGTGCCGTCGGTCAGCGTGGTATGGGTGGCCCCGACAACGTCGACCGTCTGGGTGCCCGAACCGCCGGTGATGGTGGCGGCGCCGCTGGCGAGTTGGATGTGCGAGGCGCCCGTTCCTCCGGTGACGCTCATGGCGCCGGTATCGCCGATGATGGTTTCGCCGCCGGCGCCGAGCTTGATCGTCGCCGCGCCGGTTCCGCCATGCGGACCATGGATGATGGAGCCGATGGCGCCGTTCACCGTGTCTCCCGCCGCGGAGAAGATGTTGGTGGATTTGTTGTCTGCGCCGTTCAGAACCGTAGCCCCGCCGCCGATCAGCGTGTCGTTGCCGCCGGCTGCGTTCAGCGTGGTGGCGCCCGTTCCCGCCGTCAGAACCGAGCGACCGCCCGTGCCGGCCGTGAACATCCCGCCGCCCGCCCCGCCCGATACTGTATCCGCGGCACTGTTGCCGCCGAGGAAGGTGAAGCGATTACTGCCGGACGCGAACACCGAGCCCGAGCCGGCCGAAATCGTGTCCCCAAGCCCGGCGGACACGGTGTCGATGCCGCTGGAGAGATTGATGGTCTCGCCGCCGGCCGACGTGATCAGATCGTTGCCGGGATTGGTATCGGTAAAGGTCAGCGATGCGCCCGACAGAGAAATGTGAAGATTGGCCACCTTGCCATTGGCCGGGGTGAGCATCAGTCCCGCAAGGGCATGGGCGTCAGCAGCCGTGGTGCCCGAGACCGTGAAGCTGTTGCCGGTCACCGTGCCCCCGCTCGTCGCCCGGAGCGCATCCGCGGTGGTGCCGGTGGAGATGGTGATGGTGCTGGTCGCGGTCGTGCCGGCGGCGATCTGGGCAGCATTGGCGCCGACCGGGTCGGCCACTTTGACTGCGACCGCCGGATTGCCCACGACGAGGTTGGTTTGTCCTGAGATGGTTCCTGCGTTGTCTGTGATGGAGAGGTTGAGGGCGGCGTTTCCGCTGGCGCCGGATGCGGGTGTGTATCGGATGGCAGCCAGGCTGCTGTCGATCTGGGCCTGCGTGCCGACGAGGGTGACGGTCGATCCGTCGGCGGAAACGGTGCTGGCGGCCGCCACCGCGCCCGACAGGGACAGCACGCCCAGCACCGTGCTGCTGAGTGCCACCGTCGCGGTCAGCACCGTGGCCGCGTTCTCGGCATAGACCTGCGCCACCGCATACGGCGCGATCGCCGCCGTGCCCACCACGCTTTCGCTCTTCTGCACCCCCGTCATGATCGCATCCACGGTGCTGCCCACCGTCTCCAGCCCGGACTCAGACGCGCTCGGCGTCAGTCCCAGCGTGGCCACATAGCTCGCCACCGCAGGCGCCAGCTGGTTGCTGGCGATCACCGTGCTGGTCGGCGAACCCAGCACCAGCACCTGGCTCGGCAGCGTGCCCGCCGCCTGCAGCTGCGTCATCACGGACCTGGTCTCGTCCATGAACGACCCATCGCCATAGGCGCGCAGCGTCATGGTCGAGCGCAGACCGTTCTGCGTCGCCCAGGCGATGTCGTTCTCGATCGCCGTCAGCGCCGAGGCGCCGCCCGCCAGAATGCTGTAGGGCGTCACGTCCAGATCGATCCCGCCGCCATACAGCGCCGCCGCCCGCAGATTGGCCGTCGCCGCGGACGACGAGAAATCCTGGATCCCCGACACCGCGATCGACACGTTCATCATGCCGAACCCGCGCAGCGTGTTCACATAGGCCTGCATCTCGCTCAGATCGGCAGCGGTGGCGTTGGTCGAGAGCGGCAGGAACAGGCTGCCCTCGGTGGCGCCAAACCCGGATCCCGCCACCAGACGACCATAGCCGTTCTGCGTCAGCACGCCCGTGCCCGCGCCCGCGTTGCCCCAGGAAGCGGCCTGCGCCGCCGTGACCGGACCCGTGGCGCTGATCGCGCTCGACCCGCTCACCACCACCCCCGACGGCAGCGCCGTGCTCGACAGCGTGTTGGCGGTGCTCGTCGTCTGCGCCAGGATCTGGTTCAGCTGGTTCGCGGCCGTGCCCGACTGCGCGTTGGCGCCATACACCGCAACCGTGGTGCTCTGGCCCGGCGCCAGCATGTAGTAGCCGTTGCTGTTGTCCGACAGGAACGGCGTGTAGCCCGCCGCCGTCGGCGTGTTGCCGATCTGGTAGGTGCCGGTCGAATTGCTCAGCACCGTCCCCTCGTAGATGTTCACCGTGCTGTTGCCGGTGTTGGTCAGCGTCACCGTGCCCCCGGCCATCTCCTGCGCCAGCAGGCTCGGCGCGGAACCGGTGATCGCAGCCCCGCCGATCCCCGACAGCGTCGTGATCGCGTTCGCCGGAACGTTGCCCGCATAGCCCGCCTGCAGCGCCTCAACCGTCAGCGTGAGCGACCCGCCCGCAGGCACCACGAACGACCCCAATGACCCGTCGCCGCTCGTCCCCGCCACCCAGTTCGCATTGCCAAGCGCGCTCTGCACCACCTGGAACTGCACGCCAGAGGCCGTCGAGGCGATCGTCCCCACCGGGATCGTCAGCGATCCCTTCGTCGTGTTCGAGACCGTGATCGTCTGCTGCGCCACCAAAGGCGTCGCCGTCAGCGTGAACACCCCGGCCGCCGTCCCAGCCCACGCAGTCTGCAGCGCAGAACCGCCACCGCTCACTACCGTCGAGACAATCCCGTTGTAGTCGTCCACAAGACCAATCGAACCCGTCGAAACCAGCGGCTGCGACACAGACGACGCAGAATACCCAACCTCCGTACCATCCGGAGCACCAACAAAGACCGTCGCCGTCGGAGCAATCGTCAGGGTTTCGGCGGTCACGCGGCCATTGATGTTCAGGGTCAAGGTCTCGGTCGCCGCCGTTGCGCTCGCCGGAACGGAAACGGTGAGGCCGCGCAACGCCGCCTGAAGCTGGGCCGGAGTGCCGTCATACGTGTAGGTCAGCCCGTCGGACGACAGCACGCCGACCCCAGCCGGAACCAGCTTGGCGGCACCCGGCGACAAGGTCACGATGATGAAAATGTCCTGGCCGGGACTGGTGGATTTGGTGACCGCGATGTCCTGGAACGGCGCGTTGGCCACCAGCGGCGAGATGGTCTGCTTGGCGACAAGACCGCTGACCACGAAATTGGTGGCCACCGATATGGACAGCGTGCTGGTGACGCTGGTGGTGGCAAGACCGTCACTGATGGTGATGGTTTCGGTCTCATTGCCGCTGGCCGTGCGCGTCGGCATGAAGACCAGATAGTCCAGAAAGCTCTGCACGGCGCTGGCCGTGCCCTTGAACGTGGCCGTGCCGCCATCCGCGGAGACGGTCACACCGTTCGCATTCACGTTCCAGAAGCTGCCGAGGCTCGGGTTGGACAGGCTCACGGTCGCCGATACGAGGGCGCCCTGGGCAGCTGAAACAGTCAGGTTCGGCTGCAAAACCACCCAGCCATTGACTGATTGGTTGGCCAGGCCGGACACGCTCAGCGGAGCATCCACGACGAGGTTGGTTTGTCCTGAGATGGTTCCTGCGTTGTCTGTGATGGAGAGGTTGAGGGCGGCGTTTCCGCTGGCGCCGGATGCGGGTGTGTATCGGATGGCAGCCAGGCTGCTGTCGATCTGGGCCTGCGTGCCGACGAGGGTGACGGTCGATCCGTCGGCGGAAACGGTGCTGGCGGCCGCCACCGCGCCCGACAGGGACAGCACGCCCAGCACCGTGCTGCTGAGTGCCACCGTCGCGGTCAGCACCGTGGCCGCGTTCTCGGCATAGACCTGCGCCACCGCATACGGCGCGATCGCCGCCGTGCCCACCACGCTTTCGCTCTTCTGCACCCCCGTCATGATCGCATCCACGGTGCTGCCCACCGTCTCCAGCCCGGACTCAGACGCGCTCGGCGTCAGTCCCAGCGTGGCCACATAGCTCGCCACCGCAGGCGCCAGCTGGTTGCTGGCGATCACCGTGCTGGTCGGCGAACCCAGCACCAGCACCTGGCTCGGCAGCGTGCCCGCCGCCTGCAGCTGCGTCATCACGGACCTGGTCTCGTCCATGAACGACCCATCGCCATAGGCGCGCAGCGTCATGGTCGAGCGCAGACCGTTCTGCGTCGCCCAGGCGATGTCGTTCTCGATCGCCGTCAGCGCCGAGGCGCCGCCCGCCAGAATGCTGTAGGGCGTCACGTCCAGATCGATCCCGCCGCCATACAGCGCCGCCGCCCGCAGATTGGCCGTCGCCGCGGACGACGAGAAATCCTGGATCCCCGACACCGCGATCGACACGTTCATCATGCCGAACCCGCGCAGCGTGTTCACATAGGCCTGCATCTCGCTCAGATCGGCAGCGGTGGCGTTGGTCGAGAGCGGCAGGAACAGGCTGCCCTCGGTGGCGCCAAACCCGGATCCCGCCACCAGACGACCATAGCCGTTCTGCGTCAGCACGCCCGTGCCCGCGCCCGCGTTGCCCCAGGAAGCGGCCTGCGCCGCCGTGACCGGACCCGTGGCGCTGATCGCGCTCGACCCGCTCACCACCACCCCCGACGGCAGCGCCGTGCTCGACAGCGTGTTGGCGGTGCTCGTCGTCTGCGCCAGGATCTGGTTCAGCTGGTTCGCGGCCGTGCCCGACTGCGCGTTGGCGCCATACACCGCAACCGTGGTGCTCTGGCCCGGCGCCAGCATGTAGTAGCCGTTGCTGTTGTCCGACAGGAACGGCGTGTAGCCCGCCGCCGTCGGCGTGTTGCCGATCTGGTAGGTGCCGGTCGAATTGCTCAGCACCGTCCCCTCGTAGATGTTCACCGTGCTGTTGCCGGTGTTGGTCAGCGTCACCGTGCCCCCGGCCATCTCCTGCGCCAGCAGGCTCGGCGCGGAACCGGTGATCGCAGCCCCGCCGATCCCCGACAGCGTCGTGATCGCGTTCGCCGGAACGTTGCCCGCATAGCCCGCCTGCAGCGCCTCAACCGTCAGCGTGAGCGACCCGCCCGCAGGCACCACGAACGACCCCAATGACCCGTCGCCGCTCGTCCCCGCCACCCAGTTCGCATTGCCAAGCGCGCTCTGCACCACCTGGAACTGCACGCCAGAGGCCGTCGAGGCGATCGTCCCCACCGGGATCGTCAGCGATCCCTTCGTCGTGTTCGAGACCGTGATCGTCTGCTGCGCCACCAAAGGCGTCGCCGTCAGCGTGAACACCCCGGCCGCCGTCCCAGCCCACGCAGTCTGCAGCGCAGAACCGCCACCGCTCACTACCGTCGAGACAATCCCGTTGTAGTCGTCCACAAGACCAATCGAACCCGTCGAAACCAGCGGCTGCGACACAGACGACGCAGAATACCCAACCTCCGTACCATCCGGAGCACCAACAAAGACCGTCGCCGTCGAGCCGAGCTCGAGCGTCGTCACATGGCTGCCAATCCCGGACACCGACAGGGTCAGGGCCTCTGTGCCGGCAGCCGTTCCGACCGGAACGGACACGCCCAGACCGCGCAGGGCGACCTGGGCCTGCGCCGCGGTGCCGGTGAAGCTGAAGGACAAGCCGTTGGCGGAAACACTGCCGCCGGCGCTCGCCACCAGTTTCGCCGCGCCGCCCGGAAGAGTCGCCGTAACGGAAATCACGCCCGACGGGTTGGCGCTGCTGGACAACAGCACCTTGGCGAAGGGCAGCGTCTGGCCGATCGAACTGGCGATCATCTCTTCGGGAATGCCGCCCACCGTGAGCTGGGTCGCGGGCGACACGGACAAGGTCGTGGACGCGGAAACGGTCTGGGTGCCATCGGTGATCGAGACGGTCTCGATCTCGTTGCCCGATGCGCCGACCTGCGTCACCGTTTCCAGCGCCCTCAACGCGCTCTGCAACGCGGCGGCATTGCCTGTGAGGGTCAGGGTCGATCCATCGCCCGACACCGTCGCGCCGCCCGTATTCCAGAACGAGGCGAGGGACGGATTGGACAGGGTCACTGTCGCCGTGAGCACGGTCGCCGCATTGCCGGAGGTCAGGACGAGCGATTGCTCGGGCAGAACGACGCCCGCCGCGTTGGCGGTCGCGGGAACGCCGGACAGCGCCATCAGATTATCGACCGTGATCGCCGTATGTCCGGTGATGGTGCCGGCGGCGTCGGTCACGGTGACGGTCAGGGAGCCGTTGCCGACCACGCCGGTGGCGGCGACGAAGGTCATCGCCTGAAGCGCCGCCGTCAGCTGCGCCATGGTGCCGGTCACGGTGAAGACGGTGCCGTTCTGCGACACGCTGCCGAGGCCGCTGGCGGCGACAAGCCGGCCCAGTGCGGCATTGCTCAGAGTCACAGTAAGGGTGCCGGTCGTGCTCTTGGTCTCGGCGAAGATCTGGGCAATCGCATAGGGGCTGGCCGCTGCGGCGCCGGTCTGCTGCCAGTTCGGTCCGACGCCCGTCATCAGATCGTCCGGCCTGGCGCTGGTGCCGCGAACCTCCAGACCGCTCTCCGAATTGGTCGGCGTCAGCGTCAAAGACGACAGCCAGTTGGCGACGTTGTTCAGCGAATTCGGATCGGTAGCGGAATAGAACGTGTCCGTCGTGCTGACGCCGCCATCCTTCACCACGATCTGCGACGGCAATGCGCCGGCCGCCTGCAGCATCGAGACCAGCGCCTGAGTATCGGCCAGAAGATGCGGGTCGCCAGGATACTGCGGAGACAAGGTGATGGAGGAGCGCAGCCCGTTTGCCGTCGCCCATTTGATCTCGGCTTCCGTGCTCTCCCGGAACGCGTCGTCGCGGGCCAGCCAGAACCAGGGCGGCAGGTCGAAGGTGATGCCGCCGCTATAGAGCGCCGCCGCGCGGATATTGGCCGTGGCCGCCGCCGTGGCGAAATCGCCCTCCTCGTACTCCGCCATCATCGGCGCGAGGTTCAGGTAGCCCTGAGCCCGGGCGTTATCGACGTAGCCCTTCCAGTTGGCGAGATCCTGGGCGCTCCAGATGGTCTCGTTATAAACGTTCACGTTGGCTTCGGTCGGGGTGTAGCCCTGGTCCGTCGTGAACAGTTGCGTCTGGGCATCGGACAGAACGCCGGTATTGCCGAGCGGGGCCTGGATCCCCGAACCAGCAGCGCTGGTCGGCCCGGCCGTCACCAGCGCGCTCGAGGACATGATCGAGACGCCCGAGGGCAGCGTGCCGGCGCCGGTGATGGAATTGGCCGCGGCATTCGACGCCAAGGCCTGCTGCACGTAGTCCGGGGCGGTGGTGGCCGTGTTCGGCGAAACCGAGGCGATCGGCACGGTGATGCTCGCCCCCGCCGCCAGGACGTAGTAGCCGCTGCTGGAATCCGCGTCGGTCGACACGAAGCCCTTCACGGTCGGGTCGACGGCGACCTCATAGGTCTTTCCGTTGCTGCCGGTCACCGTCATCGTCGTGTAGATGATCGTGCTGTTGCCGCTGTTGTTCTGCAACGTCATCGTACCGCTGGACCATTGCGGCACGGCCGTATCCAGCGTCGAACTGGTGATTGCCGCACCCGCGATGCCGATCTGCGTCACCTGGTTTTCGCCCAGGTTGCCGCTGACGCCGACCGCCGTCGCTTGCGCCAGCACGCTGATGGACGCGCCAGGCGGGAGGGTGAAGACGCCCAGACCGCCGGAACCCTGCGACCAGTACTGGGCGACATCGGGCTGCAACTGGATCTGGTATTGGACGCCGTTCGCCGAGGACACCACCGTGCCCACCGGAATGACGATGGAGGCGTTGCTCGTATTGGCGATGTTGACGCGCATCACCGAGTTGATCGGATCTTCGTTCAATTCGGTCAGGCCGGCGCCCGTACCGGCCCAGGTGCTGAGGACCTGTTTTTCGGTGCCGTTGATGTAGCTGGTGATGATGCCGCTCATGTGGCCGTAGAAGCTCACATCGCCGTCCGCCAGAAGCGGCGCCGAAATCGCGTTCGAGGACAGCTTGTCCAGATCGAAGGAGCTGCCGACAAAGATGGTGGAAGACGAATTGCCCGAAGCCATCATGCACCGCATTTACGTTTTGTTAACGATGTAGGTTTTCGTTAAAATCCCTCACCCGTGTCAATCTTTATAAGCCGTTAACGTTAACTCAGCGTGAAATTTGACCTGACAATCAGGAGGCGTCAGGGAGATTCTTCCGGCCGCCCCTGGGCGGCGCCTTCCATCCCGGCCAGCATCACGCGCTTGAAGACGTCTCTCGCCGCCGCAGGCCTGTTGCTGCTACTCGCCGCTCCGGCGCAGGGGAGGGACGCCCATCCGTCCCCGCCGGCTGCCAGCGCCTCGGTGCATCACCGGTCCCCGGCTCATCGCTCGCCGGCGCTGCCGCATCGCGCCGCGTCACACCGGACCAATGGTTCGCCTCCCCCCGTGCCGGGCTGGAGTCTTCCAGCCGCACTGGCGCTCCTGCTGGGAAGTGCTTCGGCGCCGCTTCTGCGCCGCCGGGTCCGGATCCGGCGGCGACGACGCGCCCTCCTGCTGGTTCGGGCCGAGATCGACCGGGCCGCGGTGAAGCTACGCATCCGCCGGCTCCAGGTGCTGGGCGTCGAACGGAGGGGCGGCAAGCAGGACGCCGAGCGCTGGAAGAAGGAAAAAATCCGCTTCTGCGACACGACGCTCCGCCCCGTCCTCGCCAGGCGCGGCCTGGGGGCGTGGTGGCCGGCCGTCGAGGCGAGTGCGCTGCGTCATATCGAGCATGTGGCCTGGCGCGGCCGAAACGGCGCTGCGGGGTTCGATCCCGGCATGCACCCACTGGATTATGAACGCTTCTGCGCCCGTCTCCTGGAACAGGCCGGCTGGAAAACCCGACTCACGCCGGCCAGCGGCGATCAGGGCGCCGATATCCTGGCCACCCGCGCCGGCTGCCGGCTCGTCGTGCAATGCAAGCTCTATCGGAGCGCCGTCGGCAACGACGCCGTGCAGCAGGTCGCGGCGGCGCGGGCGCATCAGGGCGCTCAGGCGGCGATCGTGGTGTCCAACGCACGCTTCACCGCCGCGGCGCAGGCGCTGGCCCGCACCAATCGCGTGACGCTGCTACACCATGAAGAGCTGCGGGATTACCGGCCGGAACGGGCCGCGAGCGACACGATTCCTTCCGCCACGCGATAGGACGCCACGAAGGACGGAACCGGCAGGAACTCGAACGGCGAATGGAAATTGAGTGCGCCGGTGAACATATTGGGCGTCGGCACGCCGCGCGCCGATAACGCCGAGCCGTCGGTGCCGCCGCGCATGGCGATGATCTCGGGCGCGATGCCGGCCTGCTCATAGGCTGCCCGCATCAGCGCCGCGGCACGCGGCTCGGCGGCCAGCGCACCGGCCGGATTGGCGTACAGATCGACAAGACGCAGCGACAGGACCGCGCGCGGATGGGCCGCCGCCACCGCCGCGACGACCTCCTCCAGCACGCGCTTGCGCCGGGCGAACCCGTCCGCATCGAAATCGCGGATCGACACCGTCAGCGTCGCCTCGGCGGCATCGGCCACCACCCCGTTCACCCACCAATAGCCGTCGCGCCCCTCCGTATGCTCAGGGGTCTGCCTCGGATCGAGCCGGCCGATCAGATCCGTCGCCACCAGCACCGGATTGACCATCACCCCCTTGGCCGACATCGGGTGGGCGGTGACGCCCTGGATGCGGATCGTGGCCTGGGCGGCATTGAAGGTCTCGCACACGAACTCGCCCACGGCGCAGCAATCGATCGTGTAGGCGAAATCCACCGGAAAGCGCGCCAGATCCATCGCCTTGGCGCCGCGCAGGCCGATCTCCTCGTCCGGCACGAACGCCACCACCACGTCGCCATGGGCGGCCTTCTCGCGTGCCAGCGTCTGCAGCAGCTCCATCACCACCGTGATCGCCGCCTTGTCGTCCGCGCCCAGCACGCTGGTGCCATCGGTGACGATCAGCTCCTGGCCGCGATAGGGCAGAAGTTCCGGGTGCTCGGCCACGCGCATCGTGCAGTCCGGCGACAGAACCAGGTCGCTGCCGTCAAAGCGGATGCGCTGCGGACGGATATCCGGCGACAGCCCTACATCCACCGTGTCCAGATGCGCGCAGAAGCCGATCCTGGGGGCTGCTTCAGCCGTCCCGGGCAGCCGGGCGGTGAGAACGCAGTTCGCGTCGAGATGGATATCGCTCAGGCCGAGCGCTTCCAGCTCCGCCTGGAGCAGACGCGCCAGATCCCACTGCCCCGGCGTCGAGGGCAAGGTCGTGGCGCGGGCGTCGCTCTGGGTGGCGATGGAGAGATAGCGAAAGAAGCGGCCGACCAGCCGCTCCGGCAAGTCGGGAAGAGCATCGGTCATGCAACGAGATCCGGTCGCGTGGGTCGCCCCGTTCTAACCCGTTCGCGACTTGCATGCGACCGGCCGCTCCCTGGGGAGCGACCGGCGACACACCCGGATCAGCCGTGCGGGTGATTATCGGGTCGACCTTCCTGCGGTGGAGCGCGCTGCGGCTCGGGATGCGGCGCGGGCCGGGCCTCCGGATGGAATTGCGGCCGAGGTTCCGGGCGTGGCTCAGGACGTGGCTCCGGGCGTGGCTCCGGGCGCGGTTCGGGACGCGGCTGCGGACGTGCCTCAAGGCGAGGCTCTGGATGAGACTCTGGGCGCGCCTGGGGGCGCGGCATGTCCCGCTGCGGCGCAGGGCCCGGATGGAACGCCGGATGCGGGGCCTCCATGCGGGGCATTTCCGGACGCTGCATCTGGGCGTGCGGCGGCTCCGGACGGGCATCCGGGTGCGGCATGGCCCGCATATCCGCTCGCGGCGCGGCGCCGTCCGGAGCCGGCCTCGGCGCCGGACCCCTATGCGGTCCGCCGGGAGACGCGCCGGCACCGGGGCGGTGCGCATCGTCCCGTAGATGCTCCTGCATCCCGGGCGGCACGTCGCCCTGGGCGCGCAGGGCCGGCAGACCCGGACGCGCCGGCTGCGCGACCAGCGCCGGTGCGCCGGGATGGCCGCCCTCCCCCGGACGCCCCGTACGGCCGTCGGCCACCGGAATTCCAGGCGACTGGCCAGGCGGCTGCCCATGCGCGCCCATCCCCGGCATCTCTGCGTGGATGCCAGCCGGCGTCGCCCCGGCATTGCGGAACGGCGTCCGGCTCTGCGGCAAGGCGTGCGGATGAAACAAAGCCGGATCGATCTGCGGACCGGGCGCCGCGGGACGCGAAATCGGACCGAGCCCCAGCGCGTGTGCGGCGACGGGCGTCAAACCGCGCGTATCGGCCGCGGGGCGCACCGGCATCGCCGTCTGCACGAGATGCAGATCGCGGCCGTTGGCGCCGGCCGCCCCGAACGCGCCCGGACCGGTGCGGGCGACGCTCCGGACCGGTTGCGAATTCGCCATCGCCGATGCCGGCACCACGGTCAGGGCATTGCGGTTGGTGTAGTTGTTGATGATGGTCGTGTTGTTGATGACCGTCCTGTCGACATGGATGTTGTCGATCCGCCCGTAGTTCACGCGCTGCAGATAGGTCGGGCCGACACGGAATGGCGGGCGATACGGCTCCCGCGGTCCCAGCGGGATCCAGCCGACCGATCCTCCGCCAGGGCCGTGGTCGAGAGCGGCAACAGCGGCCCCGGCCAGAGCGCCAGCCACCGCGCCGGCGGCGACGAAATCCACCAGAGCCGGCGCGTAGGCCGGCTGCTCGTAGCTGATCGGCGGCGCGCCCGGCTCGCACGGCACCCAGCCCCAGCGGCCGCCGAACTGCGCCCAACGCCCGTAATGGAACGGCGCGAAACCCCAGGGCTCCGCATCCACCCAGGTCCAGCCCCAGGGCTGCACGTAGGACCAGCTTCCGTCCCGGTACGGCGCCCAGTTCGCCGGCACCTGCGGATACCAGACCTGGCCGTATTGCGGCTGCGCCTGCCAGCTGCCGTAGCTGGCCAGCGTGCCGGCGCCGGTCATGTAGCGGATCTGCGGCGGCCCGGCCGGGACAGGGGCCGGGCGGGCCAGGCGCGCGTCCAGGAAGGCGTCATGCAGCAGCGGGCCGATGCTGCCCTGGAGCGCGTCGCTGCCGGTCACGGTCGCAGTCTGGCCGGCGGAAACGGCGAGCGAGAAAGAGCCGCTCTGGATATGCGCCGTGCCGGCCACCACGGCCACAAGGGTCGGCGTGGTGCTGGTGCCGGCGACGATGTCGTATTCGCCGCCGGGCTGCAGGTCCACCACGCCGCGCGGCGTGGTGATCGCATAGCTGTCGCCGGCGGGCGCATTGCGCAGATCCAGGAACAACTCGCCTTGCGGGGTGGTGGCCGAGAACTGGTGTTCGGCGATCGTCGCCAGATCAAGCTCGGTCTGTTCCGACAGGACGATGGTGTCGCCGGACAGGTCGATCCAGGCATCCGCGCCGGGCTGGGTCCAGACCGCGTCGCCGTCGGACAACGGCGTGTTGATCACGGCGTCGGTCCAGCTGGTGCCCCCGGCGCCATGCGCCGAGACCGACCCGTCGATTCTGGCCAGACGCCCGACCCGGGACGGCGCGATCTCGCCCTCGGACGGGGGCTGGGCTTGCGCCAGCGCCGAGGTCGCCGTGACTGGCGACATCAGGACGGAGGGGGCGATCAAGGCCGTCGCCGCCAGCAGACATCCCCATCGCGTGCCACCCAAAGACAACCGCATCGCTCCCGCCCCCCTGGTTTATGTCAAACCTTGAAACGCGAGAGAGGGCAGAAAGATGGCGTTCTCCGGCACGTCCCGGCCGCATTCCGCCCCGAATTGTCAGTCTTTTCACAGTCGATGCGCGAACAGACCGACGCGGTTACGAAAGATCACCAAATTCGGGCGTTACGACTCCGTCGCGACACGCGCCGTCCAGTCGGCGAGCACATCGCTCAGGGTTTGTTCCCAATCGATCCGCGGCACCCAGCCGAGCAGCGCCCGGGCCCGGCCGGCATCGCCCAGCGCGCGCGGAATATCGGCCGGACGCATGCGGGCCGGATCGATCTCGCGCGACACGTCGAGCCCGGACAGGCGGATCAGCGCGTCCAGAACATCCCCGATGCGGCGTGGGGTGCCGGAGGCGATGTTGAGAATGCTGCCGGGCGGCAGGTCATGGGCCCGGCGCAGGCACAGCGCATAGGCGTCACACACGTCGGAGACATGCAGGAAATCGCGCTCGGACTCGAGATTGCCGGTGCGGATCACAGCCTCCTGCCGTCCGGCGGCGATCCGGGCGAGCTGCCGCGCGAAAGCGGGAATCGCGAAATCGGTCTGCTGGCCGGGGCCGACATGGTTGAACGGACGCAGCCGGATCACGCGCGCCCCGTCCGCCGCCATCGCGCCCAGCGCCAGGTCCGCGGCGGCCTTGGTGGCGCCGTAGAGGTTCATCGGCGCGAGCGGCGCGGTCTCGTCCAGCGGTAGGCCGCTCCGGAACGAGGCGCCGTAGGCATCGGCGGACGAGACGAACAGGAACGGCGCGTCCGGCGCATGGGCACGCATCGCACGGGCCAGGGAGAGGGTGCCATGCAGATTGACGGCCCAGGCCCGATCGGGCTCGGCCTGGGCGACAGGGATGGCCGAGACCGCCGCCAGATGCAGGCACGCATCCGGCCGCAATGCGCGAACATCCTGCTCGACCGCCCCGGCATCGCGCAGGTCGCAGTCGAGCGGCAACAGAACGGTATCCGGACACAGCCGCGCCACGCTGGCCCGCAGATGGGACCCGGCGAACCCGGACAGGCCGGAGACGAGAACCCGGGCTGGACCGGCGCTGCTCATGGCGCCGCCTTCCGGTCTCAGCGCGCGGCGGCGGCGCGATGGCGGGCCAGATCGGCCTCCACCATCTCCGCCACCATCTCTTCCAGCGTGATCACCGGGCTCCAGCCCAGCGTCGCGCGGGCCTTGGAAGCATCGCCCAGAAGTACGTCCACCTCGGCCGGCCGGATCAGATCGGCGCGCGTTTCCACATGGTCCTCGTAGTTGAGGCCGGCATGGGAGAAGGCGATGCGGCACAGCTCGCGGATCGAGGTGGTGCGGCCGGTGGCGACCACGTAGTCGGACGCCACGTCCTGCTGCAGCATCAGCCACATCGCCCGCACGTAGTCGCGGGCATGGCCCCAGTCACGCGTGGCGTCCAGATTGCCGAGCGGCAAGGTCTTGGCCAGTCCGAGCTTGATCCGGGCCACACCGTCCGTGACCTTGCGGGTCACGAATTCGATGCCGCGCAGCGGGCTTTCATGGTTGAACAGGATGCCGGACGAGGCATGCAGGCCGAAGCTCTCGCGGTAGTTCACCGTCATCCAGTGCGCGTAGAGCTTGGCCACGGCATAGGGCGAACGCGGGTAGAACGGCGTCTTCTCCGTCTGCACCTTCTCCTGGATCAGGCCGTACATCTCCGACGACGAGGCCTGATAGAAACGCGCCTGCGGCCGGGCGAGCCGCACCGCTTCCAGCATGTTGGCGGCGCCGATGCCGGTGGCCTGCCCGGTCAGCAAAGGCTGCTGCCAGGACGCCGCCACGAAGGACTGCGCCGCGAGATTATAGACCTCGTCCGGTTGCACGCTCTGCACGATGCGGATCAGCGCCGACAGATCGAGTAGATCGCCATCCACCAGCTCCACCCGGTCCAGCACGCCGAGCCAGCGCAGACGGGCACTGACCATATCGGCCGAGGCGGAGCGGCGCGCCATGCCCACAACACGATAGCCCTTGCCGAGCAGCAGCTCCGCCAGATAGGCGCCGTCCTGGCCGGTGATGCCGGTGACCAGCGCAATGCGGCCAGTCATGGAGGAAACGGAAGACGGGTTCTGGATCGTGTCGGACATGCGCCAAGCCGATAGATGAATCCTCCCGGCCGGTCCAGCAGCGCGCTGACGGCGGCGCAAGCGTCCGCCCTCAGGACGCGCCCATCGCCACGATCTTGAACGGTGCGGCCGCGCCGCCCGCATCCCGACCCGCGCCCGCCCCGGTGACGGCGATCACATCCTGGCGGGCGCGATGTCCGTTGCGGTCCGACGCCTCCACGATCACCTCCACCACCGACGGGTCGAACCGCTCGCCGGACGGCGCCGCGGGGCCTTGCGCGGCGGACGGCCCCTCATCCCCGTCCGGATCGACGCCGCTGCCCAGGAACACGGCGCGACGCACCAGCGGCGACGCGTCCAGGAGGTTGGGATCGCCGTCGTGATACAGGGTCAGGGCCGGCGCGATTCGCTCCAGCAGCGCCGGGGTCACGCCGGGTACCAGTCCGATCTCGGCCAGGCTCTGGAACGGCGCTCCCGGTGGCTTGTAGTCGGTGCCGCGCGGGACCTCGGTCTGCGCGATCGGAAAACGCCAGGCGACCACGGCGGCAGCGATCGACGGCGCCTGATGCGCATCCACGCCGGCGGCCTGGAACAGCCCGCTCAGAAGCGCCGCCGAGGCGATGTTGGGGTTGATCTTGCCGTCCTGGCTGGCGACCGACACCCTCAGGGCACAGCCATCGCCACGCAGCGGCCGCGCCACACCATCAGCCGGCCAATGCGCCGTTCCCTGGTCGAGGACATGGAACAGCGCCTGGTCGATGCCGCCCGCGGCGCAGGCGCGAAGCTGGGCGTTGCGCACGAGTTCGCCCGCTTCCCGCGCCCGTCCACCGCCGGACGCGGTGATGGCCGACACCAGAAGCGAGAACAGCACCAGGGACCACAGAACGATCAGCAGCGCGAAGCCGCGCTCGCGGCCGGACGATGCGCGGCGATGGGCGCCGACCCGGCTCAGTAGCCGATCCCGATCGCCTTGCGGACACGCTGCTGCGGATCGGCACTCCCGCTCTGGCGCATCGGACCCAGCTCGTACGGCACGGCGGCGGCGTTGCTCAGCGTGTCGCGCAGATCCTCGGTCAGCGCCTGGGCGTCGCGCTGGTCGTGCATCACATGCGGGGTGATCAGGATCAGCAGCTCGTTGCGCGTGCGGCTGTTGTTCTGGCTGCCGGCCAGGAAGCCCAGGATCGGGATGTCCTTCAGCCAGGGAATGCCGCTATTGCCGCGCGTGGCCGTGTCGGTGATCAGCCCGGCGAGGCCCACGGTCTGCCCGTCCTGGACCACGATGCGCGACACCACCGACTGGTCGTTGAAGGTCGGGTTGCTGTTGGTGCTGGCCGAGGAGCCGGTGCCGCCGGCGAGCGAGCTCACCTCCTGGCTGATATCGAGCGTGACCAGGCCGCCATTGTTCACGCGCGGCGTCACCTGCATGATCACGCCGGTGGGCTGGTAGGAATACTGGCTGAGCAACGCGCCGCTGGTCACGGCGCTGGTGGCGGTGCCGGTCTGGTAGGGCACGAGCTGGCCGACCTGGAGCCGGGCGGGCTGGTTGTCCAGCACCAGAAGCTCGGGCGAGCTCAGCACGTGGACCGTGGTGACCTGCTGCAGCGCGTTGATCGCGATCGGGGCGCCGCCATTGTTCAGCCCGCCGATCACGAAGCCGGGCAAGGTGCTGTTCAGGGAGGCGTTGGCGATCGGTCCGGTGATGCTGGTGGTGTTCTGCCCGGTGCTGAGAATGCCGTTCACGCCGCCGGACTTGAAGAAGAACTGGGTGCCGTATTGCAGCGCGTCGTTGAGCTGCACCTCGGCGATCACCGCATCGATGCGCACCTGCAAGGGCAGGATGTCGATCTTGCGCAGCATCTGGTCGACCGTGTCGTTCTCCTGGTCGGTCGCGTAGATCATCAGCGCGTTGTTCTGCGGATTCGGGATGATCCGCATGGCATTGGCATCCGCGTTGCCGCCGCCCGAACTGTCCAGCCCGCCCAGCAGCGGGTTGGCACTGGCCTGGGTGTTGGAGGCACCCGGGGAGCCGGGCGTCTGGCCACCCGCAAGCGCGGTATTGCCCCCGATCCCGCCGCCGCCCAGACCGCCTCCGAGCCCGCCACCGAGCCCGCCCCCAAGGCCACCATTGCCGATCCCGCCCGTCGCGCCGCCGGACATGCCGATGCCCCCACCGATGCCGCCGCCGATCCCGCCGAAACCGCCGCTTCCGTTGGCGTTGCTCTGCCCGGTCAGGCCGCTGGCCTGCGGGCTGGCGCTGGGCTGGGCGGTGACGTTGTTCGGGGTGAAGGCCTGCTGCAGCGCGTAGGCGGCGTCGTTGGCATGGCTGTTCTGGAGATAATAGACGTGCCAGGAGCGCACGGTCATGCGGCGCGTGCGCTCGATGAGGCTGAACAGGCGGCGCGCGTCGTCGATATAGGCGGGCTGGCTGGCGATCACCAGCACGGCGTCCACCCGCGTCATCGGCACCACCTTCACCACCTGGCTCAGCGACTTGCCGCGGCCCTGCAACGCCTCGGTGACGGCGGCGGCGATGTCCTTGGCGTCGCCGGAGTCCACCGGCAGCAAGGCGTAGGATTGGCCGGCCAGCACATCGGTGTCGAAAGCCTGGATCAGGCTCAGCAGCGTGCCGCGGACGGCCGGATCGCCGCTTACCAGCAGCGCGTTGGATCCCTGCACCGGCACGATCTTCGCGCCCGGCTGCACGAAAGGCTGCAACGCCTTGGCCAGATCCTCGGCACCGGCATAGCGCAGCGGCACCATCGACGATCCGCCGAGTCCCTCGCCGCCCGACAGAACCTGGTTGTTGATATTGGCGGCGCCCGCCGCGCCGACCACGCCAGGGCCGGCGGCCGGCGCGTTGGCAACCGACACCACGCGATAGATCGCGCCCGACCGGAACAGCTCCGCCCCCACCTGCGACAACAGCGCCTGCAAGGTCGGGAGGAGCTGGCTGTTGTCCAGAGGCGCCGCCGTATGCAGCGTCACGGTTCCCTTCACCGCCGGGTCGATGGTGTAGGTCACGTGCAGCAGGTTGCCCAGGATCTGCGCCACCGCGTCGCGCACATCGGTATCGGCGAAATCCAGCGTGGTGGACCCGCCGCTCGACGACACGTTCGGGGTACGCACGGCTGGCACGCGCGGCCGCCCGTAGCTCACCTGGGCCGGCAGGTTGGCCTCGAGAGTGCCGATATCGCCATTCAGGCGCGGCGGCGCGCTGTGCAGCCCGTTCGGCAGCGCCGGAAGCGGCTTCAGTACCGGTTGCTCGGCATGATTGCAGCCGAACAGAAGCAGCAGCGGCAGCATCGGCGCGGCCTGGCGAAAACGGGTCATCGGGCGAGAATCATTCTGGAGCCGCCGGGGCTGTTTGTTGCGGAACCTGCGCGTCGCCGTTCTGGGGCAGCGGCAACTGGCCACCCATCAGTCCGGCCGCGACGCCGCGCGTGCCGGCGCGGCTGCGGAGCAGGTCGAGAATGGAGGGATGCGATGGATCGCCGCCCGGGGACGCGTCGTCCGCGGCCGCCGCCTTGTCGCGCGACGGGTGGAGCGTGCGCACACCATCCGGCCCGCTGACGCGCACGGCATGATCGTTGATCGCCAGCACACGCCATGCCCCCGCCTGCCCGCCCACATCGACCACCGTGCCGCGCGCATCGCCGGCGCCAGCGAAGATCGCCCTGCGTCCGTTCGGGCCGACGATGATCCCCGAGAGGCGCGGCTGCTGCGGGCCGGCCACGGCCACGCTGGGCGGCCGGCGCTGCGGGCTGAACACCGGCCGCGCCAGGATCACGCGCTCGGACTCCTCCACCGCTTCCAGCGACACGAAGGCCGACACCGGCTCGGGGCGGGACGTCTCGTCCCCGGCCCGGGCGGGAGGCACCGGCACGGCCGAACCGGCCAGACCCGCATGCAGCTCGAGCGCGAGCACGAGCAGCAAAAACAGCGCTGCCCCGCCGCACGCGGCCAGCAGGACCTCGAAGCGGATCGACCGCGTGCCGGCGGCGCTCACGGCGCGTCGTCCGAAGCAGCGCCGACATCGGCATGCGCGGCAGCGGAGTCGCCGGCGCCGGCGTGGCGAAAGGCCAGAATGGTCATGGCGCATTCCAACGGCGGATCGGCGGTGATCTGGATCCTGGGGCCGTGGAGCTGCAGATCGTCGATCAGCATCACCGGGCTGGCCTGCTCGATCGCGGCGATGAACTTCACCATGACGTTGAAAGGCGCGGTGACGGCGATGCGGACGCCGACCCGCCTGTAGGGGCCGCCGGCAGCCTTGCCCCCCGCATCCGAGGCGGCGAGGGTTTCGCTGCTGGACAAGGTAGCGCCGAGCGAGGACGCCATCTGCTGCACCCGGTCCTGGAGCGCGGCTCCGGCGATGGCGTCGCTGCTGCCGGTCATCAGCGCGGACGGGCCGGCGCTGAGCGCGGCTTCCCTGGCCTGCCTGCGCAAAGACGGCAGCCGTTCCGCCAGCACCGCCATATGCGCGGCCACCGCACGGCGGTTCTCCAGCGTCGCAGCGCGGTCGCGATACCAGCCGAGCAGCGGTGCGCCCATCGCCGACCACACCAGCAAAGGCAGCAGCACGAGCAGCGCCACGGCGAGCATGCGGCCGGAGCGGCCTGTCGGCAGGGACAGCGCGCGGGCAGCCATCAGCGTGCGGCCCCGCTGGCGTTTCCAGGCGCGCTTTGGGGCGCGCTTTGGGGCACATCTCCGGGCGCGATCCCGGCCTTGATGGAGAACAATTCCTGCCCCTGCCCCTCGATGCGCGTGACCGGGGCGGTGAAGGCCGGGGCGGTGAAGGCGGACACGGCGCTGATGGCCGGGATAAGCCGCGCCGCCGAGGGAGACTGGCCGCTGATGGTGAGTTCACCCTGCCGCAGCGCCAGATCGGTCAGGTAGCTGTCATCGGGCAGAACGGTGGTCACGGCGGCCAGCACCGACAGCGTATCGCCGAGGCGGGCGCGTTCGGCCCGCACCAGCAGCGCACCCGCAGCGCCGCTGTCGATGCGATTCTGCAGCGCCTGCACCGCCTGCACGGGCGTCCGCAGAGCCGCGATGCGCCGGTCAGCCTGGTTCAGCGCCCATTGCTGCTGGACGAAAGGCAGCACGATCGCGAGCAGCAGCAACGCCGCGCAGGCGCCGAAGCCCGCCCGGAGGCTGAGACGCTGCCTGCGCGCGGAAACCGGCGCCTCGTGCGCGAGCGGGATGCGCAGCGCCGGCTCTCCGCCGGAGGCAGGCACCTCGATCGCCTGCGCTTCCGTTCCGGCCGCGGCCAGCAAGGACAGGACCGGCCGCAGCGGCGCGCGCGGCAGCAGGGCCAGGCGAACGAACAACCGTCCCGTCGCGCGATCCCGGCCGGTGATCGTGGAGGAGAAGAACAGCTCCTCGGCCGAGAACGGGGTCAGCCGGTCCATCTCGAACGCCAGCACGCGGTCCAGCCCGGCCTCGGCGGCGAGCGGCAGCACCACGTCCCGGCGCAGAACCGCATCGGCGGGAAGACGCAGCAGCACCGGCATGGCGCGTTTCGGACCCAGCACGGCGTTCACGACCCGCACGAAACCATCCGCGTCCGCGGGCTCGATCTGCGCCGGGTCGCCCTCCGTTCCGGCCAGCACAGGATCGGCGCGCCGCAAAGCCGGGATCTCGATTACGCGCTCCGTTCCCGCCTCGCGCAGGGACAGGCGCACCGCATCCAGCTGCGGCTCGACGAGCAGGGCTCCCGCCTCGGACGGGTCCGGGCGGGTGAAGCGCGCCGGCACCAGATCGAGCATCTGGTCCGACCACCAGACGAGGGCGTCGCGGATCATCCGGGCGGCAGGATAGAGCATCGACACGCGGCATCAAACCACCGTGATCGAACCCTCCTGGTGTTCGCCGCGGCAAGAGGCGGGCGGCTCACGCGCGCCAGGCCAGGTCCGCGCCGCCTGTCACGAACGATCTTCCGCCCGGTCCGCGCCCCGGCGCCGGGAGGTCGCCCGCTCGCCCATCTGGTTCAACGCGTCGGCATTGTCGCGTCCCCAGCGGTAGAGCAGCTCGACGGGCTCCACGAAGCGGATGCCGAGCGAGGTGAGCCGATATTCGACCGCCGGCGGCACCGCGCCGGCCACATGGCGGGTCAGAAGCCCGCTTCCCTCCATCTCGCGCAGGGTCTGCGTCAGCATCTTCTTCGAGATGCCCGGCAGCGACCGATGCAGTACCCCGCTGCGCGCGACCCCCTCGTGACGCGCATGGAGCGTGTGCAGCACCATGCTGGTCCATTTGGTCGCGAAAAGCTCCAGCACGCGGCGCGGCGCGCAGTCCTCGCGCCAGTCCTCGTCCGCCGTTCCAGCGCGCATGGATGGGTACCTCCCGGTGCCTATGTCCCCTTTCGGTTCCGTCTAGCGGTTCGGCCCAAGGCTGCCCAGCTTGCACGACACCGCATCTGCAAGGAGACGAACGGCATGACGAAGACTGCGCTCGTGGTGGGAGCCAGCGGCATCGTGGGCAGCGCGACCGCCGCGCTGCTGACGGACAAAGGCTGGCGCGTGCTGGGGCTGGCGCGACGCCGGGTGGACCAGCCGGGCGTCACGCCCGTGGCGGCCGATCTCCAGAACGCCGAGGCGACGCGGCAGGCCCTGGCCGGACACGCGCCCGACGCCGTGTTCATCACCACCTGGTTGCGCCAGCCGACGGAGGCCGAGAATATCCGCGTCAACGGCGCGATGGTGCGCAACCTGCTGGATGCGCTTTCGGCGAACCCGGCGAGCGGGCGGCATGTCGCGCTGGTGACGGGTCTCAAGCATTATCTCGGTCCGTTCGAGGCCTACGGGAAGGGCACGCTGCCGCAGACGCCGTTCCGCGAAAGCCAGGGCCGGCTGCCGGTCGAGAACTTCTATTATGCCCAGGAAGACGAGGTGTTTGCCGCGGCGGAGCGCGACGGCTTCACCTGGAGCGTCCACCGGCCGCATACGGTGATCGGCAAGGCGGTCGGCAACGCGATGAACATGGGCACGACCCTGGCCGTCTATGCGACGCTCTGCCGCGAGACGGGTCGCCCGTTCCGCTTCCCCGGCTCGCCCCAGCAATGGAACGGGCTGACCGACATGACGGATGCCCGCCAGCTCGCCCGCCACCTGCTCTGGGCCACGGAAACGCCGCAGGCCGCCAACGAAGACTTCAACATCGTCAATGGCGACGTGTTCCGCTGGAACTGGATGTGGAGCCGGATCGCCGGGCATTTCGGACTGGAGCCTGCCCCCTTCGACGGAACGGTGATGCCGCTCGAAGAGCAGATGCGGGACGATGCCGCCGTGTGGCGGAGGATTGCGGAACGCGAGGGCCTGGTCGAAGCTGATTTGTCGAACCTCGCCTCGCCCTGGCACACGGACGCCGATCTCGGCCGGCCGATCGAGGTCGTGACCGACATGAGCAAGAGCCGCAAGCTGGGCTTTCTCGATTATCAGGCGACGGACGACAGTTTCCTCGATCTGTTCGCGCAGTTGAAGCAGGATCGTCTGATCCCGTAAGCCCGAGCCGGCCTGGCGCGCCCGCATGGCCAGGCCGGCCACACCCTGGCGATGGCGTTCTCCCGCCGGCGGCCGATTCGCTCCCCCTCGGCTCCGTTCGAAGCGTGACGGGGAGCCGCCGATGCGTGACAAATGTCGGCGCCGGTCGTTGCGACCGGCGGTACGGCGATCACGAGGAACATGACGGTGCAGCATGCGGACGCCGCGAGCCTGGGCGTATTCCTGTTCGTCGCCTGCGTGGTGTCGATCCTGGCCCGGCGGGTCGGACTGCCCTACGCGGTCGGTCTCGCCGCCGCCGGCATCGGCCTCGGTCTCACCGGTTTCCGGAGCCATCTTCACCTGACGCCGGAGCTGATCTTCGCGGTGCTGCTGCCGCCCTTGATCTTCGAGGCCGCCTTGCAGCTCGGATGGCGGCCGTTTCGCCGGGAAGCGCCGCTGGTTCTGAACCTCGCTTTCGTGGGCACGCTGTTGTCGACCGCGGTGGTTTCGGCGGGGATGCACTGGCTGGTCGGCTGGGGGTGGCAGGCCGCCCTGCTGTTCGGCTCCCTGATCGCCGCCACCGATCCGGTATCGGTAATCGCCATGATGAAGGAGCAGAAAGCGGAGGCGCGCCTGCACTTCGTCATGGAGTCCGAGAGCCTGGTGAACGACGGTGCCGCAGCCGTGCTGTTCTCGCTCTGCGTCGCGGCAATCAACGGCGAGGCGCTTTCAGCGGGATCGATCGGGCTATCTCTGGTCACGACCGTCGGAGGCGGGGTGCTGTGCGGGCTGGTGATCGCCGGCGTCCTGCTGCTGCTCCTGATTCGGCAGGCCGACGATCCTCTGGTCGAGATCACGGTGACGGCGCTGACGGCCTATGGATCCTTCCTGTTCGCGGAAACGATCGGGGTCTCGCCGGTGCTGGCGACGCTCGCCGCGGGCATGCTGGTGCACAACTGGGGCCGGCGGCATCACCTGACCGAGATCGGAAGCGAGTCGGTGACGCGGTTCTGGGAGTTCGCGGCCTTTCTGGCGAACTCGGTGATCTTTCTCCTGATCGGCACGCGGACGGCGGCGCAGCCTTTCGTGGCCTATTGGGGACCAGCCGTGCTGGGAATCATTCTGGCCCTGCTCGGACGCGCGGTCGCCATCTATTCGCTCAGCCCCCTCTACGATCGGACGCGACTGGCGATAGGCCTGCCGGTGCGGAACATCCTGTTCTGGGGCGGGCTGCGCGGCGCGCTCGCGGCGGCACTGGCGCTGGCCTCACCCGAGCAACTTCCGGAACACGACGCGATCATCGGCACGACATTCGCGGTCGTGGCTTTCTCGATCTTCGCGCAAGGGCTGACCGTTCCACGTCTGCTGCGCCGCTCCGGCCTTCTCGCCGGAGGCAAATGAGTCGGCGGGCCAGACCATGTGCGCGGCCGGGCCTGTCCCGCACTCGATGGACGCTCGCATGAATCCTACACGCTCGTTTCTCGAGACAAACGGCCGGCGCGAATCCTTAAGAGGCATAGCCAGAGTACGAGAATAAGCCGATTTCTAAATATCGAGACAGTTTCTGGTAAATAACGATCGTTTAACGGTTTTGCTGTGCATTTTTAGCGTGCGAGACACGGTGAGGTCCCTCTAGAAGTACGGTCACGCTTTCGTGATCATAGTGCTTCAGGAACCATCCATGCCCGCCAGCAGCTTCAAGTTCGTTTCGGTAACAATATCAAACGAGCTGTTTCCCGATGGGTCGGTCGTGTCCGGGAGCTATCTGGCTCAATATGATGCGTCCGGGACCCTGGTCGCCATCCTGAATGCCAATCTTGCCGTAACGAGCGCCTCAGGACAGGCGACAACGTTCAACGGCTATGCGACCAGCAGCCTCGGCAGCAACAACGGCGCCTACACCTTCCGGGCTACCGGCGCCTCTTCCGTCAGCAGCGCCACGACCACGTTTTCCAGACTGACGCTGAACTGGAACGGCACCAACCCGAGCGTGCTCGGCGCCAGCGCGGTGGAAACCACGGGCGGCAACAGTTCCACAGTGACCGCGGCGCCCGGCGGCACGATCAGCAGCGTCACCGACACGGCGATCACCAGCACCATCACCGGAGCGAAATTTGCAGACGGATCGACGCTGACCGGCAGCTGGACGGCGGTCTATGACGGGAGCGGCAACCTGCTCGCCGTGACCAATGCGAGCTTCACCGTCAGTGGCAGCGGGGGCACCACCACCTTCACCGCCATGGGCACACTGCCCTACGCGAATTCGGCGTCCAGCACGTCCTACGAGATCCATTCCCTGGCCCAGACGGGAAGCAGTTACAGCGCGCTCTACGTCGACTGGCGCAGCGAGAACCCGAGCGCGCTCTACGAAGGCACGCCGTCGCTCTATACGTCGGTGGTCAATTCGACCATCTCGACCGCGCCGATCCGCCTGGCCTCCGATGGAACGACCGGCGTCGGCACCGTGCCTTCCATCTCCGGTCTGACGGCCACGGGAAACGCCACAGACCAGGCGGCGCTGACCCCGTTTGCCGGGGTGACGGTGAGCGATTCCGACACCACCACCAGCGTCAGCGCCACCATCACGGTCACAGACGCGAACGGCCTGCTCACCGATGCCAACGGAACGCTCAGCGGCAGCGGCCTGACCAAGGTCAGCAACAGCGTCGGCACCTATACGCTCGCGGCAACCACGACCACAGTGCTGACATCGGAGATCGACGCGCTGAAATTCACCCCGACCAAGGGTCAGGTCGCTGACGGGAACACGGTCTCCACCAAATTCTCCGTTGCCATCAACGACAGCGACGGCAGCGTGTCGACACAGACGACCCTGACGATCCAGGCCACCTGCTTCCTGCCGGGGAGCCTGATCGCGACGCCCTCGGGCGAGGCGCCGGTGGAAACGCTGGCGGCGGGCGACACCGTCATGGTGCTGGAGGATGGCCATCTGGTCCCGCGCCCGGTGCGCTGGGCTGGGCGCGGCCGGATTTCGGCCGAGCAGACCGCCGCCAGCGACGCAGCCTTCCCGATCCGCATTCGCGCTGGAGCCTTCGGCCCCGACCAGCCGCGACGTGACCTTCTCGTGACCCCGGAACATTGCCTTCTGACCGAGGCCGGTCTGATCCCGGCCCGCATGCTGGTCAATGGCGGCTCCGTGCTGATCGACCGCGACGTCACCGCCTACGATTACTTCCACCTGGAACTCGATCGGCACGGGATCCTGATGGCCGAGAACCTGCCGGCGGAAAGCTACCTCGACAGCGGCAATCGCGGCTTCTTCTCCGAAACCGATTCCGTCCGCCCCGGGTCGTTGCGCCCGGCAGCCCCTCTCGCGGTCGCCCGGAACCAGGCCGAACCGGTCTGGCGCGCCCTGGCGCTGCGCGCGCGCGACATACTGGGCCTCGCCCTGTCGGAGCAGGCGGCCGCCTATCTCGACGGCCAGACACCGGAGGCGCCGGCCGACGCCTTGCGCCTGCTGCTGGCCGATGGGCGCGAGCTGGCCGCCCTGAGCCATGATGGCGACCGGCGGATGTTCCGCATCCCGCGCGGCGCGCAGGTGGTGAAGCTGTTGTCCGGCGCCTCGGTTCCGGCCGAGCGGATCGGCCCGTTCATCGACGATCGTCGCCGGCTGGGCGTTCCGGTCACGCACCTGGTCTGGTGGCAGGGTCTCCAGGATCGCGTGCTGCCGGCGGCCGATCTCGCGGCCGAGGGCTGGCATGACCTGGAAGGTAGCCATCGCTGGACCAACGGCGACGCCACCCTCGTCCTGCCCCCGGCCACCGAGGACAGCTTCCTCGATATCCATCTAGCCGCCTGAGATTGCCGAGCCGAGGCGTCGGCTCCTTCGCGCATCGGACGGCGACGGTTGCCGGGCCCGGAGCGATCCCGGCCCGGCACGCCCTCCGCTCCACGACACCCTTTCCCTGAGTGTCGTTGCCGGTCTGCGCGCTGGAATGAGAGCCTTCGCGGACCGGCGGCCCGGCTGGAATGGCGATCAGGATCGGCGCCGGGTCGGGCGGCGAGGTTCGGTTCGGCGAGGTGGGCGAGCCCTCGCGCCGTCGCCTTAGCCCGGCTGATGGAGCAGGGGGGCCGCCACGATATCCGGCCAATGCCGCGCGTCGCCTTCAGGAAACACGATCCGGATCCGCACCAGCTCCGGCAGATCGGCACCATCCCAGCTTTTGCGCCACGTGCCGTCGGCCCAGTAGCTGAGATCCACCGCCTCCACCCCGTCGAGCAGCACGGTTCGGTTGGGGGGTGGCGCGGGTCCGGTCAGGATCACGTGCCGGTAGGGCAGAGAGAACAGCACCAGCGCGTGATGGTCCACGCCCAGGCGCAGATTGGCCATCTGCTCTCCGTCCGCGCCGCCCGCGTCATGCAGGGGCAGCGGCGCGCGGAACACGAGCCCGTGCGGCGCGCCAACCAGCGTGCGCCCATCCGTGACCGTCCCCGGATCGGACTGCTCGATCAGCCGGCGCAGGGTGCGGTCCACCGCGTCGAGGCGGCCCGCAGTTTCCGCCATGCGGTTCTGCCGCTCGAACGCGGCCAGGCCGAAGCGGGTACCGTGACTGAGGGTGAGAAGAAGAATGCCCAGCACCACCAGCGCGACCAGGATCTCCAGCAAGGTGAACCCGGCCTCGCGACGGCGCGAACAGGGCGGCAGAAGCGGCCTCATGGGCCGCCCCCCGCCGCCGTGCCGAGACGCTCCGTTCGGAGCACGATGCTGCGTTCGCCGCCCTCCTGCGGCCAGAACTCGGTGACGACCACATGATACAAAGCAAGCCTGGTCGCGGAGGCGGCGCCGGTCTGCGCGGCACTGGTCTCGGCCGGGGTGATGGCGATCCGCCAGCGGAAGCCGGAGCCGTCCTCGCCTTCCTCCGTGGCCGGACGCAGGGCCACGCCGTGTCCGACCGTGGCGAGATGGGACCGGGCGCGGGACAAGGCTTCCTGCATCCGGTCGGCGGTGTGTTCCGCGCGCAGGCCGCCGAGCGCGCCGCCGAACAGCGCGCCGAGCGCCAGGGCGGCGATCACGAACGCCACCAGCACCTCGAGCAGGGTGAAGCCAGCCTGGGCGGACGGATGCGCGGCAGAGGGCGGCGTGCGGGATGCGCGGGGGAACATCGTCGCCGATCATCGCCCAGGTGACACATCGTTCATAGCTCAGCCGCTATTCGCATGCGGGATCGCCGCCTAAAACGGCCGTGCCCCAAGCGGCGCCCCCTGCCGCCGACGACACCCGGAGAACGCGATGCCCCTGCGGTCCAACACACGCCCCCTGATCACGGGACTGATGCTGGCCGCGATGGGGCTGGCGCCCGTGACCGGCGCCTGGGCCGGTGATACGGCCACCCCCACGACCCCGGCCGGACCGCAGGAGGTCGGCCGGAACGGGCAGCCCAAAGGACCGCTGCCGGCACCGGCGCCGACGCCGGCTCCCACCACCACCGAGCATGCCACCTCGGCCGATGCGGCGCTGCGCGAAACCTTGCCGAACGGCCTGCGCGTGGTGATCGTGCCGGATCGTCTGGCGCCCGTGGTGACCACGGAAATCAACTATCTGGCCGGCTCCAACGACGCCCCGGCCGGTTTCCCCGGCACGGCGCATGCCACCGAGCACATGATGTTCCGCGGCTCGAAGGGGCTGGACAAGGACCAGCTCGCCGAGATCGGCGCCAAGCTGGGCGGCGAATACAACGCCGACACCACCGAGACCGTCACCCAGTATTTCTACACCGCCCCCGCGGACGATCTGGGCGTGGTGCTGCGCATCGAAGCCCTGCGAATGAACGGGCTGAGCCTGAACGAAGCCGATTGGGACAAGGAGCGCGGCGCGATCGAGCAGGAGGTGTCGCGCGATCTCTCCAGCCCTGCCTACAAATACCTGTCGCAGCTGCAGGCGATCATGTTCGCCGGCACACCTTACGCGCACGACGCGCTCGGCACCCGGCCCTCGTTCGACAAGACCGACGCCAAGCTGCTGCGCCATTTCTACGAGACCTGGTACGCGCCCAACAACGCCATCCTGGTGATCGCCGGCGATGTGGATCCGCAGGCGGCGCTGTCGCAGGTGAAGCAGGCCTTCGGCGCACTGCCGCGCAAGACCCTGCCCGGGCACGCGGCGTTCGCCCTGGCGCCGGTCAAGGCGGAGACGCTCAACCTGCCGACCGATTATCCGTACGGCATCGCCACCATCGCCTACCGCATGCCGGGCTCCACCGCGAAGGATTTCGCTGCCGCCGACATTCTGGGCGACGTCCTGTCCAGCGAGCGCGGCGCGTTTTACGGGCTGGTGCCGTCCGGTGACGCGCTGGCGGCGCAGTTCCTGTATCGCCCGAAACCCGCCGTCGGCTTCGGTGTCGCGTTCACCGCCTTCCCGCGCGGCGGCGATGCCGATGCGCTGCTGGCAAAGATGCGCGCGGTGATGGCAGATGTGGTGAAGAACGGCGTCCCGGCCGATCTGGTGGAAGCGGCCAAGCGACGCGAAGTGGCGCAGATCGCCGAGCGCAACGACAGCATTTCCGGCCTGGCGCAGAGCTGGAGCAACGTGCTGGCGTTCCAGGGGCTGGACAGCCCGGATGCCTTGGCCGACGCCTACCGCGCGGTGACGGTGGCGGATGTGGACCGCGTCGCCCGCGAGGTGCTGAACCCGGACCACGCCATCACCGCCGTGCTGACGCCGGAATCGTCGGGCAAGCCGATCTCCGGCAAGGGGTTCGGCGGGGCGGAATCGTTCGCGAGCCCACCCGAGAAGCCGGTGCCGCTGCCGGAATGGGCCAATGCCGCCCTGACCGCCCTGCATCTCCCGCCCGCCTCGCCGGCGCCCGTGGTGGACACCCTGCCCAACGGTCTGCGCCTGATCGTGCAGCCAGAGCATGTCACCAGCACCGTCTCGGTCTACGGCCAGATCCGGCAGGCGCCCAGCCTGGAGGAGCCGAAAGGCCAGGAAGGCGTGGCCACGATCGTGGACCGCATGTTCGACTACGGCAGCGAGCAGCACGACCGCCTCGCCTTCCAGGCGGCCCTGGACGCGATTGCCGCCGACGAGAATGCCGGCGCGACCTTCACGCTGAAGGTGCAAAGCGCGCATTTCCCCGCGGCTCTGTCGCTCTTGGCGGAAAACGAACTGCACCCGGTCTTCCCGGCCGACGCCTTCGCCGTGGTTCAGAAACAGACCGCCGGCAGCCTCGCCGGCCTGCTGCAATCGCCCGATTACCTGTTCGGACGCGCGATGTTGCGCGGGCTGGTGCCGGCCAACGATCCGAGCCTGCGCCAGGCGACACCGCAAACCGTGATGGCGCTGACCCCCGCGGATGCGACGGCGTTCTACCACAGGGCATTCCGGCCCGATCTGACCACGATCGTGATCGTCGGCGACGTGACGCCGGAACAGGCCAGGAGCGAGGTGGAGAAAACCTTCGGCGGCTGGAAGAACGACGGGCCGACGCCCCGGGTGGATCTCCCGCCTGTGCCGCTCTCCGGGCCGTCGCACGCCTATGTGCCGAACCGCAGCACCCTGCAGGCCAATATCTCGCTCGCCGAAACGCTGGGACTGAAGCCGGACCAGCCGGATCATTTCACCCTGACGCTCGGCAACGAGATTCTCGGCGACGGCTTCTCCTCGCGTTTGTATCGCGACCTGCGGGTCAAAAGCGGCTATGTGTATAGCGTCAGCAGCCGTTTGAACTGGGGCCGGACGCGCTCGGAATACGGCATCAGCTACGGCGCCGACCCGGACAACATTGCCAAGGCGCGCGCGCTCGCCATCAACGACATCAAGGCGATGCAGAATCATCCGGTGAGCGAGGACGAGCTTACCCGCGCCAAGGCGAGCCTGCTCAGGCAGATCCCGATGGGCCGGGCCTCGTTCGACGCGATCGGGCAGGAATATCTGCATCTGGCCGATCTGGGCCTGCCGCTGAACCAGCCCGATCTGGCGGCGCAGCATTATTTCACGACCACGGCAGCGGAGTTGCAGGCGGCCTTCAGGCAATGGCTGCGTCCGAACGACCTCGCCGAGGTGGTGGAAGGACCGCCGGACGGGCATTAAGCTCTGGTTGGCTGGCTCCCGACCGGGGCCGGCCATCTGGGGAGAAAGCATGTCCAGGATCAAATCGGCGCGCTCGCCCACGGGCGTTTCCTTGTCCGGCCCGCTCACGCATGCCTTGCCACGCCACGCCGAACAACGCGCCAAGCACTTCTTCCTGTTCCTGTTCGCATTGCAGGCGACATGCGACATGGTCTCGGCGCGGACGGGACGCCAATTCGATCCGCTCGCTATCGTTCGAGAGGCGGCCACACATCAGATCGATAGCGGGTTGCGACAGAACTCCGCCCGCGATCCGTTCGATTCCACCGATCCAGGCGTGGTGAACATCAACGGAACGAGCTTCAGCAAGATCGACGCCGCCCATTACTGCAATCTCGGTTTGGCCGGCGATTTCTCCATACTGAAAACAGCCGCCGCGGCGGACCGCGACAATGCGGAGATGGTCGAACTCTGTGAGATTCTGGCCGGGGATACGGTCTGGCTGCCGCAGAAGATCAATATCGGCCCGGACCGCGTGATCGACCAGCTGCACTACCAGCTGGCGCAAGCGTTCCTTGCCAACGGGCGCCCGGTCTTCACCCCGCAGAACGTGGCGATCTATGCTGCGCGCAGCGATGCGGACATACGCGATTTCGCCAACGGCAAAGACACTGACGAACCCGGCTTGGCCGCGTGCGCCAGGCTGTATCTGGCGCCCTACGCCAATCTGCCAGCCGCGATCTTCGACAGCGTACGCCACGATATCGAAGCGGAATGCGATGCGCGGCGCCTGGACCGCGCGCTTTATGTGAGTCTCTGAAGGCCAGTTCGAGTTCTATCGAAGACCGACCTTCCTGCTTGAGAAACCGGATCAAGGAACAATCATTCGCCTGACCCGGCCCTGAACGGTTCGCGCAATCCAAGGGAGCAGATTTCTCTTTCTTTTGCTCAGACGACAGAGATTCCCGCCTCCCCGCTCCTCTAGCGGCGCGGTCCCAGGAATCGGAACGCCAGGAGATAAAGCAGTGTGGCGCCCCCGGTAATGGCGGCCGCTTTCACCGGCTGCAATTGCGCCTCGAGCAAAAGGCTGCCCGATCGCGTGAACGGTTTGAGCGTGCTGCGTTCGGACAGATCGCGGCGTGAATCACAGAGATTGTCGCGCATCTCCGGATCGCCCGCGTCGTCGCTGCTCTGCATCCGCCGGCCGACCAGAGCGGCGATCCGATCCACCACACGCGGCATCAAGCGATTTGCCAACACAAGGGACTCGCCGCCCATGCCGCCGACCACCAGATCGCGGACGCCGGTTTCACAGCCATGCAGGATCGCACGCGCCACCAGATCCGGGTGATAGGAGGGCGGCGGATTGCGCGTGCCGGCGGTCCCGAGACGGTTTCGCGCGTGCTCCATATACGAGGTGTCGATCGCGGCCGGCTTGACCAGCGTGACGGAGACCGGACGGCGGGCAGCCATGAGTTCGCGACGGTAGGCTTCCGTGAAGCCCTTCACGGCGAACTTGGCGGCGCAGTACGTGCCCTGGAACGGAATTGCGAATTCGCCGAGCACGCTGCCCACGGTCACGATCGCACCCCCATTCCGCTGCAAATGCTCGGCCGCAATCATCGTGCCGTGCACGACGCCCCAATACACGACGTCGAACAGCCTGCGCTGGTCCTCGACTGGCACATCGTCCACAGCGCCGTAGATGAACGCTCCGGCGTTGTTGATCCAGCTATCGTAGCCGCCGAACGCCTCGATCGTCCGCGCGGAAACCCGTTTCAGCGCCTCATGATCGGCAACGTCAGCCACGCAATATTCGGCGCGGATTCCGAGCCCGCGCAACTCGTCGCGCAGCGACAACAGCGCCCCTTCGTTGCGGGCCACCAGCATCAGCGACGCGCCCTGCCGCGCGGCCATGCGCGCCGTGGCAAGGCCGATGCCGGACGTGGCGCCGGTCAGCACCAGACGCTGCTCGGAGAGGGGCTTGAAAAGATGGCGCATGAAACGGACTCTTCTTGCTGCGACACGGTCGGTGGGATCAAACCCCGCTCCCCTGTCCAGGATCGCCCGGTTCACGCTTTCGTGCTGCCGACGGTGGGCAGCATGCGGTTTGAGAAGAGAAAATCAGGAGGGCCTTCTTTTTCTGAAGAAAAAGAAGCAAAAAGACTTTTGTCCGTTTGGTTCGGAGTGCGCGGCGCGGAAAGAGTCAAACGGACAGAAATTCTTTGGTCCTTTCCTTCAAAAAAGAACGCCTGTTTCAGCTGACTGGGCTGCGAGGATATACGAGCGGCGGCTTTTATCTAGAACCGGAGCAGCCGCCGCCGCGCACTCAGAATTTCTGCGCGATCCCCACCAGGATCGAACGGCGCAGGCCGTATTGCGGCGCGCCGACGCCGATGCCGGTCCCGTCCCGGATGATGTAGCGCCGATCCAGCAGGTTCAGCACGTCGAGACGAAGCTCGGTGCCGCGCCCGATCATGTGCTTCAGCGTCTGCACCAGCGAGAAATTCACCACATAGTAGCCTGGCAGCGCGCGGCCATTGGGCACGTCGCCATCGGCACGCAGGCCGGAACCGACGACGAGATCGGCCGAGGCGCGCAAAGGATGCGTGCTGCCGTAGAAGAACGAATAGGCGGCGCCGCCCGATCCGGTCCAGCGCTGGTCGTGATCGAGATGCACCCAACGATTGGAGATGTAGGCGAGATCGTCGGCAGAGAAGTCGAATTGCGACGAGGTGATCCGCTTGCCGATCGCGCGCGACCAGGCAAGATTTGCATAAAGCGACACCGGGCCGTGATCGTAGGTGACGCTGGCCTCGTAGCCATGCACCTGCCCTTTGGCGTAATTGAAGGCCGACAGGATGATCGGCGCACCGAACTGGCCCTCGTCGATCAGGTTTGTCGCCTGCTTGTAGTAGCCGTCCAGGCTGACATGCAGACCAGGCAGCACGATCTGGTCGATGCCGGCATCGAAATAATGGTCACGCTCGGGTTGCACCTTGTCGTTCTGCGTGACCTCGGAAGCAGCACTCGTCCCCTGGAAGAAAGCGATGCTGTTGTTGGTGACTTCCTCGAAGGGCGGCGGTGTGAAGTAGCGCGAATAGCCGGCATGCAGCGTGGTGGTGCGCGTCGGACGCCAGACGACGTTCACGCGCGGGCTGAACTGCGTGGCCGAGACGAACTCGCTGACGCCGTCGAAGCGGGCGCCGTAATTGATCGTCAGCGACGGCAGGATGCGCCATTCGTCCTGAAGATAGACGCCGTAGACCATGCCGGTCTTGCCGGTGCCTTCGTGCAGTCCGATCGGCTGATCGCCATAGAGGGGGTCGCCGTCATCGCCCAGGCCGATCTGCGGCGATACCAGCGAGTCGACCTTCGAGATGGTGCGCTCCGCAAAGACCTGCTCGCCGAACCGGATCGTGTGCGTGTTAGAAACGTACCATGCCGCATCCGTCTGCGATCCGCTCGACATCACCGAGCGGGCGGCAGTCTGGCTGATGCCGTCGAACAGAAGGTCACCGACAAAATCAGGAGAATAATGCAATGACGAATAGCGCGTGAACAGCGAGCTTTGCAGATCCAGCGCGCCGATCGACTTCTGCAACGACAAGATCGCGAAATCGGTGATCTCCTTCTGGTGCTCAGTGAGATCGGCGCTGTTGTAATTGGTGATGCCGTTATACGACAAGCCGAGCGTCGGAACCTGTTCCGGATTATTTGGGATCTGGTATTCGGCGTTGGAGATTCCGGCGATCAGGCTGACGCGTGTGTTCGCGTCCGCCGTATAGCTCAGTTTCGCCAGCCCATGATACTGGTTGCTGAGATCGTGAATGGCGTTGAAGTTGCTGGTCGGGTTCTCGATTCCGACACGAGAATGCAGCACGTCGCCGGTTGCGAACAGATCCCATTTGCCGCTCGACACGCCGTAGGCAAAGGAGGGCTGGAAGTAGTCGCGCGCGCCGCCATACACGGACAGTTCGGCGCCCGGATCGGTCCGGCCGGTCTTGGTGTCGATGTTGATCACCGCCGCCTGCAGGAAGCCGAACTGCGCCGGCAGCGCGCCCGTGGTCAGCGACAGATCGTGCGCGAACCGCGTCTGCAGGCTCTGCCCGAACACGGCAAGACCCTCGGGGAGCTGCACCCCGTCGATGCGGAACTGGATCTCGTTATGGTCGCCGCGTACATGGATCTGCCCGTAGCTGTCCTGCGCGACGCCGGGCGCCTGCAGAAGCGCCTGGTTCAGCGGCACGTTGTCGCCCTGCGGCAGGGTGCTGAGCGCGCTGCGAGTCAAACGATAGGTCTCGGCCCCCAGACTCGGCTGCAGCCCGGCGCGCGCCTGATCCAGACGGACATTGATCACTTCCGGCTTGTCGGGGATACCGGACGGCGTCGCTGCAGGCGTGCTCGCACGGGGCGTGCCGGCATTCTCGCGCACCAGGCCCCCGCTCTGGCCCGGCACGGCTGCCGGCGCCACGGACGCCGTCTGGGCCAGCCCTGGATTGGGCGCAGCGAGTGCAGCCGCGACGCCGGCCAGGCCACAGAGCGGGAGACGAGAAAGGGCACGCATGACCGTCGATCCGCGAAATGTTATATTATCCGCGTCCTTTACGCATTCGCCCGGCTCCTGTCCACCCTGCGGGCCGAGGCTGCACGCCCGCGGCGTCGTGTCATGGTTCCAGGACGCGGAAACCGGCATCCGGACCGGGCACCTCCCCGGGCCGCTTGGTGGCGAAATCGACAGGGGTTGTCCGACCCGACATGCATCATCTCCGTGATCCAGCCGACTCCAGACGCACCTCGACGAGAACCCAGAAGTTCTTTCTTTCAAGAAAGAACTTCTCTCCTGCTTGAGCGTGCTACCGGCCAGCAGCGAAAAACCTGTGACACTCACTCGCGGATGGACACCGCCCCCGTAAGCCAATCCGTTTCGATGGCGATCCGCCGATCGCCTTCTCCCAGCACCCACACGCCGCCGCTGCTGCTGCCGTCGGGGCGAAACCGGATCGTTTCCACCGCGTCCGGATTGTCCGCCACCACGACGATGCCGCGCGGCAGCTCGTGACGGCGGCCTTTCTCGATCCCGTAATTTCGATGCGCAGGATCGAGGAGAAAGACCAGAACACGATCCTCGCCAATCGCCTGCGCGCGCGCCACGCGCATCTCGACGGCGAGGCCGCGGGCGGCGGCACGCAGATCGACGGTTTCCGAACGCATCGGCCCGCGTGCCAGAACCAGAGTCGCGGCCAGCGCCAGAACGGCCACCACCACGATCATCTCGATCAGGGTGAAACCGCTCTGCCCCGTACGCCGGCGCCGCTGCATCAGGCGAACACGATCGTCTTCCGCCCGTTCTGCATCACGCGGTTCTCGCAATGCAGCTTCACCGCACGCGCCAGGACACGGGATTCGATGTCGCGTCCCGTCGCGACCAAATCCTCCGCGCTCATGGCGTGCGTCACGCGCTGGGTTTCCTGTTCGATGATCGGGCCTTCGTCGAGTTCGGCGGTCACGTAATGCGCGGTGGCGCCGATCAGCTTTACGCCCCGCTCATGCGCCTGGTGATACGGCCGGGCGCCCTTGAAGCTGGGCAGGAACGAGTGGTGGATGTTGATGATCCGCCCGGACAGGGTTTCCGACACCTCGTCGGACAGGACCTGCATGTAGCGTGCGAGCACCACCAACTCGGCGCCGGTTTCCTCGACCAGTGCGAGCAGCCTCGCTTCCGCCTCGGCCTTGTTGCCCGCGGAAACCGGGATGTAGTGGAACGGGATCGTCTCCAGCTCCGCCGTACGTCGGCTGTGCTCGTGATTGCTGACGATCGCCGCCACCTCGGCGCCGAGCCAGCCGACGCGGATCTGGTAGAGCAGATGCAGCATGGCGTGATCGAAGCGCGAAACCATGATGAGGATGCGCGGCCGTGTGGTGTCGTGCACCGCGAAGTGCATCGCGAACCGCGCCGCCGTTTCGGCGAGGGCGGCATGGACGCCGGCACGGTCGGCCGGCGCCTCGAACGCGAGGCGCATGAAGAAACGCCCGGTGTCCGGATCGCCGAACTGCGCGCTTTCATTGATGTTGGCCCCGATCGCCGCCAGGTCGCGCGTGACGGAGGCCACGATGGAGGGACGGTCCTGGCAGGACAAGGTGAGAACGAAACGAGGCATGCTTCCTCCTAGCCCGGCGCGGCCGCGGCGCCAATCTGGGCGCGCGTTCCGCCGGCTAGGGTTCCGTCGGGAGCCGAACCAGCAGACGCAAGGCCAGCGCGCGAAAACTGGCCGGTTCCACCCCGACCAGCCGCCCCAAAGGGCCGCCCAGGATGCTGGCGGCGAAGGCCAGCATGGTCAGCAGCCCCACCGGCATCCCGGCTGGCGGATGGTCGCCGAATTTGCGTCGCACCGCCGCCATCAGGCGCTCGATCGACTCTTCCAGCTGCGCGTCGATCGCGGTCTCGCCGTGCAGATGCAGCCAGGCGATCAGGCTGCCGATCCCGCCCTCGGCATAGGCGGCGAAGGTCTCGTCGACGATGCGGGCGAGATCGGCTTCCGTCCGGCCGGGGCGGGCCAGGATCGCGGTCATCCGCTCGTTGAGATCCAGCACCATGGCGTTGCGCAGCGCCGCGCGGAAGCGTTCGGCCGAACCGAAATGATGCAGCACGTTGGCATGGGTGACGCCGAGCGCGGCGCCGACGGCCTTCAGTGTCACCGCATCCGGCCCCTTTGCGATCAGCAAGGCGCGCCCGGCCTCCAGCGCCGCGTCCCGCATGTCCTCGGCACTCCGCCGCCGGACGGAGGATCTGGTTGCGCGCTTGCTTGCTGACATTGGTGTAAGTATGCTCCGGCCAAACAAACGCGCCAAGCCCAACGCGGCCAGACAAGGCTCCGCAGTTGCGGCGATCAAGGCGCGACAGGAGGGATAATGGCCGACCGGATGCGATTGCGCGATCGTTGCGCGGTGATCACCGGCGCCGGCAACGGCATCGGCGCCGCTCTGGCCCATCGCCTGGCCGAGCGCGGCTGCCATCTGGCGCTGGCCGATATCAGGCCGCACGACCTGGAGGCGACGCGCATGTCCATCCGCGAGCGTCTCGGCGACGCCTCGCCGCCGGTCTCGCTGCATACGCTCGACGTGGCGGATCGCGATAGCGTGGCGGCCCTGCCGGAGGCGGTGGCGGAGCGTCATTCCCGCGTCGATCTTCTGATCAACAACGCGGGCGTGGCTTTGGGCGGCACGTTCGAGCAGAGCTCGGAAGCCGATTTCGATTGGCTGATGGAGATCAACCTGCTCGGGCTGGTCAGGATGACGCGCGCCTTCCTGCCGCTGCTGCACGAGAGCGACGACGCGCGTCTGGTGAACATCTCCAGCCTGTTCGGCCTGATCGCGCCGCCGGGACAGACCGCCTATAGCGCCGCCAAATTCGGGGTGCGCGGCTTCTCCAACGCTCTGGCGGAGGAGCTGAAACGCAGCACGGTCGGGGTGACCGTGGTGCATCCGGGCGGCATCCGCACCGGCATCGCCCAGCGGGCCCGCGCGCCGCAGGGCGCCAGCAATGCCCAGGTGGAACGCGAGCAGAAGCGGTTCGAGCGCCTGCTGCGCATGCCGCCGGCGCGCGCGGCCGAGATCATCGTGGACGCGATCGAGCGGCGCAAACGCCGTGTTCTTGTCGGCAGCGACGCCAAGGTCCTGGCCCTGGTCGAACGGCTGATGCCGGTCGGATACCCGGCGATCGTCGAGAGGCTCGCGCGATGAACGCCCTGCCCGCAACCGAGGAGACCGAGGTGCTGGTGGTCGGCAGCGGCTTCTCGGGCCTGATCATGGCGCTGTCGCTGAAACGGCGGCGGATCCCGTTCCTCGTGCTGGAGAAGGCGGACGGGGTCGGCGGCACCTGGCGCGACAACACCTATCCCGGCTGCGCCTGCGACATCCCGTCGCATCTCTATTCGATCTCGTCCGAGCCCAATCCGAACTGGCAGAGAACCTTCGCCCCGCAGCCGGAGATCCTGCGCTATCTGCAGGGTGTGGCCGCGAAACGCGGATTGATGCCGTCCGTGCGGTTCGGCGCCGAGCTGACCGGCGCGCAATGGAGCGAGAGCGACAACAAATGGACGGTGCGGACCACGGACGGGCGCCGCTTCCGAGGCCGGGTGCTGGTTCTGGCCGTGGGCGCGCTGCATATCCCGCTGCTGCCGCGAATCCCCGGGCTGGACGCATTCGAAGGCCGGACTTTCCATTCCGCGCGCTGGGACCATGGCTACGATCTCGCCGGCAAGGAGGTCGCGGTGATCGGCACCGGTGCGAGCGCCATCCAGTTCGTGCCGCAGATCGCGGACAAGGTGCAGCACCTCACCGTGTTCCAGCGCACGCCGCCCTGGGTGCTGCCCAAGGGCGACCATGCGATCCCGACGGAAACGCAGACCAGGTACGGGACGATTCCCGGCCTGCGCAGCCTGCACCGTTTGCGCCTGTTCGGCCTCCACGAGATGCGGCATATGGCGATGCGGCGCCATCCGAAGGCGGCGGCGCTCGGGCGCAGCCTGGCCGACCGGCATCGCAAACGGGCGATCAAGGACGAGGCCCTGCGGGCGGCGCTGACGCCCCGATACGAGATCGGCTGCAAGCGCATTCTGCAATCCGACGACTATTATCCGGCGCTCGCACGCGACAATGTCCGGCTCGAGACCACGCCGATCGCGCGGATCGCGTCCGACGGCGTCGTGACCGCGGACGGCGTGCTGCACAGGGCGGATGCGATCCTGTTCGGAACCGGATTCCACGTGACGGACGGGTTCGACGCGATGGATATCAGGGGCCGCGACAACCGGTCCCTGCGCGAAACCTGGCGTGGCGGCATGTCGGCGGCCTATGGCACAGCGGTGACCGGGTTTCCCAACATGTTCGTGCTGCTGGGTCCGAACACGGGGCTCGGGCATAATTCCGTGGTGCTGATGATCGAGGCGCAGGTGCGCTACGTGATGCGCCGGTTGCGGCAGATGCGAATGCGGCGTTTGCGCTCCATCGAAATGAGCGCCACCGTGCAGGAACGGTATCAGCGCGAGATGGACCGTCGTCTGGCGGACACCGTCTGGCAGGCGGGCGGCTGCTCGAGCTGGTATCAGGACGAGTCCGGCCGCAACACGACGCTTTGGCCGGGCACGGTGTTCGAGTATCAGCGACGCATGAGCCGCGCCGGGTTGCGCGACTACATCATCAAAGAGGCGGTCTGAGCATGGCGCGATCCACTGGAACCAGACTTCTCGGTGTGGCGCTGGGCGCCGCGGCCGCGGTTCCCGCCGTCCTCGCCGGATTCTCCGCCTTCACCGCGCGAAAGGTGCTGGAGGCGGTTCCGCAGGCCGGCCGCCTGCTGCAGATCGGCGGCGAAACCCTGCATGTGAGCGACACGGGCGGCGACAAGCCGGCGATCCTGCT
Organism: Endosaccharibacter trunci; assembly: GCA_024515975.1. Lineage (GTDB taxonomy): Bacteria > Pseudomonadota > Alphaproteobacteria > Acetobacterales > Acetobacteraceae > Lichenicola > Lichenicola trunci. Next base: position 142,182 of record JAMSKV010000011.1, read on the forward strand.
GCTGCACGGGCTGGGCGGCAACATGCTCAACCTGCTGCCGGGCCTGTCGCCGCTGCTGTCGCGCGACTACCGGGTGGTGGCGATCGACCGGCCGGATTCCGGCTATTCGGTGGGCGCGCCGGGACGTCCGGGTAACATCCGGGCGCAGGCCTGGGTAGTGCGCGACGTGATCGAGGCGCTGGGACTTCGCAAGCCGCTGGTCGTCGGCCATTCGCTGGGCGGTGCCATCGCTCTGGCCACCGCGCTCGATCACCCCGCGCAGGTGGGGGGCCTGGCCCTGCTGACGCCGCTGACCCAGGTGGAAACCGTGCCGCCGAAGATGTTCGCGGCGCTCGCGGTGCGCAATCCGGTGAAGCGCTGGCTGATCTCCTGGACGCTGGCGGTACCGCTCGGCATCCGGCGCGGGCGGCGGACGATGGAGATGGTGTTCGCGCCGGAAGCGCTGCCACGCGATTTCGCCGTCACCGGCGGCGGCCTGCTGAACATGCGTCCGTCCGCCTACCGGTCGGCATCGCGGGATCTGGTCGCCAGCGGCGACGACCTGCCGGGGCTGGTGGCGCGTTACCCGAGCCTGGGCGTGCCCGTGGGCATCCTCTTCGGCACCGAGGACCGTGTTCTGGCCCCCTGGAAACACGGCGCCGCGATGAAGGCGCTGGTTCCGGATCTGGTCTACGAAGAGATCGCCGGGGCGGGCCACATGCTCCCCTTCACCCAGCCGGAGCCGACCGCCGCCTTTATCCGCAAGATGGCGGAGAAGGTGGCGGAACAGCCCGCCGCCTGACCGTCGCGCGCCGGTCGGACTCGCCGTGACGTCGTTCCGTTTCGTGGCCATCACGCCGACCGGGGAGACCGTGCGCGGCGTGACGGAAGCCGCCAGCGAAGCGGAGGCCGTAGCCTGGATCCGGCGTCAGGGCCATATCCCGATGCGCGCGGAGCCTGCCGGCGGCGGTCTCCTCTCGCGCGGCCTGCGGATCGAGATCGGTGGGCTGGGCCGGCGCGGCCTCAGCCGGCAAGAGGTGACAAACCTTACGCGCGAATTGTCCGTGATGCTGGGCGCCGGGCAGGACCTGGACCGGGCGATGCGGTTTTTGGTGGAAACCGCGCCGAACCGTCGGGTCGGCGCGGTCCTGAACAGCCTGCGCTCGGCCGTGCGTGACGGGTCGGCGCTGCATGCGGCTCTTGCCCGTCATCCGAACAGCTTCCCGCGCCTGCACGTAGGTCTGGTGCGCGCGGCCGAAGCGGGCGGCGATCTGTCCTCCACTCTGGACCGGCTGGCGACGCTGATGGAGCGCGAGCGCGCTTTGGTGGCGACGCTGCAATCGGCGATGATCTATCCGGCGATGCTATCGCTGGCGGCCATCGGCTCCATCGTCCTGCTTCTCACGCAGGTGCTGCCGCAATTCGTGCCGCTGTTCGAGCAGAACGGTGCCGCCATGCCGCGCTCCACTCGCCTCCTGATCGCCGCCGGAGATGTTCTCAGTCAGGACGGTCCGTTCCTTATTCTGGGAACGGTGCTGCTGGCGGTCCTGCTGCGGCAGTTGATGCGGCGCGAGGATGTTCGGTCGTTCCGCGACCGCGCGGTGCTGAGAGTGCCGATCCTGGGGCTGCTGATGCGGGAGGTGTTGGCCGCGCGCTTCTGCCGCACGCTCGGCACGCTGCTGGGCAACGGCGTGCCGCTGATCGGCGCCATGGCGATCGTCCGCGACGTGATCGGCAATCGCTCCGTTCTCGGCGCGATCGATCGGGCGACGGAGAGCGCCAAGGGCGGTGCAGGACTGTCGCGCACGCTGGATCAGGCCGGCATTTTCCCCGTTCGCGCGATCCATTTGCTTCGTCTGGGCGAGGAAACCGCTCAGCTCGGTCCGATGGCTTTGCGCGCCGCCGAAATCCACGAAGAACAAGTCCGCATCCGCACGCAGCGCCTGGTATCGCTGCTGGTCCCGGTGATCACGGTGGTGATGGGACTGGCGGTTGCCGGGATCGTGTCCTCCCTCTTGCTGGCAATGCTCAGTCTGAACGATCTCGCGCAGTAGCCGGGTCTGCGCGGGGGGCTTCAGTCCGCCGTGACGCGAGACCTGGGACCGATGGCCTGGTCGTCATTGCGGGCCGGCGCTGCCTCGGCGCTCCTGGGCTTGGCAGCATCCTTTTGCGCGCCCGCGTCCTTGGGCGGCGCGCAGGCGGCGATTGCGTCCAGGATGCTCTGCGACGGTGTCAGCGGCGGCAGCGATCGGCGCGCCTGCTTCTGCGGCGCGCTGGCTTCCGCTTTCTCGCCGGGCCGATACACTGATCGCATCGACTCGAAATACCCTTCGGCCGTGTTGGCCCAGTAGTCCTCGGCGGTTCCCTTTGTCATAACGGGCGCTCCTTTTGGTCTCGCCCGTCCTTTGTGAAGGCAAAGGGTTTAAGAAATCGTGAATCTACGGCCGTCGACCTGCGGTCCTTCGATCACGTGATCTCGATCCTTGCGAGGGGCAATCCCACGATAGCGGGCCGGTTTTACGCTCACCCGCAAATCACGAAAGCTCCTGAGCCGGGCGTAAGCATCGAGCCGATAATAACCACCGCTCCGCATCCTCAAAGATACCCAAGCGTTTGATATATCTGGGATTCCACTCGGCTCCCGACGCCTTGGCAGGCGTGGTGCCGGGTGAGGGGATCGAACCCCCGACCTTCGGTTTACAAAACCGCTGCACTACCGCTGTGCTAACCCGGCATGAGCGACGGTAATGGTCGCTACATTGCTTTCTGCTCCCTCGGGCGGCACGGCCCGATGAGAATGTACTATGCCCCATTCTGGCCGTTCCGCCAACCGAGCGGCCGGCGGCAGATCGCGTCTTCCAATCCGATGCGGCTGTCGAGCAGACAGGGGAGGCGGACGGCCTTGGAAGCGGCCAGTCGCATCAAGATCCCCTGTCCCGCGCCGAATCCACCCGCCTTCGCTGCAACGCGGGACGCCTTAGTAATCGGATGTTCTCTTTCGAGAAAACGCCGTCGCCTTGAACGCTAGGCGGCGTGTCCTGGGCGGCCAATCAGCAGCCCGTAAACGATCGATTATTGTTTTTCGTCGAACATACGCCGGTCCGGAGAATAACGGTGATGGCGATGCTGAACGGTGACGTGCTTGATCGAAACCAGATGACGACAGCGAATCTCGTCGTCAGGCTGCAGCAGGATTTCGGCCCGGCGCCGAGTTTGCAGGTTTTCCAGAACGCGGCGCAGGCAGCCTATGATCCCTCACGGGCGTCGTCGCTCGGCTTGAAGCCTTTCCTTGATGGGCACGGCAACCCCATGAGCGAGACGCTCGCCAGCGGCATGACCGCGTCTGCCTATGTCGATGGACAAGGCAACATCATCGTGGCCTATCAGGGAACAATCACCGGCGCTCAGAATCAGCTCGACATCGCGATTCTCAGCGGCACGGATCCCGCGAAGCTGAAGGGTTTCTCCGACGCCCTCGGCTTTGCGCAGCAGGTAGAAGCTGCCGCGAAGAGCCGCGACATCAACCAGACTCATCTCTACGTCACCGGCCATTCCCTCGGCGGCACGCTGGCATCCTATGTCGCGTCGCAGACGGGCCTGGGCGGCACGGCCTTCGCGAGTTCCGGCGTACCCGGCTATCGGGCCCCGCCGATCCCGGCCGCCAACTTCGTCACCTATGTCGAAAAGGGCGATCCGTTCGCCAATTACGCGACGGATGCGGCGGAGAGAGGCAGCGCCGCAGTCGCCAACGTGCGTATGGACCATTACGGCACCGTCGTGTCGCTGGGGACATCAGCAGATGCGGCGGAACTCAAACAATTCGCGGCGAAGATATCCGGCCAGTCGATCGGGGCTGTGCTCGCCGGGCACAGCGCGCTCAGCCAGGCCCAGATTGCATCGCTGGAGAACCAGTTCTTCACGCTGATGGGCGAGCATCACAATCTGAGCACCTACGACGCCGATTCGGCGCACGCCCGGGTTTCGGCCTCCGCTTATGGCCTGCAAACGACGAGCATGACGCAGTTCATGTCTTCGATGGCGGCCGATGCCAAGAACCTGCTCGCCTTCCTGCCCAGGATCTATTCCGCACCGAGTGCTCCAGCCGCGATCGATCGCTTCGGACAGAATTTTCCCGACCTTGCCAGAGAGATCACCTCGATGATGCACGCTCAGACCCTCCAGGGCGCCTTCGGCGAACTCGAGGCGATCGAGCCCACTCTCTACACGGCCATGACGAACGCCGGAGGGCTGACGACCATCATCGAGGCCCTGGGCCATCACCCGGTCGGGGCAATGCCTCACCATCTGGCCTCAATGTAGCGGTCGGGGAGACCGCCTGACGAGATTCGGCGGATCAGGTGATCGTTGGGAGCCGACACTATCTGGGATTGCCGGCCGGGCGGCCGGCGATCCGGATGGCAATCACGCGCCGGACCATCGCCAGGGCAAACGGAGCCGCAGCAATTTGTCTGATTAGATTTCCGATTTTCTTTGCCGCGTAGGCGCAGACCAACTATTCTCTGGAGACATTGCTGCACTGCACACGTAACGAAGTGCATTATTGCTGCACCGCACAAGTCGAAAACCCTCCCCGACCGCTTCTCGGAGCGGTATTACTCCCCTAGCGTTGAAATCCATTGCGTCGGGCCTCAGCGGGGCGGCGCTTCGCAGCAACACAGCGCGTTCCGATTCCGGTTCGACAGCCGGTTTCATCGGGGCAGCCCAGGGGAGTGTAGGCGGATGACCCAGTGGGTGTACAATTTCGGTGCAGGCCGGAACGAGGGACGCGCCGACATGCGCAACCTGCTCGGCGGCAAGGGCGCGAATCTGGCGGAAATGGCCGGCATCGGCCTGCCGGTTCCGCCTGGCTTCACCATTACCACCGAGCTCTGCACCGAGTTCTACCGCAATGACCGCACCTATCCGGCCGATCTCAAGCCACAGGTCGATGCGGCGCTGGCCCTGATCGAGGAGGCCGTCGGGCTGCGCTTCGGCGACGGCGAGAAGCCGCTTCTGGTCTCCGTGCGGTCCGGCGCCCGCGTGTCCATGCCGGGGATGATGGACACGGTTCTCAATCTCGGCCTGAACGACGAGACGGTTCAGGGCCTGGAACGCTCGTCGGGCGATCCGCGCTTCGCGTGGGACAGCTATCGCCGTTTCATCCAGATGTACGGCTCCGTCGTTCTGGGCGTCTCGCATCACCGCTTCGAAGAGATCATCGAGGACATCAAGACCGAGATGAATGTGCTCGAAGACACCGCGCTTTCGGCGGAAAGCTGGGCGCATGTCGTGGAGAGCTACAAGGATCTGGTCGCACGCGAGACCGGCAAGCCGTTCCCGCAATCGCCCGAGGACCAGCTCTGGGGAGCGATCGGCGCCGTGTTCGGCTCCTGGATGAATCCGCGCGCCAACACGTATCGGCGTCTGCATGACATTCCGGCCGATTGGGGCACCGCCGTGAACGTGCAGGCCATGGTGTTCGGCAACATGGGCGAGGATTGCGCGACCGGCGTGTGTTTCACGCGCGATCCGTCCACCGGCGAGAATGTGTTCTACGGCGAATATCTCGTGAACGCCCAGGGCGAGGATGTGGTCGCCGGCATCCGGACGCCGCAGCCCATGTCGGAAGCGCGCGCCAAGGAGGGCGAGCTGTCCATGGAGCGGGCCCTGCCCGAAGCGTATCGCGAACTGCTGACCGTGCGCGACACGCTGGAACGCCATTACCGCGACATGCAGGACATCGAGTTCACGGTACAGAAGAACAAGCTGTACATGCTGCAGACCCGCTCGGGAAAACGCACCGCGGCGGCATCCCTGCGCATCGCCATCGAGATGGCGCAGGAAGGGCGGATCAGCCATGAAGAGGCGATCCAGCGCATCCAGCCCTCCTCGCTCGACCAGCTGCTTCATCCAACGCTCGATCCGAAGGCGGAGCGCGTGATTCTGGCGCGCGGCCTGCCCGCCTCTCCCGGCGCCGCCGGCGGCGTGATCGTGTTCTCCGCCGACGAGGTCGAAGCGCGGGCCGCGCGCGGAGAGGACACCATTCTGGTGCGGATCGAGACCAGCCCTGAAGACGTGCACGGCATGCATGCCGCGCGCGGCGTGTTGACAACGCGGGGCGGCATGACATCGCACGCGGCGGTCGTGGCGCGCGGCATGGGGCGTGCCTGCGTTGCCGGCTGCGGCGGAATCCGCGTCGATTACGCGGCCCAGACCTTGTCGGCCGGCAACCGCACGCTGAAGGCCGGCGACTGGATCACGTTGGACGGTTCCACCGGCGAGGTGTTCGCCGGCAAAGTGGCCACCATCCAGCCGACTCTGTCCGGCGATTTCTCCACCCTGATGGGCTGGGCGGATTCGGTACGCCGTCTGAAGGTGCGCGCCAACGCGGAAACGCCGGAGGATGCCGCCATGGCGTCCAAATTCGGCGCCGAGGGCATCGGCCTGTGCCGCACGGAGCACATGTTCTTCGCGCCCGAGCGCATCGGCGCCGTGCGGCAGATGATCATGGCCGAGAACGAGGCCGCCCGCCGTCGCGCACTCGATACGCTGCTGCCGTTCCAGCGCGAGGATTTCGCGGCCCTGTTCCGGATCATGGGCGACCGTCCGGTAACCATCCGCCTGCTGGATCCGCCGTTGCACGAGTTCCTGCCGCACACCGAAGCGGAGCTGGAGGAACTGGCCCGGGAGATGGGCGAGACGCTGGAGGCGGTGAAGGAGCGCCATGCCGCCCTGTCGGAAAGCAACCCGATGCTCGGCCATCGCGGCTGCCGCCTCGGCATCACCTTCCCCGAGATCTACGCCATGCAGGCGCGCGCGATCTTCGAGGCCGCTGTTCTGGTCGGCTCCGAGACCGGCCGTCCGGTGACGCCGGAGATCATGATCCCGCTGGTGGGCAGCGAGCACGAATTGCGCGTGACCCGTGCGGAGGTGGAAGCGGTGGCACGGGACATCGTCGACAAGGGCGGGGTCGCAGTGGACTACACCGTAGGCACCATGATCGAGTTGCCGCGCGCGGCGCTGACCGCCGACAGGATCGGGGAGCATGCCGATTTCTTCTCCTTCGGCACCAACGACCTGACCCAGACCACGTTCGGCCTGTCGCGCGACGATGCCGGTTCGTTCCTGCCGCATTACATCGAGAAGGGCCTGCTGCCGCGCGACCCGTTCGTGACGATCGACCGCGAGGGCGTGGGCGCCCTGGTGCGGATCGCGGCCGAGAAGAGCCGCGCGGTGCGGCCGGGGATCAAGCTCGGCATCTGCGGCGAGCATGGAGGCGATCCGTCCTCGATCGAGTTCTGCGAGCAGGTCGGTCTGGACTACGTGTCCTGCTCGCCGTTCCGCGTTCCGATCGCGCGTCTGGCCGCCGCCCAGGCGGCCTTGCAGAACAGGCAGAAGCAGACGGCGTGACGGCGGAGCATCGCGTCAGCTTGCACCTGGTGTCGGATGCCACCGGGGAGACGCTGAGTTCCATCGCCAGGGCCACGGTGGCGCAGTTCGAACACGCCACCGTGGCGTATCACCGCTGGAACCTGATCCGCTCGCGCATCCATCTGCGTCGCGTGCTGGAAGGGATCGCGGACGATCCCGGTCCCGTGCTGGCCTCCATGATGGATCGCAAGCTGCGCGGCGAGCTGGATGCCGGCTGCGCGCGGCTGAACGTGCAGATCCTCAACGTGCTCGACCCGGTTCTGTCCTTGCTGCAGGACAATCTGGGCGAGACCGCTGTGGGCCGGCCCGGCAACCAGTACGTCCTGGACGAGGAGTATTATCGCCGCATCGAGGCGATGCATTACGTGCTGGCGCATGACGACGGACAGGCCACGGCGGGGCTGGCGGATGCGGATGTCGTGCTGGTGGGCGTGTCGCGCGCCTCGAAGACCCCCACCGCGTTCTATCTCGCCAATCGGGGGGTGAAGGCGGCCAACGTGCCGCTGATCCCCGGCATTCCGCCGCCGGACGATCTGCTGCAGGTCAAGCGGCCGGTGATCGGTCTGACCATCGAGCCGGCCACTCTGATCGAGATCCGGCGCAACCGTCTTCGTTTGATCGCGCCGCGCACGGAGCGCGCCGTTCTGGACGAGCGGGACAACACCTATGTCGACCCGGACGTGGTCAGGGCCGAAGTGCTGTGGGCGCGCCGCCTGTGCTTGAGTCATGGCTGGCCCGTCGTGGATGTGAGCCGGCGCTCGATCGAGGAAACCGCCGCCGCGGTGATCGAATTATCCTCGCACTGGGCGACGCGTCACCCGGAACTGCAGCCTGACGGTGCGCCTTGATCCTCCTGGTCCGCGCCACCCGCCCGACGCCTCTCCAAACCCCGGAGACGTTGATCCCGCTGGCATAGGCAGTCACAAAGGTTCGAACGATTGTTTGGCCGTCGGCGGTCCGGCACAGGAGTGAGCAGAGACGATGAGCGAGTCCACCCGCGAGGCGATGGAGTTCGACGTTGTGGTGGTGGGTGGCGGTCCGGCCGGCCTGGCCGCCGCGATCCGGCTCAAACAATTGTCGTCCGACCTCTCCGTATGCCTGGTGGAGAAGGGCTCCGAGGTCGGCGCGCATATCCTGTCCGGCGCCGTGATCGAGCCGCGCGCCCTGGATGAGCTGATCCCGGACTGGCGCGACAAGGGCGCGCCGCTGGACACGCCGGCGACCGACGATTCGATGCTGTACCTGACGGAAAAGCGCTCCTTCAGGCTGCCGACCCCGCCGCAGATGGCCAATCACGGCAACTTCATCGTCAGCCTCGGCAATGTATGCCGCTGGCTGGCCGGACAGGCCGAGGAGCTGGGGGTCGAGATCTATCCCGGCTTCTCCGCCGCGGAGCTGTTGGAGGAAGAGGGCCGCATCGTCGGCATCGCCACCGGCGACATGGGCATCGGCCGGGACGGCGAGCCCACCGCGAACCACGCGGCCGGCATGGAGCTGCGCGCGCCCTACACCCTGTTCGCCGAAGGATGCCGCGGCTCGCTGTCGAAGCAGTTGATGGCCCGCTTCAACCTGCGCGAAGGCGTCGATCCGCAGACCTACGGGCTCGGCATCAAGGAGCTGTGGGAGATCCCCAAGGAGCATCACCGGCCCGGGCTGGTGCAGCACACCATGGGCTGGCCGCTGGACCGCAAGACCTATGGCGGCTCCTGGCTGTATCATTTCGGCGAAAATCTGGTCTCCTACGGCTTCGTGGTCGGGCTCGACTACGCCAACACCTGGCTGTCGCCGTTCGAGGAGATGCAGCGTCTCAAGACGCACAAGGCGATGCGCGGGCATTTCCGGGGCGGCAAGCGCCTGTCCTACGGCGCGCGCGCCCTCTCCGAGGGCGGACTGCAATCGGTGCCGCGCCTCACCTTTCCCGGCGGCGCCCTGGTCGGCGATGCCGCCGGCTTCCTCAACGTGCCCAAGATCAAGGGCACTCATGCGGCGATGAAGTCCGGCATGCTGGCGGCCGAGGCGGTAGCGGAGGCGCTGGCGGGCTCCCGTCCGGCCGAGCCTGCCTCCTTCACCCGGAAAGTACGGCAGAGCTGGCTGTGGGGCGAGCTGCGCGACGTGCGCAACGTGCGTCCGGCCTTCGCCAAATGGGGCCAGATCGGCGGGTTCGCCTATTCCGCGATCGACACCGTTTTGCTACGCGGCCGCGCTCCCTGGACGCTGCACCATCCGCATGCCGACAACGAGGTGCTGGACAAGGCTTCTGCATCCAAACCGATCGCGTATCCCAAGCCGGACGGCACGCTCACCTTCGACAAGCTGAGCTCGGTGTTTCTCAGCAACACCAATCACGAGGAAAACCAGCCGGTCCATCTCAAGCTGCGCGATCCGGAGCGCTGGCTGCCGGTGAACTGGGATTCGTTCCGCTCGCCGGAAAGCCGCTACTGTCCGGCCGGAGTCTACGAGGCCGTGGACGTGGACACCAGGCCGCGCCTGCAGATCAACGCGCAGAACTGCGTGCACTGCAAGACCTGCGACATCAAGGACCCCACGCAGAATATCGACTGGTCCGCGCCGGAAGGCGGCGGCGGGCCGAACTACCCGGGCGGGATGTAGG
>JAMSKV010000012.1 GCA_024515975.1 Endosaccharibacter trunci
GAAAAACGACAGCGCGGTGAACTTTTTGTCCGCCCGGTCAGGACGGGGCTTTCCCGGCCCCCGCACTCTTCGCCACCAGAGCCTGGCCAGCCCGCTCCGGGAATGCCGTTTCCCATCCGCCGCCCAGCGCGTTGTAGAGCTGAACCAGGTTCGCCGACCGGGTGGCGGTGCTGGTCGACAGCTGCTGTTCGGCTGCCAGAAGGGTCCGCTGAGCGTCCAGCACGTTCAGGAAGGACTGCAGACCCGACCGGTACTGCTCCTGCGCCAGCTGCAGCGCACGCTGCGCCGCCGTCACCGAAAGCGCGAGCTGGTCGTGCCGCCGCTGCTCGGCCGCATAAGCGGTCATGGCATTGTCGACATCACGCCAGGCGGACAGAACCGTCTTCTGGTAGTTGATGGCCGCTTCCTGCTGCTGGGCTTTCCTCAGCTGCAACTGCCCGGTCAGCCGCCCGCCCTGGAAGATCGGCAGACTGATCGATGGGCCGAAATTGTAAGCAAGCGCCGGCCAGAAGGCGAGATCGCGGGCCTGCAGAGCCTCGAAGTTCATCGCCCCGGTCAAGGTCACGCGCGGATAGAAGTCCGCCACCGCCACACCGACCCCGGCCGTCGCGGCATGCAGCTTGGCTTCCGCCTCCCGGATGTCCGGGCGCCGCCGTGCCAGCTCGGACGGAATGCCCACCGGCACGGCGGGCGGGACAGGCGGGATAGGCTGCGCCGTCTCCAGCTCCCGGCTCAACGCCTGTGGCGGCTCGCCCAGCAGCAAACTGAGCGCGTTGATCTGCTGCGCGATCTGCTGCTCCTGGTTCGGGATCTGAGCACTTACGTCGTCCAGCTGCGACGCGGCGTTCTGCACGTCCAACTCCGTGGTCAGCCCGTGCGTGAACCGCTCCCGTGTCAGGTCCAGAGACGCCTGGGCGGTCTTCTGGTTCTCCCTAGCGATCGCCAGCTGCTGCTGGCTTCCGCGCAAAGACATATAGTCTCGTGCGACCTCGCCGAGACGCGCGATCAGCACCGCGCGCCGGTCCTCTACCGAGGATTGCAGATTGGCCCGGGCGGATTCCACCTCGCGCCGCACCCTCCCCCACAGGTCGAGTTCCCACGAGGCATCAATGCCGTCGGACCAGATATCGAGCGGCGGCACGGTGGCCCGTCCGGCTTGCGCCCGAATATCGGACGCGGTGGCCGCCGATACCGGCAGACCGCCCACCGCATCGGTCAGGCCACGCTGGACTTCCTTGTCGCTGATCTTCAGCCGCTCGTAGCGACCGGTGCCGGTAAGGCTCGGATACTGGTCCGCGCCGGTCACGCGAAGCTGCGCCCGGCTTTCGGCAAGACGCGCCGTCGCCAGGCGCACGTCGAAATTCTCGGCGGCCACGCGCTGTTCCAGGGCCGTCAGCTCGGGATCGTGGAACACCGACCACCAGTCCGGGTCCGGCGGCATCGAGTCCAGCGTGCTGGCGACTGCCGCCTGGCCCGGCTTGTCATGGTTCAACCAAGAGGACGGCGACCAGACGGAAGGCTGCTTGTAGTCCGGCCCGACCGAGCATCCTCCCACCAGCAACCCCAGCCCGGCCAGCAGGCGGAGAGCCGTTCCGTGAACCATATTCCTGGAGGCCATTGCCGCTCCTGTGCCAAGCCCCAACGCAGCCGCGGCCGCCATTCGGGAGCGGCAACGCCGCCCGCCCGCCCGGGCGCATGAAATACGCTGACCGATCGGTTCGGTCAGCGTTGATCAGCCGGACACTATCTGCTTTGTTCAGCCCGTCAATGCGGAACGCGTACGCCGGCGCCGCACCGCCGGCAAATGATCCCCAGGATCCTTTCTCCCGGCGCTTTTCCGGTTGGAGCGGGAGTTGCCATGTCGGTGTTGGAAGATAACTCGAGCCAGAAGCGCCGCCAGATCCTGGCCGGCGCCGCCGTCGTGTTCACCGATGATGGCTACGAGGGCGCCAGCATGTCGCGAATCGCGAGCGAGGCGAACGTCTCGAAGGGGACGCTCTATAATTACTTCGAGAGCAAGTCGGCCCTGTTCGCCGCCTTCGTGTCCCAGAAAGCCGACGACGAGTTCCCGCGGCTGTTCGCGCCCATCAGCAGCGAGGGCTCGATGGAGGAGGTGCTGCGCGAGATCGCTGCCGGCATGATTCGCCTGATCATCTCGCCGGGCTCGCTCCTGCTGTACAGGATCGTGATCGCGGAATCGGGCAAGTTTCCCCATTTGGCCGAGATTTTCTGGGAAGGTGGTCCGCAGGCGACGCTCAACCGCATGGCCGAATGGCTCCGCCAGCGCATGGAGGCCGGCCTGCTGCGCAGAGACGACCCGCTTTTCGCCGCCGGTCAGTTCTTTGCGCTGTGCCAGACGCCTACCTGCATGAGATGGCGCCTGCGCATCGGCGACGAGCCGACCCGGGAGGAACAGGGTCGGATCGCACAAGGTGCGGTGCGGGTGTTCCTGGACAGCTATGCTGTTCGCCGCGGAAACGATGGCACCCCTACCTGACCGGCCGCCAACGAGTGCTTTTCCCGCTCGGCGGCGCGCCAGCCCTCTTGCGTCCCTCCCCGCCGAACGCTAGGAAGCGCGCCACCGCCGGTGCGGTTCGCTGTTGTAGCTCAGCGGTAGAGCACTCCCTTGGTAAGGGAGAGGTCCAGGGTTCGATTCCCTGCAACAGCACCACTCGATCCCGCCGGCCCGATCCAGAGATGTCCCGATGACCGAGGAGCCGGTCCCGCCCAGCGTGAAGTCCCGCGCCGAACGCGAGCGCGAGGAGCGTCTGGCCCGCGCGCTGCGAGACAATTTGCGGCGGCGCAAGCAGCAAAGCCGTGCTCGGGACGATCTCCGCTCCGGGCAGCACGAGGCCGCGCCACCCGCGGCGCCGGACCGGGAATAGACGCCAACGCACTGCGGGCGATTGCTGCCAGACGCATGTTTGGCTATCCGTGCGGCTCCGCCACGACACGATCGAAAGATACCCGCCATGCCGGTGATGCCCGATAGCTGGATCAGGCGCATGGCCACCGAACACGGCATGATCGAGCCGTTCGTGGAAACCCAGAAGCGCGCCGGCGTGATCTCCTACGGCCTCTCCTCCTATGGCTACGACGCCCGGGTCGCCAGCGACTTCAAGATCTTCACCGACGTCGACAGCGTCACGGTGGACCCGAAGAATTTCGACGAGCAGAGCTTCGTCACCCGCACCGGGCCGGTCTGCATCATCCCGCCCAACAGCTTCGCCCTTGCGCATACGATCGAGTATTTCCGCATCCCGCGCGACGTTCTCGTGGTCTGTCTCGGCAAATCCACCTATGCGCGCTGCGGCATCATCGTGAACGTGACCCCGCTCGAGCCCGAATGGGAAGGCCAGGTCACGATCGAGATCAGCAATACCACGCCCCTGCCGGCGAAAATCTACGCCGACGAGGGCATCTGCCAGTTCCTGTTCCTGCAGGGCTCCGAGCCTTGCGAGATCAGCTACGCCGACAAGGCCGGCAAATATATGGGCCAGCGCGGCGTCGCCACGCCCCGGATGTGACGGAGCATATCATGGACAAGTTCCTGATTCGCGGCGGTCGCCCGCTGCATGGCGAGATCCCGATCGGCGGCGCCAAGAACTCGGCGCTGAAACTGCTGGTGGCCGGCCTGCTCACCTCCGAGCGTCTGGTCGTCTCCAACGTGCCGCGCATCGACGATATCGGAACCATGCGGCTGCTGCTGGCGCAGCACGGTGTCGCGGTGGAGGATGTGGACGGCACCGGCCAGGTCCTCTCCGTCGGCGGCGACATCACCAACACCGAAGCACCTTATGACATCGTCTCGCGCATGCGCGCCTCGATTCTCGTGCTGGGCCCGCTCCTGGCCACGGTCGGTGAAGCGCGCGTCTCCCTGCCGGGCGGCTGCGCCATCGGGACGCGTCCGGTCGACCTGCATCTCAAGGGTCTCGAGGCGCTCGGCGCCGAGATCAAGCTCGAAGCCGGCTATATCGACGCACGCGCGCCGCGCGGCCTCGCCGGCGCACGCATCATCCTGCCCTTCGCCTCGGTCGGCGCCACCGAGAATCTGCTGATGGCCGCCTCGCTCGCCGAGGGCCGGACGGAGATCGTCAATGCCGCCCGGGAACCGGAGATCGACGACCTGATCGCGTGCCTGAACGCGATGGGCGCGCGGATCACCGGCGAGGGCACCGGCACGCTGGTGATCGACGGCGTGAAGACGCTGCACGGCGCGCATCACGCCGTGGTCGCCGACCGCATCGAATGCGGCACCTATGCCTGCGCTGTCGGCATCGCCGGCGGCGACGTGCGCCTGCTCGGCGGACGCATCGACCATCTCGGCTCGGTGGTCCGCGCTCTGGAAGAAGCCGGCGTCGAGGTCACGGAAGACCAGGGCGCCATGCGCGTCCGGCGCACCGGACGGCTCAAGGGCGTCGATATCATGACCGAGCCCTATCCCGGCTTCCCCACCGACATGCAGGCGCAGTTCATGGCCCTGTTCTCGGTCGCCGAGGGCGCGTCGATGATCACCGAGACCATCTTCGAGAACCGCTTCATGCACGTGCCCGAGCTCAATCGCATGGGCGCGCGCATCAACGTCCATGGCTCCTCCGCCATCATTCGCGGCGTCGAATCCCTGTCCGGGGCGCCGGTGATGGCCACCGACCTGCGCGCCTCCTTCTCCCTGATCCTCGCCGGTCTCGCCGCCCAGGGCGAAACCGCGATCAGCCGCATCTATCACCTCGATCGCGGCTACGAGGCGGTGGAGCGCAAGCTGTCCGGCTGCGGCGCCATCATCGAGCGCGTCGCCGACTGACTGAGGCCGGCCGATCGGGCCCGCGATCGCCCGACCCATGCGGACAAAGGCCGGCTGGCTCCCCGCCCGCGGCCTTTCTCCGGCTGCGCGCGGATGCTATCGCCGCAACGATCCTCCCAGCCGGAGTTCGCATGTCCGCCCTGTCCAGCGCAGCCAGCCTCGTTCCGGAAACCGCCGCTCCGCTGGTGCTCGCCCTTCCCAAAGGCCGAATTCTGGCCGAATGCGGCCCGCTGCTTCAGGCAGCCGGCATCGCACCCGCGGCCGACTGTCTCGACGAGGACAGCCGCCGCCTTCGGTTCGAGACCAATGATCCTCAGCTCGACGTGGTGCGGGTGCGCCCGTTCGACGTCGCCACCTTCGTGGCCTTCGGCGCGGCGCAGATCGGCATCTGCGGCGCCGACGTGCTGATGGAATTCGACTATCCCGAGATCTATGCCCCGCTCGATCTACGCATCGGCGGCTGTCGCGTCTCGATCGCCGAGCCGGTCGAGCAGGCGATGCAGGACGATCCGGCGCGCTGGTCGCAGGTCCGGGTCGCCACCAAATACCCTAACATCGCCCGGCGCCATTTCGCCGCGCGCGGCGTGCATGCCGATATCGTGCACCTCAACGGCGCCATGGAACTCGCCCCCGGCCTCGGCCTGTCGCGGCTGATCGTCGACCTGGTCCAGACCGGCTCCACGCTGAAGGCGAACGGCCTCGCCGAGGTCGAGGTGATCGCCGACGTGTCGTCCCGCCTGATCGTCAACCGCACCGCCCTCAAGACCCGCCCGGAGGAAGTCTCCGCCCTGATCAGCCGCTTCCGCCACGCCCTCGCGGCCGGGCAGTCGGCATGAAGCAACTGCACAGCGCGGAGCCGGGCTTCGCGGACGCGTTCGATGCGCTGGTCCGGGAGGTGCGCGACGGCGGCTCGCCGATCGATGCGCCGGTGCGCGCGATCCTGGCCGACGTTCGCGCACGCGGCGACGCGGCCTTGTGCGACTACACAGACCGCTTCGACCGCCACCCCCAGCCGCTCGCACCCGAAGCCTTGCGCATTTCCGCAGACGAGATCGACGACGCGACCGGATCGATCGAGCCGTCGCTGCTGGACGCGCTGTCCGTCGCCGCGCGGCGTATCGAGCGCTTCCATCGCGCGCAGATGCCGGCCGATCTGCGCTTCGATGACGAGGACGGACTTACGCTCGGCATGCGCTGGACCGCGCTGGATGCGGTCGGACTGTACGTTCCCGGCGGCAAGGCGGCCTATCCGTCCTCCGTGCTGATGAATGCGATCCCGGCCCGCGTCGCCGGCGTCGGACGCATCGCCATGTGCGTGCCCTGCCCCGGCGGTCAGCTCGCGCCACTGGTTCTGGCGGCAGCCAGGCTGGCGGGCGTGTCCGAGATCTACCGGATCGGCGGCGCGCAGGCCGTGGCCGCGCTCGCCTACGGCACGGAAACGATCACGCCGGTGGACCGCATCGTCGGCCCCGGCAACGCCTTTGTCGCCGAGGCCAAGCGGCAGGTGTTCGGCCATGTCGGCATCGACAGCATCGCCGGTCCCTCCGAGGTGGTGATCGTCGCAGACGCTCTGAACGACCCCGACCATGTCGCGATCGACCTGCTGGCCCAGGCCGAGCACGACGAACTGGCGCAGTCGATCCTGATCACCGACGATGCCGCTTTCGCCGCGCGCGTCGCGGAGTCCGTCGAACGCCTGCTTCAGACCCTGCCGCGCGAGACGATCGCCCGCGCCTCCTGGAGCCGCTACGGCGCCGTCCTCGTGGTGGAGCGCTGGACGCAAGCCTGGGAGCTGGTGAACCGCCTCGCCCCGGAGCACCTCCAGCTCATGCTGGCGGACGACGCCGAGGCCTTTGCCGCCATCCGCCATGCCGGCGCGATCTTCCGCGGCCGGTTCTGCCCGGAAGCGATCGGCGATTATGTCGGCGGGCCCAACCACGTCCTGCCGACCAGCCGCACGGCCCGATTCGCCTCCGGCCTGTCTGTGTTCGATTTCATCAAGCGCACCACCTGGATCGAGGCGGGCGCGGAGGCGATCGGCCGCGTCGGGCCGGCCGCCGTCACGCTCGCGGAAGCCGAAGGGCTGCAGGCCCATGCGGCCAGCGTGGCGATGAGGCTCGCCGCAACAGGACGTAAAGCTTGACCGAGCGGGGTGTAATCCTCATGTTCCGCCACGCATAGGAAAAGCCCCCACGCTTGTCGCGTGCGGGCTCGATTGTTCGCACATTCTGTTTCAACTGCATCGGGAGGCGCTTGGTGCGCCAACAAGCCATGTTCGACCGGATCGATACGCGCAATGTCTAAGGAAGACATGATCGAGTTCAGCGGCACCGTCCAGGAGCTGCTTCCAAACGCCATGTTCAGGGTCAAGCTCGACAACGAGCACACCATCCTGGCCCATACCAGCGGCAAGATGCGCAAGAACCGCATCCGCGTGCTCGCCGGAGACCGGGTCAATGTCGAGATGACCCCGTACGACCTGTCCAAGGGTCGCATCACTTTCCGCTTCAAATAGGCCCGGTTTTGACCGAACCTGCCCCCCGCCTGCGCGGGGACGGCATGGCCGGACGGTCCAGACTGGTTCTGGCCTCGTCCAGCCCCAGGCGCCTAGCGCTGCTGGACCAGATCGGCATCGCGCCGGATTCGGTTCTCTCCCCCGACATCGACGAGACCCCCCGGCGTGAGGAGCTCCCGCGCCCCTACGCGATCCGCATGGCCGCCGCCAAGCTCGCCGCAGCCGCACCGCGTGCCGGTGACGATGCGCTCGTGCTGGCTGCCGATACGGTGGTGGCGCTGGGGCGCCGCATCCTGCCGAAGACGGAGACCGAGCCGGAGGCGCGACGTTGCCTGGCATTGCTCAGCGGCCGGCGTCACAGCGTGCTCACAGCACTGGCCCTGCGCGCGCCGGACGGCAGCATCAGCTCCCGGGTGGTCGAAAGCGTCGTCGCGCTGTCCCGCCTCACCGACCGCCAGATCGACCGGCTGATCGAGGCCGGAGACTGGCGCGGCAAGGCCGGTGGCTATGCCATCCAGGGCCATATGGCCGGGTTCGTGCGCTTCCTGTCCGGCAGCCACTCCAACGTGGTCGGCCTGCCTTTGTTCGAAACGGCCCAGCTCCTGCGCGGGCGCGGCTGGCTGGACTAGCACCTTTGTCCGTATCCCTGCTGGCACGCTGCTTCCCCGGGGAAATCCGCATCGCCGCCGCGTCGGATGGCATTCTGCTCGATTATGCGCTGTGGCGGCCGGGCCGGCCGGACGGCGTCGGCGATCTGCTGCGCGGTCGCATCGACGCGGTGCTGCCGGCGCTCGGCGGCGCGTTCGTGCTGCTCGGCGATGGCGCGGAAACCGGCTTCCTTCCCCTGCGCGACGGCACCCGGCTCGGCGAAGGCGATTCGGTGCTTGTCCGGATCTCGCGCGGAGCGCAGGGCGGCAAGGGTCCGCGTCTGGCGCTGGCCGAAACCGACACGGCCGATCGGACCGGGCGGACCGGTCTGGTCGCGCGAGGCCCTTCGCCGCTGGAACGCCTGGCCACCCAATATCCCGACGCGCCCATTTTCTGCGACGACCCCGCTCTTCC
Source organism: Endosaccharibacter trunci (assembly GCA_024515975.1). Lineage (GTDB taxonomy): Bacteria > Pseudomonadota > Alphaproteobacteria > Acetobacterales > Acetobacteraceae > Lichenicola > Lichenicola trunci. The sequence continues at coordinate 8,379 of JAMSKV010000012.1, forward strand.
CGCCAGCCTGCCCGGCCTACGCCACCGCATCAGGGTCGGCCCCGATCCCTGGCCCCCCGGTATCGCCGCGCAGGCGGAGGCGCTGGCCGAGCCCGAACTCGCCCTTCCCGGCGGTATGCGGGCCAGCATCCATCCCACCCCCGCTCTGGTCGCCATCGACATGGATGGCGGCGGCAGCAGCGGCCAGAAATCCGCCAAGGCCACGGCGCAGTTCGCCGCCAACCGGGCCGCGATCGGCCCGCTGCTGCATCAGATCCGGCTGCGCAATCTCGGCGGCGCCATCCTGCTCGATCTGGCCGGCCTGCCGTCCCGCAAGCGTTCCGCGCTGCGGCCCGAGATCGAGGCGGCGCTGGAACGCGACCCGCTGCGCCCGAAACTGCTCGGCTTCACCGCCTTGGGCCTCGCGGAGATTCTTCGTCCCCGCATCCATCCGCCGCTGCACGAGCTGCTGGCCGGTCCGCACGCCGCCGCGCTGGCGGCCCTGGCCGAGGCTGCCCGATTCGCGGCCGCCCCGCCGCATCGCCTGCCAGACCTGCTCGCCAGTATCGACGTCGCGGCGGCGCTGGACGGCGATCCGGTCGCGCGCGCGGCCCTGGCAGCACGCGCCGGCCGCCCCATCTCGATGCGGATCGATCCCTCATTGCCGCCCTGCGGCTGGAGTCTGCGACATGGCTGATCCGGACAGCCTCGTTCCTGGTTCGCGTTGCCCGATCTGCGGTCGCGCGACGGTGCAGCGATTCAAGCCGTTCTGCTCGCTGCGCTGCGCCGATGCCGATCTCGGCCGCTGGCTCACCGGCGAATATCGCGTTCCGGGTCCGCCCGCCGACGAGGCCGACAGCGAGGCGCGGCCTGGGCGGCTTGATCTCGACCCGGACGTGGGTTAAACGCTGCGCCACCAACGAACCGGCGGCTCCAAGCTACCGGGTCGAACGGCCCCAGGGCCCGGATAGCTCAGTTGGTAGAGCATGCGACTGAAAATCGCAGTGTCGGTGGTTCGAATCCGCCTCCGGGCACCATGGCCGCCTTGTCGGTTTGGTGCCGTGACCGTTTCATGAAAATGCCCTCCGGTCGACGCCGCTGATCGGACCCGGTTCCGGCTGCGCTGGAGCCGTTGACGTCGGCTCTCATCCAGCCACTCGGCGCGGTGCCGTCACCTCCACGAACAGACCGCCGCCCTGCCGCTCGCTCAGCCGCAACTCACCGCCATAGAGTCCCGCCAACTCGGCCGCGATTGCCAGGCCGAATCCGTGGCCGTCGCCACGCTCGTCCAGACGCGCCCCGCGCTCGAGCACGCGACCGCGCCGTTCTTCCGGAATGCCCGGCCCGTCATCGGCAATCACCAGTCGCGCCAGGCGCGGCCGGGCGGGATCGGTCGCCGCCTCGACGAACACGGCCCCGCGCGCATGACGCGCCGCGTTGTCGAGCAGATTGCCCAGAAGCTCGTCGAGATCATGCGGATCCATCGCCAGGGCCAGCGACTCCTCAATGCTCTGTTCGACCCGCAGCGATCGCTCGGCATGCAGATGCCGGATGGCCGCCAGAACACCTTCCAGCGCTGGCGCGAACGGTGTCGATACGCGCCGGTTCACCGCTTCGATCCTGGCGCGACGCAGATGATGCCGGATGGTCTCGTCGATCCGGGCGATCTGCGCCGCGCGGTCCGGCTCGCCGCGTAGATCGAGCGCCAGCACCGCCACAGGCGTCTTCAGCGCATGCGCGAGATTGGCGCCAGTGCCGCGCGCCGCCTCCAGTGCCCGCTCCGTATCCGCCGCCAGGCCGTTCAGGGCGACCGCCAGCGGTCGGAGCTCTGCGGGCTGGTCCTCGTCGACACGCTCGCGGGCGCCGGAGCGGATCGCCTCGATCTGGTCGCGCAGACGGCGCAGCGGCGCCAGCCCGACCCGAAGCTGAATCACCGCCGCAGTGACCAGTAGCGCGAGCAGGGCGCCCAGGATCGACAGAAGCGGCAGCAGGGCCGCACGGATCGGCCGGCGCAGCACGGCACGCGGGGCCTCGGCCAGCAGAACGACTTTTCCCCGCGCGGTCTCGAGGCTCATCGTCCGCGCATGCACGGACACGCCATCGGTGCCGTCCAACGGGCGGGGGCCGTTGCGGTCCGGCCCGGGCGGCGGAACCGGCCCCGAAACCGTGTCGGGAGGCGAGCCAAGGGGCGCCGGAAGGGCGGTTCCGGGCGGTGAATCCGGACCCGGAGCTGGCGGCGGTCCCGGCAAAGGCGCGCGCAGCCGCAGATCGGCGGATCCCAGCACCCCGTCCGGGCCGGAAATCCGCCAGCGCCAACCCGGCCCGCCGGACAGAAGGCCCGAGTCGCGACGCAAGCGTGCGCGATCCACGTGACCGTCCGCGTCCACGGCCGAGGCCAGCAGCGCCAGCTCGGCATCCAGCCGCCCGTCCAGCCCCTGCATCACGAATCGTTCCAGCACCGCCGCCACGGTCCAGCCGACGCAGAGCGTCACCAGCAGCGCCAGAACCGCCGAGAGCACCAGCATCCGTCCCTGGAGCGAGCGGATCGCCACGATTCAGCCCTCGCCGACCAGCCGGTAGCCGCGTCCGCGCACCGTCTCGATCAGCGCGGCGCCGATCTTCCGGCGCAGACGCCCGACGATCACTTCCAGGCTGTTGGAATCGACCTCCGCGTCGCTCTCGTAGACACGCTCCAGCAGATCCAGCCGCTCCACCACCGCCCCGCGGCGCAGCATCAGCTGCGACAGCACGCGCCATTCGAACGCGGTCAGGCGCAAAGGCAGTCCGTCCAGCTCGAACTGGCCGGTCTGGCTGTCGAATTGCAGCGGCCCCGCGCGCAGGACGCTGGCAGCATGGCCGGCGGCGCGCCGCACCAGAGCGCGCAGACGCATCACCAGCTCCTCGAACCGGAACGGCTTGACCAGGAAATCGTCCGCGCCGGCCTTGAAGCCCGCCACCTTGTCCGACCAGCCGTCGCGCGCGGTCAGGATCAGCACCGGCAGGGTACGCTCCGCACGCCGCCACTGCTGCAGCACCGAAACGCCATCCAGCCCGGGCAGCCCGAGATCGAGCACGGCGGCGTCGTACTGGCCGGTCTCGCCCAGATGCGCGGCATCGATCCCGTCCGCGGCCAGATCGACGGCGAAATTCTCTTCGCGCAGAGCCGCGGCGATACGCGGCCCCAGATCGCGGTCGTCTTCTGCCAGCAGGATACGCATGCGGGACTCCTAGCGGTCCGAGCTTAACCGAAGCTGAACGGAACGGTTCAGCGTGGGTCTGGGCGCCCTTCGCTATCCCTTCGATCGGACACAACGACACAGAGGAGTTGTTCATGTCGGTTCGTTCGATTGCTGCCAGCAGCCGTTTCCGCCTGGCCCTGGGCGGCGCCGCCCTGTTCGTCGCCGGAGCGGTCGGCGGCACGGCCTTGTCCGGCTTCGCCAGCCCCACCGTGGAGATGGCGCCCATCGTGCAGACCCCCATCGACAAGCTGTCCGCATCGCGCGGCATCGTGTCGGTGCACGGCACCGTCACCGATCTGTTTGGCGACCGGTTCCTGCTCCAGGACCCGAGCGGCCATGCCCTGGTGGATGCAGGCCCGGAAACCATGCGCATCGCCACCGGCAGCCCGCTGACGGTGCAGGGACGCTTTGAGCGCGGCCAGCTCCACGCCCGCTTCCTGGTGACAGCGGACAACACGATCCGGGAGGTGCCGCCCCCGCCGCCGCCCGGCGGACCCGCCGGTCACGGCCCCCATCCCGGTTCGGTTCCTCCCGGCCCGCCCCCCGGCCCCGGCTTCGGTCCTGGTTTCGGGCCGGGTATGAACCCGCCGCCGCCACCGCCACCGCCGGCCGGCCCAGTTCCGGGCGAAGCGGGCGCGCCGTTGCCGCCTTCGGCTCCCGCCCCGCAGGGTGCCGGCGCTCCGCCCTCGCCGGCGGGCAACGGACAGGCGCCCGCTGCCCCGGTTGTCCCGGCCCCGTTGCCCGGCGCCCAGGCTCCTGCAGCTCAGCCTCCTGCGGCTCAGCCTCCTGCGGCCCCCGCCGGCTGATCGACGAGGCGGCCGGCTCACCCCGGCCGCCTATTTCTACCACCTCCGGCCGACATGCCTGGCGACGACCCGACAACACCGTCTTCGTGAAGCTCCACCACGGAACGGGCACATCAAGCCCCTCGATCGACGGGGCGCTGGTTCCATCGATCGTCGCGATCGAGAGCATTGTCCCGCCTTTTCGTCGCGCCACCCCATGGTCGCGCAGGATTTGCGACCGCTGTCGGTGCCGCGCCCGCGTGGCCGAGGCCGGAACCATAGGCGACGCATGCCGGAGGGTCAGCACGCGATCACCGCCATACGGTGTCTTCATGCGCGGACCGCGCGGTGCGGCGGCACCGCTCGGCGCGCGAACCGGCGCCGGATCGTCTGCTCCGACCGTCGTCACCACGCCGCGGAACGCCCCGGCCCTTGCCCCGAACCCGCATTTGCGTCACGTCATGGCCGGCCCTGGCGGACAGCGAACGGGCCGTTCAAGCAGGCCGGTTCCCCCCCCTCCGGAACCGCCGACGGTGTTGGAGAACAGGAACCCCGTGTCCACAGCCCACGGCCCCGCCGGCAGCGCCCATGCGGAGCCGCTGCTCGATCTCCAGCCCGAAACCGTTCCCGCGCGCTTCCGCCACGCCGTGAAGGACGCTGTGGAAGCGGCCAGGCTCTGGCGCCTCTGCTTCAAGCTCGGCTGGCTGGACGTGAAGCTGCGCTATCGCGGCTCGGTGCTCGGCCCGTTCTGGCTCACGGCCTCCACGGCGGTGATGATCGCGGCGATGGGGTTCCTCTACCCGATCCTGTTCAACGTCCGCTTCGGCAACTACCTGCCGTTCCTGTCTCTGTCGCTGGTGCTCTGGGGCTTCATGGCCGGCGTGGTGAACGAGGGCGCGTCCTGCTTCACCGCAGCCGAAGGCATGGTGCGCTCCATGCGGCTGCCTTTCTGCGTCCATGCCGCGCGCTGCATCATCCGCAACATCCTGGTTTTGCTGCATAATGTCGTCGTGGTGGTGGCGGTGTTCGCCATCTTCCACGTCTGGCCGGGCGAGCGCCTGCCTTATGCCGTGCCCGGCCTGATGCTGTGGCTGCTGGACGCGATCCCGGCCTGCCTCCTGCTCGGCACTCTCGGCGCGCGCTTTCGCGACATCCCGCCGATCATCGCCAGCCTGATGCAGCTCTTCTTCTATATCAGCCCGATCATCTGGCAGCCGGAGTTGATCGCACACGGCCATGAGTGGCTGCAGCTCAACCCGTTCTATGCCCTGATGGAGATCGTGCGCCGCCCACTGCTCGGCGGCCATGCCGGGCTGCATCTCTGGTCTCTGTCCCTCATCGACAGCGCCATTCTCTGGGTCGTCGGCCTGCTGCTGTTCATGCGGGTCCGTTCGCGACTGGCCTACTGGATCTGACGCGCATGATCGCCGCCCCTTCCTGTCCGGTCCCGAACGGCACCGGCGTCGAGGTGTCCGATCTTTCGGTCACCTTCCCGCTCTATCACGGCAGCGCCCGCACGCTGCGGCGGACGCTCGCCAAGATGCGTTCGACCCGCTTCGAACAGGACCAGCAGCAGCGCATGGTGGTGCAGGCGCTGCGCTCGATCTCGTTCTCCTTGAAGCCCGGCGATCGGCTCGGCCTCGTCGGCGGCAACGGCGCCGGCAAGACGACGCTGCTTCGCGCCCTGGCCGGCATCTACGAGCCCGTCGGCGGCCGAGTCACCATACGCGGCGAGATCAACGCCCTGCTCGACACCAATCTGGGCATGAACCTGGAGCTGACCGGCCGCGAGAATATCGGCCTGCGCGGCCTGCACGCCGGATTGTCGCCGCGTCGCATCCGCGACATCGAGGAGGACGTGCAGGGCTTCGCGGAACTCGGCTCGTTTCTCGACATGCCGGTGCGCACCTATAGCTCCGGCATGGTGATCCGGCTCGGATTTGCGCTTGCCACCTCCATCCGCCCGCGCGTGCTGCTGATGGACGAATGGTTCCTAGCCGGCGACGCCATCTTCATGAACAAGGCGCAGGACAGGCTGGAAAACCTGGTGCGTCAGGCCGAGATCCTGGTGATCTCCACCCATCTGCTGAAGGTGGTGGAAAGCTGGTGCACGCGCGTGATCTGGCTGGACCATGGCATGATTCGCATGCAGGGCACGCCGGAAGAGGTTCTGCCGGCCTATCTTGCCGACGAAGCAACGACGGCGACGGAAGGGGCTGCCTGAACAAAGGCCGCTTTAAAAGCAGAAGGCCGCTCCGGGGAGCGGCCGAATTGTGGTGGGCCGGGTGGGGTTCGAACCCACGGCCATTCGATTAAAAGTCGAATGCTCTACCACTGAGCTACCGGCCCGCCAGAACGGGCGCCGGACGAGCCGTCCGACGCCGCGTGCACGCGATCAGGCGGCCGGCTGGCTCGCCGGGCGCATGGTCACGATGCGGTCCGGGTCGGATACCATGCCGCTGCCGCCAGCGCCACGCTTGATCTGGTCGACCAGCTCCATTCCTTCGATGACCTCGCCGAAAATGGTGTACTGGCCATCCAGGCTCGGCGCCGGCGCGAACATGATGAAGAACTGCGAATTGGCGCTGTGCGGATGCGCGGTGCGGGCGGCGCCCACGGTGCCGCGGACGAAGCGCGCCTTGTTGGTGAACTCGCTCTTCAGGTCGGGCAGCTTGGAGCCGCCGGTTCCGGTCCCGGTCGGATCGCCGCCCTGGGCCATGAAGCCATCGATCACGCGATGGAACGGGGTGTTGTCGTAGAACCCCTCGGCCGCCAGGCTGCGGAAGCGTTCGGCATGCTCCGGCGCCAGATCCGGACGCAGCTTGATCACGACCCGGCCAGACTTCAGGTCGAGGTGAATCAGATCGCCCTCGGGAACGGCGGGCGGGGTGGTGTCGGACATTCGAACTTCCTTGTGAATGGTCAGGACAGGCCGCTCAGCGGAGCTTGGCCATGATCCGTCCATGGGTGTGTCGCGGCACGAAGGCGGTGACGTCGCCGCCAAGCTGGGCGATCTCCTTCACCAGCCGCGAGGAGATGAACTGGTAGCTCTCGGTCGCCATCAGGAACAGGGTCTCAATGCCAGGATCGAGCCTGTGGTTCATCCCGAACATCTGGGTTTCGTAGTCGTAATCGGTCACGGCGCGCAGCCCGCGGATGATGACGTTGGCACCGTGCTGGCGGGCACATTGCACCAGCAGGTTGTCGAAACCGATCACCTCGATCGGGGTTCCGGTCTCCTGCGACACCAGTCGGGTTTCATGCGTCACGCATTCCACGCGATCGTCCAGGCTCATCAGCGGCGATTTGCCGATGTTCTCGGCGACACCGACCACCAGGCGCTCCACCAGACGGGCGCCGCGGGTGATGATGTCCAGATGCCCCCGGGTGATCGGATCGAATGTGCCGGGATAGAACCCGATATGCTGCCGGCCGTCCGCCATTCGCTTATCCTTCGCTCCCGGGCCCCGATTCCTCTGGTCCAGCATCCTTTGGCCCTGCATCCGGAACAACGCCCTCGGCGGGGAGCGGCCCGGCGATTTCCGCCGCATCCTCGCCTTCCGCCGAGTCGTCCTCGAGAACCGGGAACACGCTGGTGACGCGTTCCTTGCCGTCGAGGCGGAACAAGGTGACGCCCATGGAGGCACGGCCGGTGATGCGCACCTGATCCACCGGCACGCGGATCAGGCGGCCCGCATCGGTCACCAGCATCACGTCGGTGCCATGCAGCACGGGCAGGGTCGCCACCACCTCCGTGCCGCTGCGGGCGGTGAGGGAGATATTGGCGATGCCCTGACCGCCGCGGCCGCTGACGCGATACTCGAAGGCCGAGGAGCGCTTGCCGAAGCCACCATTGGTGACGGTCAGCAGGATCTCCTCCGCCGCTTCCATTTCCGCGAACCGGTCCGCATCGAGCGCGGCCGCCACCACGCCCTCTTCCTGCGCCTCCGCCTCGATCTCGGCGTCGCCGTCCGCAGGGGTATCGGCGGCGTCGGCACGGCGCTTGGCGTTGGCCATCTTCAGGTAACCGGCGCGCTCGGCCGGGTCGGCATCCAGATGGTTCAGCACGGCGAGGCTGTTCACCTCGTCGTTGTTGAGCAGCTTGATGCCGCGCACGCCGGTCGAATCGCGCCCCGCAAACACGCGCAGCGTCTCGTCGGTGATCTGGAAGCGGATGCAGCGGCCCAGACGGGTCGCCAGCATCACATCCTGGCCTTCGCGGCAGGTCGCCACGCCGATCAGGCTGTCGCCGTGCTTGCCCCATTCCTCGTCCAGCTTCATCGCGATCAGGCCGGACGAGCGCACGTTGCGGAAATCGCTGAGACGGTTGCGTCGCACATTGCCCGACGCCGTGGCGAAGACGAGATGCAGGTTTTCCCAGAGCGTCTCGTCCTGCGGCAGCGGCAGGACTGTCGTGATGGAATCGCCGCCGAGTTCGGGCAGGAGATTCACCAGCGCCCTGCCCTTCGCGGTCGGGCTGGCTTCCGGCAGGCGCCAGACCTTCTCGCGATACGCCTTGCCGCCGGATGAGAAGAACAAGACCCATTGATGGGTATGCGCGTTGAAGGAGCGCGTGACGATATCGTCGCCACGACGCCCGGCCGCGGTGCGGCCACGGCCGCCGCGATTCTGGGCGCGGAACGTTTCCAGTGGCGTGCGCTTGATGAAGCCGTCCCGGGTGATGGTCACGACCATCTGACCCGGCTCCACCAGGCTCTCGTCGGTCTGGTCGCCGGCAACGTCGGAAATCTCCGTCATGCGCGGCGTGGCGATCTCGGCGCGCACCACCCCCAGCTCGTCGCGCATCACTTCGAGGCGGCGCGGACGGCTGCCGATGATCTCGAGCAGCTCGTTGATGCGCTGGCCGACCTCGCCCAGCTCGGCCTGGATCTTCTCGCGCTCCAGCCCGGTCAGGCGCTGCAGCCGCAGTTCGAGGATGCCGCGCGCCTGCGCCTCGGTCAGGCGCACGCGGCCATCGACAACCACGTTGCCGTCGTCATGGATCAGCGAGAGCAACGGCTCGATCTCGGCGGCATCCCAGTCCTGGGTCATCAGCGCCTCGCGCGCCGAAGCCGCGTCGGGCGCGGAGCGGATCAGGGCGATCACCCGGTCGATATTGGCCACCGCCAGCACCAGCCCGACCAGCAAATGGCCGCGATCGCGCGCCTTGCCGAGATCGAATCGCGACCGGCGCAGGATCACCTCCTCGCGGAAGGCGATGAAGGCCAGGAGCATCTCCTTCAGCCCCATCAGCTTGGGCTGCCCGTCATTCAGCGCCAGCATGTTGACGCCGAACGAGGTCTGGAGCTGGGTGAAGCGGTAGAGTTGGTTCAGCACCACTTCCGGGGTGGCGTCGCGCTTGACCTCGATCACGATCCGCATGCCGGAACGATCGCTCTCGTCGCGTATGTCGGAGATGCCCTCGATCTGCTTGGCGCGCACCAGCTCGGCGATCTTCTCCTGCAGGGTGGATTTGTTCACCTGATAGGGAATCTCGGTGATCACGATCGCCTTGCGGTCGCGACGCAGATCCTCGATCTCGGCGCGCGCGCGCACCATCACCGAACCGCGCCCGGTTTCGAAGGCGGAGCGGATGCCCGAGCGGCCCAGGATGATGCCGCCGGTCGGGAAATCCGGCCCCGGCACGATCCGCATCAGATCCTCGAGCGACAGGCTCGGATCGGCGATCAGCGCCAGGGTGGCATCGATGATCTCGCCCGGATTATGGGTCGGGATGTTGGTGGCCATGCCGACGGCGATGCCGGAGCCGCCATTGATCAGCAGGTTCGGATAGGCGGCGGGAAGGACCTTCGGCTCCTCCTCGCTCTCGTCGTAGTTCGGCCCGAAATCCACCGTGTCGCGGTCGATATCGTCCAGCAGGAACATCGCGGATTTCGACAGGCGCGCCTCGGTGTAGCGCATCGCCGCCGGGCTATCGCCGTCCACCGAACCGAAATTGCCCTGCCCGTCGATCAGCCGGACACGCATCGACCAGCTCTGCGCCATGCGGACCATGGCGTCGTAGATCGAGCTGTCGCCGTGCGGGTGGTATTTACCCATCACGTCGCCGACGGCGCGGGCCGATTTGCGATACGGCTTGTCGTGGGTGAAGCCGCTTTCGCGCATGGAATAGAGAATGCGCCGGTGCACCGGCTTCAGCCCGTCGCGCACGTCCGGAAGGGCGCGACTGACGATGACGGACATCGCGTAGGCGAGATACGACGAGCGCATCTCCTCCTCGATGGTCACCGGAACCATGTCGGACGGCGCGCCGCCGGCGAGGGCTGCTTCGGGCGGCAGCGGCGGCACGGGGGGCTCGAAAGAGTCGCTCAACAGGCAGTCCATATTGTCAGGGCACCGCAACGGGCCGGCCTGGCTTCTGACCGGCCGGCACCGGAACGGCACGCGAGGTCGGCGTGATCGACGCCGTAATGGCTCATGCTAGCACGCGCGCCGGGGGCGCAAAACCTGGGCGGAACGCGTCCCGGCCTGTCGTGCGTCTACGGTCTGCGGCCGGGATCAGAACGGAATTTCGTCGTCCAGATCGCTGCCGGATGGCTCCCAGCCACCCTGGCCGCCGCCCTGGGTCCCGCCAGCCGGCTTGGCGCCCCCGCGCGGCGGCGCGATCGCACGACCGCCGCCCGAACCGCCACCATAGCCGCCGCCACCGTAACCGCCGCCGCCATAGCCGCCGCCTTCACCGCCCTCGTCGCCGCCGCGACCGGAATCGAGCATGGTCAGTTCGCCACGGAAGCGGTCGATCACCACCTCGGTGGTGTATTTCTCCTGGCCGGACTGGTCGGTCCATTTGCGGGTCTGCAGCGAACCCTCGACATAGACCTTCTTGCCCTTGCGGCAGTAGCGCTCGACCACGTCGGCGATGCGCTCGTTGAATACCACCACGCGATGCCACTCGGTCTTCTCGCGCCGCTCGCCGGACGCCTTGTCGTTCCAGCTCTCGCTGGTCGCGAGAGTAAAGTTGACGATCTTGGAGCCGTTCTGGGCGTTCCGGACCTCGGGGTCCTTTCCGAGATTCCCGACCAGGATCACCTTGTTGACGCTGCCGGCCATCGCAATTTCCACTCTTCTTTCGGCGCCGACCAACCGAGGCCGCGGCACCTTTTCAATACGGTAGTGTTTACCTACGCGCCGCGTTATACACGTGGAACGTGAACAGACAATGAACAGGAGTTGCCGCTTGGCCCAGCCGACCCGGAAACGAACGAGCACGGCCGTCCAGACCGGGGTCGCCGCTCCGAACGCCGCTATTCGCGTCCGGGGAGCGCGCGAGCATAACCTGAAAAACATCGATGTCGACATTCCGCGCGACCAGCTCACCGTGGTCACCGGCCTGTCCGGCTCGGGCAAATCCTCGCTTGCGTTCGACACCATCTATGCCGAGGGCCAGCGCCGCTACGTCGAAAGCCTGTCCGCCTATGCGCGCCAGTTCCTGGAGCTGATGGGCAAGCCGGACGTGGATTCGATCGAGGGCCTGTCTCCGGCGATCTCGATCGAGCAAAAGACCACCTCGCGCAATCCGCGCTCCACCGTCGGCACCATCACCGAGGTGCACGACTACATGCGTCTGCTCTGGGCGCGGGCCGGCGTGCCGTATTCGCCCGCCACCGGCCTGCCGATCGAGGCGCAGACGGTGAGCCAGATGGTGGACCGGGTGATGGCGATGCCGGAAGGCACGCGCCTGATGCTGCTGGCGCCGGTGATCAAGGACCGCAAGGGCGAGTATCGCAAGGAGCTCGCCGAGCTGGCGCGCAAGGGCTTCACCCGCGCCAAGGTGGACGGCACCCTCTACGAGATCGCCGACGTTCCCAACCTGAACCGAAAGCTGAAGCACACGGTCGAAGCCGTGGTGGACCGGGTGATCGTCAAGCCGGGGATCGAGAGCCGCCTGGCCGACAGCTTCGAGCAGGCGCTCGGCCTGTCGGACGGCATCGTCTATGCCGAGGAAGTGGTCAAGGAGGCCGCCGACCCCAAGCGGACCGTGTTCTCCTCCAAGTTCGCCTGCCCGGTCAGCGGCTTCACGCTGGAGGAGATCGAGCCGCGCCTGTTCTCCTTCAACGCGCCGCAGGGCGCCTGTCCGGTCTGCGACGGCATCGGGGTGGAAAGCTTCTTCGACCCGCATCTGGTGGTGCCGGACGAGAGCCTGACCCTGGCCGGCGGCGCCATCGCGCCCTGGAACGGCAGCCAGAGCCCGTACTACATCCAGACCCTGCAGAGCCTGATGCGGCATTTCGGCGCCTCGATGACCGTGTCCTGGGATGCGCTGCCGCTGCCGGTGCGGGACGCGGTGCTGCACGGCACCGAGGAGGTGGTGGAATTCACCTACAAGGACGACAAGCGATCCTACGCGGTGAAGAAGGCGTTCGAGGGGGTTCTGAAGAACCTGCAACGCCGCTTCACCGAGACCGACAGCGCCTGGATCCGCGAGGAGATGTCGCGCTACCAGTCCGAGAAACCGTGCCATGTCTGCGGCGGCGCCCGTCTGCGGCCGGAAGCGCTCTCGGTGAAGATCGCCGGACACACCATCGCCGACGCCTCGGAGATGCCGATCCGGCGTGCCCTGCACTGGTTCGGCACGGTGGAAGGCACGCTGACGCCGCAGCGGGCCGAGATCGCGCGGCGAATCCTGCGTGAGATCCTGGACCGCCTGCGCTTCCTGGACGATGTCGGGCTCGACTACCTGACCCTGTCGCGCGGGTCCGCGACCCTGTCGGGTGGCGAATCGCAGCGCATCCGTCTCGCGTCGCAGATCGGCTCCGGCCTGACCGGCGTTCTCTACGTGCTGGACGAGCCCTCGATCGGTCTGCACCAGCGCGACAACGAGCGGCTCCTCGGCACGCTCGACCGTCTCAAGCGGCTCGGCAACACCCTCCTCGTGGTTGAACATGACGAGGATGCGATCCGCTCGGCGGACTACCTGATCGACATGGGCCCGGCCGCCGGCGTGCATGGCGGCAACGTGATCGCGCACGGCACACCGGAGGAGGTTGCGGCGCATCCGGACAGTCTCACCGGCGCCTATCTGTCCGGCCGGCGGGCGATCCCGGTGCCGGAGGAGCGCCGGCCGGTCGATCCGAAGCGGCAGGTGCGGGTGGTCGGTGCCTCCGGCAACAACCTGAAGAACGTGTCTGCCTCGTTCCCGCTCGGCACCTTCACCTGCATCACCGGCGTGTCCGGCGGCGGCAAATCCACGCTGGTGATCGACACGCTCTACAAGGCGCTGTCGCGACGTCTGATGGGATCGGGCCAGGTTCCGGCGCCGCACGAGCGGATCGACGGGCTCGAGCTGCTCGACAAGATCATCGACATCGACCAGTCGCCGATCGGCCGCACCCCGCGCTCGAACCCGGCCACCTATACCGATCTGTTCGCACCGATCCGCGACTGGTTCGCCGAGCTGCCGGAAAGCAAGGCGCGCGGCTACAAGCCGGGCCGCTTCTCGTTCAACGTGAAGGGCGGCCGCTGCGAGGCCTGCCAGGGCGACGGCGTGCTGAAAATCGAGATGCACTTCCTGCCGGACGTGTTCGTGACTTGCGACACCTGCAAGGGCCAGCGCTACAACCGCGAAACGCTGGAGGTGAAGTTCCGCGGCCATTCCATCGCCGACGTGCTGAACATGACGGTGGATGAGGCGGTGCCGTATTTCTCCGCCGCCAACCGCATCCGCGACCGTCTCACCATCCTGCAGCAGGTCGGGCTGGGCTACGTGAAGCTGGGGCAGCAGGCCACCACCCTGTCGGGCGGCGAGGCGCAGCGCGTGAAGCTGAGCAAGGAACTGGCTCGCCGGGCCACCGGCCGCACGCTCTATATCCTGGACGAGCCGACCACGGGCCTGCACACCGAGGATGTGCGCAAGCTGCTGGAAGTGCTGCACGCCCTGGTCGATCAGGGCAACACGGTGCTGGTGATCGAGCACAATCTGGAGGTGATCAAGACCGCCGACTGGGTGCTCGATCTGGGGCCGGAGGGCGGCGATGGCGGCGGCCTCGTGGTCGCCGAGGGCACCCCGGAACAGATCGCGGCCCATCCCGGCAGCCATACCGGCCGCTTCCTGCGTCCGCTTCTGCCGGAACCCGCGACGCAGCGCCGGCGTAAGCGCGCCTGACGCGACGGGAGAGTTCGGATGTCCGAGAGCAAGGTGGTGGGTTTCGTCGGCTACGGCGCCATGGCGAAGCTGATGGCGAAACACATCCGCGCGGCCGGCTACACGGTGATTGCCTTCACCCCGTCGGCAAAAGGCGGCGAGGCGGAGGACGGCACGCGCATGCTGTCCTCGCCCCGCGAACTGGCCGCCGCAAGCGACGTGGTCATGGTCAGCGTGCCGAACGACGATGCGCTGGAAAGCTCGGCCTATGGCAGCGACGGCATCCTGGCCGGAATGAAACAGGGGGGCTTGCTGATCAACACCTCCTCCGTGTCGCCGCGCGCGTCACGGCGTTTGTTCGAGGCGGGCTCGGAGAAGGGCGTGGGCGTGGTGGACGCGCCGGTTTCGGGTAGCACGCCGGAAGCCGAGAAGGGCGAGCTGGTGGTTCTGGCCGGCGGCAACGACGCGGATATCGCCCGCGCCGCGCCCTTCCTCGACGCGATCGGCAAGAAGACGGTGCATGCCGGGCCGCCCGGTCAGGGTTCGGTCCTGAAGCTGGTGATCAACGGCATCATGGTCTCCACCATGGCGGCGATCAGCGAGGCGGCCGGCTATGGCGTGGCCGCCGGGCTCGATCGCGACCTGCTGCTGGACACGCTGAGCGGGCTGGCCGTCGTCTCGCCACACCACCAGCACAAGATCAGGTCGGCCGGGTCCGGCAATATCGACCCGCAATTCCCGACCTGGCTGGCGCATAAGGATCTCGGCCTTCTGCTGGCCGATGCCGCCGCCCATGGCGCGCCGCTCGGCACGATCGCCGCCGCGACCCAGCTGATGACGCTGGTGAACCAGGATCAGGCCAGGGACGACTACTCCGCGGTGCTTCCGACGGCGATGATGCTGGCTTCCACGTCCGACGACTGAACCCTTCGGGTGGCGGGGCCAAATCCTGCCGCCCGCATCGCCGGCACAGCGGTCCGGCTGACGGGGACCACGAGACCGTTCTCGAGCACGAGCTGCCATCCCTGCCCTCGCCGTTCGGCTCGCCCCCGCGCGTCGCGGGCGATCCAGAACGAGCGATGCGGTTGCCAGCCGGCAGTCTCTCCAAGTGCCGCGATCGCGTCGCGCATCCGGAGCAGCACCAGCTTCTCGGCCGCCTCCAGATACAACCTGAGGTAGTGGTCTTCGGCCTGGAGCGCGATCAGACGCCGTCCGGCAAATTCGGGCGCGTGAGCAAGCAGGAACGCGCGGACATCGCCCGGGCGGGTGGACAGGACCGCCTCCGGCGCGACGGCCTCGACGCCAGAAGGGGCAACCTGCTGCGCCTCGGCCGCCGGCGCCGAAGCCGACAAGGGTGTCTGTTCGCGCATCGGTCCTGACAGCACCACGCCGCGATAGGCGAAGGCTGCTGCAAGACCCAGTGGCAGGGTTTCCGCCCAGATCAGCAGCATCGGTCCGGCATGTCCGAAGACGATCCGGTTGACCAGCAGGATTCCGAGCACGCCCGGCACCGACGCCAACAGGGCGGTCGCCAAGACGCTGCGCGCGGGGGACAGGCGAAGCCCGGCGCGGCCGAGCCCGAACCGCGCCAGACTGACCCCCGCCTGCCAGAACGCCCCGCACAGCAGGAAATAGCCGGCCCGCTCCGTGACCGGCATGCGCTCGCTGTGCCAGGGCGCCATGATCGTCAGCAGGGCCGCGATGGCCAGCAGCGACGCAAGCCGCGACAGCGCCTGGCGACGGCGAGACGACTGGCAGGACTGCATCACCCGAACCCCTCCCGTTCGCGCATCGTGAACCGACGATAGCAGCGTTTCGCGAAGCCGGCGCCGCATTCCGCGAAACCGGCGTTGCCGCACGCGGGGCGCTTCAATCACCAGGGTGTCGTTGCAGAAGGAGCGCCAACGCCATGTTCATCCAGCAGGTCATCGCCCATACCCCGGTCTGGGTCTGGATCATGCTCGCCTATCTCGTCTGGCAGGGCGTCCGCGCCTTGCAGGACCAGACCGTGTCACTCCGGCGGATGGTCGTCGTGCCGGTGCTGTTCGCGGCATGGGGCATCGAGGGTATGCTCTCCGGCCATCCCGGACCAATGCAGTGGCTGTGCTGGATCGCCGGTGCGGTGGTGCTGGCGCCACTTGGTCTGCTCACCGGCCCGACGCTGCACGCGGTGGACCCGGCAACGGGGCTCGTGCACCGGGGCGGCAGCGCCGGGCCGCTGATCCGCAGCCTGTCGGTCTTCGTTCTGAAATACGGCTCGGCCGTCGCGGTGGCGATGCAGACCCCGCCCAGCCCGACCACCCTGGCCGTGTCCGCCGCCATCTCCGGCGCGACGGCGGGCTATTTCGGCGGCTGGCTGTTGTCGCTGCGTGTCCGGCACAAGGTGGCGCCGCGATCGGCGCTGCAAGCGGCCTGAACCGGCCGGCGCTCAGCCGCGCAGGAAGCGGGCGAAGGCTTCCGCGTGGCCCGGGTGCCAGCGCGAGAGAGGCGGACGGTTCTCGACGATGTCGCCGGCCGCCCAGAGGATGCGCTTCTCGTCCGTGGCGCGGGACACGTCGTTGTCAGGGCACAGGATATAGAAATCGCCCGCTTGCAGCCGCTCCATCATGAAGCCGACCGTCTGCTCCGGCGTCCAGGCCGCGTCGGGCTTCTCGGTGCGGTCGCCGCGCGTCAGCCCGGTCCAGACGAAGCCGGGGATCAGCAGATGCGCGCTGGTGTTGCACAACTCCAGGTTGCGAAGATGGTGCTGCACCGCTTCGGTAAACGCTTTCACCCCGGCCTTGGCGACGTTGTAGGCGGGATCGCCCGGCGGCGTGGTGATGCCCTGCTTGGAGCCGGACACGATGATCAACCCCGGCGCGTCGCTCTCGGTCATTCCCGGCAGCACGGCGCGGACGGTCTCGATCACCCCGTGCAGGTTCACGGCCAGGATGTCGTCCCAGCGCCGGTCGTCGCCGGGGATGGCGCTGCCGGGCTGGATCGCCGCATTGGCCATCGCCACGTCGATTCGCCCGCCCCAGAGCGTGACGTCGGCGACCATGCCCCGCACCTCGTCCCGCCGGGCGACGTCGGCCGCGAACCCACGCACCGCGCCGGAGCCGCTCTCCGACGCGACGGCTTCGACCGCTTGCTCGAGCGCGCGTCCGGGTCGGTCGGCGATCGCCACCCGCATGCCGGCCGCAGCGAGGCGCCGGCACGCGGCCAGACCGATGCCGGACGCGCCACCCGTCACCAGCGCGAGACCGCCGCTGCGAATCGCCTCGTATCCCATGGACCGCTCCCTGCCCCGTCGTTCAGCGCCGATGACGGCCCCGCGGCGCCCGGGTTCGTTCCGGCCGCGGGAAATTCAGCGCAGCCCCGCGGCGATCACCGCGAGCCGGTCGCCGAGTCCCCGCGCCCCGCCGCTGCGATCGAACCGGGCCGGATCGCCGCGCAGATCGCGGCGGGCGAGCACAAGCGGAGTCAGCGCGCATCCTTGCCCGCGCGGCAAAGCCAGGCCGGACGCCTCGGCGAGGAATCGCTCGCCCTGCTCGGCCAGAAAGGCGCGCTGACCGGGGAGGTCGCGTTCCGAAACGCCTTCGGGCAGCAGGGGACGGTCGGCGGCGAGCAATGCCGGCAGATAGCGTCGCAACGCCCCGCAGGCGAAAGCGGCGCCGGTGGCGGCCAGGCCGTCGGAGGCATGCTCCGGAGCGCCGAGCACGGCGCCGATCGCCCGTTGCAGCCCGCCCGCGCCGCCCAGCAGGACGGACTGCCAATCCGCCTCGCCAAGGCCGCCTTCGGCTTCCGCTTCCCGGGCGGCGATCATGCTCAGCAACGTGTCCGGCGGCACCGTGCCGTTGTCCAGAAGCGCCCGAACCGCCACCGCCACCGCCTGGTTGCGCCAGTCGTCGCGCTCGTTGCCGACCACCTCGCGCCACCATTGCAGCCGGATCAGCGCGGCGATCGGGCCGGCTCCGGAGCGTGCCGAGGGCAGTTCCGTGGCGCGGACCAGCTCGTGGTTGAACAGGATCAACGCGGAGAGCGTCTCGCGCAGCGCGGCCGGTGCCGCTGCGATGCACAGGAAGCGGTCCGGATCGACGGCGCGCGCCTCCTTGGTGAAACGACCGGCCTCTGGCGCGCGTTGGTTCGTCATGCGGTGTGTGATGCTCCGGGCGATCGGCCCCGGCAAGTCGCGCCTTCACGCCTTGACGCTCGCATCGGCGACCCCATAGCTCTTGCCGAGCCTCACCAGGAGAAACGCTCATGGCTTTCGAACTTCCCGCCCTGCCCTATCCGGCCAACGCGCTGGCCTCCAAGAGCATGGGCCAGCAGACGCTGGAGCTGCATCACGGCAAGCACCATCAGGCCTATGTCACGGCGCTGAACGGCTTCGTCGAGAAGAACGAGGCGCTTCAGGGCAAGTCCCTGGACGAGATCGTCACGCTGAGCCATGGCAAGCCCGACATGGCGCCCGTGTTCAACAATGCCGGCCAGCACTGGAACCACATCCTGTTCTGGCAGGGCCTGTCGCCGACCGGCGGCGGCATCCCGGGCGCGCTGGAAAGCAAGATCGTGTCCGATTTCGGCAGCGTCGAGGCGTTCAAGGACGCCTTCAAGACCGCCGCGACCACCCAGTTCGGCTCCGGCTGGGCCTGGCTGGTACTGGGCAGCGACGGCAAGCTGAAGGTCACCAAGACCGCCAACGGCTCCAACCCTCTGGCCGAGGGTTCGGGCACGGCGCTGCTCGGTCTCGATGTGTGGGAACACTCCTACTATCTCGACTTCCAGAATCGCCGTCCGGACTACGTGACCAACTTCCTGGACAAGCTGGCCAACTACGAGTTCGCCGCCGCGCGCCTGCAGCAGCACTGACCCGTCTTTCCGGGGCCGGCCTTCGCCGGCTCCGGTTACTTCGCCAGTGCCGCGCGCAGCATTCCACTCACCGCGCGGGGATCGATCTGCAGGCAGGCCGACGCGTTGGGCGGACCGGCCTCCTCACGGGTGAACGCCTCGTTGTCCACGACAATGTGCATCGGCTGTTCCCGGCAGAGATCCGGCCGCAGCAGATGCGCCACGGGCACCACGTCGAACATCGTCGGATGGTCCGCATAGGGGCTGCGCTCGTGCCATTCGGCGAACAAGGCTCGCAGCGCGGTTTCGTCCGGCTGGTTCAGAATCGCGTCCCGATCGGCCGGTTCGAGCGGCACCAGCGTCGCATCCAGCGGCATCATCTCGACCGGCACGCCCGATCCGAGCAGCGCACGCAGACCGTCCGGGTCTGAAACGACATTGTATTCGGGGTCCGGTCCGCCGCCCCGGCTCGGGCCGAACGGATAGCCGCGCCGGATCGAACCGCCCATCATCACGACGGCGCGCAATCTGCCGAAGGCAACCGGATCGCGTCGGATCATCGCCCCGATCGTGGTCATCGGCGCCAGGGCCAGCAGGGTGATGCTTCGGTCCGGGGCGGCGCGAAGCCGCGCGAGAAGGGCATCGACGGCGTCGGGAAAGCCGCCTGGCGGGGCGGAGCCGCCGCGCGCGTAGGCCGCCTGAGTGAACGCCGTATGCGGCGGGGTGACCGGGCCGGCATAGACAGGCACGTCGCTGCGGCCATTCGCGTCGAGGAAGCGCCGCGCCAGACGGGCGCGCAAGGCGGTGTCGCCCAGCGTGGCGGAGACGGCCACCAGGTGAAGCGACGGCGCGTGCAGCACCAGCGCCAGGGCAAAGGCATCGTCGATATCGTCACCGATATCGGTATCGACGATCACGTCGCGCGGCGGCTGCGGCGCCGGAAGGGTCGCGCAACCCGCCAGCGCGGCCAGCAGCAGGAGCGCCGAGACCCTGTTCAGAACAGCAACCCCTTCCGCAGCATCCCGTGTACGCCCTTCTCGCCGTTCACCGTCTGCGTCACCCGGAAGTCCACCGCCAGGGAGCAGGTCTGGTAGGCCTGCTCGCGGGACAGGGCGGTACGGGCGCAAATCAGAGCGATCATCTCCCGGAGCGCGCCCTTCATCGCCTGGTCCAGATCCTCGTTCATGCCCATGGTGATCCAGTGGGTGGCGGTTTCCGCGTAGGGCGTGCGCAGCAGCGGCGAGTCCGGCGAACCCTTATGCAGCAACAGGGTGAATCGGCCAGTAAGCGACATCTCCAGCGCGTTCACGCAGACCTCGCCGTCGCCCTGCAGCCCGTGCCCGTCACCGGCGCAGAAATTCGCCCCCGGCACGAAAACGGGGAGGTACAGCGTGCTGCCGGCGACCAGCTCCTTGTTGTCCAGGTTGCCGCCGAAACAGCGCGGCTCGCGCGAGGACAGGCGGCCGAAGGAGAGCGGCGGCGCCACCCCCATGATGCCGAAGAACGGCGCGAGGGTCAGTTCCGGGCCCCAGGGCAGCCGGCAGGTGCCGCGCTCCCGGTCGACCGGGATGTGGCTCATGAATTTGGTGTCGAAATCCTCAGGAATGGTCCCGGCCAGGGGACGGATGCCGCAATAGCCCCAGTCGGAGGTCGGCACGACCGAATCGATCCGCACCTCCAGCATGTCGCCCGGCTCGGCGCCACGCACCGCCACCGGACCCGTTGTCATATGCGTGCCGATTCGGGGCAGGCCGGCGGCATGGATCGCCTGGAGGACCGGGGGAACAGGAAAAGCGGTGAGATCGGTCGGCATCACCTCCGGGCCGCCGCTGAGGCACTCCAGTTCCACCGTATCGCCCGGCTCGATCTCGATCACCGGCGGGATCCGGGCGTCGAAGATGCCGAGCTGGATGCTGGCGGGCGTCGCCGCGAGTCGGTGCAGGCGGCCGGTCGGCGAGGTCGGAGGCGGCATGGGGCGGGTTCCGGTGCGGCAGTGGAACGGTGCGATCGAACTCTATCAGGCCCCGAGCGATGGGAGGGTCGTCAAGAGTGCGTCGTGCCCTCTCGCGTGCAACGTATCGAACGCGCAAACTTAGGACATAAACGGCCCATGCTTCGCGGGGGCCCTGTGGAGCAGCAGACCCATGGACCGCATTCCCGCCGCTCTGGGCGAGACAGACGACACCCCGATCCCGGAACAGGCCGCGAATCGCCGCACCGGAGGCCAGCAATTCGCCCGCGCCGCGCTGGCCACTTTCATGGTGCTGCTGGGGATCTTCACCCTGCGCGATTTCCTGCCGGCTCTGGCCTGGGCCGTGATCTTCGCCATCGCCACCTGGCCCCTCTACCAGCGCACCAAGCGACGCTGGCGGCCCGGCAAGCACAACATGCTGCTGCCGCTGCTGTTCACAGCCGGCATCGCCCTGGTGTTCCTGGTGCCCCTCTCTCTGATCGCCCTGGAAGCGGCGCGGGAGGCGCAGGGCGTGCTGGCCTGGATGGAGCATGCCCGGCGCACCGGCGTGCCCGTTCCGGGCTGGGTGCATCGCCTGCCCTTGGCGCATGAGCAGGCGACCGCCTGGTGGCAGCAGCATCTGGCCGATCCGGACGACGCCAACGACCTGTTCGACAACATGAAGTCGCCGAGCAGCTTCCGGGTCACCCGGCAGCTCGGCACGCAGGTCGCGCATCGCGCCACCTTGTTCGCCTTCAGCCTGATCACGCTGTTCTTCCTGTTCCGCGAGGGCGAATCGGTCACCGAGCGTTTGCTGGTGGCCAGCCGTCGCGCCTTCGGCGCCCGCGGCGAGCGTGTCGCGCGGCAGATGGTCGCCTCGGTGCACGGCACGGTGGACGGTCTGGTGCTGGTCGGACTGGGCGAAGGCGTCGTGCTGGGATTTGCCTACGCCATCGCCGGCGCACCGCATCCGACACTGTTCGGGCTGATCACCGCCGTGGCGGCCATGATCCCGTTCTGCGCCGTACTGGCGATCGGCCTCGCCTCCGCCCTGGTGCTGGCCCAGGGCTCGACGGTGGCCGCGATCATCCTGTTCGCCGTCGGCATGATCGTGGTGTTCGTGGCGGACCATTTCGTGCGGCCGGTGCTGATCGGCGGCGCGACCAAGCTGCCCTTCCTGTGGGTGCTGCTGGGCATATTGGGGGGCGTGGAGGCCTGGGGCCTGATCGGCCTGTTCGTCGGGCCGGCCATCATGGCGGCGCTGATCCTGCTGTGGCGGGACTATACCGATCCGGCACAGGAGCCGCAGACAGAGACCATTAGGGCTGGATGAGGATGCGGGGCGTTTTGGTCGGGCAGGCGGGATTCGAACCCACGACCCCCAGTCCCCCAGACTGATGCGCTACCAGGCTGCGCTACTGCCCGAATGCCTTCGGCAGAGCGGGATCTAGCAGGGGCCGGACGGTTAGGCAATCCGCGCCGAACCGTTCTCCCTGCCTGCCGGAAAATCAGTGCGGGAGCTGTTCCCGGATCTGCTCCAGCTCGCCCAGCACCGAACGCAGCATCCCGCGCAGGCGCTGGTTCTCCGATTCCAGAGCCGCCAGTTCGGGGGCCGGGCCGGCCGGCTCCGGCGCGGCTTCGGCCACAGACGGCGTCGCGACGAAGACCGGCTTCGGCGGAAACAGAACCTCGTCGTCGCGCTCGGCCACGTCCGGCGGCGGCAGGTCGCCGGTCAGCGTGCCGTCGCCCTCGCGCAGAAGGCGCTGCACGCCCTTGATGGTGTAGCCCTGGATGTAGAGCAGGTCGGAAATCCGGCGCAGCAGGGCGATATCGTCCGGGCGATAATAGCGCCGGCCGCCGCCGCGCTTGAGCGGCTTCACCTGTGGAAACCGGGTCTCCCAGAACCGCAGGACATGCTGCGGGATATGAAGATCGTCCGCGACCTCGCTGATCGTGCGGAAGGCGGAGGGGCTTTTCTTCAGACGCGTGCTGGGCTCTTCCGGCCGCGCATCCTCGCCGTGATGCTCGTCCTGGGCCCCCTCTTCGGACGGCCACTCGTCATGGTCGCTCATGCCGCGTCATCCTCGCCCGACGGATCGCGTCCGTTGACGCGCGCCTTCAGGACCTGGCTCGGACGGAACACCAGCACGGAGCGCGGCAGGATCGGCACCTCGACGCCGGTCTTCGGATTGCGGCCGACCCGCCTGCCCTTTTGCCGGACGGTGAAGGTTCCGAAGCCGCTGATCTTCACCGGATCGCCGGCGGCCAACGCATTGGAAATGCGCTCGAGAACGGCTTCCAGCAGCTCGGCCGATTCGTTCCGCGACAAACCGACCTGGGTATAGATGTGTTCGGCGAGGCCGGCGCGGGTGACGGTGCTCATCGGGCGACCGTAAGCACCGCCGAAAGCAGCGTCAAACCGTTGCGGATGGGGATTGCGGGTTGAAACTGCAAGAGTTCCCGGACTGTATCCCGGCTGCCACCGTCACATGCGCAGCAGCGCGGAACCCCAGGTCAGGCCGCCGCCGAGCGCTTCCATCAGCACCAGGTCGCCGCTGCGGATACGCCCGTCCTCCACCGCCTCCGCGAAGGCGAGCGGGATGGAGGCGGCGGAGGTGTTGGCATGGCGATCCACCGTCACCACCACCCGCTCGGCGGCGAGGCCGAGCTTCTTGCCCATCGCGTCGATGATGCGTTTGTTGGCCTGGTGCGGCACCAGCCAGTCGACATCGGCATAGGATAGGCCGTTGGCGGCCAGAGCCTCGTCCACCGCGCCGGCCAGCTTGGCGACGGCGTGTCGAAACACCTCCCGGCCGTTCATCTGCAGGCAGCCGGAGGCTTCTCGAAGCCCGACCGCCCCGTCGACGAACAGCAGATCACCGAAACTGCCGTCGGAATGGAGGTGGGTGGACAGGAGGCCCGGCCCGTCGGCCGGACCGGCGCCCAGCAGCACCGCGCCGGCACCGTCGCCGAACAGGACGCAGGTGGCGCGGTCTTCCCAGTTCAGAATGCGGGAATAGACCTCGGACCCGATCACCAGCACCCGCCGGGCGGCGCCGCCCCGGATCATCGAGTCGGCCACGGACAGCGCATAGATGAAGCCGCTGCACGCGGCCGAAAGATCAAACCCGAAGCCGCCGGCGCCGATCGCGGCCTGCACGCGCACCGCGGTGGCCGGGAAGGCCTGATCGGGCGTGGCGGTGGCGACGATCACGGCATCGACGCTCTCGCCACTGACCCCCGCCCGCGCCAGCGCCTGGCGCGCGGCCTCGACCGCCATGAAGGTGCAGGTCTCGGTCGGGCCGGCGATATGACGCTGGGTGATGCCGGTGCGCTCGCGAATCCAGGCGTCGGACGTGTCCAGCCGCTCGGCAAGCGCCGCGTTGGACACCACGCGCTCCGGGAGATAGGTGCCAACGCCAAGGAAACTGGAGCGAAACGACATACTGTTCCGTCAATCAACAGGCCGGAAACGGGCGCCGACGCGACGGCACCCGATCGATCAGCCGGTGGTGGCGAGCCTGCTCGCGACAGGCTCGTCGGAAGAAGCGTTTGCCGCGCGTTCGGCAGCCACCGAACCGGTTCTGGCGGCTTCGAAGCGGCTCACGCTCTCGCGGATACGCTCGTTGAACCGATGCGTCACCATGTCCATCGCCACGTCGACGGCATGGGCGAAGCCCTCCGCGTCGGCGCCGCCATGCGACTTCACCACCACGCCGTTCAGGCCCAGCAGCACGGCGCCGTTGTAGCGGCGCGGATCGAGCCACTCGCGCATGCGGTCAAGACCGGGGCGCGCCAGCAGATAGGCAATCCGGGACAGCAGGCTGGCCTTGAAGACCTGCTTCAGCAGCGAGCCGGCCAGCTTCATCGCCCCCTCGCCCGTCTTCAACGCGACATTGCCGGTGAATCCGTCCGTCACCACGACGTCGGTCGTGCCGGCGGTGATGTCGTGGCCTTCAACGAAGCCATGGAACTGGCTGGAGAGCGGGCTCGCGCGCAGCATGTCAGCCGCCTGGCGGATCCGGTCGTCGCCCTTCATCTGCTCGGAGCCGACATTCAGCAGCCCGATCGTCGGCGCGGGCAGGCCCAGAACGACGGAGGCGAACGCCTCGCCCATCAGGGCGAACTCGGCGAGATTGCGACTGTCGCAGGCGACATTGGCGCCGAGATCCAGCATCACCACGTCACCGCCGGCCGACGGGCTGATCGCCGCCAGCGCCGGGCGGTCGATGCCCGGAATGGTCTTCACCACGATCTTGGCGAGCGCCAGCAGCGCGCCGGAATTGCCGGCCGATACCACGCCCAGGGCTTCGTTCCGCGCCACAGCGTCGATCGCCACGCGCATCGAGGAATCCCGCAGACGCAGCGCCGCGGTACCCTTGATCTCGTTGCTGATCACCGAACCGGCATGGCGAACGGTGCAGATCGCACTTGCGCGCGAACGCGCCAGAAGCGGCGCAATCACCGCCTCGTCGCCGACGAGAAGCAGACGGATGCCCGGATGGCGCTCGGCGACGCGTTGCAGCCCATCGATGACGATCCCCGGCGCGCCGTCACCGCCCATGGCATCGATGGCCAGGGCGAACGGAGCCTCCGCGGAGGAAGCTTTCACCGAAGCCGTTCCAGACCCCGTTTCCGGCGCCTCGAGCGGAGCACCCGAAGAAGGCGGCATCGGTTCAGCCCGCGTTCGCGTCAGAGACGAACGGCAGCTTTCAGGGCCTTGCCGGCCTGAACGACCTCACGGCCGTCATAGTGACCGCAATGCCCGCACACGTGATGCGGACGGCGCAGCTCGCCGCAATTGCCGCACTCGTTATGGGCCTCGCGCGGAAGCGCCTCGTGGCTCCGCCGCATGCCGCGGCGAGAGGGCGAGGTCTTTCTCTTGGGAACAGCCATGGGCCTGAGCCCCTCCAGTTTCGATAGGTCGAACAGGTGTTCGGCCCAACGCGCGGGGCGAACCTGTCTTCAATGAGCGGCGGCGTCTAACAGAGGGCGCGGCGTTTCGCAAGCAAACCTTGATGAAGGCCGGTCAGGAGGGTGTGCGCCTGGCCAGCACGGCGAACGGATTCGGACGCTCTTCCGCCTCCCCTGCGCCCTCGGAAGCGGGCGCGGCATCCACCGCCGTCACGCCCGCGAGCTCCACGCCCGGCTTGCGCGGATAGGGTTCCATCGCCAGCGCCGCCTGCTCCACCGCCGCTTCGCCCAGATCGATCTGGGTCCCTTCATAAGGAATGTCGTCATCGGCGTCCGGATCGAGCGAATCCCCGTCGCCCTGCTCCGCATCGGCCGGCACGAAGCGCACCCGGAAGGCCTCCACCAGTTCGCTGTCGAACTCTTCCAGGCTCGCGACGCAGATGCGGGTCAGGGTTGCGGTCAGCAGACCGTCGGCCGAGACCCGCCCCTGCCCGTCCACGCCGCCCAGACGGAAGCGGCAGCGAAGCGCATGCACGGCCGGCACGCCGAGACGCTTCGCCAGGGCGAGGCATTCGGCCGCGTCGGCTTCCACCACGATGTCTTGTTCGGACGAGGCGCGACGTCCGGTGCCGTCCTGACGGCCGAGGCTGTTGATCTGCACCCGGCGCGACAATTCGGGGCGGTTCGACCCGGAGCGACCGGGTTCGGGTGCGCTGGACGATGCGCTGGACATGGGCGCGATATTCCTGCTCGCAGCGGCCGCGGAACACCGCACGCCGACGCAACGATTGACACGGTTCGGCCGATCGGGCACCCGGAGCGGGCGACCTGCCCGGTTCGGCGTGGAACGGGGCGCGGCTTCCATGAGCCGCGACATCCGGTGCCACGCCGGTTCTGACTAAGGCATGTCGATGAAGAAGGGCAACCGGCCCGCTTCCAGCACAGGATCGTCGCCCGACCATGCGCACCGCTTTTCGCCCGGCTCCTGTTCTCGCGGCTCTTCTGGCCGCTCCCCTGGCCGGCTCGCTGGGCGGCTGCGGGCTGTTCGCCCCCCTGCCGACCGAGCGCGGCCAGTTCGTCGAGAAGCAGGATTACGACCAGCTTCATCCCGGCATGAGCCAGGCCGACGTGACCGCCCTGCTGGGCTCGCCCACGGCGCGTGCGACCTTCAACGACAATACCTGGTTCTATATCGGCGAAATCACCGCCCCCGTGCCGCTGGCGCGCGACAAGATCGAGAAGCAGCAGGTGCTGGTGCTCAATTTCAACCAGGGCGGCACGCTCGAGAATGTCCGCCGGCTGGACAAGGCGGACGCGCACGACGTGCCGATGTCGTCCCGCGTCACCCCGTCGCCGGGCAGCGACAGCTCGTTCCTGCAGCAGGTCATCGGCAATGTCGGCCGCTACAACCCGATGGGCCTCGGCGGCGACACCCTGGGCAGCAACGGTCTGGGCGGTCTCGGCTCCAACAACGGCTACGGCCATGGCGGCGCGGGCAACACCCTGCCCTGATTTTCTCGCCATGGCGGCACGTCGCGAGCCCGGTTCCGCGAGGAGCCGGGTTTTTTCATGCGAGGCCGCGTTCAGAACGGCAGCCTGATCCGTGCCCTGAGGCCGCCATAGGGGCTCTGTTCCAGCCAGATATCGCCGCCATGCGCCTGGATGATGTCGCGCGCGATGGTCAGCCCCAGCCCGGTGCCGCCCTCGCCGCCGCTCTCGAAGGCACGGAACATCTGTTCGCGCTTGTGGTCCGGAATGCCCGGACCGTCATCGTCCACCAGGATCACCACCCAGCGCGCATCGGCGAGGGCGGCCAGACGGATGCGCCCGCCGTGACGGCGCGCATTCTCCAGCAGGTTGGCCAGGACGCGACGGATCGCGCCGGGGCGCAGCACGATCTCCCCCATCGGCTCGGCCTCCACCGACAGCACCTCGGCTCCGGCGCGAGCGGCGGCGATCGCGGCCTCCTCGAGCAGGGCCGGCATGTACACGGGCTCGGCCTGCTCCACGCCCTCGCCACGGGCGAAGGAGAGATACCCTTCGATCATCCGATCCATCTCGGCGACGTCGGCCACCATCTCCGCTACGTCCGGCGCCAGAGCCTCCGCGCTCACCTGGCCGGATTGCGGCATCATCGCCAGGGTGAGCCGCAGCCGGGTGAGCGGCGTGCGCAGATCGTGGCTCACCCCGGCAAGCATGGCGGTGCGCTGGGCCACGAAGCGAAGGATGCGCTCCTGCATCCGGTTGAACGCACTGGCCGCCTTGCGCACCTCCTGCGCGCCTTCGGGCCGGATCGGTCCCGGGTCGCGCCCCATGCCGAACGCTTCCGCGGCGCGCGCCAGGCGACGGATCGCCCGCACCTGGTTGCGCATGAACAAGGCGGCGATCAGGAACAGAAGCAGCGCCGATCCCGCAACCCAGGCCACGAACAGCCAGATCGGGCCCACATCGAGCCGCTTCCTCGGCGCATCCACGTCCAGCACCCCATCGGCGAGCTGGATCTGGATCTTCACCGTATGCGGATCGCTCAGCCAGTCCACGTTGAGCGGACGATGGATGGATTGCTTGAGCGCGGCGGCCAGATCCTCGTCCATCGGACCAAGCACATTGGTGGAGCCGATATGCGCCAGCCTGGCACGCGGACGCAGGGTCAGCCCGAGCTGGAACTGCGTGGCGGCGGAATCGATGATCCAGCGCCGCTCCGGCTCGCGCTTGGTGCGCTCCAGCAGCAGCAGCGTTTCGGCGATCTCGGCAGCTACGGCACCGGTCAGCCGGCGCGACACCACGTCGAGATGCGAGCCGTAGAACAGTTCCAGCGAGATCGCCTGCGTGACCAGCAGCGGGATCAGCAGGATCAACAGCGAGCGGCCCAGGAGGGAGCGTGGCAGAACGCGCCGGACCGGCCGGTCGAGCTTCAAACGCCAGCTTTGGCGTCGCGATGCCGGCTCCGTCGCGGGCAGCAGGCGGTCGTTCGGGTCGATCTCCATGCACAACCCTCGCCCGCCGAACGCGGCGCGCCTAGAGGGCGTCGTGCCCGTGCTGGCGCCTGGCGCAGGTGTTCGCAACGGAGGCCCGACGAACACCCGCCGATTGGGACCCTGCGCCTCGCCACACATTCCGGCGAGACCGGTGGCAGCCTTCCTTTCTAGAAAATGACGGTCCTCAGTGTCCCGGGCGCAGCACGTAACCGCGGCCGCGCACGGTCTGGAGAAAACGCGGCTCCCGCGGATCGGTCTCGATCCTGCGGCGCAGGCGCGTCACCTGCACATCGATCGCCCGCTCGCCCGCCTCGTCCATTTCCAGCACGCGGGCGATCATCTCGCGCGACATCACCTCGTTCGGGCGGCGCGCCAGAACGCACAGGAGCGCGGTCTCGCCGCCGGTCATGTGCACGGTGCCGCGCTCGCCTTCCAGCAGGCCGCGCACGGGGTCGAATTCCAGGGCGCCCAGACGCAGGGGGCGGGTGTTCTCCGTTGGCGCAGGCGGCCCCACACGACGCAGCAGGGCGCGCAGGCGCAGCAGCAACTCGCGCGGCTCGAACGGCTTGCCGAGGTAGTCGTCCGAACCCGCCTCGAGCCCGGCGATCCGGTCTTCCGGCTCGCCCCGCGCGGTGAGAAGCAGGATCGGCATCTTGTGCCCGTCCTTGCGGAGGGCGCTGGTGAGCTGGAGGCCGGTTTCGCCGGGCATGGTCACGTCCAGCACCATCAGGTCGGGCTGCATCGCGCCCAGCAGACGGCGGGCATCTGCGGCGCTGGCGGCCACAGAGACACGAAACCCCTCCTGCGCCAGATAACGCTGCAACAGGCCGCGCAGACGCGAATCGTCGTCCACCA
This sequence comes from Endosaccharibacter trunci, assembly GCA_024515975.1. Taxonomy (GTDB): domain Bacteria; phylum Pseudomonadota; class Alphaproteobacteria; order Acetobacterales; family Acetobacteraceae; genus Lichenicola; species Lichenicola trunci. The sequence goes on from JAMSKV010000012.1 coordinate 38,012, forward strand.
CCAGGATATGAGCCGCGTCGGCAGCCAGCAGAGCTTCGCCCATCACGCCTTCCCCTGCCCCTTCGGCGCCTGACGGTCTGATGCTTGACGGTCTGGCGCCTGTCGCCTGGGGGCCGCCTCCGCCGCCTCCAGCCGGCGACGCGTTTCGGCGTCCATGACCCCTTGCATGACGCGCCGGAACCCCTCCACCGCAACACCGCCCGCCTCGCGATAGGCGGCGACCATCTTCTGACGCTGCTGCTCGAACAGGCGCCGCTCCAGGCTCTGTCCGTCGGCGGTGAGGCTGAGTAGACGCTGCCGCCGATCGGCGGCCCCCTGCAGCTGCGCCACCAGCCCGCGCGACACCAGCTCCGCCAGCACGCGCGTCAGGCTCTGCTTGGTGATGCCGAGCACGGACAGGAGCTCGGTGACGGAAATGCCCGGGCGGCGGCCGATAAAATGCAGCGCGCGGTGATGCGCCCGGCCGAGATCGAACTCCTCGAGGATGGTATCTGCGGCGGCCGTCAAATCGCGATAGGCGAAGAAGAACAGGTCCTGCGCGAGGCGCATCTCCTCTTCGCGCAGGAACAGAAGCCCGGTCCCGGCCGGCTGAGGAGCGACGGTGGCTGGCGATGGCGAATCGAAGGGCGAGGATCTGCGGTCCATTGGGGTGAAATAAGACAGCTTTGTTGCCATAGCGGAAGCCGTCTCGGGCGGTCGATTCAGCGCTGAGACAGCCTCGCCGCTCCGCTCAGGCGCGCCCGCAGCTTGCCGATCCGTGCCACGCCGGCCAGGCGCCGGTCCAGAAACGACGCCGTCTCGGCCGGATCGCCGTGACGCAACCAGAACAGGAGCGTGGCCAGATAGAGTCCGGCCAGGATCGCGCGCTTGCTGTGCCGGCTCCAGTCGGTGGCCGTGTCGCCGGCCGCGCGCCAGATCGTGTCCACCGTGCGCGCCAGCATCCGCGCGGCCGCGATGCGATGGCCGGGCAAAGCCAGCAGGGCCATGCCGCGACGCACGGCCTCACGATCCGCCGATGTGAGGTCCAGGCGCAGCAGCACCAGAGCCCGAACCCGACGCGACAGGCGCGTTTCGGAAAGGGTTTCCCCTGCTTCGAGCAGCAGCCGGTCGAGCAGGTCGTTATGGGCTTCCACCATCTCGGCCGGCCCGCCTGGAAACAGCAGATCGGCATCCGGACCGGCGCCCCTGCGCGCAGCCGCCACGCTCCAGCCATGCATGCCCACATGCGGCAGCATCGCCTGCACCGCAGCGTCGCGTGCCGGATCGGGATGGAGGCGCTCGCTGAGTCCGCCATTGCCGATCTCGGCCAGAAGCGCGCCGATCCGGCCCGCCGAGCCGAGCCCCGTCAGCGCGCCGCGCACCGTCGAACCGATCATTTCGCGATCCCCAAACCGTGTTTCTCGTATTCCGCGTCAAATCCCAGACGGCCGAGATCGGGCATGCGCATGGGATAAAGAATGCCGTCCAGATGATCGTTCTCGTGCTGCAGCACCACCGCCAGGAACCCGGTCGCCTCGCCGGACACAGGCTGGCCGCGCCGGTCGAGCCCCTCGTAGCGCACGCGAGCCGGGCGCGGGACGGCGCCACGCAGACCGGGAATCGACAGGCATCCCTCCGTATTGGTCGCGACAGCGTCGCCCAGGGGCGTGATCAGCGGATTGATCAACGCCGCCACCGGGCGCGGCGGGTCTTCGGCGCCGGATGATCGCGCGGCCGGCACGTGATACACGAACACGCGCAGGGGAACATGCACCTGGGGCGCCGCCAGACCAGCGCCGTCGGCGTCGTGCATGGTCTCGATCATGTCGTCGATCAGGGTCTGGATGTACGGGGCTGTCGGGTCGTCCACTTCGGCCGCGCGCTCCAGCAGCACGGGGTGCCCCATTCGGGCGATCTTCAGCAGGGCCATCCCCGAACCTCTCGTTCCGTCACGATCCGGGTCCGAACCTAGCCGCTGGAAACGGCGGCGAACATGGCGCGGAGAATCGAATTGTGTTGCGGGAGACCGGTGTGCTATACGGCGCGCCTCGTTGGGAATCGCGATTGCGTCCTCCCGCATATCAGGCAGGGCGACGCTTCCCCCCCAAGCAGCGTTCGTTCGCCATCAAGGAGTTGACCGCGCAGTGCAGGTTCTCGTTCGTGACAACAATGTCGATCAGGCGCTCAAGGCGCTCAAGAAGAAGATGCAGCGCGAAGGCATCTTCCGTGAGATGAAGCTGCGCCGGCACTACGAGAAGCCGTCCGAGCGCCGCGCCCGCGAGGCCGCAGAGGCCGTCCGCCGCGCCCGCAAGATGGAGCGCAAGCGTCTGGAGCGCGAGGGCTTCTAAAGCCCTGATCGTTCGCAGAAACGGGTCGGAACCGTCGCCGGGGCTCTCGGCGGCGGTTTTTCGTGTTTATGCTTCGGGATGGTCGCCGATCCTCTCCTCCAAACCCTGAACGACGCCGCGCTGGACGATTTCGTCGCCATCGCCGGCCCACTCTACGAACACTCGCCCTGGATCGCCGCCGAAGCGTGGCGTCACCGGCCCTTCGCCGACCGGGCGGCGCTGCACGCCGTGATGCAGGGCGCGGTCACGGAGGCGCCCGAGGCGGCACAACTCGCCTTGATCCGCGCGCATCCCGATCTGGCCGGCAAGCTGGCCCGGGCCGGCACACTGGAGGCGTTCTCCACCGGCGAACAGAAAGGGTTGGGACTCGATCGCCTGCCGGACGACCTTTTCGAGCGCTTCGACCGGCTGAATACCGCCTATCGCGAGCGGTTCGGGTTTCCCTTCGTGATCGCGGTACGGGCACAGACCCGCGACAGCGTGCTGGAGGCGTTCGAGCGGCGGCTGCAGAACGATGCGGAGACCGAGCGGCACACCGCTATCGCGGAAATCGGTCGGATTGCCTGGTTCCGGCTTCAGGATCTGCGCGGCCCGCTCTGATGCGAGCGGAACGGTACGGTCGACTGCGATTTAGTCCTCAAACGAATAGGTGAGGAAAGCCAAGCCTGTGGATCGGCTGTGCCGCGTCAGCCGGCAGACGATCAACGCCGCAATCGGTCGGCAAGGCGATTTCAGAAGGCGATAGTTCAAGACTATGGGCATCTGACGGGTATCGACCGACCCGTCGCGGCTCCCCGCCCGCCGTTTAGTCGACGGTAATATTGTAACGAACACTGGGAGCGCGACCGTCGGGAAAGAAGATTTGGATGACGGCAGCATCGTCGCCTGTGAAGCCTGGCGTCGCCCGATAGGTTACGAGCGTAGCCAGCGCCTTGCGGCTGTTGCAGAGGTATTGAGGCCCGTCAGCCGGAGTGAAATTCGGTAACACCGTTCCATGGGTGATGGTGACGCTTCCATGATCGGGTGGGGTGATCAGCTTGACGATCACGTCGCCGTCCGGTGCGCAGGTCCGGTCGAGAGGTAGCGGCGAGGCCAGGCGCAATTCCGCTCCGGCGGTCGTTGTCTTGTTCACCGTGATCAGCTTGGCATTCGCCAGAAGCGCGTTCGGGCTCACCCTGACCACGCGGCGGGCGGGCGAAGCGACCGGAAACCCGCCAGCACCCGTGTTCGCCATCATGTTCTGAGTGGACAAGCTGTTCGAGACGCAACCGCCAAGGGTCAAGGCGACCACCAGGCCAGGAAGAAGACGCTTCATCACGATTCCCGCCACCAGACACACTACGACATATCAGTCGTTTCGGCGGCGGTAAATCATGTCAGCCGTTCAGACGATCCAGCTCCGCCAGCACCGCGTCGCCCATACCCGACGTGCCGACCGGCGTGCCGCCCTCGCTCATGATGTCGGGCGTCCGCAGGCCGCTGGCGAGCACGTTGGTGCAGGCGCGCTCGATCAGCGCCGCCTCGTCGTCCAGGCCAAGAGAATAGCGCAGCAGCATCGCCAGCGAGGCGATCTGCGCCAGCGGGTTGGCCTTTCCGGTGCCGGCGATGTCCGGCGCGCTGCCGTGGATCGGTTCGTACAATGCCGGGCGGCGTCCGTCCGCATCGGCTGTGCCGAGCGTGGCCGAAGGCAGCATCCCGAGGCTGCCGGTGAGCATGGAAGCCAGATCGGACAGCAGGTCGCCGAACAGATTGCCGGTCACGATCACGTCGAACTGGCGCGGGTTGCGGACGAGCTGCATGGCGCAGTTGTCGGCCAGCATGTGGCTGAGTTCGACATCCGGATACTCGGCCCTGCCCAGACGGGTCACCACCTGCCGCCAGAGCAAGCCGCTCTCCATCACGTTGCACTTCTCGACCGAGCACACCCGGTTCTGGCGCTTGCGTGCCAGCTCGAAGGCAACGCGGGCAACGCGCTCGATCTCGTGGGTGGAATAGACCTCCGTGTTGACGCCGCGCTGCGAGCCGTCCGCCAGGGTCTCGATCCCGCGCGGCTCGCCGAAATACACGCCGCCGACCGTCTCGCGCACGATCATGATGTCGAGCCCGCGCACAATCTCAGGCTTCAGCGTGCTCGCCCCCACCAGCGGGTCCAGCACCGTGGCGGGACGCAGATTGGCGAACAGCTCCAGCTCGGAGCGCAGGCGCAGGATCGCGACCTCAGGCCGGTTCTCGAACGCCACATCAGCCCATTTCGGACCTCCCACGGAACCGAACAGCACCGCATCGGCCGCGCGCGCGGCCGCGATCACCTCGTCCCGGATCGGCACGCCATGCACGTCGATCGATGCGCCGCCGACGAGATCCTCGCTGATGTCGAAGCGCACGGCGCGGTTCTGTTCCAGCCAGCCCATCACGCGCACCGCTTCGCGCATCACCTCCGGCCCGATGCCGTCGCCGGGCAGGACCAGCAGCTTCTTGTTGGATGCCATGTCGCGCTCCGGGTATCCGCTTAGGGAGTTAGAAGGGAGAGAAGTGTTCTTTTTTGCAAAAAAGAACCAAAAAACTCCTGTCCGTTTGGTGGGGAGGACCTCGCCGGTTCGACAACCTGAATGGATAGAAGTCTTTTTGCTTCTTTTTCTTCAGAAAAAGAAGATCAGAGCACGATCGACGGCACCCAAGGCGCCGCTTCGCGCGCCTGCTCGAAGCGCTCGATCGCCGGCGCGTGCTGAAGCGTCTGGCCGATATCGTCCAGACCTTCCAGCAGCAGATGGCGACGCAGCGCGTCCACCTCGAACGCGATCTCCTCGCCATCCGGACGCACCACCACCTGGCGCTCCAGATCCACCGTCAGGCGGCTATTGGCGCCCTGAGCGGCGTCCTCCATCAGCGCGTCGCAGATCTCGCGCGGCAGGCGGATCGGCAGGATGCCGTTCTTGAAGCAGTTATTGTGGAAGATGTCGGCGAAGGACGGCGCGATCACGCAGCGTATGCCGAAATCCAGCAGCGCCCAGGGGGCGTGCTCGCGCGACGAGCCACAGCCGAAATTCTCGTGCGTGATCAGGATCTGCGCGTGGCGATACGGTTCGCGGTTGAGCACGAAATCCGGCTTCTCTGTTCCGTCCGGATTGTAGCGCATCGCGTCGAACGCGTTCTTCCCGAGGCCGGAACGCTGGATGGTCTTGAGGAAGCGGGCCGGGATAATCTTGTCGGTGTCGATATTGGCTTCCGGCAGCGGCGCCGCCACGGCGGTCAGGGTGGTGAAGGCCTGCATCACACCAGCTCCCGCACATCGCATAGCCGGCCGGTCACCGCCGCCGCCGCCGCCATGGCCGGGGACAGCAGATGCGTGCGGCCGCCCGGGCCCTGCCTGCCCTCGAAATTGCGGTTGGAGGTGGAGGCGCAGCGCTGGCCGGGGGTGAGCTTGTCCGGGTTCATGCCCAGGCACATGGAGCAGCCCGCCTCGCGCCATTCGAACCCGGCTTCGAGGAACACACGGTCCAGACCTTCCTGCTCGGCCTGCTGCTTCACCAGGCCAGAGCCCGGCACCACCATCGCGCGCACGCCCGGCGCGACATGGCGACCGCGGGCAATGGCGGCGGCGGCGCGCATGTCCTCGATCCGGCCATTGGTGCAGGAGCCGATGAACACCGCGTCCACCGGCACCTCGGCCAGCTTCTGTCCGGCGCTCAGGCCCATGTAGTCCAGCATGCGCTGCATCTGCGCGCGGCGCGCCTCGTCGGCGGCCGCGGCCGGGTCGGGCACGATCCCGGTGATCGCCACGACGTCCTCGGGGCTGGTGCCCCAGGTGACGAGCGGCGCGATATCCTCGGCGCGCAGGTCCACCTCGGTGTCGAACACCGCGTCCGGATCGGAATGCAGGCTGCGCCAGTATTCCACGGCGCGGTCGAACGCCTCGCCCTTGGGCGCGAACGGGCGCCCCTTCACATAGGCGAAGGTGGTGTCGTCCGGGGCCACCAGACCGGCGCGCGCGCCGGCCTCGATCGACATGTTGCAGATCGTCATGCGCCCGGCCATGTCGAGCCCGCGAATGGCGGAGCCGGCGAACTCGATCACATGGCCGGTGCCGCCGGCTGTGCCGATGGTGCCGATGATGGCCAGCATCACGTCCTTGGCCGTCACGCCCGGCGCCAAATCGCCCTCGACGCGGATGCGCATGTTCTTTGCCGGCTTCTGCAGCAGGGTCTGCGTCGCCATGACGTGCTCGACCTCGGAGGTGCCGATGCCGAACGCCAGCGCACCCAGGGCGCCATGGGTGGAGGTGTGGCTGTCTCCGCACACGATCGTCATGCCGGGCAGGGAGATGCCCTGCTCCGGACCGATGATATGCACGATGCCCTGCTCGCGCGACCGCAGCGGAAAATACGGCACGCCGAATTCGGCGACGTTGCGCTCCAGAGTCTCGATCTGCAGCCGGCTCTGCGGCTCCTCGATCGGCATGGAGCGATCCACGGTGGGGACATTGTGGTCGGCCACGGCGATGGTGGCATCCGGACGGCGCAGGCGCCTTCCGCTGGCGCGCAAACCCTCGAAGGCCTGCGGGCTGGTCACCTCATGCACGAGGTGACGGTCGATATAAAGGATCGCCGTCCCGTCTTCGAGCCGATCCACCACGTGGGCGGCCCAGATCTTGTCGAACAGGGTAGGCATGAAGCGATCCTCCTCCGAAACCGGGGAGTTCGTGTTCCGAGGGGCCCGCGACGCGGCGAGCCCCTCGACCCCGGTTCAAACAGTCTTGTCGTGTTATTCCGCGGCGGCGGGCGCCACGACTTCGCGGGCCTTCTCGGCGATGCGAGCGGACTTACCGCGGCGGCCGCGCAGATAGTACAGCTTCGCGCGACGCACGTCGCCGCGACGGACGACATGGATTTCCGAGATGGTCGGCGCGTAGAGCGGGAACACGCGCTCGACGCCCTCGCCGTAGGAGATCTTGCGGACGGTGAAGTTCGAGCCCAGGCCCTTGTTGGAGCGCGCGATCACGACGCCCTCATAGGCCTGGACGCGGGTGCGCTCGCCTTCGACGACCTTCACGGACACGCGGACCGTGTCGCCAGGCGCGAATTTCGGCACGGCGCGGGCTTCGGTGAGGCGGGCGATCTCCGCGGCCTCGTAGTTTTCGATGATGTTCATGATCCGGGGTCCTTCTGGAAGAATCAGTTATGGAAGCCGGCGCGAACCGGCAACCCGTTTCGTTGCGGGGTCCGATCTGCGTACGCCGCCCACAGATCGGGGCGGCGGACGCGCGTCGCATCCTCGGCTTGTTGTTTGCGCCAGGCTTCCACCTGGGCATGGTGGCCGGACAGCAGAACGGGGGGCACGGCGCGCCCCTGCCACTCCGCCGGCCGCGTATAAAGCGGATATTCGAGCAGACCGTCGGAGAAGCTCTCCTCCACGCCGCTCTGCTCGGAGCCCATCACGCCCGGCAGCAGCCGGACGCAGGCATCGAGCAGAACCAGCGCGGCGGTTTCCCCGCCGGACAGAACGAAGTCGCCGATGCTGTACTGCTCCACCGCGCGGGCTTCGAGCACGCGCTCGTCGACGCCTTCGTAGCGGCCGCACAGCAGCGCCACGCCGGGACCGGCGGCGAACCGGCGGATATCGGCCTGTTCCAGCCGACGACCGCGCGGGGTGAGATACACCAGCGGCAGGTCGAGACCCTCCGTCGCCGCGCCGATGGCCGCGTCCACCACATCGGGACGCATCACCATGCCGGCGCCGCCGCCGAACGGGGTATCGTCCACTGCCCGATGCCGGCCGAGCCCGTGCGCGCGCAGGTCATGCGTGCGGATCGACCACACGCCGTCCTCGAGCGCGCGTCCGGCCAGGGATTGGCCGAGCGGACCCGGAAACATCTCCGGGAACAGGGTGATGACGGAGGCGAGCCAGCTCATGACGGGTCGTCCCCGTTCCGCTCGTCCCGCACCTCCATCTCGTCGGGCATCGCCACCACGAGACGATTTTCGGCCACCGAGATGTCAGGCACGCAGGCGCGGGTGAACGGCACCAGGGCGCCGCCCTCCAGCTCCAGGCTGGGACCGGCGCCATAATCGTGCACCGCCAGCACCTTGCCCAGCGAGCGCTCGCCCGCTTCGGTCCGCTCCACCGCCCGCATGCCCACCAGATCGGCGAGATAGAACTCGTCCTCGTCCGGTTCGGGCAAGCGATCGCGCGTCACGAACAGCTTGCGGTTGACCAGCTTCGCAGCCTCGTCGCGATCGGCGATCGTGCGGCCGCTCGCATCGGTCAGGGCGGCGATACCCTCGCCACGCCAGCTCAGCGTCCAGCTCTGACCGCGATCGTCCGACAGCGCGCCATAGGACGCCAGATCGGCCGGCACCGCGGCGTAGGAGTGCACGCGCACCAACCCACGCACGCCATGCGGCCTGCCCACGACCCCCATCAGGATGCGCTGCGCGTCCATGTCCCGTTCGGCTAAGGCGTCTGCTTAGGCCTGGGCGGCGGCGGCAGCGGCGGCGCGCTCCTGCGCCTTCTTCTTCGGCGCCGACTGCTTCGGCTGCTCGCGATAGGCCGGCATCGGCGTCAGGCCGGCATGACCCAGGAAGCGTGCGACGCGATCGGTCGGCAGCGCGCCCTGCGACATCCAGTGCAGGATGCGCTCGCCGGCCAGGTTGACGCGGTCGTCATGCTCGGCCGGAAGCATCGGGTTGTAGGAACCGACCTTCTCGATGAAGCGGCCGTCGCGCGGCGAACGGCTGTCGGCCACGACGATGTGGTAGTACGGGCGCTTCTTGGCACCGGCGCGGGCCAGGCGGATCTTGAGGCTCATGGATAACTCTCCGACATAGACGATTGACTGTGAACGATTGTCGCGGGGGCTATTGCGGCCGCCCCGGCGGCATTCCCTTGGGCATCAGGGCCGACATGCCGTGTCGCATGAGACCCTTCGCGCCGAGCTTGTTGATCCGCTTCATCATGGTCGACATGTCGTCGAACTGCTTGAGAAGCCGGTTGACCTCCTGCACGGAAGAGCCTGATCCGGCTGCGATCCGCTTCTTGCGCGAGGCCTTGATGATGTCCGGCGTGCGGCGCTCCGCCTTGGTCATCGACGAGATGATGGCGGTGTGGCGCTTCAGGATGGAGGTATCCAGATCCTTGTCGCCGATCTGTTCCTTCAGCTTGCCCATCCCCGGCAGCATGTCGAGGATGCCGCCGATCGAGCCGAGCTTGGAGATCTGCCTGATCTGCGCCGCATAGTCGTCCAGGTCGAACTTGCCGCGCATCATCTTGAGCGCGAGCTTTTCGGTTTCCTCCTGGTCCAGCGTCTCCGACGCCTTCTCCACCAGCCCCGCGAGGTCGCCCAGGCCCAGAATACGGCCGGCCACGCGCTCCGGATGGAATTCCTCCAGCGCTTCCAGCTTCTCGCCCGAACCAGTTAGCTTGATCGGGGCGCCGGTGATGGCCCGCATGGAGAGCGCCGCACCGCCGCGAGCGTCGCCGTCCATGCGGGTCATGACGATGCCGGTGACGCCGACCGCATCGTTAAAGTGCTTGGCGGTGTTCACCGCGTCCTGGCCGGTCATGGCGTCGACCACGAGCAGCGTCTCGGCCGGGCTGGTAGCGGCGCGGATCTCCCGCACCTCCTGCATCAGCGCCTCGTCGATCGACAGGCGGCCGGCCGTGTCGAGGATCACCACGTCGAAGCCTTCGCGACGGCCGGTCTCCATGGCGCGTCGGGCGATCTCCACCGGGGACTGGCCCGGGACGATCGGCAGCGACGCGACCTTGGCGCGTTCGCCCAGCTGCTGGAGCTGGAGCTGAGCCGCCGGACGCTGCACGTCCAGGCTGGCCAGCAGGACACGGCGCTTCTCGCGGGTCTGCAGACGCAACGCGATCTTGCCGGAGGTGGTGGTCTTACCCGAGCCCTGCAGGCCCACCATCAGGATGGGGATCGGAGCGGCGGCATTCAGGTTGAGCGGCACTGCGCCAGCACCGCCCAGCGCATCGATCAGCGCGTCGTTGACGATCTTCGCCACGGCCTGACCGGGAGAGATGCTGTCGAGCACCTCATGGCCCACAGCGCGTTCGCGCACCTTGGTGGTGAATTCCTTCACTACCGGCAGCGCGACGTCGGCATCCAGCATGGCGAGGCGAACCTCGCGCATGGCTTCCATCACATCGGCTTCGGACAGCGCCCCGCGGGTACGGAGCTTGTCGAACACACCGGTGAGCTTGCCTGACAGCGCGTCGAACAAACAAACAACTCCAAACGAACAGGCGCCGCTGCGCGAGCCTTCGCGGAGCGACGTGTCTGATTGGTGGCGTGGGTAGAGAACCGCCGTCCGCCTGTCAACAAATCTCCACGAACCGGCAAACCCGTCCCGGTCTGGCATCCTCTCCCGTATGGCTGCATGATCCGGCCATCAGCGCGGCCCCGGGTCGCGCCACGGATGGCGCGCATCGTCGCCGCATCCGGAACGGGAAGGTCTCTCCATGGCGTATAAGGTCAACTACAACTTCCAGAAGGCGGAACGCGACCGCGCCAAGGCCGCGAAGAAGGAAGCCAAGCTGCGCGAGAAACAGGCCGCCAAGGCCGCCGCCGCGAACGGCACGGAGGCCGCAGAAGACGAGATTTCCTCGGACGACGACGCGCCGCGCGAGGACTGACCCGGAAACGGGCTTCCAGCCGCCGGGCGGCCGGACCCGAATCCCCCATGACCGGTCCGGCCCGGCCGGCTCGCGCAACCGGGTCAGATAAAATCAGGATCAACGCTATCGGGACGACAGGCGCCGGACGCGCCGGTCCTTATTCCTCTGCGTAGGGGTTCTTGGTCCCGCGCAGCAGCAGCCGGATCGGCGTGCCGGGCATGTCGAACGTCTCGCGCAGCCCGTTCACCAGATAGCGCTGGTAGTCCTCCGGCAGCATTTCCGCCCGCGTCCCGAACAGGATGAACGTCGGAGGCCGCGCCTTGGCCTGCGTCATGTAGCGCAACTTGAGCCGCCTGCCCTCCACCAAGGGCGGCGTATGCCGTTCCAGCGCGGATTCGAACCAGCGATTGAGAGCGCCGGTGGGAATACGCTTGTTCCAGACCTCGTGCGCCGCGCGCACCGCAGGCAGCAGCTTCTGAACGCCGGCGCCGGTCAGGGCGGAGAACGACACCACCGGGATGCCGCGCATCTGCGACAGCGAGAATTCGATCCGGTCGGAGATCGCCTTGCGGGTCGCGATCCGATCCTCCACCGCGTCCCATTTGTTCAGCGCCAGAACGCAGCCGCGCCCTTCCCGCTCGATCAGCCGGGCGATCTGCAGGTCCTGATCGTGCACGCCGAGCGTGGCGTCGATCGCGAGCACCACGATCTCGGCCATCTTCAGCGCTTCCAGAGAGGCCGAGACCGACATGCGCTCCAGCGCCTCCTCGACTCGTGCCTTCTTGCGCATGCCGGCGGTGTCCACCAGCTCGATCGGGCCGAGGCGGTCCTCGAGTTGCACCGAGACCGCATCGCGCGTCAGCCCCGGCTCCGGGCCGGTGATCATGCGCTCCTCGCCCAGAAGCCGGTTCAGCAGCGTCGATTTGCCGGCATTGGGACGCCCGACGATGGCTAGACGCAGCGGGCCCGGCGGACGCGGCGGCAACACCACCTCCCCATCCTCGCCAATCTCTTCCGGCTCGAACATGTCCTCGAGACCGAGATCCTCGCGCGTGACCGGAGCCAGCGGCGGCGGCAGCCGCTCGACGATCTCGGCCATCAGATCGGCCAGCCCCTCGCCATGCTCGGCGGAAATGGCACAGGGCGCGCCCAGGCCCAGCGAGAAGGACTCCATCGCCGCGGCGGCGCCGGCCTTGCCCTCGGCCTTGTTGGCGACCAGCAGGACCGGGCGGCCCTGGCGCCTCAGCCAGGTGGCGAAATGCTGGTCGGCGGGGGTGATGCCGGAGCGCGCATCGATGCAGAACAGCACCAGATCGGCTTCGGACACGGCATACTCGGACGAGGCCCGCATGCGGCCATAGAGCGTGTCCGGCGCCGCTTCCTCCAGCCCTGCCGTGTCGATCAGGCGCACACGGCGGCCGCGCAACAGCGCTTCCGCGTCCTTGCGGTCGCGGGTGACACCCGGCGTGTCGGAGACGATCGCGGTGCGACGGCCGCTGAGCCGGTTGAACAGCGTGGATTTGCCGACATTGGGACGGCCGGCGATCACCACCACCGGCAACAGCGCGAAGGGCGTGGTGTCCGTGTTGGGGGCCGCCTGGCGGGAGCCGCGCTTCATGACGGATCAGCCGTAGGAGGACAGCATGCCGTCATCCGTGATCAGCAGCATCTGGCCGCCGGCGGCGATCGGCGGCATGGCCGCGAGGTGGGCGAGCTTTTCGGTGCGCGTAACCTTGCCGGTGAGCGCATCGACCAGGATCATGCCCTGCTTGGGGAAATCGCTGACGCACACGAGCTGGCCATCGACCAGCAGCGGACCGGCCCAGCCGATCGGCCCCTTGCCGGGCTTGGGCTTGCGGAAACGCGGCAGCGTCGTCACCCAGCGGACATGGCCGTTGGCCTTGTCCAGACAGGCGAGCTGCTGGTCCTGGCTGAGCATGAAGATCCAGTCGCCGACCACGACGAGATCGTCCTTGCCGCCGACGCTGCGCTCCCACAGCCTGCGTCCGGAGCGGATGTCGATCGCGGTGAAGACCCGGCCGACGCTGATCACGTAGGCGGTGCCGTCGGAGATCACCGGCAGGCCGTGCACGGAAGAGAAATCGAGGATCGAGTTGCGGCCGCCGGTGGAGCCCAGCGTGTCGCTCCAGAGCAGCTCGCCGGTCTCTGCGCGGATCGCGGCGATGTCGCCCGAGCCGAACCCAGCCAGCACGGTGCCGCCGACCACGGCCGGGGCGGGCTGGCCGAACACGATCGTATCCGACGCGGTTGCCTGATACACCCAGAGCTGATTGCCGTTGGCGACGTCGAGCGCGAACAGGCGCTCGTCGATGGTGCCGAAGAACATGCGGCCATCGATCACCGTGGGCGCGGAGCGCCCGGGCGTGCCGACATTCACCCGCCACAGGATCTTGCCGGTGGCGGCGTCCAGCGCCAGCGATTCGGCGACGCCATCGACCACATAGATGATGTTGTCGGCGAACGTCAGACCGCCGCCGACATTGGAAGAGCGGCTCTTCTTCGGCTTGGTGTCAGTGCGCCAGATGCGGTGGCCGTCCCCGGCGTCGAACGCGTTGACCACGCCGCGCGCATCCATGGCGTAGATACGGCCGCCCGCCACCACCGGCTCTGCGGCCAGCACCAGGCGCCCGCCCTCGCCCGTGCCGAGCGACGTGGTCCAGCGGCGTTTCAGCGCGGCCTGGCCGCCCGTGGTCGCCTCGTTCACCGCCTCGTGGCTGGGGATGCGGCCCGGCTGCTGCCAGTCCGGGGTCAGCACCGGTGCCGGCAGGGTGATGGGCGTGGTGTCGCTTTCGTCCACGATCAACCCGGCGCCGGTGGACAGAACGTCCTCCCGGCGTCCGGCCAGGATCGGCTTCTCGTCATCGTCGAACAGGCCGCAACCGGCCAGCGGCATCAGCGCCGCGGCGGCAGCGATGCCGGTCAGCAGGCCACGGCGGTTCAGCACCACACGATCGCCGGTCCGCTCATGGAAGAAAGGAGAAGGGTCGCGCTGCTGCATCATCCGCCGGACTTCGAGCTGTCGAGTGTATTGAGAAGGTCGCTGGCGCGGTTCTGTTCGCCGGACGGGGCGGACGGATCCTGGCTGACCGCGAAGAGCTTGCCGCGCGCATCGGCGACATGGCCCGTGCGCAGATCGATCAGCGCATCGGTCTCGGTCGCAAGCTGGCGCCAGATGCTGTTCGGCCCCTCGATGTCGCGCAGACGCGCCTTCAGAAGGCCGGGATCGCCGTCATCGACCTGATGCTGCACCCAGAGCAGCGTGCCGAGGCCGCGCAGGTCGCGATCGGCGTCGCGGTCGTCGCTGATCCGGTTCCAGAGCGCGAGCGCCGCCGGATGATCGCCGGCCTGCCAGGCCAGGGCGGCCTCGCGCAGCCGCGACAGGGTGGCGAAACCCTCGGGCGCATGGGCGGCGATGGCGGCGAACTCGGCACGGGCGCGCACCTGCTCCGGCGTCGGCGGCGCGTAGGGGCCAAGCGCCACGGAGGGCGTGGTGTCGGCATCCTTCTGCGCGGCGAAATACTGCATAGCGAAAGCCGCGGCGCGGGCATGGTCGCGATGAACCATGAACTGCCAGCCGCCGACGGCGAGACCGGCGACCACGAGGGCGCCCAGACCCGCCAGGGCCAGCTTCTTGTTGCGCACGGCGGCGCGTTCGGCACGCAGATCGCCATCGATCTCGTTGAAGATGTCCTCGACCACTCGCCGCTCGTTCCCCGAAAACCGTTCCGATCCGTTTCGCACCGAACGGAGGCGCCGGACCATAGCGGCGGCGTGTTGAACCGGCAAACGTCGCGCGTAAAGTCTTTCTTTACCCCCGCCGGGCAGAATGGCGGCAATGAGAGCGCGCGCCGTCCTGTCCCTGCTGTCGGTTCCCGCCGCCTGCCTGCTGCTGGCCGGCTGCGTGATGCCGACCGTGTTCCCGCTTTCGGTGGGGTTCGGCGCCGATGTGGCGGTGTTCCATCGCACCCTGCCGGACATGGCCTATTCCGCCATCACCGGAAAGGATTGTTCCGCGGTGCGGCTGGATCGCGGGGAAAGCTATTGCAAGCCGGTGGCGCCGCCCGTCCCGCCGCAGCCCTACTGCACGCGCACGCTGGCACAGGTCATGTGCTGGGCCGATCCCACGGCGACACCCGGCATTCCGAGCCAGGTCGCGCAGGGGCCCAGTTCTTTGACCCCCGAACAGAACCGTCTCCGCCTAGCGCGCTGGCCGACTGCGCTACAATGAGATCGTCAGCGGGAAGCCCGTCAGTGCGCCGGCGGACCCTTCTTCAATGCCGCGCTCAGGGCTGTGAAATTGGCGGCGATCCGTTTCTGCACCGCTTCGCTGACAGCCTGGATGGCGTCGATGCGCTGCTTGGCCTGGGCGCTGATCGCGGTCTGCTCCTCTGTGGCGGAACGGGACACGCAGCTGTTATAGCTCCGCGCCGCCTGGTCGTAGGCCGTGACCGCGTCGATGCTGGCGTTGTAGCGCGCGATCGTGCTGGTCTCGACCGTGGGCGGGGCAGGTTCGCGTCCGCAATGGGACGGGCTCCAGCCGCCGCCAGCGGTTGGCGCTCCGTGCGAGGATGCCGGGTGGGGAGCGGCGTGGCCGGAATGATGGGCCGGGGCGGCTTCGGCTGTCGCGCCGCCGATGACGACCCCCAGGGCCAGAGAGAGAACGAGGCCGGATGAGGCGAGATGCCGGAGCCGCACCCTTTCGCGCCGAAGCGTTTCCATGCCAGCCTCCTTTTACCCTGCTGCTTCAGCTATCCCGTGCAGGGCCTTGATCGTCAAGCATTGCTGGAAAGGAAACCGGGTGGACGCGGCGAAGATTCGGCTCGGCACGCTGACCAGCGCGGAAGCGGAGGAGCGGCTGCGGGCCGGCGCCGTGGTGCTCCTCCCCCTGGGCAGCCTGGAGGATCAGGGTCCGCATGCGCCGATGGGCGATTATCTATGCGCGGAACGCCTGAGCGAGCGGATCGCGTCCCGGTCGATCGCCAATGGGATCGATGCGCTGGTGGCGCCGGTGCTGCCGTTCGGCGGGCGGGATTTTTTCGGCAGCCGCATCGGCGGAATCGCCCTCGAACAGGACACGCTGCGGGCGGTGCTGCGCGACATGCTGAACGCCCTGCTCCGGCACGGCGTCACGCGGCTGATCGTGGTGAACGGGCATGGCGGCAATGCGCAGGCGATCCATGACGAAACGCAGCGGATCTGGCTGCGGGACGGGGTGCTGATCCCGTGCTTCGGCCTGTGGAAGATCGCGGGGGCGCTGCTGCCTTCGCTGCTGGGGGCGGAACACGCGGCGCGCTCGGCCGGTCACGGCGCCGATCCTCTCTGCAGCGTCGCCATGCATTTGTTCCCCGAACTGATGCGGCCGGACCTAATGCCGGACGCTGCTGCGCCGACGCGTTCGGTCGGCGGGCTGGAGACGAGCGCCTTCGGCACGGCCACGATCGCCGGGGTCTCGATCGACCTGCCGGTGGAGCTGGGCGCGAGCGCCGTGACCGCAGAGGCGAAGTTGTGCTCGGCCGAGACCGGGGCGCTCGTCGCCTCGCGTCTGGTCGAGGCCGGAGCGGCGCTGGTCGCGCAGCGCGCGGCCGCCGAGGGGGCCTATCGAAGCGGGCCTGACCGAAACGTGTAGCACGCGGCGGATCCGCGCCGCTTGAGCAGAACCTTGTTGCACTGCACAATAGGGTTCCGCAAATGGACGGAATCATGAGCGAGATCGACGTCGCCACCCTTTCTGCGCGTGTTGTGCTGACAGCGCCGCATGGCCGTCTGGCCGCGATCCTGGCCCTGGCGACCGGCGGTTTCGCGATCGGCACCGGCGAATTCGCGATCATGGGGCTGCTGCCCGCAGTGGCGAAAAACCTGCACACCACCGTGCCCAGCGCAGGCTGGCTGATCAGCGCCTATGCCGGCGGCGTCGTGGTGGGGGCACCGTTGTTTGCCGTTCTGGCCGCGCGCCTCTCGCGTCGGAGCGTGTTGATCGGGCTGATGCTGCTCTATGCCGTGTTCAACATCCTGACCGGCCTGTCGCACCGCTATGACATGGTGCTGCTGTTCCGCTTCCTGGCCGGCCTGCCGCATGGCGCGTTTTTCGGCATCGGCGCGCTGGTGGCCGCGTCGATGGTCGAGCGGCGCGAGCGGACCCGGGCGGTCGGGCAGATGATGCTGGGCCTGACGACAGCGACGATCATCGGCGCGCCGCTTGCCGCATGGTGCGGCGCGTTCATCGACTGGCACCTGTCATATTATATGGTGGGGCTAATCGCGCTGCTCTGCGTGGCGGGGCTGCTCTGGGCGCTGCCGCCGATTCCGGCCCAAACGGGCGCCTCGCCGCTCACCGAGCTGGGCGCACTCGGCCGCGTCCAGGTCTGGCTGGCGCTCGGCACCAGCGCGGTGGGATTCGGCGGTTTGTTTGCCGTCTACAGCTACATCACGCCCGCGCTGATGCACCGCACCCATATGAGCGCGGCGGTGGTGCCTTTGGTTCTGTCGGTGATGGGGCTGGGCATGGCGGCCGGCAACACGGTCGGTGCCTGGCTGGTGGATCGCGCGCCGAAGCGCGCGGTGATCGGCCTGCTGATCTGGGACACGATCGTGTTGCTGCTGTTCGTCCCCGCCCTGCCCTTCGCCTGGGCCGCGACCGCGGATGCGTTCCTGATCGGCTGCGGCGTGGCGCTGGCTCCCGCGTTGCAGACGCGGCTGATGGATGTGGCCGGCGATGCGCAATCGCTGGCGGCATCGCTGAACCATTCCGCCTTCAATACCGCCAATGGTCTGGGGGCTGCCCTGGCCGGAATCGCGATCTCTGCCGGCTATGGCTGGTCGTCGCCGGGGTGGGTCGGGGCGCTGCTGGCCCTGGGCGGGCTGCTGGTGTTCCTGCTGGCACTGTTTCTGGAGCGGAAACACCCGATCGAGGTGCCGGCCTGAGCGGCAGACGCCGGAGAGGTTCTTTCCAGTAAGCGCGGCCGCCCGCTTACCAGGCGAACCGCGCCAGTTTTCCGGACGGGGCGCCGATCACCTCGTCGTCGCGCATCACGATCCGCCCGCGCACGATCGTCGCGACGGGCCAGCCGGCAACCTCCTGGCCGTGGAACGGCGTCCAGCCGCAGGGTGTCGCGATCCAGTCATTGGTGATGGTGCGGCGACGCTTCATGTCGACCACGGTGAAGTCGGCATCGAAGCCGGCGGCGATGCGGCCCTTGCCAGCCATGTTGTACACCCGGGCCGGGCCAGCGGCCATCAGGTCGGCGAGGCGGGACAGGCTCAGCCGGCCGTTGTTCACGTGGTCCAGCATCAACGGCACGATGGTCTGCACGCCGGTGAGCCCGGCCGGGCAATCAGGCCACGGACGGCGCTTCGCCTCGATCGGATGCGGCGCGTGATCGGAGGAGACCACGTCCACGGTGCCGTCGCGCACCGCCGCCCAGCTCGCCTCTAAGTGGCGGCGGTCGCGGATCGGCGGATTCATCACCGCCAGGCCTTCCAGCCTCTCGTAGCAGTCCGGCGCGACCTGGGTGAGATGGTTGACCAGAACCTCGACGGTGGCGACGTCACGGAAGCCGGCGAGATACTCGAGTTCCTCGGCGGTGGAGGTGTGCAGGATATGGGCAGGTCGGCCGGTCTTGCGCGCCAGCGCCATGATGCGGCGCGTGCCGAGAAAGGCGCATTCCTCGTCGCGCCAGATCCTGTGCGTGTCGTAGGGCATGCCGCGCTCGAACTGCGGCTTGCGCGCCTGGAGGCGATATTCGTCCTCGCTGTGGAAGGCGATGCGGCGGCGCCCGGAGCGCATCACCGCCTCGATCCCGGCATCGTCCTCGATCATAAGGTCGCCGGTGGAGGAACCGGCGAACAGCTTCACGGCGCAAACGCCGGGCAGGATCTCGTAGGCACCGAGTTCGGCGGTGTTGGCCCGCGTGGCACCGACATAGAAGGCGAAATCGGTGAAGCTTTCCCGCTCGGCATACCCCGCCTTCCAGTCGAGCTGTTCGCGGCCGGTGATGGACGGGTTGGTGTTCGGCATGTCGAACACGGTGGCGATGCCGCCGAGGGCGGCTGCGCGCGTGCCGGTGGGGATGCTCTCGATCGCGGCGTCGCCCGGATCGCGCAGATGCACATGCGCGTCGATCAGGCCCGGCAGGACGTGCAGCCCGGTGGCGTCGAAGGTCTCGGCCGCTTCCGCATCCGCCGGAACGCCGAGCGCGGCGATGCGGCCGTCACGCACCCCGACATCGGCGGCGATCTCGGCCCAGGGCAAGACGCAGACGCCGTTGCGGAGGATCAGGTCGTAACGCATCGGTGGTCCCCGCAAGAGATGGGCATGGCGCGAAGCGCGGTGCGCACCACGGCGTGAAGCGTTTCGCGATCGGCGCCGGAGGCGGCCTGAACCGACATGCCTTGCGCCACCGTCATGACGAAGGCAGCGAGAGCGGCCGGATCGGCATCCTTCGGCAGATCGCCCTCCTGGCGGGCGCGTTCCAGGCGGCGTTCGAGCGCCGCCTCGTCCTCGCGTCGCCGGCGCACGAGTTCGCATCGCACCGGTTCAGAAGCCTCGGAGCATACCAGAGCGCCATTCGTCTTCAGCGATCCGCGCGGCTCGCCCTGGGCGGTATAGCAGTCGGCATAGCCATAGAGCAGGTTCCGAAGCACGCTGGCCGCATCGGGGCTAGCCAGGGCGCTCTCGACGAAGCCGAGGCAGGTGCTCTGGAAGCAGTCCAGCGCCTTCACGAAGAGCTGTTCCTTGTTGCCGTAGGCGGCATAAAGGCTGGGGCGGGTGATCCCCATCGCCTCGGTGAGGTCGGTCAGGGACGCTCCTTCGAAGCCCTTCTTCCAGAAAACCCGCAACGCCGCTTGCAGCGCGTCGTCGACATCGAACTCACGCGGGCGTCCCACTGTGGTTCCCTCCCTGTGGCCGCGACGCAACGCGCGACCTCCCCGTCGTAGATAGGAGGGTTGCTTTCGGCCGTCCAGACACCATACCAGTCGGTATTATATCGCTCGGTAGGGCGATGGGTTGCGGTGGTGAATGAGAATGAGTGAGCTCGACGACATCGTCCGAAGCAAACAAGGGCTGGACCGGCGCCGGTCGATCCGGATCGCCGCGATCGCGGTCCTGGTGCTGGCGGCAGGGGGCGCGGTGGCGCTGCGCAGCTCAGGAGGCCCCGTCCACGCAGCGGCACCCCCCGCCTTCCCGCCGGCGCAGGTGACCGTGAGCAAGCCGTTGCAGCGCATGCTGGGCGATCGCGCCGATTTCCTGGGTCAGTTCTCCGCGGTGGATACGCTCGAAGTGCGCGCACAGGTAGGCGGCACGTTGACCGAGATCCATTTCACCGACGGCCAGATCGTGCACAAGGGCGATCTGCTGTTCGTGATCGACCCGCGGCCGTACCAGATCAAACTGGCGCAGGCGACGGCGCAGATCAGACAGGCGCAGGCGCGTCTGGCCCTGGCCGGCAGCGAGCTCTGGCGTGCGCAGCAACTGAAGAAGACCGATTTCGGCACCGGACAATCGGTGGATCAGCGCCAGGCCGACCTGCAAGCCGATCAGGCGGCGCTGGAACTCGCCAACGCGCAGGCGCGGGATGCGGCGCTCGATCTGGAGTATTGCCAGGTCCGCGCGCCGTTCACCGGGCGCATCAGCGCGCACAGGGTGGCGATCGGCAGCCTGGTCAGCGGCAGCCGCGGCGGCACCACCGGCACGACCCTGCTCACCACGCTGGTCTCGCTCGACCCGATCCATCTCGATTTCGACATGAGCGAGTCCGATTTCCTCGCCTACCAGGCCGATCGCGCCGCCCATCACAGCGACGCGGCGCCCACCGTCGCGATCAAGCTCGGCAGCGACAAGGACTACGCGCACACCGGGACGCTCGACTTCATCGACAACGCGCTCGATCGCGCGAGCGGCACCATCCATGCCCGCGCCACCGTGCCGAACCGGGACCTGTCGCTGTATCCGGGCGAGTTCGCGCGTCTGCGCGTGGAGACGGCGGCGCCGCATCCCGCGCTGCTGGTGCCGGCCACCGCCGTGGTGCCGGACCAGTCGCAGCATCTGCTGATGACGGTCTCGGCGGACAACAAGGTGGTGCCGAAGATCGTCACGCTCGGCGGGAACCGCGGCGGTTTGAGCATCGTCACGGGCGGAGTTTCGTCGAACGACACGGTGATCATCGACGGGTTGATGCATGCGCGCCCCGGCGCGCCGGTGGTGCCGCAGACCGGCGCCATCCGCTTCGACGACCGCGCCGACACCCAGGACTGAATCGCCGCCGGACGCCCCCGCGCGTCCGGTGTCGCGGCCAACAGGACAATAAACGATGCGGTTCACGCATATCTTCATCGACCGGCCGATCCTGGCCACGGTGTTCAGCGTCTTCGTGACCCTGGTGGGTCTGGGCGCGCTGTTCACCCTGCCGATCGCGCAATACCCGGAGATCGTGCCGCCCACGGTGCAGATCACGACCACCTATCCCGGCGCCTCGGCGGAAACGGTGGCGCGCACGGTGGCGACGCCGCTCGAGCAGCAGATCAACGGCGTCGAGAACATGCTCTATATGAGCAGCCAGTCCACCGGCGACGGCAAGCTGACGCTGACGGTCACGTTCCGGATCGGCACGGATCTCAACATCTCTCAGATGCTCACGCAGAATCGCGTGCAGGACGCCCTGCCCCGCCTGCCGCAGGACGTCCAGCGCCTGGGCGTGCAGGTGCGCAAATCGACGCCCAACATCCTGCTGGCGGTGCACCTGATCTCGCCGGACCATAGCCGCGACGATCTCTACATCTCGAACTACGCCACGCTGCATGTGAAGGATGCGCTGGCGCGCCTGCCGGGCGTGGGCGACGTGCAGGTGTTCGGCGGCCGCGACTACGCGATGCGCATCTGGCTCGATCCGGACAAGGTGGCTGCGTACGACCTGAATGCGAGCGAGGTCCTGGCGGCGCTGCAGGCGCAGAACGTGCAGGTCTCCGCCGGCATCCTGAACCAGCCGCCGGTGCCGTCGCACGAGGCGTTCCAGCTCAACGTGCAGACGCTCGGCCGTCTCGCGACACCGGCGCAGTTCGCCGACATCATCGTCAAGACAGACCCGAACGGGCACAACACACGCATCCGCGATATCGGGCGGGTGGATATCGGCGCGCAGGATTACGGCTCGGCCGGCTTCCTCGACGACGGCAGCGCCGTTCCCCTGCTGATCTTCGCGCAGCCGGGCTCCAATTCCCTGGCGGTGGAGCACGAGGTGCTGTCCACCATGCAGGCAATGAAGGTGGATTTCCCGCCCGGGCTCGACTACAGGGTGATCTACGATCCCACCACCTTCGTCGGCAAATCGGTGCACGAGGTGATCGTGACCATCTTCGTCGCCATCGTTCTGGTGGTGGGCGTGGTGATCCTGTTCCTGCAGACATGGCGGGCATCGCTGATCCCGGTGATCGCGATTCCCGTGTCCCTGGTGGGAACGTTCACGCTTTTGGCGCTGCTCGGGATCTCGCTGAACAATCTTTCGCTGTTCGGCCTCGTGCTCGCGGTCGGCATCGTGGTCGACGACGCCATCGTCGTCGTGGAAAACGTGGAGCGCAATCTGCGGACCGGCATGACGCCGAACGAGGCGGCGCATCGCACCATGGACGAGGTGGGCGGCGCGCTGATCGCGATCGCGCTGACGCTCTGCGCGGTGTTCGTGCCGTCAGCCTTCCTGTCCGGCATCTCGGGCGAATTCTTCCGGCAGTTCGCGGTGACGATCGCGGCATCCACGGTGATTTCGTGCTTCGTGTCCCTGACCCTGAGCCCGGCTTTGTGCGCGGTGCTATTCCGGGCGCACGAGGAGCATGTCGATCGCGGTTCGATCGCCTCGCGCCTGGTCGGCGGGTTCTTCGACCGGTTCAACCGCGGCTTCGAGCGCATGTCGAACGCCTATGGCCGTCTGACGCGAACCCTGGTGCGCAATCTGGCGGTGGTCCTCGGCGTATATGTCGCGCTGATCGCGCTGGCGGGTGTGCAGCTCGGGCGCGCGCCGACCGGTTTCGTGCCGGAACAGGATCAGGGCTATCTGATCACGGTGATTCAGCTTCCAGCCGGCGCGACGCTGGACCGGACGGAAGCCGTGGTCCGCGAGGCAAGCCAGATCATCCTCTCCACCCCGGGCATCGAGCATGTGGTGCCGTTCGCCGGCCTCGACGCCACCACCTTCACCGTCGCCTCGAACAACGGCACCATCTTCTCCGGTCTGCCGACCTTGTTCGACCATCCCAGCCATGGCCATACCGCGGCAAAGGTGCTGGCCGATCTGCAGAAGCGTTTGTCGGTGATCAAGGGCGCGTTCATCCTGTCGATCGCCCCGCCGCCGGTGCAGGGTCTCGGCACGGCGGGCGGCTTCAAGCTGATGCTGCAGGATCGGCAGGGTCTCGGCAGCGAGGCGCTGGCCCACGCGGCGCAGACCCTGATGGCCGCAGCGAACAAGGATCCGGCCTTCGCCGGCGTCTTCACCCTGTTCAACACCAATACCCCGTCCGTCTATGCGGATATCGACCGGGAGAAGGCGGAGAAGGTGGGCCTGACGCCGACGGACGTGTTCAACACGTTCCAGATCTATCTCGGCTCGCAATACGTGAACGACTTCAACTATCTCGGCCGCACCTACGAAGTCGTGGCGCAGGCGGACGGCTCCTTCCGCCGCAACGTGTCCGATATCGGGCGGTTGAAGGTGCGCAATGCGGCCGGCTCCATGGTGCCGATCGGCACGGTGGCGCGATTCCAGGACGTGACCTCGGCCTATCGCGTGCCGCGCTACGATCTGTATCCCGCCGCAGAGATCATGGGCGCCGCTGCGCCGGGCGTGGCCAGCGGCACCGCTCTGGCGCGCATGGAGCAGCTCGCGAAGCAGGTGCTGCCGGCGGGAATCGGCTTCGAATGGACGGAGATCGCGTTCCAGCAGCAGCAGAAGGGCACGCCCACCCTGCTCGTGTTCGGCGCGGCCGCCTTGTTCGTCTTCCTGGTGCTGGCGGCGCAGTACGAAAGCTGGAAGCTGCCGCTGTCCATCGTGCTGATCGTACCGATGTGCCTGCTGGCGTCGGTGACGGGGCTGATGGCGCGGGGGCTGTCGATCGACATCCTGGCGCAGATCGGTTTCGTGGTTCTGGTCGGTCTGGCCGCGAAGAACGCGATCCTGATCGTCGAGTTCGCGCGCCAGGCAGAGGACGAGGGTGCCAGCCCGGCTGCGGCCGCGATGCACGCGGCACGCACGCGTCTGCGTCCGATCCTGATGACGTCGTTCGCCTTCATCCTGGGCGTGGCACCTTTGGCCGTGGCCACCGGCGCCGGCTCGGAGATGCGCCGTTCGCTCGGCACCGCCGTGTTCTTCGGCATGCTGGGCGTGACCGTGTTCGGGCTCCTGTTCACACCCGCCTTCTATACGGCAGTGCGCACCCTGCTCGGCGGCAGGCGGGTGCGGGAGAAGGAGCCGGCTCTGGTCTCCGAGCCCTGAAACACGCCGACACGCGATTGTCCCCGGAGGCCGATCGCGTGGGCCGGTCCGTGTTTCTGCGCGCCCTGCTGCCGCAGGATCTAAAGCTGGATTTCGGTCGCCTGGGACGGCAGGAAGCGTCCGACGTGGCCTGGTCCCTGGCCCATGTGGTGGGAAAAGCGCATGGACGGCAGCTCGCGGAGGGGGATCGGCGCTCCTGGCTGTCCGCGCTGCGTCGGCGCTCCGGCACGCTGGATGCCCCGTCCTGGCTATGGACCAGCGTGGTCGATCTGGTTGCGCTGCACGACGCGGCCTATCTCAACCACTGTCGGCACTACACTCTGGCAAAGGCGTGAAACCGGCGAAGAGTTCGCTGGTTTCGGCGAGCGTGTTCAGCGGAACATAGTCGCACACGGCGGCGTAGCGGGCCCAGAGCGCCTGCACCGCCACGTCGGCGTGCGCGCGTTCGATCGCGCCCGGCGCCCATTCGAACACTTCCACGATCGTGCCGTCCGCCGCACGCATCAGCACTTCCGGGCGGTCGGTGGCGAGGCCGCGTTCGCGGAGGATCGGTAGATGCTCGCGGGCCAGGGCGACGAGGGCCGCGTCGCAGCCGGGTTTCGGCCTATAGGCGACGATCACGATGGTGCCGGCCTTCCCGTCCGTCATGGTCAGCTTTCCTCGATCCTGCGGTGCTCGTCGGGAAGAAGGGCGAGTTCGCGCCAGTCCAGCTCTTCCAGAAGCGTGTCGTAGCAGGCGGCGTCGAGTTCGTGACTGCGGTGCATGCGCTGCAACGCCGCACGCTCGGCGGCGATCGCGCCGAGGGCCAGGGCTCGGTAACGGCCCTGATCGGCCCAGAGATGTTCGGCTTCGGAGCGCGCGGCATAGGTCTTGCGCACCAGCATTGCCTCGCGACCGTCCTCGCCGTCGAGACTGTCCCGTCCGGCCTTGATCAGCGCCTCGCGCGCGCGCGACAAGGCTTGTGCGGCATCCTCGGAACGGTCGAGACGCAGCAGCCGGATCAGCGGCGCGAGGGTCAGCCCTTGCAGCACCAGCGTGCCCATGACGACGGCGAACGCGGTGAGCGTCACCAGATCGCGTTTCGGGAAATCCGCAGGCAGGGCAAAGGCGGTCGCCAACGTCACCAGACCGCGCATACCGCACCAGCCGACCAGGATGCCGGCGCACATCGTGGGCGGCTCGGCATGACCGCGATAGGCGGGGATATGCGCCGCGAGACGGTTGGACGCCATCACCACCGCGAACCGCACCAGAACCACGGCGACGAGAACGATCGCGGCGAAGAACAACGCCTGATCCAGCCGTGTGGTCTGCATCCTGGCGAGGATGGTGCGGACCTGCATGCCCATGAACAGGAAGGCGAGCACGTTCAACAGGAACACCGCCGTGGCCCAGACCGCATAGGAATGGACCCGCATCCGGGCGGAGGACGCATCGGTATGCGTCGAGGCGAGCGTCATCGCATAGGCCACCACGCAGAGCACGGCGGAAACGCCGAGCCGTTCGGCGACGATCCAGACCAGGCAGGTGGACACGAATTGCAGCAGGTTGCCGCCCAGGGTTCCGGTCGTGAACCGCGTGGTGAGGCGGGACAGGACGGCGCAGGCGATGCCGAACGCGATGCCGCCCGGAGCGGCAAGGCCGAGATGGACCACGCCGATCCAGTGCAGGCCGCCCTGCTCCTGAACCGCCAGCGCGCCGCCGAACAGAAGCAGCGCCACCGCATCGTTGAACAGGCTCTCGCCCTTGAGCACGGCCTCGGTATTGGCCGGCACCGACAGGTTGGACAGCACCGCGGTGGCGGCGACGGCATCGGGCGGCGCCACGATCGCGCCCAGCACCAGCGCGGCCGGCAGCGGCAGGGCGGCGTATCGGACACCGAGCCATGCGACCAGACACGCGGTCAGCAGCACCCCGCCCGCCGCCAGGACCAGCAAAGGCGGCCAGAAGCGTCGCGCCAGCGTGGCCGGAAAATCGTAGGCGGCGTCGAGCAGAGTGGGCGCGATGAACAGAGCCAGCGCCATGGCGGGATCGAGCGTGATCTGCGGCGCGCCGGGGATCAGCGCCACCAGCATGCCGGACGCGGCCAGCATCGCCGGATAAGGCAGGCCGAGCCGGCGCGACACCTGCAGCAGCGCGATCGACAGGAGCAGCAGAACCAGGAGGCTCTCGAAGAAGCTCATGCCGGGGACCGTAAGATAGCGGAACGATCCCGGACAAGCCGTTGCGTCGCCGCTAAGAGACTGTTTTGAAAGCTAAATAAATAGAATTTCTAGCCATATGACCGCAAACATATCAATGACTTACACGACAATAAGGGGGGTTTTCTCCCCCTTATCTGGCATCAATTATCGCTGCTAGGCCGTTGATCTTGCAGAGGTTTTACCGCAATGAGTTGGTCCTGCGACGTGGGAGAGGCGTAATAGAATCGAAACGAGTATGTACCCTCCTGATCCTCGGAATTGAAAATCAGGTAGCCTTGGCAATCCCGCTCTTTGGTTTTTGGATCATAGGACAATTGCTTCACATCCTTCCAATCCAAGAACTTCAATCTGACTGAGGTATCAGGTTGATCTGCAAAGACATTTGCGACTTCCTGCTTTGCCTCGTTTGAACTGCACTCCGGCGCATCAATCTGTCCTGTATCTGCGCTGGCGTGCTGTTGAGCATTTGTTATCGGAGCCTTTTTGTTGCTGCCATCAAGAAGAGTCAATAGAATCACAACAGCGGCGATGAGAATTGGTATTTTCCACCACAATCCTCTTCGAACTCTCTTTCCTGGAAAGAGTATTTCTCTTTTCTTTCTTTCAAACTCCTTTTTGGACAATGTGCCATTGGCTCGCAATTGAGCTAGTCTTTCCAGTTCACTACTTTGTTCCATTGATGCCTCGTTTTCCGCCCGACCAAGGGCAATTGCGACAACCCCGACGCCTCCTGGCGTCGGGCGGTTGGTCGCAACGAAAACGAAGGAACGTTGCCCTGCTTATTCCCCATCGAAGTAAACAGCCGTCGCCGTTCACCCCGATTGGCACGAAGCCGGGTGTTGTATTAGCAGGCCACCCGACAGAGGGGTTGCCCTTCGTTTTTTGTGCCCGACCAAGCGCAGGAACGATCATAGCGTATGAAAAATTCGGACGCCATCCAGGCACTAAATGCCTGTTTTGTAACGACTTGCCGTTGATTTTAGCCACTTTTTAAGGTAGGTTTTTGCTCCATCAGTGGATTGCCAATTAGTGGACTCGTTCTCTATTCGTTCTTGGTACGATACCGACCTGACAGATGCTCAGTGGCAACGGATAAAGGGATTTATTCCTAGAGCCAAATGTGGCGGCAGGAAGCGTCATACTGACGTTCGCCGTGTGATGGATGGCATCCTCTATTTTGTCACGCATGGCTGTAAGTGGCGCGGGTTGCCCAAGGATTTTCCGCCTTGGCAAACGGTGTACGGCTATTTCCAGATGCTCCGCGAAAAGGGGAAATGGAAAGCCATCCACTTTGCCTTGTATGAAGAAGCGCGAAAGGGTTCAGGCAGAAATGTCCAGCCGTCTTTGCTGCTTGTTGACAGCCAAAGCGTAAAAACTGGAAAGAACGCGGCGGCAAGTACTCGGGGATATGACGGTGGAAAGCGCATAAAAGGTCGTAAACGCCACGCCGTTACTGATAGTCTTGGCTTGTTGGTTGATATAGCAGTAACCCCAGCAAACGTGAATGACGTAAACGGCGCGGAAAAGGTGCTGGCGAAAATTCGCCAGCGTTGGAAAAATCATCGTGTAGAAAAGGTAGTGGCCGACAAAGGATATCGCGGCGACAGGTTCGGCAAATTCATGCGAACCAAGTTTGGTGCAAATGTGGAGATTGGGGAAAACCACACCAGTCCCCGGCTGGGGTTCGTGCCCGCTCAAAAGCGGTGGGTGGTTGAACGCGGTTTCGCGTGGTTTGGAGATTGTTGGCGTTTGAGTGTGGATCGAGAGCGGCTATTGAAAAACAGCACGACCATGCTGCGGATCGCATTTATGCGTCTGATGCTGCGAAGGTTGTATCCTTGCTAGCCGACGAGATATGATGCGACAGGGCGCTGTTACCGCCCTGTCGCCGTTAGATTGAATCCGACATTCAATCTAACTTACCTCCACTCCACATTGAGGAGTGTTTATGTTTAAAGAATTAGAACTCCAAATGTATTCATTTAATGAAGGTCTTAAGCATCGCAGGTGTATACCGCCATCCGAGGCATTGATTCAGGAAGCCAAGAAAGAGCTTGCTCTTGATGGCCTCATGAGCCGAATAAAATTAGCAGAAAGAACCAATTCTTGACTATGGGAGGGGCCGCTAGGCCCCTCCCAATCACGGATTTCTGGCAAATAAACGGGCATTTTATCGCCAAACAAGGTCATAACCCGTTATCCAGTCTGCATCTTTTGGCAAATTGAATTAGCTTTCAGAACAGTCTCTAAGCCGACAAGGTGTCGAACACATCTCCAGCCGGCATACGGCCCTCCACATGCGTGCGGTGCCACAGGGCGTAGAACAGAAGCGTCCAGGCGGCATGCTGCTCGCGCCGTCCGGCGGCGTTCCGGAACAGAGCCTGCACCCGATCGGGCGTGGCGATCTCGCGCACGCCTTCCTGCTTGGCGACAAGAGGAGCCAGGTGATCGCCCTTGGCGGCGATCCAGGCGCCGACCGGCACCGTGAAGCCCTGCTTGGGCGCGAAGGGGCGCGCTTCCGGCATCTCGTTCTCCAGCCAGCGGCGCAGCAGCCATTTGCCCATGCCGCGACGCACCTTGAGCCCGTCCGGCAGGCGGAACGCCGCCTCGGCGACAGCGGGATCGAGCAGCGGAGTGCGGCCCTCGATGCCGTGCGCCATCAGGCAGCGATCGAGCTTGAGCAGCAGGTCGTGCGGCAGCCACTCCGCGATGTCGGACGCCTGCGCCGCGGCGAGACGCGATCGGTCGCCGCTTTCCGCCAGTTCGGTGGCGGCGATGCCCTGTCGCCAGCCGCGACCGGACGCGCGCAGAACGCCGAGCCCGTCGAAGGTGCCGCGACGGCGCATGGCGCGTCCGCCACGCCACCAGGGACGCATGGCGGAACGGTAGCGGCCATAGCCCGCGAACAGCTCGTCTCCCCCCTCGCCGCTCAGGATCACCTTGACGTCGCGGCGGGCGCGACGGGCCAGCAGCCAGCTCGGGATGATGGCGTAGTCGGCCACGGGATCGTCCATGGCGGCGACGATCTCGGGCAGATGGCGCCAGACCATGGCCTCGTCGATGCGCATGATCTCGTGATGCGCCCCGGCCGCGCGCGCCAGCACGGCCGCCTGTTCGCTTTCGTCGGCGGCGCCGGGCACGTCGAACGCGGCGGTGAAGGCCTGCACACGGGATTTGCCGAGACGCGTCATCATGCGCAGCACGGCGGCGCTGTCGATCCCGCCGCTCAGGAACAGGCCGTACGGCACATCGGCGCGCTGATGCAGCGAAACGCTGTCTTCCAGCGCGCGGTCGAGCCGGGCCAGGGCTGCGGTTTCGGTGATGGTTTCCGCCGGACCTTCCGGACAGGCGGCCATGCGGCTCCTGTCGATCACGCGTCCGCCGGCGATGCGCAGGGTTTCGCCGGGTAGAACGCGCCTGATGCCCTCGTAGATGGTGTCGCGGCCAGTGGTGAACTGAAGCTGCAGCAGCTCGTCGCGCGCGGCATCGCGCATGCGCCGCTCGACGAAACCGGCGGCGAGCAGGGCCTGCGGCTCGGAGGCAAACGCGATGCCGCCTTCGGTTTCAGCAGTGTAGAGCGGCTTGATCCCGAACGGATCGCGCGACAGCACCAGATTCTGCGCGCCCCGTTCATGGATGGCGATCGCGTACATGCCGCGCAGATTGTCGACATAGCGCTGGCCGTCGCGCAGCCAGAGATGCAGCGCCGGTTCGCAATCGCTGCCCGTGGCGAAACGCACTTCCGGCAGCGTCTCGCGCAGCTGCAGGTCGTTGTAGATTTCGCCGTTGGCGATCAGGGCGGCGGAGCCGGCGAACAAAGGCTGGTCGCCGCCGTCGAGATCGATGATGGCGAGGCGCGTATGCACCAGGCCGACGCGCCCGACCATGCTGTGGCCGGAACCGTCCGGCCCGCGATGCGCGAGCGCGCGCACCAGGGCCGTGAGACCGGCGGCATCGAAGCCCGCTCGCGTCACGCCGGGAGCCAGGGCGAATCCACCGATGCCGCACATCAGATCTTCTCCGCGCGCTGAAGGAAATCGTGCCAGCGATCCAGCACGGGACGGACCGCGAACTCCTGCTCGAACCGCGCCCGGCCGGCGGCGGCGAGACCGGCCGCGCGGACGGGATCGTCCAGCACGGAGGCGAGCGCTTCGGCCAGGGCGCGCGGATCCTCGAGGGCGGCCAGAACGCCGTCCTCGCCGTCATGGATCAATTCCACCGGCCCCTGCGCGCGCGCAGCGACCACGGGCCTGGCACCGGAAAAGCCCTCGATCACCACGTTGCCGAGCGGTTCGTGCCGGGACGGGCACACCAGCACGTCGCAGGCGGCGACCAGCCCGGCCGTGTGCTGCGCCCAGCCCGGCATGTGCAGGCGGTCGGCCACGCCTTCGCTTCGCGCCAGCGCCTGCAACGCCTCGCGCTCCGGCCCCTCGCCCGCGATCAGCACGTGAACGCCGGGCAGAAGGGGCATGGTGCGGATCAGCACGTCGAACGCCTTGTTGCGATGAAGCCGGCCAAGCGCCAGCACCAGTTTCGCGCCAGCGGGCACGGAAGCGGGACGCGCCGGGGCGGCGCCGGAAAGCTCCGCGGCGAAATTGGGCAGATAGTGCACGCGCTCAGCCGGCCAGCCCTGCTCGCGGATCCAGCGGACGATGCCGTGCGTGTTGCCGATCAGATGATCGCAATGGCGGTAATGACCGAGATCGTAGAAGCCGCCGAGACGGCCGGCCAGCACATGGTCGCCCTCGGGGGTCATGCGCGCGGCCCGGCTCATCCAGGCGATGGCGACACGGGGCGAAAAGGTGGCCAGCGCGCGCCGGATCGCCGGCCGGGTGAACAGGTCGAGCCGGCCGCCAAAGCGCAGCTCGACCGGCGCGAGGCCGCCCTCGCGCAGGCGCTCCGCCCTACCCGCGTTGCGCCGGATCAGCGGCAGGATCTCGACGCCGTCCGCGGCCAGGGCGATCGACAGGCGCTCGAAGAACAGTTCCGCACCGCCCGCGGGCGAGCCGGCCATGATCTGCGCGATCCTCACCGCGACGCGCTCCGGGGCGGCACAGGCCCGCTCATGCCAGAAGCTCAAGCGCCGCATCGAGCGCCGTCCGGACCGCAAGCCCGCCGATCGGGGCGTTCCCCTCCGGTCCCGGCGCCTCGACGAAAGCGGCGCGCGGGCCGGCCGGCGCGTATTCGCTGGCGCGGCTGGGGCCGAACAGGCCCAGGGTCGGGATGCCTGTTGCGGCGGACAGGTGCATCAGGCCGGAATCGTTGCCGACGAACAGCCGGCAGCGCGACAGCGCGGCAGAGATTTCCGGCAAGGACAGCTTGCCGCGCAGATCCACCGCCCGCACCGGAAGCCGGTCGATCAGCGCCTGCGCCATGGCGTGTTCCGTGGCGCCCGGCCCCGCGAACACCACCGGGCGCGCGCCCGGATATCGGGCCCGAAGCCCCTCGAACAGGGCGGCGAAACGCTGCGCCGGCCAGACCTTGCCGCTCCAGTTCGCGGTCGGGCCGAGGCCGATATACGGCGCGTCCGGAGCGGCGGAATCCGGCAGCATGGCGGCAGCCACGGCGTTATCCTCGCCGTCGAACCAGCAGACCGGCATCGGCGCGGGGTCGAGATTCAGCACGCCGGCCAGATGGGCGGTGCGATGGCCGGGGCGACGTCCGCCACGCATGATCCGGCGCTTTCTGGCGGGCAGGAACAGCGTCACCGCCGAGCCGCGCAGGTCGATGGCGAGGTCCCAGCGCGTGCGCACGCAGTCGCGCCAGAGCTGCAGCCAGTGCAGATCGTAGCGCTGCTTTTCCACCACGATCACGCGCTCCAGCCCGGGCATCCGTTGGAACAGGCCGGCGGCGACCGGGCCGCAGGCAATGGTGAAGCGCGCGTCCGGCCTCGTTTCCAGCAGGTGATGGAGCAATCCGGTGGACAGCACCGCGTCGCCCAGCCTGGTCGCGGTGATGAACAGGATACGAGGCAGGGTTCGCGCTCCGGTCGAATGCGGGGTGTCTGTTAGAACCTTTCGGCTGTTGTCGGAAGCCGTCCCGTCCCCCAAGCTCTGGGGCATGTCGAAACTCGCCCATCTGCCCGCGCGTGCCGTTCTCGCCATCGAGGGGCCCGATCGCGTTTCCTTTCTCCAGGGGCTCGTCTCGAACGACGTTGCCCTCGCCGCGCCCGGCCGCGCGGTCTGGGCGGCGCTGCTGACGCCGCAAGGCAAGTACCTGGCGGATTTCTTCCTGTTCTCCCACGGCGACCGTCTGCTGCTGGACTGCGAGGCGGCGCAGGCGGCGATTCTGGCCACCAGGCTGTCGCGGTTCCGGCTGCGGGCCAAGGTGACGGTCGCGGAAACGGCCCTCAAGGTCGCCGCCAGCTGGGACGGGGCGCCGCCGGACGGAGCGGGCCTGATTGTCGCGCCCGATCCGCGCCTCGCCGAGGCGGGGTGGCGGCTGATCGGCGAGACCCTGCCCGAGGCGACCGCGGACGAGAGCGACTACGACACGCATCGGCTTCTGCTCGGTCTGCCGGACGGCACACGGGACAGCGAACCGGAGAAGACGGTGCTGCTGGAAGCCGGGTTCGACGAGCTGAACGGCGTGTCCTGGAGCAAAGGCTGCTTCATGGGCCAGGAACTGACCGCGCGGACGCGCTATCGCGGCCTGTTGAAGCGTCGCCTCGTGCCGGTGAGCGGCGACGGCGCGCTGCCGCCGCCGGGCACGCCCCTGATGGCGGACGGACGCGAGATCGGCACCATGCGCTCCTCGCGCGAGAAGAACGGGCTGGCGGTGCTGCGGCTGGAGCATCTGCACGGCGCGGTGGACACCGAACACGGTACGCTGCAGGCGCGGGTGCCGGGCTGGATGCGCCTGCCGGAGCCGAAAGCCGAGGCCGGGAGCGACGCGTCGTGAGCGCGGGAACCGAAACGGTGCTGGACCAGGTCGCCTTCGACGCCAATGGGCTGATCGCCGCCGTGGCGCAGCAGCACGATAGCGGCGAGGTGCTGATGCTGGCCTGGATGAACCGGGACGCCTTGCGCGAAACGATCGAGACCGGGCGCGCCTGCTACTGGAGCCGCTCGCGCGGGCGGTTGTGGCGGAAAGGCGAGAGCTCCGGGCAGACGCAGCGCGTTGTGGAACTGAGGCTCGATTGCGATCGCGATGCGGTGCTGCTGCTGGTCGATCAGACCGGGGTCGCCTGCCATACCGGGCGGCTGTCCTGCTTCTACGACGCGGTGCGCGACGGCAAGCTGGTGTCGATCACCGAGCCGTTGGTCGACCCGGACCAGCTTTATGGCCGGTGAGGCTGCCGCGACGGGCCCGCTGATCTGGATCATGGCCGGGGAGGCCAGCGGCGACGTTCTGGGCGGCCGGCTGATGGACGCTCTGCACGAATTGCGGCCGGACCTGCGGTTCCGCGGCATCGGCGGCGTGCGGATGACCGAGCGCGGTCTGACCAGCCTGTTCCCGATGCGCGAGCTGGCTGTGATGGGTCTGGTCGAGATCCTGCCCCGGATCAGGAGCCTGTCGCGCCGCCTCGACGAGGCGGTGCGCGACATCGAGCGGAGCCGGCCCGATCTGGTGGTGACGATCGACAGTCCGGGTTTCGCCTTGCGGCTGCTGAAACGCATCGCGGCCCTGGGCATTCCGCGCCTGCACTACGTGGCGCCCCAGGTGTGGGCATGGCGCGAGCACCGGGTGCGGGAATTTCCCGGGCGCTGGGAGAGGCTGCTGTGCCTGCTGCCGTTCGAGCCGGAATTCTTCCGCCGGCATGGTCTTGAAGCACGTTTCGTCGGCCATCCGGTGCTGCAATCGGGGGCGGATACGGGCGACGGGGCACGGTTCCGTCAGGAGCACGGGTTGCCTGCGGATGCGCCGGTCCTGGTGCTGATGCCGGGCAGCCGGCGCAGCGAGGTGCCGCGTCTCCTGCCGGTGTTCCGGCGCACCGTGGCCCTGCTGCGGGAACGCATTCCGGAACTCCAGCCAGTTCTGGTGGCATCGCCGGTGGTGGCGCAGACCGTCAGGCGCGCCGTCGCCGGATGGCCGGTCGCGCCGATCGTGGTGAGCGAGGTGGCGGCGAAGCACGACGCCTTTGCCGCGGCCTCGGCGCCGGGCGGCGGCGCGGCGCTGACCAAATCGGGCACCTCGACGCTGGAACTGGCCCTGGCCGGGGTGCCGATGGCGGTGACCTATCGCGTCAACCCGCTCACCGCGACGATCGCGCGCCGGCTGATCCGGGTGCCGTTCGTCTCCATGGTCAATCTGCTGGCCAAGCGGGCACTCGTGCCCGAACTGCTGCAGGGCGATTGCCGGCCGGACAGGCTGGCCGGCACGGTCGAGCTCCTGATCCGCGACCGGGCGGCGGCGGATGCGCAACGGGCCGGGTTCCGCGCGGTGATGCAGTCGCTGTCGCCGGACGATGTGCCGCCTGCCACAGGGGCGGCGCGCGAGGTGCTGCGCCTGCTGGACGAGCGTGCGGCATGAGGCGCCGCGCGTGAGCGACTGGACGCTCGACGGGCGCTTCGGCCAGGAGATCTGGCGGGAAGCCGAGGACCGCTTCGCGCCGGTCTCGGTGGCGGGACGGACACTGGAGCGGCCGGGGGACGCGGCCCTGCTGGACCGGCTCGGCGCGCGCGACACGGGCTGCGCGCATCCTGCGCCGCTGCCGAACGCGTTCCGCTTCTGCCCGCGCTGCGGCGAATCCCTGCGCGATGCGCCCCCGCCGGACCGTTCTGCGCCGTGGTCGCCGCCCTTCGGCGATACCGGCGGTTTGCCGGAACGCGATCTGCCCCTGCTCCCCGATCCGGGGACGGTCGAGGAGATCGGCCTACCCCCCGGCGTGGTGGCCATCGCCGTCGCCGGCGGGCCGTCGCGGCTGCTGTGTTGCGATCGCAGCAGCGGATGGGTGTTCGCATTCTCCCGGCGGGACGCGGACTGGCACAGGCTGGTTCGGGTGCCGCCCGCCGCCCTGCCACGCTGGAGCTGGTCGGCGGCGGCCGGCCATGGCGGTCTCGCCTTGCCGACAGAGCGCGGGCCGGTCTGGCTGGATCTCACGATGGCCGCCGACACCCCGGCGACGCTGCCGGACCAGCCCTGCGCTTCGCTTGGCGGCCCGACGCGTCTGGGTGGCGCGGTAATCGCGCCGGTCTCGTGGAATGGCGGGCTGGCCGTAGCCTTTCTGTCCGGCGGATCGTGGACATTCCTGCCCGTCTCCGGAGGCGAGGCGGAAGCTGGACCGTTCGCCGTGCCGGTTTGCGGCGTCGACAGCGCGTTCTGGTGCAGCAAGACCGGACAACTGGCGGTGCGCGAGACCGGCGAAGGATTCGAGGCGCGCTTTTCAGCGTGGGCGGACGACGTCTCGCCGCTGCTGGACGCGCGGCCGGTGGCCGGCCGCGACGGCACGCTGCATGTGCAGGCGCGGCTCGACCGGGACACGCTGGTCTGGGAAAGCTTGTTCGCCCCGAACCAGCCGCGCGGACGCAGGATGGCGCGCGGCTATATGCCCGGCACCGGCCATGCCGTGTTCCGCGAGAATGCGCAGTTGCGGCTGCCCTGGGACGAGCGGCCGGTCTGCGATTATCCCCTCGACGACGATCGCTTCCTGTATCCGCTGCTTTGCCTGGGCGAGAACCGGTTCGTCCTGGCGCTGTGCAGCGATCGCAGCCGTCTGGGCGGCTTCCTGGGCGACCCCCTGTTTCCGCCGCCGCAGGACGCGCCGCCTGTGGTCTGCACGCTGGTCTTCAGCCGCGGGCCGCGCATGCTGGAGCCGCTCGACTGCGTTCTGCGCGCCCATCGCGCGAGCGACCTTTCGGCGACGGTGCATGGGCGGTTTCTGATGGTTCATGGCGCGATCGAGAATCGCTGCTTCCGCTGGGAGCTGCGCGATGAGAGTTAGGGCTGTTCTTTTTTGCAAAAAAGAACCAAAAAACTCTTCTCCGTTTGGTGCCGAGAGCCGGCAAGGTTCGAGAACCAAAACGAATAAAAGTCTTTTTGCTTCTTTTTCTTCAGAAAAAGAAGAACGCTTCCTGCCGGCGCTTTTCGCGCTGCTGCTGACGCTCGCACTCATCGCGCCAACGCACGCGATGGCCGCGGTGGCATCGGTGTATCTGGTCCAGGATTCCGGCTGGATGGAGCCGTTCTACACCGATCCGGCCTCGTCGTTCCGGCCGCTGGTGAAGGCGCTGATCGCCGCTTCGGATGCGGGTGGCGAGACGGTGGTGGCCAGCTTCGACCAGGACGGCCAGGTGCCGGGGCGGCGCTCGCCGAACGTCGTTTATCGCGGCGCCGACGATCCGGCTGCGATCGCGCGGGCGGTGGATTCGATCGAGCCGGCGCGGCAGCGCGACGGTCATCTCGCCGATGCCGATTTCGACGGCGCGCTGGTAGGCGGCGTCCAGACCATCCTGGACGGACAGCCCGGCATCGTCTGGATGATCACCAACAACCGCAATTCGCCCGGCAACAGCCAGCGCGTGACGGAGAACACCCGTGATTTCGCGACCAGACTGGGCTCCAGCGCGGCGCTGCCGGCCATCGTGTCCTATCCGGTGCGAATGCCGGTGCGAGGCAAGCTCTACGAGGCGAACGGGCTGATCATCTACGGCATCGCCTACGGCAATGCGGCGGCAACCGAGCTGGAGCGGATCACGCACGCGCCGGCGCTGACGCGCCTGTTCTCCGACCCGGCGGTGCAGCTGAAACCGCTGGACCAGGCGCGCCTGTCGTTCCTGCCGGAGCGGAGCGCGACGCCCGGGCTGCACGTGTCGCGCGGACCGCAGGGCGGGCTGGTGTTCGACGGCGTACCGGGCGGAACGCCGTCCGTGGTGTCGATCGAGGGCGCGCTGCGCTCGGATTTCTATCCGCATGTGATCGACAGGGCGCGGCTTTCGCTGGGCTGGGTGCCGCCGGAAGGCGGCGGCCCTGCGCTCGAAGCCACGATCGCGCCGGATCAGCTGACCGCCTTGCAGCCAGAGCAGGCCGAGAACGGCGTGACCCTGTCGCTGCACGTGCCGGCGATCGACCGCGCGCCGGGCATCGCCGGCTGGCTGCAGAAGGACGTGGTGCTGCACGGAACGTTGCGGATCGCCTTGTCCGGCGTCGGGCTCTCGCTCAGCGACGGTTTCCAGCAGAAGATGGCGCAGATCGCGGCGATGGATCAGCTGCCGTCGGTGTTTTTCGCCGATCGCTCCGTCAGCGCGGCGACCACGGATCTCCCGGTGACGCTGATCGTCCGGTTCTCGGCCTGGCCGCTGATCCTGGGGCTCGGCGGGATCGCAGCGGCGCTGGTTCTGCTGCTGGCGCTCCTGGCTCTGTTGCTGGCGCCGCGCCAACACGCGGTCACGCTGGCGGGACAGGTGCGGCGGATCAGGCTGCGCCCGTTCGAGCGGCGTGAGATCACCCTGCCGGGCGGCCGGACGTTCACGGTGCGCGGCCGTCTGTTCGGACGGCCGGGAATCGTGGAACGATCCGGCGACACAGCGCGCTGACCGAACGAACCCGGACCGAGACCGCCCCATGCCCGCACCCGCCCAAACCACGCCCCCCGCCAAAGGCGGCACGCCGGATTTCAACCTTCCGCCGCCGGCCGGCGACGCGCAGACCAGCGGCCCGGCCGCGCCCGCTCAAACGGGCGCCCCGAGTGCTGCGAACCAGACCCAGACCATCCCGCAGACCCAGACGGGACAGACCATCGACGCGGCGA
Source organism: Endosaccharibacter trunci (assembly GCA_024515975.1). Lineage (GTDB taxonomy): Bacteria > Pseudomonadota > Alphaproteobacteria > Acetobacterales > Acetobacteraceae > Lichenicola > Lichenicola trunci. Next base: position 76,353 of record JAMSKV010000012.1, read on the forward strand.
CGCTCCCCGGCGAGGCGGCCCTGTCCACGACGAGCGCCGTGGCGGGGGGCGCCATCCTTCTGGTGCTTGCCGTGGGATTGTTCTTCGTGCGCGGCGCGATCCGGTCGCATCTGATCAGCCTGCGCGCGTCGCCCTCCGCGGCCGGAAGCGCCGGCTGGGCGTTGTTCGCGCTGCTGCTGGGCCTTTGCGTGCTGGTGCTGTTCGGGCTGCTCGGCAATCTGTGGGGCACGCTCGCCTTCACCCTGCCACTCGGCCTGTTCATCCTGCTGATGCTGGTTCTGTTCGTGCTGCTGTATCGCGCCGCCAAGCGCGGACGGCAGTTGCGCCCGCGCGCCTGATCGGGAGTTCGACGCATGTCCGCCACCACATCGGGTCAGCCGGATGCCGCCACGCCGAGACGCGTGCAGCCCACCCTGTTCGTGGGGCTGGGCGGCACCGGCATGCAGATCCTGCTGCGTCTGCGCCGCCGCATCCTGACGGCGGACTGGAACGGGCGGCGGATCGACGATCTGTCGCGCTTCCCGATCGCCTCCTTCGTGTATTTCGACACCGATCTGCGCACCGCGATCGAGAGCGACCGGCAGGCAAACACCGATCCGCTCGCGCGCATCGTCGCCTTTCGCGAGAACGAGCGTCTGCAGCATGCCGTCGACGTGAAGCGCTACATGAAGGATATCGACCGCTATCCGCTGATCGCGGACTGGCTGCCGATCGCCGATTTCGCGCTGATCAACACGGAGAAAGGCGCAGGACAGGTCCGGGCGATCTCGCGCCTGTTGTTCTTCGATCAGTTCCGCAAACTCTCCGACATGCTGCGCGAGCGGGCCGACCATCTGCTGCGCTCCGTCGGCCATCAGGACGATCTCGCCCATCTCGGTCTGGAGGTGGAGAACCGTCTGCGCGTGGTGGTGGTGTGTTCGGCGGCCGGCGGTACCGGATCGGGCGCGTTCATCGATCTGGGACTGGCGCTGCGGTCGCTGATCCATCCGATGCCGACGGTGGAGCTGGTTCTGCTTCTGCCGGGCGGATACCAGGATCATCAACGACAGCGCGTGAGCGCCAACGGCTACGCGGCGCTGATGGAACTCGAACACGCGATGCGTCCGAACCCCTCCCCGCCGTTCGTGGAGCAATGGGCGGAGCATCAAGGACCGGCGGCGAATATCGCGCCGTTCGACGACGTCTATCTGCTCGACACGCGCAACGTGCTCGATGACGGTCTCGACGGCGTCGAGGATCTCTACGACATGGCGGCCGACATCCTGTTCGAGGATTTCGGTACCTCGGAGTTCGCCGCCACCAAGCGGTCGATCGCCGTCAACCAGGCGCAGCACAAGGTCGACAACTACGAGCCGCCTCTGCCGGCCAAGCTCGGGCGTCAGGCGCTGCGCTACAGCCAGCTCTTCTCGTCCTTCGGCCAGAGCACGATCGACACAAAAAGCCGCGTCGCGGTGGACAGCGCCGTCGCCGAAACCTCCAAGGCGATGCTGAAGGCGTATTTCAATGTGGCGCTGGAGGATTCGGGACGTTTGCCGACGCCGTCCGAGCGCGACGACTTTCTCGACCAGCAATTCTTCCTGCAGCCCAACCCGTTCCAGCATGTGCTGCCCGGCGCCAGCGACACCGGCACCATCAACGAGCCCGCGCTGATCGAGCGTCTTCTGGAAGACGGCAACGGCCAGCCCATTCTGGCCGGGATCGATCGCGATCTGCTGGCGACCTATCAGAGCGAGGCGTTCAACGGCGCCGATCCGCGCAACCTGCCCACGCTCGCGCTGCGCGAATTCGAGCAGCGCCACGGCGATGTTCTCGGCACCATCAGGCACAAGAGCGGATCCGGACTCGCCGCCGACCTGATCCTGGCGACGCGCAACAGGCTGACCGCAGAGCGCGCGTCTGCCGGGCCGCACGGTCTGCGCGCGGTTCTGTTCGACTATCTCGACCAGCGCGATCGCGGCGGCCTCGACTACACGATCCGTCTGGTCGAGGATTCCAAGCTTCAGCTCGAGACCGAGATCGGACGCCTGTTCGAGATCGAGACGCGCTACGCCGCGCGCGCGGCGGAAACGCAGCGCCGGTTCGAGCAGTCGCTCGACAACCTGCGCGAGGCGGTGAATCGCCGCCTGTTCGGGCCGGACCGCAAGGCGGCGGAGCGCTATCTCGAGCACCTGCGCACCGAGACCTCGTACTATCTCGCCATGCAGTTGCGCCGTCAGGCCGCGGTGGAAGCGCAGCAATTCCTGCGTGACATGTCGGAGATGCTGGGCACGCGTCGCGGCCAGGACGCGGACGGAAACACGCTCTGGGACGGCGCGGTCTCGGAGCTCGTGCAGGGGCGCCTGCTGGTGCGCCGCACCCTGGCCGAGTTCGACACCGAGATCGGGCTGCTGCGCGAGGCGGTCTCGCGTCGCGATGCCGGAACCTTCGTGGTCCTGCCGGAAGCGGACGCCGAAGCACATGCGATGCTGGACAGCGACCCGGCGGAAATCGCGCGCTGGGCTCAGGAGATGTTCCGCGACGAGGGCGGATCGCGCGTGCTGTTCCCGATCCTGCGGGACGATTCCGCCAGGGCCGTGCTGCTGAATCGCCTGCGCGGCTTCGCGCGGGCGCAACTGGCGCCGCGCGCGGAGAGTCTGCGTTCGGCGCAGTCGATCCTGCTCGACATGAGCGCGCGCGACCGCATGGCGATCTTCCAGCGCGCCATGATCCGCGCCATGCCCTGGCTGGACGCCTCGTTCGATCATCTCGGCAGCGGCATCGCCATGGGGCCGCGCTATACCCTGCTGATCGCGACCGACGACAAGGACAGCTTCGAGCGCAATTTCGGCGCCGAGATCGCGCAGGTCGTGCCGACCGGCCGCCTGGGCATCGGCGCGCCGCAATACCTCAATTCGGGCCTGCGCGACCGCATCCTGATCTATTGCGAACTGAGCGGCATTCCGCTCGACAGCATCGATCCGCTGCGCACCGATTGGCGCATCGCCTATCAGCTCGAACAGAAACGGCCGATGCCGCTGCACACGCATCGCCAGAGCGAGCGCTTTCCCGATCCCGTCGTGCCCACCACGCGCGAGATCGAGGAGATGCGGCGCAACATGGAGCTGTTCGTTCGCGGCGTCGCCTACGGAATCCTCCAGCGCGGCGCGCGTCCGGGCGAGCCCTACCAGATCGATCTGGGTGGCGGCGACTGGGGCGATGCCGGCACCGAGCGCGTGATCCGTTCCAGCGGATTCTCGCGCCATCGCGACAAGGTGCAGAGCCGGGTAGAAGCCTTCGAGCAGGGCCTGAGCAAGCTGCAATTGCTGGCGGCGGCCGCGCTGATCGGCTGGACCGGCGAGCGCGTCTACGCCGCGCGCAAGAGCCGGATCGGGCCGACCCAGACCGACCGCATTCCGGGTCTTGTGCAGATCCTGGCGTCGGAGATCGCGGCCGATCTGCGCGAGCGCGCCGCGACCATCCCGACCGCACCGGCCGATATCGCGAGCGCCTACGCCGCCCTGTCGCGTTCCATCCCGGACTGGACGGTCGCCCTGCCCGGCAGCGCGACCGACGCCGATCCGCACGATGCCAATCAGGACCCGTCCGACCCACCGGAAACCCGTGCGCAGGACAAGAGGCGCATCGTGCCGGAGCGCTTCACCGACGCGGCGCTGGCGCGTCTGCTGCAACCCGACGCCGCCACGACGACGCTGCCGCGCGACGAGGCGACCCCAACGGCCGCCTGGCATCTGTCGATTGCCAAGCAGCTGTCCGGGCCGTTCTCGCTGGCGGAGATGCGGGTTCTGGCCGGCAACGGCACGCTGCGCGAGGGCACCAATGTGCGTCTGCTCGGCAGCGCGCAATGGCAGCGCGTGCGCGACGTTCCGGTTCTGCTCGACCTGCTGCGCGACACCCTGCCGGAGGACGAGGAGTCGTTGCCGGATGACGAGTGAGTCCGGGTTCCGGCCCCGGTGGCGATGCAGCCTCGCCTTGATCCTGTTTCTGCCGCTCTTTCCGGCCAGGGCGCAGGACCCTTCGGCGCCGATGGCGCAGAGCCAGTTGGCGCCGATGGCGCAGGCGCAGCAGGCGGTGTCGGGCCGGCTGCCGTTCATTCTCGACAGCGTGCCCGCCAACACGCCGGTGCCGTGGGACGATCCGGGCAGCGGCCTGTCCGGCACGATCGTCCCGTTCGCACCCGAACTCGGCGGCGGGCGCTTCTGCCGGCCGCTGCGCTACACGGTGGAGGGCGCGTCGCAACGCTTCGCGGTGGAAGGCGAGCGCTGCCGTCTGCCCGGCGGCGGCTGGGGGCCGGGACGGGTCGCGGACCATCTCTATGAAGCGCCCGAAGCGAGCCCGCTGATCCGCGACACCCAGGCGGCGCTGAAGCGCCTGCTCTATTACGACGGCGCGGTGGACGGCGTGGCGTCCGACGCCCTGTCGTCGGCCATCTTGCGTTTCGAGCGCGACGAGCAGGTGGCGCAGGACCCGCAACCCAGCTCTGGGCTGCTGGAACTGGCCGATGCGGCCATCAACCGCATTCCCGCCGCCGGAAGCTGCACCCCGGCGCAGCCCGTGCCTGATGGCTGGTCCGCGGCCTGCGGCAGCGCCGCGCCATGAGCCCGTTTTGCGTCGGCTGCGGCGCGACACTCGGCTCGCCGGTCGCGTTCTGCCCGTTCTGCGGCATCGTGCAGCGGGAGTCCGCACCGGTGCCTCCGCCCCCTCGCCGCCCCGAGCCGGTTGTCGCGGAAGAACCGCCCGCGCCCGAGGCCGCTTCCCCTCCGGCCGCGCCGGCGGTCCCGGCCGATCAGGTGCGGAGCGTTCCCCCGCCGGGAGAGCCGGAGCGCGTCGAGCCGCGTTTCTCGCCGGCCCCGGCAGCGGCGTCTGTACCGCCGGAGCCCGATCTCCGCGCGATCCCAACCAATGCGGACAAGGAGGATGCGCGCTGGAACCGGAACGGCACGCCGGCCAGGCGGTCGCAGCCTCGGTCCCTGGCGCGGCCGCCCAATCCGAATCGCGCGGGGGCGATCCGCAAGCTTCTCGCCGCGGCCTTCGTGTTCGTGTGCGCGGCGATCCTGTGGCGGACCTTGGTGATCACTCCGCACGGCACGCTGGTTGTGCATCTGACCCGGCCCGCCTCCGGGAGCGTGCTGGTGGACGGCGTCGCATCCGGCACGGCGGACAGCCCGATCGACGTAGCGCCCGGGCGGCACAGGATCGGCTTTGCCGCCGACGGCTTCGAGACGCCGGAACGCATCCTGCATGCGGAAACGGGCCGGACGAGCAGCCTGACCTTGTCGCCGCAGCCGAGACCGGCGGAGCTGGTGCTCGATACCGACCCGACAGGCGCGGCGGTGACGCTGGACGGACGGCCGATCGGGCATACCCCGCTGCGCCGGACGCTCTCGGCCGGGCGGCACAGGATCGTGGCCACGGCGCCGGGCCTGCAGCGCACCATGCGGGAGATCGATCTTCGCCCCGGCGCGCCGACCGCACTGTCCCTGTCTCTGCCGCCGCTGCCGCTTCGCCGGATGCGGTTCGACGCGCCTGCGGGGCGCTGGAGCGATCCCGTCCGGCCGGACGCCGGAACGCGCTTCACCCTTCTGTTCCGGGATCCGATCCGGGTTCGCATCGCCGGCCGCGTGGTGCTGCTGCAACCGGGCGCGCCCGTCGAGCTGGGCGCGCTGGACAGCACGGGCCTCGCCGTGACCTCTGCCACCGCGCAGGACGTGCCGGTGCAGATGCTGATCGCCGCACCGCCGGGCGAAGGGACCAACTGATGCAGGCCGTGCTGTCCGTGCTGCTGCCGATCTTCGCGTTGATCCTGGCCGGCTTCGTCGCCGGGCGCCTCGGCTGGCTCGGCGACGGCGCCACCAACAGCCTGAACCGGTTCGTGGTGCGGCTGGCCCTGCCGGCCGAACTGTTCCAGAGCATGGCGCAGGTGACGGGCAGCCAGATCGACCATCCCGGCTTCCTGCTGTGTTTCGGCGCCGCCATGCTGACAACGTTCGGGATCGGGCTGGCGCTCGATCTGCGCCGTCCGGTTCTGCGGGCCAACAAGCTGTCCGGCGCGGTGATCGAGGGGCTGGCCGCGGGCTACGCCAACACCGCCTTCATGGGCATTCCGCTTTGCCTTGGCGTGTTTGGCGAGGCCGGCCTGCCGCCGGTGATCCTGGCGACCCTGCTGACGGTCTGCGCCCTGTTCGCCCTGGCCATCGCGCTGGTCGAGCTCGACCTCCAGTCCGGCCACGGCACGGCGCGCACGCTGCTGACGGTCGGGATCGCGCTGATCCGCAACCCGCTGGTGGCGGCGCCGATCGCAGGCGCGGTAGTGAACCTGTCCGGACTGACGCTGGGCGCTCCTGTGCTGCGCTTCACCGGCCTGCTGGGCGACGCGGCGAGCCCCTGCGCGCTGGTGACGATCGGCTTGTTCCTGGCCGAACCGATGCAGGGCAGCGCGCCGATGGCGGCGCTGGCGCGCGTGGTGGCGCTGAAGCTTCTGTTCCAGCCGGCGATGACCGCGATCCTGGCGCTGTTCGTCTTCCACCTGCCGTCGCTCTGGAGCCGCTCCGCGATCCTGATTTCGGCCCTGCCCGTCGGCACCGGCCCGTTCATGCTGGCGCGGCTCTACGAGCGCGAACCGGGCGTCGCCAGCCGTGCCACGCTGATCTCGACCGTGCTGTCGCTGATCACCGTGTCGCTGCTGCTGTCCTGGATCGACTGAATCTTAAATTCCCCGCTCCCTGACACCATAAAGTCGAACCGCCACCGACCGGCGCCGTTGCCCGCCCGATGGATCGGAGCGCTGCGCGATGGCGATCGAAGGGGCCGGGCGGATCAACGACGAGTTGGAGGTCGGTTTCGACCGCGGCTTCGAGCGGCGCTGGCACCTGGCCGAGATCGGCGGCCGGCTGGTGATGGTCGGCGTGGTCGGCGCCGCTCTGCTCGGCCTGCTGGGGAGCGGTCCGCTGAGCCATGCGACGCAGGTCGATCCGAGCGGGCGCCTGTCGGTGGATTACGAACCGGTCGCGCGCTTCGGCACGCAGACGCAGGTCACGCGGCATGTGCGCGACGCGCGCGGTGCCACCGAGACGGTGCATCTCGGGCGCAGCTTCGGCGAGCCGCTCGCGCTCGTGTCGGTGTTGCCGACGCCCGTCGCGGAGATCGCGCGTGCGGACGGGATCGATCTCGTGTTCGCGACGCGGCCGGGCGGCGATGCGATGATGCGGCTGATGGAGACATCATCCGCCGTCGGACGTGTCCCGGTCAGCCTGTCCGTGGACGGGGCGATCGTGCGCATATCGCAGACGGTGCTGCCATGAACGTCGTGCTGCGGGCGATGCTCGCGTACTGGATCCTGCTGATCGCGGTGCGTCTGGTCGGTCGGCGCACCGCGAGCCAAATGGCACCGTTCGACCTCGTGGTGCTGTTCCTGTTCGGGGGCGCGACCATCACCTCGGTCCTGGGCGAGGACCATTCCGCCGTGGCCGCCTACAGCGCGGTCTGCACCATCGGACTGAACCACATCGCCGTGTCGTGGCTGAAGCTGCGCTCGCCTCTGTTCGGGCGGCTGGTGGATGGAACCCCCGTGGTGATCTACGAGAATGGCGGCTGGCACGAGAAGCGCATGCGCGGACTGCGCATCGAACGGTCCGACGTGATGGCCGCGATCCGCCAGTCCGGGCTGCAGCGGCTGGAGCAGATCGCCTACGCGGTGGTGGAGCGCGACGGCAAGGTGTCCGTGATCCCGCCGGGCGAGGACAAGGGCTGAGCGCCCGGAGCGATAATCAGCCGCTTATCCTACCCCAGCAGACGTTCCGCCAGCGCGGCGCGCTCCGCATCCAGACTGTCGCGCCGGAGCGGCACCTGAGCGCGGCGATACCAGTAGGAGGCATTGGCGAGATCGCCTTCGGCCCGGTGCAGGAAGGCGTGCAGGAGGCACTCCTCGGTATCCGCCGGCTCTTCCACCAGCGCGTGCGCGGCGTGCCAATCCCCATGCACCTCGTGCCACAGGGCGCGCAGCGCGGGAGTTGCGTCGGGAGGTGGCGCGTCAGCGTCGCGAAGCCGGTCGATGGCCGTTCTCATGCGCAAGCGGTTCCCGGGTCCGGCGCCCGGCTCACCGATGCGACGCCGCCTCGATCTCGTTCCCGGAGGCCAGGTCCGACGAGACTGCCTGGGTCAGCCCGGGCAGGGGCGAGGCGGTGGCGGCCGGCCCCGGCAGCAAGGGCTGGTTCGGCTGTTCGCCCATACGGACGCGCGACTGCCGGTCGAGATTCTCGCGCACCACCGGATATTCCTCCGCCAGGCGCAGGAATTCCTTGGCGCTGATCGCCAGCAGATGGCCGAAACGCAGCGAGCGCACAGAGGTGCGTACCCTGCCTCCGTTGAGCAGATCGTCCGCTCCCAGCACCGTGCCCGGTCCGAAATGGATATCGTGCTCGTCCACATGGGCCTCGAACTGGCCGGCGCTGATGAAATACACCATGCGCACCGGGCGATCGCGCTTGAGGATGCGCTCGTTCGGGGCGGTGAAATGGATCGCCACGCTCATCGCCAGATCGTGCAGCACCGCCACCGGCACGCCGTTCAGCGCCGGGATCGCCTTGATCCGGCTCTCGATGCCGCTTTTCAGGTTGAAGCGCATGCGACGCTCCATCCGGTGGCGGCGCTGCTCCACGCCACGGAACAGCTCGGCGTGGAGTTCCTCGCTGATCAGGCTCTCGGAGAGCAGCTCGTCGTACTGCTCGCCCTCCAGGCGCAGCGCCACCTGCCGCAGCATCCGGCTTTCCAGCGCCTCGGTGTAGCCCTGGTAGTGCAGGCGCATGGTGCCGATCGCCTCCTCCAACAGCTTCTGCTGCCGTTCCAGCACCTCGGACACGATGTCGGCCAGACGCGTGCCCAGCGTGGGCTCGACGCGACGGCGCATGAAGCGTGTCAGCGACAGCGACACGATATGCGCCACCATCAGCATCTCGAACCGTTCCATCATCGCATACATCAGCGGCGCATCGAGATGCAGGCGGTGGTGGATCATCTGCGCCAGACGGAACCGCCAGCTCGGGCTGAGGCGACGCCGCACCGCCTGCACGTAGCCGAACCGGCCTTCCAGCCGCGCCCCGTCGATCATCGCCTCGGCGGAACGCAGCAGCGTTTCCATCACACGGCGCGAGATGCCGCGCGTGCGGAACAGGTCGAGCAGGATCGAGCGTTCCTGATTGGCGATGGTGATCAGCGCCAGCGTCACGCGCTGCCGGTCGCCGAGCGCTGTGTCGAAGGTGTTGGCGGCCTGTTCGGCGGCGATGCGACGGTCGAGCTTGTCCAGCACATGCTTCATCGCATGGGCGGGAAAGCCCAGATCGCCGGCGACGCGCCGCGTGCGCTCCTTCACCTCGCCCAGACCGATGCTCAGCACCTGATGGCGCAGCGCCTGGTCGATCGGGGAAAGCTGATCGAGCTTCAGCCTGATCACCAGATGGCGCAGCGTTGTGCCGTTCAGGAACAGGGTGAACAGCACGAAGCCGGTGGCGATGATGCCGATGAAATGCGCCACCTGCGCATTCACGTGCGAATTCTCGGCCACGGCCAGCGCCAGGGCCAGGGTGATGGCGCCGCGCAGCCCGCCCCAGACCATGGTGGCCTTGAACGGAGTCGGCACAGGCGGCGACAGCTTGGTCGCGGCGAGGACCGGCAGCATCCCGAACACCACGGCGGTCCGCGCGGCGAGACCGGCCGCGACCGCGATCAGGATCAGCACGACGTCCCAGCGAGTCATGCCGATCAGCAGGCGCGGCACCAGCATGGAGGCGAGCACGAACACCAGCGAGCCGGCCCAGAACACGAGCTGCTCCCACAACTCCTGAACGAAACGCCAGGTCTGCGGACGCAGCGTGGAGGGCCCGTAGGCGGAATACACCAGACCGGCCGCAGCGGTCGCCACCACGCCAGACATGCCGAACCGATCGCACACGATATAGGCGACGTAAGGCAGAGCGATGGTGAGCGTGACTTCTGCCGCGGGCGTGCCGCCGATCAGGGTCGTAGTCCACAATGTGAGACGGCCGAGCAGTGCGCCCACCACCAGCGCGCCGCCGAACGACAGGACGAAATCGACGATGGCGGGGCCGACCGACACCTCGGCGTGCGTGGTCAGCGCCGGCAGCAGAATGCCGAAGATCGAGATTGCGGCCGCGTCGTTCAGCAGCGCCTCGCCTTCGACCAGACGGGTCAGGCGGCTGGCGGCGCCGATCTCGCCGAAGATCGCCGCCACGGCGGAGGGATCGGTGTTGGCGACGATGGCGCCAAGAGTCAGGCACACGACCAGCGGCATGCCGGAGAACGGGTAGAGCGCGAAACCGATCGCGGCCGTGCTGACGATGACGGCGACGATCGCCAGCAGCAGAACGGTCGCCGCCTCATGCGCCAGACGGCGCACATCGATCATCAGCGAGCCCTGAAACACCAGGATCGGCAGGAAGATCAGCAGGAAAGCCTCGGAATCGACCGGGAAATCCAGCAGAGTCCGCGCCGCCCCGTCGAACACGTTGGTGACGGAAGAGCGCAGCAGCACGTCGGCCGCGCCGCCGAGCACGATGCCCACCACCGCCAGCAGCACGGTTTCCGGCAGCGCCAGCCTGCGCGCGACCGGCTGCACGGCGCAGACGGCGACCAGCAGCAGGGCGATCGACAGCAGCACGGCAGGAAGTCCGACCATCATCATCATGCGCGTGCCCTCCCGTGCTTCATCGCGGGGATAGTGGCACAATCATGCGGCGATTGCATGGCGAACCGTTCATGACGTGCGGTTTACGCAGCACGACAGGCTGGAGCCAGGCGAACAAAAAAGGCGACGCCGAAGCGCCGCCCTTATTTGGTGCGAACCAGCCGCTTGTTAACCGCCGGACCCGCGATCTCTGAACCAGAACAACAGCAAGGTTCCTCTATCCTGTCAAGTAATTCCGCCAAATAGCAAATCATTGCAGGAACGGAACTTCTTGCAACCGCGGCGAACAACGCCGACGGTCGGTGACCGACATGGGGAGCAAGCCGTCCACCCTCATCGTGCCCGGACCATGCAAGCTGCTCGTCCGGCTGGAAACACACGCCGGCTATCGAAACCGATCGGAGGATAAGGATCATGATCTGGCGGCTCGGCGTCGATATCGGGACGAATTCGCTCGGGTGGTGCTGCGTGACCCTGGACGAGGACGGGCGCGCCACAGCCATCCTCGCCATGGGCTCGCGCATCTTCGGCGACGGGCGCGATCCGAAATCCAAGCAATCCCTCGCCATCGACCGGCGCGAGGCGCGCTCGGCCAGGCGACGGCGCGACCGCTTCCTTCAGCGTCAGAAAGCCCTACTCAAGCATCTGTCGCTGGCCGGCCTGTTTCCGCCCGACACCAATCCGGCCGCACGCAAGGCGCTGGAAGGGCTCGACCCGTTCGCCCTGCGCGCCCGCGCGCTGCACGAGGCGCTCACGCCGCACGAGATCGGACGGGCGCTATTCCATCTCAATCAGCGACGCGGCTTCAAGTCGAACCGACGGGCAGACCGGCAGGATGACGGCGAGACCGGAAAGGTGCGTCTCGGCGTGTCCCGTCTGCGGGAGCGCATGGACGAGACCGGCGCGCAGACCTTCGGCGCCTTCCTGCACGGGCTGCGGCAATCGGCCACGGACCAGAACCGGATCCCCAGCGTGCGCACCCGGCTGCGGCCGGAAACAGGGGAGAACGCGAAGGGCGACGGCTACGATTTCTACCCCGAGCGCGTGCTTCTGGAGGAAGAGTTCGACGCCATCCTCGACGCACAGGCCCAGCACCACCCTGCCCTGCTGACCGACACCCTGCGAGAGCTCCTGTTCGACGTGATCTTCCGCCAGCGGCCGCTCAAGAAGCCGGAGATCGGGCTCTGCACCCTGCTGCACGACACCGGCGAACGGCGCCTGCCGAAAGCGCATCCTCTGTTCCAGCAACGGCGTCTGCTGGAAGAGCTCAATGCGCTGCGCATCGTCCATGTCGGCGCCAACCCCGAAAAACTCACACGCGAGCAGCGCGACCTTCTTCTGCTGAAGCTCAAGACAAAAAAGAGCGTCAAATTCGAGAGCCTGCGCAAGACGCTGAAGCTCGACCCGGCGGCACGATTCAACAAGGAATCGGAGAACCGCACCGAGCTGAAAGGCGACGAGGTCGCGGCGGCTTTTTCCGACAAGAAGCGCTTCGGGGATCGCTGGGGTCTGCTGTCGGACGATACCCAGGCGACATTGGTCGAACGGATCCTGGCTGCGGAGACCGAGACGGACTTGGCCGCCTTGCGCGCATTTCTGGAGGCGGAGCACCGCCTCACGCCCGAACAGGCGGAAGCCGTGGCCGACACCCCCCTGCCCGACGGACACGGCCGCTTCGGTCTCACCGCGACGCGCAGGCTGATCACGGCGCTTCGGGCCGATGTGATCGTCTATAGCGAAGCGGTCGAGGCGGCCGGGCTCGGCCATCACTCCGACCGGCGCACCGGAGAGGTCCTGCCCGACCTGCCCTATTACGGCGCGGTGCTGCCGCATCACGTCCTGCCCGGCAGCGGGGATCCGGCCGACGAGGACGAGCCACGCTTTGGCAAGCTCAGCAATCCCACGGTCCATATCGGGCTGAACCAGTTCCGGCGCGTAGTGAACCGGCTGATCAAGGCATACGGGCCGCCGGCGCAGATGGCGATCGAACTCGCGCGCGAGCTGAAACTGACCGAGGAGGAAAAGGCGCGCCTCAACAAGAAGAACGCCGAGAACCGGCGGGACGCGGAGCAGCGCTCGAAGAAGCTGGCCGAGCTTGGGATCGACGACAAGGGCGCCAACCGGGCCAGGGTGAAGCTCTGGGAGGAGTTGAACCGCGAGAACGCCCTGGATCGGCGCTGCGTCTATACAGGCGCCATCATCAGCGCCGCGATGCTGTTTTCGCCGGAGGTGGAGATCGACCATATCCTGCCGTTCTCCGAGACCCTCGACGATTCTCAGGGCAACCGCCTGCTGTGCATGCGCTCCGCCAACCGCGAGAAGCGCAAGCGCTCGCCCTGGGAGGCGTTCGGGGGCACGGCGCGCTGGGACGAGATCGCCGAACGGGCGACGCGGCTGCCGCGCGAGAAGCGCTGGCGGTTCGAGCCCGACGCGATGCAGCGTTTCGACAAGGATGGCGGCTTCCTGGCCCGGCACCTGATCGACACGCAGCATCTGTCCCGGCTGACGCGCGAATATGCCAGCGTGCTCTATCCAGATCGCGGCGAAGGCTCGTCCAAGGTCTGGGTGACGCCGGGCCGGCTGACGGAAATGCTGCGCCGACACTGGGGCCTGAACGGCCTGCTGCCAGACCATAATTACGGCGGCGGCGCGGACCAGCCCAAGAACCGGCTGGATCATCGCCACCATGCGCTCGATGCGCTGGTGGTCGCCGTCACCGACCGATCCATGCTGCAGCGGATCGCCACCGCGTCCGGACGGCACGGACAGGGCGAGGCCGATCGTCTGGTGGGCGAGCTTCCCGCACCCTGGGAGGGTTTCCGCGACGATGCCAAGCGGGCCGTGAACGCGGTCGTCACCAGCCACAGAGCGGATCGCGGCACGGTCGGCCCGCAGAAACGCCGTCCCGACCGGGATGCGACGGCAGGCCGCCTGCACAACGACACCGCGTTCGGCCTCACAGGCAAGCGCGAAAATGGCGTCGAGCTGGTGGTGCATCGGGTGCCGCTCACCAGCCTGAAACCCGCCGATCTCCAGGACGGCGGAAGGCGCGTGGCCGACCCGTTCCTGCGCGAGACGCTGCGCGCGGCCACCGCCGGGACCGAGGGCAAGGCCTTCGTTGCGGCACTGACGGAGGTGGCGCGTACCCATCCTGCCTTCTCCGGATTGCGGCGCGTCCGGGTGGTTGAGCCGCTCTCTGTAATCCCGATCCGCGACCGGCAGGGCCAGGCCTATAAAGGCTACAAGGGCGATTCGAACTATCGTTTTGATATCTGGGAAACAAAGGACGGGACCTGGCTGCCTGAGATCGTCTCGATGTTCGACGTGCATCAGCCCGGCTGGGAATCGGCGATCCGGTCGCAGCACCACAATGCACGCAAGGTCCTCAGCCTGCATCGCGACGACATGGTGGCGATCGACCGCGACGCGGGCCGGGAGCTGATGGTCGTGGTCAAGTTCTCCGGCACCCAGCTCGTGCTGGCGCCGCCGAACGAGGCCGGCTCGTTGAAGGACCGGCACGACAACAAAGACGACCCGTTCCGCTACACCTTCTGCTCGGCCGCCTCGCTCAAACGGTGGCGCACGCGGCAGGTGAGGATCGACGAACTCGGCCGCGTGCTCGATCCGGGCCCGCGCAAGCCTTCGAGCGCGAATCCGCCGGCGGCGCCCTGATGGAGCAGATCGTCGACATCGCCACCGACAACCGGCGGCTCTCGGCGCTGCGCGGGTTCCTGATCGTGGCGGATGCGGAGGGCGAGGTCGGCCGCGTCCCGCTCGACGACGTGGCCGCCGTGATCGTGCATGCGCACGGCATCACCTGGAGCACCAATCTGGTATCCGCCCTGGCCGAACGCGGCGCGCCGTTGGTGTTCTGCGGGCCGAACCACGCGCCGGTCGCCGTCTGCCTGCCCCTGGAAGGCCATCACGCCCAGAATGCGCGACTGCGCGCGCAATGGTCGGCCGGGCGTCCGCTCTCCAAACAGCTCTGGCGCCGCATCGTGATCGGCAAGTTGCGCTGGCAGGCCGCCATCCTCGACGCGCAGGGGATTCCGTCCGGCGCCTTCGACTTGCTGGCCAGAAGCGTGAAATCGGGCGATCCGGACAATATCGAGGCCCAGGCGGCCCGACGCTACTGGCCGCTGCTGATGGGCAAGGATTTCCGGCGGGATCGCGAGGCCGGCGCCGTGAACGGTCTGCTGAATTACGGCTATACCGTGATGCGCGCGCTCTGCGCCCGGTCGATCGTCGCGGCCGGGCTGCACCCGTCGATCGGGGTGCATCACGCCAATCGCCTGAACGCCTTCGCCCTGGCCGACGACCTGATCGAGCCTTACCGGGCGATGGTGGACGCCCTCGCCCTGCGTCTGACCGCCAACGGCATCGGCGAGTTGAGCCCGCTGGCGAAGCGGGCCTTCGCGCGGTTGACCGCGTTCGACCTTTCGGTGGCCAACGGCACCACGCCCCTGTCCCTGGTGGTGGCGCGCACAGCCCAAAGCCTTGCCCGCGCGTTCGAAACCGGGCGGGCCGGCGATCTCGCGATTCCGGACCCGCCTCCACCTCTGGATATCGCCGCGCTGGACGGCATCGTCGTCGATCTGCTTCAGTCATGACCGCGACATGGCTGAGCGGTTATCGGCTGATGTGAATTCTGGTGATGTTCGATCTGCCGGTCGCCACGAAACAGGAGGCGCGAGCCGCGACCAAATTCCGCGAATATCTGCTCGATGAGGGGTTCGAGAAGAGCCAGTTCTCGGTCTACGCAAGGTTCTGCAACGGCAAGGAACAGTTCGAGGCCTACATGCGCCGGATTGAAGCGAACCTGCCGCAAAGCGGCGAGATCCATATCCTGCATTTCACCGACCGGCAGTTCGAGACCATCGTCCGTTTCTCGGGTCGCTCCAAACGGCGCCCCCGCAAAAATCCCGACCAACTGGCCTTGTTTTGAACGGAGAACGACAGAATGGCAGCATTCTGGATGAGGTTTTCCAGCGCTTTTTCAAGCACTTACCCCCTCATCCAGAATACAGCTTCAGAGATCGCGGTCCAGCGGCAACGCGCTGATGCTTGGCGTCTACCTCTTCGCCAGAATACAGCTTCAGAGATCGCGGTCCAGCGGCAACCGGAAGATTGTTAAGGGTTCCACCGTCCTGAGAATACAGCTTCAGAGATCGCGGTCCAGCGGCAACGAGCCGAAGCATGCAGACACTTCCGGGCCGAGAATACAGCTTCAGAGACGGCGGTCCAGCGACAACAGTTCAAGAACCTGGCACTGAAATTGGGCAGAAGACCGCTTTAAGGGCCGGACCAGAAACAATTGCCATGAACCGCGACGGCCGCTCGCCGAACGGGGGAGCGGCGTCGCATCGTTGCGTCGCTGATGTATCCCTCCCATGATGCCGGAATGAACGACACGCTGCCGATCATCGACATCAGCGGGCTCTCGGCGTCCAGCAAAGCGGATCGTGCGGTCGTGGCAAAGATGCTCGGACGCGCCTGCCGCGACACCGGCTTCTTTGCCATCACCGGCCACGGCGTTCCCGCCGGCACGATGCGGGCGCTGTTCGATGCCTCCCGCCGCTTCTTCGCGCTGCCCGAGCCGGATCGCGCGGCGCTGTCGATCCACCGGCACGGCAATAATCGTGGCTATTTCGGTCTGGCGGAGGAACGGCTCGACCCGGGCGCAGCGCCCGACCGCAAGGAAGGGTTCAATATCGGCCTGGACCTGGCCGCGGACGATCCTGAGATCGGCAGGCCGTTCCGCGGCATCAATCCATGGCCCGCTTTGCCCGGCTGGCGCGAGACGATGCTGGCGCATTTCGAACGCTGCCTGTCGATCGGCCGCATCCTGCATCGGGGCTTCTGTCTGGATCTCGGCCTGCCCGAGGATTTCTTCGCCCCGGCGCTCGACCGGTCGCTGGCGACACTGCGCCTGCTGCGATACCCGGCCGCGGACGGGGTCGCGACCGAGGCGCCCGGTGCCGGCGAACACACCGATTACGGCAACATCACCATTCTCGCCGTGGAAGGCGTGGCGGGGCTGGAATTGCGGCGTCGGGACGGCGTGTGGATCGAGGCGCCATGCGTGGAAGGCGCCTTCATCGTCAATATCGGCGACTGCCTGATGCGCTGGACCAACGATGTCTACGTATCCACGCCGCACCGCGTGCGGGTGCCGGAGCGGGAGCGGCTGTCGATCGCGTTCTTTCTCGATCCGAACCCGGATGTCGTGGTGTCGCCGATCAACGGCGACGCGTCGGCCCTGCGGCGCTACCCGCCGATCACGGGCGCCGATTATCTGCGCTCCAGGCTCGACGCGACCTATGACCCGCCTGCGGTCCGGGACCCGGGGGATGTGCCGGTGAAGGGCGCTCCGTCCGCCGTCTGAACGCCGCGCCGCCAGCCGGAAGCGCACCGTTCGCAAGACGAGCGGAACGGCTCGGCCGGTCGCCGCGTAGTCACCAATCGATCGAACGCCGGGCGACATGCGCGTGCCTTCGACCGGCGTCCGCGATCCTGCCACTGTATCAGGCAAACCAGACCATTGGCCCCTCTGCCACTAGAAGCAGCAAAGACCGCCTGTTTTTTCGCCCGGTGATTATTTTTGGGGCGACTGTTAAGAAAATGCAAACGTTAGATGATTTATCGTTGCACATGGGCACGGCAGTGTTAGGCTCGATTTGGAAACCATCTCCCATTGTCTGGAGCAGGGTTTCCAGGTCACATCGGATCCGCGAACAGTGAGTCAAACCGCTTCCATCATGATCGCGCGTGCAACCCACTCCGGTTCGCTGAACTGGATCCTGGCAGATCGCTGCCTCGATCGGCCGTTCTAACCCCCGATCTCCCGCCAGCCGGTTGATACCGGCGGAGCCGCGAACAGCGCGGTACCGATTGTTGAGGTCGGTCGGCGAAAATTCCTGACAGCAAAACGAAATCGGTCATCGGCGTGTCCGGCAACGGACGGCGCGAGGCTTGACATACCCTTGGCGATAAGGACAGGCGCATGAGCAGCCAGACGGTCAGTTCCGGAATCACGAGCTCCGGCGTCGTCGTCGGCTCGGGAGACAGCCTGACGGTGCTGTCGGGCGGAATCGCGCTCGGCACCATCGTGTCCTCGGGTGGCGCGGATGTGGTTCTCGGCGAGACCAGCGGCACGATGCTGCAATCCTTCGCCACCGAGACCGTCTCCGGCGGCGGCGTCGCAAGCGCCACCTTCGTCGGCTCCGCCGCGTATCAGTTCGTTTCCGCGTTCGGCGCCGCCTATGACAGCGTGATCGGTTATGGCGGCGAGGCCTATGTGCTGTCAGCCGGCCTGGAACAGGGCGCAATCCTCCAGAATGGCGGGCTGCTGGTGGTGTCCTCTGGCGGCGACGCGATCGCTGGCGACATCCAGTCCGGCGGCGTGATGCAAGTGCTGGGCGGCGTCTCCAGCGACGACACGATCGAGAATGGCGGCGCGCTCGTGGTGTCGTCGGGCGGCGAGTCGATCGGCGACGTCGTCGAAGAGGGCGGGTATCTCGTTCTGTCTTCGGGCGGAGCGGCCAGCGAGGCGGTCGTGCGCTCGGGCGGTTTCCTCGTCGTGTCGGCCGGAGCCGAGGCCGCGAACGCGATCGTGTCGTCCGGCGGCATGGAAATCATCTCGGCCGGCGGCGTCGCGACCGGAACCGAACTCGAAGCTGGCGGCAGCATCGATCTCGACGATCTGGCCTTCGACTCCGGCACGCAACTCAGTTTCAATTCCGGCACGGATGTGCTGACGGTTTCGGCGGGCGGCGGCACGCGCACTCTGCAATTGTCGGGTTCCTACCAGGATCTCTATTTCACCGCGTCCGAAGCGTCGGACGGTTCCACGGTGATCACCGCGGAGGGGACGCCCTGCTATTGCCCTGGCACGATGATCGCCGTCGAGAACGGCGAAGTTCCGGTCGAGACCTTGCAGATCGGCGACCGGGTGCGCACGGCGTCCGGCGCGCTGCGTCCGCTGCGCTGGATCGGCCGTCGTGCTTATGACGGCCGTTTCGCCGCGGGACGACGCGACATCCTGCCGGTGATGGTGCGCGCCAGCGCTCTCGCCGATGGCGTTCCGCACACCGACCTGTTCGTCTCGCCGCTGCACGCCCTGTTTCTCGGCGGCCGGCTCGTTCCGGCCAACGCCCTCGTCAACGGGATCAGCATCGTCCAGGCGGCGACGGTGGATCAGGTCTCGTATCTGCATCTCGAACTCGAGACGCACGACATCCTGCTCGCCAACGGTGCGCCGGCGGAAAGCTTCGTCGACGATTCGAGCCGGGGCATGTTCGCCAACTCTGCCGAATACGACACGCTTTATCCCGACGCGACGGCGCAGGACGCGTGCTATTGCGCGCCGCGACTGGAAGCTGGCGAGGAGCTGGACGCTCTGCGCTCGGCGTTGCGCGAGCGCGCGTCGCGTGGCGGGGACACGATGCCGGCCGCATCAGGCGCTGAGTCGACGCTGCAGGGCAGCATCGACGTCGCCGACCACGAGCGCATTCGCGGATGGGCGCGCGACGGCCATACCGGCGCTCAGGTCCGGCTGCGCATTACCGATAACGGCCGCACGATCGGCATTGTCGATGCGATCCTGCCGCGTCCGGATCTGGCGCAGATGGGCATGGGTCTCGGTTGTTTCGGATTCGACTTTCCCGTCCCCGGCGGGCTCGATCCGTCGATCCGGCACGTCATCCGGGTAGAGCGCACGCTCGGGCATGACGAGCTGGGCGGATCGCCGGCCTTCGTCGAGCCGGTGGCCGGGGGCGACGTGCCCGGCTTGTTTCCCATCCTGTCGTCCCCGGGAATGGCGCCGCCCGCGATCCGCGGCCATCTCGACCAGGTGGGCAAAGGCATCGTGCGTGGCTGGGCCTGGAACGCCGACAGGCCGGACGAGCCGGTGGCGGTGCAGATCTTCCGTGATAACAGGCTGCTGGCGCGCGTGGTCGCCAATCTTTATCGGCCCGATCTGGCGAAAGCCGAATTCGGCGACGGCCGGCATGGTTTCGAGATCGATCTCGGCCTTGCTCTCGCGCCGACGGCGCGGCACGTCGTGCATGCCGTCGTCGAGGCGACCGGCCAGACCCTGGGCAATTCGCCGCTGGTGCTGGAAGCGGCAAGCGCTTTCAACGACACGCTGGAGGATCTGGTCACCGGCGCCGTGCGGGCGGTCGGCGATACGGACCAGGATCGTGCCCTGTCGTTCATGCTGGAGCAGGTGGACCGGCTCAGGCAACGCATCGCCGATCGCGATGCGCGCCGCGAGGAGCGCGAGCGCAGCCGCCGACTTCTGCGCCAGGACGGCGAGGCGCTACGGAACGAGGCTGCCCTGCCCCGGGCGCTGATCATCGACTCCGCCCTGCCATGCCCGGATCGCGACGCGGGCTCCAACGCCGTGCTGTCGCACGCGCGCGCCCTGCAGGAGCTGGGCTACGCGGTGAGTTTCGTCGCGGCAGACGCGTTCGGCACCCCGTCGGCGGAGCTCCTGTCGCCGCTCGGTCTGATCGGCTGCTCCGCTCCCGCCTACGGCTCGGTGGAGGAAGTGCTGCACCGGCAATCGGGCTGCTTCGACGTGGTCTATCTGCATCGCATCTCCATCGCAGGGCGCTATCTGTCGCTGGTGCGTCACGCGCAGCCGAAAGCGCGCGTGCTGTTCAGCGTCGCCGACCTGCATCATCTGCGCCTGTCGCGGCAGGCGCGGGTCGAGAACCGGCCAGAGCTGCTCGGTCTCAGCCATCGCCTGCGTCTGGAGGAATGCACGGCCGCCTGGCAGGCGGACGCAGTGCTGACCCATTCCCCGGCCGAGGCCGATCTGCTGCGACAGGCAGTGCCGGCGGCGCGCGTCTACGAGGCGCCCTGGGCCTGCTCGCCGCGCGAGGCCGCACCGGATTTCCACGCCCGGCACGGCGTGCTGATGCTCGGCAACTACGCGCATCAGCCGAACGAGGACGGCGCGCGCTGGCTGGTGGAAGAGGTGATGCCGCTGGTCTGGCGGGAAGACCCGTCGATCCCATGCCTCCTGGCGGGAAGCGATCTGGGCGGCCGCGTCCGCGCCCTGGGCGGAGACCGCGTCGAGATCCTGGGCCATGTGGCGGATCTGGGTCCGTGCTGGGATCGGGTGCGGCTCAGCGTGGCGCCGCTGCGTTTCGGCGCCGGCATCAAGGGCAAGGTGGTGGACAGCCTCGCCGCCGGCGTGCCCTGCGTGATGAGCGAGATCGGCGCGGAAGGCCTGGCGCTACCGCGTGCTCTCGCGGGTCTGGTGGGTCGGGACGCGCAACAGATCGCGGCGCTGATCCTGCGCGTCCACGCCGATGCCGACGGCTTCGCGGCCCTGCAGGCCGCCGGTCTGGAGCATGTGCGGGCGCGCAACAATGCCGATCTGGTACGCGACTCGCTGCGCGCCGCGATCGAAGGACGGCGCGCGGCATCGCCGGCCGTCGCCGTGGCATGACCGCGTCCGACCTCTCGATGCTGGACCGGATCGACGCGCTGAAGGCGGTCGCCACGCGGCAGTTGTTCTTCGTCGGCGGCGCGCCGCGATCCGGCACCACCTGGCTGCAGCATCTGCTGGACGGTCACCCGTCCGTGTCCTGCCGGGGCGAAGGTCTGTTCTGGCGCCATCTCGCCGTTCCGCTGGACGCGATGATCGAGCAGCGCGGTCAGGCGATCGACGGCAAGAACCGGCAGTTGTTCGCCCATACCGGCGGTTATCCGCTGCCGGAGCCGGGCGACGCCGACACGCTTCTGGGCGCCGGCGTGCTGGCGGCGCTGGGAGCGCAACTACGTGCGCGGCCGGATGGCGGGGCGGATTGCCGCGCCGTCGGTGAAAAGACGCCGGAGAACGTGTTCCTGTTCGCGCGGCTGAAGCGGTTGTTCCCCGCCGCCCGCCTGATCGCCATCGCACGCGATCCGCGCGACGTGATCGCCTCCGCCTGGCACATGTTCGCCCGCAACGGCAAAGCCGAGGCGGAGGTCGCGGACCGGAAGCTCGATTTCGTGCGCCGTTCGCTCGACTCGATGGATAACGGCCTGCGGACGATGCTCAGGCTCGCCGACGCCGATCCGGACTCGTGCGCGGTCGTCACCTACGAGGCGCTCCATCGCGACACGCATGGCACGCTGGGTTTCCTGCTGCGCTTCCTGGGGGTCGAGGACGACCCGGCGCTGGTCGCGTCCTGCACGGCGCGCAGCGATTTCGAAACCCTGACCGGCGGACGCAAGCGGGGCGAACAGGAGCCGGACGCCTTCCTGCGGCAGGGCCGGATCGCGGCCTGGCACGACACGCTGGACGCGAAGGCCGAGACGCTGATCCTCGACGCGCTCGGCTGGTCCTTTCCCCGCTTCGGATGGACGGCATGAACGCGACGACGAAGAAATCCGACCTGGCGGCCGATCTGCAGATCCTGCCGCAGGCGACGCAGGATCCGGCGGTCGCCGGCACACCCGCCCCGGCATCGGGGCAAACGGCGGCCGAAGCTGCGGCCCGGGATTCGGGTAGCCAGGCTTCACGCAGTCCGGCGCAGGCGACGCCAAAGCCGGCCTTTCCGCCGCCTTCGGCTCAGCCCACCCAGTCCGGTCCTCTGGGCATCCGGTTCGATTTCAACGCCGGCGCGCGCGTGCTGCTGCCGCCGGGTCGTCGCTGGCGCGTCCGGCTCCGCGATCTCGATACCGGAAACGTCCTGTTCTTCAACGAGAACGACGGGGCGCTGGTGATGTCCACCAAGCGCTATTTCGTCCGGATCGGCCTGGATGTCTGGGATCTCTCCGCTCCGGACCATGATCGTCCGGTGCTCAGCCATGAGTACGACTGCACCGGCCGGACCGTGCTGATCAATTTCCCGATCGGCACGCTGGGCGACACGATCGGATGGTTCCCGTATGCCGCCCGTTTCGCCGCCGAACGGGGCGCGCATGTGGTCTGCGCCCTGTCCAAGCTGATCATCCCCCTGCTGCGTGACACTTATCCGCACATCACCTTCGTTTCGCACGAGGAGGTCGTGGAGCGCGCCCTGGCCGAGCAGGCCTATGCCACCTACTCGCTCGGCCTGTTCTTCGACGACAAGGACGGCATGCACCAGCCGACCGATTTCAGGCTGGTCGGGCTGCATCGCACCGCGGGCTATATCCTGGGCGTCGATCCGCGCGAGGAGGCGCCGCAGATCGGCTGCGATCCGGGCGGCCGCCCGATCGAGGAACCCTATGTCTGCATCGCGGTGCAGAGTTCCTCGCAGTGCAAATACTGGAACAATCCGAACGGGTGGCGCGAGGTGATCGCCCATCTCAAGGCGCGCGGCTATCGCGTGGTCTGCATCGACCAGAAGCCGATGCACGGTACCGGCATCGTCTGGAACCACATCCCGCACGGCGTGGAGGACCAGACCGGCGACCGTCCGCTGACCGAACGGGCGCGCTGGCTGAAGCACGCCGCCTTCTTCGTCGGGCTGAGCTCCGGCCTGTCCTGGCTCGCCTGGGCGGCGGGCTGCCCGGTGGTGCTGATCTCGGGGTTCACCCATCCGACCAACGAGTTCGACACGCCGTTCCGCGTCATCAACTGGCACAGCTGCAACGCCTGCTGGAACGATCCGCGCGAGCGGTTCGACCACCATGATTTCCTGTGGTGCCCGCGCCACGCGAACACGCCGCGCCAGTTCGAATGCACCCGCCTCATCACCACGCAGCAGGTGATGAGCGCGATCGACCGTATTCCTGCACCGATCCCCGCCGCTTCCCGATGAAAGGGCCGACTGCCTTGAGCACTCTCCACAACGGTTCGGGCCATACCGACTCCGGAACGAATATCGGCACCGATGCCGGACTGGCCGGCGACCTGTCGCTGGGCCTGGCGATCCCCTTCGCGGCGGCGTTCGCGCACGGTCCGGGACCAGAACAGCGGAATGCAGCGCCGTCCGGGGCGGTTTCCTTCGACGCGACGTCCGGCGTCGTGGTCAGCTCCGGCACCATCTCCTCGGTCGGCTCGGGCGTAACGCTCGAGGCGCCGACAGTGCTCTATGGCGGCCTGCAATTCATCGCCAGCGGCGGCGAGACCGTGTCGGCGGTGATCGAGGCCGGCGGCCAGCAGGAGGTGTTCTACGGCGGCACCGCGAGCGGCTCGATCCTCAACGGCGGCGAGCAGACAGTGCTGATCGGCGGCAATGCAGCCGACACGCTCGTCCTTTCGGGCGGCATCCAGCAGGTGACCGCCGGGGCCGTGGCATCGGGCACCGTGCTGTCGGCCGGGGGCGAGCAGCTCGTGAGCGGCCTGGCCTCCTCCACCGCGGTCGAGACCGGAGGGCTGCTCTACGACCAGGGCGAGACCTCGGGCGCCGACATTGCCTCCGGCGGCGTAGAGGCTGTGGTGGGCGGGGTGGCGTCGGCCACGCATGTCGAGAGCGGCGGCATTCTGGTGCTGTTCAACGGCGGTGCCGCATCCGGCACGGTCGTCGACCAGGGCGGCACGGTCACATCGGCCGGCATTCTGGTGATTCCCGATTCCGGCGCCGCGAGCTACGCCTCGGCAGCGGCCTCCGGCAGCGTGGTCTCGGCCGCCACCGAATACGTGTTCGGCGCCACCTCGGTATCGGGCCAGGCCGTCGGTGCCTCCGGCTCCATCATCGTGGAGAGCGGCGCGCAGGTGATCGGCACGGTCGTGAGCAGCGGCGGCACGCTGGTGCTGTCGGCTGGAGCGACCGCCTCCGGATCGCAGATCCGCGCATACGGCACTCAGCTGGTGTCGTCCGGCGCGGTCGACAGCGGAGCGGTGCTGAGCGGCTTCCATGCGCTGGACGTCGCCTTTTCCGGCGGCACGATCGACGGCGCGACCGTCGGCTTCTATTGCAGCGCCATCCTGGATGGCGGCACCGCTTCCGGACTGACCGTCGGCTCGGCCGGTTACGAATACATCATCTCCGGCGGCATCGCCGTCTCCGGAACGGTGCTGACGAGCGGCATCCTGGATGTCGACGCGACCTCGATCGACAGCGCGACGACGCTGAAAGGCACCGAAACGGTGCTCGGCCAGGCGATCGGCGACACCATCCTGGTCAGCGGCCTGCAGACGATCGGATCAGGCGGCACTGCCAGCGGCGAGACCGTCTCGTCGGGTGGCTTGCTGCTGCTGCAATCCGGCGCGGTCGCGAGCGGAACGACGGTGAGTTCCGGCGGCTACGTGGTCGATCTGGGCGGCGGCACCATTGTCGGCACGATCCTGTCCGGCGGCGTGGTGGCCGAGACCGGCGTGGTCATCAGCAGCGGCGGCAGCATCACCGACAACGCGGCGCTACTGTCCAGCGCGATCACCTCGGCGCAGGTCTACGTGCTGAACGGCACCGCGCTGAGCGGCATCCAGCTCGGCAACCGCACCACCGGCACCATCCTGTCCGGCGCCTCGGTGACGAGCATGACGCTCGCCGCGGGCGGCACGCTCTACGAACAATCGGGCGCGACGATCAACGGCATCACCGTCAAGACCAACGCCCATCTCTACGTGTCGGGCACGATGTCGGGGCTGGTGGCGTCCGGCGCAGTCGTGGAAGCGATGTCGGGCGGCGTGATCGACAATGCCCTGCTGACCTCGAACACGACCTACATCTATGGCGGCACCATATCCGGCGGCACCGTGACCGGCAGCAGCACCCTGAGCGCCTATGCCGGTTCGGCCGTCGGACTCACGGTGCAGAACTCCGCGGTGCTGCAGGAATGGAACGGGGCGGTCGGCATCGGCACCCATGTCGTGAGCGGCGGCCGGCTCGCGGTCTATGACGGCATCGACAGCGCCGCGACGATCGGCGCTCTCGGCACCGAATACGTCTATAGCGGCGGCACCGTCATCTCCGGGACCCTGGCCTCCGGCGGCGTGGAGTTCGTCGGGTCCTCGGGGCTGGTCTCGGCGGCAAACGTCCAGTCCGGCGGCTGGCTGGTCGTCCATAGCGGCGCCGAGATCGAGAGCGCGGTGATCTCGAGCGGCGGCATCCTGCTCGATCTCGACCACGACGTGTCGAGCGGGTCCTATACGCTTGCAGGCGGCAGCGTGGTGTCGACCGGCGTGGTCGAGTTCGCCGGAACGCTGCTCAAGGGCTTCACCCCCAGCCTGCTCTCCTCGCAACTTTCCGATGTGACTCTGGTCTCCGGGCGCACCTATGCACTTAGCGGCAGCGTCCTCGACGACGTGACGGTCGGTCTCCTGACCAGCATGTTCGTCGAGGGCGGCACCGTCACCAACACCCATGTGGTGAACAACGGCGTGCTCGACGTCACCTCCAACGGGGTGGACGGCACCATGATCAGCCGCGGCCAGGAGATTCTGCGCTCCGGCACCGAGGCAAGCGGGGGTGTGGTCAGTTCCGGAGGACAGATCCTGGCCACGACCGGTTCGACCGTGACGGGCGCGCAGGTCTTCCTCAGCGGCAACATCCAGCTCTTCGGCAGCGGCAGCGAGATCTCGGTGAGTTCAGGCGGCTTCGTCAATCTGTATGGAAGCCTTGCCGAGAGCACGATCCATTCCGGCGGCAAGATCTACCTGAACGTCGGCGGCCAGACGAGCGACCTTTCCCTCGACCTGGGCGCGGTGATCGGCGTGGAAACCTCGGGCTATACGCCGTCGCAGGTGACGACCAGCCTCGACGAAGCCACCGATACGCTGACGATCAGCTTTCCCACCGGCGCGAGCGTGTCGGCCCATCTGAAGGGCGATTACAGCAAGGACTACTTCCTCATCACCAACGCCCCGGACGGATCGATCCAGCTGACGCTCGAGGCGGGCACACCCTGCTTCTGCCCCGGCACGCTGATCCGCACCGATCGCGGCGAGGTGCCGGTGGAGGATCTGGCGATCGGCGACCGGCTGGCGGTCGCATCGGGCGGCTACCGCGCCCTGCGCTGGATCGGACGCCGGTCCTATGAGGGCCGCTTCCTGCGCGGCCGGCGCGATATCCTGCCGGTGACCATTCGCGCGGGCGCGCTCGCCGACAACGTGCCCGCGCGCGACCTCACCGTCTCGCCGATGCACGCGATGTATCTGCACGGCGTGCTGGTGCCGGCCGGCGCCCTGGTCAACGGATCCAGCATCGTCCAGGCCGCCGGCGCGGAGCGGGTGGAGTATCTCCATCTCGAACTGGACCGACACGATCTGCTGCTGGCGGAAGGCGCCGCGACGGAAAGCTTCGTCGATGACGGTTCGCGCGGGATGTTCCACAACGCGGCCGAACACGCGCGGCTCTATCCCGATCATGTCCGGCTGCCGGCGATCTATTGCGCGCCGCGCGTCGAGCAGGGCGAGAAGCTGGACGAGATACGCCGGACGCTGCTGGCGCGCATCGCTCCCGATCGCGTCCACGCCCGGGCGTCCTGAAACCAGCGCGACCGGCGCGGGAGCAATCCCGCCCGGCGGCCACGCCCACCCCCACCGCTTCCCCATCCCGATCCCTTTCCTGCGAGACGAGCTCATGCGGTTTTCCGGTTCCCTGGCCACCATCGTCGCCGCCGCGACCATCGCCGCCGCCTACCCGGCCTATGCCGCACCGATGAGCATGGTGCGTGCGCTGGGCAAGACCGAACGCGTTTCGTTCGACGTCGTGCTGCCGCTCCGCGACCCGGCCGGTCTGGCGGCGCTGGTGGCGGCGCAGAACGACACCGCTTCTCCCCAGTTCCACCACTGGCTGACGCCGGCCGAGGTCGAAGACCGGTTCGGCCCTGACCAGGCCTCGATCGCACGGGCCACGGCAGCGCTCGAGGCACGTGGCCTGACGGTGTCGCGGACCGGCCGCCTGCTGCAGGCGAGCGGCACGGCCGACGCGGTGAACGCGACGCTGCGCACCACGGTCGCCATCGGCCGCACGCCGAGCGGATACCAGCATGCCTATGCCACCAAACTCGCGACGCTGCCGTCGGAGATCGCCTCGCTGGGCGGCATGCTGATCGGTCTCAGCGCCAACCCGCATGTGGCGCACACGTTCTCGCGGCGCGTGGCGGTGTCCCCGGCGGTGCTGGCCGCGCCGCAATCGCGCCGCGGCGCCACGGGCGGCTACTGGTACGACGATCTGAAACAGGCCTACCAGTATCCGTCCTATCAGACCATGATCACCAAGAACGGGCAGACGACGCGTCTGGACGGCACCGGCACCACGATCGGCATCGTCATGTCGTCCGACGTGTACGACAGCGACATCAACGCCGTGTTCAACCATGAGAATTTCATGGCCAATTCAGGCCAGAAATCGAATCCGAAACTCTTCAAGCGGGTTCCTGTGGATGGCGGCGCGACCACCAGTTCCAGCGCCCTGGACGAAGCCTCCCTCGACGTGCAGGAAGCGCTGACCGGCGCGCCCGGCGCGCATGTCATCCTCTACGACATGCCGACTTTGTCCGACAGCAACATCGTCGATGCTTATTTCAAGGTCGTGACCGACAACCAGGCCGACGTGGTCTCGTCCTCGTTCGGCGCGTGCGAGCTGTACTACACTGCGGCCTATAACGGCGGCGTGGATGAAACCGGCGTACTGAAGCTGCAGCACCAGCTGTTCCTTCAAGGCAACGCCCAGGGCATCACCTTCCTCGCCTCCGCCGGCGACAATGCCGGGCTCGAATGCACGCCCGTCTCCTATATCACGGCAGGCGCGAACGGGCAGTTCGTCGCCGGCGTTTCGACGCCCGCAGCCGATCCCAACGTCACCGCGGTCGGCGGCACCAACGTGGTGACGCAGACCAGCACCACCTCGCTCGACTCCACCTATGTGGGCGAGAACGCTTATGGCGACCCGCTGATTCCCTACGATCCGAACGGCACCGGCGGCCTGCTGTCCGGCGGCTACTGGGGCGCCGGCGGCGGCCTGTCCACCGTCAACGCCAAACCGTCCTATCAGAGCATCGGCAACATCAATACCGGTTCGAACTCCGCCCGTGCCCTGCCCGATATCGGCATGCAGGTCGGCGGATGCCCGGGCTCCATTTCGCAACAGCCGTGCAATGGCGGCAATTCGCCGCTGAATGGCAACGGCAACACGCAGAGATCCTTCGTCATCGTCTCGATCGGCGGCGCGTTCGAAGGGCTGATCGGCACCAGCGTATCGTCGCCGGAATTCTCCAGCGTGGTCGCCCTGCTGGTGGAGCAATACGGGCGGATGGGTAATCTGAACCCGTACATCTACCAGATGTCGGCCGCGCAGACGGCATCCAACACCAACAATCCGGCGCGCTCGACCACGGCGTTCCACCGCTCGATCCCGGGCTATAACGGCGTGGTGACCAACAATCAGCCGGTCAATGCTCTCGGGCGGGCCTACAACTACACGGTCGGCGTGGGCACGCCGGTGGTGTATCGCTTCATCGGCGCTTCCAGCGCTGCCCCGGCCGGGGTGCCGCAATCCAGCACCAACCCGTAAGCGGCATCGGCGCGGCCGGGCGAACCGGCCGCGCCGCGCTCAGACGGTCAGGCGCTCAAGCGCTCAGGCCAGGCCGAGCAGTTCCACATCGAACAGGAGCGTGGCGTTCGGCGGAATCACCGCGCCGGCGCCGCGTGCGCCATAGCCGTGCTCCGGCGGCAGACGCAGGGTGCGACGCCCGCCGACCTTCATGGTGCCGACGCCGATATCCCAGCCGGAAATCACCTGCTGGACGCCGATGGTGAAGCGGAACGGCTGGCCCCGATCCCGCGAGCTGTCGAACTTGGTGCCCTGCCGGCCGTCCTTGTCGAGCCAGCCGGTGTAATGGACGATCACGGTCTGGCCGTTGGCGGGGCTGGGACCGTCGCCGATCACTTCGTCACGATACTGGATGCCGGACGGCAGGGTCTGGAAATCTTCGGACATGATACGCTCCGATCGTTATGGCCGGCCTGTATAGGGCTTACCCGGCCGGACGTGTATCCACCTGATGGTCGGCGATGAACGCGCCGCGCTTTCCCGCCGGCATGTCCGGCCCGACCGTCGTGTCGCGGCCGGTCTGGAGTTCCAGCTCCGCATTCAGCTCCGCGCCCATCAGCACGACGATGGTGGAAATCCAGATCCAGGTCATGAATCCGATCACGGCACCCAGCGAACCGTAGGTCTTGTTGTAGGAGCCGAAATTGGCGACGTAGTAGGAGAACGCGGCGGAGATCAGCACCCAGCCGATCGCGGCGAAGGCAGCGCCCCAGCTGATCCATTGGTAGCGCGCCTGATTCCGGCTCGGCCCGAAGCGATAGACGATCCCGAGCGCGATCGTCATCAGGATCAGCATCGCCGGCCAGCGCACGAGCGACATGATCTGCTTTGTCGCGCTGTCGAAGCCAAGATAACCGAGCACGATCGGCACCACGACCACGGTCAGCATCGCCACGATCAGAAAGGCCACGGCGCCGAAGGTGAAGCAGAGCGTCTGCAGAGTGAGCCGGATGAAGGAGCGCTTCTCCTTCTCGTGATAAACCACGTTCAGCGCATCGAAGAACGACTTGGTGCCGTTATTGGCGCTCCACAACGAGGTGAGCAGGCCGATCACCACGCCCAGTCCGAGCGCCTGATGCGGGCTGGAGATCAATGCCTGGACCTGGCCCCTGATGATGTCCATGCCGCCGCCCGGAATCACCCCTTTTAGGTTGTCGAGCTGATCGGTCAGCTGCGCTGGATCCGCGAACAGGCCGTAGATCGAGATCACCGTGGCGATGGCGGGAAACAAGGCCAGCAGAGAGTAGAAGGTGCAGGACGCCGCCTCGGCCATGATCCGGTCGTCGAGGAAGGCCGACAAGAGCCGCTTGCCGACCTGGAGCCAGCCCGAAGGCGGGATCTCTCCCGGACCGTCTGCCTCGGCTCCCGGCTGTTTTCCTGGCGTTTTGGCCGATGCGATCATGGGCTGGTCCTTGCTCGATCGAACCAACACGCCCGGATGCCGGAGGTTGCGGACAACCCGGACGCGGCCGTCGGTTCACACCGCGCGCTGCAAAGCGGCCACGCGCAGCAGCACCGGCGGGTGGGTGTGATGCACGAGCGAATAAAGCCTGTCCGGCACGATGGTCGCCGCATTGTCGCGGGCCAGGCGCACCAGGGCGTCGATCATTGGCCGGGCGCCCACCATGCGCCGGGCGAAGGCGTCGGCCTGGAATTCGTGCCGGCGCGACAGCGCATTGCCGGCCACCCCCAGCATGGGAGAGACCAGCCCGGCCAGCAGCATCGCCAGCACCAGGCCCAGCGCCGGGTCGGGATGGTCGATGCCGAACGCCGGCTGCAGCCACGGCCGCACCGAAAGCCATCCGACGGCGGCGCACAGACCGAACAGGACCAGCACGCCGCGGAACAGCCCGAACAGAACGTGCCTGTGATGCACATGGCCCAACTCGTGCGCCACCACCGCCTCCAACTCCGCCGGCGGGTGCGCCTCGATCAGCGTGTCGAACAGCACGATCCGCTTGGCCCTGCCCCAGCCGGTCACGAAAGCGTTGCCCCGGCTGGACCGGCGCGACGCATCCATCTCCAGCAGAGCGCCGACGCGAAAGCCGGTCCTGTCCAGCAAGGCCCGCACCGGGTCCGCCACGCTGGCGCGCAAGGGCCGGAACCGGTTGAACAACGGCGCCACCAGACGGAGATAGACGGCAGGACCGGCCAGCGTGATCGCCACCAGCGCGATCCAGGCGAGCACCCACCAGGGCCCCCGCATGTGCCGCATCAGCAGCAGCAGACCGGCCAGAAGCGGACCGCCGATCGCCGCGGTAAGCAGCAGGCGCAGCAGAACGTCGCGGGCCAGCCGGGCCGGGCCGGTGCGATTGAAACCGAAACGCTGCTCCAGGCCGAAGGTCCGCCAGACGAGGAAAGGCAGCCCGATCGCCGTCTGCGCGAGAAACAGGATCGCGAACACAAGCAGGCTGCGGCCGATCCCCGGCGGCAGGACGAGACCGGCGAGGAACGAGGCCAGATCGAAGCCGATCAGCAACGCGAAGCCGGTGGCCAGCAATCCCGCCACCCGCTCCACGCCGCCCAGGCGCAGACGCGCCAAAGCATAGGAGGTCGCCTTCTCGTGCTGTTCGGGCGAGACGGTCTCGGCGAAGGCGGCTGGAACATGGCCGCGCCCGGCCCGCACCGCCCGGGCCTGGCGCCGGTCGAGCCACAGCGAGGCTCCGGCCATCAGAGCCGAACAGCCGAGGCAGAACCAGGCGAGCGGTGCTGCGATCACGGCGCGACCGAAAGCAGGATCTTGCCGATCTGCTCGTTCGATTCGAGAAAACGATGCGCGTCCACAACCTGCTCGAGCGGGAAGATGCGGCTGATCACCGGCTTCAGCGCGCCGCTGGCGAGCCCGTCCAGAACGTAGCGCGTCGCCTTCTCGATCACCGCCCGGTCCGCGTTCAACTCGAACAGCGTGTAACCGCGCACCGTCAGCTGCTTGGACAGCACCGTGAACAGCGGCAGCGACGTCGGCTCCGGACTGAGCGCGCCATACTGGAACACGATCCCACCCTGCGACGCCGCCGCGCACAGCTTTTCAAGGGTCGGGCCGCCGACCGGGTCGAACACGATCCGCGCGCCCTTGCCGTCGGTCAGGCGCATCGTCTCCGCCACCAGATCCTGCTCGCCGGTGACGATGATCGGCACGCCGGGAGCCGCATCCTCCAGGGCGGCGCGCTTGGCACTGGACCGGGTCAGGGCCACCGGATGCGCGCCGGCAGCCTCGCAGATCTGGATCGCGGCCAGCCCGACGCTGCTGGTGGCGGCAGGGATCAGCACCGTGTCGCCCGCACGCAGCCCGGCGATATGATGCAGCGCGCCCCAGGCGGTCACGTACTGCATCCAGGACGCGGCGGCGGTCTCGAAGCCGATCTCCTTCGGATGCGCCACCACGGCGTGCGCCGGCGCGATCACCACGTCGCCATACAGGCCGTACTGATTCATCGAGAAAGACGGGATGGTGGCGACATGATCACCCACGGCGACCCCCCGGACGCCCGGACCGACCGCATCGACGATGCCGGCCGCTTCGTAGCCGAGCCCGGCCGGCAGTGTCGGCGCTTCGAGGTAGTTGCCCTGACGGAACATCGCCTCGGCCCGGTTCAGGCCGATCGCGTGCACGGTGATCCGGACCTCGTCCTGGCCGGGTTCGCGCGCAGGCAGGTCTTCTAGGCGGAGGACGTCCGGCGCGCCGGTCTCGTGGAAGCGAACGATGCGAGGCATGAAAACGGCTCCTTCACGGAAACGGTCCCATCACATTGGTGCGGCGACGCCGCGAAGCAACGGCCGGCAGGGGAACCGACCGGCGACTGCCGTGTTGCGCGATGCTCAGTCGGAACGGACCATGACGATGCCGCACTCAGCGTCGCCGATCACCATCGTCTTCATGCACCATCTCGGCGGCAGTGCGGAGACCTGGAAACCGGTCGAGACACTGCTCGAGCAACGGTTTCCGGCGTTCTGCCTCGATCTGCCCGGCTTCGGCGACGCGTCCTCCGCCCCCGGGCGCCCGGTCGAGGCGATGGCGGAATGGATCGAGCGGCGGATCGACGATCGGGTGGACGGTCCGTTCGTCCTTGTCGGGCACAGCATGAGCGCGAAGGTCGCGCTGACCGTGGCGAAACGCGCCGAGGCTGCGCCGCCCTCTCCGTCCCACCTGATCGGGCTGGTGCTGGCCGCGGGCTCGCCGCCGGCGCCGGAACCGATGGAAGACAGCAAGCGGCAGGAAATGCTTGGCTGGTTCGAAGGCGACGACGCACAAAGCCGGACGGAAGCCGATCAGTTTGTCCGGGCCAACATCGCCTCCCCTCTT
Organism: Endosaccharibacter trunci; assembly: GCA_024515975.1. GTDB lineage: Bacteria > Pseudomonadota > Alphaproteobacteria > Acetobacterales > Acetobacteraceae > Lichenicola > Lichenicola trunci. The sequence goes on from JAMSKV010000012.1 coordinate 109,774, forward strand.
GATCCGGAGGCGCATGAGACCGCCTTGCGCGACGTTCTGCGTGCGGCGCGCCAGGCCTGGCGTCATTGGCTGACCGACGGCAGCAACGAGGATCTGCGCGAGCGGATCGGCAAACTTGCCATTCCTGCCCTGATCCTCGCCGGTGCGGAAGACGAGGCGCTCGGCTCCGGGATCCAGCAGCAGCAGATGATGCCGCATCTGACCGAGGCAAGGCTCGAAACCATCGATGGCGCGGCGCATCTGCTGCCGCTGGAGAAGCCGGCTGCCGTGGCCGCGCTGATCGCGGATTTTGTCGACGGGCTCAGCGCCGATACGCGCGCGGGACGGCTGACGGGACGCACGCGGACGATGCTCGAACGGCGCGGCCAATCGGACGACGACTACGAGCCGCGCGTGCTGGATCGGAACGGTCTCGACGTCTTGCGCACCGTCTTGCATTGCATCCTGCCGATGCCGGACGGGATCGCGATCGATCTGGCCGCGAAGCTGGACGCGAAGCTGCATGAGGCCATCGGCGACGGCTGGCGCTTCGCCAACCTGCCACCGGACGCGGATGCCTATCGACAGGCGATCGCGACCCTCGATGCGGCCGCGCGACGGGCGCACGGAACCGGGTTCGCGTCGCTTCCTCCCGAGAAGGTCGAGGAAATGCTGGAAAGGCTTGGAGACAAGCGGCTCGATACCGCTCCGATCGGACTCCCGGACGACGCGATGCGGAACTGGCTTCTGGAGATACGCGGCGATAGCTGCCAGATCTTCCTGACCCATCCTGCCGTTCAGGCACGCGCGAACATCCTGGCCGCCGCGACCGGCAACGATACCGAACTGCTGGGATTCGCCGAGACGCGGGCGAACCAGAGCGAGGGGTGGGAAAACACGTTCTGGCGGGAGCACGCATGATGCGCCGATTTGCACCGAACGAGACCGTCGATGTCGTGGTGGTCGGCACGGGTGCGGGCGCGGGCCCGCTGCTGGCCCGGTTCGCCGCCGCGGGTCTGTCAATCGTGGCGCTGGAAGCCGGGCGTTTTCGAAACCCGAAGAATTTCACCCCGGACGAGCTCGGCTCTCCCGATCTCTACTGGATGGGCGAACGCCTGAGCGCCGGCGAGACGCCGGAGGCCTTCGGCTCCAACAACAGCGGCATCGGCGTCGGAGGCTCGACCCTGCATTGGGGTGCCTTCACGCCGCGACCGGACCCGCGCGAGTTCCGCCTTCGCAGCGAAACCGGCCAGGGCGAGGATTGGCCGCTCAGCGTGGCCGAACTGCTGCCCTTCATCGAACGGGTGGAGCGGGACATCGGCGTGTCCGGTCCGTCGCATTATCCCTGGGACGCCGGCCGGTCCTACGCGATGCCGCCGGTGGCGCTGAATGCGCCGGCGCAGAAGATGCAGCGCGGTTGCGCCGCTTTGGGAATCGTCACGGCCAACGCGCCGGCAGCGGTGCTGACGCGGGCGAGATCCGGCCGCTCGAACTGCCGCAATTGCGGGGCCTGCCATCAAGGTTGCAGAAACGACGCCAAGGCCAGCACCGCCAACACCTATATTCCGGAGGCGATCGCCGGAGGCGCCGAAATCCGCACCGGCTGCATGGCGGTCGATATCGAGCAATCCGCCGATGGCCGGGTTCGGTCGATCGTCTATCGGAAAGACGGTGTCCTGCATTCGCAAAAATGCCGTGCACTGTTTCTTTGCGCGGGCGCCGTCGAGACGCCGCGCCTGCTGCTGCACAGCGAAGCCGGAAACAGCAACGGTCAGGTCGGTCGCAACTACATGGCGCATATTGCCACGCAGGTCTGGGGATCGTTCGACGACGAGATGCGGATGAACAAGGGATATCCGTCCTCGCTGATGACGGAGGATTTCCTGCGTCCGAAAGATGCGGATTTCGCCAGCGGCTATCTGATCCAGAGTCTGGGCGTGATGCCGGCGACCTGGGCCAACGCGATGGGGCGTGGACGCGAGATCAGGGGGCAAGCCCTGACCAACGCCCTGCTCGGCTACAATCGCGCCGGCGGCATCGGCATCAATGGCGACTGCCTGCCGTCCGACGGCAACCACCTCACCCTGTCCGACGAAGTCGATGAGAGCGGCATGAGAAAGCCGCTCGTCACCTTCAGCTATGGCGCCAACGAGACGGCGATGGACGCGCATGCCCTCCGCACCATGCGCCAGATCTGGGAAGCCGCAGGCGCGACCGACATCTGGGTCGCGCCGCGTTCCGCGCACACCATCGGCACATGCCGCATGGGCGGTGATCCGGATCGCAACGTGGTCGATGGCGTCGGACGCAGCCACGAGATCGACAATCTGTGGATCTGCGACAACTCGACCTTCCCCAGCGCCATGGCCGCCAACCCGGCCTTGACGCAGATGGCATTGAGTCTGCGCACGGCGGAGGCGTTCCTGGCGAGCTGATACCGTCACGCCAGCACCTTCTATAGCCGGCATTCGGCGCGAAGAGCCGATGCCGGGCGGATACTCAGATCGTCGAGAGCGGTGGCGGCACGCGCGCATCGCGCAACGCCGCTTCCTGCCGCTCCGCCAAACCCGCCACATCGAAGCCTTCAATCGTCTCGTGATACAGCCTGTGCCAGTTCAACCTGGCGCCAAGACGCAGGAACACGCTGCCCAGGCCGATCGCGGAGCGGTCGATCAGCACGAATTCCTGCGGCGGTCGCACGCCGCCGGTCCGCTGCAGACCGGCATGCACGCGCTCCACGACCGAACGCCCGAAGGTGGGATCGTCGTTTTCCTGGATCGGCCGCACCCGATCCTGCAGCAGCGGTTCGTGCAGGAACCGGGCCCATTCGTTCAGGACCGCCATCTTCTCGCGCGTGAGGTTGGTGAAACCCCATTGCTGATAGGCATGGAACGCCTGGTCGTCATCGTTACGGGAGATCGCCTGCTGCAAATCCACCACGCCACGCACGAAGCGTGCGGGAAAGATGCGGATGGCGCCGAAGTCGAGCAGGTTGATGCCGCGGTCCTCACGCACCTGGAAATTGCCCAAATGCGGATCGCCGTGAATCACACCATAGCGGTAAAGCGGCAGATACCAGGCGGCGAACAAAGCCTTGGCGACGGCATTGCGGCTTTCCTGATCCGGGTTTCCGGCCAGGAAACGCTGGATCGAGATGCCGTCCAGCCAGCCCATGGTCAGCAGGCGCGCCGTGGACAGATCGTCGAACGGCTCCGGCACGGCGATGTCGTCGTGTTCGGCCAGCATGTGGCGGTAGAGGCGCAGATGCGAGGCCTCGCGGCGGTAGTCCAGCTCTTCCCTGACGCGCTCGGCCAACTCCTTGAACACGTCGTCCTGCTGGATGGCGTTGTCGAGCCGATGATACACCGCCATGCCCAGCTTCAGCTGGCGCAGATCGGCCTCCACCGTCGATCCCATATCCGGATATTGCAGCTTGGCGGCGACCGGACGCCCGTCCCGCAACGTGGCGCGATGCACCTGCCCCAGACTGGCGGCGGCGATCGCCTCCCGGTCGAACGAGCCGAACTTGCGCTCCCAATCCGGACCCAGTTCCGACGCCATGCGCCGGCGCACGAACGACCAGCCCATCGCCGGAGCGTTGGCCTGCAGATGCGCGAGTTCCTCGGCGTATTCCGGCGGCAGAACGTCCGGGATGGTCGAGAGCAACTGCGCGACCTTCATCAGCGGACCCTTGAGGCCGCCAAGAACGGCGCGCAGATCTTCCGCATGCGCGTTCTTGTTGGTGCGGATGCCGACCTTCGCCCCGGCCATGCGCGCCGCGATACCGCCGACCGCCCCCGAAGTGCGCGCGAGACGGCGTATCTCGCCGAACACGCTGCCGCGGTCGAGGTCGCGCTCAGCCATCGTTCCGCTCCAGCTCGTCGATGAAACCGCTGATCACATCGAGCCCCTTGCGCCAGAAATCCGGATCGGTGGCGTCAAGCCCGAACGGCGCCAACAACTCCTGGTGCCGCTTCGTGCCGCCCGCCTTCAGCATCTCGATATATTTCTGCTGGAAACCCGGATGCCCGGCCTTGAACACGCCGAACAGCGCATTCACCAGACAATCGCCGAACGCATAGGCGTAGACATAAAACGGCGAGTGCACGAAATGCGGCACATAGGCCCAGAACTGGTCGTAATCCGGCGTGAAATGGAAGGCGGGCCCGAGGCTTTCCGTCTGCACCTGCCGCCAGATCTCGCCGATCCGCTCCGGCAGAAGCTCGCCCTGGCGACGCTCGTCATGCAGCAGGGTCTCGAACCGGTAGAACGCGATCTGGCGCACCACCGTGTTCAGCATGTCCTCGACTTTGCCGGCCAGCATGCGCCGGCGCCGCGCCGGATCGGTTTCCGCATCCAGCACCGCGCGAAAGGTCAGCATCTCGCCGAACACGCTGGCGGTCTCGGCCAGAGTGAGCGGCGTGGAGCCCATCAGATACCCTTGATCGGCCGCCAGAACCTGATGGATGCCATGCCCGAGTTCGTGCGCCAGCGTCATCACGTCGCGTGAGCGGCCGTGATAGTTCATCAGGATATAGGGGTGGGCGTCCGGCACGGTCGGATGCGCGAACGCGCCGCTGCTCTTGCCAGGGCGCAAGGCGGCGTCGATCCAGGGACGATCGAAGAACCGCCGCGCGATCCCGCCCAGCTCCGGCGCGAACCCCTCATAGGCGCCGAGCACCCGGTCCCGCGCCTCGTCCCAGCTGATCTTCGCATCCAGATCGGCCGGCAGCGGCGCGTTGCGGTCCCAGTATTCCAGCGTCTCCAGGCCGAGCCATTTCGCCTTCATCGCGTAGTAGCGATGCGACAGCCGCGCGTAATCGCCGGTCACCGCCGTCACCAGCGCGTCCACCACCTCGTCCTCGACCATGTTGCCGCGATTGCGCGCACTGCCGGGACGCGGATAGGAGCGGAGCTTGTCGGAAATCTCCTTGTCCTTGGCGAGCGTGTTGGTGATCAGCGAGAAAAGCCGGATGTTCTCCTTGAGCGTGACGCCGATCGCTTTGGCCGCGCGCTCGCGCACGGCGCGGTCACGATCGCTCAGCAGGTTCAGTGCATCGCCCACCGTGAGTTTGCCGCCGTCGATCTCCACCCGCAGCCCGGCCATGGTCTCGTCGAACAGGCGGCTCCAGCTCTGCGCGCCGGTGACGGACTTCTCGTGCAGGACGCTTTCCACCTCCTGTGAGAGCTGGTGCGGCCGGAACACGCGCAGATCGCGCAGGAAAGGCTGCCAGCGCCGGAGACGATCATCCTCCAGCAGCCGCGCCAGATGCGCGTCGTCGAGTCCGTTCAGTTCCAGCGTGAAGAACACCAGCCGCGACGAGATCTCCGTCACGCGCTCGTTGGTGGACTGGTAGAAGCGGCCGATCGCCGGGTCCTGGGAGTTGCCCGCGAACAGGAGCCCGGCATAGGACACGGCGCGACCCATGAGCACGTCGATGCGCTCGTATTCCCCGATCGCCTCGGCCAGCCCCTGCCCGTCCAGCGCGGCCAGCTTACCCTTGCAGCGCGCCTCGAACGCCCTGGCCGCGCGATCCGCTTCTGCGAAATCGCGCTCGAGGGCGGCATCGTCCATGCCCGCATACAGGTCGGACAGATCCCAGACCGGGCTGTCCGGAACGGAAGCGGCGGCGGTGACGGCGTTGGACATGTCGAGGCGCAATCCTGTTCGGCTCGGTTCTATCTATGGCCTCCGAGCCCGGCTTCAAAGGGCGCCGCATCCGGACGAGACGGACAACGGCCTGCTGGCTATGCTGGTTCGGCGGAGGCGAGCGATGGAACGCGCATATCATCAGGACAGCCAGGCCTGCCTGAACTGCGGCACGGTTCCGGCTGGCCGCTGGTGCCAGAATTGCGGCCAGAAGAGCGGCCCGGCGCACCGTTCCGTGCTCGACCTGATGCGCGAGCTGGCCGAGCTGACGACCCATGCGGATAGCCGCCTCTGGCGCACCATGACCGCGCTGGTGCTCAGACCGGCGACGCTGACGCGGGACTTCCTTCTCGGCCGCCGCGCGTCGCAGATCCCTCCCCTGCGGCTGTTCTTCGTAGTGCTGCTGGTCCTGTTCACCGCCGGCTCGCTCACCCGGCACGGAATGGTCTCGGTGGATCTGCCGGCAGCGGACCGTCAGCAGGTCGAGAAGGCCATCAACGGAATCCACACCCGATCGCCCCGGCTCGAAGCCTGGCTGAAACCGCATCTCCTGCGCGCGGTGAACAAGCCGGAGGCAGTGGTCGAGGTGATCCGCGAATGGCTGGAGCGGTTCACGCTGCTGATGCTGCCGATCGCCGCCTCCCTGCTCTGGGTGCTCACCGTCGGGGTCCGGCCGCGCTTCACTTTCTTCGATCACATGATCTTCGCCACCCACTCCCTGTCTTTCGCCGGCCTGGTGCAGATCGCCGTGTTCCTGCTGGGGACGCTGATCCCGGCCTCCGGCGTGCTGCTTCTGGTGCTGCCCGTGCATCTGTTCCGGCATATGCGCGGCGTTTATGGCGGCGGTGTCGCGCTCACGCTGCTGCGCATGACGATCCTGGGGCTGGGCAGCCTGTTCGCGGTGGCCGTCCTGTTCGTCATCCTGGCCTGGATGGGGCTGCAATTCGCCGCCGACTGATTGTCGTCAGCGCTCCGTGACGGCGCGGTACACCACCGGCCAATCCTCCACGGCAAGACCGTGGCAGGCCAGCATGAGCTGAGCGCGCTCGAGCACGAAACGCCTGCCGTCCCAAAGATAGCGCCGGGTGTCGCCGCAATCGTCGAGCCCACGCGACGGTTCCACCGCCTGGAGTGCGTCCGGCCCGTCCAGTTCCGCATTCACGAGAATGCCAGGGGCGCGGGCGGGAAATTGCGGCGGCACGGGAAAGGCGGCGAGCGCGGCCGTGCGGCCATTGTCCAACACGAACAGGCTGTCCTGGCTGAAATTCCCGCTGCCGCACGGGATTCGCCACAGCACCACCCGGCCGGACAGCGACGACGCGCTCGGCCCCTGTCCGGGCTGCTCGGAATCCTGAGACGCACAGGCCCGGACCGCCGGCAAGGACGCGACGGCGGGCGGGGGCATCGGGTCCGGCACATCCGCCGCCGGACCGGGAGAGGCAGCGATCCGCGGCCCCGGCTCCACGGCACGACGCTGCGCGCGGACGATCCAATCCAGCACGGGCGACGCGCCGGAGAGGCGGAACACTGCGCGCAGGGACGGACGCCCCTGGGTGACGGCGAAAAACCGGCCCGATTGATGCAGCCAGGGAAGCACCGTCCGCACCGCGGACGCATCCAGCGCCGCGCGCGCCAGCCCGGCCTCGCCCGGCAAAGCCCGCAGACTGAGCGCCGCGCCGCGCCGCCCGAGCTGCAGACGAACACCCTCGGCCCGGTCCGGCCGGTCGAAGCGCAGCAGCAGCGTGCCGGATGGCTCGCGCCCCCGGGGAAGATGCAGCAGCAGAACGGCGCTGTCGTCGTCGGCAAAGCCATATGCCGCGCAGTCGCGCCGATTGTCGCACGCCCCCAGCCAGGCGCCTGACCGCAGAGAGACCGGCGGATCGGCATCCCGCGCCCAGGCGGGACCGCACGCCGACAGACAGGCCGCCACCATGCCGAATCGGAGCGCCCGCGACAGGAGCGTGGGCGGCCGTTCGGCATCGGATCGAAACGAGGGGACCATGAACCGCTTCTGTCGCACATCCCGCCCTTTCGGACGAGACGGCGGGACCGGACTCAGACGAACAGAATGCGCAGCAACCAGTACAGCATGCCGGCCAGGGTGATGGCGACCGGCAGGGTCAGCACCCAGGCCAGCGCCATGTTGCGCAGGGTGCGCGTCTGCAGCCCGGATCCATTCGCCGCCATCGCGCCGGCGACGCCGGACGACAGGATATGGGTGGTCGAGACCGGCAACCCGTAAAACTCGGCCAGGCCGATGGTCGCCATGGCGGTGATCTCGGCGGCGGCACCCTGGCCGTAGCTCATATGGGTCTTGCCGATGCGCTCGCCGACCGTCACCACGATGCGCTTCCAGCCGACCATGGTACCGAGACCGAGCGCCAGCGCCACCGAGACCTTCACCCAGGTCGGAATATAGCGCGTCCCGTTGTTCAGCACCCCGGCATAGGTTTTCAGCGTGCCGAGCTCCCGATCATCGAGCCTGGCGCCGCTCTTCGGCAGCAGGCGGACGGCCTCGGCGGTCAGGTACATGTCGTTACGGACATTCTTCACCGCGCTGGCCGGCACCAGACGGATGGCGCCGTAGCTCTGGATCTGCTGCGCGATATCGCCGGACAGTGTAGCGAGAGCGGCATAGACCGCCGGGCGATCGAGCGCGCCGGTCTTGAGCGCATCGGCAACCACACTGCGCGCATCACCCGGAGCGGCGGCCCGAACCGCGCCAGCGACACCTTGCGCATGCGCCTCGAAGATCGCCGCCGCCTGATGGCTGGTCTGAACAAAGGAAGGGGTCGCGCTTTCCGGGATGGCCCGGTTGAGCGCGAAGGCGGTCGGCGCGGCGCCGATCAGGATCAACATGATCAGCCCCATCCCCTTCTGACCGTCATTGCCGCCATGGGAGAACGACACCCCGGTGCAGGTGAGCATCAGCAGGCCGCGTATCCAGCCCGGCGGCGGAGCGTCTCCCTTCGGCTCGCGCCAGAGTTCCGGCCGACGGACGAGCATCTTGCCCAGCAACAGCAGCCCGCCCGCGCACACGAAACCAAGGACCGGGCTGAACAGCAGCGCTTCCAGCACCTTCAGCGCCTGGCCCCATTGCACGCCGGACGAGGCGATTCCGGGCGGCGTCATCAGCTGGTTGGCGAGACCCACGCCGAGGATTGAGCCGATCAGCGCGTGCGACGAGGAGTTCGGGATGCCGGCGGCCCAGGTGGCCAGGTTCCACAGGATCGCGGCCAGCAGGAGCGCGAAGATCATGCAGGTGCCGGCGGTGGACCCGGAATTAAGGATCAGGTCGATCGGCAGCAGGGTGACGATGGAGTAGGCCACGGCGCCGGTCGAGGTCAGGACGCCCAGGAAATTGAACACCCCGGACCAGACCACGGCGATTCCGGGCGACAAGGTGCGGGTATAGATCACCGTCGCGACAGCGTTGGCCGTGTCGTGGAAGCCGTTCACGAACTCGAACCCGAGCGCCACCAGCAATGCCACGCCGAGCAGCACCAGAGTCCCGACCGCCAGCGGCGTCGCCGGCGCGGCGTTCATGTCCGTGATCAGGCCATAGAGCGCGTAGCCGAGCCCTCCCAACAGCATCACGCCGAACAGGATCACTGTCGGCAACGTCGATCGGCTGCGGCTGGCCGGGCGGAAGCCGCTCATGGTCAGGTCTGACATGACCGCTTCTTAACGCGACGGCGCCGAAACGGCTCGTGACCGTTCCGTGATGGCATTTTCGTGTTTCGGCATCGCAAGACCGCTGGACCGGGCACGGGGACGAGTGCCTCAGACGCCACCCTCCCCGTCCCGCCAACGCGGCGCCCGCCGGGCGCTCCTCCCGAAGCCGGGCTACCCCGCCATCGCCTTCTCGTTCTCCCGCGCGCCGGCCAGGTATTTGGCATATTCCTTCGGCACCACATGCCAGAAGCGCGGCAGGGCCTTGTTCCACTCGTGCAGCAGCAGGGCGGCGAAGCGGGACGAGGTCTCCTTGGCGTGGGTCTCGATCAGGCGCAGCAGCTCGTCATGCCAGCGCGCCTCGGTCACGCGGCTCCAGGTCAGGGTGTCCGGATTGGCACGGATCTCGAAATCCCCTTCGCTGTCATAGACGAACGCCATGCCGCCGGTGAAACCGGCACCGAAATTATCGCCCACGGGGCCGAGCACCACCACGGTGCCGCCGGTCATGTATTCGCAACCGTTCGAGCCGCAGCCTTCGACCACCGCCGTCGCGCCCGAGTTGCGCACGGCGAAGCGCTCGCCCGCCTGGCCGGCCGCATACAAGGCGCCGGAGGTCGCGCCATAGAGAACCGTGTTGCCGACAATGGCGTTGTGGTTCGAGACGAGCTGCGACGAGGGCGGCTGGCGCACGACGATGGTCGCGCCCGACAAGCCCTTGCCGACATAATCGTTGGCGTCGCCGATCACCTCGAGCTTCAGCCCCTTCACGGCGAAGGCACCCAGCGACTGGCCGGCCGAACCTCGCAGACGCACGGTGAGATGGCCGTGCGCGAGACTGTCCTGGCCGAAGCGACGGACGATGCGCGACGAGATCTTGGTGCCGATGGCGCGATGCGTGTTCTGCACATTGTAGTGCAGCTGCATCTTCTCGCCATGCTCGAACAACGGCTTCGCGTCGGCGATCATCTGCGCGTCGAGCGTCTCGGGCACCTCGTTGCGGCCCTCGCGCGTGCAGTAGCGCGCGTAAGGGCCCGGATCGGCCTGCGCCAGAAGCGGGTTCAGATCGAGATCGTCCAGATAATCCGCGCCGCGGCTCACCTGATGCAGCAGGTCGGTGCGGCCGATGATCTCGTTCAGCGTCTTCACGCCGAGCTGCGCCAGAATGTTGCGGACATCCTCGGCGATGAACGAGAACAGGTTGATCACCTTCTCCGGGCTGCCGTCGAACTTCTCGCGCAGCGCCTCGTCCTGGGTGCAGATTCCCACCGGGCAGGTGTTGGAATGGCACTGGCGCACCATGATGCAGCCCATCGCCACCAGGGACGCGGTGCCGATACCGAACTCCTCCGCACCCAGCATGGCGGCGATCACCACGTCGCGGCCGGTCTTGAGCCCGCCATCGGTACGCAGCTTCACCCTGTGACGCAGACGGTTCAGCATCAGCACCTGATGCGCTTCCGCCAGCCCCATCTCCCAGGGCAGGCCGGCGTATTTCACCGAGGTCTGCGGGCTGGCGCCGGTGCCGCCGGAATGGCCGGAGATCAGGATGCAATCCGCCTTCGCCTTGGCGACACCAGCGGCAATGGTGCCGATGCCGGACCGCGCCACCAGCTTCACCGTGACGGTGGCTTCCGGATTGATCTGCTTCAGATCGTAGATGAGCTGGGCCAGATCCTCGATCGAATAGATGTCGTGATGCGGCGGCGGCGAGATCAGCGTGACGCCGGGCGTGGCGTGACGCAGCCTGGCGATCAGCCCGGTCACCTTGAAGCCGGGCAACTGCCCGCCCTCGCCGGGCTTGGCGCCCTGCGCCATCTTGATCTCGATCTCGCGGCAATCGTTCAGATACTGCGCGGTGACGCCGAAACGGCCAGACGCGATCTGCTTGATCGCCGACGACGCATTATCGCCGTTCGGACGCGGCTTCGAGCGCGCCGGATCCTCGCCGCCCTCGCCGGAATCCGATTTCGCGCCGATCCTGTTCATGGCGATCGACAGGGTCTCGTGCGCTTCCGGGCTCAGCGCGCCGAGCGAAATCCCGGGCGCCAGCAGGCGCTTGCGAATCTCGGTGATGCTTTCGACATCCTCGACCGGAATGGCGGTCCGCCCCTCGCGGAAATCCAGCAGGTCGCGCAGCGCCACGGGCGGCTGACGCCGCACGGCATCGGCATAACGGCGATAGATGGTGAAGCTGTCGGACGCGCAGGCGGTCTGCAGCGTGTGGATCAGGCCGCCGTCGAAGGCGTGCACCTCGCCACGACGGCGAAGCTTGTAGAGGCCGCCGACAGGAAGCGCGATCGCATCCTCGCTCCAGGCCTTCTCGTGGAAGCCGAGCACGTTGCGCGCGAGGCCGCTCAGGCCGATGCCGGAAATGCGCGACTGCATGCCGGGAAAGAACTCGGCGACCAGAGCGCGCGACAGTCCGATCGCCTCGAAATTATAGCCGCCGCGATAGGAGGCGATCACAGAGATGCCCATTTTGCTCATGATCTTGAGCAGGCCCTTGTCCACCGCCTTGCGGTAGTTCTCCACCGCCTTGCGCAAGGACAGATCGCCCAGCAGACCGCGACGATGCCGGTCGGCAATGCATTCCTGCGCCAGATAGGCATTCACCGTGGTGGCACCGACGCCGATCATCACCGCGATCGCATGCACGTCGAGACATTCCGCCGTGCGGACATTGAGCGAGGTGAAGGTGCGAAGCGAGTTGCGCACCAGATGGGTATGCACGGCCGCGGTGGCGAGAATCATCGGGATATAGGCCCGCTCCGCGCTCTGCTTCTCGTCGGTCAGGAACACATGCGTTCCGCCTTCGCGCACATGCTCTTCCGCCTCGCGACGGATGCGGGCGATCGCCTCGCGCAAGCCGGCCTCGCCATCCGCTGCCGGAAACGTGCAGTCCAGCACGCAGGCATTGCCGCCCATGAAGTCCAGCATCGCCTGATGCTCGCCGCTGGTCAGCACGGGGCTGTCCAGCTGCAACAGGTCGCACTGGTTCTCGTCCTCCTCCAGCACGTTGCCGAGATTGCCCAGACGCGTGACCAAACTCATCACACGCGTCTCGCGCAGGGAGTCGATCGGCGGATTGGTGACCTGGGAGAACGCCTGGCGGAAATAATGCGCCAGCCCGCGATAATGCTCAGAGAGCACCGCGAGCGGCGTGTCGTCGCCCATGGAACCGACCGCTTCCTGGCCCTCGCTGGCCATCGGATGCAGGATCATTTCCAGCTCTTCGAGCGTGGTGCCGACCGCCGTCTGCCGGCGGCGCAACTCTTCGCCGCTCCAGTAGCTCGGCTCCACCGCATCGGCGCGCACGATCCGGTCGATCCGGTTGATGCGCCCGACCCAGCTCACGAAATCCTGGCGCGCAGACAGCAGATCCAGGATCTCATCGTCGCTGTAGAGCTTCTTGTCCTCCAGATCGAGCGCGATGGTCTGTCCGGGACCGAGACGCCCGCGGCTGACGATGTCCGCCTCGGGGATCTTCACCATGCCGGTCTCGGAACCCACCACGAGCATGCGGCTCGCGGTCACGGTGTAGCGCAGGGGACGCAGCCCGTTCCGGTCGAGCCCGGCGATCACCCAGCGGCCATCCGTTCCGCAGATCGCGGCCGGACCGTCCCAGGGCTCCATCACCGCATTGCAGTACTGGAACATCGCGTTGTGCTCGGGCTTCATCTCGTCGCCCTTCGCGATCGCCGCCGGAACCAGCAGCGCCTTTGCCATCGGCGCATCGCGTCCCGCGAAGGTCAGCAGCTCGAACACATTGTCCAGCGTGGCAGTATCGGAGCCGCCCGCCTGCACCACCGGCTTGATATCGTCCATGAACGGATCGAGCGCCGGATCGGCGAGCCGCGTCTCGTGGCTCTTCATCCAATTGATGTTCCCCGAAACCGTGTTGATCTCGCCATTATGCGCGAGCTTGCGGAACGGCTGCGCCAGCTTCCAGGTCGGAAACGTGTTGGTGGAATAACGCTGGTGGTAGATCGCAAAGCGCGACACGAAGCGCTCGTCGAGCAGATCGGGATAAAAGTCCGTCAGATGCTCGGCCAGGAACATGCCTTTGTAGATCAGCGACCGGCAGGAGAGAGAGCAGATATAGAACTCGCCGATCTGCGCCGCGATCACCGCCTTTTCGATGCGCCGGCGGATCACGTACAGCTCGCGCTCGAACTCGGCTTCCGCGGTGCCGCGCAGATTGCGGATCATGATCTGCTCGATCTCGGGACGCGTCGCATTGGCCTTCTCGCCGATGCAATGCGTATCGATCGGCACCTGCCGCCAGCCGTAGATCCCGTAGCCGAACGCCAGGATTTCCGCCTCGACGATCTGGCGGCAACGCTCCTGCGCCGACAGGTCGGTCTTGGGCAGGAACACCTGCCCCACCGCGATCAGCCCGCCATCGGGCGTGTTGCCGGTCCGCTCGATGGCATCGCGGAAGAAATCCTGCGGAATCTCGATATGGATGCCGGCGCCGTCGCCGGTCTTGCCGTCCGCATCGACCGCGCCGCGATGCCAGACGGCACGCAGCGCCGCGATCCCCGCCTCGACGATGTCGCGGCGCTTCTCGCCGTCCAGCGCCGCCACCATGCCGACGCCGCACGCATCGTGCTCCATCGACGGATCATAGGACCCGGACAAGGCGGCCACGTTGCTCTGCCAGTTGGCGACGAAGTCGAGGCCGGACTCGCGTGTCGTCTCGGTCATGCGATCATCCCCCATCTCGGTCACTCCGCCGCCTGGGCGGTCTGCGCGTTCTGTTCCATCCAGCGATGCATCTGCTCGGCGGCGTCGCGACCGTCGCGGATCGCCCACACCACCAGGCTCGCGCCGCGCACGATGTCGCCGGCGGCGAACACGCCCGGCAGGCTGGTCATGAAGCTCTTGTGCCCGATCTTCAGCGTGCCCCAGCGGGACACCTCCAGCTCGGGCTGGTTCCACAGCGTCGGCAGCGGCTCCGGATCGAAGCCCAGCGCCTTGATGACCAGCTCCGCCTCGAGCGTGAAGGCGCTGTTCTCGACCGGATCGACCGATTGCCGCCCGGTCGCGTCCGGCAGTCCCAGCTTCATGCGCGACGCGCGCACGCCAGTCACCGCATCGTCGCCCAGGAACGAGTCGGGCGCTGCCAGCCACACGAACTCGACGCCCTCCTCCTCCGCATTCTTCACCTCGCGGAGCGAGCCCGGCATGTTCGCCCGGTCGCGGCGGTACAGGCATTTCACCGATTTGGCGCCCTGGCGGATCGCCGTGCGCACGCAATCCATCGCCGTGTCGCCGCCGCCGATCACCACGACATTCTTGCCGCGCGCATCCAGCTCGCCGCTATCGAACGCCGGGACCTGGTCGCCGAGCGACCGGCGATTGGACGCGGTCAGATAATCCAGCGCCTTCACCAGCCCGTTCAGGCCGGAGCCCGGACCGCCGAGCGCGCGCGACTTGTAAACGCCCGTCGCCAGCAGAACCGCGTCGTGACGCGACCGGAGGGTCGAGAACGCGATCTCGTCGTCGCTATCCTCTGCACCGACGGCCTTGCCGAGATGGAACTGGATGCGCCCGTCCTCCAGCAGCTTGTGCCGGCGCAGCACGATATCCTTTTCCAGCTTGAAGCCGGGAATGCCGTAGATCATCAGCCCGCCGACACGGTCGTAGCGATCGTAGACATGCACCTGATAGCCCAGGCGGCGGAGCTGCTCGGCCGCCGCCAGGCCGCCGGGCCCCGCGCCGACGATGCCGACCGATTGCGGGCGCTCATGGCGCGGCGAGAGCGGCTTCACCCAGCCCTGCTCCCAGGCATTGTCGGTCACGAACCGCTCCACGGCGCCGATGGTGACGCTCTCGAAGCCCTTCTCGATCACGCAGTTGCCTTCGCACAGGCGGTCCTGCGGGCAGATGCGACCGCAAATCTCCGGGAAATTGTTGGTGGCCGCGCTGATCTCGTACGCTTCCTCCAGACGGCCCTCGGCAGTGAGCTTGAGCCAATCGGGGATGTTGTTGTTCAGCGGGCAATGCACCGAACAGAACGGTACGCCGCATTGCGAGCAGCGGCTGGCCTGGATCTCGGCGCGCTTCGGCTCGAAATCCTCATAGATCTCATCGAAATCGTGGGTCCGCTCGGCCGCCAGACGCTTGTCCGGCTGGTGCTGCTCGACCGAGACGAATTGCAGCATGCGTTCGGCCATGGGCGTTCCCTTCCGCTCGGAGACACGCCCATCCGCGAGCGCATCACCGACCTAAAGAACCGAGCCCCAGCATAAAAGACAGCAAACCTGCCCTATCGGCGGTTTTCTTACGATTTTCTCATGATATCGACCAGATTATGTCGTCCGAAAGGTCCGAAACGGACCTATCACGCCGGAAGCTCCCGTTTTCCGCCGCCAGGCCGGTAGCGCTGCAGATAGGACGGCACCACCAGCTCGACCGGCGTCGGAACGATGCCAAGGTCCTGCAGCCCGGCCGCGTCCGGCGCCACCACGTTGTCGCGGCCGAGCATCCGGAGCTGGTCGCGGGTCAGCATCTTGCCCGGCAGCCGTTCCAGGATGCTGGCTTGCAGGGAGGCGATCGCGGGTGGAACGGCGATCAGCGGGCGGCGGCGGCGCATCTCGCGCATCATCCAGGCCAACAGCTCGCGGAAGGTCCAGACGCGCGGACCGCCCAGCTCATACGTCCCACCGCGCGGCGCGCCGGGCAGCGTCACCGCCCGCACCGCATCCGCCACGTCGCCGGCATAGACCGGCTGCATCCGCGTCCCGCCGCTGAACACCGGCATGAAAGGCGAGATCCGGCCGATGGCGCCGAAGCGGTTGAAGAAGGAATCCTCCGGGCCGAACACCAGAGACGGGCGAAGGATGGTGGCATCGGGGAAGTTCTCCCGCACGGCCTGCTCGCCTTCCGCCTTGGAGCGCGCATAGGCGCTGTCGCTGTCCGGATCGGCGCCGATCGCCGACACCTGCACCAGCCGGTCCACGCCGGCCGCGGCGGAAAGACGCGCGATGCGCGCCGCGCCATCGCGATGCACCCGCCCGAAATCGCCGCGCTTCGATTCGGCCAGGATGCCGACCAGATTCACCACGATCTGCGCGCCTTCCACGGCGCGGGCCACGGCGTCCTCGTCGTGGATCGACACGGAAAGCGGGACGACCTGGCCGACGCGGCCGAACGGGCGGAGGTCGTTGGCCGCCGCCGCATGGCGCACGGCCACACGCACCACGTGGCCGTCCGCCGCCAGCCGGCGGACGATATAGCGGCCCAGAAAGCCGGTGCCGCCGAATACCGTCGCTACGCTGCGCGTTGCCATGTCGCTCTCTTTCATCGCTGTCGGGGAACGCCCCATGCGGGGCGGAACAGTATGGGAGCCCCCGGCCGCTCTCAAGCCGCTCCATGCCGTTCAGGCAACAGAACGGGCGGCGCGCGCTCCGGATCGGCGCGGCTTCAGAAATCTGCGGCGGGGGCATTGACGACCCCCTCGCCCGCCCATAAAACGCCGCCACCAACCCGCTTCGGTCCGCTTCCCTGGAACGAACCCGGCGGTTGCTCCCTGAGCCCAGGTGGCGGAATTGGTAGACGCGCAGGTTTCAGGTACCTGTGGCCGAAAGGTCGTGGAAGTTCGAGTCTTCTCCTGGGCACCAAGGATCGGCGATGGGCCGGCGGAAACGCCGGCCCGCCCGGCCTTCATCCCGAACACGGCAAGCGATCGTTGAGCATCACCCAGTTCATGCCCAACGCCACCATCCATCTCCATCGCTGCGATCTCCCTGACGGCCTGTCCTTCGGCGCTTCCGTCGCGGTGGACACCGAGACCATGGGCCTGCGCCCGCATCGCGACCGGCTCTGCCTGGTGCAGCTCTCCGCCGGCGACGGCACGGCGCATCTGGTGCAGATCGTGCCCGAGCATCTGGGCGGCACGCGCGGTCCGGCCGGCGCGGACTGCCCCAATCTGAAGCGCCTGCTGTCCGACCCGGACGTGGTGAAGCTGATGCACTTCGCCCGTTTCGACGTGGGCATCCTCCAGCATGCTCTGGATATCACCGTCGCGCCGGTTCGGTGCACGAAGATCGCCGCCAAGCTGGTCCGGACCTTCACCGACCGTCATGGGCTGGCCCAGCTCTCCCGCGAGCTGCTCGGCGTGGACATGAGCAAGCAGCAGCAAAGCTCGGACTGGGGGGCGCCCGATCTTTCGCCCGAACAGCTCGCCTATGCCGCCTCCGACGTGCTGCACCTGCATGCTCTCTGGGCCAAGCTGGAAGGCCTGCTCGTCCGCGAAAAGCGTCTCGAACTGGCCGAGGCATGTTTCCGTTTCCTGCCGGCCCGGGCGCGCCTGGATCTGCTCGGCTATGACGAGCCCGACATCTTCGCCCACTGAGCACGGGCGCGTCGCCCGGCGAGTTGACTGGTGCGGACCTGCTGCTCATACAGTCCGGCCTTGGCGTTCGGCCATCGGAGCGGCGTGCTTGCTTTCTTCACACGTTGAGATCTGTGCGCCGGCGCGCGGCTCGGACGGCGATCGCCGGGAGCGTCCGGCCGCATGAGCCTGCCTCCGGAACGCGACGCGGACGCGCCGAGCGCCGAGATCGCCCGGCGCCGGATGAGCGTGGGCGCGTCCCAGCCCGGGGCGCGGCAGGTGCCGAATGCCAGCCAGATCGCCCGCCGCCGCCTCCTGCTCCGCTGGGCCAAATACGCTCTTCCGGCCAGTGCTCTGCTGCTGCTGGGCTCGATCGCGGCGTGGCCGGAGCTGGACCGTTCCATGAACGCCGCCCGGATGGGCATGAAGGCGGCGGGGCAGGTCAGTGTGCAGAGCGGCCATATGGTCGGCGCGCGCTATCGCGGCCTCGATTCCCACAACCAGCCCTTCACCATCACCGCCGACGACGCGCTCCAGGCGCGCGCGCCCGGCGCGCCTCCGGCCAACGGAACCGGAGGGAACGACGGCGGGGACCGCATCAACCTGCGTAACCCGATCGCCGATACGCTCGGCAGCGGCGGAAGCTGGATCAGGATCAGCGGCGACAAGGGCGTGTATCTCCAGCACGGCCAGCAGCTCGACCTGCAGGGCAATGTCCTGCTGTATCGCGACGACGGCATCATGATGACCAGCCCCGTGGCGGATATCGATCTGAAGCGCGGCGTGGTCGCCTCGCCGGACTGGGTGCATGTCGAGGGGCCGTTCGGCCAGCTGGACGCGCAGAGCTACCTGATGTCGCAGAAGGACGGCCTGGCCCAGTTCCGCGGCCCCGGCCGGCTGGTGCTGAACGACGACAAGATCGCCCGAACCCCTTCCCCGTCGGCGGCCAGTCCCGCCGGCGCTTCCAAAGCCACGCAGCCCCTTCCGCATCCCGCATCGCCGACCGCCAACGGAGCCAAACGATGATCCCCATTTTTCGGGCCGGCCGCTGGGCGCCGCTCGGCGTGCTGGGCATCGTCGCCGCCTGCCTGCTGCCGCATCCGGCGGCGGCGCAGCAGATCGATCTCTCGCATGGCGGCCAGGTGACGGTGACCGCCCTGGGCGGGTTCGACTGGGATCAGAAGGCGCAGACCGTCACCGCCTTCAAGGACGCGCAGGCGGTGCGCGGCGGCGTCACCGTGACCGCCGACAAGCTGATCGCCTATTACCGCAAGAAGGCGACCGCGCCCGGAAAGGCCACCCCGGCCGCCCAGCCGGCCCCGACCGGCACCAAGACGGACAGCGTCGCCCCCACGCCGGAGAACCCGACCGGAGCGCCCAAGGACGGCGTGCCGGGCGACGATAGCGGCTCGAACGAGATCTACCGGCTGGAAGCGGTCGGACACGTCCACATCTTCACCGCCACCCAGCAGGCCTTCGGCGATCACGCGCTCTACGACATGGACAAGGGCGTGATGGTCATGACCGGCCACGACCTGCACATGATCACGCCGCAGGACCTGCTGACCGCGCGCGACCAGATGGAATACTGGCCCAATCTGCGCATGTCGGTCGGCCGTGGCGACGCCACCGTGACCACCAATGACGGCCGCAAGATCAAGGCCGACGTGCTCGTCGGCTACAGCGCCCCGCCGGCCGCGACGCCTGCCGGAGCCGCGAAGCCCGCCACGCCCGCGAACGGCCAGACGACGAACGGTCAGACGGCGACCGTGCCGGGCCAGGACCCGATCGGCAGCACGGGCAAGCTCGAGAAGGTCAACGCTTTCGGCAACGTTGTGGTGCGTACGGCGACCGAGACCATCCGCGGCGATCGTGGCGTCTACGTTCCCGATACCGGCATCGCCCGCATCGTCGGCAACGTCCACATCACGCGTGGCCCCAACCAGCTCAACGGCGCCGCCGCCATCGTCAACATGAAAACAGGCATCGCCACCATGACCGAAGACCCCGGCGCGCGGGTCCAGGGCCTGATCGTGCCCAATGACAGCGGCGGCGCCAACCGAGGGCCCCAGGCGGGAGGAAAGACGCCGAAATGAGCGTGGCGATGAACGCGACCGCCGACGGCGCAACGGAACAAGGTCTGCACGCGCATGCGGTCGGCAAGACCTACAAGAAGCGCGAGGTGGTGCAGTCGGTCTCTATCAGCGTGCGCCGTGGCGAGGCCGTCGGCCTGCTCGGCCCGAACGGCGCCGGCAAGACCACGACATTCTACATGATCGTCGGCCTCGTTCAGCCCGATACCGGCTCGATCAGCCTCGACGGCGCCGACATCACCCAGCTGCCGATGTACCGGCGAGCCCGGCTCGGGATCGGCTATCTGCCGCAGGAAGCCAGCATCTTCCGGGGCCTGAACGTCGAACAGAACATCATGGCGGCGCTGGAGGTGGTCGAGCAGGATCCGGACAAGCGCGACAGCATGCTGGACGGGCTGCTGGGCGAATTCGGCATCACGCATCTGCGCCGCTCTCCCTCGCTCGCGCTGTCAGGCGGCGAGCGTCGCCGGCTCGAGATCGCCCGTGCGCTCGCCAGCCAGCCCAACTACATTCTGCTGGACGAACCCCTGGCCGGCATCGACCCGATCGCCGTGGGCGAGATCCGCGATCTGGTGTCGCATCTCAAGCATCGCGGCATCGGCGTGCTGATCACCGACCATAACGTGCGCGAAACGCTGGAAATCATCGATCGCGCCTACATCATGCACGGCGGCAAGGTGCTGATGGAGGGCATCCCGGACGAGGTCGTCGCTCACGAAGACGTGCGCCGCGTATATCTCGGCGAAAGGTTTTCGTTGTAACCTTCGCCGTATGGCGATCGGACCGAGACTGGAATTCAGGCAGACGCAAAGTCTGGTCATGACGCCGCAGCTGCGTCAGGCCATCAAGCTTCTCCAGTTCTCCAATCTCGAGGTCGCCGCGTTCGTCGAAGAGGAACTCGAACGCAATCCGCTGCTGGAACGCGACGAGAGCATCGACGTCCCCCCCGAACGCGCCGCCCTCGACCAGCGCACCGACCCACGTACCGAGGAGCTGGCGCCCGGCGGCGCCGACGAGTTCCTGACGGGCGACACCTTCGCCACCCAGTCCCCGCTCGACACCGATCACGCGGACTCCTTCGACGCGCCGATCTACGAGCCGTCCGACAGCACCGGAGGCCCCGAGCGCACGGGCAGCGGAATTCAGGCGTCCGATGCGGAAGGGCTGGACGGAACGGCGCTGCTGGTCGCCCATGCCCCCGGTCTGCGCGACAGGCTGGCGGAACAGCTTCGGCTGAATATCGCCGATCCGGTCGACCGCCTGATCGGCGCCCATCTGATCGCCCTGCTGGACGGCGCCGGGCGGGTGGCGGTGGAAGACGCGGCGATCGGCGGTGCGCTCGGCGTTCCGGAGGAGCGCGTCGCCGCCGTGCGCGCGCAGATGATGCGGTTCGAGCCGACAGGATTGTTCGCCCGCGACCTGCGCGGCTGCCTCGCGGCGCAACTCGCCGAGCGCAACCGGCTCGACCCGGCGATGGCGACGCTGCTGGACAATCTGGAGCTGCTGGCCCGGCGCGAGTTGAAGCGCCTGCAGGCGCTATGCGGCGTGGATGCCGACGATCTCGCCGACATGATCGACGAGATTCGTGCCCTCGATCCGAAGCCCGGTGCCGGCCAGGACGAGGAACCGCCGCAGCCGATCGTGCCGGACGTGCTGATGCGTCCGGCCCCGAACGGCGACTGGATCCTGGAGCTGAACCCGGAAACCATGCCGCGGCTTCTGGTCTCGGAAGCGCTGCATGCCCGCATCTCCCTGCGCGCGCCCAAGGGCGACCGCCAATTCCTGGCGGAGAAGCTGGCCAGCGCCAACTGGCTGGTCCGTTCCCTGCACCAGCGCGCGCAGACCATCCTCAAGGTGGCGAGCGAGGTGATGCGGCAGCAGGACGGGTTCCTTCGTCACGGCGTCAGCCATCTGCGACCGCTGATCCTGCGCGACATCGCCGAGGCGGTGGAACTGCACGAGAGCACCGTCAGCCGGGTAACGGCCAACAAATACATCGCCACGCCGCGCGGCCTGCTGGAGCTGAAATATTTCTTTACCACGGCGATCAACGCGACCGCCGGTGGCGAGACCCATAGTGCAGAAGCGGTACGTCACCGAATCCGCAGCATGGTGCAGGCGGAAACGGCCGAAACGATCCTCTCCGATGACGCCATCGTGGCCGCTCTCCGCAAGGAGGGCGTGGACATCGCCCGCCGAACGGTGGCCAAATACCGGGAGGCGCTCCGTATACCCAGTTCCGTGCAGCGCAAACGGGAGAAGTCGGCTTCCGCGTGAAACCCCATGCGGCGGCGCCGTTAGTTCGGACGGGAGGAACCGTATGAACATTTCTGTCGCCGGAAAGCAGATCGACCTTTCGGACGCTTTGCGTTCGCGCGTCGAGCATCACCTCGACCTGATCGCGGAAAAATATTTCGACCAGGCCCTCGAAGCGAACGTCACCTTCGGCCGGGCCCGATCCTTCTTCACCTGTGACATCAACGTCCATGCCGGCCGCGGGCTGGTGCTGCGTGGCGAAGGCGAGGCGACCGACGCGCACGGCGCTTTCGACGATGCCGCCGAACATATCGCCAAACGCCTGCGCCGGTATCGCCGCCGGGTGAACGACCATGCGCGCGATCTCGCGCACCGGCGCGGCCCCGAGGTGGGCCGGCAATACATCCTCCGTCAGGAGGAACCGGCGGATCAGACCGACACGGTCGAACAGCGCACCTACGCCACCATCATCGCCGAACAGGAAACCCAGATCGCGACCTTGTCGGTCAGCGAAGCGGTGATGCAGCTCGATCTGGCCGACCGGCCGGTGCTGATGTTCCGCAACAGCTGCAGCGGCGACATCAACGTCGTGTATCGCCGTGCCGACGGCCATATCGGCTGGCTCGACCCGGACGGTTCGCGTCCGAACTGAGCGGGCGCCTGCCCTGGTCAATGGACCTGGGCGGGCACCATCTCGTGCTGCAGGATCGCCGCCAGAGCGATGTCGCGATTATCGGCCAGCGCCATCGGCGTGCCGTCCGCGGCGTGGATCGCGAACGCCTCCTCGCCGTCGACCCTGACCACCTTGATGTAGGCGAGCGTCGACATGCCCAGCGCGGCCAGTTCGCGCGCGGAGATTCCCTGCGGCGCACGTTGCTCGCGCCGGTCGCGCCTCCTGCTGGATGAAAAGCTCATGGCTATGGTCCCTCGGCTGTCGCCGCGACGCGCACGACGACGGCCATTCTAGGCTGACGCGATGAAGAAGCGGTAAATGCCAGCGCGTTCAGTCTTCCGGCATCGGCGTGGCGCGCAGCACGCGCGCCGGGCGGGTACGCACCATCTCCGTGCCGATGGGGCGCGCATCCTCACGCGCGCGCTCCGGCGCCTTGGCGATCTCGATGCGCTTGACCCGGACTTCCGGCTGGGGCCGCGCCAGGTCGATATGCAGAAGGCCGCTATCCAGCCAGGCGCCGGTGATGTCGATCCCCTCCGCCAGCACGAAGGCACGCTGGAACTGACGCGCGGCAATGCCCCGGTGCAGGAAGACCCGTCCCTGCGAATCGTCCGCCTGCCGCCCGCGTATCACGAGCTGGTTGTCTTCCTGGGTGATCTGCAGCTCGTCCATCGAAAACCCGGCCACGGCGAGGCTGATGCGCAGACCGGTCGCGACCTGTTCGATATTATAGGGGGGATAGCCCTCGGCGGATGTTTTCGAGGCGCGTTCCAGCATCTGCTCGAGATGGTCGAAGCCGAGGAACATAGGCGAAGCGAACAGGCGTCCTGACATGGGGCCTCCTCCTGCGAGCGAGACGACGAAAAGCAGGGCCCGAAGCGCCTTGCCCTCCCGATATGGCCGTCCCGACCCTCCGCTGCAAGCGCCAGCCGGTCCCGGCCGTTGCGGCAGCCCTGCTTTCGGCACGACGAATCGACCCTGGCGCCCGGACAGCGCGCTCGCTACATCGCGCGCATGACCCAGATTCCTTCCGCTGCCGTGCCGGCCGATGCCGGGACCCGCCCTGCGATCGAGCCGATCGGCATTCTCGTCGCGCCGCATCCGGTGTTGCGCCGCAAGACCAGGCTCGTGGGACCCGACGACCGCGCCATGCTGCGCGATGTGCTGCCGCGCATGTTCGAGGCGATGTACCAGGCGCCCGGCATCGGTCTGGCCGCGCCGCAGGTGGGAATCGATCTGCGCTTCTGCATCGTCGATCTGCACGAGAACGACGTGCGCGAGCCGATCGTGCTGATCAACCCGGAGATCGTCGCCGAAAGCGAGCAGCTCGCCGCGCGCGAGGAAGGCTGCCTGTCCCTGCCCGGCCAGTATGCCGAGGTGGTCCGTCCGGAGGGCGTCACGGTGCGGTTCGAGGACGAAACCGGCGCCGCGCGCGAGATCAAGGCGGACGGCCTGCTCGCCACCTGCTTCCAGCACGAGATCGACCATCTGGACGGCATCCTGTTCGTGGATCACCTGTCGGCGCTGAAGCGCAACATGATCATGCGCAGGCTGGCCAAAGAGATGAAGGCGAAGGGCTGAGTCCCCCCATGCGCCTCGCCTTCATGGGCACGCCCGGCTTTTCCGTGCCGGCGCTCCTCGCCCTGCATCAGGCCGGCCACGAGATCGCCGCCGTCTACAGCCAGCCGCCACGTCCGGCCGGGCGCGGCCATGTGCTGACCCCCTCGCCGGTGCAGCGCGAGGCCGAGCGGCTCGGGCTTCCGGTCCGGACGCCGGAACGCCTGCGACGGGACGAGGCCGAGCACGCGGCGTTCCGGGCGCTCGAACTCGATGCCGCCGTCGTGGTCGCCTACGGGCTGATCCTGCCCGCCGCCATGCTGGACGCGCCGCGCCGCGGCTGCCTCAACATCCATGCCAGCCTGCTGCCCCGCTGGCGCGGCGCCGCGCCGTTCCAGGCGGCGATCCTGGCCGGCGACACCGAATGCGGCGTCACCATCATGCAGATGGATCCCGGCCTCGATACCGGCCCGATGCTGCGCGCCGAAGCCGTGCCGATCGGGGCCGACACCGACGCGACCATGCTGCACGACAGTCTCAGCGCGCTCGGCGCGCGGCTCATCGTCGAGGAGCTGGCGCATCCCAGCACGCCGGTGAAGCAGGACGAGTCGCTGGCGACTCTGGTGCCCAAACTCTCCCGCGCCGATGGCAGGCTCGACTTCACGCAGCCGGCGGTGGCGCTCGACCGGCGCGTGCGGGCGATGACGCCCTGGCCCGGCGCCAGCACCACGCTGGACGGCGTCCCGCTCAAGATCGGCCGCGCCACGCCCGTCGCCATGACGCATCGGGCCCCGCCCGGCACGGCCCTCGACGACCGGCTGCTGATCGCCTGCGGCGACGGCGCACTGCGTCTGGATCGCCTGCAGGCGCCCGGCCGGGCGATGATGGAGGCCGACGCGTTTCTGCGCGGGCGCGCCGTGCCGGCCGGATCGCTGTTCACATGACCGATCCGGCGCCCTCGCCGACCGACCGCTGGGCGCTGCGGCTCGAGTATCACGGCGGTCCGTTCGTGGGCTGGCAGCGTCAGGCGGCCGGACTGTCCGTGCAGGCGGTGCTGGAAGGCGCCGCCAGCCGTCTCGCCGGCGGCGCGCCGGTCCCCAGCATCGTCGCCGGACGCACCGATGCCGGCGTGCACGCGCGCGGCCAGGTGGCGCATATCGACCTGCCCGCCGGCGCGCTGACCGGCGGAAAACTCCGCGATGCGCTGAACTTCCACATGAAGCCGCATCCGGTGGTGGTGCTGGACGCCGCGCGCGTCGCACCGGACTGGAGCGCGCGCTTCAGCGCAGAGCGGCGCCGCTATCTGTTCCGCATCCTCAACCGCTCCGCCCGTCCTGGGCTGGAGGCCGGCACCGTTTGGCATGTGCGCCATCCACTCGACACCGGCCGGATGGCCGAGGCGGCGTCGCACCTGCTCGGCCGGCACGATTTCACCTCGTTCCGCGCCAGCGCCTGCCAGGCCAACAGCCCCGTCCGCACGCTGGACCGGCTGGAGGTGGTCCGGCATGGCGAGATCGTCGAGATCCATGCCGAGGCCCGCTCGTTCCTGCACCACCAGGTGCGGAACATGGTGGGTACGCTGAAGCTGGTCGGCACCGGCGACTGGGCGCCGGACCGGGTCGCCGCCGCCCTCGCCGCACGCCACCGCGCCGCCGCCGGCCCCACCGCGCCGGCCGATGGCCTGGCGCTGATGGCGGTCGGCTATCCGACCGATCCTTTCGCGAGCCGCCCGGATCAGGAACCGGGCTGAATACGTGCCAGCAGACCCAGGAAAGGCTGCATCCCCACCGCGAAGACGACCGAGCTGACGCCCGTGACCACCAGAACCGTGACCACCGCCCGCAGCGGCGACAGATTCAGGCCACGCCACGCCACGAACCATTGCAGCCAGAGCGCGTAGGCGAGAAACGCCAGCGAGGCCACGGCCGTGGCGACGCGCTGATCCAGACCGAAGGCCATGACGGCCGAGGCCAGCAGGAGCGCCGGAAGATAGGCGACCGGCAGCAGCAGATTGCTCCAGATCGAGGCGGTGGCATAGCGAGGCCAGAGCTCCGCGCGCTTCCACAGCGTCGCCATCAGATGCGACAGCACCGGCGGCAGCAGGATGCCGCACAAAAACAACAACACCACACACAAGCCAGCCAGAGACGGCTGGGCCAGCAGAATCGCCGCGCCATACACGATCAGGAAGGCCACGGGGGGCGCCAGGGCGCCCAGAAACGCATCCCGCCCGTTGCCGAAATAAGCCAGCCCTTCGGCACGGCCGGTGCCAAGCAGCATCAGGCCACGCACGATCTGGCCGGCGCGGCTGCGGCGGCCAGGCGAACCGGAAGGACGTGAGGGCGGCGAGATCATGGCGTGGTTTCCCCGCCCGGCTCGGGCATGAGCTGCCCGATGAGCGCGCGATAGATTCGGGTCAAGGCGGCGAGGTCGGATAGCGGGACGTTCTCGTCCGCCTTGTGCATGGACGCGCCGACGAGCCCGAATTCCGCCACGGGACAAAAGCGGGCAATGAACCGCGCATCGGAGGTGCCGCCGCCGGTATCGAGAGACGGCTCGCGCCCGGTGACGGCGCGCACCGCGCTGCGCAAGGCCCCGATCTCGCGGCCGGGCTCGCACAGAAAGGATTCGCCGCTGATGCGGATGTCGAGCGCGGCGCCGGGCGCATGGGCGTCGCAGACACGCTGCAGCATCTCGCTCAGGGACGCGCCGGAATGGCGGTCATTGAAGCGGATGTTCAGCAGGGCAACCGCGCGCGACGGGATGACGTTGCTGGCCGGATTGCCGACATCGACGCTGGTCACCTGGAGCGAGGAGGGTTCGAAGGAGTCGCTCCCCTCGTCCAGCGGCGACGCGGTCAGCTCCCCCAGGATCCGCAGGAGGCGATGCACCGGATTATCGGCGCGATGCGGATAAGCGACATGGCCCTGCACGCCGCGAACCTCGATGCGCGCATTCAGCGAGCCGCGACGGCCGATCTTGATGCAGTCTCCGATCGCCGAGGGGTTGGTCGGCTCGCCCACGAGACAGAAATCGGGGATCTGGCCCCGGTCGCTCATCCAGTCCAGCACGCGCACCGTGCCGTCCGTCGCCGGACCCTCCTCGTCGCCGGTGATCAGAAGGGAGAGCGAACCGTGGAGCGGTCCGAAAGCGAGCCGATCGGCGGCGGCGGCGACGAAACAGGCGATTGCCCCCTTCATGTCGCAGGCGCCGCGTCCGAACAGGACCCCATCCCGTTCCTCGGCGGCGAACGGGTCGACCGTCCAGGCGGCATCTCCCGGGGGCACCACATCGGTATGGCCGGCGAAGCACAGATGCGGCGCGCCGGTGCCGATCCGCGCGAACAGGTTGGGTGTCGTGCCGAAGGGCAGCAGCGTGACGGTGAAGCCGAGCCGTTCCAGTTCTCCGGCGAGAACGGCCTGCGCGCCGCCGTCCTCAGGCGTCACCGACCGGCATTCGATCAGGCGGCGGGCGAGGCGCAGCGCGTGGGACGGATCGACCGTCTGCGGCACGGCAGCCGCTGCTTCTTTCATCAATCGCGCAGCAGCTCGTTGATGGAGGTCTTGGACCGGGTGCGGGCATCGACCCGCTTCACGATCACGGCGCAGGCGAGCGATGGCGCGTTGCGGTCTCCACCGCTCGGCGGCAGCGTGCCCGGAACCACCACGGAATAGGCCGGCACGCGGCCGATGAAGATCTCGCCGGTGGCGCGATCGACGATCTTGGTAGACGCGCCCAGGAACACGCCCATCGACAGCACGCTGCCACGCTCCACGATCACGCCCTCGGCCACTTCCGACCGCGCCCCCACGAAACAGTCATCCTCGATGATGACCGGAGCGGCCTGAAGCGGCTCCAGAACGCCGCCGATGCCGGCGCCCCCGCTGATGTGGCAGTTGGCGCCGATCTGCGCGCAGGAGCCGACCGTCGCCCAGGTGTCGATCATCGTATTGGCGCCGATCCAGGCGCCGACATTGACGAAGCACGGCATCAGTACCGCGCCCGGCGACACATGCGCGGACCTCCGCACCACGGCCCCCGGGACCGCGCGGAAACCCGCCTCCGCGAACCGCGCCGCGTCCCAGCCTTCGAACTTGACCGGCACCTTGTCGAACACGGGAGCGCCGCCGGGACCGGGCATCGGCACGCTGTCGTTCAGGCGGAACGACAGCAGAACCGCCTTCTTCAGCCATTCCTGCACGGTCCAGCCGCCGGTTTCGCCACCGTTCGGTGTCGCAACCCGCATCTCGCCACGGTCGAGCGCGTTCAATACGGCATCGACATCCTCCCGCGCCGCGCCCTGGGTCGCGGCTGACAAGGACGTGCGCTGCTCCCAGAGCTGTTCGATACGGGCGCGGAGAGCGTCGTCTGTCATGAAAAATCCGGTTGCTGAGGCGGTGCGGACCATGCTTTCCGCCATGGCGGCTTGTCAACGCGAACCGGACGCGTGCGCTGGAAGATCGCCACGTGCTTTAGATCGTTCTGTTCACTAAGCGTTTACGCTTCCGCGAGAGAGTGCGCGCAGATGAAAACGAGTGCGACGCCGATGACGATAGCGACGATTCCCGCGAGTGGCCCCTGGCGTGGCGATGCGTCGCCGAGCCTGGCCGTGCTGGATGCCCTGAGCGGCAGCCGCGCTCGCTGGCGCGGCATCGCCGAGCTGGGATTCGATTTGTGCTTCGAGGCCGGTGCCGATGGCTGTTTTTCCACGGTGTCCTCGGGCGCGTTCGGCTGGACGGAGGCCGAACTGATCGGCCGGAACGGCAGCACGCTGCTGGAGTGGCCGGACGAAACCGCGTTCGATCCGTTCCGTGCGGACGGGCCGGTGAGGCGCAGACGGGCCTGGATCAAGCGCGCGGATGGCGGGATCGCCGCGGTCCTGGTGTCCACCCTGCCTGTTCGTGGCGCCGATGGCCGGATCACCGGAACGATGGGCGGCATACAGGACGTCAGCGAGCACCAGCTACGACTCCAGGGCATGGCCGAGCAGTTGCACGTTTTCCGGCAGGTTGCCGCCATCAACAAGGCGATGCGCCGCGCTGTTCTTCCTGACATGGTGATCCGCATCGGCCTGGAGCAATTGCTGGAAGCCATGGGAGGCTATGGGGCGATCATCCTGGGCGCGCCCGGTCCGGCCCGGCCGGGCGAAACGGGTGCGGATCATTCCGCGATGGCGGTGCTCCATCGTGCCGGAGAAACGCCGCCGGTGCCGGACAGCGAGCTGATCGCCGCCTGTCGCAACGCCGCCGGCGGCGGCACGGCGCCCTGGTCCCGCCGGGAGCAGGCATTCGGCCGCTCCCTGCTCCTGTCCGCGATCTCCACCCACTACTCGGAACCGGTGATCCTGGCGATCTGGCGGGATGGCGGACGGCCCTGGAGCGCGGCGGACGAGGCTCTCGCGGCCGGCGTGATGAACAGTCTTGGCGGCGTGTTCGAGCACGACCAGGTGCAGCGCGAGCTGGCCCGGCAATCCTCGGTGGACCTGCTGACCGGCCTGCTGACACGCGACAGCTTCATCCGCCAGGTGGAACGCCGCCTGGACAGGCTCGACAATGAGGGACTGTCCGCGACATTGATGCTCGTAGGGCTGGACCGGTTCGAGTCGGTCAACAGGGAGCGCGGCTTCGAAACCGGCGACGAGGTGCTGCGCTGCGCAGCCGATCTCCTGCGCGATGCGGTGCGTCCGACAGATCTCGCCGGCCGCATCACCGGCGACCTGTTTGCCTTGTGGCTGGATGGCGCGGACCAGTTCGCGTCGGCCGAACGTGCCGAAGGCCTATGCAAGGCCGGGATCGCGGTAGACCTGCAGCCCCCGGTGAACTTACGCATGTCCATCGGACTGACCTGCCGGACGACCCGGTCGTTTGAAGGCGTCGAAACTCTGCTCGAACAGGCGCAGGCGGCGCTCAGTGCCATCAAGCTGGCCGGCGGCGGACGCTGGCACTTCTATAACGAGGATATTTCCGCATGAGCGCGGTGGTCGAACGCGGCACCCCGCGGAAGACGCCGCGCGTATCCGAAAAGCACGCGGACGAACAGAAAGCCGGTCTCGTGCCGCGGCAGCCCTCAGCCGGACCCAGGCCCTCCAGACCGATCGCACGCGACGCCAGCCTGCGTCGCGCCGTACGCACCCGCCTGTCCAGCATTCTGGACGCGCTGATCGTCGCCACCTGCTCAGAGGCGATCGAAACCAGGCTTCATGCCCTGCAGCCGGCGATACGCATGTCGGTGATCCCCCAGCCCGCCATGCGCGAGGAACTCGCCGACCTGATCGTCGCCGGCCTTCCGCGAACGATGCTGATCGCGCTTCTGGCGCCGGACGTGCTGAGCGAGCGGAACGCGCTGATGGAATTCGCGGGCGGCGAACACCCGGGGCCGCGCGAAGCTGCACTGGACGCACTCGGCCACGTCGATCGCACCGACCGGCTGCAACGCGCGGTACATGAGGCATGCATGCCCCTGCTCGAGCCACGCTTTGCCTTGCTCGGTGCCGCCTCGCCATCGGACCCGATGGAGCCGATCGTCTCTTCCGCCTCGCCCGCGGCGAACGAGGCATCCATCCTGTCCGCGCTCGAGCGGGGCGAATCGGATCTGGTTGCCCGTATCCTGGCCGCCCATGCCGCCGTCAATCTCCGGCTCGTGCAGCGAGCGATGGAATGGCTGGACTCCCGCCCCATCATCGCCCTCGCCTGGCGGGCGGGATACTCCGCGCGTACCGCCTTCCTGCTGCAAACCCTGCTGCTCGGGCTGTCGCCGAAAGCCTCGTTGCGTCACGACGACATGGGCTCCAGTTCCACGTTCCGCAGCGAAATGGCCTGGCAGCTCGCTCTTCTCGCCGCCGATTGATCCTTATGGACCGGACGCTGCT
>JAMSKV010000013.1 GCA_024515975.1 Endosaccharibacter trunci
AGCGAGATTGCCCGCAACGTCCAGCAGACCGCCGGCAGCACGCGCATGGTGACCGACAACATCGTCGAGATCAGCCGCTCGGCCCAGAACAATGGGGCCGCCGCCACCCAGGTGATGGCGTCTGCTGGCGAGCTGTCCCGCCAGGCGGAAACACTGAACCACGAGGTCGCCCAATTCCTGCGCCTGGTGAAAAGCGCCTGAGACAGCGAGGGGCTGGCAAAACGCCGCCCGGCAGGAACTGCGCCCAGGCGGTCGCGTCCTGCGGTCTCGCGGCGCCAGTGTGCGCCGATCAGGCGTGGATCGCGCGCGGTTTGAAACGCGTGCGATCCACGTCGCGCTTTCGCCGATTTGGTCCGCCCGCCTCCGCTGCGGCCATGGTCCGAAGGTCGAGGGGGCGACGACCTATTGCGGCTTGGGCAGTGCCCCGTCCGGCGCGCCGATCATCGCCAGCAGCGCGTCGCGTCCCAGACGGGAGCAGAACGGGCCGAAGCCTTCATCCTCCAGCCCCTGTTCCGCCCAGCCGGCGAACAACGGCGCGAACGCCTCGCCCAGACGCGCTTCCGGCACGCGCTCCAGCAAGCGGAACGACAGGCTATGCCCATCGAAATCGCCGCCGACATAGATGGCGTAGTGCCCGGGAATCCGGCCCACCAGGCCGATATCGCCGGAATAGGAGCGGGCGCAGCCATTGGGGCAGCCGGTGATCCGCAGGCTGATGCGGCGATCCTGCAGCCCGTGTCCGCGCAGGATCGAATCGAGGCTGGCGACGATCGGCTCGCGCACGCGCTCGGCTTCGGTCAGCGCGAGGCCGCAGGTGGGAAGGGCGGGGCAGGCAAGGGCGAAACGTTCGAAGGTGGAGAGCGCGCCGGCCGGCACCACGCGATGTTCGGCCAGGATGCGGTCGATCTCGTCCTTGTGCTCCGGCCGCACGTTGGAGAGCAGCACGTCCTGCTGCGCCGTCATCACCGGATCGACCCGGAACCGCTCCACGATCTCGCGGAGAGCCGTGCGCAGCGTGCTCGTCTCGCTGTCGCCGATCCGTCCGGAGGGCACGGGCACGCCCAGCCACCAGAGACCGTCCCCCTGCTCGTGCCAGCCGAGCAGCTCCGGGATATGCAGCCGGTCGGTCGGCCGGGGCGGATCGAGCGCGCGTCCCGCGTAGGTGTCGAGCTGCTGCTTGCACCAGGGCAGGCCGTGATCTTTCACCACGTATTTCAGCCGCGCACGCTTGCGGTCGGTACGGCCGCCATGGTCGCGATGCAGCGACACCACCCAGCGCGCCGCATTCTCGAGTTCGTCAGGGCCGACGAAGCAGATCGGCGAAGCTAGGCGCGGAAAGGTGTCGGCGCGGTTATGCGTCATGCCAAGCCCGCCGCCGATGGCGACATTGTAGCCCAGCAGCGTGTCGGCCTCGTCGAACACGGCGATGAAGGCGAGGTCGTTCGCCAGCACGTCGGCGCTGTTATCCTCCGGCGTGGCCAGGCCGATCTTGAACTTCCGCGGCAGATAGGTGTCGCCGTAAAGCGGATCGTGCTCGTCGAATCCGGCCACCGGCTCCTCGTCGAGAAAGATCTGGTAGTAGCCCCGGCTCTTCGGCAGCAAGGCCGTGGACAGGAGGCGCGCGTCGTCCTGCAGGCGCAGATGGCGCGCATCACGTCGCGGCGCCGCGGTGGTCATGACGTTGCGCACCACGTCGCCGCAGGCGCTCATGGTGGTCAGCAAGGTGTGGTTGATCGCCGCGATCGTCGGCTTGAGATCCGCCTTCAACACGCCGTGGAACTGGATGCCCTGACGCGTCGTGATGCGGAGCGTGCCGTTGGCATAGTCGTCGGCCAGCTTATCGAGCGCCAGATATTGGTCGGCCGTGAGCATGCCGCCGGGCATGCGCACGCGCACCATGAACTGGTATTCCTTCTCGAGCTTGCGCTGCTTGCGCTCGGTCGCGGTGTCGCGGTCGAACTGCTCGTAGGAGCCATGGAATTTCAGCAGGTTGTAGGCATCCTCGCTGACCTGGATGCCGCCCTCGGCGAGCTCCTCAGCCAGCCTTCCGCGCAGCCCGAGGCTGTTCAGCTTCAGCGTTTCCACGCCGGTCAGCTTCTTGGGCGCCGAGGTGGGCGCGCCGGTAGCGGGGGTCGCGGGAACGGTCTGATCGGGCACGAGAAACAAACCTTCGGGATGCGGGATGTCGGCCGGAACGGGTCTTCCGGCCGTGGAAAGCGAAGAGGCCGAGACTACTTCGCCGTTCCGGGCTGCTTGACCAGGCGCAGATACGGCTTGAGCGTCTTCCAGCCGTCGGGAAACAGCCCCTTGGCAGTCTCGTCATTGACGCTGGGCGCGATGATCACGTCGTCGCCATGCTTCCAGTTCGCCGGCGTGGTGACCTTGTGCGCGTCTGTGAGCTGCAGGCTGTCGATCACCCGTAGCACCTCGTCGAAATTGCGGCCGGCGGAGGGCGGATAGGTGAGGCTGAGCCGCACCTTCTTGTTCGGGTCGATCACGAACACCGTGCGCACGGTGATGGTCGGGTCTGCATCCGGATGCACCATGCCGTACAGGTTCGACACCTTGCGGTCGGGATCGGCGATCATCGGAAAATCGACGGCGGAGCCCTGGGTCTCCGCGATATCGCCTTCCCAGGCGTGGTGGCTGTCCACCGGGTCCACCGACAGGCCGATCACCTTGACGTTGCGCTTGGCCCATTCCGGGGCGAGCTTCGCCACCGCACCCAGCTCGGTGGTGCAGACCGGGGTGAAATCCTTCGGATGGCTGAACAGAACGCCCCAGCTATTGCCAAGCCACTCGTGGAACCGGATTCGGCCCTGGGTCGTATCCTGCTCGAAATCGGGTGCGATCTGGCCCAGTTGGATCGACATGAGAACTGTCCCTTCGGTGCTGCGGAGCGGCTGACACGGTTCGAGCGTGGAATCCTTCGATAACACGCAAAACGATCGGCAGCGTCAATCCGACCACGATGCAGGTCTGTGGATTGCGCCGCGCAAGTGAGGCGTCGCCCGAAAACGGCGAGCCTACCGCCTATATGGAGAAGGAGATCGGCTCGGAAAGGGGGCGGCGCAAACCGGCGGCCTCCGCACGTCGCACCAGGTCGTCGAGAGTGAGCCCGTCCAGCTCGGCCCGCAGCTTGTCGTCGAGCGCGCGCCAGCTGGGTTCCACCACCTTGGCGAACAAGGCGCCCACCGGACCGTCCTCGCCGCCGGCATCCTCGGCGATGGTCACGTCGACCACGTCGCTCAGGCGGATATCGCGACGCGGGCGGCCGAGCCGGTAGCCGCCACGCGGCCCGCGGATGCTTTCCAGCAGCGCGGAACGCGACAGGGCCTGCAGCACCGGCTCGATGCCGCGACGGGCCAGGCCTGCCCGCTCGGCGATATCGGCAGCGCTCACCGTGCCGGACCGTCCGGCGTGGAACGCCACGTCCAGCATGATCAGCACGGCGACCATCGCACGATCCCGGCGCAGCAGCATTCCCATATCCCCAGTCTCTGGCGCCGGACGGCATCCGTTCCCGCGTTGCACGCTGCATACCAGTTCCGCGTCGTCTTATCCACGACGCAGATCGGTGTTATAGAAGGGGCATGACAAAGAACGATCGGCCGCCTCCTTCCGTCGCTCTCGGTTTCGCGGCGCCGCGAGGCCGGATCTACAACTCCGTGGTGGAAACCATCGGCGGCACGCCCCTGGTGGCGCTGCCCCGCCTGACCGCCGAGGACGGGTTGCTGTCGCGGGTCGCGCTGAAGCTGGAATTCTTCAATCCGCTCGGCTCGGTGAAGGACCGGATCGGCGCCGCCATGGTGCTGAACGCCGAACGCGAAGGGCTCATCGCCCCCGGACGCACCGTCCTGGTCGAGCCGACCTCGGGCAATACGGGCATCGCGCTCGCTTTCGTCGCCGCCGCGCGCGGTTATCGCCTGATCGTGACCATGCCGGAAGGCGCGTCGATCGAGCGGCGCAAGATGCTGCGCCTGATGGACGTGCAGCTCGAACTGACACCGGCCCGCCTCGGCATGGCCGGCGCCATCGCCCGCGCCCAGGAGATCCTCAACGAGACTCCCGATAGCTGGATGCCGCGCCAGTTCGACAACCCGTCCAACCCCGAAATCCATGCCGCCACCACGGCCGAGGAGATCTGGGCCGACACGGCGGGCGAGATCGACATCGTGGTCGCGGGGATCGGCACGGGTGGCACCGCCACCGGCATCGCCCGCGCGCTCAAGCCGCGCCGGCCGGGTCTGAAGGTGTTCGGCGTGGAGCCCACCGAAAGCGCCGTGCTGAACGGTGACGAACCCGGGCCGCACGGCATCCAGGGAATCGGACCCGGCTTCTGTCCGACGGTTCTGGAACTGAACGCGCTGGACGGGGTGATCACGGTCTCCGAGCGCGAATCCATCGCAGCGGCGCGACGTTGCGCCCGCATGGAAGGGCTGCCGATCGGCATCTCGTCGGGCGCCGCTCTGCATGCCGCCTTGGGTCTGGCGGCGAAAAAGGAAAACAAGGGCAAGCAGATCGTCGCGATCGTGCCGTCCTTTGCCGAGCGCTACCTGTCGACCTCGCTGTTCGCCGGAATGACCTGACGGCAGGGCGGATGGCGCGCGCTTTCAGGACCGCGCCATCGAGACGCTCAGTTTAGGATGATTTCCACCCGGCGGTTCTGCGGCTCGCGCGCGTTGGGGCCTGTCGGCACCAGCGGGTGAGTTTCGCCGAAGCCATGGATATCGATGGCCGAGGCCGGAACGCCGTCGCGCACCAGCTCCGCCTGCACGCTCTTCGCGCGACGCACCGACAGCGCCTGGTTGTAGGCCGCGCCGCGTGCGCCGCCGTGAATGGACGAGGTGTCGGTGTAGCCGTTGACCTCGATGCGCGTGGTCTGGATGTGGGTCGAGGCCTGCGCCGCCTGGGCGACGATCTCCCGGGCGCGGCCTGTGAGGTCCGACCGATCCCAATCGAAGAACACGAGATAGGTGCGCGCTTCGGCGGGAGCGGGCGCCGCCGGAATCGCCGGCATGACCGGCGGGGCGGGCGGCGGGGCGGGGTTGAACTCGTAGCGCACGCCCAGCAGCAGGGAGTGGTTGTAGTTGGTCGTGATGTCCTGGTTGCCGCGCGACACGCCATAGGGCTTGGGGCCGAACGCGCCCTCGGTGCCGATACCGTCGCCGGTGAAACGCTGCGGGCCGAGCAGGGAGGTGAAGCGGTATTCCAGCGTGGTGCTCAGGCCGACGACCCACGGAACCGGGACCGACAGGCCGAAAATGCCCTGATACATGAACGAGCCGTCGCTGGTGCCCCCGATGCGCTCCGCATACGGATAATTCGTGCCGGCATAGTGCGCGGCCATGTGCGACCATCCGTAGCCGGCGCCGACGCCGAAATACGGATAGAGCCAGCTCTTGCCGATATCCATGTCGAATAGGGCGTTGACCATGCCGCCATAGGTTTCCTGGTAGCCGCCGGCCAGGGTCGGGAAGCGGGTGCCGCGGAAATGCTGCAGCGGATCGTTGCGGTAGTTGCCTTCGACCTCGAGTCGCAGGCCGTTGCCGAAGCCCCAGCCGACGCTGCCGAGTCCGACCACGCCGGCGCCATAGCGCAGCTTGCCGCTGGGCTGCTGCGGCGACAGGCGCACCGTCTGGTCCTGCGCCAGATTGCCGCCGCCGCCGAGGCCGACATAGAGCCCCTGCACCGGCTGGGCGACCGCCTTGGAGGTCGCGCCGATCACGGCACCTCCCGCGAGGGCGAGAGCAGACACCGTCCAGAACCAGTTCCGTCGTTCCATCGTGCGCATGCCCTTATCGCTTCGCCCTGTTGCAAGGCCGGCAGGCGGCCGAGACGCAGCCGCGTTTCCAATCCAAGGCACGTAGCCGATTTCGGCTGCCGAATGAAGCGGGTGCGTGAGGGGGTGATGCGCCCGCGCAACGCCGCATCTGCGACAGAATGTTGCTGAATGAACAATCTGTGACTTTCCCGCAACAAAGGTCGTGCAACTCGCGGGAAGGTTCCATGCGGCCATTGCATGGGTGCGGTCCGCTGCCGTTTAAAGAGCCCAACCATCGCCGTGACGGGTTGCCCGCTCCGGTGACCCCCAACCTTTCGGCGAAAGAGGTCGAACGTCGAGCTGCCGGCAGAAAAATCCGAGAGCACCATTCCGTGATCGGTTCAATGTCGCCTCAAGAACGATCTGTTTCTTTCTGTGTCTGTCTCGTTCCATTGCGTCCCGGTCCGGCGCAAACGGAAATGGAGTTTATGTGATGACGCCCCGCTTCCTGTCCTCTCGCGCCTTCCTGTGTGGGTCGATCGCCGCCATGACGCTGGCGCCGGTTCTCGGCGCCGCCCCCGCCCTCGCGCAGATCACCGGAACGCCGTTGGCGGCGACGGCCGCCGCCAGCAGCGCCGGCACGGCGCCGCCGAGCTCGGAGAACGTGGTCGTGACCGGTTCGCGCCTGCGCACCAGCAACGCGACCGCCGAATCGCCGGTCACCGTGGTCACGGCGAAGCAGATCGAGCAGTCCTCTGCCCAGACGATCGAGGACGTGCTGACCAAGCTGCCGTCGATCGGAACGGACGGCATCGTGGGCGGCACCAATAACGGCTCCAATGGCGCCTCGTGCCTCGATATCCGCAACCTCGGCATCACCCGCACCCTGTTCCTCGTCGATGGCCGCCGCTTCGTGCATAGCGGCTTCGGCAACGGCAACGACTGCGTCGATCTCGACACCATTCCGCTGAACATGGTCGACCGGATCGAAGTGCTGAAGGACGGCGCATCGACCATCTACGGCGCCGACGCCGTGGCCGGCGTCGTCAACATCATCATGAAGAAGAACTATTCCGGGACGCAGTTGAACCTGGGCGGCCGCATCACCGCTTCCGGCGACAACACCACCGGCGATATCGCCGGCCTGACCGGGTTCGACTTTGCCCAGGGCCGCGGCAACGTGACCGTGAGTGGCCGCTACGAGGATTCCGGCCCGGTCTATCAG
This sequence comes from Endosaccharibacter trunci, assembly GCA_024515975.1. Lineage (GTDB taxonomy): Bacteria > Pseudomonadota > Alphaproteobacteria > Acetobacterales > Acetobacteraceae > Lichenicola > Lichenicola trunci. Next base: position 6,990 of record JAMSKV010000013.1, read on the forward strand.
AAGGACCGCGACTGGGCGACGCCGGTCGTGACCGCCGATCAGGGTCTCGGCAATCCCTATCTTCTCGGGTCCGGCTACGTCACCAACGGCCGCGTCTTCAGTTCGGCGGACGGAAGTTCGCTCGGCACCGTCGTCAACAACCAGCTCGTCCCGTTCAAGAACCGGTATCTCGGCGCGAATGGCGGCAATCCGGGGGTGAACGGCCGCTACGATTACGGCTATGACAGCTACCTGTACAAGCGGCTCACCGACGGACAGCTCGACGGCAACGCGCATTTCGACGTCAACAGCCACCTGACGCTGTACGCCTCGACCTTCTACACGCACAAGAACACCCAGACGCAGTTGTCCGGCCAGCCTGTCACCGGCAACCCGAACACCGGGCAGTCCTTCGATATCCCGCAGGGCAACCCGTATGCGGAAGCGCTCGGCATTGATCAGGACGTGTTCATGACGCGTCGAATCACCGACTGGGGTGTGCGCGACTACAACTCCAGCACCGATACCTGGCAGGCCACCGGCGGCGCGCGCGGCAATATCTGGGGCAACTGGGATTACGACGCGTACTACACCTACGGAAAGTCGGTCACCAACATCGCCTATACCGGCCAGGTGCAGTGGAGCCATCTCGAGAACTCGGTGGGCTTCGAAAGCCTCAACGATGGCGTTATCGATGACGGCATCTACAATCCCGGCGTCTGCACCGGCAATTGTGTGCCGTTGAATCCGTTCGGCGCCAACAATGCGAGCCCGGGCGCGATCAAGTACGACACCTTCACCGCGCATTCCGCGGCCATCTATCAGTTCCGCGACATCGGCGCGACCATCACCAACAACAAGCTGCTGAAGCTGCCCTACGGTCCGCTCGGCCTCGCTTTGGGCATGGAGCATCGTGGCGAAAACGGCGCCTATCATCCCGACGCCATCATCAACGCCGGCGATTCCACGGCGGCGATCGAGAACCCAACCGGCGGCGGCTTCAACGTGACGGAAGTGTTCGGCGAGTTGAACATCCCGCTGCTGAAGAACCTGATCCTGGCCAAGGATCTGCACGCCGATATCTCTGGCCGCTGGTCCGACTACAACACGTTCGGTTCGGTGGAGAACTGGAAGGCCGGCATCAACTGGTCGCCGACCCGCGACATCCGCTTCCGCGCCAATATCGGCACCTCGGTGCGTCAGCCGGCGATCGCCGAAGCGTTCGGCGGCCGCACGCTGAGCTTCAACCAGGCGACCGATCCCTGCGACATGAACTACTCCGCGGCCGGCAACCCGAATGTCGTGGCCAACTGCGCCAGCCAGGGCATCAACAACAAGACCTACAATGAAACCAGCCAGCAGATCGCTACGCTGACCGGCGGCAACCCGCAGCTCAATCCGGAATCGGCGCGCACCTATACGATCGGCACGGTGCTGACGCCGCGCTGGGTCCCGCATCTGTCGGCCGAGATCGACTACTGGCACACCAAGATCGAGAACCAGATCGGCACCACCGGCACGCAGTTCGTGGTCGACCAGTGCTATCAGAGCGCGAACTTCTCGAGCCCCTACTGCCAGTATTCCGGCCAGCGTCTCGCGTCTGGCCAGATCAACAACGTGGTTGCGGTCTATCAGAATCTGGGCGAGCTGCGGTCCAACGGCATCGATTTCGATCTCAGCTATTACTGGAACCTCGGTCACGGCCAGCGTCTGACGCTGACCAACGAGCTGACGGATCTGGTGGGCTTCACCCAGCAGCTGCAGCCGAACGGGCCGTTCCTGAACCTGAAGGGCCGCATCACCGCCATCAACACCGGCCTGTATCCGGCGGGCTATCCGGTGCTGCGTGACAACGCGACGCTGGCCTACTCCAATGGCGGCTTCAGCTTCGCCTGGACGATGCGTTACATCGACGGCATGAACTACGCCGATGCGAGCGGCACCTCTCCGGATGCCGGCAGCCGGTTCATCAAGACGAACGAGGTATTCTACCACGACATCGTGGCCACCTATAACTGGAAGAAGTTCCAGCTCGTGGGCGGTATCGACAACCTATTCGACCGCACTCCGCCGTTCGTTCTGGATACCAGCATCAACACCGCGTCTCAGGTCTACGACGTGCTGGGCCGCACCTTCTACGCTCGCCTGCAGGTCCGCTTCTGATCTGAACCGGCCCGGCCGTTTTCCCGACGGCCGGCCTTTGTTGAGGGGTGCGTCATGTCCCGTTTCGTTTTTTCTGCTCTGACGGCCTGCGCGCTTGCCATGTTGGCCGGTTGCGATGGTGGGCCCTACGATCCGGCCCAGCACCATGCGTTCAGCGATTCCTCGACCGGAAGCCTGTTGTCCGGCACCGATACCGGCGAGCATGACGGCACGACCGATCCCGCGTTGAGCGCGAACGGAGCCGGCGGCGCACCCGGCGGACGCTGAAACGATGCGGGCGGTTCAGCCCGCATCCAGCTCCCGCAACAGCGGCGCCAGTGGCGTCGCATAGTCTTTCCAGAGTCCCACGCCGTCCGCGTTGATCGGACGCCTGACCTGATCGCGACTGGCCGTTTCGGCCACGCGATCCTGGCGATGGAATGCCTCGCACGCCGGATCGTGCGGCAGGTCCAGGAAGCCCAGCACCCGGGCCAGCGTGCCGGAAAAATCCTCGATCCAGTCGCCGTGGTTCACGCACAGCATGGGCAGCGGCAGCGTCGTCTGCCAGTGGCGGGCCAGCGTGTTCTGTCGCGCGATATACCAGCCAAGATCGGCCGGATGGTGCGCGTAGGGATGATGTCCCAGGAAACGCTGCCGGAAGATCGACAGGCCGACATCGCGCGCATCGCGTTCGCAGAAGATCACCCTTGCGCCGGGCAGAAGCTGCGCGATGAAGGGCAGCAACAGAAGATTGTCCGGCATCTTGTCGAGTACGTAGCGACGGTCGGGCGCCAGCGTCTTCAGCTCGGCCAAATAACGCTCCGCCGCCGCGCCGAGCGTGTCGCGATCGAGCGCGGCCGCTTTCTGCAACGCCGTGTCGATCGCGTTTTCCCCCGTCAGGGCCAGCAAGGTCTCGCGCACGGCCAGGCGCTCGCCCGCGCCGTGCACATCGCGATGCGCCGCGAGAATATGCTCCAGCAGCGTGGTGCCGGTACGCGGCAGCCCGACGATGAAGACCGGCGTCTGGTCGGTGATGCCCGATCCCGCGCCGTTCGGAATGCGCATGATCCCGTCCAGCAACGCCCGATGGGTTTCGCGCGAGAAGGGCTGCGCGGCGGCCAGCAGGGCGTGTCCCGCTTGCCAATGGGCGAAGGCGGCATCCGGCCGCTTCTGCGCATGATGCCATTCGCCGAGCAGGAACAAGGCGTCCAGCCGGTCCTCGATCCAGAATCGGCCGCGCTGCATCGCCAGCGTGCCCAGCCAGTTCGCCAGGCTTGGCAACGCCTCGTTGCGCCCGTCCAGTGCCGCGAGGCGGAACCCGCTCCGCACGAACAGGATCTCGGCCGCGCCTGCATCGCCGGCTTCCCGCCCGAGCAGGGTGCGGGCTTCGTCGAGACGCTTCGCCGAAATCAGCGCGGCGATCCGGATGGCGCGGGCATAGGGATCGGTCGCCTCGCCCAGAGCGGCCAGGGCTTCGTCGGGCCGGTTGTTCATCAACAGGCAGGCCGCCCGCACGGCGTCGAGATCGGGTCCGCCCGTCCGCGCGTCTTGCAGCATCGCCAGCGCCGTGACCGGCTCGCCGGACACGTGCAGCACGCGCGCCAGCAATCCGATCACCTCCGGATCGTTCGGTGAAAGCGACGCGGCCTGTTCCAGCGCGTCGCGTGCGTCAGGGATTCGGTCGAGCATCAGACAGGCCAGGCCCAACGCCCGCCACGCCGCCGCATCGGGCTCAGCCAGCGAGGCCAGCTCGGCATGACGCAGGACATGGATCGCGTCCGGCAGGGCCGGGGCCAGCGCCACGGCAGATCGGGCCGATGCGAGCGCCTCCTCCGGACGGTTTGCGGCCAGAAGAGCGCGCGCGCGATGCACGAGCGGAGCGGCATCGTCCGGCCGCAGCCGCGCCGCCGCGAGCAGCGCCTCGGCTGCGGCGTCGTTACGCCCGGCGGATTGCAGGCCGATGCCGTGCCACAGCGCCGCGACCGGATCGGCTGGCGCGAGCTGCACGGCGCGGCGCAGATGGCGCAGGCCGCGTTCCGCCTGCCCGACGCGGACCAGCGCCATGCCGCAGCATCGTTGCAGCACTGCATCCGACGGGAACTGATGCAGCAGCGCGGCCAGAGCGGGTGCGGCTCGTCCGTAATCGCCGGCCTCGAACGCGGCGAGCGCGTCGTCCTTCTGACGCTGGAGCGGTTCGGGCGGCATCCCGTCAGTGCGCCAGGCGGGTGACCATGACCTGGGACGTCGACAATTCCATCGGCCGCTCCGGCTTGTCGGCCAGGAACTCCTCGAATGCCTCGCGCACGCCGGCCAGATAGGAGAAATCGTGGCTGATGATCACGCCGCCTGGCAGCATGCGCGGGTAGAAGAATTCGAGGCAGGCGCGCGTGCCTTCCTTGAGGTCCACGTCCAGATGCACCAGCGAGAATTTGCGGTCGGCGCAGGCGACGTTCTCGCCGGTGAACAGGCCTTTGTGGAAATGCAGGTTGGGCTGATCGGAGAGATAGGCTTTCACCGCTTCCAGCGAGGCGGCGTAATGGCCGCGACGCATGGAGGTGCGTTCGGAGCGGTCCGGGTCGGGCAGGCCTTCGAAGGTGTCGAACAGATGCAGCTCGTCCGGCCGGCCGCCCAGGCTGATCAGCTTGGCGGAGCAGCCCTGGAACACGCCGACCTCGGCCATGATTCCGCCCACGGCGCGCTGGGCGTGGGCGAGCGCGTGAATGGTGAAGGCTTCGTTGCCGCTGAGCAGGCTTTCGCGTTCGCCGCGCACGCGGCGGATCAGCCGCATCGGCGCCTTCTGCTTGTGGCCGCCCAGGATGGCGAGCTCCACCTGGGCCAGCGAGCCCACGGTGAGACGGCGCACGGCGCGGCTCTTGGCGAAGAGCTGGTGAATGATGGCCTGGGCGCTGCGGGTGCGCGCCCGTGTCGGGCTTGCTGCGCGGCTGGACGGGGCCGGAGCAACGAGCATCTGCGCGGACTGGTCAGGAATTGTCGTCACTCCGATGTCGAACCGAAACAACGTAGCAGGCGAAAAAAGTTCGGTCGCCGTCCCGCGTGGCGCGTTACGGTGTTTTCAGACGATCACCATGCCCGGCGGCGGCTGCAGATCCGGCCCTTCGATCTCCAGCACCCAGAGGTCGGGATCGCGCGCCACCTGACGGGCGACATAGGCGTCGGCATCCGCCTCGCTCACAGGCTCTTCGCCCGTACCGCGGCTCCAGGCCGCTTCGCCGTCGCGGGTGCGCGTCTGGGTGAGGACGGTGGTGCGGCCGGCGCGGTCGCGCAGCACCAGCAGGATCGCGCCCGCATCCCCGTCGCCCCGACGCAGCACCATGCCGGATCGCCCCGATCCGTTGGCGGTGCGGATCATGGCGCTGGCGCGCAGTCCTGATTTCAGCCTGGGTTCGCTCACGGGCGGGCTTCCTACGGGCCGACGCGACGATCGGGCAATGCCGGCACCAGGGCTGCCCGATAGGCGCCCGGCGTGTCGAGCAGCGTGCGCGCCGCGTCCAGATCGGCATCGCCGCCGATCGCGGCGGGGCAATGCGACCGCAGCTCGAGGATGCGGGCGGTGGGCAGCGGCGAGCGTGCCTCGCGTTCGGCCATCACAGCCGCGCGCTGGTCGAACACCCCGTCGCTCAGATCCTGGAGCTGCCGGTCGAGATCGGCCTGGCCGAGCGAGGTGCAGACCTGCGGCATCACGCCCAGGCCTTGCAGCGGCCAGCCGAGCGGGGCCAGCACGCGGCTCCAGGTGACGAACAGCTCGCCGCCATCCGGCATCTGGGCGATGTACTGGACCAGGCCCTTGCCCAGCGTGGAGGAGCCGACGACCACGGCGCGGCGCTGATCGGCGAGGGCGGCGGCCATGATCTCGGCCGCGCTGGCGGTGCGCCCGTCCACCAGCACCACGATGGGCACGCCGTCTGTCAGGTCGCCGCCCTGCACCGCCCAGACATGGTTCGCCTGGGGGTCGCGGCCCTTCGCGGTGACGGCGACGCCGTGGTCGAGCACCAGCGCCACGGAGGTCACGGCCTGTTGCAGGACGCCGCCGCGATTGCCGCGCAGATCGAAGATCAGCCCGTGCAGCTTCGGCCGGTGCGGATCGGGCTCCATCGCCTGTTCCAAAAACTGGCTGATTTCCTGGGCGGTGTCGGCAGAAAAGGCGGTGACGCGCAGGATGACGATGTCGTTGTTGCTGAAGGCGAAGACGGTTTCCGGCGGCACCTGCGCGCGGTCGAGCGTGTAACGCGTCTCGTGGCGGCCGTTGGCTTCCGCCAGCACCAGCGTGATCTTGCTGCCCGGATCGCCGAGCATCAGGTTGGCGGCATCGGCCGGGGTCATGTCGCGCACCGATTGCCCGTCGATGGAAAGAAGGCGCATGCCGGCGTTGATGCCCGCGGTCCAGGCCGGACCGTTGGCGTTCACCGTCGAGACCACGAGCTGCCGTCCCTGCCTGACCAAGGTCAGGCCGGCGCTGGCGGTGCCGCCGATGCGGGCGGTGCGGTCGGTTTCCGCCGGGGCCGGCGCCACGTAGCGCGAATACGGGTCGAGATGGTTGAACAGTTCGTCGAAGAAATTCTGGATCACCGCCTGCTGGCCCGCCTGCTGCACGGCGGGAGAGGCGGTCCATGCGGCCTGGGCCATGCTGGCCATCAGCGCCGCCCAGCCCGCGGCGTCGTCCTCCGCAGGGCGTGGGGCGGTGAACAACGTACCCTGCGGCGTGGACAGGATCACCTGCTTGGGGGTGCTGCTGACGGTGAGGGCGGGGTCGATCGCGGTGAAGCCGTTCAGGCCCCAGAGGGTCAGTTCCGCCGCGCTGTGCGGCTCCAGCGTGCGCGGACGCAGCACGGTGAGGGCCGTATCGACCACGCTCTCGGTAAGCGCGCTGTCGAACGGGGGAGCGGCGTCGGCCGCGCGCGCCTGATCAGGCGCGGCGTACGCCGCCATCAGCAGAACCAGCAGAATCAGTACCAGCGCCATGCGGCGCGCGCTTCTCCGTCGCCGGTTGGGGCGCTCCCTGGCGCGGATCGGTCGCGGGAGCGCGATCGAGGCCGCCGAGCGCACCACGCCGATCATCCGGCCGGCCCGTTTGAGCAGGCCGCGCCCCGCCGAAGCGATCACGAGCGGCGTCCGCGGTGCTGGGAGGGGTTCGGGACCGGGTGGTCGAGGGCGAACAGAAGGCCGCCGGTCAGCGGGGCCGCCTCGACCAGCCGCACGCCGATGGTGTCGGCCAGGCGATAGGCGCGGCCGGAGATACGTCCGACCAGAGCGCGTGCGGATTCGTCATGCATCCAGAATTCGCCGGCATCATCGTCGGGGGAGGAAAGGGACGCGATCGGCACCAGCCCCGTGGCGCCGCTCTCGGGCAATGTGACGAATAGCCCGAACCGGGTCACGCCCGAAATGCGCGCCGAGAAGCCTACGCCGATTTTGTCTGCCATGTGTGCAGCGATGTAACGGTCCACCGCATCGCGTTCGGCCAGAGCGGCGCGCCGCTCCGTGGCGGTGATGTGTTCGCCCGCGTCTTCCAGCGCCGCCGGATCGGCCGGACCGCCGGAATCATCGCCCAGGCGGAGACCCGCGATCAAAGCGCGATGCACGCAAAGATCGGCATAGCGCCGGATCGGGCTGGTGAAATGCGCATACTGGGCCAGGGCCAGACCGAAATGCCCCTGGTTCTCCGGGCTGTACTCGGCCTGCGACTGGGCGCGCAGCACGCATTCGTTGACGAGCGGCGCGTCCGGCGTGTCGGCAACCTTGCGCAGGATCGCGTCCAGATCGGCAGGGCGCAGCGCGCCCGCTGGTTTCAGGGACAGGCCGAGCGTGTCGAGAACGTCGCGCAGTGCCTCGATCTTCTCCGGCGAGGGCGGGGCGTGGACACGGTAGAGCAACGGCTGCCGCAGCCGCTCCAGTTCCAGCGCCGCCGCGACATTGGCCACCACCATGAACTCCTCGATCAGCCTGTGGCTGTCGAGGCGCGCCCGCGGCAGGATGGCGCGCACGGCGCCGTTCTCGATGACCACCTTGCGTTCGGGCAGGTCGAGATCGAGCGTGCCGCGCCGATCGCGTGCGCCCTGCAGGGCGGCGAAGGCGCCGTAGAGGCTGTCCAGCAGACCGTCCGGCAGTGGAACCGGCAGCGGCGCCGTGCCATCCCGCGCATCCTGCACCTGTTCATAGGTGAGGCGTGCGGTGCTTTGCATCAACCCGCGGCCGAAGCGATGCGCATGCCGCGCGCCGTCCGCGGCGATGCGGATCTCCGCGAACAGGCAGCCGCGCGGTTCGCCGGGCTTGAGCGAGCACCAGCCGTTGGACAGGGCTTCCGGTAGCATCGGCACGACGCGGTCGGGGAAATAGACCGAGTTGCCGCGCAGGCGGGCTTCGCGATCGAGCGGCGTGCCAGGGCGGACGTAGTGGGCGACGTCGGCGATGGCGACCACGAGGCGCCAGCCGCCCGGATGGTCCGGGTCGGGCTCTGCGAACACTGCGTCGTCGAAATCGCGCGCGTCCTCGCCGTCGATGGTGACCAGCGGTATCGCGCGCAGATCGGTGCGGTCGCCGAGCGGGATCGGACTGGCTTCCTCCGCTGCCGCGAGGCATTCGGGCGGAAACTCGTGCGGAATGTCGTGGGTGTGGATGCAGATCAGGCTGACGGAGCGGGCGTCGCCGAGCATGCCGAGGCGCTCCACCACGCGCACCGGCTTGAGCCCGGCGTTCATCTGCGGCAGGGGCTCTGCGAGAACGATCTCGCCTTCCTCCGCGCCGCCGGTTTCGCCATCCGGCACAGACCACTCCGCCTTGTTGCGCTTGTCCGTGGGGACGATGCGCCCGGCTTCGGGAATGCGGCCGCGCCGGTAGGGTTCCGACTCCGCCGCGACCGGGCGGAACTGCCCGAGCACGCGTCCCGGGCGGGATTCGAGCCGCTTCAGCGTGCGGCCCTCGTAGCGGCCGGTGCCGATCGGCTTCAGACGCGCCAGAACACGCTGGCCCGGCGCCAGAGCGGGGCGGCCGCGCAGTTCGGGATGCATGAAGATCACCGGCGCCGCGCCGGGGCCGGTCCAGTCCAGGGGGCGGGCCACCGCGTCGCCATCCGCATCGGTGCCGGTGACCACCACCACCGCCTGTTCCGGCAGGCGGCCGGGCGACAGGAAGCGCTTGTTGCCGGCGCGGGCGAGTTCGCCGTCGCGCTCGAGGGTTTTCAGCAACTCGCGTAAGGCGATCCTGTGCTCGGGACCCAGTCCGAATTCGCGCGCGACCTCGCGCTTGCCGACGCGGCCCGGCGTGCGGGCGGCGAAGCGGCGGACATCCTCGCGCGACGGCATGGTCCCGCGCCTCCGGCCGGGCGGCGCACCGTCCGGGGGCGCTGCGCCCGCTTCCTCGGGCGCGGTTGCGCCGTCGGTCTTCGGCGTATCGTCCCCGTTCTGGTCCGACACGATCAGCCGTTCACCGCGCCGGGTGGGATCACGCGCCCTTCTTGGTGGCCGTCGTGGCCGACTTGGCCGCGGCGCGCGGCTTGGCGGCGGCTTTCTTCGTCGCCGCCGGCTTCTTCGCCGCCGCCGTCTTGGCGATCGCTTTGGGAGCGGTCGTTTTCGGAGCCGCGGCCTTCGTGCCCTCCGTCCTGGCGGACTTGCCCTTGGCGGCGGGTTTCTTGCCGCCGCGCGGCTTCAGCGGCTTGCCCTTCTCGGCCAGCAGCGGGACAGCCTCGTCCAGGGTGAAATCGTCCATCGAACGTTCGCGCGGCAGGTTCGCCACGACCTGGCCGTGCTGCACATAGGGGCCGAACCGTCCCTTGCGGACCAGAACCGGCTCCCTGTCCTTCGGATGCTCCCCAAGCGTGCGCACCGAGGCAAGCTTCTTGCCCAGAACGTCCATCGCCCGGTTCATGCCGACCAGCAGGATGTCGTCATCCTTGTCGAGCGAGGCAAAGATGGCGCCCATCTTCACATAGGGGCCGAACCGGCCGATCCCGGCCTCGATCGGCTCGCCCATCTCCGGATGCACGCCGACCAGACGGGGCAGCGAGAGCAGGCCCACCGCCTGCTCCAGCGTCACCGTGTCGCCCTCGAAGCCCTTGGGCAGGGTGGCGCGCTTCGGCTTGGCCTTCTTGTCGTTCGGGTCCGGCTCGCCCTGCTGCACGTAGAGGCCCCAGGGGCCGCGCTTGACCACGATGTCCTCGCCGGTATCGGGATGCACGCCGAGCGCGCGCATTCCGTCCTTGAGCTCGCCGCCGCCCTCGCCGTCCTTGGACTCGACCAGGCGCCGGGTGAACTGGCAGGCCGGGTAGTTGGAGCAACCGATGAACGAGCCGTAGCGGCCGAGCTTGAGCCCGAGCCGGCCGGTGCCGCAGGCGGTGCAGAGTCGCGGATCGGTCCCGTCTTCCTTGGGGGGAAAGAAATGCGGCCCGAGATCGGCGTCGAGCGCGTCGATCACGTCGGAGATCTTGAGATCCTTGGTCTGCGCCACCGCGTGCGAGAACGCGTCCCAGAAGCGCTGCATCACCTGGCGCCAATCGGCGCGGCCGTCCGAGATGTCGTCGAGCTGTTCTTCCAGCCCCGCGGTGAAATGCGGATCGACATAGCGCTCGAAGAAGGAGGTCAGGAACGCCGTGACCAGGCGGCCGCGATCCTCCGGAACGAAGCGCCTGTTTTCAAGGCGCACATAGTCGCGGTCGCGCAGCACGCCGAGGATGGAGGCGTAGGTGGACGGGCGGCCGATGCCCAGCTCCTCCATGCGCTTGACCAGAGACGCCTCGGAGAAGCGCGGCGGCGGCTGGGTGAAGTGCTGGTCGGCGGCGACCGGGCCGCGCTTGAGCGGATCCTGCTCGCGCATCGGCGGCAGCATGCGGCTCTCGTCGTCGGCGTCCTTGTCGGAATCGTCGCGGCCCTCGCTGTAGAGCTTGAGAAACCCGTCGAAGGCGACAATGGAGCCGGTGGCGCGGAGTTTGGCGCTCTTGTCCGCGGCGTCGATCTCGACCGCGACCTGGTCCAGCTCGGCCGATTGCATCTGCGAGGCGACGGCGCGCTTCCAGATCAGCTCGTAGAGGCGCTTCTGCTCGTCGCCGAGATAGCGGCCGATCTCGGCGGGGGTACGCGACACGTCGGTCGGGCGCACCGCCTCGTGCGCTTCCTGCGCGTTCTTGGCCTTGGAGGAATATTCGCGGGCGAGTCCGGGCAGGTAGTCGCGGCCGAACGCCTCGCCGATATGGGCGCGGATCTCGTCCACGGCCTCCCTGGCCATCTGCACGCCGTCAGTCCGCATATAGGTGATCAGGCCGACGGTCTCGCCGCCCAGTTCGATGCCCTCGTAGAGCTGCTGGGCCGCGCGCATGGTGGCCTGCGCGCCCATGCCGAGCTTGCGGGAGGCTTCCTGCTGCAGGGTGGAGGTGGTGAAGGGGGCCGGAGGGTTGCGCTTGACCTTGCGCCGGTCCACCGAGCCGACGGAGAAGCTGCCGGCTTCCACCGAAGCCTTGGCCGCCATCGCGGCCTTCTCGTCGCCGAGGTCGAACTGGTCGAGCTTGCGTCCGGCGAGATGCGTGAGGCGTGCGGTGAAGGGCGCGCCGGCCGGCGTCGTCATCTGGGCCTGCACGGTCCAGTACTCGCGCGGCTTGAACCGCTCGATCTCGGCTTCCCGCTCGCAGATCAGCCGCAGCGCCACCGACTGCACGCGCCCGGCCGAGCGGGAACCGGGCAGCTTGCGCCACAGCACCGGGGACAGGGTGAAGCCGACCAGATAATCGAGCGCGCGACGGGCCAGATAGGCCTCGATCAGCGGCATATCCAGATCGCGCGGCTTCTTCATCGCCGTCTTGATCGCGTTCTTGGTGATCTCGTTGAACGTCACCCGCTGCACGTCGATGCCGCGCAGCAGCTTCCGCTCCTCCAGCATCGCCCGGACGTGCCAGGAGATCGCCTCGCCCTCGCGATCCGGGTCGGTGGCGAGGTAGAGCGTGGAAGCGCCCTTGAGCGCCTTGGCGATGGCCGTGATCTGCCGGTTGCCGCGCTCGTCGGCCTCCCAGTCCATCGCGAAGCCCTCCTCCGGACGCACGGACCCGTCCTTGGGGGGGAGATCCCGCACATGGCCGAACGAGGCCAGCACGGTGTAGCGGTCGCCCAGGTATTTGTTGATCGTCTTCGCCTTGGCGGGCGACTCGACCACGACGACGTCGGTCATAAGCACTCCGGGTCCGCTGCCGGGGGGAAAACCGGCCGGGCTCATTCCCGCCGGAACCTTCGGGCCGGCGCTCCTCAGTCCGGCCGGGGCCGGTCGGCGAGCAGGCCAACCCGGTTTCCGGGATGGGATTCGACCCTGCCCGCAAGCTCCAGCTCGGTCAGTACTGCCAGCACGGCAGAAATCGAGAACTGGCAGCGACGCACCAGATCGTCAACTGGCGTGGGGGTGTGGCTGAGCAGCGAGACCACGGCATGGCGCACCGCGCCGAGCTGGTTCCAGTCCTCCGGCGCGTCCGCGCCCCAGCCGGGACCAGGCTCCGCGAACCCGTCCGGGCCCAGCCCGCCCGGCAGCTCCGGCAGGTGGCGCAGCACGTCCTCTGCGGTCTCGACCAGATGCGCCTCGCGCTTGCGGAGCAGGTTGTTGGAGCCACGGCAGCGCGGGTCGAGCGGGCTGCCCGGCACCGCGAAGAGTTCACGCCCGTAATCGAGGGCCAGGTCGGCGGAAATCAGCGTGCCGGATTGCGGCGCGGCTTCCACCACAAGGCAGCCCAGCGACAGGCCGACGACTACCCGGTTCCGGCGCGGGAAATGCTTGGCGATCGGCGCCGTGCCGAGCGGAGCCTCCGCCACCACGCAGCCTTTTTCGGCGATACGCGCCTGCAGCCCCGCATGCTCGGGCGGGTAGGGGCGATCGAGACCGCCGGCGATCGCGGCCACGGTGGGGCCGACATGCAGCGCGCCCTGATGCGCCGCGCCGTCGATGCCGCGCGCGAGGCCGGACACCGTGACCAGCCCGGCACCGCCCAGATCGGCGGCCAGGGCTTCGGCGAGGCGAAGGCCGTTATTGGAAGCGTTGCGCGCGCCGACGATCGCCACGGCGCGCCGGTGCAGGATGCGCGGATCGCCAAGCACGGCGAGCACGGGAGGCGCGTCGCCGAGCTGCGCCAGCAGCGGGGGGTAGTCCGGGGTGCCGAGCACGAGAAACTGGCCGCCGAGACGTTGGAGGGCCGCGACCTCGTCCTCGGCCTGGGCCAGGCTGGGGGTTTTGGGCGCGCGCACCTTTTCCTGAGTGACGGAGGGGAGCGCTGAAACGGCGGCTGCGGCATCGCCATCGAAGCGGCGCATCAGCCGACGGAAGCCGATTGGCCCGATCCCCTCGGTGCGGGCCAGGCGCAGGCTGGGAATCAGGGCGGGGGTCATGCGGGGAGCAGGTCCGGCGATGGAGGCGGATTCGTTTCTAGGCTGTTCCAAACGGCCAGTGAAGGGCACGCGCCATGCCGAACCTGCCCTGCAGCGCCACTTGAAGGAGTGTTCGAGGCCGCAAGGTCAGGGCTGCGTTCTCTGGCGTTCCCAGTCCCGCAATGCGGTCGCGTCCGGCGCCGTGGTCGCCAGACCCGGGTTCGGGGCCGGCATCGGCGGTTTGCGTGCCTGGTAAGGACGGCTACCGGTAAGTGGTAGAACGGTACGGATAAGTTCGACCTCGAGTTGATAGTCAGGCGCCGATTCCCCCGGCAGCACCGATGCCAGCGACTTACCGCTTGCAAAATCGAAACGATTCTGCTCCGAGGTAGGCTCGAGCGGTGGCTTCAGTGCCCCTGCCGCGATTTGATCTCGAATTTCGCAATATTCTCTGAAGAAACTGTCTGTTTGCTCCAGACCAGGTCTGTTGTTCCTGACTTTGGCGATGAAGTCGTCCATCAGGGACACAAGGAGCGGATAATGCCGCTTCTTTATCAGCCCGCGCCCTTCCAGGATCTCGATGATTTCGCCCATGGCGCGGCTGACGTCATCGGAATCTCGCACTTCGCCTGAGCCGGTCAGATACTTGATGGTGCCGAGATAGGACCGATCGAGCGGAATTGGGATGCGCCTCGCCTCTACCTCCTGTCGCAGCCAAAGCAGGAAATAAACCATCCGGCCGTACGGATCGTCATTACGCGGCGCATGAGCTTTCCAGAGGTTCAGCAGGAAAGCGATGCGCGGTTTCAGATCGTCGTACTCTTCATCGATATCGCCCGCGCGGACCATTTCGGGGGTGACGGGGATCATCGGAGGATCTCGAATTGCCCGAGACTGTCAGCTGGCAGAGTAATTTGACGTTGTCCGCCGGGAAGAGTGATCTTGCCGGATCTTATGGTTCCGTCCTCCAACGTCATGTTGTAGTTTTCCGTGGCCGGATCGATCCGGGCCGATACGATATTGTCGAGATCGCGATTCACGGTCGCCGCGTGCAGATCGTCGGCGGCATTAAAGCATGGAAGGGCAAAATCTCTTTTTATGCTGGGGCTATCCCATTTTCCCGAAGTCTCGTTCCAGTATTGTTGTCTCATGTCAGCAAGATCGTCTTCGTGGAACCAGTAGGCGCTCGGTTTATTCGGGTCGGAGCCTTTGATGACCGTTTGGCCGTCGATCATATAATTTTTGCTGCTGAAGCCGTAAACTTTTGAGCCGGCGCTGTAGGAGACCAATTTATGATCGCCACCGCTGTCAATAATCTGATTTCGCATTTTTTCATTCCAGCCTTGGTTCTTTAAAACGCGGTTGGCTGTTGCTTCAGTCGGTGAAGGGTTCAGCGGATCGTATGTCCTTTTTGTATCGAAACCATCGAAGGTCACGCCCTTCTGATCCGCGTATGGCTTCTCCCATTCCCCAACCATCCTCGGTGTGGCGGCGGCTTCGCCCTCGCTCGGCGCCGGCACGCCACCGGCACGATCCTCCAAGGCGCGGCCAATCGCGTTCGCTCCCGACTTTGCCGTTGCGACGAACCCGTCCTCGGCGATCCCGCGCAAGGCGGGTCCGAGCGCCCGTCCAAGCCCGATCGCTCCCGGCGCAATCGACATGATCAGCACTGCTCGCCGGGCCCAGGGTGAGATTTCGGACCGGATGGGAGCCATGCTGACCGGGGGAGAGCCGATGACGACATTGGCAGAGCCCGTCAGGATCACACCGCCGCAGACGATCTTGTCGCCGACTCGTGCCGCCGGGCGGCCGTTGATGAGGACACGCTTCGCACCCTGCGCGATAGCATCGGGGTCGCCATGCATGGTGCAGACGACCGGGTCAAGAACCCTTGCCGCCGGGCGGCCATTGATCAGAACATTGAGCGCGCCTTCGATAATCATTCCGGTCGGCGGGCCCATGGTCGCCGTGCCGAGTTTCTCGCCAAGTTCTTCTCCCATCGACATCAGCGAACCGCCGATGATCATGTTCGCGATGAACTCTCCGCCGGTCACTGCAGCGCCGGCGATCAATGGCGTTGCCAGACCGGCGGTCGCGATCTCAGCTGCGGCTGCGGTTGCAACGGCGCCGATCGCGACCGCCACTGCGGCTGCGGCTGCAACTCCAATCAGGGCGCCCGCGAGAAACCCGGCTTGTGCCTCGGTGTGAGCGATAAGGTCATCGACACGAGCCGCGTCCGGCATGGTTCAAACAGAAGCCGCGTCGAGCGGTGTCGGACCGCGCGATTCAGGGCTCGGCCGAAATCCTGAGATGGCGGCAATGAAGGTGTTGTAGATGCCGTTCGGCATCGGGCTGGCATGGGTGGCGGTGAAAATCAGCAGACGCCGCCCGTAGGCGATCCGGCAGGCCGTGATCTGGTCCATCTGCCCGCTCGCCGCCTTCCAACGGGTCAGGAGCGCTTCGCCTTTTCCATCGGGCCAGGCGACGGCGATGCGAGCCTTCAGTTCGAAAGCCGGTAGTTCCTTGGCCAAACGCTTAAGTTCGCGTTCGGTATAGGCTGCGACCGTCAGCCCGACGGGAAGGTTGTCACGGGAGACGATAAGGCTGGCGACGGCATGGCCGTCCCCTGGCAAGCGAAGAACGTTGACGCTCTGGTCTTCCCATGGCTCCGGCACTGACAAAGCAAGATCGCCTTCGTGAAGGCGATAGAGCCCTTGGTTGTCGTTTGTCATGGACAGCGTCGTATCCATTCAAGATGAGCGGTATCGTTTTTTAATCGCGAGCCGGCGGAGCACGTCAAAACTTGATCTGATCATTGACAAGAAGGAAGTCGTGACAGGAACGAGGGCCACCCGTCAATCTCGGGACGACGGACCGGCAGGATCTCCCTCGGTTCGTCAGGCTTTCTTGCCGATCCGCGGCTCGGTCCCGTTCAGCAGCCTTGCGATGTTGCCGCGATGGCGGACGAAGACGATCGCCGCGATCAGCAGGCCGGCCCAGAGGTTCGGCGCGCCGGTCTGGCCGAAGGCGAACAGGAGCAGCAGGGCGGGCAGGGCCAGGAAGGCGGCGAGAGCGCCGGCGGAGGAGATCTTGCTCAGGCGCGCGACCAGCAGCCAGACCAGGCAGCAGATCAGGCCCGCGCGCCAGTCGAGCGCGAAGGCGGCGCCGAGGCCGGTGGCGACGCCCTTGCCGCCGCGAAAGCGCAGCCAGGCGGGAAAGCAATGGCCGAGCACGGCGCAGACCGCGCCGAGCGCGATCACCGCCGGAGCGAAGAACGGCCAGGCGACGGCGCACAGCATCGGGCCGGCAAAGCCCTTGAGCCCGTCCAGCACGAGGGTAGCCGCGGCGAGCCCCTTGCGGCCCGTGCGCAAAACGTTGGTGGCGCCGATATTGCCGGAGCCGATGGCGCGGATGTCGCCCGCGCCGCCCAGGCGGGTCAGGATCAGGCCGAACGGGATCGAGCCGATCAGGTAGGACAGGATGGCCGTGCCGATCAGCGCTTCCACCAGCAGCGGGCTCATCCGAACACCCTCCGCCCGTTCTTCCAGGTGCCGAGCACGCGGCCTTCCAGCGCGCGCCCGTCGAACGGGGTGTTCTGGGCATGGCCCGGGAGCTGGCCCGCCACGACTTTCCAGCCGCGTTCGGGGTCGAACAGGCAGAGATCGGCCGGCGCTCCGGCGGCCAGCGTGCCGGCCTCGAAACCGAGCAGACGCGCGGGGGCGGTGCTGAGCAGTTCGATCGCGCGTGGGAGGGCGATCCCCCCGTCATGCACGCGCGCCAGGGTGACGCCGAGCAGGGTCGACAGTCCGACGCCACCGGCCATCGCCTGGGCAAAGGGCAGGCGCTTGTCGTCCGGATCGCAGGGCGCGTGGTCGGAGGCGATCGCGTCGATCGTGCCATCGGCGAGGCCGGCGGCGATCGCCATCCGGTCCGACTCCGGGCGCAATGGCGGCGACAGCTTGGCGTAGGTGCGGAAATCGCCGATCGCGGTTTCGTTCAGGTCGAAATAGGGTGGGGCCGTGTCGCAGGTGATGCGGATGCCGTCCGCCTTGGCCCGGGCGATGATCCGGACGGTCTCCGCCGTGGAAACGTGCGCCACATGCAGCGCACCGCCGGTGAGCTGCGCCAGACGCACGTCGCGCGCGACCAGGATCGCTTCCGCCGCGGCCGGAATGCCCGGCAGGCCGAGCCGGGTGGCGAGTTCGCCTTCGGTGGCGACGCCGCCGCGCGCGAGCGCCGGATCTTCCGGATGCTGCACCACCATCGCCCCGAAGGCGCGGGAATAGCTCAGCGCCAGACGCATCAGGCGCGAATCGGCGATCGCGCGCGTGCCGTCCGTGAATGCGACGGCGCCGGCCTCGCGCAGCAGGCCGAGCTCGGCCATTTCCTTGCCTTCGCAGCCGCGGGTGAGCGCGCCATAGGGCAGGATGGACAAACGGCCGGTTTCCTCGCCGCGCGCGCGCAGCAGGCGCACCAGCGCGGGATCGTCGATGGCGGGTACGCCGTTGGGAAGCGAGGCGACGGTGGTGACGCCGCCCGCATTCGCGGCTTCCGCCGCCTCGGCGATGGTTTCGCGGTATTCGTGTCCGGGTTCGCCCAGGGCCACGCGCATGTCGACGAGGCCGGGACAGAGAACGGCGCCCTGTCCATCGACGATCGTGGCGCCCTCCGGCGCGCCTTCGGCGGGAGAGTCGATGCCGTCGATGCGGCCGTCGCGGACCAGAAGACGGCCGGGGCGGTCGAGGCCGGTGGCGGGGTCGATGAGGCGGACGCGGTCGAAGAGGGTGATGGTCATCGGGTTGCCGTCAGCGCCGGAGCCTGGGGCACCAGGCCCCCGAATATGGGTTCGAAGACCGCCGTCATGCCATCTGCATCCGGGACAGACGGTCGAGCACGGCCATCCGCACCGCTACCCCCATCTCCACCTGCTCCTGGATCACGCTCTGCTGCGGATGATCGGCCACCTGGCTGTCGATCTCCACGCCGCGATTCATCGGGCCCGGATGCATCACCAGCGCGCCCGGCTTGGCCCTGGCCAGACGCACCGTATCGAGCCCGTAGAAGCGGAAATATTCCCGCGCGCTCGGCACCAGCCCGCCCGCCATGCGCTCGCGTTGCAGGCGCAGCATCATCAGCACGTCGGCGCCTTCCACGCCGTGATCCATGTTGTGGCAGATCTCGACGCCGAGGCGGTCCGCATCGGCCGGCATCAGCGTCGGCGGCCCGACCAGGCGCACCTGGCTGCCCATGGCGGTCAGCAGATGGATGTTGGAGCGCGCGACCCGCGAATGGGCGACGTCGCCGCAGATCGCCACGGTGAGCCCTTCGATACGGCCCAGATTGCGCCGTATCGTGAGCGCGTCGAGCAGCGCCTGGGTCGGATGTTCGTGCGTGCCGTCTCCGGCATTGATCACCGCGGCATCCACCTTGCGCGCCAGCAGTGCCGGCGCGCCGGATTGCGCGTGACGCACCACCAGCAGGTCGGTGCGCATGGCGTTCAACGTCGCCGCCGTGTCGAGCAGGGTCTCGCCCTTGTTCACCGAGGAGGTGGACACGGACATGTTGATCACGTCGGCGCCGAGCCGCTTGCCGGCGAGCTCGAACGAGGTGCGCGTGCGTGTGGAGTCCTCGAAGAACAGGTTGATCAGCGTGCGCCCGCGCAGCAGGTCGCGCTGCGTCTTGCGCGAGCGGTTCAGCAGCACGTAGTTTTCGGCCAGATCGAGAAACGGCTCGATCCGGCTCGGGTGCATGCCCTGCAGCCCGAGCAGATGGCGTTCGGAGGCGGTGCCGCCGAAGAACCCGCCGCTTCCCCGCCCGTCAGCCACCGATCGCGGCTCCGATCCGCGCCATCACCTCGTCCCGGCCCAAGGCCGCCGCCGTGGCGTCGATCCCGGGGCTCATGGAACTGCCGGTGAGCGCCGCGCGCAGCGGCTGCGCCACCTGGCCGAGCTTGCGGCCCTGCTGTTCCGCGAACTGGCGCAAGGCGGCATCGATCTCGGCCGGCGCGAACGGCTCCACCGGCGCCAGGGCCGCCGCCAGATCGCGCAGCAGGCCGCGCGCGTCCGGGGTCAGCAGCGAGGACGCCTTGGCGTCCATCGGCAGCGGGATGTCGCGCGCCAGGAAGGCGGCGCTGTCGGCGAGATCGACCAGCGTCCTGGCGCGTTCCTTGAGCCCGCTCATCAGCGTGCGGATGCGGGTGCGGGCGACCGCGTCGAGACGAAGCCCTTCGCGGCCTTCGAGCCGTTGCAGCACCTCGGCGGTGAGGCGGTCGTCATCGGCCTGACGCAGCCAGACGCCGTTCAGATGCGTCAGCTTGGTGTAGTCCATGCGGCTGGCGGAGCGCCCGACGCCGTCCAGGTCGAACAGGCGGATCTGCTCGTCGCGCGAGAGCACCTCGGCGTCGCCATGGCCCCAGCCGAGACGCAGCAGGTAGTTGTTGAGCGCTTCCGGCAGGAAGCCCTCTTCCTTGAACTCGACCACGCTCTGCGCGCCGTGCCGCTTGGACAGCTTGGCGCCGTCCGGGCCGTGGATCAGAGGCAGATGGGCGAAGTGCGGCCGTTCCCAGCCCATCAGCGCGTAGATCTGCGACTGGCGGAAGGTGTTGGTCATGTGGTCGTCGCCGCGGATCACATGGGTGATGCGCATGTCGTGATCGTCGCACACCACGGCGTGCAGATAGGTGGGCGTCCCGTCCGCGCGCAGGATGATCATGTCGTCCATCTCGGCATTGGCGACCCTGATCTCGCCCTGGACGAGATCGTTCACCACGGTCTCACCCTCCTGCGGCGCGCGCAGGCGGATGGTGTAGGGCGCGCCCGGCGGCGCCTCCGACGGATCGCGGTCACGCCACATGCCGTTATAGCGCGGGGGGCGGCCCTCGGCCTGCGCCTGCTCGCGCATCTGCTTCAGCTCGTCCTGGGTGCAGAAGCACTTGTAGGCGTGGCCCTTGGCGAGCAGCTCCAGCGCCACCTCGGTGTGTCGCGCCTGGCACGTCGACTGGAACACCGGCGGCTCGTCGGGGGTCAGACCCATCCAGTCCAGACCTTCGAAGATCACGTCGACGGCGCGCTGGGTCGAGCGCTCCTTATCGGTGTCCTCGATGCGAAGCAGGAACTGCCCGCCGTGATGGCGGGCGAACAGGAAGTTGAACAAGGCGGCGCGGGCGTTGCCGATATGCAGCAGGCCGGTCGGGCTGGGCGCGAAACGTGTGCGGACGGTCATGGAGCGCTCTCCTAGCACGGGCGGTTCGCGCACGCACGGTGGCGTGCGCGTTGCGGGAACGGGGCGCTGGAGCGCGCAGGCCGGGTTTGCTAACGTTTCGTCAGTGCACGGTTCCGCCCTCCTTCGCAGGCCGCTCGGACGCCGCCTTCCATCCGCCCTGGGCGCGAGCCCGGGTGCGATCGGCAGGGCGGCCCGGCGCGGCTGGGCTTCGATCCGCATCGGGCTGGAGGCAGATCGCGACCGCCTGGTCTTGTGGCTGGCGCCGCTGGTCGGGACGGGAATCGTCCTTTATTTCGCGCTGCGCAGCGAACCGTCGCTCCGGGCGGGGCTGATACCGGTTCTGGTGCTGCTGCCGCTGCTGGGTCTCGCGCGGCGCAACCGGATCGCGCATGCGCTCGTGGCTGCCCTGCTGGCGGTGTCGGTCGGGTTTCTGGCCGCCCAGCTATCCACCCTGCATCGTTCGCCGCTGCCGGTGCTCCCCCGCAAGGCCGCACTGCTGACCGGGCGTGTGGGGGCGGTCGACCTGATGCCGGACGGCCGCCGCCGGGTGACGCTGAACGCCGTGACGATGGCGCTGGCCGCGCCGCCTGCGGGGGGTGTTTCCGCTGCGCTGGAGCAGACGGACCGGTCGTTTCGCGTCCGGCTTCGGCCCGATGACGAGGTGGTGCTGCATGTGGGCGACCATGTGCGCCTGCGTGCGCTGCTGCGCCCTCCACCCGCGCCGGACTTTCCCGGCGGCCGGGACGGGCAGCGCGACGCGTTCTTCGGTGGGCAGGCCGGATCGGGGCGGGCCCTGTCGGACGCGATCCTCCTGGCTCCTGCAAGCGAGCACGGCGTCCGGCCCTGGCTGCGCCGGACGCGGGAGGCCGTGGCGGCGCGGATTCTCCAGATCCTGCCCGGCCCGCGCGGCGCCGTGGCGGCGACCATGCTGACCGGGCTCGGCGCATCGATCCCGCAGAGCGATCGCGACGCGTTCGCCGCCTCCGGCCTCGCCCATCTGCTCGCCGTCGCCGGGCTGCATCTGGGCGTGGTGATGATGTTCGGCCTGGCCATCGTCCGCTTCGGACTGGCGTCCTGGGAATGGGCGGCGCTGCGTCTGCCCTGCCGCCAGATTGCGGCCGTGTGCGCGCTGGTTCTGGGCGCGGGCTACATGCTGTTGACCGGGCTGCATCTGCCGGGCCTGCGGTCGCTCGCGATGGCCAGCGTGGCGGCGCTGGGCCTGCTGATCGGCCGGCGCGCGGTGTCGATGCGCGGGCTCGGCTTCGCGGCGCTGCTGATCCTGCTGGCCAGTCCGGCAACGCTGCTCGATGTCGGATTCCAGATGAGTTTCGCGGCGGTTCTGGCGTTGCTGGCCGGCTACGAAGCGGTGCGTCCCCTGTCGCGGCGCCTGCACGGACCCCATTGGCGCGGCAAGCTGGCGCTCTACGCGTTCCAGCTCGTTTTCACCTCGCTCCTGGCCGGCTCCGCGTCCCTGCCTTACGCCGCGTTTCACTTCGGACGGGTCCAGTTCTACTTCGTTCTGGCCAATCTGCTGGCGGTGCCGATCACGGCGTTCTGGGTTCTGCCGCAGGGCATGCTCGCTCTTCTGGCGATGCCGTTCGGTCTGGACTGGCCCTTCCTGCGCGCCATGGGCGGCGGCATCGATCTGATCCTCCTGCTGGCGCATGGGGTGGCGGCGTTGCCGGCGGCGAGCCTTCCGGTGCCGCTGGCGCCGGTCTGGGGGCTGCTGGCGGTGAGCTTCGGCCTGATCTGGCTGTGCCTGTGGCGACGCCGGTGGCGGTTCCTGGCGGTGCTGCCGATCGTGTTCGGCTGCGCGTCGCCCTGGATGCGGGCGGAGCCGGATCTGCTGGTCTCGTCGGATGCCGGGCTGATCGCGGTGCGGGAGCCGGGCGCCCTTTTGCTGGAGGCCGGAGGGCGCGGCGACCCGATGGCGCTGTCGGACTGGCAGAAGGCGCTGGCCCGGCCGGCGCCCCCGGTTCCTCTGCCCGATTCCGGCACGCCCGCGGCCGACGTGACCTGCAATCCGGTGGCCTGCCTGCTGCAACGGAGCGGCCGAACGGCTCTGCTGATGCAGCCGTCTCACGACAAGCCGGGCGACGACGACGAGACCACGGAGGAGTCCGGGTTGGAGCCGGGCGATTGCGACGACGTCTCTGTGTTCGTCTCGCCGTCGCCCTCGCGCGGAGCCTGTCCGGGCATACCGCGAATCGACCGGTTCACCGTGTGGCGGGAAGGACCGCAGGCAGTGTGGCTGGCGCCGGGCGGCGTGCGGATCTGGAGCGCGCGGAAGGACCGCGGCCGCCGTCCCTGGGTGCCGCTCGGGCCGGGCCGGCCGGGCCCGGCTCTGCCGATGGCGAAGGCGGAATAGGCGCCCCTAGGTCGCGGGGGCGTCGCGCTTGTCGGGATAACGGCACCATTCGCGGCCGACGCAGCGCCAGCATTCCGGCGCGCGCGCCTTGCACACGTAGCGTCCGTGCAGGATCAGCCAGTGGTGCGAGGGGCGCAGCCGTTCGGGCGGGATGCGAGCCACCAGCCCGTCCTCCACCGCGCGCGGCGTTTTGCCGGGCGCCAGGCCGGTGCGGTTGCCGAGACGGAAGATATGCGTATCCACCGCCATCGCGCTTTCGCCGAAGAACACGTTCAGCACGACGCTGGCGGTCTTCCGTCCGACGCCGGGCAGCGCTTCCAGCGCCGTGCGATCGCCAGGCACCTGCCCGTCATGCTCGGCCAGCAGCCGGGCCGACAACGCCACCACGTTGCGCGCCTTGGCGCGCCACAGGCCGATGGTGCGGATATGGCGGGCAACGCCTTCCTCGCCCAGGGCCACCATGCTCGCCGGATCGGGCGCCTCGCGGAACAGGCCGGCGGTCGCCTTGTTGACGGAAACGTCCGTCGCCTGGGCCGACAGGACGACGGCTACCAGCAAGGTGAAGGCATCGACATAGGTGAGTTCGCTTTCCGGGTCCGGATTGGCCAGAGCGAGGGCTTCGATGAACCTGGCGACGTCCGCTTTGGTCATGGGTTTCGGGGTCTTGCGGCGAACGGTTGGGGAATTCATCTCGGCTCCGGCGGTAGCGGCGAGTAGCAAAAACGATTCGCTGATTTGCAAAAAAGATAACGGAAATGTGAATAAGCCCTTGTCAGCTGTCTGGAACGCCCGTATTTCGTATTATTAACGATTTCGATCGTATACGTTTGCGGAGCGCCTCAGCGCCATGTCCAGTCTGTCTAAGCTGGTTTCGGCACTCAACTCGTTGATGTCGCAAATCCGCTTGCCGCTGCGCGGCCGCAATCTTCTTCTCCAATGTGCTTCGGTTCTGACCGTCCTGTGCCTGCTGGTGACGGTGGCGCGGCGTGGCGGTTCGGCGGCGATGATCCAGGTTCCCGCGCTGCTGGCCCTCTTGGGCTGTATCGCCGCCGGGAGGCCCTTCTTTCTGCGCTCCTTGGGCGCGCGGGTCTCTGCATCGCTGACCGGATGCCGCCGCGAGGCCGCCCTTCTGCAACGCCTCCAGACCTTGTGCAGCAGTGGCGATTTCCCCCAGCGCCACGAGCGCGTCGCCGATCTGGTCGCCTTCCTGGCCGCACAAACCGGTTGCTCGCGTTTCGAACAGAAGCAACTGGCCGCCGCCTCCGGCCTGCATAATATCGGCCTCGTATCGTTGCCGCCCGGTTTTGCGGGAGGTCCGGGTGCCACCGCGCGCCAGGCCGCCATGCTGGCCCGGCGTCTGTTGTCTGGGTCCAGCGTGGTGCATCGCCTCGCGATCGAGATGGCGTCCTGCCAAAGCGAGAACTGGGACGGAACCGGCGAAGCCTTCGGTCTGGCCAACGACGCGATCCCGTTTTCGGCCAGGTTGCTGCATGTCGCCCTCGCGCTGGATGCCTTGCTGCCGCGCACCGGTCGTTTGCCGGACCGGTCGGAACTGGTCTCGATCGCCGCTCGCCTGGATGCGGAAGGCGGACGCACGCTGGATCCGGCATTGGCCCATCTGTCTTCGCTGCATATCGACGCCCTTGAACTCCTTTTGCGGTCGCATCTGGGGCGGCACATTCCCTGCGGCATTCAGCCGCAATGGTGGTCTTACGCCACTCAGCCTTACGTCGTCGGGCGTGGTCTCACGGTGGCGTGAAGCGGAGCGGCGCGTGCCCCCCCTCGACGGCGGCCTGCCCGGTTTGCTAAAGGCGCCTCCCCCTTCATCCTGAACCGGAGCGCCGCATGGCCCCCGTATCCGCCCGCCCGCGGCGGAGCGGCCGTGCCGTCTTCATCGCGGTGCTGTCTTTTCTGGCCACGCACTGGCGCCGCCGTCCCGCCCTGGTCGCCGTCGTGGCGGGGGGCATGGCTCTGGCGACCCTGACGGATGTTCTGACGCCGATCCTGTCCGGCCGCCTGGTGGATGACGTGACTCGCCTTCCGCCCGGTCTGCTCGGGGCCGGCCAAAAGCGGCCGCCCGAAGCGCTGGCGGCGCTGCACGATGCGCTGCGGATGCTGGGCGGCCTCGCCGCTCTCGGCGTGTGTTCCGTGCTCGGGCGGCGCATCGGGTTCATCGGCATCACCCGGCTGACCGTGCGGATCATGAGCGACATCGCCCGCTCGGCCTTCGCCCGCGTGCAGCGTTTCTCCACCGACTGGCATGCCAACACCTTCGCCGGTTCCACCGTCCGCCGGATCACCCGCGGCATGTGGGCTGTGGACCAGCTCGACGACACGCTTTTGCTGATGCTGCTGCCGAGCGTGCTGGTGCTGGCCGGAACCACGGTGGTGCTCGCGTTCCGCTGGCCGATGATGGGGTTGATCCTGGGCCTGGGGTCGGTGGGGTTCGCCGCCCTGTCGATCGGCATGACCCTGTTCTACGTGGCGCCCTCTGCGCGGCTGGCGAACCAGTGGGATACGCGCGTCGGCGCGGCGCTCGCCGATTCCGTGACCTGCAACGCGGTGGTGAAGGCGTTCGGCGCGGAGGGCCGCGAGGATGCGCGCCTCGACCGCGTGCTGCGTCGCTGGTCCAGCCGCACCACGCGCACCTGGCTGCGCGGCACCGACAGCGGCAATCTGCAGAACTTCGCGCTGACCGTTCTGCGCCTGTCGCTGATCGCCGCCGTGCTGTGGCTCTGGTGGCGCGGCCGGGCCGGGGCGGGCGATGTCGCTTATGTGCTCACCATGATGTTCCTTGTGCAGGGCTATCTGCGCGATATCGGCCAGCAGATCAGCACCGTGCAGCGTTCCGTGAACGAGATGGAGGAGATGGTCGCGCTCTACGACCAGCCGCTCGGCGTGCAGGACCGGCCCGGCGCCGGTGCGATCCGCATCGGGCACGGCACGATCCGGTTCGAGCATGTGCGCTTCCGCTACGAAGGCCCGGCGCGGCCGCTCTACGACGATCTCGACCTGCTGATCCCCGCCGGCTCGCGCGTGGGTCTGGTCGGGCCCTCCGGCTCCGGCAAGACCACGCTGACCAAGCTGCTCCAGCGTCTCTACGACGTGTCCGGCGGCCGCATCCTGATCGATGGGCAGGATATTGCGGTGGTGACGCAGGAAAGCCTGCGCGCGCAGATCGCCCTGGTGCCGCAGGAGCCGGTGCTGTTCCACCGCTCGCTGGCCGAGAACATCGCCTATGGCAGGCCGTCCGCCTCGCTGCCGGAGATTCGCGAGGCGGCGCGTCTCGCCAACGCGCTCGATTTCATCGAGCGCCTGCCGGGCGGGTTCAACACCCTGGTGGGCGAACGCGGCGTGAAGCTGTCCGGCGGCGAGCGCCAGCGCATCGCCATCGCCCGCGCCTTTCTGGCCGATGCCCGGGTGCTGATCCTGGACGAGGCCACGTCGAGCCTCGATTCCGAATCAGAGGCGCTGGTGCAGGAAGCGATGGGGCGGCTGATGCAGGACCGCACGGTGATCGTGATCGCGCACCGCTTGTCGACGGTGGTCTCACTGGATCGCATCCTGGTGTTCGAGCACGGCAGGGTGGTCGAGGACGGTGCGCACGAGGCACTGCTGGAACAGCCGGACGGGCTGTATCGTCGGCTCTACGAGCGGCAATCGCTGGGGTTGGCGGCGGAATAGGGAGGCGGATGGGGGAGAATCTTCTTTTTCTGAAGAAAAAGAAGCAAAAAGACTTTGTCCGTTTGGTTCGGAGTGTGCGGCTGTGCACGAAGGCCAACGGACGGAAGTTCTTTGGTTCTTTCTTTCAAGATAGAATACCTCTTCGATTCTCGCCTGATAAATTGAGGAAGGAATCCGAGATGGATGGTTCACGAGCAGACCGTCTGGCGCTGCGCCCGCTCCGTTCGTCCGACGCCGACGCCTTGTTTCCGACAATGGCCGATCCGGAGGCGATGCGATGGTGGTCTCGCGCACCCTTCGTGCATGTCGGGGAATTGCGGGATCATTTCACTCCTTCGGATGGCTCGCCCTGGCGCTCATGGGCGATCCTCCGCACCGGCGAGGATGACGCCATCGGCGTCGTATCGGCTGGCCGGAAGCGCGAAGGCGTGTCCGAGATCGGCTATCTGCTGTCGCGGGATGCGCAGGGGCGAGGCTATGCGCGCGAGGCGGTTGCCATGCTGATCGACCGGCTCATCGCCGAGGGCCATCGGCGCGTGTTCGCCGATACGGACCCGGAGAATCGGTCCTCGATCGCGCTGCTCACGAGGCTGGGCTTTACGCTGGAAGGCCGGTTGCGGGCGGAGTGGCGCACCCATATCGGCGTCCGGGATTCGCTGATCTACGGCCTCCTGGCCGAGGAATGGCGCCGCCCGGAAATCGGAGCGCGCCCGCTCAGCCCGCCCGGAGCGTGATCCGGATCATCTCCGACGGGCAGAACAGCCGCAGGGCGAAGCCCGGCCAGATGCCGGTGCCGTTGCCGACGATCAGCGTCATGCCGTCCACGGCGTAGCGGCCGGACACGAAGCCGTCATTGCCGCGCGCCACCATCCGGGCGAGGCCGGGCATCATGCCGCCATGGGTGTGCCCGGAGAGCTGCAGCGAAACGCCCTGTGCGGCCCTGCGCCTGGCATGGCCGGGCTGATGGTCGAGCAGGATCACCGGGGTGGCCGGTGGCGCACCTCGGAGCGCGGCGCCGAGATCGGGCGCTGCTTCGCCGTGCCGCGCGGCGGACAGATCGGTCACGCCCGCCACAACGAGCCGTTCCGTGCCGCGTGCGATCGCGACATGGGCGTTCGGCAGCATGCGGATGCCGAGTCCGGACAAATGCCGCATCCAGGCAGCATAATCGAAGAAATATTCGTGGTTGCCGGGAATGCCGAGCACGCCGTCCGGCGCGCGCAGGTCGCGAAGCGGCGCGATGTCCGCGCGGCGCATCTCGACCGAGCCGTCGATGAAATCGCCCGTGACCACGATCAGGTCGGCACCGGCCGTGTTGGCCCGGGCGACCACCTGTTCTGCCCAGCGCCGGGGAAACAAACGGCCGAGATGCAGGTCGGTGAGATGCAGCAGCCTGTAGCCTTCGAACGCGGGCGGCAGGCCGGGGAGGGCCACGACCTCGTCGCGCAACGGTGGCACCCGCACGGCATTGCGCACGCCCAGCGCGCACAGGATCGAGACCAGCGCACCGGCGCCGAGACGGACGGAGGCGGGGATGCCGCACCAGGCGCCCTGCGCCAGCGACACGATCGCCGCCACCGCCTCGATCCCCAGCATCAGCACCGCCAGCATCGGGATCGCGGCGAAGCCCCAGTTGAACGCCAGCACGAGCGGCCGCGGAAATTCCGGCGCGAACACGGAGCCGGAGGACAGGCGACTCCATTGGTGGAACTGCGACAGGCCGAACAGGATCAGGACCGCCGGGAGCTTGGCCGAAAGTGCCACCGGCAACGGCCAGAGCCAGAGCGAGATCACCAGCAGCACCGGCAACAGTGACATCAGGCGGAACAGGATCAACGCGCAGGTTCCGGGCGCAGCGGACGCAGCAGATAACGCACGCGCTTGCCGGCCGACGGGGTGCCGTCGCCGACGGGTTCGAACCCCAGAGCGGCGTGGAACGCGTCCGAGCCCGGATTGGGTGGCTCGGCGTTCACTTCGCACACCACGCGCTCGTGTCCCGCTGCCTCGGCCCGGGCGAACAGCGCCTCGTAAAGCCGGCGCGCCAGACCACGACCGCGCGCCTGCCCGGCCACGACCACCCGGTCCACATAGACGAAGCGCGGATAACGCTGGCGGAACCAGAGGAAGTTCGGGCTGGCATAGGCCGCATCCTGGTCGAACGCGATCAGCAGCGCGTCCGCCTCGCCGATGCGCGCGGCCATGAACGCCATGCCGGACAGGCGGGCGAGACCGGCCGGGTCCAGATCGGAGAGATGGGTTGCGTCAGCCTGGTTCAGCGCCAGCAGCGACGCGGACGGCGTCGGGCCGACCGGCTCGATCGGTGCGATCACGCTTCGGCCGGCGTCACCATGCGGCCGAGCCTGGTCCCGCCGATCAGATGCACGTGGAAATGCGGCACTTCCTGTCCGCCATCCGCGCCCATGCTGGCGATCAGCCTGTAGCCCGGCTCGTCCAGTCCGAGATCGCGCGCGACCTGGCCGACCGCGCGCACGAAGCCGGCGATGGCCTCCGGCGATGCCTTGGCGGAAAAGTCGGCGAACGAGACGTAGGGGAGCTTGGGGATCACCAGAACGTGCACCGGCGCCTGCGGGGCGATATCGTGGAACGCCAGAGCGTGCTCGTTCTCGAAGATCTTCCGGCACGGGATCTCGCCGCGCAGGATGCGGGCGAAGATGTTGCCGTCATCATAGGGACCCAGGCCCGGCACCGGCATGGTTCAGCTCTCCTGCACGCGCGCCGTGGCGCGGGATTGTTTCTCGGCGATGCCGCTGGTGCCTTCGCGGCGGTGCAACTCGTTCCAGATCTCGGCCGGGTGCACGCCCGCATCCACCCACATGACGATCAGGTGGTAGAGGACGTCAGCGCTTTCGCCGACCAGCTTGTCGCTGCGTCCGGCCACGGCCTCGATCAGGCACTCCACCGCTTCCTCGCCGAATTTCTGCGCGACCTTGGCTGTGCCGCGCGACAGCAGGCGGGCGGAATGCGAGATGTTCGGGTCCGCGTCGCGACGGGCGGTCACCACCTCGAACAAACGGTCCAGCACGCTGGCCGTGGCGCCGTCGAGAGTCGCGGTCTGCGCCACAGCACCGCCGGTGCGTACGGCGCGCTTCACCGTCTTGCTGGGCGCCGAGGCGCTTTTCTTCGCGCCGCCCTTCTTGGCCGTGACGGCGGATTTGGCGACGCTGCGCTTGCCGGTCTCCGCCTTCTTCGATGCCGTCTTCTTGGTGCTGGCCTTCTTGGCAGGGCTTTTCGTCTTGACTGGCCGCTCGCTCGCCATCGCCAGCTCCATCTGGTCCGCGACGCTCCTGGCGGCGGCGGATTTCTTGGCGGCGCGCTTGGGAGGCTTGGACATCAGACGGCATCCTGGCTGGAAGCGGGCGGCCGCACCGGCTGGCCGGCGTCGCGCAACGCCTGCTTGACCTCCGCCACGGTGAAGCGCCCGAAATGAAACCCGCTGGCGGCAAGCAGCCCGGTCGCTCCGGCCTCGGCGCCTTCGACGAAATGCCGCAGCTCTCCCACGCCGCCGGACGCCACCACCGGCACCCGCACCGCGCTGCACACGCGCCGGAGCAGGTCGAGATCGAAGCCGTTGCCGGTGCCATCGCGATCCATGCTGGTCAGCAGGATCTCGCCCGCGCCGCGTTCGGCCATCTCGCGGCACCAGGCCACGGCGTCGCGCCCCGTGCCGGTGCGGCCGCCATGGGTGAACACCTCCCAGCCGCCATGTCCGTCGGAGCGGGCATCCACCGCCACCACCACGCATTGCGAGCCGAACTTTTCCGCCGCCTCCGACACCAGCTCCGGACGCGCCACGGCGGACGAGTTCATCGAGCATTTGTCCGCGCCGGCCAGCAGCAGCCGGCGCATGTCGGCGGTGGAGCGTATGCCGCCGCCGACGGTCAGCGGCAGGAAGATGCGCGCCGCCGTGCGCCCCACCACATCGAGAATGGTGTCACGGTTCTCGTGGCTGGCGGTGATGTCGAGGAAGGTGAGTTCGTCGGCGCCGGCCGCGTCGTACACCGCGGCCTGCTCCACCGGATCGCCGGCGTCGCGCAGCGAGACGAAGTTCACCCCCTTCACCACGCGCCCGTCCTTGACGTCCAGGCAGGGGATCACGCGAAGCTTGAGCATCAGGCGAGCGCGCGCAGCGCATCGCGCGGGTCGATGCGGCCATCATAGAGCGCGCGCCCGACGATCACGCCCTCGATGCCGGGGAAGTTGGCCGCCGCGAGCTTGAGCGCGTGCAGATGCTCGATCGCGCCCACGCCGCCGGACGCGACGACCGGCGTCGACAGGCGTGCGGACAGCGCGCAGGTCTGTTCCACGTCGAGCCCGGTCAGCATGCCGTCCCGGGCGATCTCGGTGAACACGATCGCCGAGACGCCGGCATCCTCCATGCGCAGGGCCAGCTCGCTGGCCGAGAGATCGGACACCTCCGCCCAGCCCTCGGTCGCGACCCGACCGTCCCGCGCGTCGATGCCGCAAACGATTCGGCCCGGAAAGGCGCGGCAGGCTTCGCGGACCAGGTCGGGATTTTTGACCGCGGCGCTGCCCAGGATGACCCGGGTGATACCGGCCGAGAGCCAGCGTTCGATCGCCGCCATGTCGCGGATGCCGCCGCCGAGCTGCACCGGCACCTCGGCATTGGCGATGATCGCCTCGATCGCTTCCGCATTCACCGAATGGCCGGCGAAAGCACCGTTCAGATCGACCACATGCAGCCAGCGGCACCCGGCGGCGACCCAGTTCCGGGCCTGCGCGCCCGGATCGTCCGAATAGACCGTGGCGTCGTCCATCTCGCCGCGACGCAGCCGCACGCAGGCGCCGTCCTTGAGGTCGATCGCCGGATAAAGGGTGAGGGGCCGCTGGTCGGGCACGGGTTTCTCCGGTTTCGGTCGGGCGGCTCGGTTCGCGGCCGGCGCCTGCTCGGCGCCGCGTTCCTGCAGCAGCTTGGTGAAGAAATAGCCGCCCACCACCTCGCCGCCGACCCGGGCATAATGCGGGTGTGTGCCCCAATGCTGGAAGCCCAGCGCGCGATAAAGCCGGATCGCGGCGGTCTGGGTTTCCCGCACGTCGAGATTGAGCACCCGGTAGCCGAGATTGCGGGCGCAGTCCTCCACCGCCTCCACCATCATCCTGGCCAGCCCGTGACCGCGCGCATAGGGGGCGAGGAACGAGTGCATCAGGGTGGCGGTCATGGCCTGCGCCTCGTTGTTGCGCGGCGGACGTAGCAATTGGGTGGCGCCGACGATCACGCCGTCGAGCCTGGCCACGAACAGGGCGCGCTCGGGCACCAGCAGGAGGCCGCGGAAATACTGCTCCAGCGAGCGTCGCCCGGGCGAATGCACCCAGCCGAATCCGCCGCCATCCAGGATGGCCGCATCCGTCGCCTCGCAGAGCTGCTCCATCTCGTCGTCGTCGAGCGTTGAGACGCGTTCGGCGACCAGGATCGGCGCATCGCCGCTCACGCCGCCGGGCTCCAGTGCAGGAAATTGGCCAGGATGCGCAGGCCGACGCGCTGGCTCTTCTCCACATGGAACTGCGTGCCGGCGCGGTTGCCGCGCGCCACCAGGGCCGGGACCGCGCCGCCATAATCCGTGGTGGCGACCAGCTCGTCCGGATCGAAGCCGGTCAGAGCGTAGGAATGCACGAAATAGCCGTGATCGCCGGGCTCGAGTCCGTCCGTGAGCGGATGGGCGCCAGGCGTGAAATCGAGCGCGTTCCAGCCCATCTGCGGCAGGCGCAGGCCGGGCGCCTCCATCGGGGCGATATCGCCGCGTATCCAGCCGAATCCCGGCGTTTCGCCGTATTCGAGCCCGCGTTCGGCCATGAGCTGCATGCCGACACAGATGCCCAGGAAGGGTTTGCCGGCATCCGTCGCGCGTTCGATCGCGGCGCGCAGGCCGCCCGCGCCGGCGAGTCCCTTCGCGCAATCGGCGAAAGCGCCCTGTCCGGGCAGGACGATGCGGTCGGCGCGCTCCACGGTGGCCGGATCGCCGCTGACCACGATTTCCGCGTCGATGCCGGTGCGCGCGGCGGCTTCCGCCAGGGCGCGGGACGCAGACGCGAGGTTGCCGCCCTGATAGTCCACCACGACCACCAGCCCGCCTTCGCGCAAGGGGGAGGCGGTCATCCGGGGCGACTCACCAGCTCGGGGCGCTTGTCCAGCAGCCGCACCAGGGCATGGCCGCGATCGAGGCCGGAGACGAGCGGCCCCTGGCTCCAGCCGCCCTGCTTCATCTCCCAGCCGCGCCAGTCGGCCGCGAAGGCGCCGATTGCGACATGGACAACGAGCAGCAGCGACCAGCCGCCGCCGACATGGCGGGCGGCGAGCATGGCCAGAACGGTGGCGGCGCAGGCGAGCAACGCGCAAAGCCAGCTTCCCCGTCGCAGGAACACCAGCCAGCCGAACACGAGGCCCCAGACGGAAAAGCTTTCGCGCACCATCACCGGCGGTCGCGACGGATTGGCGCCTGGCGGCGGAAACCAGGGCGCATAGACTCTCATAGCGCCCCCTTGGTGGAGGGGATGCGGCCGGCCGAGCGCGGATCGGGCTCGGTGGCCATGCGCAGCGCGCGCGCAACCGCCTTGAAGCAGCCTTCGGCGATGTGGTGGTTGTTGCTGCCGGCCTTCTGGGTGACGTGCAGCGACAGCCCGGCGTTGGACGAGAAGCCGCGGAAGAATTCCTCGAATAATTCGGTGTCCATCTCGCCGATCTTGTCGCGCGGGAAGCGCACGTCCCAGACCAGGAAGGAGCGGCCGGAGATGTCGATCGCCGCCTCCACCAGCGCCTCGTCCATCGGCACCACGGCATGGCCGTAGCGCCGGATGCCGGCCTTGTCGCCGATGGCGCGCGTGAAGCACTGGCCCAGGACGATGCCGATATCCTCGGTGGTGTGATGGAAATCGACCTGCAGATCGCCGACCGCCTTCACGTCGAGATCGAAGCAGGCGTGACGCGACAGGGCCGTCAGCATGTGATCGAGAAAGCCGATCCCGGTCTCGATCCGCGAGCGGCCGGTGCCGTCCAGATCGAGCGACAAGGTGATGTCGGTTTCGGCCGTGGCGCGATGAAGCGCGGCGGTCCGGCTGCCCGTGGCGGTGTCGTCCTGCATCCTCCCAGTGTACAGCACCGCCCGGTGTGACACCATATTCCGGGGCGGCTCAGCCGGTGGCGAAGCTTTGCACCAGGCTGCCTGCGACCAGGTGCCAGCCATCCACCATCACGAAGAAGATCAGCTTGAACGGGAGCGAGATCGCCGAGGGCGGCAGCATCATCATGCCGAGGCTCATCAGCACGCTCGACACCACGATGTCGATCACCAGGAACGGCAGATAGAGCAGGAAGCCCATCTCGAAGCCGCGCCGCAACTCGCCGATCATGAAGGCCGGCACCAGAGCGCGCCAAGGCGTATCGTCCGGGGAAGCCGGCACGGGCAGCTTGGCGATGTCGAGAAACAGGCGCAGATCGGGCGGCCGGATGTTGTGGGCCATGAAGTGGCGGAACGGCTCCGCGGCCAGGCGCAGCCCGTCCAGCTCCGCCACCTTTCCGGCCATCATCGGCACGATGCCGTCGTTCCAGGAAGCGAGCAGGGTCGGCTGCATGACAAAGAAAGTCAGAAACAACGCCAGACCGATCAGCACCGTGTTGGGCGGAGTGCCCTGGGCGCCGATCGCCGAACGCAGTAGCGACAGCACGATCACGATCCGGGTGAAGCCGGTGACCATGACCAGCAGGCTGGGCGCCAGGGACAGCAAGGTGATCAGCGCGGTGAGCTGGACCAGTCGTCCGGTCGCGCCCGCGTCGCCGGAATGGCCCAGATCGATGCTGACCGCCTGGGCATGCGCCGCCGCCGGCAGCAGCACGACAGCGCCGATCCCGGCTGCCGCGAGCAGGAGAGTGCGCGCGCGCATCAAACGGTATCCACGGTGAAGGCCGTCGGCGCCGGTGCCGGCGGCAAGGGCAGGAGGACGTCGGTGGCGCCGCCGGACAGCACCAGAAGCTGCTGCCCGTCGCATTGCACCAGCACCAGCCGGCGCTTGGCGTCGAGCGCAAGCTGAGCGGCCACGACCAGCCGGGCGCCATGCGCGCCAGAAAGACGTGGACGAAGCAGGGGGGCGCCCCAGCGAAGCAGAAAGATCAAGCCTACCACGAGAACGAGAGCGCCTGTGGCGCTGAGAAGATCGGTCGTCGACATGCCGCACGGCCTTTTGCCGGTGATGTGCGGAGGATGGATCGGCACCGGTTAACCGCCGGTAAATGGAAGAATCTTTTTGGTGTTAACCTTCCGGCAATTCCTGCCGGTCACACTGCATCCACGACCGGGAAAGGATGAACGGGTCATGGATGCGGGTGGAACGGACCTTCTGGGCCTTGCCGCGAGCCGTCTGAACTGGCTGGACCAGCGGCAGAAGGTGCTGGCGCGCAACATCGCGAATTCCGACACCCCCAATTTCATGCCGCGTGACGAGCAATCGTTCGACGATGTGATGCGGAACGGTACGCTGGCCCTGACGCAGACCAATTCGAGGGATCTCGCGGGCGACACCTCCAATGCGGGAACGGTCGCGATGAAGGTGAAGAGCCGATCCATCAACGGAAACGGCGTGGCGCTCGATGAGCAGATGATGAAGGTCGCCGACACGGACACGCAGCAGCGCCTCGTGACCTCCCTCTACAGCCGCTACATGGGCATGTTCCAGACAGCGATCGGGAAGAACTGATCATGGATATTTCCGGTGCCCTGGACGTCTCCGCGTCCGGTCTCGACGCGCAGAGCGAGCGCTTGCGCGTGATTTCCGAGAACATGGCCAACGAGGATACGACGGGCTCCACACCCGGCGCCGATCCGTATCGACGCAAGATCATCACCTTCGCCGAGCAGATGGATCGCGAGACGGGCGAGTCCGAGGTGACGGTCAAATCCATCTCTCGTGATCAGAGCCCGTTCGGAAAGCGGTACGACCCGTCGCATCCGGCTGCGGATGCATCCGGCTACGTCAAGACCAGCAATGTCAGCTCGTTCATCGAGATGATGGACATGCGCGAGGCCGAACGGTCCTACAGCGCCAACCTGGATGCGATGCAGGCCACGCGGTCGATGATGACCCGCACCATCGATCTGCTGAAGTGAGCGTGTGGTGATCAGTGATCTCCGCATGTTGTCTTCGCCCTCGGCTGCTGCCAGCGCCTATGCGCGCGTGCAGTCCGGCGACGGCATCAGTGTGTCTCCGGACGACGTCTCCGCCTCCAGCAACGGCGGCAACGGTTTCGGTGCGGTGCTCGGCAATGCGCTGCAGAGCGTCGTGTCGAGCGGACATGCGGCGGATAGCGCCGCAGCAGCGGGCATCAGCGGCCACGGTAACCTCACCCAGGTGGTGATGGCCGTCTCGCAGGCGCAGATGGCGCTACAAACCACGACCGCGATACGCGACAAGGTGGTCTCGGCCTATCAGGACATCATGAAGATGTCGATCTGAACTGAAGCGATCCAAAAAGGAGCGTGCCATGGCGGCTGACGATGTGGGAATGATCCTGCGCGTCCTGTTTCTTGTGGTTCTGAAACTTTCGGCACCCGGTCTGCTGGCGGCACTGGTGGTCGGCGTGGTGATTTCATTGATCCAGGCCGTCACCCAGATCAATGAAAGCACTCTGGCCTTCGTGCCGAAGCTGCTGGTGGTTGGCGTCGCGCTGTCCGTGGCCGGTCCGTTCATGTTCACCACGCTGTTCGACTTCACCCATCTTCTGTTCGACCGCCTGATCGAGACCGGTGGCGAGTGAGCGCGGAAACGGAGCTGCTGGCGTCGCTGCCGAATTGGGCATTCGGTTTCGCGCTGGTCCTGGCGCGGGTAGGGGCGTGTTTTTCCATTCTGCCCGGCCTGGGCGAGGCGGATACGCCCACCGTGATCAAGGCTGGCATCGCTGTCGGCGTGTCCGGTCTGATCCTTCCGGCAGCTCTGCCGCTTCTGCCAGGCGCT
Organism: Endosaccharibacter trunci; assembly: GCA_024515975.1. GTDB lineage: Bacteria > Pseudomonadota > Alphaproteobacteria > Acetobacterales > Acetobacteraceae > Lichenicola > Lichenicola trunci. The sequence goes on from JAMSKV010000013.1 coordinate 43,707, forward strand.
GATCTGGGACCGATGCGTGTCCTGGCCGTGATTGCCGGCGAGGTGGGCTGCGGGCTGCTTCTGGGCTGGCTGGCCCGTCTCCTGGTGATGGCGCTGCCGATCGCGGGTCAGGTGGTGGCGGTGCAGATCGGCTTGTCCAGCGTTCTGAACCCGGACCCGGCTCTTGGCTCGCAAACCAGCGGCACGAGCCGGCTTCTGGCGCTCGCCGGCCCGCTTCTGATCCTGTCCACCGGGCTCTACGCCATGCCGATCGAGGCGCTGGTCGGATCCTATCATCTGTTTCCGCCCGGCCGGATGCTTCCGGGCGGCGATATGGCGCAAACCGTGGCGCAGGCGACATCGGGCTGCTTCGCGCTGGCGATGCGGCTGGCGGCGCCGCTGCTGATTGCAGGGCTGATCTGGCAGTGCATGCTGGGGTTGCTGGCCAGGCTGGTGCCGTCGCTGCAGGTCTATTCCATGTCCATGCCGGGACAGGTGCTGGGCGGTCTGCTGGTGTTCGGGCTGCTGCTGAAGCGCATCCTCGATGCCTGGATCGGCGCCGCGTCGGCGGGATTCTCCGTCCTGCCCGGTTTGTAGGCGCTGATGGCGGATCAGGAAGATCGCACAGAAGCGCCATCAGCCCGCAGGCTGGAGAAGGCGCGCGAGGACGGTCAGGTCGCCGTCTCGCGCGACATGCAAACCCTGGCCGGGCTGGGCTGCGCGACCTTCGCCCTGATGATGACCGGGGGCGGCCAATTCGATCGCTTCGTCGGCGGCATGCGCCGCCTGATGGAAAGCCTGGCCACCATTGATCTCGATGCAGGCATGGCGTTGGCGGTTCGGAGCGCCCTGGAGGATTGCGGCCGCCTGGCAGGCCCTCCGGTTCTGGCGGCCGCGATCGGGTTCGTCGCGGTGACGCTGCTGCAGACAGGCTTTCTTCTGCGTTTCGCAGGGCTCGCCCCGCAATTCGGCCGGCTCAGCCCGACCAAAGGGCTGAAGCGGATTTTCGGCGGCGACAATCTGATGGAGACGCTGAAGGCGCTGGTGAAGCTGGCGGCGTTCGTCATGGCGGTGCGGCAGCTTCTGGTCGGGTTGTGGCCTGTGCTGTCCGGTTCGATCGGATGGGATGCGGCAACGCTCGCGGCGCATTCGGCGCGTCTGGTTCTGCATGGCATTCTGACCGTTCTGGCGGTCCAGGCCGGCATTGCCGTGCTGGATGTGGCCTGGGTGCGTTACCGGCATACCGGCAAGCTGCGGATGAGCCGCCAGGAGGTGCGGGACGAGCACAAGGAAAGCGATGGCGACCCGCACCTGAAAGCGCGGTTGCGCCAGCTTCGCCGTCAACGCTCCAAGCGGCGCATGATCGACGCGGTGCCGAGCGCCACCGTGGTGATCACTAACCCGACCCATTATTCCGTGGCCCTCTTCTACGAGAATGGGGGCAAGGGCGCGCCGAAGATCGTCGCCAAAGGTGTGGACGAGCTGGCCGCGCGGATCAGGGAAAAGGCGATCGACAGCAAGGTGCCGATCGTATCCAATCCACCCCTGGCGCGAGCGCTCTATACCGTGCCGCTCGATTCCGAGATCCCGCGCGAGCATTTCCAGGCCGTGGCCGGAATCATCGCCTATGTCTGGCGGCTGCGCCGCCCGCCGCCCGGACCGCCCCCGGTGCGGTAAACCGACAGGGCTGGAAAACGGCGCCTCTGTACACTATTTGTTCACCCAAGAGCCTCGGATATGGCCGCCTACGCGCCAGTGCTGCCCAATCGGGGTGCGGTGGGCTACGATGAGGCAAGGACGAGTCTTAACGCATTGATCGCGCGAGCGCGCGCCTCGGGAGCAAGACATGGACAAGAGCAAGGCGCTTGAAGGTGCGTTGACGCAGATCGAGCGCGCGTTCGGCAAGGGCTCCATCATGCGCATGGGCCAGCGCACCAACGACACGGTGGATGTGGTGTCCACCGGATCGCTCGGGCTGGATATTGCGCTGGGCATTGGCGGCCTGCCGCGTGGCCGCATCATCGAGATCTACGGGCCTGAAAGCTCCGGCAAGACCACCATGGCGCTGCATGTGATCGCCGAAGCGCAAAAGAAGGGCGGTGTGTGCGCCTTCGTGGATGCGGAGCACGCGCTCGATCCCGGCTATGCCCGCAAGCTCGGTGTCGACATCGACAATCTGCTGATCAGCCAGCCGGATGCCGGCGAGCAGGCGCTGGAAATTGCCGACACGCTGGTACGTTCAGGCGCGATCGACGTGCTGGTGGTGGACAGCGTGGCTGCCCTGGTGCCGCGGGCCGAACTCGAAGGCGATATGGGCGACAGCCATGTCGGCCTGCATGCCCGCCTGATGAGCCAGGCGCTGCGCAAGCTGACCGGCACGGTGTCGCGCTCCAACACCATGATCATCTTCCTGAACCAGATCCGGATGAAGATCGGCGTGATGTTCGGCAGCCCGGAGACGACCACCGGCGGCAATGCGCTGAAATTCTACGCTTCCGTGCGCCTCGACATTCGCCGCATCGGGCAGATCAAGGAGAAGGACGAGGTCGTGGGCAACCAGACCCGGGTCAAGGTGGTGAAGAACAAGATGGCGCCGCCGTTCAAGCAGGTCGAATTCGACATCATGTATGGCGAGGGCGTCAGCAAGATGGGCGAGCTGATCGATCTGGGCGTCAAGGCGAACATCGTCGAGAAATCCGGCGCCTGGTTCTCCTATGACAGCACCCGCATCGGTCAGGGCCGAGAGAACTCGAAGCAGTTTCTCCGTGACCACCCGGAGATGGCCGACGCCATCGAGAACAAGATTCGCGCCCAGGCCGGGGTGGTGGCCAACGCCATGCTGGTGGCGCCCGACGAACAGGAAGCCGCCGACGCCGAGTAGGCGTTCGTTCAAAGCGCCTTCTATCCGCTTGGATATGCCGCAGGCAGGCTGGCTGCCTGCTCCGGGCGGATAGAAATCTTCGTTCTCGTCGTTCGTTCGCGACAGGCGCTCTCGCCGGCCGGGTCCTCCCTAGTTCGGGCGCGGCTCGTCGCCCTCGTCCTGATCCTGCTGTGCCAGAAGCTGCGCGACATCGTGCAGCGGATCGGGCCGCCTTTGTTCCGGCGCCGCGGCGCGATCGAACCGCATCAGGGCGGCCAGCATATGGCTGCCTGTGGAAAGATGCCGCAGCATGGCGTCGACTCCATTGTCCGGGCGTCAGCACATCAGAAATGATAATAACTCGCAAGTGCAATTGCGAGCGGGTTGCGACGGCATGGCTCAAATGCGATTTGGAAGGCCGACAAGAACGAGGTCCGGCCGTCCTGGCCGGGCGAGGCGAGGTAGAGCATGGCGAAGATCAAGGTCGTGACCCCGGTGGTCGAGCTCGATGGCGACGAGATGACGCGGATCATCTGGAGCTTCATCAAGGAGAAGCTGATCCTGCCGTATCTCGATATCGACCTGAAATACTACGATCTCGGCATCGAATATCGCGACCAGACCGACGACCAGGTGACGGTCGACGCGGCCCACGCGATCAAGACCTACGGTGTCGGCGTGAAGTGCGCCACCATCACGCCGGACGAGGCCCGCGTCGAGGAGTTCAGCCTCAAGAAGATGTGGCGCAGCCCGAACGGCACCATCCGCAACATCCTGGACGGCACCATCTTCCGCGAGCCGATCATCTGCTCCAACGTGCCGCGTCTGCTTCCGCACTGGACCCAGCCGATCGTCATCGGCCGCCATGCCTATGGCGATATCTACCGCGCCGCCGAGACCAAGATCCCGGGCCCCGGCAAGGTGACGCTGAACTATCAGCCGGCCGATGGCGGCGCGCCGATCGAACTCGAAATCCATGACTTCAAGGGGCCGGGCGTGGCGCTCGGCATCCACAACACCCTCGCCTCGATCCAGGGCTTCGCCCGCGCCTCGTTCAACTACGGGCTGCAGCGCAAGCTGCCGGTCTACCTGTCCACCAAGAACACGATCCTCAAGGCCTATGACGGCATGTTCAAGGACGCGTTCCAGGACATCTTCGACCGCGAATTCAAGGCCGAGTTCGACAAGCAGGGCCTCACCTACGAGCACCGCCTGATCGACGACATGGTGGCCTGCGCGGTAAAGTGGTCCGGCGGCTATGTCTGGGCGTGCAAGAACTATGACGGCGACGTGGAAAGCGACGTCGTGGCGCAGGGCTTCGGCTCGCTCGGCCTGATGACCTCCGTTCTGCTGTCCCCGGACGGCAGCACGGTGGAGTCCGAGGCGGCGCACGGCACCGTCACCCGCCACTATCGCGAGCACCAGAAGGGCCGCGCCACCAGCACCAACCCGATCGCCTCGATCTATGCCTGGACGCGCGGACTCGATTATCGCGGCAAGTTCGACAACACGCCCGATGTGAGCCACTTCGCCACCACGCTCGAAAAAGTCTGCGTGGACACGGTGGAAGCCGGCTTCATGACCAAGGATCTGGCGATCCTGGTGGGCCCGGAGCAGAAATGGCTCACCACCCAGGACTTCCTGGCGAAGCTGGACGAGAACCTGCAGGCGGCGCTCAAGCGCTCCTGATCGGCAACGGGGCCGGCCGATCGTGGCCGGCTCCTATGTCTCCCCGTCCTGGCGGTAAGGCGACAGCGTGGCCAGTTCCGCCATCTCTGCCTCACGTGCCCGCCGTTCATGGTCGAGAAAATCCGCCACCGCGTGGCGCAGTCCGCCATGCTCGATCCAATGCGCGGAATAGGTCGGCCGCGGCAGATAGCCACGCTGGATCTTGTGCTCGCCCTGGGCGCCCGCTTCCACGCGCTTCAGCCCGTGCTCTATCGCAAACTCGATCGCCCGGTAATAGCACAGCTCGAAATGCAGGAACGGCCAGTCGCCCTCGCAGCCCCAGTTGCGGCCATAGAGCGCGTCAGGTCCCAGCAGGTTCAGGGCGCCGGCCACCGGCTCGCCGTCATGCTCCGCCACCATCAGCACCACCGCATCGCCGAGCCGTTCGCCGAGCAGGGGAAAGAAGCGCTCCGTCAGGTAGGCGCTGCCCCATTTGCGATCCACCGTGGAGAGGTAGAAGCGATGGAACGCAGCCCAATGACGCGGGGTGATCTCCTGGCCGCGCAGGGTGCGGAACACGAGGCCGGCCGCCTGGGCATCGCGCCGTTCGCGTCGCACGGCCTTGCGCTTGCGTGAATTGAACGCCGCCAGAAAGGCCTCGAAATCGGCATAGCCGGCATTCTCCCAGTGGAACTGCATGCCGATGCGCTGCAGCCAGCCTTGTTCGCCCAATTGGCGGTATTCGGCCTCCTCGCAGAACGCCACATGCACCGAGGACAGCGACAGCGCGCCGCAGGCCTGACGCAGCGCATCGCCGATCGCGGCCAGCAGGGCCGGGCGCGGATGAGCGGTATCCGGACGGACCAGCAGGCGCGGACCGGTCACCGGGCTGAACGGCGATGCCACCTGGAGCTTGGGGTAGTACTGGCCGCCGGCGCGCTCGAAGGCCTGCGCCCAGCCGTGGTCGAACACGTATTCGCCGTAGGAATGCGATTTGGCGTACATCGGCGCGGCCGCCAGCAGCGTGCCTGACTCGTCGCGCAGAGCGGCGTGCTGCGGCAGCCAGCCGGTGCGCCGCCCTGTGGAGCCGCTTTCTTCCACCGCGCCGAGAAAGGCATGGCTGACGAACGGGTTGGCGGCGCCGCCGCACGCATCCCATTCCGCCGGGTCGATCTCGGCGATGGAGCGGTGCAGGGACAAGGACAGGGTGGGCGCGCGATCGGGCATCGGCTCGATATGGTCCTGCCTTGTCCGGAGCACAGCCCGGCGCGGTGCTATTCGCCTTCGATCTCGAACAGCCCCTCGACCTCGACCGGCGCGTCGAGCGGCAGGGACGGCACGCCGATGGTGGAGCGCGCATGACGGCCCTGCTCGCCGAACACCGCCACCGCGAGGTCGGAGGCGCCGTTCATCACCGTGGCGTGCTGCGTGAAGTCGGGCGTGCAGGCGATGAAGCCGCCGAGGCGCACCACCCGCTTCACGCGCGACAGATCGCCGCCGAGCGCCGCATCCAGCTGGGCCAGGACGTTGACCATGCAGCGCCTGGCCGCATCGGCGCCGGCTTCCACCGAGACGGTGGCGCCCAGCTTGCCGATGGCGCTGAGCCGGCCCTCGACGAGCGGCAACTGGCCGGACACGACCAGGAGTTGGCCGGTGCGGACGGCAGCGACGTAGTTCGCCACAGGAGAGGCCGCCTGCGGCAGGGCGATGCCGAGCGTCTCGAGACGTTGCCGGGGGGTGGTGGTCATCCGCGTCCTCCTACCAGGCGAAGTGCCGCCCGGCCCGTGGTTCTCCTGGCGCCGGTCTCCGGCAGGTCGAGCGGCAGCATCGGCCTGTCGTCCGGGTCGTGCGCGGCGCGCTCGTCATGCGGCGCGTCCGGCAGCGCCCGGCCGAGATAGGTCTCAGACAGGGCGCGGAAGGCGTAGTCGAGCAGCGAGGTGGCGTGGGCGATCTGCCCGTCGCCTTCCACCGCGCCCTGCGGACCGAAGCGCGTATAGGCGAAGGCCTCGACATAGGCGTCGAGCGGCACGCCGTGCTGGAGGCCGAGGCTGACGGCGCGTCCGAACGCATCCATCAGGCCGCGCATGGACGGGGTCTCGCGCGGCGGGGTGATGGTCAGCTCGCCCAGGCTGCCATCCTCGAACTCGCCGGTCTGGAGAAACAGGCGATGGCCGCCGATGGCGGCTTTCTGTGTGAAGCCGCGACGGCGATCGGGCAACATGCGACGCTGGGTGCCGGTGCTGGCCAGTGTCGGCTGGTGCTCGGGCAAAGGCGGCATCTCGTCGACGAGGCCGCTGAGTGCGCGATGCATGGCGAGCCAGGCGTCGCGTCCGGGGCGCGGCAGCACGCCATCGCCGGCCAGGCTGAGCGCCAGGGCCGCTTCCGGCGTCAGTCCGCGCCCGGCCAGACGCGCCAGCGTGCTTTCGGACAAGCGCCCATCCGGACGCAGCGGCGAGAAGATGGGGCCGAGGCCGCTGCCTTCCACGCCGAGCAGGCTGTCCACCGGACCGGGCCGGGAGAAGCCGGTGGCGAGGCGCGTGCCGCCGGCGGGCGAAGCGGTGCGCGCGGCGAGGGCGGCCAGGCCTGGAACCACGCAGCGTCCCGGCGGCCGGATCAGCGCCATCTGGCCGCCATCGCCGCCTTGCGCCACCAGGGCGGCGGCGTTGGCGAGGCAGCGCGCCACGTCGCGGCCGTTCTCGCCATCGTAATCGAGCCCGAGCCCGGCGAGGCAGGCGTCGAGATTGGACAGGAGCAGGATCGGCGACGAGCGGCCGGGTTCGGCGAGCAGGCGCAGCGCGCCGCACAGCGTGTCGAGCGCGGCGGCGTAGTCCTCGGTCTCGAAGCCGCTGCCAGGCTTCACGAACCTGGCAAGATTGAGCACGAAACCGGGACGCCCGCCCGGGTCGCCGCTCCAGATTCCCTCGGTCGGCGCGGCGCGGCGGCGGAGCAGCAGCAGGCCGAGTTCGCGTCCGAGCGCGGGAGGCGCGCCGGGCAGGGCGGCGATCCGGTCGATCCAGGCATTGGCCGCGCCGGACAGGATCACGGAGCCGTCGCCCGGGAGGAGGGCCGCGAGCGCCCCGGCGGCGCTGTCGTCCCAGTCGGCGGGCAGGGTGATGTGGCGCGGATTGCAGTCCGGGTCGGCGGCCTCGTAGGCGTTGCGCATGCGCACGCCGTTCCAGCGCCGGCGCGACTCGGCGGCGGCCGGCCCGGCCAGCTCGCCCGTCTGGCCGTTGACCCGGGGTTCACCCTGGGCGCGCCCTTTGCCGCGGCGTGCGGTGGAACGGGATGGCGGGTCGGGCGGGTCGTTGCGCATTCCCCAAGCTAGACCGGCGCCGCCCCGGGCGGAAGCGGTTCTCCGGTCCCGCGGAAGGCTTTGGCGAGAATGCTTTGGCCCGGATGGACCGGGACGGGAACGCCGCCTAAGATGCACGCCATGACAGCGATCGGCACCCGACTTTTCACCATGCTTCGCGGGCGGCTGATCGGCCGCGACGCGGACGGGCGTGCGTACTATCAGGAGCGCGGTCCCGGCGGCTACACCAACCGGCCGCGACGCTGGGTGATCTATAACGGCCGCGAGGACGCGTCTTCCGTGCCGGCGGAATGGTGGAACTGGCTGCATCACGTCGAGGACGCGCCGCTGCAGCCCAGCGTGCGCAAGCCCTGGCAGTTGCCGTTCCTGCCCAACCGTACCGGTGAGGCGGACGGCTATCATCCGCAGGGCAGCGATTATCGCGGCGGTCTGCGTCCGAGCGCGACCGGCGATTACGAATCCTGGACCCCGGATCACTGATCGATGAGCGGCATCAGCCAGGCGGACGCACAAGGTCGCGCCCAGGGACGCTCTATGGGCCGTTCCATGGGCGGCGCGAAGGGCGGGCTCGAGTTCGGAGTCGGGGTGGTGGTTCTGGCGGGCCTGGCGGCGCTGCTGGCGTTCGCCCTGCTCGGTAGTGGCCGCAAGGCGGCCACGGGCTATGAGATCAGCGCGCGCTTTCCCCATATCGACGGGCTGGAGATCGGTTCGCCGGTGAAGCTGGCCGGCGTCCAGGTCGGGCAGGTCACGTCCGAGCGGATCGACCCGAAGAGCTTCCAGGCGGTGGTCCGGTTCTCGGTCGCGAACGACATCCATCTGCCCGAGGACAGCGCCGCGATCATCACCAGTGACAGCCTGCTGGGCGGCAAGTATCTGGCGCTCAATCCGGGCGGGTCCGAGACGATGATCAAGCCCGGGGGCCAGATCGACCTCACCCAGGGCTCGATCAGCCTGGAGCAGTTGCTGAGCAAGTTCATTTTCAGCGTCACCGATGCGATGTCCTCCAAGAAGGGCGGCGACGCACCGGTCGGTGGCGCGCCCGGAAACGCACCTCTGAGCGCACCCGGAAACGGTCCCGCTTCCGTCCCGGGGGCGCAACCCGCGCCGGCGGCTGGCCCAACGCCGTGACGGTGTGGCCAGGACGGGACGGCGCACCGGTCTCGTGCAACGAGAAACTGAAGGTCCTGGCCGAGAACGAGCGCGAGCTGCGCTCGGTGATGAGCGACGCTTTCGACGACGCCGTGCTGATGGGCGTCGATCCGGAGGCGATGCGGGCGCTGCTGGTGGAGATGGTGCGAAGCCTGCCGGGGCCGGCGGGAGCGCCCTCGTGAAGCGCGCTTTTCTCGCCGCGTTGCTGGTCTCGCCCGCCTCCGCACTGGCGGCGGACTATGTGCCGCCGCCGATCATGCCGCTGCCCAATGCCTGGCAGGGGCGTTCCACCGGTGTGGTGCGGATCCTGGATAAGCTGGATGCGCGCGTGGAGGTGCTCACGCTCGCGCCCGGGCAGACCGGGCACTACAAGAGCCTGTCGGTCACGCTGCGGGCCTGCATGGATCGGCCGGACGGCATCCCGCACGATTCCGCGGCCTTTCTCGACGTGCAGGACGGCCACGGCAACGGCCAGCCCTTCACCGGCTGGACCTTCGCCAACGAGCCGTCGATCGGCGTGTTCGAAAGCCCGATCTATGGCGTTCAGCTGGTGAACTGCCAGGGCGACAAGGTGGCTCCGCTGGCGCCGCCTTTGCCGGCGCCCGTGCCGGCGCCGCCCGGTTTGCTGAACAACGTTCCCCAGGCGCCCGCGCCATCGACGGGCGGGCCGGATGCGGGCGATACCGGTTCCGATCTCACGGCGCCGGATGCCGTCGACCAGGGCCAGCCCGATATCCAGCCGCCCCCGCCCGGCCCGCCGTCCAACACGCCGGCCAGCCATCCGCCCAGCCCTCCGCCTGGCACCCTGTCCGCTCCCGCCGCCGACTCTCCGGCTCCTTCGGACGGGGCGCCGGATGCGGTCTATCCTTCGGGCGCACCGCCGAAACGACGTTGAGATCGCGGGCGCGCCGGAACCGGCTCCTGCCGGGCCTGTTTTCATCGCCATGAGCTCGACCATGCCTCACCCGTCCCGCTTCGATCGCCTGCCGCCGCCGGCACGCGCTGCCTTTCTGCTCGATTTCGACGGCACGCTCGTCGACATCGCGCCGACGCCGGAATCGGTCACCGTGCCGCCTGGCCTGCGCGACACGCTGCTCGCGTTGCGCCATGTCTGCGGCGATGCCCTGGCGGTGGTGAGCGGCCGGCCGATCGACCAGATCGACCATTTCCTGCCCGACACTCCCTTCGCCGTGGCGGGCGAGCACGGCATCGCGGTGCGTCACCGGCCCGGCGGCGCGATCGAACGTGCCACCTTGCCGCCGCTGCCCGAGCCCTGGATCGCGGCCTGCGAGCGGATTGCCTCGGCGTTTCCGGGCGCGCGCGTGGAGCGCAAGAAGGCCGGGCTGGTGCTGCATTTTCGTGCCGTGCCGGAGGCCGGCGAGGCGATCCGCGCCGAAGCCGAGCGTCTGATCGCCGAGGGCGAAGGCAGCGGTCAGTTCCATATCCAGGCCGCCAAGATGGCCTGGGAGATCAAGCCGGACGGCGTCAGCAAGGAAAACGCGGTGCGGGCGCTGATGCAGACGGCGCCGTTCAGCGGACGCCTGCCGGTGTTCGTCGGCGACGACGTGACCGACGAGGACGGGATCCGCGGCGCGGAGGCGCTCGGCGGAACAGGATTCCGTATTCCGGCCGACTTTCCCGATCCGGATGCGTTCCGCGCCTGGCTGCAGCGCCTGTCGCGAACCGCGCCAGGGGCCGATTCATGGCAAGACTAGTCATCGTTTCCAACCGCGTTCCGTCGCCGCGCGAGGTGACGCAGGCGGCGGGCGGGCTCACGGTGGGGCTGGCGGACGCCATCAGAGGTCAGCCGAGCCTGTGGTTCGGCTGGTCCGGCGGCACGGACGGGGTGGACGGCACCGATCCCGCGCCCGGGATCACGGTGCAGGACAACGTGACCTACGCCACCATTCCCCTCTCCGAGCGCCAGCTGAAGGGGTTCTACCAGGGCTTCTCCAACGGCATCCTGTGGCCGGTCTGCCATTATCGCGTCGGCCTGATGAACTACAGCCGCGACGAGCTGGAGACCTATCTGGAGGTCAACCGGCTCTATGCGCGCGCCCTGGCGCCGCTGTTGCAGCCGGACGACACGATCTGGGTTCAGGACTACCAGCTTTTCCCGCTGGGCGAGGCGCTGCGCGCCGAGGGGGTGAACGCCCGGATCGGCTTCTTCCTGCATATTCCGTTTCCGCCGGAGCAGTTGTTCCGTGCCATGCCGGGCGCCGATCTGCTGCTGCGCGATCTGGCTGCCTACGACCTGATCGGCGTGCAGACCGAGCAGGATGCCGGCAATCTCCGCGGTGCCCTGCGGGCTGTCGGTGTGGAAAGGCCGGTAGGCGCCTTCCCGATCGGTATCGATCCGGAGAGCTTCGCCCGTCAGGCCGCGCGGGGCGAGAACACCAGGGAAATGGGCCGCTTTCTCGACGCGCTCGGCGGCCGGTCGCTGATCCTGGGCGTGGACCGGCTCGATTATTCCAAGGGCATTCCCGAGCGGTTCCGTGGCTTCGATCGTCTGTTGAAGCGCTTTCCCGAGCATCGCAACAAGGTCAGCTTTCTGCAGATCGCGCCCGTGTCGCGTGGCGACGTGGCGGAGTACCAGGCGCTGCGGCGCGAGCTGGACGAGCTGGCCGGACGGATCAATGGCGAATGGGCGGAGATCGACTGGCTGCCGCTGCGCTACATCACCCGTCCGATCTCGCGGAAGGTCCTGGCGAGCGTGCATCGCCACGCCCAGATCGGCCTGGTCACGCCGCTTCGCGACGGCATGAATCTGGTGGCCAAGGAATACGTGGCAGCGCAGAATCCGGCCGATCCCGGCGTACTGATCCTGTCGCGCTTCGCCGGCGCCGCGCCGGAACTGGGCGATGCGCTTCTGGTCAATCCGCTCGATCCGGACGAGATCGCCGAGGCGCTGGACCAGGCGCTGCGGATGGGTCGGGACGAGCGCGTCACGCGCTGGACCGGAATGAACACGGCGATCCACGCTGCCACGGCGGCAAGCTGGGCCGCCGACTTCCTGCGCGCGCTTGGCGAAACCCCCGACCCCAGGGGGGCCGTCGCATGATCGCAGGGCGCGATGCGCTCGGGCGCGGGCTGTTCTGCGCGTTCGCCGGCGGGTTTGCCCTGGTGTTCGCCTTCTGGCTCGAGCACGCGCAGGGCATGGCGCCGTGCGCGCTGTGCCTCTGGGAACGGGTGCCGTATCGGCTGCTCCTGGGAACAGGGATCGTCTGGGCCCTGTTCGGCTTTTTCGGACGAACGGCCCGCCCGATCTGGGCCCTGGCCATGCTATTCGCCTGCGGCGCTCTGGTGCTGAGCGGGCTTCACGTGGGGGTCGAGCAGGGCTGGTGGCCGAGTCCGCTCCCGGAATGCCAGGCGCCGCATTTTCGGCCCGGTCTGTCGTTCGCGGAGCGTCTCGCGGCGATGCCGGCGCGTCCGGCCAAGCCGTGCGACGCGGCCAATCCGCTATTTCCCGGCTCGCCGGTTTCCGTGGTCAGCGCCGGCTTCGCCTATGCGCTGGTTCTGTGCCTGGTCCTGCTGGCGGCAGGGCCGGGGCGTCGCCGCCGGTTCTTCGGTACGCGCCACGGCTGAGCGGGCGGAAGCGCGCTTCCGCCCTCCAGATCAGTGGGAAAGGTCACAGGCGACGATTGCGGCTGCGGCCGTAGAACAGGCTGATCAGGAACAGCACCAGGAAGACGAAGAACAGGATCTTGCCGATCTCCGCAGCGCCCGCGGCGATCCCACCGAAGCCGAACACGGCGGCGATCAGAGCAATGACCAGGAAGATCAGCGTCCAGCGAAGAAGATCCATTGTTGTCGCTCCCTGGGACGCGGCAAGACCGCGATCCGGCGATTGAGATTGACGGCGTAACGTCCAGCCCATGCCCGGGATGCGCGGCCCCGCTTCAGAAATAATGCAGGGTGACGGTGACGGCGTGGTCGCCCGGCCCCAGCGTTATCGCGCTGGCGGCGAAGGAGGGCGGTCCGAAGCGTAGGCTGGGATCGCGCGAGAAGCCGGTCCCGTCGCGCGGTACGCCCAGGAACGTCCGGCGCAGATGGCCGGCATCGGTGGAGTCCTGATAGGCGGCAATGGCGTAGGTGCCGGGCTGCACCGGGATGCGAGCGACCACCCGCCCCGGCTCGGACGGGACGACGGCGTGGAACCGGCAGGACTCGCCGAGGAATTCCGCCTTGGTGCAGACGCCGATCCGCACATGGCCGCGTGCGTCGTGCACATTGGCGACGGTGACGGTCAGGATGCCGGCGTCGTTGCCTCCCTTCGCCCCGGATCGAGCGGCGGGGGCGGCGGCCAGCAGCAGCGGGGAAAGGGCGGTCAGCCCGAGGACGATGCGGTTCATGCGCCGCCTCCGTTCAGCTCTGATAGGTGCGCCCGCGCCATTCGGTCGGCCGTCCGGCGCGCGCGGCGAACAAGGCGGTCCATTGCCGCCAGAGCAGAAGAAGCACGCCGGCCGGATGCGACGCTACGCTGCGCGCATCCTGCCTGAACCGCGCGGCGAGCAGGCCGCGCAGGGAGAGGCTGGCGAGAACGGCGGCGGCCGCAGGCGCCGTGCACGTGCGACGGGACAGGCAGAGCAGGAATGGCAGCACGTGGCCGCCGAACAGAAGCGCGGTCCAGATCGGCAGGGCGGACGGCGTGGCCATGCCTTCGGTGGCATTCTTGCCGAGGCCGGACCAGAGGGTGGGCCAGTCCTGATACATGCGGCAATCGGCGAGATCGGTCGCGTCCAGCAGGCCGGTCGGGAAGCCGCCGCGCCGGAACGCGCGCGGCAGGGTCAGCCCGTCATGCTTGGAGGCGCGGATCGAATCGTGCCCGCCGATCGCCTGATACAGGGAGCGCCGGGCGATAAAGAGCTGGCCGCATCCGGCGGCGAAACCGGGCTGGCGCCGGGTGCGATCGAGCCAGATCGGCCTGTAGCCCAGCAGAAGAAGGTGGATCAGCGGCAGCAGCAGCCATTCGCCGGCCCCGATCGTGGTCTGGTGCGGAACGCCGCTGGCGAGGCCGAGCGACGGATCGGCCTGCATGAAGCCGGCCAGACGAGACAGCGCATCCGGCGCCAGGCGCACATCGGCATCCACGAATACCATCAGCTCGTGCGAGGCGCGCTCGGCCAGCCGGGCGCAGGCATGCTGCTTGCCGGACCAGCCGGGGGGCAGGCTTCCCTTGCCGGCGATCACGGACAGGCGCGGATCGTCGATCGCGGCCAGGATCGCGGCCGTCCGGTCCGTGGAGCCGTCATCCAGGACGATCAGCTCGATCTCGACGCCGCGATTGGCCAGCACGGCGCGCACCGCCGCATCGATATTGGCCTCCTCGTCGCGCGCCGGGATCAGCACCGACAGGGCAGGGCGGCCGGAGGCGCGTTCGGGCCGGCGCAGCAGAGGCAGGTTGGCCGCGGCGATGCCGAGCGGCAGGGCGGCGAGGCCGAGCGCGGTCCATCCGGCAGCGTGTTTCATGATCGTGCTCCGGTCTGGCTGTGACCGCCATGCGACGGATCGAAGCGCCGGCCCGATCCGATCGCCCGCAGCCTGCGCCACTGGTCGTAGACCCAGCCGGCGCCGCTGGCGCCGTTGTTCAGGGTGGAGAAAGCGGCGGGATCGCGTTGCACGGCGTCGTTCGCCAGCGCGTCCATGGCGTCGCCGAGGGCTTGTTCCAGGATCGGGGACCAGTCTGCGGCCCTGCCGCCGTTGGCGGCGTCGATCGGCGGCCCCAAACGAAGCAGCAATTCGGGCCGGCTCTCGTTCCAGAACACGTATTCCATGGCCAGTGGCAGCATCAGCGCATCCGGGATGGATGCCGCCAGATGGGCGATCCCCGGGCGGAGCCGCACCGGGCGGCGGCGCGGATCGGTGAAATCGCCTTCGGCAGTGATCCACATCATCGCGCGTCCGCCGGGGCCGCGCGCCTCGCCCAGCACGCGTCGCGCCACCAGCAGGAAGCGACGTGCGCCGGCGGCACTGTTCTTGTCGATGCCGAAGATGCCCAGCCGGCGGAAGAAGCCGTAACGGCCCAGCGCGTCTTGGTCCATCGGCCCGAAGCCCGGCCGTCCGGGAAAGCAGCGATCGGCCAGCAGGATATAGGCGGCCGGGTCCCACCAGGAGGGATGATTGGAGAACATCACCACCGGGCGGTCCGCCGGAATGGCGGCCGGATCGGTGCCGGACAGGCGCACGGCGTGGAAGTGGCGGCCGAAGCGCCAGCGCAGATAGAAGCCGAACAGGCGGAACAGCCTGTCCGAGCGTTGCGCGATC
Organism: Endosaccharibacter trunci; assembly: GCA_024515975.1. Taxonomy (GTDB): domain Bacteria; phylum Pseudomonadota; class Alphaproteobacteria; order Acetobacterales; family Acetobacteraceae; genus Lichenicola; species Lichenicola trunci. The sequence continues at coordinate 58,940 of JAMSKV010000013.1, forward strand.
GGATCGGGCTCGGGCCCGGCCAGGAAGCGGGACGGCATCGGCGCGCTCAGGCGCTGAGGCGTTCCGGCGCGTTGCGCTTGGCGTCCTGGTCGAGACTGTCGGCGGCGATCCAGCCGGACATCATCACCATCGGCATGCCGGGGCCCGGATGGGCAGCGCCACCGGCGAGATAGAGATGGCCGAGATCGCGCGAGCGATTGCCCGGCTTGAACGCGCCCATCACCGAGCCGTGGCTGGCCAGGCCATAGATGGCGCCGTCGAGCACGTTGTAGCGCTCATTGATGTCGGCCGGGGTGAGCACGCGCTCGGTGCGGATGCGCGATTCGAGATCGGTCATGCCGGCCGTGCGGGCGAGTTTGTCGAAGATCACCTTGCGATAGGCCGGCAGCATCGCGTTCCAGTCATGGTGCGGCCGGAGATAGGGCGTATGCACCAGGATATAGAGCGCCTCGCCGCCCGGCGGGGCGACGCCGGGCTCGGTGCGGGCCGGGGCGGCGATGTAGCAGGTCGGATCGGGCGCCGGCTCGCCGCGCCGGTAGATGGCGTCGAACTCTTCCTCCGCATCGCGCGAGAACACGAAATCATGGTGCTGGAGATGCTCGTAGGCCTTGTCGAGGCCGAGATAGAGCACCACGCCCGAACAGGCCGGCTCGCGCTTCCATCGCCTGGAGAAGCTCTGCTCCGCCGCGCCGCCGACCAGTTCGCGATAGGTGCGGACGCTGTCCATGTTGGAGACGACGCGCGACAGGCGCACGATCTCGCCCGTATCGGTTTCCACCCCGCAGGCCTTGTTGTCTTCCTGGATGACGCGTCGCACGCCGCAGCCGGTGCGGTATTCGACGCCAAGGCGTTCGCCCAATGCCACCAATGCTTCCGGCACGGCGCGCGTGCCGCCGATCGGATACCACACCCCTTCCTGCGTCTGCATATGGGCGATGCCGCAGAGAACCGCAGGCGACAGATAGGGCGAGGAGCCGACATACTGCACGAAATGGTCGAGCATCTGCGACACGCGCTCGTCCGGGATGTGCCTGCGGATCTGTTTGGCGACCGAGGAGCCCATGCGGAGGCTGAGAATGTCGCGCAGGGTGGCGAGATTCATCCCCGCGCGCAGATCCATGGTGTCGCCGATATCCTCGACAGATTTCCAGAAGAAGAACCTGTCGCTGATGCGATGCAGGTTCTCGCTCTGGCGAATGAAATCGAGATAGCCCTGCTCGGTGTTGCCTTCTTCGGCGCCGGAGAAGCCGCGCAGGCGCAGCGCCATCGCCGCGACGTCCTGATCGAGATCGAGCACGGAACCGTCCTCGAAGAAGCAACGCCATTGCGGATCGATCCTGCGCAGATCGAGATGATCGGACATGCGTTCGCCGGCTTCGGCGAAGATGCGTTCGAGCACGGAGGGAACGGTGAGGATGGTCGGGCCCATGTCGAAGCGGTAGCCGTCCGCCTCGTGCAGCGCGGCCTTGCCTCCGAGCCAGTCGTTCTTCTCGAACAGCACGACCTTGTGGCCGCGCGCGGCAAGCGTGCAGGCGGCGGCGAGGCCGCCCAGACCGGAGCCGATGACGCCGACGGGTTCCATCACGCGATGCCTCCTTCGAGAACGGTTTCGTCGAGGCCTCGCGCCGGGGCGCCGTTCGTTCCGGCCATTGGCATAGCGGTGCCGATCGGACGAAGACCGAGATCCTCCGCCAGGAGACGCGAACTGATGCGTGCGCCCTCGAAAATGACCGGCAGGCCGCTGCCCGGATGGGTGCCGCCGCCGACCAGATACAGGCGATCGGCATCCTCGAACCGGTTATGCGGTCGAAGGTTCAGCATCTGGCCGATATTGTGCGCGAGGTTGAACACCGCGCCGCGATGCACGTCGAGTTCCTCGTTCCAGTTCGACGGCGTCATGATCTTTTCGAACACGATGCGCTCGCGGATGTCCGGAACGCCGGCGCGGGCGAGGCGATCGAGCACCAGTTCGCGGTAGCGCGGCGCCTCGACCCTCCAGTCCGGACCGCCGTCACGCTCGTGACCGACCGGGACCAGAACATAGAGGGTGGAATGATCCGGCGGCGCGAGGGCGGGATCGGTCACGCAGGCGTTCTGGATATAGAAGCACGGGTCTGGCGGCGGCTTCTCGCCATTCTCGACGTCACGCAGGGTCTGCGCGTAATCCTCCGCCAGATAGATCGTGTGGTGCGCGAGACCGTCGATCCGTCCCTTGATGCCGAGATACAGCATGAAGGTCGAGCAGGAGAGTTTGGTCCTGGCGATCTTGCGATCGTTCCAGCGCTTGCGGTTCTTTTCCGGAACGAGATCGGTCATGGCCGACAGGAAGTCGGCATTCATCACCACCGCGTCGGCCTTGGTGACGCCTGCATCTGTGCGGACGCCGACGGCGCGCTTGTTCTCGAACACGACCTCGCGCACGGGCTCGCCGGTGCGGAACTTGGCGCCCATCTGGCGGGCCGCATCCGCCATCGCCCGCATCACGGCGCCATGGCCGCCACGCGGATGGAAGATGCCGAACTCGTATTCCATGAAAGCGAGGATCGTGAACAGGCTCGGGCAGCGATAGGGCGACATGCCCAGATATTTGCTCTGGAACGAGAAGCCGAGACGAACCCGCGGGTCCTTGAACCAGCGTTTCAGATCATCGTCCACGGAGGAGAACGGACGCAGAAGGCGCAGTGCCCTGAGCACGTCCGGTTTCAACAGATCGGCGGCGCTGTTGAACGGGTTTTCCAGCACCGGCCGGAAGGCCGCCAGCTTCCTGCGGCTGTCGGCCAGAAAGGCCGGGATCATGGCCGCGTCATCGGGCGAGAGACGTGCCACGCTCTCCTGCAGGCGCGGAATGTCGCTGCTGGCGGTGATGCGGCCGTGACCCTCGAAGAGGATGTCGTAATGCGTCTCGAGCCTGATCAGCTCGACCGAATCCTCGAGGCTGCGACCGCACTGCGCGAAGATATCGGCCAGGACGCGCGGATACAGGAAGAAGGTGGGGCCGGTATCGAAATGGAAGCGGCCTTGCGGCGTGACGCCTTCGAGCGTCGCGGAGCGGCCGCCGACGGATTCGTGCCGCTCGAACACCGTCACCTCGGCGCCTGCATGGCTCAGCAGCATCGCGGCGGCGAGACCGCCCGGACCTGCTCCAACAATCGAAACCGGGCGCGTCATTCATCCATGATCCTACACCAACGATGGGTTCGCGCCAGTCTCGCGCTGTTAAATTCCGGGCCCTCCGTGCCTCCATCCTGACGGGTGCGCAGCCGTGATATGTGGAACCTGTCGGGCCGTCCCGGCAGGTGGCGCTTGCTTCGGGCGGACGGGCCGCGCATCTGTGGGCAAAGGGGGCTGCGGCATGACGGATTTCCGCTCGATCTACCGGCACGGCTTCGCCCGGGTGGCGGCCTGCACCCTGCCCGTCTCCCTGGCCGATCCTTTGCGAAACGCCGCGGCCACCGCCGATCTGGCCGCCAGCGCGGCCGGGGATGGCGCGGTGCTGGCGGTGTTCCCCGAACTCGGCCTGTCCGGCTACGCGATCGACGATCTGCGCCAGCAGGATGCGCTGCTGGATGCGGTGGAGGCGGCGATCGCGCAGCTGGCGGAACGGACGGCCGGACTCGGCATCCTGATCCTCGCCGGCGCACCGGTGCGTCATGCGGACGCCCTGTTCAACGCGGCGGTGGCGATCCAGCGCGGCCGCGTGCTGGGCGTGGTGCCGAAATCCTTCCTGCCCGGCTATCGCGAATTCTACGAGCCGCGCCAGTTCGCGCCCGGGACCGGCCGGACCGGCGAGCGCATCCGCATTGCCGGAACCGAGGCGCCCTTCGGCACCGATCTGCTGTTCGAGGCCGAGGACGTGTCCGGGCTGACGGTCGGGGTGGAGATCTGCGAGGATCTCTGGGTGCCGCTGCCGCCCTCGACGCGGCTTGCCCTGGCGGGCGCCAGCGTGATCGCCAACCTGTCGGCGTCCAACATCACGGTGGGCAAGGCGGAAACCCGTCGCCTGCTGGTGCAGGGGCAGTCGGCGCGGACCCTGAGCGCCTATCTCTATGCCGCGGCCGGAGAAGGCGAGAGCACCAACGACGTCGCCTGGGACGGTCAGGTGGCGGTGTTCGAGGCCGGTACGCCCCTGGGCGAAAGCGAACGTTTCCCGTCCGGCCCAAATGCGCTTCTGGTGGACGTGGATCTCGACCTGCTGCGCCAGGAGCGGTCGCGCATGACCAGCTTCGACGCCAACCGCGCGTCGGAGGGCGGGATCGGGACTTGGCGCAGGATCGGTTTCCGGGCGACGCCGCCTTCGGGCGATATCGGGTTCCGGCGCCCCCTGGAACGGTTTCCGTTCGTTCCGTCCGATCCGGCGCGTCTCGAACAGGATTGCTTCGAGAGCTACACCATCCAGGTCTCGGCGCTGATGCAGCGCATGCGCGCGATCAACTGCAAGCGCCTGGTGATCGGCGTGTCGGGCGGGCTCGATTCGACCCAGGCGCTGATCGTTGCCGCCCGCGCCGTGGACCGGCTCGGGCTCGGGCGCGACGCGATCTTCGCCTACACCATGCCCGGCTTCGGCACGGGCTCGGAGACCCTGGGCAACGCCCTGGCGTTGATGGAGGCGCTCGGCGTTCGCAGCGAGACCCTGGATATCCGCCCGTCCGCGCGGCTGATGCTCGAGGCCATGCGTCATCCCTTCGCCGGCGGCGAACCGCTCTACGACGTGACGTTCGAGAACGTGCAGGCCGGCCTGCGGACTGACTTCCTGTTCCGTCTCGCAAACCAGCACGACGGGATCGTGGTCGGAACCGGCGATCTGAGCGAGCTGGGGCTCGGCTGGTGCACCTACGGGGTGGGCGACCAGATGTCGCACTACAACGTCAATGCCGGACTGCCAAAGACGCTGATCCAGCATCTGATCCGCTGGGTGATGGGGGCCGGTTGGTTCGCGGCGCCGGTTCCGGACACGCTGGCGCGCATTCTGGCGACGGAGATCTCGCCCGAGCTGGTGCCTGCAAGCACAGATCAGCCGATCCAGAGCACGGAAACCAAGATCGGCCCCTACGCGCTGCAGGATTTCACCTTGTTCTATGTGCTGCGTTACGGGTTCCGTCCGTCCAAGGTGGCGTTCCTGGCAGAGCGGGCCTGGAGCGATGCCGGACGCGGCGGCTGGCCGCCCGGTTTTCCGCCCGATGCGCGGCCGCAGTACGACCTGGCCGAGATCAAACGCTGGATGCGCGTGTTCCTGCGCCGGTTCTTCGGCTTTTCGCAGTTCAAGCGAACTGCCGTGCCGAACGGGCCGAAAGTCTCCACCGGCGGATCTCTGTCGCCGCGCGGCGATTGGCGTGCGCCGTCCGATGGCAGCGCACGGGCGTGGCTGGACGAGCTGGAAGCGGGAGTTCCAGATGTCTGAAGAGGATTGCTCTTTCCTGGAAGAAACAAACAAAGAACGTCTGGTTGTTTGACGACGTAATCTCCGTCCGCTCAACACCAAACGGAGAGAAGTCTTTTTGCTTCTTTTTCTTCAGAAAAAGAAGACGTCTTTATTCTCGGCTATCCGCCAGCCATCGCGCCGTACGCGCCAGCCCGTCCTCCCATCCGACCTCGGGCTGCCAGCCGGTCGCCACGTGGAGACGTGTGGCGTCGAGGATGTTGGCGGGCACGTCGCCGCTGCGGCCGGGATGATGGATCAGGCGCGGCTCGCGTCCGAGAATGCGCGCCGCGTCGCGGATCACGCTGTTGACGTCGCGGCCGGTTCCGCTGCCGACATTGCACAGACGCGTGTCCGGGTCGTCTGAGAAAGCCGCGGCCAGGATCGCCGACACCACGTCGTCGATATGGATGTAGTCGCGCACGGTCGTCCCGTTGCCCCAGACATGGATCGGCGCGTCGTGCCGGAGCTTGTTCAGAACGGCGGCCACCAGCCCCTGGCCGCGCTCCGGGTGCTGAAACGGGCCGTAGGCATTGCCGATGCGCAGGATGCGGTGATCGAGCCCGTGCTGGTGATGGAACAGGCGAAGGTATTTCTCCACCGCCAGCTTGCCGATGCCGTAGGCGGAGATCGGGTCGGTGGGCGCGTCTTCGCGGATCGGCAGGTCGCCGGAGGGTCCATAGACGGTGCCGCCGGAGGAGGCGAAGACGATACGCGCGACTCCCTGCCGGCGGCAGGCCGCGAGCAGCCGAATGCGCGGCGGCATGCCGTCGGCGACAATACCGGCGGGATCGGCTTCGGACTGGCCCGGCAGGCCGGCGGCGATCAGGTCGAACAGATGCGTATGGCCGGCGACGAGTGCATCCGGGTCGGGCAGGGTGCCGATATCGCCCTGTTTCCACGGCAGCCCGTGCAGGATCGGCGGCGGAGCAGCGGTGCGGCCGAATCCGGTGGCGGGAATTCCGCGTGCGCGCAGCGCCAGACAGAGATTTGTGCCGATGAAGCCGCCGGCTCCCAGCACGAGGCAGCGCGGCGTGTCCCCGCTCACCGGGCCGCCGGTCGTTCCAGCCGCTTGCGGGCGGCGCGCATCCGCAGGCGCAGCCAGGAATGCCGCTGCTCCACGAACGCGACCATGAGGCGCTTGTTGTCGGATTGCTCGGTGATGGCATTGACCATCGAGCTGGCATGGACGCGGTAGAAGCCGAGTTCCTCCGGCACGGGAACGCCGTGCAGCCCGAGCTCGACCAGACGGCACCAGAGCGAGAAATCCTCCCACCCCATGGCATCGCGCCGGACATAATATCCGCCCGCGGCGGCCCAGGCCCATTTGGCGACCAGGGCCATGGCGTCGATATAGTTGCCGGCAGCCAGGCGCGCGGGCTGGAAATCGTCGGCGCCCATGACGAGGTCGGCGCCGCCGAACTGCCGGATACGCGGATAGGCGAAGGCGGCCAGCCCGTCCGTTTCCACGGCGCGCAGCAGCGTTTCGCAGGCATGCGGCGCCAGGTGGTTGTCGGAATCGAGCACCATGATCCACGGCGTTTCCGCCTGGTCGAATACGAGGTTGCGCGCGCCGCCGAGGCCCGCATTGGCGCGCGTGCGCAGGATGCGCAAACGGTTGAAGCGGGTGCGGTTGCGTTCCGCCCAATCCAGCAGGAGCGGGACCGAATTGTCGCGCGAGCCGTCATCGACCACCACGAGGTCGAGATGTTCCAGCGTCTGGTTGAAGACCGATTCGAGAGCCTCGCCCAGATAGGCCTCATAGTTATAAGAGGTCATGCCGACGGTGATCTGGGCCTCGCCCAGGCGGTCGAACGAGAACAGGACTTCGCCATCCGGGATCTCCGGCAGTCCTGCGGGCGGATAATCGCCGCGACGGAGCGCCAGATCGGCCGCACGCGCTGCCGATACACCGCCATCGAGCTGGGCCAGTAGCAAGGCCCAGAGTTCGGCCTGGCGTCTCGGTCCGAACCGCCACAGCACATCGTTGCGCGCATCGCGGGCGACGCTTCGGCGCAGGGCGGGATCGTCCACCAACCGCAGCAGCGTTTCCGTCCAGCCGGCTTCGGTGGCGGGCAGAAAGCCGGTGATGCCATCGCGGACGGCGCGCCGGAACGGCGCGGTCGGGCTGGCGACGAGGCACGCTCCGGCCAGGGCGGATTCGAAATATTTCAGTTCGCTCTTGGCTTCACAGAACGGGTTTCCGACTTCCAACGGGCAGAGCGAGACATCGAACCGGGCCAGCTCGCCGGGCAGTTCGGCCAGGGGAACCATATCGCGCCACTCGATCTGGTGGGCGAACGGCAGCAATTCGGGGAACTCGTCGATCAGGACGAGGCCCTCGCCGCTGCGCCCATCCCGGAACAAGGTCAGACGCGCCTGCGGACGGTCGCGCAGGACGGCCGCCAGGGCAGGAGTGATGGTGGCGAAATCGCGCTGATGGGTGCGCGTGCCGCCGGCGTAGCCGAGCCGCACCAGCCCGTCCTCGCTGCGCTCTCCGCGCAGGCGCGCGGCCCGGCGCGACGCGCGCTCCACGTCGGCATCGAAGCTGTTCGGAATCACCTGCACCATGGAGTGCTGCCGGCCGGCGGCTTCGGCCAGTTCCCGGGTGGTGGCGATGCACAGGTCGCTGTTGGTCAGCGTGTGCTGCATGGACTGGAAATAGGAGCGGCTTTCCGCCTCGGTGACGAAGGCGGTGCGGATGCCGTCGATGATCTCCGCCACGGCCAGGGAGGGCTGGAAGATCAGGTCGTCGATATCGAAGGCGACGCGGGTGCGGGCGGCGGCGGCGAGATCGAGCATGGTCTGCACGTGGCCGCTATGCCCCGCGCGCCACAGCACCAGCAGATCGGCGGCGGCGAGGTTGTCCGGATTGACCCCGGCGATGTCGACGTGGTCGGCCTCGTAACCGGCTGCCCGGCAGGCGGCGGCGTTGCGCAGGGTGCGGTAGGTGGCGCCGGGCGTGCCGGGTTCTCCGGCCACGAACAGGATACGCCGGATCGGACGCCAGCCATTCGGGCCGACCGCCGGGCCGGAGTCCGGCTGCTGGTTCGGATCCTCCGCGGGGGTGGGGTAGGGGGCCGGAACCGGTTCCGCCGCGTGGAGGGGTGACGCGGCGCCTGGGATCGCTTCGGGAGCGGACTCGGCTTGGCCGGCTCGGGCTGGCAACGGCGCGGCGGAGGTCGTCGCTTCGTGGTCATGCGCGCTGGCATCGTCGGCCGGAGGCTTGGAAGCAGGTGCGCCAAGGGCAGCGCGGATCAACCGAAGCGGGTGGGTCGCACGCCAGGACACGGAATGCTGCAAGGCGTCGAGGCGCTTCCGGGTCTCGGCCAGAGCCCCCTCCAGCGCGTCCGCATGGGCGCGCGCGTGCTCCAGGGCATGGGTCGCCGCCGTACGCTCCGCGTCGTGTTCGGCTTTCTGGGCGGCGCGTTGCCGGTGAGCCTCCTCGGTCGTTGCCTGGAGCAGGGCGTCCAGCCTGGAGGACAGAGCCGCGAAACCGGCTTCGGCTGCCGCCGCGGCCGTCCGCAGGGCCTCCTGGTGTGCTTGCTCCTGATCGTGGAGCCGTGCGGCTGCCTGGGCCGCGTCTTTCTCCAGCCGGAATCGATCCGCCTTGGACGCGGCGAGTTCGTCGCGGAGGCGGTCATGCGCCGTGGACAGCGCGTTCAGGCGATCGGCGAGACGGTTTCGCTCAGCCCGCTCGGCCTCGATTTGGCGGGCGCCGCTCTGCTCGTCGGCCCGCGCCCGTGCTTCGGCTCGCCACCGTTCGCCCAGCAGGGCGAAACGCGCCCGCAACCGGGTGGCGTCGGACGAATCAGGTGGCAGGGCGAAAAGCGGTGCCAGCGCTTCGGGAATGCCCGTGCCCGGAGCCAGGACGACGAGGCCCGGTTCCGAATGGAGCGGAAAGGAGGGGCGGTTTTGGGCCAGGATAGCCCATGGCGAATCCGCCGCTTCAGACGCGATGGCGCCGTGCAGAACGAGGATCGCATCGGGCGACAATTTCGGCCGCCAGCGTTCCGAGCCGTCCAGGCCGGCGCAGTCGGGCGCTGCTTCACTTATAATAAGGAGATCAATCGAGCCGTCTGGGACGACATCGACGGCGGAGAGCGTATCGAAGCGCGAGAAGGCGTGATACCGACCCTCGTGCTGGCGGCGCAGCTCGTGCGGCAGGGTGCTATCGGCCTCGAACAGGAGCCGGCAGGTGGTCGGCAGGGCCAGCCGGTCGATGAGGGCGCAGCAGGCGGCATAGGCCGGAAACACGTTCTTGCCGGCCGCCGCCAGACGGGCGGGGCGGCGAGCGGCGAGAATCCAGTACAGGAAGGGGATCTGACCGGACCAGGCCGGATGATTCGCTTCGGGCGGAACGGGGGCGAAAGCACCCTCCCACGCCTTGTGCAACAGGGTCTCCAGAGCGGGAGACGCTTCGGGCTGATCGGAATGTCCGGGGAGGGGCTGCATGGAGCCAGATGGGTGGCGCGCCCGGCGGGGTTCGTCAATGGCCGGATTTGGCGAGGCGAACGCTGGCGATCACCTTTATTTAACTGTTGTCGCCTAAGTTGCTGCGCAGTTGTGGGAAGGACTGAAGAGTTCCCCGATGATCGTCCTCACATTTGTATGATTGCGTAGTTTTTCGAATGGAAATTACGACAAGTACGAAAAATAGGACCGCATTCCGCAGGTTTTTTGGTTGCGGTGCGGCATAATCGTGGGTAGTTTCCGCAGTGCACGCATCGGTCGTGGCGTCCTCCTCCTGGGGTGCGCCGGCAATACGGAGAGTTCGATATGGCAGGTGGTATCGTTACAGTCGTTGGATCGGCCAGCGATCACGTCATTCCGGTTACCGTGAATGGTGCTCAGGCTTACACTCTCGCTCAGGCCTATCAGTCCGCCGTGGACGCTGCGGCCTCCGCGGGCACGGCCTTCTCCGTCGACGTGACCCCGACTTCGGCTGCGCCGAGCCCGGCAACCGGTTCGTCGATCAACCAGCTGGTCGCGGAGACGGGTGGCCTCTACACGTACGCTTCGGGCTTCGATCACTTTGTGACCAATACCGTTGATCACGTCTACATCGACGCGACGGCGGCCACGTCCGGCGAGACGCTGTCGACCCTGGTCGGCATCGGTGGCGCAACCTACCTTGCGGGCGCCGAGAGCGGCACCTTCATCGCGGGCGGCGGCAACAACCTGTTCATCAATTCGGGCGCCGGCTCCTACACGATCGCGACCAGCGACGGTAACGACACGATCTTCTCTGGCAACGGCAACAGCTCGATCGATGCCGGCCTGGGCAGCAACCTGATCGTTCTCGGCAGCGGCGCTGACACCGTGAACTCCGAGGGTACGGATCGCATCTTCCTGGGTTCGGGCTCCGACACCCTGAACATGTTCGGCTCTCACTCGACGGTTTATGGCGGCACCGGCACCTCCTACATCGAGGGCATCGGCGGTTCCAACAACACGTTCAACCTCAACGGGGTCTCGACCGTGTTCGCTGGCGCGGGCGACACCATCAATGCCTCCGCGGCCACGTCTGTGTTCGGCGCGAGCAATGGAACGACCACCGTATCCGAAGTCGGCAGCAGCACGCTGACCTTCATTGCCGGCTCCGCTGCGAGCGCGACCGTCAATGCCGGTCTGGGCGTGGCGACCGTGTTCGGCGCGAACGGCTCCAACATCACCTTCACGGGCGGCAATTCGTCCGGCCACTCCGTACTGGTCGCGGGTTCGGGTAACGAAACCCTCAACGGTTCGGGCAGCACGGCTGGCTTCGCCGGCTTCATCTCCAACGTGTCCTCGGTCGTTGGTGCCGGCGGCATCAACAGCATCTCGGGTGGCACGGGCGCCGATACGCTGGTCGCGGGCCTCGGCCAGCAGACCCTGACCGGTGGTTCGGGCGCCGGAAACCTGTTCGTCATCGCCGCCAACGGCACGGCGCATGGCTCGGGCGCTGCTCCGAGCATCACGATCAGCGACTTCGGCAGTGCCTCGGGCAACCTGGTCGGCCTGTTCGGCTACGGCTCTGGTGAAGTGGCGAACGCCCTGGCCACCGCCAAGACGGTAGGCGGCAACACCACCATCACCCTGGCCGACAACAGCACGGTCACGTTTACCAACGTGACGAGCCTCGACCCGTCCAAGTTCTTCGGCGGCTAATACGCCGGGCTCTCTGGAGAGCCTCGGCGATACAGCCAACGACCACGTGCAGAAAACCGGGCCTTTTGGCCCGGTTTTTTTTTGACCGGCGGGCGTCACCGATTAAAGGAGCAGCATGGCTTCGATTTCTTCTCTGGACGAACACGCCCCGCCCAAGCCGGATACCAGCGACCCCGAGGTTCTTGAGAGGGAACTGGATCGCACCCGCCTTCTGCTTGAGGGGGCTCTGGCCAGCCTGCGCCTGCAGGGCATGCGCGGCGACGGCCTTCAGGCTGGGCTGGATGACGCCCGCAATCGGCTCGGCCAGTTGCAGCACTCGGTTTCATGGCGCGTCACGACGCCGCTCCGTTATGCACGAGCCCTGGCCGCCGGACGTCTGCCGACAGGGCACAGCTTTCCGGAAGCAGCGAAACGCATTCGCGAGATCGCCGAGGACGAAGGACCGATCGGACTGCTGCGCCGCGCGCGGAGATGGGTGCCGAGCATCCCCGGCTCGGCCGCCATTCGCCGTCGGCTGGCCAATCGTCCTGCAAAGACGGGTCTGGACCCGGTGGACAAGACGGGAGGGACGCCGGATCCCTACACCGCGCCGATCGGCACGGATGGGCGGTCCATCCTAGAGCCGACCGTGCTGATCGTGGCCGAGCTGAGCATTCCCCAATGCGCCAAGTATCGCGTTTGGCAGAAGCAGGAGATGTTCGAGTCGCTCGGCTGGCGCTGCCGGGTAATCAACTGGCGCGACGTCGATCACGTCCTCACGGCCCTGCAGCTCTGCACCCATCTGATCTTCTATCGCGTCCCCGCGGAGAAGCCGGTTCTCGCGATGATCGACGATGCCAGGCGGCTCGGCCTCGACCCGATCTGGGAGGTCGATGATCTGATCTTCGATGAGCCTCTCTACCGTCAGAACAGCAATCTCAAGACTTTGGACAAGGCGCTGCGCGAAGAGGTCCTGTCCGGCGTTCGGCTCTATCGTGCCGCCATGCTGGCTTGCGGTCGCGCCATCGCTTCGACCAGCACGCTCGCGCAAACGATGCGGGATGCCGGCGTCACGCGCGTGCAGGTGGTGGAGAACGCTCTTGATCGGGAAACGCTCGAGATTGCCGGAACCCTGCGCGAGACGCGCCGCCCGGTCCCTGGGCTGACGACGATCGTCTACGGTTCCGGCACCAAGACGCATGATGCCGATTTTCGCTGTGCCGCTCCGGCGATTCTCCGCCTGCTGCAGCGCTATCCCCAACTGCGTCTGCGCATCGTCGGCGAACTGACGGTGCCGGACGCTTTCGAAGCGGCCGAAGCGCAGATCGAGATCTACGCCGGCACCGATTACCGGAATTACCTGCGCCTGCTGTCCGAAGCGGATATTGCCATCGCTCCCCTGGAGCCGACGCTGTTCAACGATGCCAAGAGCAACATCAAGTTCCAGGAGGCGGCGATCCTGGGCATGCCGAGCGTGTGCTCGCCTTGTCGCAGCTTCGCCGAGATCGTCCGTCACGAGCAGAATGGCATGCTGGCCGAAGGCGATGCCGGTTGGGAGCGATCTCTGGAAGCCTTGATCCTGGATCCCGCGCTCCGCTCCAGGCTCGGGTCGCAGGCGCTGGACGATGTTCTGGTTCGTTACGCACCGGACCGAATCGCTGAAGCGCAGGTCGCGGCCTTGTTCGGACCGCCGCCCGCGCGCCAGGCGGCTCCCTTGCGTATCCTGTCCGCCAACATCTTTTTCGCGCCGCAGAGTTTCGGGGGCGCCACCATTGTCGCGCAGGAACTGGCCAGTCGCTTGCACGCCTCGGACGGGGTCGATCTGTGCGTGTTCACCTCGCGCCCGTCGATCCAAGGGCGGGCGAACGGCCTGCTGCGCTACGACTGGGACGGCATTCCCGTGTTCGCCGCCAGCCTGTCCTCGTCCGGCGATCAGGTGGTGCAGCTCGACAATCCCGCCATCACCCATGTGTTCGGCCAGGTTCTGGACGCGCTGCGGCCGGATGTCGTGCATGCGCATTCCATCCAGGGTTTCGGCGCGTCCATCATGCGTCTTTGCCAGGAGCGCGGCATTCCGACCGTGATTACGCTGCATGACCCCTGGTGGCTGTGCGACCGGCATTTCATGGTGCGCGACGACCGTCGTTACTGCTTCCAGACTACCATCGACCTCAAAGTCTGCCAGAACTGCGTGCCGCATGCGCGCCACCTGGAAGACCGCATGCAAATCATGATGGGCGTTCTTCGCGGCACCTCTTTGCTTCTGTCGCCCAGCGAAACGCACCGTCAGCTCTATCTCGCCAACGGAGTTTCGCCTGACCGGGTGAAGGTCAATCGCAACGGCATCCGCCTGCCCGAGGTGCCGCGATCGCCCCGGCGCAGCGGTCAGCCGCTTCGGTTCGGGTATGTCGGCGGGAACGAGACGATCAAGGGGTTCCACCTGATCCGCAAGGCGTTTGAAGCGCTGGAGCGAGACGACTGGGAGCTTGTCCTCGTCGACAACACGCTCAATCTCGGCTTCCGTTCGATCGACGTATCCGCCTGGAAGACGGGCGGCACCATACGCGTCGTGCCGGCCTATACGCAGGAGAGCATGGATGCGTTCTTCGACGGCATCGACGTTCTTCTGTTCCCGTCGCAATGGAAGGAAAGCTTTGGCCTGACCGTGCGCGAGGCGCTTGCGCGCGATGTCTGGGTGATCTGCACTGCCGGCGGGGGGCAGGCGGAGGAAATCCGCGATGGCGTCAACGGCACGCTGATCGCCCTCGATGGGCGCCACGAGGAATTGCTGGCAGCCGTGACGACGCTACTGGATGATCCTGGCAAGATCGCGTCCTTCCGCAACCCGTTCTCCGAAACGCTGGCGACTTATGACAGCCAATACGAAGAACTGCTCGGCATGATCCGGCAGGTCGTCAGCGAACCAGGTTCAGCGTCGCCTCCGGCTGGTCGCAACTCGCCGCGGCATATAGGCCCCGCATGATCAGGCTTTGCCGCTTGTGCGGCTGACCGGGTCTCGCGGCGAGCGCTTCCTCCACCATGTCTCGCCGCAGCGGTCCCGCGCCGAGCACGCTGGGCCAGCGATTCGCCCACCCGATCCTGGCCGGATTGTCCCGCAGCAGATCGGCTTTCAGGAACGGTACCGCGCCTGAGCGTACGACGGAGAGATAGTCCAGGTGCATCGGATTGCCGGGCAGCAGCCGGCGCAGCCTCCGGTCTGGCGCCCGCCATCGCGCGGCCCAATCGAGCCTGTCCGCCAGAATCGCGGCGCCCAGGCCGAACTCGCCATGCAGCACGATCTGGTCTCGCGTCATCTCTCCGAACGGCTGCCGGAAGATGCGCTGCACGGAGGGCGAGCCGAAACTTCCGCTCCGGAACAGCAAAAACCACGATTGCAGATGCCAGCGCCCTTCGCGCGATTCCGTCATTCCCCATACATCGTTCCGCTTCCGTTCCATTGCCTCAAGAACGGGGCCGAGCGGAAAGACGGGTCCGAACACGCTGTCATTGGCCAGGAGCACGTCCGTCGCGCCCTCGATGCAGCCTTGGCGAACGAGAGACTGCCATGCGCCAAAGTCATGACCTGTGTTGGGCCGGTGATGCACGGCGATACCGAGGCCGCCGAGCCGTTCGATATCGCCCTCGTCGAGCTGTCCGGCACCGGACCACGCCATATGTACGACAAATCCGCTTTCAGCCAGTGCGCGAACATAGCAGTCCGTAGCAGCAAGAATGCGAACGCGGCCACCCGATGACGCGCGCGGATCGAAGGCGGCAAACAGGCAGACTCGGCGGTTTGCGGGGTGGGAGGTCATGGGGGCCACGCTTGATATATCAAGTTGAGGGCAGGGATCGAGCGATATGTGGATAGAAATCAAGTCGCAGTCAGCAGCTTTTGGCGTTACGGTCTGAATACGTCTTGGCGTTGCGTCAGCCGACGGCGTAGAAGGCGAAAATCGGGAGGGAAGAACTGCGCGAGACGGCTCGTGACGGGCGCCCTTTTCACAGAGCAGGAGACCATTGATCACATGAGCAAAGCCTTCATTGCCGGCGTCATCCAGGATTCGCTCGACTGCACCGGCGTTGCCGCCAACCAGGCCGCCGCCGATCTGATCGCTGCGATCGTGCGCGAACTGAAGAAGGAAGGCGGTTTCACCCTCCCGTCCTTCGGAACCTTCACCGTTCGCAAGACCAAGGCCCGCAAGGCGCTGAACCCGCGCACCGGCGAGCCGGTAAAGGTGAAGGCCGGCAAGACCGTCCGCTTCAAGGCGAGCCCGAACCTGAAGAAGGCCGTCTGATCGACGGCAAGGTCTCCGCCGCCGAGGCCACTCCCCCGGCGGTGGACAGCTTTTCCCTGGTCGTGCGGAGGGAAATGCGGCTGGCTGGGGCGGGAGGATTCGAACCTCCGCATGGCGGAATCAAAATCCGCTGCCTTACCACTTGGCGACGCCCCATCGCGCGGTGGCCTTGATAAGGGCACCCCACTCCTCGGGCAAGCCCCTCGCCTCGACGCGTTGCGGCTCCAGAACGAAACCATCCGCGGTCCAATGCAGGGTGTTCGCCTCAGGACGTTTGCCTCAGGACGTTTGACTCAGGGAGCCTCGAACGGGTCGTCCGTCGCCACCGGAGCACCGGAAACCGTCTCGCTCTCCGCCGCCGCCGGGAGCGTCTCTCTTTCGAATAGCGGCCGCTCCGATAGTCGGGCGAGCCGATCGGCGCGATCCAGCGCCGTGTCGAGCGCCGCCATGGTCGCCGACAGATCCTCGCTCTCGTCCTTGTCCCAGGCGCGCACCGTGTGAAGCCACACGCCGAGCAGCCCCTGTGCGCGGATCGCGCCCATGACGCCCGAGGTGTCCACGCCGGCCGCAGCCCCGATCCAGCGCATGCTGTCCAGCGTGGCGGCGGAAATCAGCAGGGCGAGAGGCGGGTCGAAGGGCAGGGCGCGCAGGACGGACTGCATGCCGCCGCGATACTGCTGCAACACGTCGATGCGACGCATCAGCGTATCGAACAACTGCTCGCGCACCGTGCCCGTGGTGCCTTCGTCGACCAGGGCCGCGCGATCGGCCAGCAGGCCCAGGCGCAGCAGCACGGTGGCCCGCGCAGGAAAGCGTGCTCGCGCCTCGTCCAGCGGCAGGCCGGCCTGCCTCGCCGCCTCCACGATGGTGACGCGTCGCCAGCCGACCGCCTCGGCCCTGGCCATCGCGGCCCGGATCAGGGTCGAGTCGAATTGCTGCTGGTCCATGGGTGCGGTCCTTGAATCGCGGGCTCCGGTCAGCCTCCGCGAACTTTGTGGCGCAATAACGGATGCAGGCTCAACTGGCGAGTTCGCGGGATCGCCTGGTGGCCGCGTCGATCGCCTTCTCCGTTGCGTCCGGCCAGTTCTCTTCACGCATCAGCACCTCGAGCGCCGCCTGGGTGGTGCCGTTGGGGCTGGTGACATTGCGGCGCAGCGTCGCGGCGTCCTGGTCCGGCCAGGCTGCCAGCAGGGCGCCGGCGCCGGCCACGGTCTCGCGCGCGAGCGTGCGGGCCAGGGACGGCGGCAGGCCCTGGGTCATAGCCGCCTTTTCCAGAAGCTCGGCCAGCAGGAACACATAGGCCGGCCCACTTCCGGAAACGGCGGTGACGGCATCGAGCTGCGCTTCGTCCTCGACCCATTCCACCGTGCCTGCGGCGCGCAGCAGGCGATCGCACAGAGCCCTGTGCGAGGCTGAGGTGTTTCGGTCGGCGACCGCCACCGACACGCCGCGTCCGATCGCGGCCGGGGTGTTGGGCATCGCCCGCACCAGGCCGCCGGCGTTGGGGAGCGCCTCGCGCAGACCGGACAGCGTGCGTCCCGCCATGATGGACAGCACAACGGCATTGCCGATGCGGGCGGACAGCGCGCGCATCGCCTGTTCCGCCACCTGCGGCTTGATCGCCAGGATCACGGCGGCGGGCTGGAACGTGGCCGGAACGTCTCCGGCGCTTCGGGCGATCCGGTGCTGCGAGGCTTTCGGCAGTTCGGTTTCGGGATCGACGATCCAGGATGGCGCCAACCCGTCCTTGTTCCATCCTGCCAGCATGGCCTGGCCCATACGGCCGCAGCCGACCAGCAGGAGGGGAGGGATCGGCGCCTTCGAATCGGACACGGTGCTCAGGCCTCTCCCGCACATTCCAGCATGGCGCATTCCAGCGCTTCCGCCGGGCTCTTGCCGCCCCACAAAACGAACTGGAACGCCGGATAGAAGCGTTCGCACTCCGTGATGGCGATGTCGACCATGTCTTCCAGGCTTTCCATCGAAGCGCCCTGGGCGCCGCGCAGCAGGACGGCATGGCGGAACAGCGGCATGCCGTCATCCGGGTCCATGCCGAAATGGCCGATCCAGAGACGCTCGTTGGCGAGCGCCAGCAGTTCGAACAGCGCGCGCCGCTGGGCCGGAGGCACTTTCAGATCGAAGGCGCAGGTGAAATGCATCGCGCTGATCTCGTGCGACCAGGAGAAATAAAGCCCGTAATCGCACCATTTGCCCGGCGCCTCGGCGGCCATTTCGGTATCGGTTCGACGGTCGAAGGCCCATTCGTAGCCGCCGACGATCTGTTCCATCAGATCGAGCGGGTTGGCGGAGGGCTGGCTGGAATGGGTATCGACAGCAGGCATGGTGGGCTCCCCGGCGATGGAGGTCAGCCCGGACGCGTGGTCCGGACCCCTTGTGTCTGCAAACTAGGCCCCGCCCCAGGACCAATCCGAACACGCCAGCATCGCCACAGGTCCGTTGCGAATCAGGCGCCCCGTCTCCTGAATGTTGGACCTTTCGCGAGCGTATGGGCGGCACACCCGCACCGCAAGGGTTCCGGCGCCCGCAGCCACGTCTTTCCTTTCGTTACAATCCAACCACCGATACGCCACGGGCGTTACGTTGAGTGGAAAGATCGTTTTCGAAAGGAAGGCTCATGCGCTTCACCCGGACCGCCCTGGTTGCCGCTTTGGCGCTGGCGGGAAGCATCACCGCCGCGTCAGCCCAGCCCTATGGTCCGCCGCCACCGCCGCCGCCCGGCCCGGTCTATGGCGGTCCCCCGCCGCCTCCGCCGCCGGTCGCGATCTATGGGCGGCCGCCGCCGGGCTGGGTCGGGCCGCATTACTATTGGCACGGCCGTCACTGGCATCACCGCCGCTGGTATCACGGTGGCTGGCGCTATTACTGATCGTCAGGACATGAAAAGGGCGGGGCGCAGCAAGCGTCCCGCCTTTTTTCGTCCGCGATCGGCGTCAGTTGCCGGCTGGCGGCGGCATCTCGCTGAAGCCGCCTTCCTGACGCGGCGGCGGGCCGCCCGGCGCGCCATCCAATCCGTGCTGATCGGTCGCAGCCCGGGTCGGCGCCGTTTCCAGCGCGGCGATGCGGGCTTCCAGCGCGGCGAGGCGTGCCTCGGCATCTTCCTGTTTCTCGCGCGCATTGGCGGCCAGTTCGCTGACCGCCTCGAACTCGTCGCGGCGCACGAGCGACAATCGGCTCAGCGCCTCGTCCACCCGGGCGCGGATCAGTGCCCCGAGTTCCTCGCCGATACCGGTCAGGGCGGAGAACGCGCCGCCGGCCACGCCGGCCATGTCGTCGAAAATCCGCGAACGCTCGGCCATGATGCTTCTCCCAGGGTTGAGGATTGTCCCCTTCATATGGCGATGGGAGGTCTGCGTGTCACCGGGGCGGCGCTGTCGCCACCTGCTTCCGAGCCCATTATAAGCACCGCATGATCCTGCTCACCGGCGGCGCCGGCTTCATTGGCTCGTGTTTGAACACGGTTCTGCAGCAACAGAACCGGGCGGTCGCGGTCGTCGACCGGCTCGGCTCGGACGGCAAATGGCGCAATCTGGCGCGCACGCCGCCGCAATATCTGCTGCCGCCGGAGGAGCTCGAATCGTTCCTCCGCGACAGTCCGCGCCCGATCGAGGCGGTGGTGCATCTGGGCGCGATCAGCGAAACCACCGCGCGCGACGGCGATCTGGTGTGGCGCACCAATGTCGCGCTGTCGCAATCGCTCTGGCGCTGGTGCGCGCGCAACGGTGTTCCGTTCCTGTATGCGTCGTCGGCCGCCACTTATGGCGCGGCGGACGGGGTCGAGGCGTTCTCCGATGCTCCGGAGCGTCTCGACGCGCTGCGGCCGTTGAATCTCTACGGATGGTCCAAGCACAGCTTCGATCTTTGGGTGCGGCGCGAACTGGCGGAACGCCGCGAGGCGCCCCCGCAATGGGCAGGTCTGAAGTTCTTCAACGTTTATGGCCCGAACGAGAACCACAAGGGCAACATGATCTCGGTCGTGAAGGTGAAACACGACGAGCTTCTGGCCGGGCGGCCGGCGACCCTGTTCCGCTCCGACCGGGCCGATCTGGCGGATGGCGCGCAGGCGCGCGACTTCATCTGGGTCGGCGACGTGGTGGACGTTCTGTGCTGGCTGCTGGAGACGCCGTCGGCGAGCGGCCTGTTCAACCTCGGCACGGGCGTCGCGCGCACCTATCTCGATCTCGCCCATGCCGTCTGCGACGCGAACGGGCTGGAGCGAAGGGTCGCTTTCATCGACATGCCGCAGGCGCTGCGCGGCCAGTATCAGAGCTTCACCCAGGCCGACATGCGCCGTCTGCGCGACGCCGGCTATGCGGGGCAGTTCACCTCGCTCGAAGAAGGTGTGCGGCGCTACGTCGCCCTTCTCCGCGACGACGCGCCGTTCTCGTAACCAGACCCCCGCCAGGAAGCGTTCCGCCGATGATCCCCGTTCTCGTGTTTCCGGAATTCGACCCGGTGCTGGTGCATCTCGGGCCTTTGGCGATTCGCTGGTATGCGCTGGCCTATATCGTCGCCCTGGTGGTGGGCTGGCGCCTGATGCGCCGTCTGGTGCTTCGCCCGCCGCAGGTCGCGACCCAGCTCCAGGTGGACGATTTCCTCACCTGGGCCACGCTCGGCGTGGTTCTGGGCGGCCGGCTCGGCTACATCCTGTTCTATCAGCCCTCGCTTTATCTCGCCCATCCCGCCGCGGCGCTGGAGCTGTGGCATGGCGGCATGAGCTTCCATGGCGGCATGCTCGGCGTGGCGACGGCGCTGCTGCTCTATACGCGCCGGCACGGGATCAACACCCTGGCCTTCGCCGACCGGCTCGCCGTGGTGGTGCCGATCGGGCTCGGGCTCGGGCGCTGCGCCAACTTCATCAACGGCGAGCTCTGGGGTCGTCCGGCGCCGGCCTCCCTGCCCTGGGCGATGATCTTCCCGCGTGTGGACAACATTCCCCGCCATCCCAGCGAACTCTACGAGGCGCTGCTGGAGGGGGTGCTGCTGCTGATCGTGATGGTGCTCTTCGCCAGGCACCAGTCGGTGCGCGAGCGGGCGGGGCTGCTGACCGGCATTTTCCTGCTCGGCTACGCGATCCTGCGCGCCTTCTGCGAGCATTTCCGACAGCCGGACGCATTCCTGAACTATCTCGCCTTCGGCACCACCATGGGCCAGCTTCTGTGCATTCCGATGGCGATCGCCGGCATCGCGCTCATCTTTTACGCCCGCCGTGGGCCGGTGCTGCGGCCGATCGTGCCGTCGCCGCTCCCGTCGGAGCCGGTTTGAGCAACGACGCACCCGTTCCGCCGGAGCGGCTCGACCGGTTCATGGCGCGCGCCAACGCGGCCTATTATGCCGGGCGCGACCCGTTCGCCGATTTCGTCACCGCGCCGGAGATCGCGCAGGCGTTCGGCGAGCTGATCGGCGCCTGGGCGGCGGTGTGCTGGCAGAGCATGGGCGCGCCCGATCCGGTGCTGTTGTGCGAGGCCGGGCCCGGACGGGGCACGCTGATGGCGGATGCGCTGCGGCTCGCCGCGCGCGTCGCGCCCGCCTTCCGAGCCGCCCTGCGGGTGCATCTGGTGGAAACGTCGCCGCGCCTGCGCGCCGTTCAGGCCGAAGCGCTCGCCGGCGCCGATCCTGTCTGGCACGACACGATCGACGCCCTTCCCGACGGGCCGATGATCCTGATCGGCAATGAATTCCTGGATGCGCTGCCGATCCGGCAGATGGTGTGGACTCCGGCCGAGGGCTGGCGCGAACGGTTCGTGCGCGCGGGCGCCTTCGTGCTGGAGCCGGCCGAGGCGCCGCCGCCCGGGGAGGCGCCCGTCGTCGCAGGGCAGGTGATGGAGTTCTGCGAGCCGGCGCGGGCGATCGTGGCCGGCCTCGCGCGTCGCGTCGCCGAGACCCCGGGCGCGGTCCTGTTGCTGGATTACGGTCCGGATCGTCCCGGTTCCGGCGATACCCTGCAGGCGCTCCGCGACGGCCAGCCGGCTCCGCCGCTGGAGACGCCTGGCGAAGCCGATCTGACTGCCCATGTGGATTTTCCGGCCCTGCGCGCCATCGCCGAGAAGGCGGGAGCCGTGGTTTGGGGGCCGGAAAGCCAGGGCGCGTTCCTGTCCGCGCTCGGCCTGTTCCAGCGCACCGAGCAACTGGCGCGCGGCAAGCCGCCCGAACAGGCGCGTGCGCTGGTGGATGCGGCGCACCGTCTGGCCGCGCCCGAGCGCATGGGGCAATTGTTCAAGGCCATGGCGCTGTGCCACCCGTCCATGGGCGTGTCGCCCGGCTTCTCTCCATCCCGATCGAATCCGGAGGATGGCGTTCGTGCCTGACCCCAGCTCTCTTCTCGACCCGCTCCCTCTTCTGGATGACGTGCTGCGTCCGTGCCCGCACGGTTTTTTCACCCGGCTCGGCGGCGTGTCCGACGGGCCGTTCGCGAGCCTGAACTGTTCGGTCACCAGCGGCGACGCGCCGGAGTCGCTGCGCGAGAACCGCCGTCGCGTCGCGCATGCGGTGGGGGTGCCGCCGGAGCGCCTTCTGGGCGTGACCCAGGTGCATGGCGACGCGGTGATCAGCGTGGCGCAGCCCTGGGCGCCGGGGGAGGGCGGCCGCGCCGATGCGATGGTGACGGACCGGCCCGGCCTGGCGCTCGGCGTGATCACCGCCGATTGCGCTCCGGTGCTGTTCGCCGACCTGGCCCGCAACGTGGTGGGCGCCGCCCATGCCGGCTGGCGCGGCGCCGTGGGCGGTGTGCTGGAGCGCACGCTCGACGCCATGCGGGGGCTGGGGGCCGAGATCGGCCAGGTGCGCGCCGTGATCGGGCCCTGCATCGGCCAGGCGAGCTACGAGGTCGGCCCGGATTTGCGCGACGCGGTTCTCGCCGCGGGGACGCCCGAGGCGGAGCGCTTCTTTCGTCCGGGCGAGGGCGATCGTTTCTTCTTCGACCTGGCGGGCTATTGCGTGTCCCGGCTGCGCGATGCGGGGGTGGGCTCGGTGCACGCGCTCTGGCGCGACACCCTGGCCGAGCCCGATCTGTTCTTTTCCCATCGCCGCCGCACCCTGGCGGGCGGCGGCCCGATCGGCCACCAGATCTCGGTGATCGCCCCCGCTCCCGAACGGACCCATCCATGATTCGCGCCCCTCGCCGGTTCTCTCCGTTCCTTTTGCTTGCCTCCTTCGCGCTGACGGGGGCGCTGGCGGGGTGTGGCGATCTGCCGCAACCCTTCGCCGGCAATCCCGGCGCCGCCGCCCTGCGCCTGGCCGCGCCGCCGCCGCCGCGGCTCGACGTGCCGACCCCGACCGGCGCGCTTCTGGCGGATCGCGACGCCGCGCTGTGGAGCAAGGCGCTGGTGGCCGGATTGCTGAGTCATGAAGTGCCGGCCGTGGCGCAGCCGCGCCGCCGTAACGACTGGTCCCTGGTGGTGACCGCGCAGACGAACGGCGCCGAGGTGGTGCCGCATTACGCCATTCTGGGGCCGAACGGGCGGGTGCGGGCCGAGCGCGACGGAGCGCCCGTGCCGGCCGGGCAATGGGCGTCGTCCGATCCGGCGATGATCTCCGCGAGCGCCACGGCGGCGGCGGCGGATATCAATACCATGCTGACCGATCTGCAGGCCAAGGCGGCGCAGACCGATCCCAACAGCCTGCTGAACCGCTCCACGCGGCTCTGGCTGACCGGCGTGACAGGCGCCCCCGGCGACGGCGACAACGAACTCGCGGCGCAGATGCGTGCCCAGTTGCCGAACGAGCATGTCACGCTGCAGACCGACGAGGCGCATGCGGACTATCTCGTGTCCGGCCATGTCACGGTCAGCAAGCCGTTCAACGGCGTCCAGCATGTCGAGATCGTCTGGACCGTGACGCGCACGGTGGTGGGCAGCGGCGGGCGCCCGGCGCACGAAGCCGGCAAGGCGACGCAGTTGCATGACCTGCCCGCCCATTCGCTCGACGGCGCCTGGGGCGACGTGGCGATCGCCGCCGCCAGCGAGGCGGCCGGCGGCGTGCGCGAGGTGATCAGCAACAACGAGGGCCGCGCCAGGCCGCGGCAGACCGGCACGAAAGCGCCGGACGGACCGCTGGTGAACGAGCCGCTGGCCGCCCCGCCGACCGACTCGCTGCCGCCACCGAAGGCTTGATCGGGCAAGCCGTCCGGCCCGGCCCTGCTCGGCCCTGCCCTGGGGCGATGCGGTGCGTGACAGATATTCGGCCGGTTGCTAGAAGGCGGCGGCCCCGCCGCCGGCACCCGACCGGACGGCTTGGGCCGCCGCGGAGCCGCTCATGAAGATCGTCAGCTGCAACAGCAACCGGCCTCTCGCCGAAGCGGTCGCCGCCAGCCTGGGTCTGCCGCTCTGCAAGGCGGTGGTTCGGCGCTTCGCCGACATGGAGGTGTTCGTCGAGATCCAGGAAAACGTCCGCGGCGAGGACGTGTTCGTGATCCAGAGCACCTGCTATCCGACCAACGACAATCTGATGGAGCTGTTGATCATGATCGACACGCTCCGTCGCGGCTCGGCGCGCCGCATCACCGCCGTGATCCCGTATTTCGGCTATGCAAGGCAGGACCGGAAATCCGGCCCGCGCACGCCGATCAGCGCCAAGCTCGTCGCCAACCTGATCACCGAGGCCGGCGCGCATCGGGTGCTGACCATGGATCTGCATGCAGGCCAGATCCAGGGCTTCTTCGACATCCCGGTGGACAATTTGTTCGCGGCCCCGCTCTTCGTGCGCGACATCAAGGAGCGCTACGGCGCGCGCGACCTGATGATCGTGTCGCCGGACGTGGGCGGCGTGGTGCGCGCGCGCCAGCTCGCCAAGCGCCTGAACGTCGATCTGGCCATCATCGACAAGCGGCGCGAACGCGCCGGCGTGTCGGAGGTGATGAACGTGATCGGCGACGTGTCCGGCCGGCACTGCCTGCTGGTGGACGACATCATCGACAGCGGCGGCTCGCTCTGCAACGCGGCCGAGGCGCTGATCGCCCAGGGCGCGTCGGGCGTCGGCGCCTATGTGACGCATGGCGTGCTGACCGGCGGCGCCGTGTCGCGCGTCGCCTCCTCGCCGATCGAGATGATGACCATCACGGACAGCATCCTCGGCACCGAGGCGGTGCGCCTGGCGTCCAACGTGCGCCAGATCACCATCGCCCAGCTGCTCGCCAACGCGATGCGCGCGGTGTCGGACGAGAGCTCGGTGAGTTCTTTGTTCGACTGAGACTGACACGTCCTTGATTTACGGGACGTCAGTATAGCGTACTCGAGGAAATGCTCGAGCCGCTTCAGCGCGTGAGCGGATCGCTGCGACTTACGGCTCAGTAGGCGGCTCCGCGAGCGCGGCGACGTGCCGCGCCCACGCTCAGCCATAGAGCCGAGACCAGGAAGTAGAACGCGCCGAACGCGGCATACGGGGCCAGATTGGGAAGTCCTGCCGACCATCGGCCGGCGGCCACCCTCGCCATCAACGCTCCTGCCAGCATGGATTGGGCGCCGCTCAGGATCATCGCCCATTGCGCGCCATGCGACGTCCAGCGCCGTGCCCCGGTCAGCAGCTGCAGGAACCCGGACAGCGCCGCCCAGGCCGCGAACACCGCCAGCACGGCATTCATGCCGTGGCCGAGCGTCGCGGCGACGGCGATGGTGGCGAGAGTGCTGACGGCAACGTTGGTGGCCTGGGTCGGATTGCGCGAGAGGCCGCCATTGCGCAGAGCATCGGCAAAGTTCGCGGCAGCGTCCCAGGCCGGGTAGGCGATCAGCAGGATGGCGGTGGCGGTGTCTGACTGGCGTCCCAGAGTGAGCACCGCCGCAGCCCAGAGCGCCGAGACGGCGAAGCGCAAGAGGTAATAGTTCCTGAGAGGTCGATCGGTATCGGTCGGCATGGGCTTGTCCTTCGGTCGTGTAACTACCTACTAGAAGGTAGACAACGACGGGTCAATCGTTCTCCAGGAATGAGATTGCCGTTATGAAGCGGTCGGGAGGAAACGGATGAGCGCGACCACTGGCGAGACCGCTGCGAAACTCATGGGGGGTGCGGCCGATCTGATCGCCCGGAACGGATATAGCGGGTTCAGCTATGCCGATCTCGCCGAGCGCTTCGGTCTGCGCAAGGCGAGCATCCACTACCATTTCCCCTCCAAGACCGATCTGGTCGTGGCGGTGGTGGAGCAGGGCAGGGCGCGGATCGCGTCGCAGATTGCGGTTCTGGAGGCAGGCGCGCCGGTCGCGACCGAGCAGTTGCGCGTGTATGTGGATTTCTGGCGGCGCTGCATCCGCGACGGCACCGTGCCGTTCTGTCTGGCGGCCGTTCTCGGGGCGGAACTGCCCGGCCTTCCGGATCCGGTTGCCCAGGCCGTGCGGCGCCATTTCGCCGATCTTGCCGACTGGCTGAGCCGGGTTCTGGCACTGGGCGCAGAACAGCAAACGATGCGCCTGCCAATGCCGGCGTCTGCGGAGGCCGAAATCCTGATGGCGACGATCTACGGCGCGATGCTGGCCGCGAGAGCCTTCGACGACCCTGACCGGTTCGACGCGATCGTGGAGGCGGCGCTCGCGCGCATCCGCGCCTGAGTCCCGCCATCGGCCGGCGTGCTTGGCCCGTGCTTGCCAGCCGGCCGTTGCATGCTACCAACTCGCTCCATGATCCCGAGCCTCGCACCCCGCCCGTTCTGGTATCTCCGCCATGGCGAGACCGACTGGAACGCCCGTGGCCTCAGTCAGGGCCGGTCCGATATTCCGCTGAACGCGACGGGCATCGCCCAGGCCCAGCGGGCCGCGGCGACCATGGCCGCGCATTGGGCCGACCATGCCCCGATCACCCGCATCGTGTCCTCGCCGCTGATCCGCGCCCTGCGCACCGCGGAGATCGTCGCGGAAACGCTTCTGGCGCGCGACGATCTCAGCCTGCCCATCAGCACCGACCGCGACCTGCAGGAAGTCTGCTTCGGCGTGCAGGAAGGCCAGCCGATGGGCGACTGGTACGATAGCTGGATCGCGGGCGACTACACGCCGGAGGGGGCGGAGCCGTTCGCCGATCTGGTGGCCCGCGCCGCCGCCGCGGTGGATCGCGCCACGGCGGGCGAGGGCACCGTCCTGATCGTCTGCCACGGCGCCATGTTCCGGGCGCTCCGCGCCGCCATGGGGCTGCCGGCGAATGTGCGCCTGCCCAACGCGTCGCCGCTCTGGCTGCGGCCCGGCGAGCCCGATCCGCTGCCCTGGCAGCTCGTGAACGTGGGCTGACCGGGCCGATGCGCCCCGGCGAACGCGCGCTCGTTTCGGCGCTGAGCGCGATCGTCGGGCGCAAGCATGTTCTGACCGGCCCCGCGCGCACCAGGCGTTTTCGTCATGGCTACCGCACCGGCGAAGGCCCGTGTCTCGCCGTGGCGCGGCCGGGCACGCTGCTGGAACAATGGCGCGTGGTGCAGGCCTGCGTCGCCGCGGACTGCATCGTGCTGATGCAGGCGGCCAATACCGGCCTGACCGGAGGCTCGACCCCGGACGGCGACGATTACGACCGGCCGATCGTGATCGTCAGCACCTTGCGCATGAACCGCGTGCGCCTGCTGGGCGGCGGCAGGCAGGCTTTGTGTTTTCCCGGTGCCACGCTGGATCTTCTGGAACGCACCTTGAAGCCGCTCGGCCGGGAGCCGCATTCGGTGATCGGTTCGTCCTGCCTGGGTGCGTCGGTGATGGGCGGCGTCGCCAATAATTCCGGCGGCGCGCTGGTGCGTCGCGGCCCGGTCTATACTGAGCTTTCCTTGTTCGCGCGGGTGGACAGGGACGGGCGGCTCGCGCTGGTGAACAAGCTCGGCATTGCTCTCGGCGCCGATCCGGAGACCATTCTCGACCGGCTCGACCGCGACGCCTGGAGCGAGGATGCCGTGTCCTGGGAGGGCGGGCGGGCGCATGATGCCGACTACGCCACGCGGGTCCGCGATACGCATGCGTCCGAGCCTGCCCGCTTCAATGCCGATCCGGGGCGGCTGCAGGATGCCTCCGGTTCGGCGGGGAAGCTGATCCTGTTCGCGGTGCGTCTCGATACCTTTCCGGCCGAGCCGGATGCGGTCTGCTTCTATGCCGGCACGGACCTGCCGGAGCGTTTCGCCACGCTGCGCCGTCGCATTCTGGAAGCGCCGCAAACCTTGCCGATCGCCTGCGAATACATCCATCGCGATGCGTTCGATCTGGCCGATCGCTACGGCAAGGACACGGTTCTGCTGATCAGCCGCCTCGGCACGGCACGCCTGCCGGGCCTGTTCGCGCTGAAAGCCCGCGTGGACCGCATCGCCGAACGTGTGCCGTTTCTGCCGGATACGTTGTCCGACCGGGTGATGCAGCGCATCGGTGCGTTGTTTCCCGATCACCTGCCTGCGCGCATGCGCCAGTTCCGCGATCGCTTCGCGCACCATCTGCTGATCAAGGTGTCGGCCGCGGATGCGGAGGCGATGTGTGGCCTGCTGACCGAGATCCTCGGCGCGGAGGGGTTCTTCCGCTGCAGCGCGTCGGAAGCCTCGCGTGCCTTCCTGCATCGTTTCGCCACCGCCGGGGCCGCGGTGCGCTATCGCGCTCTCCATCCGCGCAGCGTTCCGGATATCGTCGCCATCGACGTCGCCCTGCCGCGCAACGCCCAGGACTGGTTCGAGCGCCTGCCTGCCGATTTCGATGCGCTCACGACGCATCGTTTGTACTACGGGCATTTCCTGTGCCACGTGCTGCACCAGGATTACATTCCGCGCCCGGGCGTCGATCCGCATGCTCTGGAACAGCGCATTCTCGACACGCTGACGGCGCGTGGCGCGCATGCGCCGGCCGAACACAATGTCGGTCATCTCTACCAGGCACCGCCAAGCCTGGCCGGCCATTATCGGGAGCTCGATCCGTGCAACTGCTTCAATCCGGGCATCGGCCGCACCAGCAAACTGCGCTGCTGGGGCGAGGCGGCATGACGAAAACCGCTCTCGCTCTCGCCGCCTGTCTGATCGCGCTGCCCGCCTGGGCGCAGATGCGGATCGGTTCGGTCGACACCACCTTCCGCGTGCTCGGCCGCAACGACCGCATCGCCGTGGATCGCTACGACGATCCCGATGTGCCTGGAATATCCTGCTATTTGTCGCATGCCGAGACCGGCGGGGTGAAAGGGTCGCTCGGCGTGGCGGCGGATCCGTCCCGCTTCTCGCTCGCCTGCCAGAATAGCGGCCATGCCGCGGCGCCGGCGTCGCTGCCGGCGAATGCGGTCGTGTTCGGCGTACGCAGCTCGCTCTTATTCAAGGAGCTGCGCGTGTCGCGACTCTTCGACCGCGACAGGAATGTTCTGGTCTATCTGGCCTGGTCCACGCGCTCGTTGACGCCGGGCGGAAGCCCGGCCAACGCAATTTCCACTGTGTCCCTGAGCGGGAACTGAGCGACAGGTCTGTAAGAGTCTTCTTTTTCTGAAGAAAAAGAAGCAAAAAGACTTCTGCCCGTTTGGTTCGAGCGCGTGGCGCGGCACGAACTCAAACGGACAGAAGTTCTTTGGTTCTTTCTTTCAAGAAAGAACGCCTTTCTCTACCGCTCCGCGCTGGCGAACCATTTCGCGAACCAATCCGCCGTGCGCTTCTGCGAGTCCTTGCGGTCGGCATCGTTGGCCATGCCGTGCCCCTGGCCGGCATAGACCACGAACTCGACCGGCTTGTGCAGCATCCTGAGCGCCTGGGCGTATTCCTGGCTCTGCGGCATCGGGCATTCGATGTCGCGATCGCCCACG
Source organism: Endosaccharibacter trunci (assembly GCA_024515975.1). GTDB lineage: Bacteria > Pseudomonadota > Alphaproteobacteria > Acetobacterales > Acetobacteraceae > Lichenicola > Lichenicola trunci. The sequence goes on from JAMSKV010000013.1 coordinate 88,508, forward strand.
AACACGAACACCGGCGTGTGGACCTTCTTCATGCGCAGGATCGGCGATGCGTCGAGATAGGGTTTCGCATCGTCGTAGACCGAGACGCCAAAGAACGGGATGTCCGAGGTGGCGATGCCTTCCTCGCCCTCGATCGACAGCCAGTCCGACACGCCGGCGCCGGCGACGATGGCGCGGAACCGGTCGGTTTCCGTGGGCGCCCACATCGCCATGTAGCCGCCATAGGAATAGCCGAACAGGCCGAGCCGCTTGTCGTCGATCGGGTGCGCCGGATCGGCCGCCTTTTCCGCAGCATCCACGCCGGCCAGGATGTCGCGCAGCGGCCCATGCCCCTGGTCGCGGAAATTGGCGTAGGTGAACGCCTCGCCCTGGCCGAACGAGCCGCGCGCATTAGGCAGCAGCACGTCGTAGCCGGCGGCCAGGAGCGGGGCCATAGTGCCGTGGCCGACCGGGTGCGGCATCGAGGCGGCCGAAGGCCCGCCATGGACGTTGACGATCAGCGGCCGCTTGCCCGGCGCGCCGCCGGTCGGCTCCAGCAGCCAGCCCTGCACCGTGCGCCCGTCGCTGCGCCAGTGCAGCGAGCGCGCGGTGATGGCCGGCTGATCGGCCGGCTGGACCGCCTCGATCGGCGTGAGCGGTCCGAATGACGGGCCGTCGCGGTGTGACAGCGCCAGCGCGGAGGCGTGGGTGAAGTCCTCCAGGGCGGTCGCCGCGTGGCCGCCGCCGCAGGCGATCGCCTGCTTCCAGCCGCCGAGCGAGACGGACTGCCCTACCGGCACCGAGATCAGCGCGTGCGGATCGGCGGAGGGGCGGTCTAGCGTGGTCAGTTCGAACCTGTCGTCTCGGAGCACGGTGGCGGAGAGGCCGGGGCCGCATCCGAACGACAGGGCGGTCACGCTCAATTTGGCGCCGGGGGTCAGATCCACCGGCCTTGCGCCGTCAGAAAGATCGAGCCGGAACGCGTCGCCGCCGGTGGAGCCGAAATCGCTCATCAGGCCGCCAATGAAGGCCACGGACTTGCCATCGGGCGACACGACCGGGTCCGCCAGTTGCTGCGACACGCCCGGCGTGAACAGCACGCGGTCCGACCCGTCGGTGCCGAGGGCGTGCAGCTTCGCCACCCACCAGTTGGCATCGCCATCGCCCGGCGCCGCCGTGGCGACGAAGCCGCTGCCATCCGGCCGCCAGTCGTACTCGTAGACGTAGAGCCCTTCAGGCGAGATGAAATGCAGAGCGCCGTTCTGCACGAGCGCGATGCGCTGCTCGTCCACCACGTCGCCGACCTCGCCGGTCATGGCGGCGGCTGCCGCCGTGGCGCCGGTCTTCTTGTGCGGGTGTGCGACCGCGAGAACGCTGAGCGCGCCCTGCCTGGAGAAAAGCGGCTTGTCGAGGAGCCCGGCGAAGCCGAGCAGCTTCTGCGGCGCCGCGCCGGTGGCGTCGGTTTCCCAGAGCGATTGTTCCTCGCTGTTCGGCACTTGCAGCACGAAGGCCAGATGCTTGCCGTCCGCGGACCAGGCCGGGGCCGAGGCTTCGCAGCCTTCGCCGCTGCAGGGCAGGGCGACCCGCATGGCAGGGCCGCCGGAAACGGGTCGCAGGGAGAGCGCGGTTTCCGCCTCGTGCCCCTGCGCGGGATCATGGGTGATCGTCGCCACAGTGGCGCCGTCCGGCGAGAGGGACACGGCGTCGAACGTGCTTTGGGGGGCGGCGCCGGCGAGGGCCGGCAGGGACACGCCGCAACCGAGAAGAAGGGCGAGGGAGAGGCGGGAGCGCGCTGTCATGCGGAGAAGGGTTCCAGGTTGGTTCGTCCAGCATGGAGCCAAACCGCCCTCTTTCCCAGCACCCGGCCTTTCCCGCGCCCCGGCAGGTCAGGCGGAGGGCGGCAGAACGGCGCGCACCCGTTCCGGCGGGCGTGCCAGGATGGTGCCGAGCGTGGTGCGGAGGATCGGCCGCTCCACCAGGCGCGGATGCAGCAGCATCGCCTCCAGGATCCGCGTCTCGGCGACGTCCGGCTCCAGGAGGCCCAGCTCGGCGGCGAGCGCCTCCTTGCGACGCAACAGAGCGCCGGCGCCAAGGCCCATCTCGGACAGAAGGGACAGGAGCAGCGGACGCGTCCATCCGGTACGGAGATAGAGCACGATCTCCGGCGGGTGGCCGGCCTCGCGCAGGAGCTGGAGTGCGGCGCGCGAAGTGCCGCAATCGGGATTGTGGAACAGGGTCGGGGTGGCGAAGGCGGGCATGATCGGGTCCGGATGGGCGATATGTTGCAGGCGGAGTCGGCTCGGCGGAGAGTGAACCGTTTCGGATTGCTTCTCATGCTTTTCCGCGACGGATCCTGCTGGAGATTGTCATGGCGAAGACCGGTGTTGTCGCGGGCGTTGCTGCCGTGGTCGTCCTGGCAGGGGCGGCCGGCGCCTATCTCTACGCCGTCCATAGAGGGCAGGACGAGGTCGCGCGGGCGGTGGCGCAGTTTCGTCGGGATCTGGGGCCGAATGGCTCCCTCGTCTATGCCGGTTCCAGCATCCATCCGCTGAGCCACTCCGCCACGCTGGAGCATGTGGTACTCCAGACCGGCGACGGTACGCACGCCACGGCGGACACGCTGGAGATCGCGCCGGGCGGCCCGGACCGGCTGCGTGCCCTGCACGGCACCGATCTGGTGGTGACGCGCGCAACGGGCACGCTCAAGGCGAGCCGGATCGACGCGGACTCGATCGCCTATGCGCCATCGGCCGGAATGGGCGCGACGGATGCGGCCATGATCGATCCGGCCCGACTGAGCTGGTCGTCTTTGCGCATGGACGAACCGGATTTTTCCGGCGCGGGCGGCCGGCTGACGGCGGCGACGTTGCGGATCGACCATTACGGCGTCGGCCGGAAATCCCGGGTGTCGGTGCAGACCGGGACCATGACCCAAGCCGGCGGCGCGACGCCGGCCAGCGCGCAGCTCGCCTCGTTGCGACTATCCGGGTTCGATCTGGCGTCCGAGGTCGACGGGCTCGAACACGCGACGCCGATGAAGCAGGAAGACGGCACGTTCGACGGTGAAGCCGAGACCTTCACGCTGACCCGCGGCGACAAGATGCTGCTGTCGATCGACCGTGTCGTCGTCAAGGACAGGACCGACAGCAAGGGATCGGGCGAGATGGAGATCCGGCTGACCGGCGCGACCTCCACCCCGGCGACGGCTCAGGGTGCGGCCATGCTGAACGCGATCGGATTGAGCGCGGTGCACTGGTCCATGTCGATGAAGGGCCGCAGCGATGCGGGGACCGGAACGGCGCAGGTGTCGCCCTGGACCCTGACGGCGCGCGATCTTGGGACCGTCGAGCTCGGCATGGATTACGCCAATGTCTTCCCGGATGAGCTGCGCAAGAACGGCACGAAACCGTTCGAAGTGTTCGCGCAGCTGCTGAAGACCGCGCAACTGGCCGGCATGCGCCTCGTGCTGACCGATAACGGGTTGCGGCAGCGCCTGTTCGCCGCGCGCGGCAAGACCATGAACATGAATGCCGACCAGGTGCGGCAGATGGCGGTCGCGGCCCTGCAGAGCCCGCAGGTGGCGGCGTTGATGCCGGCGGACGATCTGCGCGATGCGATCGACCGCTTCGTCGCCCATGGCGGAACGCTGAGCCTGACGATGGCGCCGCAACCGCCGATGCCGATCGCGGAGCTTGCCTCCTACGGCCAGACCTATCGGCAGGACCCTGCGGCGGCCCTGAATCGCCTGGGCGTCTCCGCACGCTGGAGTGGGGAGGGCGATGTCACGCCGTAGCGCCGCGATGTTCCGTCGGTGTTGGATGGGCCGGGCGGCTCAGGCCAGCACCATCGCGATCAGCCCGATCAGCGCCGCTGATGGGAGCGCCATCTGCAGGGGGCGCAGTCCGGCGAAATAGAGCGGCGTCTCCCCACGCCGCGCGGCGATCGGGTCCAGCACGCCCATGCCGGCGAAAGCGAGCAGAAGAAGCAGCAGCGACGGCACCGGGGTTGGCAGCCACAGGCCGCAGAAGGCGAGCAGGCCGAGTCCGAACAGGGCCATGGAGGTGGACACCTGCGCCACGGTGGCGCCGCCCGGGGTGCGGAAGCTGAGGCCCCGGCGCACGCCGGACAGGAACAGCACGACGGATGCGCCCCAGGTGATGGTGGCGCCCAGCACCAGCGGCCGCATCTCCACCGTGACCAGGGCGAAGGCGATCGCGCCGAGCAGGATCGGGACCATCGCGGCATGGGCGAGCAGGATGCCGAGCAAGGGCGGCCAGCGCGGCTCTTCCACGCGCAGCACCAGGGCCGCGCGGCGTTCGGGGTGCTCGACGGCACGATCCAGCACGTTGATCCGGTCCGGCATGGGCTCCGCTTTCCTCGGCATGGCGGCATGACGCGGGGCGAACTCAGTCGTTGCAGTTCGAACACGCAGCCTTTATGAACCCCCGCGCACGTCGGCACCCCTGGAGGCCGGCGCGCTTTGTGTTCAGGAGTTTTCAAAGTGACCAATTTTACGACGATCGAAGCGTCGGTGCGCGCGAAGGCTGGTAAGGGGGCAGCGCGCGCAACGAGGCGTGAGGGGCTGGTGCCCGCCGTGATCTACGGCGCCAAGCAGGATGCGTCCCTCATTGCGCTGGACCCCCGCGTGGTGCTCCGCGAGCTGGTGAAGACCGGCTGGCGTTCGCGCCTCTACGAGATCAAGGCCGATGGCGGCGCGCCGATCCGCGCCCTGATGCGCGAGGTGCAGCTGCATCCGGTGTCCGACCGCCCCATCCATGTGGACTTCCAGCGCCTGGCGCCGGGCGAGCACATCAAAGTGGCGGTGCAGGTCGTGTTCACCGGCGAGGAAAGCTCGGTCGGCATCAAGCGCGGCGGCGTTCTGAACATCGTCCGCCACACGGTGGAAGTGTCGGTGGACCCGGACAACATCCCGACCTCCTTCACCGTCGATCTGTCCAACCTGGACATCAACGACAACGTGCGCTGGTCCGACATCAAGCATGACGACAATGTCGTGCCGGGCATCGTCGACCGCGACTTCGTGATCGCCACCGTGGCGGCGCCGACCGTGGTCGCCGAGCCCGAGCCTGCCGCCGCGCCGGCTGCTCCGGCAGCGCCGGCCAAGAAGGGCGGCAAGAAGTAAGGCAGCACCTCCGTGTTGTTGTGGACCGGGCTCGGCAACCCCGAGCCCGGAATGCTTCGGCAGCGCCATAATATCGGCTTCATGGCGGTCGACGCCATCGCCCGGCGCCACGGCTTCTCGCCGTGGCGTAAGCGATTCAAGGGCGAGACCGCCGAAGGCCAGATCGCCGGCCGCAAGATCCTGCTGCTGAAGCCGATGACCTACATGAATGCGTCCGGCGAGAGCGTTCAGGCGGCTTCCGCCTTCTTCAAGGTCGCACCCGAGGCGATCACCGCCTTCCATGACGAGCTCGATCTGCATCCAGGCCGCGTCCGCGTGAAGCGGGGCGGAGGTGCCGCAGGCCATAACGGTCTGCGGTCCATGGATCGCATGCTCGGCACGCCGGAATACTGGCGCGTGCGTCTCGGCATCGGCCATCCGGGCTCCAAGGAGCGGGTCACCGGCCATGTGCTGGGCGATTTCGCCAAGGCGGACCAGGGCTGGCTGGAGGCGCTGCTCGATGCGGTGGCGGATGCGGCGCCGATCCTGGCCGAGGGACAGCCGGAAGCGTTCATGACCAAGGTGGCGCTCTTGGTGGGCGACGTGAAATAGCGCCGGGCGCTGCCCGGACCCGGCAAAGGGCAGTCGCCCTTTGCAAACCCAATTGTTAAAGGGGTCCAGGGGACGACTGTCCCCTGGTGGGTGCAGGGCAAAGCCCTGCATCGAACCCGGATCTGAGGAACATTTCCGATGGGTTTCAACTGCGGCATCGTCGGCCTGCCGAACGTCGGCAAGTCCACCCTGTTCAACGCCCTGACCGCCACGGCCGCGGCGCAGGCGGCGAACTATCCGTTCTGCACCATCGAGCCGAACGTGGGCCGCGTCGCCGTGCCCGACCCGCGCCTGAACACGCTGGCCGCCATCGGCAAGTCGATCAAGATCGTGCCCACCAGCCTCGAATTCGTCGACATCGCCGGCCTCGTGCGCGGCGCGTCGCGGGGCGAGGGGCTCGGCAACCAGTTCCTCGCCAATATCCGCGAGGTGGACGCCATCATCCACGTCCTGCGCTGCTTCGAGGATGACGACGTCACCCATGTGGAGGGCTCGGTCGACCCGGTGCGCGATGCGGAGGTGGTGGAAACCGAGCTGATGCTGGCCGACCTGGACAGCCTCGAGAAGCGCGTGGTGCCGCTGCAGAAGAAGGCGCGCAACAACGATCGCGACGCCGCCGCGCAGGTCGCGCTGATGGAGCCGATCATCGCCGTGCTGCGCGAAGGCCAGCCGGCCCGCACGGCGATCCCCAAAGGGCAGGAGGAGGCGGTGCGCCGCCTCAACCTCATGACCTCCAAGCCGGTGCTCTATGTCTGCAACGTCGAGGAAGCCTCAGCCTCCACCGGCAACCGCTTCTCCGAGCAGGTCGCCGCGAAGGCCAAGGCCGAGGGGGCGGCGACGGTGATCGTCTCTGCGGCCATCGAGGCCGAGGTGAGTCAATTGCCCGATGCCGACCGGGCCGAATTCCTGGAAGGCCTGGGATTGTCCGATAGCGGGCTCGATCGGGTGATCGCGGCCGGATACCGGCTGCTGGGTCTGGCCACCTATTTCACCGTGGGTCCGAAAGAGACTCGCGCCTGGACCATCACGGCCGGCACCAAGGCGCCGCAGGCCGCTGCCGTGATCCACAACGATTTCGAGCGCGGCTTCATCGCCTGCGAAACCGTCGCCTACGACGACTACGTCGCCTACAAGGGCGAGGCGGGCGCCAAGGAAGCCGGCCGCATGCGCGTCGAGGGCCGCGACTATGTGGTGAAGGACGGCGACGTCCTTCTGTTCCGCTTCAACGTCTGACGAGGACCAGCCCGGCCACGCCGAGCGAAATTAGGCTGAGGACGAGGCCGATCTCGAACGGCGCCGACCGGTAGCGCAGCACCAGAACGTGCTGCCCTGCCGGTACCGCCATTGCCTTGGCCAGAAGCTGGGCCGGAAACACCCGAATGGGGCGCCCGTCCAGGGTCGCGCTCCAGCCCGGAAAGAACGCGTCCGTCACCAGGACCCAGCCCGGCCCGTCGGACCGGACCGAGAGGGCGATGCGGGTCGGCCGCGCCTTCAGGACCGTCACTGACGGCGCCGTGGCGTTCGCCGCATCCGGTGGCGCGCGATGCGACGGATCCTCGATCACCAGGGCGGGGGCCTTCAGCCCGGCCAGGCGCTTGGCGGCGGTGGCGGCGTCCGGCACCGAAACATGCCCTGCGAAGCCCTGGGCGAAGGGGCGTGCGGCGGTGTTGCGATAGATCCAGCCGGTGCCGCCCGGATTCTCGTGCGCCAGCGTCAACGCCGCTGCGCCGGAGGGGTGGTCGGAGAACAGGAAACCCACCGACAGGAGGTCGATCAGCCGGCTTCCGGGCGGCGGCCCGTTTCCTTGCACGCCGTCCGCCAGGAGCGGCTCGGCCAGCATCCTGCGCTGCAGCGGCAGGGCCAGCGCGCCGCCCATCGACGGGATGCTCCAGATCAGCCCGGTCATCGGCACCAGCGACGTGATGGCGCGGCGTATTCCCGCAGGCTCGCCCTGCTGCTGCGGCAGCATCATGCAGGCGATCGCGGCCAGGCTGACGCCGTAGAGCCGCCTGTCGAGCGGGTCCGGCGCCTCGTCGCGGATCGCGCGCGCCGCGTCGGGCATCGCCAGGATCGAGCGCGGCTGGAACGGAAACGGATGCAGACGCAGCGTGGCGGTTTCGAGTAGGAGCAACGCCAGCATCGCCGTTGCCACCCCGCGCCGGCGTCGCAGCATCAGGAACAACCCCGACAGGGCGGTGCCGATCGCCATCGGCGCCAAGACCGGATGCACCGTCACGAGCATCGCGAGCCAGCCGCCGGAGACGAGCGCGACGATCCGGCGGTGCAGAAAGCACGCCTGATCCAGCAGGAAACCGGAAAGAAGGGCGATCGGGATGGTCGCGACCGCTTCGTAGAGGACGGTGACCCGGAAGAACCGCATTCCCGGCAGCAATCCGGCGTGCAGCAGGGAAAACACCGGCGTGTCGGTGGCCGTCGCCAGCAGGCAGACGAGGATGCTCACCGCGTAGCCGATCATGCCGGGCGGGATCGGCTTGCCCCGCAAGGCAAGCAGCAGCGTCGCCGGACCGCAGACCAGCAGGCTGCCGGGGCCAAATGCTTCGTCGATGGTCTCGGCGCCGGCACGCAGATCGCCCATGGCGAGAGAGCGCAGCACAAGCCGCCACGGCAGCCTGGCGGCCAGGGCGACGCCGCCCGCGCGGTGCGATTCGCGGGCCAGCTGGGCCATCGGCAGGATCTGCACCGCCGTCAGCCCGAGCAGAAGCAACAAGGCGCCGGACAATGCCGCGATCAGTCGCCACGGGAATGCCGCGCGTGGTCTTCGCAGCTGCCCGCAGAGGGCCGGCACGATGCTGCGCCCGGCGAGGACGATCAGCAGCGCATGCAGCGTCTGCGGGTAGCCGGCCAGCACCACCAGCGACAGCATGACGGCCAGCAGCGCGGCGGATCGCGCGTCCCGCCTGTCCCAGCAGCGCTCGAATGCCCAGAGCGACAGCGGAACGAAGCCGAGCGCACCACCGATGGCCATATTGTTCTGTTGCAGAAGGATCGCGGGCGAGAACACCACGCCGAGCACCGAAAACGCGGTGGCGGGCAGCGAGAAGCCAAGCCTGCGGCCGAGCAGCGCCATGCCGAGCGCCATGCAAAGCAGATCGACGACGTGCAGAATGACACCGCTGAACGGCGCGCCGAGACCGGGCGTGACGAGCAGCGCCAGCAGCAGGTTCAGCGGATGTGCGAAACCGCCCTGGCCTTCCGCGAAGATCGGATGGCCGCCATAGATCCCGTCGCTCCAGAGCAGCGAGGCCTGCCCGTGCAGGGCCTCGGCGTGTAGTTCCAGCAGCGGCCATCCGAACGGCAGCGCGTCGCCCCAGATCGGAATGCGTCCCTGCGTCAGTCCGGGCCACCATTGGGTGAGCACCAGCGCGGCACACAAGGCGAAGGGAAGGATTGCGGTGGCCTGGGAAGCGGCGGCGTCGGCCCTGTCATGCAAGAGCTTCATGGGTCGATCCGGTGCTGTAAGGTTGGTGTAAGCCCCGATCCGCATGATCGGCTCCAACGACGGGCGACACCAAACCACCCCGTCCAAGGAACGAAGATCATGAAGACCACCCTGATCGGCGCCGCCCTGTGCGCCCTTGTTTCGGCCGCCAGCATCCGCGCCGCCGACGCCGCAACGATCGCAGCTCATGTCGATCCCGAACAGACCGCGACCGTTGGTCCGGCCGGCGTGCCGGTTCTGCAGCGCGCCGCCTGGTGGGCCGGCCCGAACACGGTCTGCTACCACGGCTACTATTATGTGCATTGCCGCCCGGCCTATGCACGTCCGTGGGTGCCCGGTCACTACAGCTGGAACGGCTACTGGATTCCCGGGCATTGGGCGTGAGCGGGGAGGACGGAACCATGAGCCGCACCCTGCTGCGCGTCGCCCGGCCGGTCGCTTTCGTCGCCGCGATGTTGTCCTTGTCCGCCTGCGTTGTGGCCCAGCCGAGGCCCTATTATGTCGGATACTGGCACCATCCCTACTATCACCCCTATTATTACTGAGGCGGTGTCATGACCCTGCTGCCTTTCTCCCCTTTGTTCATGCTGGCCGCCGTGGGCATCGCGCATCTCGCGCCGTCCACTTCTGCGCCGGCCCAGCCTCCATCCCCGAGCGCCAGAATGGCGATCGCGGATACGGGTTGGCAGAAGCTGGTGATCCAGGGTCCGGCGCCGATGTTACGCCATCCCGACGGCCCGTTGCGCGCGTAGAATCCGAGCCAGCGGAGCTTCGGGGCCGCCCACACATTTCGAACCTTACAGCCGCCTCGCGTTTTTCCCTGCAGACGAGATAGGATCTCTTTTCTTTTCATCGCTCGGCCGGAATGCGGCCGGCGCTTGCCGCCCGGGCCTGACGGTTTCATGCTGCAAGCGGGACGACATGGACGGCACGGCGACGGGCCGGTCGCGATCGCCCCTTGGCGGAAACGGTCGCGATGCGTCTGCTGCTGGTGGAGGACAACGCCGAGCTGGCGGTTCTGCTGACGACGCAACTGCAAGGCGCCAGCTTCTCCGTGGATCACGCCGGCACGCTGGGCGATGCAGACGCGCTTTTGCTGTCGCGAGACTATGTCGCGGTGATTCTCGATCTGGGTCTGCCGGACGGCAACGGGCTCGACCTGCTCCGCCGCCTCCGTGCGGCGCGTCGGCCTCTGCCGGTCCTGGTGCTGACTGCGCGCGGCTCGGTGTCGGAGCGCGTGCAGGGGCTCGATCTCGGCGCGGACGACTATCTGGCCAAACCTTTCGCGTTCGAGGAGCTGAAGGCTCGTCTGACCGCGCTGCTTCGCCGCCCGGGCGCGCTTCTGGGCCAGAGCCTGTCGCTGGCGGACGTGGCGCTGGATACGGTCTCGCGCGAAACGCGGATCGGTGGGCAGTCCCTGAATCTGCCCCAGCGGGAAACGCAGCTTCTGGAACTGCTTCTGCGTCGTGCCGACCGCGTGGTGCCGAAATCGATCGTCGAGGACCAGCTTTTCGGCGCCGATGACGAGCTCGGATCGAATGCCGTCGAGGTCTATGTGCACAGGCTGCGCAAGCGGCTCGAACAGCACGGGGCGTCGGTGGCGATCCATACCATACGCGGCGTGGGCTACCTGATTACTGCCACGGAGGGCGCCGGATGACGCGCGGCCGGCTTCTGTCCGAGCGGCTTCTTCCGGGCCGGTCCCTTCTGGCGCGAGTGCTGTCCCTGCACGCGCTCGGCATTGCCGCCTGCGCGCTGCTGACTCTCGGCTCCGCGAATGCCCTGCTGCAGTATCGCACGCGCACCATCACGCGGAACATGCTGCTGGAACAATCGGCCGGCATCATCGGCGGGATCTCTGCCGCGCCGGATGGACATCTGTCGATCGACTATGCGCAGACGCCCCTGGCGCAGCGCGTCAGCGGCGTGTTCGTCTTCGCGGTTCTGAACGGCGACGGAGATATCCTGTTGCGCAGCGCGGACCCGGCCGCGTCGCGCCTGGTGCATCTCAACCGGATCGCGCATGTGCGCTTCCTGACGCTGTCGCGGTCGCAGCCGGTGCTGTCCACCATCATCCGCCCGTTCAGGCTCGGCGCGCACGTCTACTGGCTCGCGGTTGGCTGGAACCTGTCCGCGCCGGGCGTGGTGTTCGACAACATCCTTCGCAATTTCCTATGGTATTCTGCCGCGGTCGCCCTGCTCGTGCTGCTGGCGGTTCTGGCGATCGATCTGGTGATCATGCGCGGCGTGCTGGCGCCGTTGTCGCATCTGGCCGAACTGGTGCGGCGCTCCGCCAGCGCGACGGGCGACGACGATCGGGACCGCAGATTGCAGACCGAGGCCCTGCCCAGCGAGGTGGTGCCGCTGGCCGCCGCGTATAACGACGCGCTGGACCGGGTGGAGGCCGCCTACCAGCTGCAGCGCGCTTTTGCCGCCGATGCGGCGCACGAGCTGCGCACGCCGCTCGCCGTGCTGCGCGCGCGCCTGGAGATGCTGCCGCCCGACGCCGCGCGCCGCGTGCTGCTCGACGACGTTTCGGTGATGACGCGCATCGTCGCGCAACTGCTGGAGATTGCCTCGCTGGAGCAACTCGTGGTGGACGCTTCCGCCAGCGCCGACCCGGTTGCGGCCTGCAATGCGGTGATCGAGGCGCTGGCGCCGATGGCGATCGCCGGGGGGCGCGATCTGGGCTTCGCCGGCGGGCCGCCGTCACCGGTGCGTTTGCGCATCCGCGACCAGGAATTGTTCCAGGTGGTGCGGAACCTGGTGGAGAACGCGATCAACCATACCGGGCCCGGCACCACGATCGACGTTTCCGTCGAGGACGACGGCGCCATCGTGGTGCGCGACGACGGGCCGGGCATTCCCGAACAATGGCGCAAGAAGGTGTTCGAGCGGTTCTGGCGCAAGGACCGACGCGACCGCAGCGGGGCCGGGCTCGGCTTGGCGATCGTTCAGCGCATCGTTCTGTCGCATGGCGGCCGGATCGAGCTCGACTCCGCGGAAGGCGAGGGGGCCCGGTTCCGCGTCCGGCTCCCGGCGGCGACGCAGCCGCATGCCGCGCCGGTGTAAGGATATCGTAAGCATCACCGGGCCATCCTCTCCTTCCGGCAACTCCGTCGATTGGACAAGGACGTCCCCGTGTTTCGAACACCCCAGCATCTCGTCCGCGCCGCCCTGCCGGTTCTGGCTCTGTGCCTGCCGCCGATCGCCGCTTCCGCGCGGGCACAGGGCATCACCGACAGCCCGCGCTACCTGCGCTTCGCCGACGACGATTTCGCGACCGACCGGCAGAACGCTCCGAAGCTTGCCTTGAGCATTGGCGGCCATGACGCCCGTGCGGTGATGGATACCGGATCGACCGGCGTGGTGGTCTCGCTCTACGACCTGTTTCCGGACTGGAAATCGCAGCCGGATATTGTGGCGGCGATCAAGGCCGCCTTGCCGCCGGGCAGCACCAGCTCCGCTGCGGGTGCGATCGACACCACGAAGCTCGACTTCGGCGCGCTGAAATCGATCAGCTATTCCTCCTCCGGCCGGATCATGTACGGAATCTCCGTGGACCGGGCGATCACCGTTTCCGGCGCGGCATCATCCACCGGCACGGTGCGTTCGGTGACATCCGCGCCGGTTCCGGTGCTGGCCGTGATCGATGAGGAGTGCACGCCGAAGGCCCGCCACTGTACACCCAACCATCAGCCGACGGGCATCGCCATGGTCGGAATCGGCTTCGGCCGGGCATCGCCGGACGGGGAGACCGGAACGCGGCGCTTCAACCCGTTCCTCCACCTGCAGACGCCGTCGGCCGTCAACGGCTATATCGTCACCGCGCTGGGGGTGAAGATCGGCCTGGATGCGACCGACGTGGCGCAGAACAGCACGACGCTGACCGTGCTGCAGCCCAACACGAAGCTGCCGGGCGAATGGCTGCCGCAGCAGGCCAGCATCTCGCTGAACAACAAGGCCGCCGTGATCGGCAACATGCTGCTCGATACCGGCATCAACACCATGCTGATGACGGTGCCCTCCGCGACCTCCAGCGACGTGCGCGTTCCGGCTCCCCCGGCCGGCCCGAATGCCAAGCCTTCGACGGATTCGACCCTGGTTGCGGGGACATCGGTCGGCATCACGCTCGCGAATGCGGCCGGTCGGACGGTCGCCTACAGCTTCAGGAGCGGCAGCACCGGCGGCATGGCGCCCGCTTCCGTGACCCTGGTCGGCAATAACGGCAGCAAGCCGGACTGGAAGGCGAGCTTCGTCAATACCGGCGTGCGGTTCCTGAACGGCTACACCTATGTGTTCGACGATTCGCACGGTCTGGTCGGCTTCTCGCCCAGGAGTGCGGCCGCGCCGTGAGGGGCAAGGCCCGGAACTGCGGCAGGTGACGCGTCCGGCCGTTTGCGCATAAAGCTGCGTCGGAATGGATCAGGTGGCCGGAGCGATGACACAAGCAGCCGGGGCGGGCAGCCGGTTCGATATCGTCGTGGCCGGCGCGGGACCGGTCGGTCTGGCCTTCGCGGCGTCCCTTCGCGGCACCGGCCTCAGCATCGCCCTCGTGGACCCCACGCCGGAAGCGTCGCTGGCCGATCCGCCGGAGGATGGGCGGGAGATCGCGCTCACGGACCGTTCGGTGTCGATCCTGCAGGAGGCTGGCGCCTGGGACCGCATCCCGCCGGAGGCGATCGCGCCGTTGCGGAGCATGCGCGTTCTGAACGGCCCGTCGGATTACGCCTTGCAGTTCGGCGAGCCGGGCGCGGACGGGCTGATCGGGCGCTTCGCCCCCAATCACTGGCTGCGGCGCACGCTGTTCGCCGTCGTCGCCGGCGATCCGGACGTTACGCTGCTGTCGGGCCGATCGGTGACGGGCGGCCGGGCGCAGGGGGCGCGGATCGCCGCGCGCATCTCGGATGGCGCGGAACTGCGCTGCCGGCTGCTGGTGGCGGCGGACACCAGGCGCTCCGCCCTGCGCGCGCAGCAGAACATCTCGGCCAGCCTGCACGATTACCGGCAGCGCATGCTGGTCTGCCCGGTGACGCACGAGCGGCCCAACGAGGCCATCGCCACCGCCTGGTTCGAATATGGCCGAACCCTGGTGACGCTGCCCCTGAACGGCGGACGATCCTCGGTGGTGATGACCCTCCCGCCTGACGATGCCGCGAATCTGCTGGCGATGGATGACGACGCGTTTGGCCGCGAGATCACGGAGCGCTATCGGCACCGTCTGGGCGTGATGCGCCCGGCCGGCACGCGTCACGCCGTGCCGGTACTGAGCGCCTATGCGAGCCGCTTCGTGTCCACGCGCTTCGCTTTGCTCGGCGACGCCGCCGTGGGCATGCATCCCACCACCGCGCACGGGCTCAATTTCGGCCTGCTCGGACAGCAGGCGCTGGCCGGCGTGATCCGGGACTCGCTCCAGGCCGGGCGCGACATCGCCGATCCGGCCGCGCTGCGCCGATACGAGGCCGCGCACCGCTCGGAAACCCGCCTGTTCTTCGCAGGTGCGGAAGCGATCATGCGTCTCTACGCCGATGGCGATGCGTTGCCGGCCCGGCTTCTGCGCGACGCGGCGCTCAGGATCGGCAATCTGCCGCCGCTGCGCCGGGTTCTGTCCGGCCGCATGCGCGCGCCGGATGGCTGAGGGTCCGAGGCTGACAGGGCGGGCTCGAGGGCGCCCGGTTGACGTCCGGAATCGCAACGGAAAGGATGGTTGCCTGTTTGGGCGGTGAGATGCCGGCCGATCCCGCCTTTCCTGCCGCCGACGGGTTCGGCCGCTCTCCTGACAGGATTTTTCCGATGGCCGCCGACACGAGCTGGATCGACCGCGCCGCTGCCGAGGCCCGCGCGGCTGCGCGCGTGCTGGCCGGGACCACGCGCGAGCAGCGCGATGCGGCGCTCCTGCACGCCGCGACCTGTCTCCGTGCCCGGCAGGACGCGATCCTGGCCGCGAACGAGACCGATGTTGCCGCCTCGCGCGCCTCCGCGTCGTTCATCGACCGGCTGACGCTCACGCCGGAGCGGGTCGAAGCGATGGCGCGCGGGCTGGAGGAGATCGCCGCCCTGCCGGATCCGCTCGGGCGCGTGCTGGCCGAGTGGACCCGCCCGAACGGCCTGCAGATGCGACGCGTGGCGACCCCGGTCGGCGTGATCGGCATGATCTTTGAAAGCCGGCCCAATGTCGGCGCCGACGCCGCCGGCCTGTGCCTGAAATCCGGCAACGCGGTTCTGCTGCGCGGCGGCTCGGACAGCCTGAACAGTTCCCGCGAGATCCATGCGGCGATGGTCGCCGGCCTCCAAGCGGCGGAGCTGCCGGCCGCCGTGGTCCAGATGCCGCCGGATGGCGACCGCGCGCATGTGGCGGCGATGCTCGGCGCGTCGGGCAAGGTCGATCTGATCATTCCGCGCGGCGGCCGCTCTCTGGTGGAGCGCGTGCAGAACGAGGCGCGCGTGCCCGTGCTCGCCCATGCCGAAGGGCTCAACCACACCTTCGTGCACCGCTCGGCCGATCCCGACATGGCGCGCAGGCTTTTGTGCAACGCCAAGATGCGCCGCGTCGGCGTCTGCGGCGCCACCGAGACCCTGCTGATCGACGCGCCGGTCGCGGCCTCGCTGCTGCCGTCGATTGTCGCCGATCTCGAAGCGCTCGGCTGCCGCTTCCGGGCCGATGCCCGCGCCCGCGCCGCCGTGCCGGGGCTCGATCCGGCGGCACCGGGGGATTTCGACACCGAATGGCTGGACTCCGTCCTGTCGATCGCCGTGGTGGACGATCTGGACGGCGCCCTGGCGCATATCGCCCGCCATGGCAGCGCGCACACGGAGGCCATCATCGCCGAGGACGAGGCCGCGGCGCGGCGCTTCCTCCAGGGAACCGACAGTGCCGTGGTCATGTGGAACGCCTCCACCCAGTTCTGCGATGGCGGCGAGTTCGGCTTCGGCGCCGAGATCGGCATCGCAACGGGCCGCGTCCATGCGCGCGGCCCGGTCGGGCTCGAGCAGCTCACCACTTTCCGCTACGAGGTGATCGGAACCGGGCAGGTTCGTGCCTGAGCCGGACGGCGCGGCGTCGTGACCGTGGTGCCGCGCTGGGGAGACGGGCGGCGCCTGCGCATCGGCCTGCTGGGCGGCTCGTTCAACCCGGCCCATTCCGGCCATCGCCAGGTGGCCGAGCTGGCGCTGCGCCGGCTCGGGCTCGACCAGGTCTGGCTGCTGGTCTCGCCCGGCAATCCGCTCAAGCCCCGCGCCGGCATGGCGCCGATCGAGCGCAGGCTCCGCAGCGCGGCAGCGATCGCCGACGGCAGGCGCGTGGTGGCGACCGATATCGAGCGGGTGATCCATACCCGCTACACGATCGACACGCTGCGGACGCTGGTGCGCCGCTTTCCGCGGGCGCGGTTCGTCTGGCTGATGGGCGCGGACGGGCTGGACGGGCTGCCCCATTGGCGCCGCTGGCGTGAGATCGCCGCGCTGATGCCGATCGCCGTTCTGCCGCGCCCCTCCTACAACCATCGTGCCCTGGCAGGACGCGCCGCGCATGCCTTGTCCCGGGCCCGTCGCCCTGCGCGGGAAGCCGGCGTGCTCGCCGAGCGGGACGCGCCGGCCTGGAGCTTCCTGCCGACGCCGCAGACCGACATTTCCGCGACTGCATTGCGGAACGCCGCACACAACACTTGGCCTGCGGACGCCGGGAGCCGATAAAGCGCCGATAGTCAGGAAGAACGCAGCGGGCCGAAGGGGTTTTCCGCGCTTCGTTCCGCATCGGGAGTACGGGACCATCGCCAGGAAGCCAGCCGCCGAGACGGCACCCAGCACGGACGATTTTTCGGTGAACGGCGCGCCCGATTCCGGCGCGGAGAATCCCGTCGCCGTTAAAAAGGCCGCGCCCCGGAAGAGTGCCGCCAAGAAGGCGGCGGATATGCCGGCCACACCGGCAAAGAAGCAGGCCGCCGCGGGTCCGCGTGGCTTGCGTCGTGCCGCGCGCACGCCGATCGAGCCGTCCAGGCTGGAGGAATATCTGGGCATCGTCACTTCCAGCCTCGAGGACGACAAGGCGGAGGATATCGTGGTGCTGGACCTCACCGGCCGCACCTCCTTCGCCGACCGCATGGTGATTGCCACCGGTCTGGCCGACCGGCAGATCAGCGCCATGGCCGCGCATCTGGAAACCAAGCTGGAAGAAGCCGGGCTGAAGCGCATTCGCATCGAAGGCGCCGGCGGGTCGGACTGGGTGCTGATGGATGCGGGCGACATCGTCGTGCATCTGTTCAAGCCGGAAGCGCGCGCGCTCTACGCGCTGGAGCGCATGTGGGGCCGCGAGCTGGACGAGCCGTCCGAGTCCGGCGCCGAGCCCGCCTGATCCGGTGCGGCTGATCGCTGTCGGCCGCCTCAGGCCCGGCCCCGAGCGCGACCTCCTGGAGCGCTACCGGCAGCGTCTGCAGCCGAAGCTCGATCTGGTGGAGGTACCGGAAGGGCGCGGCGCGCCGGGCGAGATCAAGCGGCGGGAGGCGGAGGCGCTGCTGGCCGCCCTGCCGGGCGGCGCCTTCCTGGTGGCGATGGACGAGGGCGGCGAGCAGCCGGACAGCCTGCGCTTCTCGGCGCGGCTGGAAGCCTGGCTCGGCAGCGGCCGGCCGCTCTGCTTCATGATCGGTGGCGCGGAAGGGCTGGATGCCAGCGTCATGGCGCGCGCCGATGCGCGTCTGTCGCTGGGCGCGATGACCTGGCCGCACATGCTGGTGCGCGGTCTGCTGGCGGAACAGCTTTATCGGGCCCGGGCGATCAGCACGGGCCATCCGTATCATCGGGCCGGACGGCCGTAGGGAAGCACGGGAAGAATCTTCTTTTTCTGAAGAAAAAGAAGCAAAAAGACTTCTGTCCGTCTTCCTGGCGGAGGACGTCCCGGTCCGCTGGTGCCGCCTTGCTACGGATGCGGACCAGGCCCGGGAGCCGGACCATTCGGCCCTCCGTGCTCGGGCCCGCCGGGCTGTGGACGATAGCCGCCCTGGCCGCCGGGAAGCGGGCGTCCATCCGGACCCGCGAAAGGCGGTCGTCCGTCCGGTCCGCTGTGCCATGGACCGCGATAGCCGGGATCGCCGATATCGGGGCCGCCATGGATCGGACCGCCCTGGAACCGCCCGCCGCGAAAATCGCCCGGACCCCCAATCGGACCCCCGACAGGACCGTGATGCCAGTGATCCTCCGGGCTGAACCAGGGACGATCCCGGTAGTAATGCCCCCAGTAACGGTCGAAATCGAAGCCGATGAACGGCAGCCCGATCTGCGGGCCGTATCCGATCAGCGGTTCCGGCTCGGCCTCGACCATCACGGCCAGACCGGCTCCCGCCACCCAGCCCCGTGCGCCGCCGGCCTGGGTGTCGCACCAGTTCCAGCCGGACAGGCAGCCATAGACCTCGACCGGCGTGCCCTGCGGCAGCGAAGCCACCAGCGGGTAGGCCACGTCCGGCCCCGCCCGCATGTTGATGTTCTCGCTGGTGATTCCGGGCGCGGCCAGGGCGGCGGCAGCGGGTGCCAGCAGACCGATCGCGGTCGCGGCCGCCAGGGCGGCACGGTGGTGCATTCGGGTGAGGGATCGGAGGTCGCGCATGCGTTTGGGTCCGCTCGAGGAGAGGGAGCCGAGACTACGCGCGGGATTGAGGCGGGATTAGGTTCCGCCCGGCAACGAAGCGTAGGCCGCCGAACTGTGCGACGGCGGCTGGACGTTCAGCGCAGGTCGCGGTTGGGCGCGTCGTCGCTCAGAACGGCGCCGGACAGGTCGGTGCCCTGGGTGATCACGCCGCGCGCCAGAACCGGCGCCTCGGCGACCTCGGAGACGGTACCGCGCAGATCGGACGGAGCGGCGCCCAGCTTCGGCGCGATGACATCGCTGCGGGCGGTGACCATGCGGCCGGTATCCGGACGGGCGTAGATGAAGCCGTAGGTCGGATAGATGGAGCCGAAAGTACCGTTATGGCCCAGCTCGACTCGCACGGCGGTCCAGTCGTTGTTCTCCGATACGTCGATCACCGACACGTCCCGGCTGATTCCACGGGCATTCCAGTGCGACTGGTCGATCTGGATGGTGCGGCTGTTCACCACGTTGGTCACGACAGCGACATGGCCCAGGCGCATGCGGCCATTGGCGCGGAAATTCAGCACGCTGCCGACTTCGGGAGCGGAGCCGCGGGCATAGACCCCCTCGGCGTTCTGCCACCAGTTCGCGGCGTTGCCGCTCAGCTCGATATCGGAATTCGACTTGGCGAAGGCCACGCATTGGATCACGGCGCCGCCGCCATGGTTCATCGCGTAGTGGCGTGCGTGGTGGCCGGCATGATGGGCCAGGTGATGGGTGCGGGCCTGGGCGCCGTAGGTGCCGGCAACGGTGGTAAGGGTCAGCACGGAGGCGCGAACCAAGGTCCTGATCGTGCTGGCCTGCATGAAATGGGCTCCTGCCTCACCGTCTCGTGAACGGCTGGTAACAAGGCTCATGCAACCCTGGCAAGACATGGACGCAAATGACGGCGGATATGCCGTCAATTCCTCAAAAAAACCGGCTCTCGAAGCCAAATTATAGGAACATATACCTAGATATTGGATTCTTGGTGATTGCTCGATCGATCCGTTGCCGATCCGCTTCGATTTTCTCGTTGTCTGTTGCACGAAAGCCGCAGCTTTCATGCAACAGTTGCTCACAAGACGCTTATCGCCGCCGGGCGGCCAGCTTCACTTGGTCGTGATGAGCATGACTTCGACGAGCATGCGGGGGTCGGCCAGGATCGCCTGAACGCAAGCCCGCGCAGGCGCCTCGCCCGCCGGCAGCCAGCTCTGCCACAGCCCGTTGAAGGTCTCGCGATCGGCGATGTCCTTCAGCCAGATCTGCGCCTGCAGGATCCGGGTGTTGTCCGTGCCGTGCTGCTCCAGCAGCGCGTCGAGCTGTTCCAGGACGTCGCGCGACTGGGCGGTGATGTCGCCGTCGAGGTTCCGGGCCACCATGCCCTGGGTGAAGACGAAGCCGTGATATTCCACGGCGCGGGACATGATGGCGTTCGGCTCGGAACGCAGGATCTTGGCCATGATGGAACTCCTAGGTTTGGTTCGGTGCGGATCGGGCCGCTGCCTCGCGACAGGCGCTCGACGGCCCCTGGACCGGAAAGGCGGGGATTGACGCCGTTGCGGCTCGCTTACGCGCGAGGCCCGGTCCGCCATCCCGGATCGGCCGGCAGCGGGCTCGAGAACGCCGCGGCGGAACGACGGCATGGCGGCTGATCTCCCCGGGGACGGCGCATTGGTGGCGACAGCCGGCGAGACGGTCAATGGCGTGCCGCGCCACTGGTCCGCCCCGGCGGCGTCTGGGCCGCCTGCCTCCGCCCCGATTTCCTCCGGTCGGCCTCCATCTGGCCCGACCGCTTCCGGCCGGAGCCGCTTCCGCGCGCATCGCCGCGATCCTGTAGCAAGCCGGCTCCCTCTGGTCCAACATCCTGCGGCCTGAGAGGGAGGACACCCTTGCCGACACCGCGTCTCGAGATCGTTCCCGTCACGCCCCTGCGTCAGAACTGCCAGATCCTGTTCGACGCCGACAGCAAGCGCGGTGTGGTGGTGGATCCGGGCGGCGATGCGCCTCTGATTCAGGAGCGGGTGCGTGCCTTGGGAATCGCCATCGACGCGATCCTGCTGACCCATGGCCATCTCGACCATGTCGGCGGGGCGGACGAATTGCGTGCCGCTCTTCCGCCGCTTGCCTCTGGCCCCGTGCCGGTGATCGGACCCGACCAGCGCGACGCGTTCCTGCTGAACACCGTGGCCCAGCAGGCCGCGAACTGGGGCCTGACCGGCATGCGCGACGTGGTGCCGGACCGCTATCTCACCGAGGGTGAAACGCTGGCGTTCGCCGGCTGCACCCTGGAAGTGCTGCATGTTCCGGGCCATACGCCGGGCCATCTTGTCTTCGTGGAGCGCGCGCACCGTTTCGCCCTGGTGGGCGACACCCTGTTCGCGGGCTCGGTCGGCCGCACCGATTTCCCTTATTCGGATGGCGGGGTGCTGATCGCGGCCATCCATGCCAAGCTGCTGCCGCTGGGTGACGACATGACGATCGTTCCGGGCCACGGCAATGCCGGCACCATCGGGGCGGAACGGGCGGGCAACCCGTTCCTGCGGGGCTGATTACGCCCGATCCCCGTATCCGGCCGATCCTGATCGGCGGGGAGATCACGCGCTTCTCCTCGCTCGGCGACTGGCACCCGCTTTCGGAGCCGCGCGTCACCGTGGCGCTGGACCTGGTCCGCGCGCTGGACTGGGCGGAGCCGGAGCGTCTGGTCGATGCGTCGCTCGCCGTGCGGGAAGACGTACTGCGCTTCCACGATCCCGCCTATCTCGGCGCGCTTGAGGCGGTCGGGCGGGATCAGGCGGTGAGCCCGGCGGTCGCGGCGCGCTTTCGGATCGGGCTCGGCGCCAATCCGATCTACCCGGAGATGTTCCGCAGGCCGATGACCGGCGCGGGCGGCCTGTCCCTGGCCGCGCGCCTGTCCGCGGGCGGCGGCGTGGTGCATTGCCCGGGCAGTGGCACCCATCACGGCCGCCCCGACCACCCGTCCGGCTTCTGTTACCTGAACGACGTGGTGATTGGGATGCTGGTCTGGCAGTCGCTGGGCCGCGAACGCATCGCCTATGCGGATCTGGACGCGCATCAAGGCGACGGCGTGCAGGATGCGTTTGCCGGGGATGACCGCGTGCTGACAATCGGCCTGCACGAGGCCGGGCGCTGGCCTTTCACCGGTGCGCCGGACGATCGCGCCGGACGATCGCGCCGGACGATCGCGGCTGCGGCGGGGCGCGCAACCTGGCGGTGCCGTCCGGCTTCAACGACACCGAACTGCGGTTCCTGCGCGATCGCGCCATCCTGCCTCTGGTGCGCGCGCACCGGCCGGAGGCGATCCTGGTGCAGGGCGGGGCCGATGCGCTGGAGGACGACCCGCTGTCGCGCTTGTCCCTGTCCAATCAGGAACTTGCCGATGCCGTCTCCGCGCCTGAGGAGCCGGCCCGTGCCCGAGCATTGGGTCACACGCTTGCAAGACGCGCCGCGCGAGGGTCCTGTGCGCGACGAGATCCGGCATCTGGCCGGTTTGATGGGGATGAGTTGATGAAAAGCTCGATGCTGGCCGCCGTTCTGGGCCTGGGTGTCGCCGTATCCGCCGTGCCGGCCTGGTCGCAGTCCTCGGCGCTGTCCGACCCGATCACCGCTGCGCAGCCGACCTTGAAGAAGCAGGCGCTGACCATCATCGGCGCCAACGGCGTGCGTCACGCCTTCACCGTGGAGATCGCGGCCACAC
The DNA here is from genome assembly GCA_024515975.1 of Endosaccharibacter trunci. Classification (GTDB taxonomy): domain Bacteria; phylum Pseudomonadota; class Alphaproteobacteria; order Acetobacterales; family Acetobacteraceae; genus Lichenicola; species Lichenicola trunci. The sequence goes on from JAMSKV010000013.1 coordinate 110,997, forward strand.
CGCGCGAGCAGGAGATCGGCCTGATGTTCCGCACGAGCATTCCGGCCGATACCGGCATGCTGTTCGTCTGGCCGCAGCCGCAGGAACAGCAGATGTGGATGAAGAACTGTCCGGTGCCGGAGGACATGGTGTTCATCGGCCCGGACAACCGGATCCTGCATATCGCAGAGAATACGGTGCCTTACAGCATGGCCAACGTGGACAGCGGTGGAATCGCGAAGGCCACCCTGGAGCTCCAGGGTGGCCTGACAGCAAAGCTGGGGATCGGTGTCGGCGATCTGGTCACGAACGACACGCTGGGCGCGCCGAACAAGTCCTGATGGCCGAGAGGTCCGGTCCCTGGGGCACCAGGGGCCGGATGGATTGACTCAGCGGCTGCCCTTGCCGTCGCCGTCGCGGATTTCGCCGGTCGGCTCCTGCACGTGGGCTTCGAGGAACCAGAGCTGCTTGTCGATCGCGCGGCTCACCTCGGTCAGCAGATCCGCCGTGTCCGGATCGCCGGCATCGTCCGTCTCATCGATGTTCTCGCGCACCGTGTTCGCGAACACGGAGAAGCGGTCGATCAGCGCCGAGAGATGGTCGGCGATCCGGTAGATGTCGGTCGGGTAGGCCTTGAGCTGGCTGTTCTTGGTGATGTCCTGGGTGGTGCCGTAGGCGGTGCCGCCCAGAGCGGTGATGCGCTCGGCCATCTTGTCGTTGAGATCGTCCTGTTCGGTGCGGAACCCGTCCAGCATCATATGGATGCCGATGAACTGCGGACCCTTCAGGTTCCAATGCGCCTGCTTGGTGATGAGAGACAGGTCGAGCCCGTCGGCGAGACGCTTGTTCAGAATGTCGATCGCCACCGTGCGGGCGTTCGAGTCGAGCTTGGTGCGGGTGGGGTGAAGACGCGGCGAGGCGGCCATGAGACTATCCTTATCCGGGGCTGAGAGCCGTTCGGTCGATGCCGGTCGGGCCGGTATCGGGCGGCCCATCAACGCCGCGCTTTCCGGATGGTTCGAGGGGCGATGGCACGAAGCGAGCGGCTGCTCATTGCCTCGTGCGAGCCCTGCCGCCAGAACGGCCTGGTTCAAGGGTCCGGTCGACGGCCCGGTTTGAGGAGCGCTGCGGGCGAACGATGACGACGCTGGTAACCGGAAGCGCGGGCTTCATCGGCCATCATGTGAGCCGGGTCTTGCTGGAGCGCGGCGAGCGCGTGGTCGGGCTCGACGACCTCAATGGCTATTACGACCCGGCCCTGAAGCGCGCGCGCAATGATCGTCTGACGGGGTGGCCGGGGTATCGCTTCATCGAGGCGGATCTCGCCGATCGCGATGCCCTGCACAGGCTGATGGCGGAAGAAGCCGGCATCACGCGGATTGTTCATCTGGCTGCCCAGGCCGGGGTGCGCCATTCGATGGTCGATCCCTATATCTATGTCCAGTCCAACGTGATGGGGCATGTCTGCCTGCTGGAAGCAGCGCGGCGGCTGAAGAATCTCGATCACCTGGTGTTCGCGTCCTCGTCTTCCGTCTACGGGCTGAATGAGGCGCTGCCGTTCCGGGAGGGCGATCCCGTGGACCGGCCGAACTCGCTTTACGCCGCGACCAAACGGTCCGGCGAGCTGATCGCCCATGCTTATGGGCATCTCTATGGGGTGCCGCAGACGGGCCTGCGCTTCTTCACCGTCTATGGCCCCTGGGGGCGGCCGGACATGGCCTATCACGGCTTCGCCCGCGCGATTGTCGAGGGGCGGCCGGTCACCCTCTACGATGGGGAAGGGCTGTCGCGCGACTTCACCTATATCGACGACGTGGTGGACGGGCTGCTCCGCGTGCTGGCGCTCCCGCCCGATCCGGCGGTGGAGCGCGTGCGTCTGGTCAATCTCGGCAATCACCGGCCGGAGAAGGTGACTCGTCTGGTCGAATTGCTGGAGCACTCCCTGGGTCGGCGGGCGGTGATCCACAGGGTCGAACGGCCGGCATCGGACCTGATCTCGACCTTCGCCGCGGTCGACGAGGCGGAGCGGTTGACGGGCTGGCAGCCGAGCACGGGGCTCGAAATCGGGATTCCTCGTTTTGTGGACTGGTTCGTTCGCTACTACGGCCTGGGCGAGACGGTAGGGGGATCGGAAAAAGTTTCACCAAACCGAAAAAACCTCTGAAACCG
>JAMSKV010000014.1 GCA_024515975.1 Endosaccharibacter trunci
TTCGGTGGACGCAGAAGCCAGCATGCCGACCATGCTGGCGATCTGCGCTTCGAATCCGTTGACCAGCTGCTCCAGGGCCTGCGCCCGTTTCTCCTTCGCCGCGCGCTCGGCCTCCTGGGCTGCGCGCATTCTTTCGGCCTCGATCATGCCGGCCTTGAATATTTCCACGACGCCCGCGATGCGTCCCATCTCGGTCCTATCGCCGACAAGCGGGATCGTGGTGTCGAGCTCGTTTCTTGATAGCGCCATCATGGCATCGCTGATGAGCGTGACATTGCGACCGATGCTCCGGATCAGAACCACGGCGACAGCTACGAAGGCGAGAATAGTCAGGCCGATGGCCAGGAACATGATCGTCAGCGTCGAGCTGCCCGCCTGCTCGCTCCGGGCAACCGCGGCAGCAGCATCCTCATTGCTCATATCGATGAGTTGCTTGATGTCGGTGGCCGCAAGCAGGAGCATGTCCGTTGTGGCGCGACGGTCTTCGGCAAAGGCTCCTACCTTGTCTCCCTGCTTGGCCAGGGCGACAACTTTCTGCGCGCTCTCCGTATAATCCTGCCAGTGCCGCTGGAAATCCTGGAACTTCGCGACCTTGCGTTCGGTATCGAGCGTCGGGCTGAGGGCCGCCATGGTCTGGCTCGCGGCGTCGTATTTCTTGTTCAGCCACCCCTCCTCGGAGGCCATGTCCTCGGGCTTGCTGAACAGGATCAGGTATACGACGCTGCGGTCGTAATCCTCCATATCGCCGCGGAGGGTGGCGGCAAGACGGACCTGCGGCAACGATACGGTCTCGATAGTACGAGCGTTCGACAGGACCTTGTGCAATCCGTAACTGGACAATACCCCCAGGCCAACGAGGATCGTCAGCAGGCCTGCAAAACAAGCAACGAGTTGATGTCGAATGGATAGACGCTGGAACACAGGCAGACCCTCCGAATGAGTAAACTACCTGTATGCCGCAAAGCTTAAATTCTCGTTTACAGATGATGTCGTCTGTTGCCAGGCACGGCTATTGCCACGGCAGCAATGCGTCAAGCCGGTGATTGGGGTGCCCGTCCACCATGCAGGTGAGCGCATCGCGGAGCCAGACATACGGTTCAACGCCATTGAGCTTGGCTGTCTCGATCAGCGAGGCGACGATCGCCCAGCGTTTGGCGCCGCCCTCGCTGCCCGCGAACAGGGAGTTCTTGCGGCCAAGTGCGATCGGCCGGATGGCCCGCTCCACGGGGTTGGTGTCCAGGTCGATGCGCCCGTCGTCGAGAAACCGGGTCAGTGCCGACCAACGTCCGAGCGCGTAGCGGATCGCCTCGGCCAGCCGTGATCTCCCCGGCAGGCGGGAGAGCTGCACGTCGAACCCTTTCCGCATGTCCGTGGCGCCCAGTGCCAAGTGGATGCGCACGCCAGCAGGCACGGTGATCATGACGGCATCTCCAGCGCAGCGACAACGCGTCGGAGCACATCGACATCCACATCCCGATCAACGCGCAGGCGACGACCACCGGCCAGTTCGATCTCGATCAATCCGGCTGTGGGAGTGGGTGGCCGAATATCCATTTGCATGGATGGCGGCCGAGGCTCGTCAACGCGAACTTCCGCGAACGCTGGGGAAGGTTCGTGATCCGCTCAGGACGTTGCCGCGGGCGTCGAGATAGGCGACCGCGGTGACGCCGTTCGCGGTTGAGATCGTCGCCTGTCCGGAGGGCAGGAAGGCAGGCGCCAAGCCGCCGCCAGGGGCGGCACCGGGGTTGACCGAGGAAAAAGCGGCGGCCTGGAAGGCCTCGAGCCTTGGTGCTCCCGCCGGAATACTGACCGGCGCAGCGTAAGTGTTGTCGATCAGGGTCGTCACGAGCAGCAAGCAAGTGAACGGCCCGGATATGCAGCGGCTCGAGCGTCGGAACCGCGTGAGCACACTCGGCAAGCCGGATTGGTGCATCGTGGTTCTCGTAGATGGAAACTGGCCGCTTCCAAAACTATCCGCTCTGCCGCCCAAAAGCCGACCTGCTACCGAGAAAAGATATCCGGAGGCCAGATGGCTGGTTCGATGGTGCTTGTCATCGGCTCGGAGCTTTAGCTGAAAGGTCTGTCTATTATCCAGAAGGTCGCCTGTGCACCGGGAACACGGAATTGGCGCCCGAAATGGGCCGGGCGTTCGTCGACGTGCCAGCGGGATGTCGCCCGATTGCAGGAGCCAGGCGGCAAAAGCACTTGATCGTCGTCCTGCAGCCAGGCCGCGTGCACGACTCAGCTGAAGCGTTTTTCTGCAGACGCCAGCGCGGCCGCGCATTCCGCTTCCGTTGGCCGCCGGCGCACGCGAAGTTCCGTGTCGGTCCAGTCCACCAGCCCCCGGTCCCGAAATTGGCCGAGCCAGTATTCCATGCACCAGCGGCCCCAGGTTTCGCGGAAAATCCGGGCATTCCGCACGATGTGATCGAAATGCTGCAAGGGTGGGACATGCACCGGATGGTACTGATGCCAGGCGCGTGCATCCGCCACCCAGTGCACGTCCGTCCCGAGACGCGCCAGGCGGGCGGCGAAATCGGTCTCCTCGGCGCCATAACCGGCATAGCGCTCGTCCATGCCGCCGGCGCGGTGCCAGAGCGAGGCGGGGAGCGCGAAGCAAAGCCCCCATAGAGCGCCGTGGTCCGGTTCGGGCCGGATCTCACCGCTGGCCAGGACCGGTCGTGCGGGATGACGCTCGCCCAGCCGGTCGAGCCGGGCGGGCGAGCGGTCGTGATCGGCCCCGCCTTGCGGCAGATACAGCACGTCGCCCAGCAGCAGGCCGCGATGAGCCTCAGCCGCGGACGTGAGGGCCCGGACCAATTCGGGCGACGGGATGCAGTCCACGTCGAGAAAGATCAGCAGCCCGTCACCGCCGGCTTCCGCGGCACGGTTGCGCGCTGCCGCCAGCGGCATCGGCTCGCCCGGCACCTGCACCAGCGACACCGGAAACGGCGTTGGCGGCAGGGCGGGCGGATTGTCCTGCATGAACGCGACCACCAGCCGGTCCGGCAGGACGTTCTGCCGGCACAGCCCCTCGACCAGACGCTCGAACGGCAAGGCGCGCCCGCGCACCAGGGTCAGAACGGAAACGGGTGCCGGCATTCAGCGCGCGGCACGCAGGGCGTGGAAATGCTCGACGCCTTCCATCACGCCCCGCGCGAACCGCGTCCGCGCCAGATAGGAATGGCTCAGGTCGGGAAGATGGCGCAGACCGTCGGCATGATTGGCGACCAGCACCGCCTGCGGCACCGAACGCAGCATCTCCACGTCGTTCGCACTGTCGCCAGCCACCACCACATCGTCCCAGCCAAGCCCAAGAAGTTGGCGCACATGGGTGATCGCGGCCGCCTTGGAGACACCCAGCGGCAAGATGTCCAGGTAGCGCTTATGGCTCTGGATCACCGAGCAGGCGTGGCCGGCTTCGGCGAGGAGATCGCGCACCTGATGGAAGATATCCTCCTCCCCTTCGGTGAAGTAGCTCAGCTTGCGCGGTCGCTGCTCCAGATCCGGTTGCGGCGTAAGCGCGATCCGCTCGCGCATCAGTGCCGAAATCCCGTCCCTGTCCCACCCTCGCGAAATCTGTTTCTCCCAGTCCCGGTCGTGATGATAGGTGGCCCGGTTCGGATCGAGCCAGTAGATCTCCGAGCCGGCCGATGCGATCAGGATGTCGGGGAAGGTCGCCCCCGATTGTCCCAGGATCGCCAGTGCGGAATGGAACGACCGGCCGGTGGCCAGGGCGAATACCAGATGCTGTTGCTCTGCATGCCATTCCACGAATGAACGCACGCTATCGCGGCAGCCGATCAGCGTGCCGTCGATATCGCTGACCAGGAGCAGACGATCGTCCGCTCGTGCAGCAGGTTTTCGATGATCCGCGCCGCACAGAGTCTTCGCGAAATCCGCGTAGCGGGAGACGTGTCGCGCCCAATCGTAGCTTTCAGCCGCGTGAAGGCCGTTCTCCGACAAACGATCCCAGCCTTCGGCGTCGAGAACGATCCGTAGGATCGCCGCGGCGATCTCATCCGGCCTGTGTGGATCGACCAGAAACCCGTTGTGGGCCTCGCCGACGATATCGGTTGCGCCGCCGCTATGGGTCGCCACCAAGGGCAACCCGGATGCCGCTGCCTCCAGCAGCGTCAGTCCGAACGGTTCGTTCAAGGCCGGGTTGACGAAAACGCCGCGGCGCGTGGCGGCGTAAGCATAGAAACCGGCAATATCAGCCGGCTCGTGATGCTTCGGATAGGCGACACTGCCATACAGATCATAACGATCGATCAGTTCCAGAACTTCACTGATGTTCTCGCTGATCTCGGGCTCCAGGGCGTCGATCCTGTCACGGTTGCCGGCCACGATCACCAGATTGGCGCGCGCACGCAAAGCTTGGGAGCCGCCGAACGCATGCAGAAGGGCGCTCAGGTTCTTGCGCGTCACCGGGCGCGCGATCGCCAGGATGACGGGCAGCTCCGGCCGACGCAGGAACCGCTCGATCGAGTACCGCACCCGGTCCGGCACCGTCTGGTTGCGGAAACTTTCCAGATCGCTGCCCGGCGGAATGATCCTGATGCGCCCCGGCTCGTAGCCATCATAGACCGCGAACTGGCGTTCCGCCTCGTCGCGCGAAGAGGCGACGATCCCGTCCGCGAGAGCGATCGCCTCTTCCTCGATGGCGATGCGACGCCCGATCCCGCGAAGCTGCGGGCTTTCCGGCGGCAGCAGATCGCGTTTTACCCGTCCCAGGGAATGGGCCGTGAACAGGAACGGGATTCCCAGAACGTCGCGTACGCGGGCTGCAATCAGCCCGGCATCCGCATAATGGGCATGAATCAGGTCAGGCAGGCGGTCCGCGCTCCGCAGGTGATCGATCAGTGCGGCGACGAAACTCTCGTGCTCCTGCCAGAGATCCTCTTTCGCCAGATAGGACGGGTTCCGGGTTGCCAGCCGAATGATCCGGCAGCGTCCGTTTCCCTCCTCGATTCCGGCGGCGTAGCAACGATCGAACTCGCTGCCGGAGAAAGCGCGCGTCACGATCTCGACGCGATCGATTGCTGGATGGCGTACGGACTCGGCCGCGAGTTCCAGTAGATAGCGAATATGTCCGCCCGTATCGGCGGTCAGCCCGTATTCGACATCGGCGGCGCGGAGACAGCCCTGCAAGGCCACATGCAGAACAAACATCGCGGCCTCCGCTCTCGGTCCGATTGAAACCCCGCACGGGCGACTTCGTTCCCCTGTCATGACGAGATCGGCCCTTCGTATCGCCCAGCTTGCGCCGGTGATCGTTCCCACGCCCCCAGAACATGCAGGCGGCACCGAGCGGGTTGTGTCCGACCTGACCGAGGCACTGATTGCCGCCGGGCACGAGGTCACCCTGATCGCGCCGTCCGACAGCCGCACCAGTGCTCGGCTCCTGTCCGGATATCCGAGCCTGGTGGCCTTGCAGCGCGAACACGGCGCTGTGGCTCCGGGCGTGCCGGCCATGCTGGAAGCGGTGCAGCTCGATCTTCTGCGCGAGCATCTTCACGAATTCGACATCGTTCATTGCCACGGCGAATTCGCCCATGCCGCCCTTCTCGGCGGCAGCGCCGTACCCAGCCTGACGACCGTGCATTGGCGCCTGGACGAGCTCGACCGGCAGCTCTTCTTCCGCTGGTTCGACCGCCTCCAGGTGGCCGCGATCTCCGGTGCCCAGGCGGCTTGCCTGCCCGGCGGCAATCTGGCCGGGATCGTGCACCACGGCATTCCCGCCGACCACTACCGGCCCGGGCCCGGTGGCGGACCCCTCGTCTTTCTCGGCCGCATGACCGACCAGAAGCGCCCCGATCGCGCCATCCGCATCGCTCGCGCCGCCGGGGCCGAGCTGCGTCTCGCGGGCGGGATCGATGTCGGCAACCCGACCTTCTTCGCGCGGGCGGTGGAACCGTTCCTGTGCGACGCCGTCGCGCATGTCGGCGAAGTGGACGATCGCGCCAAGCAGGATCTGCTCGGCCATGCGTCGGCCCTGCTGTTTCCGATCGATTGGCCGGAGCCGTTCGGACTGGTGATGATCGAGGCCATGGCCTGCGGCACGCCGGTGATCGCCTGGCGCAAGGGCAGCGTGCCGGAAGTCGTCGAGCATGGCATCACCGGCTTCATCGTCGACAGTGAGGACGAGGCTGTCGATGCCGTGCGCCGCTTGCCCGAGCTCGATCGCGGGCAGATTCGGGCCGTTTTCGAGGCGCGTTTCACCGCCGACCGCATGGCGCGCGATTACGAGGCGCTGTATCGCCGCCTGATCGGCCGTGCCCGATGAGGACTGTCCTGCTCTGCTGGTCCTTTCCCCCCGCGCGCAACGGCCTCGCCAGCGCCGCGGCCGAGATCGCAGCGGCGCTCCGGGATAGCGGCCACGACGTCACCGTGATCGCGCTTGATCGCACCGGCCGCGCCACGCGGGATGGAACCCTCGTGATCGGCTGCGCGCCCGGCCCACTCCTGCGCCGTCTGCGACGCTTCGGGGCGATCGGCCATCTGGTGCCGCCCTTCTGCTTCTGGCGCGCAGTGCGGGCTTGCCATGCCGAGGCGCCGGTCGCAGTCGTGGAAGCCACGAACTGGTATGCGCCTGGCCTGCTCGTGGCGCTGCTCGGCCCGGCGCCGCTGGTCACGCGCAACTCGACTCCCGCTTCCATCACCGCGAACGGCGTGCGTTCCTGGCGCGATCGCCTCGATCATCGTGCCGCCATGCTGCTGGAGGCGATGAGCGCACGCCGCTCCGCCGCCCTGATTTCCAACACCGCGGCGCATGGCGCGACCATCGCCGCGCGCTACCGCGTGCCGCCGCCGGGACCGGCCCATGCCGTGATCGGGCTCAGTTTGCCTGAGACGATCCTGGCCGCCGGCAGGGGCGCCGCCTATCCGCCTTCCGGCGACGGGCCGTTGTGTATCCTGTTTGTCGGACGCGCCGAAGCGCGCAAGGGTTTTGCCGAACTTCTCGATGCGGCCGCCACCCTTGCCGCCGAAGCCGAACGCGGCGAGGGGCCGGAGTTCCGCCTGCATCTGGTCGGCATCGACGCGCTGCCCCGCCGCAGCGACGCCCTCCTGTCCCGCATGGCGTTGTCCCGCGATCTTCCCGAACCCGCTCTTCACGCAATGTTCGCCGCCGCGCATCTGGTCGCCGCCCCGTCCCGCTACGAGAGTTTTGGCCTGGTCTACCAGGAAGCGATGGCGTTCGGCCGTCCGATCCTGGCCTGCGCCGAGGATGCCAGCGCCCGGCGCTTCGTCGGAGAGACCGGCGCCGGATTGCTCGCGGAACGCTGCGAGGGCGGCGCCATCGCCCTGGTCCTGCGCCGGATGCTGCGCGATCCCGCCCTGCGCGACAGGCTGCACCGCAACAGCCGCGCCGCAGCGGGGATGTTCACGCGCGCGACCCTGGCCGCCGAGACAGTGGCGCTCTACCGCACCGCCATCGAAGCAGGATCGAACGGACGCAGGAGCGCCCATTCGTCCGAAGGGCGGCCGGCCCCGGCCCGCATGGTCTCGTAGGAACGCGACCGTTCCAGCACCCGCTCTCGCGACAGGCGGTGTTCGATCGCGCCGGCCAGGCCCAGCGTGGTTTCGGCGAACGCTACCACCGGGCGTTCATGCACGATGCCATCGAACCGCACATCCGCCCGGTTCAGACGATACTGGATGTCGGGAAACAGGGCCGATCGCGCGCCATCCACCAGGTTGATCCGCGGCAGGCCGATCGACCGCAGACCCTCGCGATCGGCGGCCTGAATCATCCAGCCCAGACGGCCCAGCAGCTCCGGCGTCGGACGCTCGTCTGTATCGAGTTGCAGCACCCAGCATCGCGCGCCGCAGCGTCGTTGCGCCAGACTCTGCACCTGGTTGCGCTGGGCGGCGAAATCTCCCGCGAGCGGCCGCATCGAGACCCGCATTCCGGCCGGTCCCTGCGGCGCCTCGCCGTCGCCATCCAGCACGACGATCGCCCGTGGGAAGCCAGGCCCCGTCATCATCGTCTCGATCACCGGCATCTCCTGCGGCCGTCCGATCACACCCAGAACGACCGCATGCGCGACCGGCGCCTCCCGTCTCCAGCCGCCCGCGCGCCAGCTTCGCCCCAGACGCCAGGCCGCGTTGCGCAGGGCCACGGCGGAGAGGCGCCAGCCCGGACCCGACAGCGCATCGCGCCCGGCGCCGTCGAGCGCGTCCTCGATCTGCCCGGGCATGGCGTCGAGCGGATGATCCCGCGACACCTCCAGCTCGCAATGGGTGCAGGCCAGAAAGGCCGAGCGATCATGCCAGCCGGCGTTCCGGCAGATCGGGCAGCGGGCGATCTCTGGCATGGTCGAACCCTCGAAACCTGGCGCGTCGGACGCTCGTTCCAGCGCCGGACACGACGCTTCGTTGCCATCTCCGACTGGCCGCATCGGCGGTGTTTCGATACGGTCGCGCTTCATCCGACACGCCGCAGGAGCCCGCCCGATGATCGCACTCGAGTGGCGTCTGCCCATGCCAGGGCTCCGGACCTTGATCCGCGGCGCCGAGCCGATCCGGCACATCCAGGTCTACGGCATGCGCTGCAGCGGCACGCATGCGATCATCAAGCTGATCGAGGCCAATCTCGGACGCGACGCCTTCACCGAAAGCTACGGCTTCAAGCATTGGTCCGTGCCGCCGCAGATCCTGTTCCGGCCGGACGTGCTGGTGCTGGTGATCGCGCGCGATCCCGCCATCTGGCTGCGCAGCCTGCACAAGCAGCCCTGGCACGTGCATGAATCGCTGCGCGCGCTGTCGTTCGCGGAATTCATCCGCACGCCCTGGCACAGCGTCTGGGATGACCAGTTCTGGGGCGTGGACGAGACCCACCCGATGTTCGGCACCGAGATGATGCACGAACGCGATCTCGACACGGGCGAGCGTTTTCCCGATCCGGTGACCATGCGCACGCGCACGCTCGCCCATTGGGCCGGTCTGCATCGTCGCGCGCATAATCTGGCCCTGCTCGATTACGAGTCCGTCCGTACGCGGCCGCAGGCGGTGATCGAGGCCCTGTGCGACGCAACGGGACTGGCGGGGACCCCGGGCGGCTTCGTGCCGCTCGACACCTACAAGGGCCACGGTATCAAGCCGTTCGTTCCCGCCGCCTATCCGGCCTTGTCCGAAGAGGATCGCGACCATGTCGCGGCGCGGCTCGACCCGGCGGTGGAAGCCTTGTTCGGCATGGCGGAGGCGCGGGTTTCCGCCTGAGCGCCCGATCCGAGACGGTCAGGCGACGCGCCGCGGAACCAGCCAGAGCCCGGCGATCCAGCCGGCATAGAACCGCACATCCATCCAGAAACCGCTCGGGCTGTAGAGCGCGAAGCGTTTCAACCCGGCGGCGTCCAGGCTCAGATCGAGCAGCAGGCACACGGCGAGCCAGCTCGCCGCCACCTGCGCCACGCTTTTCAGAACGGTGGCGGTCCATTCGCCGCCGCGCCGCAGCCGGTGCAGCCCGAGAAACAGGATCGCGATGCAGGGCAGGGCGGTGGTGACGATGTCGTTGCGCGACCAGTCGAACATCAATCCGGCGCCCACCGGCGCGCCCGCTGCCAGGACGCAGAACAGGGCGCAGATCGCAGGATGGCGGATCGTCCACCAGCTCAACGAAACCGCGAACGGTGTCAGTGCCCAACTAAGCGCCAGCGCGATGGCCGGCGCGGTAGCCGGGCCGGATGAAGGAAGGAGCGGCCCGTGGATGGCGGCGAGCGCCGACATCGCGTCATGCACCAGAATGGCGCAGGCCGCGAAGGCGATCCCGCTCAGCGCATGGAAGGCGGGTCCGCGCCCGTGTCCCGTCGGCGCATGGTGCGCGCGATCGCCGGTCGTCGCGCGGGACCGCAGCCTTTCCAGCAGCGGCTCGACAAAGAAAGCCACCAGCAGGCCGAGCGGAATGGCGGTCCACAGCTCCGACGGCTCGAAATGGCGTGCGACGAGGCGCGCACCGCGCCAGATGAATTCGGGCCCGGTCGCGCAGACGGCGATCCAGGCTGCGCCGAGGACGATATCGGCCAGATCGAGCGCGGTTCTGACCGGACGCGTCCCGGAGACGACCGGATCGGCGGAGGGGGTGGAGGGCGGCATGGGAACGCTCGATCAGGGACGGCCGGAGCCGGAGCGATCATGCCGCAAGCCGTGCCGGCGCGGTAGCGCCGCCACGACGATCCTCAGGCGGTGAAAAAGCGCGAATAACCCTGCGAACGCAAACCCTTGCGGTAGGCGATGGAGGAGCGGTCGGCCGGGATATGCACCTCGAGCGCCGGGTCCAGCGGCAGGCATTCGGGCTTCTGCGCCTCCACGATCGCCTTGTCCTCCTCGAACACGCGCAGATTGAAGTCATACACCTCCTGGACCGGCCGGTCGGTGTCGAAATTGCGCGCGATCGGCGCGAACAGACGCGTGGTCCGGGCCGAAACCGGCGATGCGGCGTTCATGATCACCAGGCGCGACGCACCGGGGAAATGGATTTCCAGCGTCGCCGTGAACGGCAGATGGACGCGGAAATGCCGCAGCCATTCGAAGCCTTCCGAGCCGCGCTGGTCGGCGCCGATCGGATAATTGCCGACATTGGAGCGGTATTCGACCTCGAAGCCCTTCTCGGTCATCGAGGGCATGTAGTCCGGCACGACCGTGTTGTTGGCGTCGCCGAAGGTGGCGGTATGCACGAAGCCGAAATGCGCGACGTCGAGGAATCCTTCCATCTGCCGCCCGGCGAAGCCGAAAATATCGATCCACGGACAGGTGATTTGCTGGAAGCCCGGCTCGTCCCAGTGCGGCATGTCCGGAATGTCGGCGCTGGCCGGATCGCCGCCGGCGAGACAGGTCCAGACCAGGCCGTAGCGCTCCACCGCCGGATAGGTGCGCAGATTCATGCGCTGCGGGATCGTGCGTTGCGGGCTCGCCGGCACGTGTACGCAGCGCCCGTGCGCGCCGAAGCGCAGGCCGTGATAGGCGCAAGCGATGGTCTCCCCGTCGCCCGTGCCCATCGAGAGCGGCACGCCGCGATGCGGGCACAGATCGTCCGCCACCACCAGCGCGTCGCCGGCACGATACAGCACCAGAGGCGCATCCAGCAGAACGGCGTTGCTCGGCTTGCCGGTCACCTCGCGCGACAGGGCGACAGGGAACCAGCAGCGCGACAGGCGGGCCCAGTCGCCCGGCTCGAAGGTGCAGTTCCGCGGCAGCACAGGGTCCGCCGGCGGGGCGGCGACGACGGGGCGTTCGAGGGTCTCGGACATGGGCAACTCCCCCTGCGGATCGGCTTTTCCCATAGGAAGCGAGACGCCTGCGCGAATCCATCGCTATAATCAGGTGTCTCCGTTCGAGAAATCAGAGAGCCCATGCCGGTCTTCGCGCGCTTCCTGCCTTATTTCCTGTCTGTCGCGCGCCACGGCTCCATCCGGCGTGCCTCGGAAGAGCTGCGCATCGCCGCCTCGGCGATCGACCGTCAGATCCAGCTTGCGGAGGAGGCGTTCCGGGTCGCGTTGTTCGAGCGCACCCCGTCCGGCATGCGCCTGACGGCCGCGGGCGAGCTGCTGCTGCATCAGGCGCGCGGCTGGACCGGCGATCTGGCCACGCTCGTCACCCAGTTCGACGACATGCGCGGGCTGCGTCGCGGCACGGTGCGTCTGGCGGTGATCGACGCCCTGGCCAAGGGCGCCCTGGTCGATCTGACGGCGCGTCTGCTGGCCGTCCATCCCCGGCTCACCATGTCGCTCACGGTGCTGGACAACAAGGACGTGGCCGCCTGCGTGGTCTCCGGCGACGCCGAACTCGGCCTGATGCTCGGGCCGCGACCGTCGCGCGACCTGACCATCCAGCCCTTGCGCGACTACCCGCTCGGCTTCGTGCTGCCGCCCGGTCATCCTCTGGCCGGTCACGAGACGCTGCCGGCCAGCGCCGGCGCGGAGGAACGCGTGATCGCCCCGGCAGCGCCGCTGGCCCTGCACGAGCAGATGGCGGCGATCGAGGCGGTGGCGGGATTCGCGTTCAACCGCGTCGCCTCGGCCGACAGCATTCAGATGATCAAGTCCCTGATCCGCGCCGGGGCGGGCATCGGCATCCTGTGCGCGCTCGACGTCGCCGACGAGGTGACGCGCGGCGAGTTGTCTTTCGTGCCGATCCGCACGCGCGGCATCCCGCCGCTGACGCTCGCGCTTTGCACCAGCCGCACGCGACAGATCGCCGGGCCGGCGCGGCTGCTGATGAGCCAGATCGAGGAAGGGTTCGGCACCGAACCCTGAACCGCCGGAACACGGCGACGGGACACCGGCGCGCGTCGTTCCACCAGCCTCGGCCGAGCGACGGAGAATGCGCCGTGCCGCGCTCGACGCGCGTCGGCACGATTCGAATCCGCCACGAGGCAGCTCGCCGGAGCGGCGCGACGACGAGGCGGCATCCGCATCATGCGCGGGGGCGGTCAATCGATCATGAAGCCGTCGCGTGGCCGCCAACAGTCCGCGACGCGGGCTTCCTGAAGCACAGGGCGGCCACCACGCTGCCCGCCAGCAGGCACCCGCCCAGGGCGCCGAGTCCGATCGTCTGCGAGCCGAACCGGTCGGACACGAATCCCAGGATCGATGGCCCGACAAAACCGCCGACATTGCCGACCGAGTTGATCGCGGCGGTCGCGACTGCGACGGCACGGCCGGATAGGATGCGTCCCGGCTGGCTCCAGAACAAAGCCGATGCGGTCATGGAGCCGGTCAGCGCCAGCGTCATGCTGATCAGGGTCGGTGCGATCCCGCCGGGTCCCCAGCCGGCACCGGCGATCAGCCCGATCCCGCCCGCGATCGTGCTCAGAACCAGCACGGGCAGCGTCCGGCCCGTCCGCTCGGCCAGGGTGCAGAACAGCACCATGCCGATCGCGCAGCCCACATACGGGATCGCCGACCACAGACCGACCGTCTCGTTGCTGCCTCCTGCCACGCGCTTCACCAGCGTCGGCAGCCAGAAATTGATGCCATAGACGCCGGCCACGACCAGGAACCAATAGCCCATCATCGCCCACAGGACCGGCGTCCTGACGACCGCGCGAAGCGGCAGATCGGCCCGTTTCTCTTCCGTATGCAACAGGGCCCGCGCCACGCGCTGCCGCTCGCCGTCCGACAGGAACCGCGCTTCCGACGGCCGGTCGGTCAGCGAGAACAGCACGACAAAGCCCAGCACGATCGCCGGGAGTGCCTCCAGGGACACCATCCAGCGCCAGCCGGATACGCCCAGAACCCCGTTCATCCCGTCCAGCAGCCAGCCCGAAAGCGGCAGCCCGACAACGAAGGAGAGCGGCTGAGCGGCCATCAGAACGGCGAAGAACCGTCCCTGCCGGTCGGGCGGAAGCCATTGGTTCGCATACAGGATTAGTCCGGGGAAGAAACCCGCTTCCGCGGCGCCCAGCAGGAAACGCAGCGCCAGGAACACGGCGGTTTCGCAGTGCGGTCCGAACAGATGGGCGATCGGCGCCACCAGGGCGAGCGAGGCCGCGACCACGCCCCAGCTCACCATGATCCGCGCGATCCAGGTCCGCGCGCCGACGCGGAAGAGAATCAGGTTGCTCGGCACCTCGCACAGCAGATAGCCGATGAAGAAGATACCCGCCCCGACCCCGAACGCGGTGTCGGACAGATGCAGCTCACTGGCCATCTGCGCCTTGGCCAGGCTGATATTCACCCGGTCGATATAGGCGACCACGTAGCACAGCACGAGCAACGGCATGATCCGCCATGCGATCTTGCGGAACAGGGCATCGTCATCGGTTCGGGAGCTGCCATCGGCCTGCATCGGCATGAACGATCCTCGTCAGTGTGCCGGTTCTCCGCCGGCATTTGTCTGAGCAAACATGCCATGCGTGAACCGGATCGGCCAGCACCGACCAGGATCGTTCCGCCTCGATGTCGTTCTGCGCGAGGCGTATCAGGCGAAGTGCGACGCCGGTCTCCGTGCCGGCGCGTCATTTCAGCGGGTCTTCAGACGCGATTGCCTCAGGGCAGCACGCCGCGAACTGGGGCCAACGGTTCCGGGGCGGGGTCGCCGATCGCCTGCAGCAGGTCGATCTCGATGGTGCGGCACATGGACTGCATCGGCTGTGCATGCACCGTGTGGGCGAACGGGTTTTCGAGATCGGCACCGATCTTGTCCAGGGCCACGAACAGGAAGCCGACCAGGGTGGAGCCGAACGGGGTGATCCAGCCCAGCTCCTGCACCATGGACAGCGGCAGCACGAGGCAGAACACCCGCACCAGCAGGCCGGGCAGGGCGGAGAACTGGATCGCCAGAGGCGTATTGCGGATGCGCTCCAGCCCGCCCTGGCCGTTGGCCAGATCGCTGAGGATGCGGTCGATCTCGGCATGGGCGGCGGCGTGGATATGACCTGCCTGCACATGCTCGCGCACCCCCACGCCGATCTCGTAGAGCACCGCATTGGCCTGGTTGCGGCGGCCTTTGATCCGCGCGGACAACTCCGGCGTCAGCAGCCGTTCCACGTCTGCCGAGGTGTCGGTGCCGCCCAGGCCGCCGCGCAGCGCGTGCACGTAGGCGACCATCGCCCGCGTCAGTTCGGGCGCACCGGGCAGCAGCGTCGCCATCTGCCTCGAAAAGGAGCGCGAGTTGTTGACCACCGAGCCCCAGAGCGTCCGCGCTTCCCACCAGCGATTGTAGGAGGCGGTGTTGCGCACGTTCAGGAACAGCACCAGCGCCGAGCCGATCAGCGAATAGGGCAAGGTCGGCTGATCCATCCACGGCCTGTGCGCGAGCTGGAAAGCCAGAACCACCACCACGTCCCAGGCGAACAGAAGCAACAGCGATCGGACGCTTTCCCGGACCAGATGGGCGGCGCCTGCGCGACGGTCGGTGATCATGGAGCGAGCTTCTCCGGTGCAGCCTGTGGAGGGCGGATGGTGTCATCGGAATGGCGTGCCGCACAAATGACAGCGTGTGGCATAAGGCTTGCGTAACGATTGTCGCGCAACGTTTTCCGGGCCGGCCGGATCGGGCATGGTGCGTGTTTGTCTGGTTGGAGCTTGTGGTTCGGATGCCCTTCTTGAAGCGACGCGCTTTGCTGGCCGGTGCTGCCGCCCTTCCGTTCCTTCCGCGCCTGGCTCGCGCCGCGTCACCGCTTCCGGCCGTGGCGGAGAAGGACGCCGTGATCGCGTTCGGCCATATCGGCCCGGTCTCGGATGGCGGCTGGTCGACCACGCACCACACCGGGCTGCTGGCGGCCAAGAAGGCCTATCCGGCGGCGAAGTTCCTGGAGGTGGAAAGCATTCCGGTCTCCGCCGACGCGACCCGCACCTTCCGGCAGTTTGTCGAGAACGGCGCCAACATGGTGTTCGTCAGTTCCGAATACGGCGACCTTCTGTCGAGCGTCGCCGACGACGCGCCGGAGGTCGCCTTCCTGGAATGCAACGGCCACCACGTCTCGGACAATGAGAGCTGGTACTACATCCAGCACTGGAAGGTGTCCTACATCATCGGCGTCGCCGCGGCGAAGATGAGCAAGTCGGGCAAGATGGGCTTTGTCGGCTCCTTCCCGGTGCCGTCCGTGTTCGGCTGCGCCAACGCCTTCCTGCTCGGCGCCCGGTCGGTGCGGCCGGAGGCCACCGTGCAGGTGATCCTGATCAATTCCTGGTTCGATCCGCAGGCCGCCGCCCAGGCCGCCTCCGCGCTGATCCAGAACGGCATCGACATGATCTACACCAACCTGGATGACGGCTCCTGTCTCCAGGTCGCGGCCAAGGCCGGCATCAAATGCGCAACCTGGAACACGGACATGCGCGCCATGGGGCCGGACGCCTACGTGACGTCGCTGATGCTGGACTGGACCCAGTTCTATGTGGACCAGATCGGCGCGCGTCTGGCGGGACGCTGGGCCGGCGACGGCCACACCCTGCTTCCGGTCGGTCACGGCGTGGACCGCGATGCCTGGGGCCGCACCGTGCCGCCGGAGGTGGCGGCACAGGCCGATGCCGTGCGGACGCGCATCATCGGCGGCTGGAACCCGATCCAGGGCGAGATCCGCGATGCGACCGGCAAGGTGCGCGTGCCCAAGGGCGGCAGCCTGGACGACATCGCCTGCTATGAATGGAACTGGCCGGTCGAGGGCGTCGTCGGCCTGAAGGCGGTCTGAGCCTGATGCAGCCGGGCGAGCTGCCGCGCACGGTGCTGCCGGAAGCGGCGCGCACCGCGTTCGTACGGATGCGCGGCATCACCAAGTCGTTCTACGGCGCGCGCGCCAATGACGGCGTCGATTTCACCCTGCAGGGCGGCGAGATCCATGCGCTGCTCGGCGAGAACGGCGCCGGCAAGTCGACCCTGATGAACGTGCTCACCGGGCTCTACCAGCCTGATTCCGGCGAGATCGCGATCGAGGGCCATGTGCGGCGAATCGCCAGCCCGGCCGACGCGATCGAAGCCGGGATCGGCATGGTGCATCAGCACTTCAAGCTGGTGCCCGCCTTCACCGTGGCCGAGAACATCCATCTGGGCTGGAACGAGACCCCGTTCCGGCTCGACCCGGCCTCCCTGGCGGCGCGCACGCAGGCCTTGTCGGACCGGTTCGGGCTTGCGGTGTCGCCCGGCGCGCGTGTGGCGGACCTGTCGGCCGGCGAGCAGCAGCGTGTGGAGATCCTGCGTGTTCTGGCGCGCGGCACGCGGATCCTGGTGCTCGACGAACCGACCGCCGTGCTGACCCCGGCCGAGGTGCGGGCCCTGTTCGCCGCGCTGCGGGCGTTCCGGGCAGACGGAAACGCTGTGATCCTCATCAGCCACAAGCTGGGCGAAGTGCTGGAGATTGCCGACGCGCTCACCGTGATGCGGGCGGGGCGTTCGGTCGCCACCGGCTCCACGGCGGGCGCCAGCCGGTCATCGCTCGCGCGTCTGATCATCGGCGACACCGCCATTCCCGCCACGGTCGCCAGGAACGAGACGGATGTGCCCGGAGCGCAAGCGGTGCCGCTGGCGCTGCGGGGCGTGAGCGTGCGCGACCATCGCGGGATCGCCCTGCTGGACGGGGTGGATCTCGACGTGCGCGCGGGCGAGATCCTGGGCATCGCCGGGGTGGCCGGGAACGGCCAGAGGGCGCTGAGCGAGGTGCTGACCGGCTGCGTCCGGCCCGATGCGGGCGACGTGCTGCTGGACGGCGACGCATCGGGACCGCGCGGTGCGCGCGAATTCGCCGATTGGGGCGTCGGGCATATTCCGGAAGACCGTCTGCGCACCGCCCTCGCCGCCGATCTGCCCTTGGGAGAGAACGCGGTGCTGCGCGATTACCGCGGCGATGCGGCCGGCAGCGGACCGTTCCTGTTCCCGCGCCGGCTCGCGCGGCTGGCGCGCCGGATCATCGACGACGCGGCGGTGAACCTGCGCGACAGCCGTATTCCCGCGCGCAACCTGTCCGGCGGCAATCAGCAGCGTCTGGTGGCGGAGCGTGAGCGCCGCATCGCCAGCCGGGTTCTGGTGGCGGCCTACCCGACGCGCGGGCTCGATGTGGGCGCGGTGGCGGCCCTGCATGCGGGGATGCAGGCCCTCAGGGCGAGCGGCGTCGGCGTGGTGCTGATTTCGGAGGAGATCGAGGAGTTGCTGGCGCAGGCCGATCGAATCGCGGTTCTGTTCGCGGGCCGTATCGCCGGGATCCTGCCCGTGGCGCAGGCCGATGCGGAACGGCTCGGGCTGCTGATGAGCGGTCAGGTCTTGCCGGAGCCGGTTTCGTGACCGGACAGGTGCGGAGGAGCGGAACCCCGGCCGCGCGCGAAACCGTCCCTGCGGGGGCGACGGCGCGGCACCGGGCCGATCGGTCGCTGCGGATCGCGCGCCGCGTGGCTGCGCGCCGGGATCGCACGGCCGCGTGCGCGGAAGGACCGGCTTTCGGGCCGGGGTCGTTTCGGGCGTGGCCGCGGCGGCGGATGGAGAACGGCGCCGGTCGCCGCGCGGAGTGGCTCGCATGAGGGGTTTCGTGGTGCAGCGCGTGCCGTCCGTGTCGGGACGCGTGCGCAATGCGGCGTATGCCGTCTCCGCGCTTGTCGCCGTGTTCGTGGCCGGGCTGCTGCTGGCCGCGCTCGGCCTGCATCCGCTGGCGCTGGGCGGGAGCGTGTTGAAGCAGAGCCTGGGCAGTCGGTTCGGCGTCCAGGATCTGCTGTTGCTGGCGTCGCCTTTGGTGATGTGCGGCCTGTCCGTGTCGTTGATGCTGCGCGTGGGATTGTGGAACATCGGCGCCGACGGGCAATTCTATGTCGGGGCCGCCTGCGCCGCCGGCGTGGCGTTGTTTGGGCCGCACGGATCGCCTTTGCTGGTGCAGATCACGATGGGTCTGGCGGCGATGGCCGGCGGCGCGCTCTGGATCGCCGTGCCGGCGCTGGCGCGTTTGCTGCTCGGCACCAGCGAGATCATCGCCACGCTGCTGCTGAATTTCGTCGCCAGGCTCGGGCTGGACTGGCTGGTGACCGGTCCGTGGCGCGACCCGCACGGCATGGCGGCGGCGCAGACCGCGCGCATTCCCGATCCGTTGCCGAAGCTGCCGCGCGACTGGCATCTGGGCGGGCTGCATTGGGGGCTGGCGGTGGTGCTCGGGCTGGCGGCGCTGCTGGCGGCGGCCTTCCGGTTCACGCGATGGGGGTTCGAGCTGCGCATTTGCGGCGCCAATCGCGACACCGCGGCATATGCCGGCATGAATGTGCGGCGGCGCCTGTTCCAGGCCATGCTGCTGGGCGGAGCGATCGCCGGTCTGGGCGGGATGCTGGAGCTGAGCGGCACCGTGCACCGGCTCCAGAGCGGGCTCAGCAACGGCTACGGCTATGTCGGCATCATCGTCGCGGTTCTGGCCGCCTCGTCGCCGCTGGGCTGCGTGTTCACCGGGCTGCTGATGGCGCTGGTGCTGAATGCGGGCCTGGTGCTGCAGACCCAGGGGGTGCCGTCCAGCGCGGCCCTGGCGCTGACCGGGCTGATCCTGCTGTTCGCCGCCATTGGCGAGCGTCTGGCGCATTATCGCATCGTGCCCACGCGGCCGGTGGCGGGCGCTGGAGGCGTGGCATGAGCGTGGTTTCCGGTCTGCTGTCCAATGCGCTGGTGTCGGGCGCGGTTCTCGCCCTGGCCGGGCTCGGCGAGCTTCTGGCCGAGCGCGTGGGCGTGCTGAATCTCGGCGTGGAAGGCCTGATGGCGCTGGGCGCGATGTCGGCGGTGGCCGCCGTGTCCGGCACGCATGATCCGGCGGTAGGGGTCCTGGCTGCCCTGGCGACGGGGGCGGCGGCGGGCAGCCTGTTCGCCTTCGCCACCGTGGTGGCGCGCGCCAGCCAGGTGCTGTGCGGCATGGCGCTGACCATGGGCGGCATGGGTCTGGCGGCCACGCTGGGCCGGCCTTTCGCGGGACAGCCTTCCGCCGCGACCTTTCCGGTTCTGCCGATCCCCTTGCTCGACCGCCTGCCGGTGCTGGGCGATGCGTTGTTCCGCCAGAGCCTGCCGGTCTATGTGGCGTTCCTGATCCTGCCGCTGTTCCTGCACTGGCTGCTGTTCCGCACCCGGCACGGGCTGGCGTTGCGCGCGATCGGCGAGAATCCGGCGGCCTGCGACGCGGTGGGCATGAAGGTTTTGCCGCTGCGCTTCGCCTACGTGGTTCTGGGCGCGGCGATCTCGGCGGGAGCGGGCGCCTATCTGACCCTGGGGTTCGTGCCGTCCTGGTCCGACGGGGTGACGGCCGGGCGAGGCTGGATCGCGGTGGCGCTGGTGATCTTCGCCGGGTACCGGCCCTGGCGCATCGTCGCCGGTGCGCTGCTGTTCGGCTTCGTGGGCGCGCTCGGCTATCTGGCGCAGGCGCGCGACTGGGGCATCCCGTCGGCGTTCCTCGGCATGCTGCCTTATCTGGTGACGCTGCTGTTCATGATGCTGCCGGCATTGACCGGGCGTGGGCGCGTCGCGGCGCCCGCGGCCCTGGGTGTCGCGTATTATCGCGACCAGCGCTGAGAGCGGCGGGTTTCACCGGCTCCGTTTGCGGCTTGTTAAGCGGTCCTGGCGCAGTCTGCGGGCAGGATCGATCGGCAAGTGGAGACGGCGGCATGAAGGCTTTCGCAGTCTGGCTGGAGGATGGGCGAGCTTGGGGCGGGGGTGCTGGTCCGGCGGCATGGATTGCCAGCGTCCGGCCGGAACGGTTGCTGCTGCTGGTTCGTTAGGGGGGCGTAGCGATCCGGGCGGGTGACCGGCACGCATTGAGGGAGCCCCATGGCCGCAACCGCCATCGAAGCGACAGAAGGTCGCCGGCAAAGCCTGATGCGGTCATTGGAAGAGATGCAGCCCCGCGTGCTCTACGGGTTGCGCATGCTGGCATCCGTGGCGCTGGCGATGTGGGTGTCGTTCTGGCTTCAGCTCGACAACGCCTATTGGGCGCCGCTGACCGCCGCGATCGTCTGCCAGCCGACCATCGGCGCGTCGCTGCGCAAGGGGCAGTTCCGTGTCATCGGCACCTGTACCGGGGCGCTGGCGATCGTGGTCCTGACGGCCCTGATGCCCCAGGCGCGGATCGGTTTGATCGCGGGGCTCGCGGCCTGGGGAATGATCGCCGGATTCATGGCGACCGTGCTGCGCAATGCGGCCGCCTATGCTGCCTCGCTGGCTGGCTATACGGCGGCGATCGTGTTCTCGGACAGCATCAACGGTTCGCCCAACGGGGTGTTCCTTCTGGCCATCACCCGCGCCACCGAAATCTCGATCGGCGTGCTCAGTGCCGGCCTTGTTCTGTCGGCCACCGATACGGGCGATGCGCGTCGACGTCTGGCGCAGCGCTTCATCGCCATTCTGGACGGTATCGCCAAGGGCATCACCGAGACGCTGCGTAACGGCGCTCCGGAGATGGTGGCGAAACGTCGCGAGCTGATCGGCACCCTGGCGGCGCTCGATCCGCTGATGGACGAGGCCTTGGGGGAGACGGCGGATCTGCGCTACCGCTCGGGAATCCTGAAGGGCGGCACCAAGGGGCTGCTGCGCGCGCTCTCCGCCTGGAACGAGGTGTCGACGCACCTGACCACGCCAGAGAACTGGCCGGACGGGCATTGGCCAATGCCGCTGCTTTCGGAAGGCGAGCGGATCGACGATACGGACTGGGACGACGCGGCCATGGCACGCGACCGGTTCCGCGAGATGGCGCGCCATCTGGTCGCGCGCCAGGCCGATACCATTTCCGAGCGCCTGTTGCTGGACCGCTGCGCCGAAACGCTGCTCGGCCTGGCCAGGGGCGCCAATGCCGTCGCCCTGCTGGACGATCCGTCCCAGGCCAGTCGCGACTGGTCGCAAACTCGTCTCTACGTGCCGGATCTGTTCGTGGCGCTGACCAACGGGTTGCGCGTCGCTTTCACCATGCTTCTCGCCGCCACGATCTGGATCGAGTTCGCCTGGCCCGGCGGCCAGAGTCTGATGGTGTTCGGCGCGGTGATCACGATCCTGTTCGCGCCGCAGGCCGATCTGGCGCACAAGATCGTGCCGGAGTTCGGGCTGGGTGTGGTCTGCGCCGCGGTGCTCGCCGCGATCGTGTCGTTCGCCGTCCTGCCCGGCCAGCAGAGCTATCTGGCCCTGGTTCTTGCGATCGGCGCGGTGATGGTGCCGTCGGCCTTCATGGCGGCGGGAAGCTGGCATCGCTTCGTGTTCACCGCGATCGACTTCATCTTCCTGGCCCTGATCGCGCCCAGCAACCAGCAGAGCTATGATCTGTCCTCGTTCCTGAACGGTGCGCAGGGAATCGTCGCCGGCGTGGTGGTGGGTCTGCTCGGGTTTCGTCTCTTTCCGCCCCTGTCCAAGGAGTGGAAGGTGCAGCGCCTGCTGGCGCTCACCTTGCGCGATGTGCGTCGTTTCGCCGCTGGACGAAAACGTCGCGCCGCCGAGGATTGGCTCGGCCTGCTGATCACCAGGGTCGGCGCGCTTCCCGGCGGAACCGATCCGGCCGACCGGGCCCGTCTGGTATCCGGCCTGAACGCAGGCACGCAGGTTCTGCGTTTGCGCAACCTGCAGGCCGGTATCGCGCAACCGGGCCAGCTCGAATCATCGCTCGGGCTCCTGGCGCAGGGCGAGGTGGAACGATGCGCCGACGGCTTGCGCGACCTGGCCCGGGTGCAGCCGGACGATGCGGCCGGTCTGCGCGCCCAGGTCGAGATCACGCTCCTGTCCGATACGTTGCTGCGTCATGCACCGTATTTCGCCGATCGCCGGCGGCCTGCCACCGCCGGGGCAGGGTGACGCGCCATGCATTACCGTGAGATCGACATTTTCGGGGTCTATGTCGCGCCATTCGTGCCGTTGATGCTGCTGGCCTGGCTCGTCTGTCTGCCGTTGTTCCGTTTGTCCAGCCGCTACGGCTGGTCGCGTCACGTATGGCACCCGTCCTTGTTCTTCTTCGCCGTGTATGTCGTGGTTCTGTGCGTGCTGGTTCTGTGTGCGGGGGTGTTTTGAGATGAACGACCAACCCGGCCGCAGAATGCCGGCCATGCCGGTCCCCGCCTCGGATGCCGGATCGGCCGAGACAACCGCGCCGGCCCAGCGGCGCACCGGCGGTGAGGGCGGTACCGCCGCTGCCGCCGCGCCCAGGGCGGAACCGCCGGCAGAGCGACAGCGCAAGCCCAAACGGCCCAGCGGCCTGCGCGCGACGCCGATCCTGCTGACGGTATCCGCCGTCGTCGTGGCGGGTCTGCTCGGCTGGGCGGTGTGGGATGCGTATCTGATCGCGCCCTGGACACGCGACGCCGCCGTGCGCGCCTATGTCGTGACGGAAGCATCCGAAGTCGCCGGGCGTCTCGTAAGTCTGCCGGTGCGCGCCGACGGGTTCGTGCGGCGCGGGCAGCTGCTGATGGAGATCGAGCCCACCGACTACCAGATTGCCGTCGCCAACGCGGAAGCGGATGTGGAACAGGCGCAGGCCGCGCTGGACAACAGCAAGGCCCAGGACAAGCGGCGGCGCGAACTGACGACTCTCTCGACCTCCGTGGAAGAGAAGCAGAATTACGCCACCCAGGTGCAGACGGCGGAGGCGACGTTGCGGCGCGATCTCGCCGCGCTGGCGCAGGCCAGGGTGAACCTGAAGCGGACGCGCATCACCTCCAGCGTCAATGGCTTCGTCACCAATCTCGACGCCCAGGTGGGCGATTACGTCACCGTGGGCGAGCGGGTGATCTCCATCGTCAATTCCGACAGTTTCTGGGTGGACGCGTATTTCGAGGAAACCCAGCTCTCCGACATCCATCTCGGCGATCGCGCGCGTCTCTATCTGATGGGCTGGAAGCAGCCGCTCTGGGGGCATGTCTCCGGCATTTCGCGCGGGATCGAGGTGCAGAACGCGCAGGCCGATTCCGCCGGGCTCGCATCCGTGAACCCCGTCTTCACCTGGATCCGGCTGGCGCAACGTATTCCCGTCCGGATCGCGCTGGATCAGGTGCCGCCGGACGTCATCCTCTCCGCCGGCATGACCGCCACCGTGCAGCTCAACCCGCATACCGGGCATGGCGTGTCGGTGCTGAAGGCGGTACTGTCCGGACAGCGCCCCGACGACATCCCGCCGCCCTTGCCGGAAGCGCAGGCCGTCGCTCCGATGATGTCGCCGGTGCCCCCGCCTCCGGCCGTGCCCAAAGGCGGCGTGCTCACCACCCCGGCAGGACAAACGGCCCCATGAACACCATCACCACCCGCACCGACGCCGTTCGCGCGGCGGAGATGCTCCTGTCCAAAGGCGGCCGGCGCATTCTCGGTCTCGCAGGCGCGCCGGGCAGCGGTAAATCCACCCTGGCCTCGGTGCTGGCGGACGCTCTGGGCACCGCGGCGATGGTGGTGCCGATGGACGGTTTTCATCTGGCGCAGTGCGAGCTGGAGCGGCTGGGCCGCGCCGGTCGCAAGGGTGCGCCCGACACGTTCGATGCCGCGGGTTTCGTGTCCCTGCTTCGCCGTCTGCGCGATCCCGTTCCGGGCGAAACCGTCTATGCGCCGGCCTTCCGGCGCGAGATCGAGGAGCCGATCGCGGGGGCCATCGCCGTGCCGGCGGAGGTCCCGCTGCTGATCGTGGAGGGCAATTACCTTCTGCTCGATGGTCCCTGGTCGCCGGTGCGGGGATTGCTGGACGAGAGCTGGTTCGTCGCCACCGACGAGGCGCTGCGCGCCGAGTGGCTGCTGGCCAGGCATATGCGCTTCGGCCGCGACCGCGCCGCGGCGCTGGACTGGATCGCGCGGACGGACGAGCCCAATGCCAGGGTGATCGCGGCTTCGGCCGGGCAGGCCGACCGGCGCGTGGTGCTGGGCGGCGCGGAGCCGGCGCGCTGAAGGGCGGTTGCCGGTCGCCCGGCATCGGAAGGGTCTGACGCGCGGCCATCCGCCAAACCGTCTGGGTCGGCTCTGTCTCTCGGTTACGGTCTGCCGCGGGCTCGTTCATCGTGCCCGCGCCTCCGCTTCCCGGGCTGTGGCGGCCTCAGCGAGAAGCACGTCCGCCCTCCGAAACGAATGACAGGCTGAACGCTCGGCCCTGTTGCGGGAGAGATCATGGCAGATTAGTTTGGCCCCAGGACAAACAAAAAGAACCGAGGGAAACCCGCCATGAACGGCGAGATGAAACCACTGACAGGGCAGGTTGCCATAGTGACCGGGGCTGCGTCCGGAATCGGCGCGGCCTCTGCGATGCGTCTGCACGCGGCCGGCGCGCGTGTCATGTTCTGCGACCGCGATGCCGCCAGGCTCGCCGCCGTCACCGAACCGCTGGGAGACCGGGCGACGCCGCTCCAGGTCGATCTCGTCGATCCGGAAGCGGTGGCGGCGCTGCCCGGGCGCGTGATCGAGGCATGCGGCCAGATCGACATCCTGCACGCCAATGCCGGGCTCTATGTCGGCGGCGACGTGCTGGGCGGCGATGCGGATGCCTGGGACAGGATGCTGGCGCTGAACGTGAACAGCGTCTTCCGGCTCGTGCGCGATGTGCTGCCGGATATGGTCGCACGCAAGACCGGCGATATCGTGGTCACCAGCTCCATCGCCGGCCATATCGCCATCCCCTGGGAGCCGGTCTACAGCGCGAGCAAGCATGCGGTGCAGGCCTTCGTACATGGCGTGCGGCGGCAGGTTGCGCCGCACGGATTGCGGGTGGGCGAGATCTCGCCGGGCATCGCCATCACCCCGCTGCTCGACAGCTGGACGCCGGAGAATCGCCAGGCCCTGCTCGAAGGCAAAGGCGGACTGCCGCCGGAGGAGATCGCAGAAGCCATCCTGTTCATGCTGACCAGGCCGCGGCACGTGACGATCCGCGATTTGGTGATCCTGCCGCAGAATCAGGACATCTGACGGCGGTGGCGGGAGGGCGGCGGGTCCGGCTTGACATGCCCCCGATGTCCAGGAAAACCGGAACCGCTCCTGTTTCCCGGATCACCATGGCGTCGCCGAAGACCAGAACGATCGCGTCCAGCCTGACTCCGCAATCGGTCCGCTATGTCAACGAGCTTCGCGCCCTGAACGTGTTGTTTCGCGAGGGCGGGATGAGCCGTGCGGCGCTCGCGCGGCAGTTGAACCTGAACCGCTCAACTACCGGCAACATCATCGCCAACCTGCTGAACGAAGGACTCGTCGCCGAACACCAGAGCGCCCGCCATCTCGAGGCGGAGTACCGGACCGGGCGTCCTGGAATCGTCATCGAGCTGCAGCGGATGGGCGCCACCTTCGTCGGCGCCGAGATCGGCGTCGATCGTCTCACCGTGCTGGCGATCGACCTGCGCGGCGATGTTCTCGACATCCGCGGGGCCGACTACGCGACCGCCAGGCACAGCCCGGAGGAGGCCGTCGCCCAGCTTGGCGCGATGGCGCGGGACATCCTGCCGGCGGCCGGCGCGCGGCGTCGCATCGGCGGTTTCGGCGTCGCCATCCCGGCGCTCCTGGATCGCGGTACGGTGCGCGAAGCGCTGCATATCGGCTGGCGCGACGTGAAGCTGGCAGCGTTGCTGCGACAGGAGATGCAACGCGAACTCGGCCGGCATACGGCCATCAGTATCGAGAACGACGCCAATGCCCTTGCGCTGGCCGAGACCTATGCCGGCACGTCCGGCCGTTCGGATACGGTCGCGTTCTTCCTGATCGAGAGCGGCGCCGGCGGGGGCATCGTCATCGGCGGCGAACTGTTCCGGGGCGCGCACGGCGTCGCGGCCGAGTTCGGACACCTGCACATGGGCGGCGACGGCTACGGCAGCAATCCGGGCCGCAAGGGATCGCTCGAAAGCTATATCGGCAAGGCGGCGGTGCTGTCGCGCTATGCCGAACGCTCCGGCAACGCCGCCCCAGATCTGGACTCGCTGCTTGACGCCCTGGAGCGCGGCGAGCCCGCGGCGCGCGCGACCGCCGAAGAGTGGGGAGGGTGGCTCACGCGCGGCCTGCTGCACGTCGTCAACGTGCTCAACCCGGGGCTGGTCATCATCGGCGGCTCCGTCGGGGCTCTGTTCGCCCACGTCTCCGACGACGTGCAGGCCGGTCTCGCGCGCGAATTGCCGGAGGGTTTTCCAGCACCCAACGTCGAATTGTCGCGGCTGGGGCCGGAAGGGGCCGCGTTCGGGAGCGCGATTCTGATGCATCAGCGCATGTTTTCTGTCGATCAGGCGGTCTTTCCGGCCGTGGGCGAGACGGACGGAGCCGTGTCGGCTTAAATCGTTTGTCGTTTCGGGCATACTTGCGGACAGCGCCGTGCGCGACTAGTTTAGTTGGTATCGAGCACAAACAATACCGCCATGCAGCGGAGCAGAAGCGCTCGGGAGGAAAACATCATGCTTCTCCACGCGGAGGGCATCCGCAAAAGCTATAACGGCGTTCCGGCGCTAGTCGACGGGCGTCTTGCGCTCGAGGCCGGCTCCATTCACGCGTTGTGCGGCGGAAACGGTGCCGGCAAGTCGACCTTTCTCAAGATCGTCATGGGGCTGGTGAAGCGCGATGGCGGAACGCTGTCCGTGAAGGGCGAGGCGGTCAATTTCTCCACGCCCGCGCAAGCTCTTGCCGCCGGCATCTCGATCATCACGCAGGAGCTGAGCCCGATTCCGGCGATGACCGTCGCCGAGAATCTCTGGCTCGGACGCGAGCGGATGCGCGGCCCGTTCGTCGATCGCAAGCGGGCCGAGCGGGATGCGCAGGCGCTGTTCGACCGGCTGGGCTTCGACATCGATGCGCGCCTGCCGATGCGCGCGCTGAGCGTCGCGCGCATGCAGCTGGTCGAGATCGCCAAGGCGATCAGCTACGAGAGCCCGATCGTCATCATGGACGAGCCCACCTCGGCGATCGGCGAAACCGAGACCGAGACCCTGTTTCGCGCCATACGGGCCCTGGCGGCCCGTGGCACCGGCATCGTCTATGTCTCGCACCGTCTGAACGAGATCTTCCAGATCGCCGACAGATTCACCGTGTTTCGCGACGGCCGTTTCGTCGAGACCGGGCGGATCGCCGATATCGACCGCGGCGAGCTGATCCGCCACATCGTCGGTCGCGAAGTGCTGCGTCACCGGCCGGAACAGGCTGACAGTCCCGTCCAGGGACCGGCCCTTCTCCAGGTGAGCGGCTTACGGCAGGAGCCGATGGTCCGGGGCATCGACCTCGAAGCCAGGGCCGGCGAGATCGTCGGCATCTACGGCCTGGTCGGCGCGGGCCGTTCCGAATTCCTCAATGCGATCTACGGGCTGACCAAGCCGGATGCCGGGGAGGTGAGGCTGGACGGTCGCGCCTTGCCGCCGGGGCGTCCGCGCGAGGCGATCGGTGCCGGGATGTCCCTGGTGACGGAGGACCGCAAGGAGACGGGGCTCGTCACCGTGCGGTCGGTCAAGGAGAACACCTCGCTCGCCGCGCTGCGCGACCTGTGCAAGGCCGGCTTCATTTCCCGCCGCAAGGAAAACGCGCTGGTTTCGGCCATGATGCGCCGTTTCCAGGTCAAGGCGGCCAGCCCGGATCTTGCCGTTGCGTCCTTGTCCGGCGGCAACCAGCAGAAGGTCGTCCTGTCGCGCTGCTTTTCGACCTCGCCGCGGGTGCTGCTCTGCGACGAGCCGACACGCGGCGTCGACGAGGGCGCCAAGATGGAAATCTACGCGACGCTGCGCGCCTTCGTCGCCGACAACAACGCGGCGGTCGTGGTGTCGTCGGATCTGGAAGAGATCCTGCACATCAGTGACCGGATCATCGTGTTCAACCGCGGCCTCGCCGTTGCCGAGATGCCCGCCCGTGAGGCGAACAATGAGAACCTCCTCCACCATGCCTCCTGAGTCGGTCGCCTCCGCCCTTCCGCCGGCGCGACGCCGTCCCGATCTCGGACAGCTCGCCCGCGAATACGGGATCGTCGTTGCGCTGATCGTGATCGTGGTCGCGCTGTCGTTCATGAATCCGTATTTCCTGACGGTCCGGAACATCTCCAATATCTTCCTGCAGATCTCGATCAACGGATTTCTCGCCACCGGCATGACCTTCGTCATGCTGGCGGGCGGGATCGATCTTTCCGTGGGGTCGGTGCTGGCCGCGGGCGGCATCGTGGCGGCCGGGCTGGTGAGCGGCGACCATGCCTATGCGCCCTGGGTGGGCATCCTGGCCGGTCTCGGCACAGGCGCGCTGCTGGGCGCCGTCAATGGCGGCCTGGTGGCCTATCTGCGCGTGCCCGCCTTCGTGGCGACGCTCGGCATGCTCAGCACCGCGCGCGGCATCACCGAAGTCTATAGCGGCGGAATGCCGATTCCGGACCTTGCCGACGGTTTCGTCGAACTCGGCCAGGGACGGCTGTTCGGCATCACCATCCCGGTCTGGATCTATCTCGCCTGCATCGTCGTCGCGGTGGTGATCACGCGAAACACCCGCTTCGGCCGCTACGTCTATGCGGTGGGCGGCAACGCCCGCAGCGCCGTCACCAGCGGCATCAACACCAAACTGGTGATCTTCACCACCTTCGTGCTGAGCGGCCTGCTGGCCGGGCTCGCCGGAATGATCCTCACCGCGCGCACGACATCCGGCCTGCCGCAAGCCGGCATCGGCTACGAGCTGGATGCGATCGCAGCGGTCGTGATCGGCGGCACGAGCCTGTCCGGCGGCGTCGGCACCATGGTCGGCTCCCTGCTCGGCGCGCTGATCATCGGGGTAATCAACAACGGTCTCGATCTGATGGGGATCTCGTCCTTCTACCAGCACATCATCAAGGGCGTGATCATCGTCGGCGCGGTACTGTTCGACGCCAATGCGCGGCGCGAACAGCGATAACAACCAAACGATAAATCCTGGGAAGAAAACGACATGAAACAGTTTCTGCTCGGCTGCGTCGCGGTGATGGCTCTGGGCGCCGCCGCTTCTGCGGCGGATGCCAAGACCTATCGCATCGGTGTGGCGATGTACGGCCTGAAGGGCGAGTTCGCCCAGAGCTGGGTCAACGAGGCGAAGAAGCATCCCGCCATCAAGGACGGAACCGCCACGCTCACCGTGTTCGACGGCAATTACGATCAGCTCACGCAGGATCGTCAGTTCGACGAGATGATCGCGCAGCACTACGACGCCATCATCTTCGATCCGATCGATTCCAATGCCGGCGGCGCCCTGGTGGCCCGCGCGGAGAAGGCCGGCATTCCGGTGATCGGCTCGAACGGGCCGGTGAAGGCCGCCAACGAGGCTGCCTATATCGGCTCCGACGACGTCAAGGCCGGCGAGGACGAAGCCAAGGCCGTGATCGACAAGATGGGCGGCAAGGGCAACGTGGTGATCCTGCAGGGCCCGGTCGGCCAGCTCGGATCCATCCAGCGCTACGAGGGCAACCAGAAGGCGCTGGCGGCGGCGCCGGGCATCCATCTGCTCGAGAAGAACACGGCCAACTGGTCGCGGGCGGAAGCGCTCAACCTGATGCAGAACTGGCTCACGGCGCATCCGGGCCAGATCAACGGCGTGATCGGTGAGAACGACGAGATGGCGCTCGGCGCGATCGCGGCGATGCGGTCTCAGGGCATCGACCCGGCGACCGTCCCGACGGCGGGCATCGACGGCGTGCATGACGCGATGGTTGCCGTCAGCAAGGGCTACATGGTGCTGTCGATCAAGCAGGACGCCTTCACCCAGGCGCAGGGCGCGGTCGATCTGGCGCTGCGTCACATTATCGGCGACAGCTACAAGCCGCTCTCCACCTGCTGGACCATGTATCCGTCGATGAAGTGGGATAACGGGGAGGGCAAGCTCTACAACGTGCCCTGGACCTACGTGACCAAGGCCAACGTGCAGCAGTTCCTGAACAAGTAATCCGGTTCCCCGAGCGGAACGGGGACGGCGTTCATCCGTCGTCCCCGCTCCGGCCGACATTCCGGCAATCGGGGCGGAGGATGGCGCGAGCGGCGCCATCGGTTGCAATCGACAGGCCGAGCGGCGCCGCGAAGCCGACAATCTCGCAATGGCCTGGAGAGGCGTCATGAGTGGTCTTGCGTTCGAAGCGGCCTTCGACCTGCGCGGGCAGGTCGTGATCATCACAGGAGCAGCCGGGGGGATCGGGCAGTCGCTGGCCGCGGCGTTCGCCGAGCGGGGCGCGCGATTGATGCTGATCGATCGCGCGGAATCGGTGTATGACGTCGCCGCCCGCTATCCCGGCGCGCGGGGTTTCGTCGCGGACATCACGTCCGAACACGACGTCGACGGCGTCGTCGCTGCGATCGCCGAAGCGGCCGGGCGGATCGACGTGCTGGTGAACAACGCCGCCATCGGCCATGTCGGCCCCGCCGAGGCGGTGCCCGAGGCGGAATGGACCCGGGTGATCGACATCAATCTCAACGCTCAGTATCGCATCACGCGCGCGGTCGCGCCGCACATGCTGGCGAGGGGATACGGGCGCGTGGTGTTCATGGCCAGTCAGGCCGCCGTGGTGGGACTGGATCAGCATGTCGCCTATTGCGCCAGCAAGACGGGGCTGCTGGGCATGGCGCGATGCATGGCGATCGAATGGGGATCGCGTGGCGTGACGGTGAACTGCGTCTCGCCCACGGTGGTCAACTCACCCATGGCGCTGGTGGGCTGGAGCGGCGAGAAGGGCGAGCGCGCACGCGCGGAAATCCCGACGCGTCGTTTCGCCGAACCGGAGGAAGTGGCGCTGGCGATCGTGTTCCTCGCCAGCGGGGCTGCGGCGATGATCAACGGCGTGAACCTGCCAGTGGATGGCGGCTACACCATTCGCTGAAATTCTCTCCCGCAACGGCGGCTTGAAAAGAGGCTCTTTCTCGAAAGAAAGAGCCTCAGAACGTTATCCGTTCGAGGAAGGCTGAATGCACCCTCAGACCCAAACGGATAATAGCAGTTTCAATTGTCTATCCTTGAATGGAGAAGGTCCTCACCTCGCGGCGAACTCCGCCCGAAGGAACTGGAGCGAGCGGGTGATGTGCTGATCCATCCCGGCGGTGTCCGCTCCATCGCTCAGGTCACGCCATACACGGATCGAATGGCCGACGGCGCCCCCGGCAAGCAGGAACGGCTCCATGACCACATTGCCGTCGTAGCCGATCTCGTGCAGCCCCTCCGCCACGCGCTTCCAGTCAATGCTGTTGTTCATGCCAGGAAGTTTGCGATTGTTCTCGCCGACATGAAAATGGCCCAGCAGGGGGCCTGCAGTGCGGATCGCTTCGAGGAGATCGTCCTCTTCGATGTTCATGTGGTAGGTGTCGAGCAGGATCTTCATCGATGGGCTGTCGATGCGCCTGCAGTATTCGACGGCTTCCGCTGAAGTCGTGAGGATGTAGGTCTCGTTGCGGTTCAGGACCTCGAGCGAGATGGTGATGCCAAGACGTTCGGCCGTCTTCGCAACCAGCTTGAGCGCCGCGATGCTCCGCTCCCAGGCGCCTTCCTTGTCGGTCGACACGAAATCGGCCGGCCAATAGGAATAGATCGCGCCGGCGAGACTGTCCGCGCCGAGGACGACCATCTTCTGCAGGATGGTTTCGAAATACGCGATGCCGTTCTGACGTGTCGCAGCCTCGACCGAGGCGAGATCGAACTCCTTCGCAGGCCCGCTATTGATGGTGAAGCCGATTCGGTGCGCGGCCGCGTGCTCGCGCAGGCGGACCAACTCTTCCTCCGACATGCGATGGACATGATCCGCGCTGATCTCGAGCAGGTCGAAACCGATCGCCGCAACCTTCTCGATGAGGCGGGCATAGCCCGCGGCATCGCAGTTCCATTCGGTGTTCCAATACGAGAACAGCGTGCCGAATTTCATCGTTTTCTCCCTTGCGACGGCCGGTGTCGTTATCGACTTCCCTCTGGCCGACGGACAACCGAAGTTTGTTGCCGATCGCAACTTAAGTCAATGCCGACAGACGTACGGCGCGCCGTTTCCAAAAGGATCTGCGCCACGCTTAAGGGTTTGACGCGACGAGCCATCCGCTCGGTCATGCATGCGTGTCGGGCCTGGCAGGGCGATGATGACGGCGTGCTTGTCGCCGATCGGGGGAAGGGCGGCGCGAGGTGTATATCGGGTGCGGCGCCTGGCCATAGGCATCGGCACGCCTCCCGACAGCGACAGGTCAAACGGTCGGGTGGGCTTCGGCTCCGAGGAGAGCGCGATGCTCATGAAACCGGCGGGCGTGGCAGTGAGGGGGCCGTCGAGGAACCGGACGGTGCCGCCGGGGAAAATTCGGAGAAGGCATGAGCCCCGAACGCATCGGCGTGCTGAGATGAGCGGCCGTGGCGCGTTCGGAGCGAGACGTCAGAAGACGTTCCGGCTGGCGGACCTGTCCCGGCGACGCGGGGGCGTTCATGCGCCCCCGCGACGCCGGTTCCGGGGCGGGTTAGTGGTCGGTCCAGCCCACATAGGAGCCGACATTGTTGGCATCGATCAGCTTCGGCTTCATCAGGATCACCTTCTCGGCCGGCGGATGCCCGTCCAGGATTTCCGTGCCGACCTTGGTGGCGATGCGGCCCATCTGGTACGGATCCTGCGACGCAGAGGCGATGATCATGCTGCCTTTCGTCTTCAGCGCGGTGACGATGTCCGGCGCGCCGTCGACGGAGGTGATCAGCACCTTGCGGTTCTGCTGCTTGGCGGCGAGCTCGGAGCCGATCGCCTGCGGGTCGTTGATGGTGAACACGCCGGCGAGGTCGGGATAGCGGATCAGATAGCCCTGCATCACCTGCAGGCCGCCATCGCGCGAGCCTTTGCCGTCCTGGTCGGAGGACAGGATCTTGATGCCCGGCGACTTCGCCAGCGCGTCCTTGCAGCCCTTCACGCGGTCGATCACCGACGACACCTGCGGACCATTCTCGATCACCACGTTGCCCTTGCCGTCGAGCGACTTGGCGAGATAGGCGCAGGAGAGGTTGCCGGCCAGCACGTTGTCGGTCTGCACGGTGGCGTCGGCGCCGGTCGCGGCCACGTCGGCGGCGACCACGACGATGCCGGCGGCCTGGGCGCGCTTGATCGCCGGCAGGATCGCGTTCGGGTCGACCGCGTTCAGGACGATGAGCTGCACGCCGGCGGCGATGAAGTTGTCGATCTGCGTGAACTGCTTGTTGAGGTCGTAATCGGCCGACACGGCGGTGACGGTCACGTTGTGGCCGCCGGCATTCGCTTCCGCCTTGATGCCCTTGGTCAGGGCGACGAAATACGGATTGCCGAGCGACCCCATGGTCACGCCGATGGAGGTCAGCTTCTTGTGGTCCTGGGCGTGGGCGCCGGGCTGGCCTGCAACAAGGCTGACAAGCAGGGCGGCGCCGCCGAGCAGCAGGGAACGGGTATTGGTCATGATGGTCGTCGTCCTCGACAGAAAAGCCCGTTTGTCGTTGTGAGCGCCGCGGCCGGGCCCGGTTCCGCGGCGCCTTGATCGTGTCAGGTGCGCACGCCGCTGCCCTGACGGAACCGGTCCAGCGCGACAGCGCCGATGATCACCAATCCCTTGACGATGAACTGCCAGATGTCGGAGACGCCGACCAGGATCAGGCCGTTGCTGAGCACGGCGATGATCAGGGCGCCGACCAGCGTGCCCCAGATGGAGCCGACGCCGCCCACGAAGGAGGTGCCGCCCAGGATCACGGCGGCGATCGCGTCCAGCTCGTAGCTCTGGCCGAGCTGCAGGCCGTTGGCGGCGTAGAGGCGTGCCGACGACAGAACGCCGCCGAGCCCGGCCAGGGCGCCGGACAGCGCATACACGAACAGCAGGATCAGCGGCACGTTGATGCCGGCCAGGCGCGCGGCGGCCGGGTTGCCGCCGACGGCATAGATGCGCACGCCCAGAACGGTCCGGCGCAGCACGTACCAGGACAGCACGATCACCACCATGGCGACGATCGCCAGCCAGGGAATCGCGAATCCGGGCAGGATGTGCAGCCCGTCATTGCCGAGCCAGGCATAGCTGAGATTCGGGTTGAAGACGGTGTTATCGCTGCCCATCAGCCGGGCCAGACCGCGGACGGCAGTGAGCGAGCCGAGCGTGACGATGAAGGGCGGAAGCTTGGCATACGCCACCAGCAGGCCGTTCAGCGCCCCGATGCCGGCGCCGATGCCGAGACAGACCGGGATCGCCAGGCCGCTGAAATCGGGCAGCAGCGAGACGATCAGCGCGCCCATCGCCGAGGCGGCGAGAATAGAGCCCACCGACAGGTCGATGCCGCCGGTCAGGATCACGAAGGTCATGCCGGCGGCGAGCACGCAGTTGATGGAGGCCTGCTGCGCCACGATCGACAGGTTCTGCGCGGTGAGAAAACGGTGCCCGCCCAGCAGATGGAACCCGACCGCCAGGATGATCAGCACCGGCAGCATGCCGGTGGCCTGCAGCGTCGCGCGCAGGCGCACCTGCCTGGCGCTCAATCCGGCGCCCCCATGCGAGGGGGCGGCGGGGGCGGACCCGGTGCCGGTTCCCGTGCCGGCCAGGACGGAGCCGGGTTCGGGGTTGGTGTTGCCGGAGACCGGTTCGAAGTCGGACATGCTCATCTCCAGGGAAGCATCGGCGGCTGCGAGACAGGAACGGGTGCGGGCCGCCGCGCCGCGGTTCCGGTGAAGGGAAAGGGGGCCAGGCGAGGCGGCTCCGGTTCGGTCAGGCGGCGAGACCGGCCGCATGCACCATGACGTTTTCCTGCGTCACGGGAACGCCGGTGGTTCCGCCCACCTCTCCGGCGATGCTGCCTTCGCGCATCACCAGAACGCGGTCGCAGATGCCGACGATCTCCGGCAGGTCGGACGAGATCATCAGCACGCCGAGGCCCTTGGAGGCGAGCTCGTCGATGATGCGGTAGATCTCGCTCTTGGCACCCACATCGACGCCGCGCGTGGGCTCGTCGAGGATCAGCACCTTGGGTCCGGTTTCCAGCAGGCGCGCCAGGAGCACCTTCTGCTGGTTGCCGCCGGACAGCGAACCGACCTGCACCAGCGGGCTTGCCGCGCGCACGCGGAACGCCTGGAACGCGCCCATCGCGCGCTCTCGCGCGCGTTGCAGATTGAGCCGGCCGCCCGCCGCGGCGTCGCGGTCGATCACGCCGACATTGATGTTGGAGCCGCAGCTCATGTCGAGAAACAGGCCGAGCCCTTTGCGGTCCTCGGTCAGATAGGCGATGCCGGCATCGAGCGCCTGCTTGGGCGTTCTCGGCGCGATCGGCTTGCCCTCGAGCTTGATGCTGCCGCCGGCGCGGCGATCGGCGCCGAAGATCAGACGCGCGAGTTCGGTGCGGCCGGCGCCGACCAGGCCGGCCACGCCCAGAACCTCGCCGCGATGCAGCGCGAAAGAACACGGCTTCACCCGGGCGCCATCGGTGATGCCGTCCACTTCGAGCACCACCGGGCCGAGCACCGCCTCCGCATCATGGGTCTTGGTGTAGAAGGACGACAATTCGCGCCCGACCATCAGGCGCACGATGGCATCGGCCGAGAGTTCCTCGCGCTCCAGCGTGCCGACGCAGGAGCCGTCGCGCAGAACGGTGACGCGGTCGGCCAGCTCGTAGATCTCGGCCATGCGATGCGAGATGTAGATCAGGGCGATGCCTTCGTTCCGGAGCTGGCGTACCAGGGCGAACA
Organism: Endosaccharibacter trunci; assembly: GCA_024515975.1. Taxonomy (GTDB): domain Bacteria; phylum Pseudomonadota; class Alphaproteobacteria; order Acetobacterales; family Acetobacteraceae; genus Lichenicola; species Lichenicola trunci. Next base: position 35,975 of record JAMSKV010000014.1, read on the forward strand.
GGCGATCGGTTTCGCGGGCGGACAGGGCGGTGGTGGGCTCGTCCAGCACCAGGATGCGCGATTTCGCGTGCAAGGCGCGAGCGATCTCGACCAGCTGCTGTTCGGCGATCGAGAGGCTGCCCACGAGCGTGTTGGGCCCGAACGGTGTGCCGAGGCGTTCCAGGATGGGGCGGCAGGCTTCGGCCATGGCCTTGCGGTCGAGCTGCCCGGCATGGCTCAGCTCGTTGCCGAGATAGATGTTCTCCGCCACCGACAGGTTCGGCGCCAGGGCCAGCTCCTGGTAGATGATGCTGATGCCGGCCGATTTGGCCGCCTGCGGCCCGTCGATGCTGACGGGCTGACCGTTCACGGCGATGGTCCCGCCGGGATCCGCGCGATAGGCGCCGCTCAGGATCTTCATCAGCGTGGATTTGCCGGCGCCGTTTTCGCCCATCAGGGCCAGGACTTCACCCGGATAGGCCTGCAACGACACGTTGCTCAGCGCGCGCACACCCGGGAAGGTCTTGGAGATGCCCCGCATTTCCAACGCCGCGATCGCGCCGGCGCGAGGCGTTGCGGCGTCAGGCTCAGGCGCGCTTGCCGACATGGTGTGTTCCGTCCCGTTATCGTGCGGAAGCCGATCGTGCCGCCGGCCCCCGATGGCGGCGAGCTAACGCCCATCTGTTCCGTTTCGCAACCAAGCCGGAACAGAATTTCATTGATTCGGATGGTCTGATGGGCGGTGACCGCTCTCTTGCGGAACCGGGAATACAAGGCATCGTGCCCGTCAATCCGAACAAGGGCGTATCAGAAAGGCGGCCGAATCGATCGACGCGAGGCGATGCGGTCACGGTTCGTGGACATTGCGGGATGGCCGAGACGGAGCGGGAAGCCGGTCATCCCGTCGCTTTTCTGCTGAAAAGCTCTCATCCGCAGGCGTCGCCGCGCCGCGGCGAAGCAGGCAGCTCCATGCGCTGTCGCGACGGGCTTTGCCCCGGCGCGAGACGAGCGAGGGCAAATGGAACGATTTTGCCGTACCGCGGAACAGACGGACTGCCCGGCCGGCAACTGGCGCGGCCGCACTCCGCCAGGCAGCCGCCTATTCGCCCAGGAGATGCAGGACCACGGTGCGCCGATGCGGCCGGCGACGATGCTCGAACAGGTACAGGCCCTGCCAGGTGCCCAGAACCGGCCGCCCATCCGCCACGGGAATCGAGAGCTGGGTCTGGGTAAGCATGGTGCGCAGATGCGCGGGCATGTCGTCCGGGCCCTCGTCGTCATGGGTGTAGCGGCCGGGCGCCTCCGGCGCGATGGTGTCGAAATAGCGGGCGATGTCGGTAAGCACCTCCGGCGACGCGTTCTCCTGCACCGTCAGCGAGGCGGAGGTGTGCCGGCACCAGAGCGTCAGCAATCCGGTCTCGATGCCTTGTTCGGCGACCCAGTGCAGCACCGGGCGGTCGATCGGAACCAGCCCCTTGCCGTTGGTCTCGATCGTAAGGCTGTGGACGGCCTGCCTCACGAGACGAAGCCCACGATCCGTTCGGCCTCGCGGACGATCGGCTCCGAGATCGCCTGCGCTCGTCCGGCGCCACGGCGCAGCACGCCTTGCAGGTAGCCGGGATCGGCCAGCAAACGGCGCGTTTCCGCGGTGATCGGGGCGAGGCTCTGCTGGAGTTGTTGGGTGAGGGCGTCCTTGAACGGCCCGAACCCCGATCCGCCATGCTCGGCCAGCACCTCCGCCGGGGTGCGGTCGGACAAGGCGGCCAGGATCGTCACCAGATTGCGCGCTTCCGGCCTGGCTTCGAGATCGGCGGGATCGGTCGGCAGCGGCTCCGGATCGGTCTTGGCGCGACGGATCTTGAGCGCGATCGCGTCGGCGTCGTCCGTCAGGTTGATGCGGCTCTGATCCGACGGATCGGATTTGGACATCTTCCTGGTGCCGTCGCGCAGGCTCATGACGCGCGCCGCCGCTGGCGGCACCACCGCCTCCATGGCCGGAAAGAAGTCGACGCCGTAATCGTGGTTGAATTTCTGGGCGATGTCGTTGGCCAGTTCCAGATGCTGCTTCTGGTCGTCGCCCACCGGCACGCGCGTCGCATGGTAGGCCATGATGTCGGCCGCCATCAGGTTCGGATAGACGTAGAGCCCGGCCGAAGCGCCTTCTCGATCCTTGCCCGCCTTGTCCTTGAACTGGGTCATGCGGTTCAGCCAGCCAATCCGCGCCACGCAGTTCAGGATCCAGGCCAGGCGCGCATGGGCGCTGTTGGCGGATTGATTGAAGACGATGTGCCGCTCGGGATCGATCCCCGAGGCGAGCAGGATGGCCGTCTGGGTCAGCGTCTGCGCGCGCAAGGCCGCGGGATCCTGCCAGGTGGTGATGGCATGCAGGTCGACCAGGCAATACAGGCACTCATGCCCTTGCTGCAGCGCCACCCAGTTGCGGATGGCGCCGAGATAGTTGCCGAGCGTGGGGATGCCGGACGGCTGGATGCCGGAGAAGATGCGCTGCATGGCCCCGCTTGTCCGGCCATCCCGGGAAGCGGTCAAGCGCTCCGGAAAGCGCCGTTCGCCGGGCCGTGCGGCAGGCCGGTCGAACACATGCACGCGATACGGGCTTTTGGGCGCATTCAGCCCATGGGCGAGGGGGCAGGCGCGGGCTATGCAAGATTTCCGACCGAGGATCATCTCATCCGAAATGGCTACCGCTTCCCGCACGATCTCGCCCGTTCGCGGCGCCGGCGACCTTCTTCTGCTCACGGGGCCGATGTTCGCGGGCAAGTCTGCCGCCCTGATCGCGCATGCCGCCACCGAGCAGCAGCGTCGCGCAGGCAGGGATCGGGACGGCGGGGATCATGCGGTTCTGGTGCTGAAACCAGCCTTCGATATCCGCGACGGTGCCGATGTGGTGTCGAGCCGCGACGGAACGCGCATCGCCGCGCGTCCTGTCTCCGAATGGCCGGTGGACGCGACCGAGTACGGCGTGGTGGTGATCGACGAGGTGCAGTTCATGGTGGCGCCGCATTATCGCGGCGACATCGTGGCCGATATCCGCTCCGCCGTCGCAGCGGGATGTCAGGTTGTGGCTGCCGGTCTGGACACCGATTACATGCGCCGTCCGTTCGAGCCCGTGGTGCGTCTGGCGGCGCATGCGTCGCGTCATGTGCGCCTGTCCGCGTGCTGCCATCGCTGCGCGGCGCCTGCCGCCTGGACCGCCAAGCTGCATGAAACCGGCTGCCGGCTCGAACTCGGCTCGGGCAATCTCTACGAGGCGCGGTGCGACCAGCACTGGGCCGCCCCGGACCAGATGGCGCCGGGCCTGCCCACGATCGCGGACGTCGCATCGTGAACGCAGTGCAGTCCGTCGGGCCGGAAACGCTGCATCGTTTGTCCGTGATGCGAAGCCTGCCGCAGGTGCTGCGCCTGCTGCGCGAGAATGGAACCCAGGCCATCGACTGCGACGGGCTCTGCCTGCTGTTGATCGAGGACGGCGCGCTGCGCAAGCGCGGTTGCACCGGCATCGACGCGCGCCTGGGCGCTCTGCTGGTCGATCCTGGCGGCCCGGCGGCCAGGGCGCTGGCGGAAAACCAGACCATCATGCTGCGCAGCCCGGAATCCGAATGTCTGCTGGTGCCCCTGGCGGCGTCCGGTTTGCGGGCGGCGCTGGTGGCGTGCCGGCGCAGCGCCTGGAGCGAGGCGGCGCGTCGTGCAACGGAGCGTCTGGCCGGGGCGGTGGCCGATGCGCTGAACGCCGCCAGCGTCGTCGACAGCCTGCCGTATCTGTTGTTCACAGTCTGGCCGGGCGGCACCGTGGAGCCTCTGGGCCGGGTCTGGGCCGAGTACGGGTTCGATCCGGACGAGGAACTTCCGGTTCCCTTGCGTCTCGCCCATCTGCTGCATCCTGACGAACGCCGCGCCTTTCTGCCGCGGTGGCGCGCGGCGTTGCAGAAGGGCGCGCCGTTCGAGATCGAGCACAGGTTGCTGCATCGGGACGGCCGCTATCGCTGGTTTCGCACCCGCCTCGTGCCGATCGACCCGCTGCTGCTGGGCCAGGGCAATGACGGCGCCGCCTTCGTCGGAAGCAGCACGGAAATCGACGAGCTGGTTCTGGCGCGCGTACGGGAGCGGCACGAACGTGAAGCGATGGAGCAGCGCCTGCAGGCCGAGATCACCGACCGGGGCCTGGCCGAGGCGCGTCTTGCCAAGGCCGAGCGGATCGAAGCGGTCGGCCAGCTCACTTCCGGCGTGGCGCACGATTTCAACAATCTGCTGACCGTGATCATCGGCAATATCGAGTTCCTGGAAGCGGCCAGCCAGCAGGGCGAAGGGCTCGATGCCCGCGCCCGGGACCGGCTCGCCGCCATGCGCGAGGCCGCAGAGCGTGGCGGCAATCTGACCCGCCAGCTCCTCGCTTTCGCCCGGCGCCAGCGTCTGGAACCGCGCCCGACCGATCTGAACGACGTGGTGGCCGAACTGCGTCTGCTGCTGCCGCCGGCGACCGGCGGCGGCGTGGCGATCGAAACCAGGCTCGCGGATGGCCTCTGGCGCGCCTTCGTCGATCGCACCCAGATCGAGAGAATGATCCTGAACCTGTCCTTCAACGCCCATGATGCGATGGAGGTGGGCGGCGTCATCGTCATCGCCACGCGCAACCGGCCCCTGGCCCCGGACGCGTCCGAGGCGCTCGGCCTTGCGGCTGGCGACTATGTCGAGATTTCCGTGTCCGATACCGGTCGCGGCATGTCGCCGGACGTGCTGGCGCACGCGTTCGAGCCGTTCTTCACCACCAAGCCGCCCGGCAAGGGATCGGGGCTGGGCCTGGCTCAGGTCTATGGGTTCGCGCGCCAGTCCGGCGGCACCGTCACGCTGCAATCGGCGCCGGGCGAGGGCACCACCGCCGCGATCCTGTTGCCGCGTGCGACGGAACCGATCGGGCAAAGCGCGCCTGCGGACCAGCCTGCCGGATTGGAGGATGCTGCCCCGGCCGGATTCGTCATCCCGCCGGTGCCCGCTTTGGACGCCGCCGAACCGGCGCCCGCCGAGGCGGGAAAAGGCGCCCGCATCCTGCTGGTGGACGACGATACGGCGGTGAGGGAGGTCACCACCACGATCGTGTCCGAAGCCGGTTACACGGTGATCGAGGCCTCCGGCGGCCAGGAAGCGCTGCTGCGCCTGGAGGAGGCCGGACCGGTCGACCTCATGATCACCGATTACGCGATGCCCGGCATGAACGGGCACGAACTCTGGCGCGCGGCCACCAGCCACCAGCCCGATTTGAAGGTGCTGTTCGTGACCGGTTATGCCGATCTCACCGCGCTCGCCGATGTTCCGCAGCGTTGCCTGCTGCTGAAACCGTTCCGCACGGCGCTGCTGCTGGAGAAGGTGGCGGCAGCGCTCGCGGGCTGAACGGCCTCAGAGCAAATATTCAAGCTGGGCATGTTCGGCGTTGGCAAGGTCGAAGTCGAAATGGGAGAAGACCTTGTCCCATTCGGTCTTGTCGCCTTGCCAGTCGCCCGTCGTCTCTTCGAGCCGGAACGGAACGATGCGCGTGTCGAGCTCCGGGGTCTCGAAGAAGGCCGTGCGCCTGCCGAAATAGACGAAGGCGAGCCGGAACGGCAGGTCCGGGTAGGTCTTTGCGACGATGTCGGTCAGGTCGTTGAGTTCGTCGGTCAGCACCGGCCGCGGATCGTCGCTGTTCGGCGTTAGCCACATGGCATCGTTGTGGCCCATGAAGCGCAGAAGAAGGGTCGGGCGTCCTTCCTTCAGCGAGCGATCCATCTTGTCGTATTTGTGGCGCAGCTTGCTGCGGCAGGATTCGAGACTGGCTTCCGTGACGATCGCGCGAGAATTCTCGTCGCGTGGGAATTCATGCTGGAAGCCTGCCCGATATTCCGAGCAGAACACGGTGATTCCCTTCCGCATCGCCGCGGGTCCGGCTGTCTCGCAATGGACCGTCGTGCCCAGCCGCGTCCCGCGCGTCCGCAGGATGCTCTTCAGCGATGAAAGGGAGGTCACGATATAATCGAACGGGCTGCTCGTGGTGAAGCCGAACCGGTCCTTGATCTGGAAGGATGCCTGACAGAGGCCGCCGAGACTGATCACTTGCTGGAAAATCATGGCGTCTCTCCGTCGATTTGTTGCTAATTGGTAACAACTCGGCTCGGACGTTGCCGGAGTGGCGGCAGGGTCCTTGCGGGGCGCCTGGACCCGACGGCCGTGGGAGCGCCCCGCCCCGGGAAAGGGGCGGGGTCGGCGTCAGGACGGCGCGCAGCGCCTCAGGCCGCCTGCGCGACCGTGCGATACGGCCCCGCACTGACGACCTCGACATCGAGGAACAGGGCGGACTCGCCGGACGCGCTCGCGTCGATCGGTAGAACGGCGTCGCCATCCGTCCAGCGGCGTGTGCCTCCCGCTTCGGGGTCGTGCCAGCCGGCGAGCGGACGCGCCTGCAGATGCAGGGCGGACACGCCGCGTTCGGCAGCGCTGCTGAAGCCGATGCGTCCGATCTGCACACCGAGCGCACGGCGATCGTCGACGAACGGACCGATGCTTTCGGACGGGCGCGCGCTTCGCGAACGCAGCCGCAGCGCGCCGGATCGGGCGGGCACCACGAAGGCGTAGACGTGACCGTCGGTCAGCGAGGGCAGGATCTCCTCGCCCGCTTCGGTCACGATGCGCAGCGCCAGATCCGCATCGGCGGTTCCGGGCGCCGTGGCGGCGGCGGTGGACAGGCCGAGGGACCGCGCGCGCGCGGCGAGCCTCGTCCAGATCGGTTCGACGGTCGCGCGCTCCACGGCCAGGGGTGCCGCGGCACTCTCGGACCAGTTGCGAGCCGTCGGGTTGGCGAAATCCGCGACCAGCGCGCTCACCGCGTTGTTGCGGAAATTGGTCCGGTTGCCGGTGTCGAGATAGCTTTCCGCCCCGGCGCCCTGGGCGAGCAGGATCTCGTGCCGGTCGAGCTCGACATGGAAATAGTCGTATGTCCCGATCGCGGTCTCCGCGACGATCGAGCCGCCGTTCACGAGCATGCGGACGGGAATCAGGACACCGTCCAGGTGCAGGCAATGCTCCGGCGTCACCAGCAGATCGCGCTTGGGCACGCCGTCCGCCAGCGCATCCTTGAGGATGCGGATCGGGGCATCGTCCAGCTCGGACGCGACGGCGCTGCCATGGCCGACCCAGCGAACCGGCGCGGCCTGGAGCGTGCCGTCACGCAGCACCAGCACGGCGTCGCCGGGCTGGATCGTCTCGATCGCGGCCTCGCCCGCCGGGGTCAGGATGCCGGTTCCGGCCAGGAAGCAGACCGCCGTCGGCAGCGACTGGGTGACGGTCGTGGTGAGATTGGCCGAGGCAAGAACATCTTTGTTCGCGCTCACGGCGAAGGCGCCGCCGGTGCCGAACAGGGTCGGATCGTTGAAGACGTAGTATGTGGCGCCGCCGGAAACGAAATAGCCGGCATAGGTCGCCTGCGACGTCACGGTGGCGGTGCCGATCGTGCGGGTCACGGTGATTGCGCTGCCCACACCTGCCACGGTGCCGGTCACGGCGTAGCTCGCGCCCGTGGCGCCGATGCTGGTGCCGGTATAGCTCTCGGTGGAGCCAAGAAAGCCGATGAGGCCGGACGAGAGCTGGCCTCCGATATAGGTCGTGTTGAACGAAACGGCCATGACTTGCTCTTTCTCACAGCTATTCTGTGCAGATGAGCTAAATCACCGTGGTTTCAGTCGTCAACGAGATTCGTTAATAATAGGCAACTATAGATAGAGACCTTGTCTCAAAAAATACCAACTGTCTGAAATCGATGTCGTAGGCAAGAAACGTTGCAGCAAACTATATTGTTAAAAAGAGGCGACCGTCCGGTCGCGCGAATACACATTAAGTCATGATCGACGCCGGAGCGGTCCGGCGTGCGGCCTTCGTGCGTGAAAACGGTATACTCAATGGGCGACAGGCAGCGCCGGAGCCGGTGGGAGCGCGCTCGCGCGGCGTCAGTCCCGGTTTCGGTCGAACAGGCGCGCGAAGAAAACGACGGTCCGTTCCAGCCCGTCCTCCAACGCCACGCGCGGTTCCCATCCCAGCAGCGCGCGGGCGCGGCCGATATCGGGGCAGCGTTGGGTCGGATCGTCCTGCGGCAAGGGTGCGAACACCAGTTTCGAACGCGAGCCTGTGATCCGCAGAATGCGCTCGGCCAGTTCGCGCACGGTAATCTCATGCGGGTTGCCCAGATTGACCGGGCCCGTCACCTCGTCCGGCGTGTCCATCATCCGGACGAAGCCCTCGATCATGTCGGATACGAAGCAGAAGGCCCGCGTCTGGCTGCCATCGCCATACAGGGTGATGTCGTCGCCGCGCAGCGCCTGGGTGATGAAATTCGATACCACGCGCCCGTCCTCGGGATGCATGCGCGGCCCATAGGTATTGAAGATGCGGACGACCTTGATCGATGTGCCGTGCTTGCGCCTGTGATCGAAGAACAGCGTCTCGGCGCAGCGCTTGCCCTCGTCGTAGCAGGCGCGCGGGCCCAGCGGATTGACGTTGCCGCGGTAATCCTCGGTCTGCGGATGCACGTCCGGGTCGCCATAGACCTCGCTGGTGGAGGCCTGGAACACCCGCGCCCCGGTGCGCCTGGCGATGCCGAGGACATGGATCGCGCCCAGAACGCTGGTCTTGAGCGTCTGCACGGGGTCATACTGGTAGTGCCGCGGCGAGGCCGGACAGGCGAGATTGAAGATCTCGTCCACCTCCACCATCAGCGGCATACTGATGTCGTGGCGCATCACCTCGAAATTCGGGCTGCCCATCAGGGACGCGATATTGTCCTTGGTGCCGGTGAAATAATTGTCCACACAGAGGACGTCATGGCCCAGCGCCAGCAGGCGCTCGCAGAGATGCGAGCCCAGGAAGCCGGCCCCGCCCGTGACCAGAACCCGCTTGCGGACGAATCCGGCCATGATCGTTCATCCGCATTCTTGAAGGCCGCGCAGCCTAGCGAACAACCCCCCGGTTTTGAAAGCGCCGCCGTTGCCGTTATACGCAACGACCATGAGCCACGACCCCAGCCCGGTCCGTAACGCATCGTGATGAACGCTCTCACGCGTCCAGCGCGGCTGGTCGAAGCGATCGGCCGCGGCGTTCTCGATACGGTGCGCGCCGCCGGCCGGCTGGCGCTGTTCGCCCTGGCCGGCCTCTCGCATCTGCTGCGGCCGCCCTTCTACTGGCGGAACTTCGTCTCCGCCTTCGGCGAGTTCGCTTTCTTCTCCCTGCCGGTGGTGGCGCTGACGGCCGTGTTCTCCGGCATGGTCATCGCCCTGCAATCCTTTACCGGCTTTTCCCGCTTCAACGCCCAGTCGGCCGTGGCCGATATCGTGGTGCTGAGCGTGGTGCGCGAACTGGGGCCGGTTCTGGCCGGCCTGATGGTGGCCGGCCGGGTGGGCGCCGCCATGGCGGCCGAGATCGGCACCATGCGCGTCACCGACCAGATCGACGCGCTCGGCACCCTGTCCACAAATCCGATGAAATACCTCGTCACGCCCCGCCTGCTGGCCGGCGCGCTGGCCCTGCCTTTGCTGGTGGTCGTGGCCGACATTCTGGGCGTTCTGGGCGGATTCGTGGTGTCGGTGGTGAAGCTCGGCTTTGCTCCCGAGGCCTATGTCATGAATACGCTGGCCTTCGTGCAGCCGATGGACGTGATCGTAGGCCTCGCCAAGGCCGCGGTGTTCGGCTTCCTGATCGCGCTGATGGGTTGCTATAACGGCTACAACTCCAAGGGTGGCGCAGAGGGCGTGGGCGGGTCCACCACGGCGTCCGTGGTCGCGGCGTCCATCCTGATCCTGTGCTTCGACTACGTGCTCACAGAGATGTTCTTCTCCCGATGAGCGCTGCCCTGCCCAAAATCCGGATTCGCGGACTCTGCAAGAGCTTCGGCGAGAAGCGCGTGCTGGATGGCATCGACCTCGACGTCGAGGCCGGCACCTCCACCGTGGTGATCGGCGGCTCCGGCTCGGGCAAGTCGGTGCTGCTGCGCTGCATTCTGGGCCTGATCCAGCCCGATGCCGGCACGATCGAGATCGACGGCGTGGACGTGCTGAGGCAGCCGCGCCGCGAGCAGGAACGGCAGCGCGAGAAGATCGGCATGCTGTTCCAGAACGCGGCCCTGTTCGACAGCCTGCTGGTCTGGGAGAACGTGGCCTTCGGCCTGCTCGCCCGCTCCGGGCGCGGCGGTCCACGGATCAGGCGGTCGGACGCGCGCGAGCGGGCAGGCGAGGTGCTGGCGCAGGTCGGGCTCGATCCGTCCGTTGGCGATCTGGCTCCGTCCGAACTTTCCGGCGGCATGCAGAAGCGCGTCGGCCTGGCCCGCGCCATCGCCGCCCGGCCGGAAATCCTGTTCTTCGACGAGCCGACAACCGGACTCGATCCCATCATGGGGGCGGTGATCGACGGGCTGATCGTGGAATGCGTGCGCGGCCTTGGCAGCACGGCCATCGCCATCACCCACGACATGCCGTCCGCCCGTAGGATCGGTGACCGCGCCGCCATGCTTTATCGCGGCCAGCTGGTCTGGCAGGGACCGGCCGCGTCGCTGCTCGATAGCGGCAACGCCATGGTGGACCAGTTCACGCATGGACGGCGGGAAGGCCCGATCGGCATGGAGCTGCGGCGATAAACCCGCTCCGGTTTCCAGTCGCCGCGCTGGCCATCGCTCTGGTGGCCGCGCCGGAGGCGGCGCCGGCCGCCCACGCCGATCCGGTCGGCCGTGATTCCGCCACCGCCATGGGTCGGCTGTTCAGCGAAACCTGTTTCCGCCACGCCGGCGACGCCGCCGGGTTGCGCGCCGAACTGGTGCCACCGCGCTTCACGCCCATGCCGGACAGCGTGTCGCGTGCGGTGCTGCCACGTCCGGGCCAGGCTTTTGCCGTGCCCGGCGCGCCGGGCCATCTGATGGTTCTGTCGTTCGACGACGGGTGGTGCGGCACCGGCGGCACGGGGATCGAGCCGGCCGCGCTCACCAACAGCCTCTCCGAGAGGGTCAGGGCGGCCGGAGGCGGAGAGATGAAGCTGATGGGCGCCGACCAGGCCGGGCGCGAGCAGCGCTATCTGATCGACCGGCCGCACGGCACGCCTGTCGCGCTGCTGGTGCTGCTGATGCCGGAGCCGGGCGGCTCGCCGTTGATGCAGGCCAGCCTGTTCGCCTCGGACATGAAGAACGGCGACGCCGCGCCATGAGCAAGCGCCCGCAAACGCGGTACGTTTGCCAGAATTGCGGCGCCGTCTATCCGAAATGGAGCGGCCGCTGCGAAGCCTGCGGCGAATGGAACACCATCGTGGAGGAGGCGGCCGAGATCCGCGCCGCCTCCGCGCGTCCGCCTGCCGGCGGCGGAGCGGCGCGCGCGCGGTCGTCGCGGATCGGTTTCGTCGGGCTCGAAGGCGTGGCCGATCCGCCGCCGCGCTTCGAGACGGGGATCGCGGAACTCGACCGCGTGCTTGGCGGCGGCCTTGTGCCGGCCTCCGTGGTGCTGGTGGGCGGCGATCCAGGCATCGGCAAATCCACGCTGATGCTGCAGACGGCGGCGGCGATGGCGCTGGCCGGACGGCGCGTTCTCTACATCTCCGGCGAAGAAGCGGTGGACCAGATTCGCATGCGCGGCCGCAGGCTGGGGCTGGCCGCGCCCAATCTGGAGCTGGCCGCCGCGATCAATGTGGTGGACATCGCCGAGACGCTGGAGAGCCAGTCGGACATCGCCCTGGTGGTGATCGACTCGATCCAGACCATGTGGCTGGAAACCATCGACAGCGCACCCGGTTCGGTCAGCCAGGTGCGATCTTCCGGCTTCGAGCTGATCCGCCTGGCCAAGGTGCGCGGCTTCGCGCTGATCCTGGTCGGGCATGTCACCAAGGAGGGCGCACTGGCCGGGCCGCGCGTGCTCGAGCACATGGTCGACGCGGTGATGTATTTCGAGGGCAATCGCGGCCACCAGTTCCGCATCCTGCGCGCGGCCAAGAACCGCTTCGGTGCCACGGACGAGATCGGCGTGTTCGAGATGACCGATCGCGGCCTGGCCGAAGTGCCGAATCCCTCCGCCCTGTTTCTGGCCGAGCGCCGCGGCAACATCGCCGGCTCGGCCGTGTTCGCGGGACTGGAGGGGACGCGTCCGGTCCTGCTGGAAATTCAGGTGCTGCTGTCGCCCAATAGCGGCTCCTCGCCCAGGCGCGCCGTGGTCGGCTGGGACAGCGGCCGGCTGAACATGCTGCTGGCGGTGCTGGAAACGCGCTGCGGGCTCAAGCTCGCCGGCATGGACGTCTATCTGAACGTCGCCGGCGGCTTGCGTATCCAGGAGCCGGCCGCCGATCTGGCGGTGGCTGCGGCGCTGGCCTCCGCCGCGACCGGACAACCCACCAGCGCCGGTTCGGTCTATTTCGGCGAGGTCGGCCTGTCCGGCGAGGTGCGCCAGGTGGCGCAGGCGGAAGCCCGGCTGAAGGAAGCGCAGAAGCTCGGCTTCGAGCACGTGTTCCTGCCACGACGCGTCGCGCGCGGGCGCAACCGTCTGGTGGCGCCGGACGGGGTCCGGCTGGAAGAAATCGGCCATCTGAGCGACCTCACCGCCTCCTTCGCCCCCGTCGAGGATGCGGACTGACCGGCGAGGCCGATCAGATCGGAGACGCTCCAAGCCTGTTCCGCCAGAGTGCCGCACGCTTGCTCAGTTCGCTGGTGCGGTCGATCGCCGACACGTCGGGCCCGAGCCGGTCGAGCTGCTCGAAGCGGAAATGTGCCTCGCCATGCTCGGCCCACGCGTTCTGGAGGCTGGCATGCGGGCTGGTGCCGAGCCGGAGCGAGAACCAGAGCCCGTTCTGTTCGGTATCGACATGGGTGCTGCGCCCGACCCAGACCTGTCCGGTCGCTGTGCACAGCACCGCATACACGCCGGCCACGACCCTTTTCTCCTTGTAGGCCGCTCGCGCCATTTTCCTGTGTTGACGGTCCATCACCTGCTCCAATTTCACCCGGGTATATTGACTATAATTCCACCCGGGTAAATAGATGCGTTCGACGAAGGTGGGGGCGCGTATGCGGATCGAAGCGGTGGCGTTCAGCGAGGGAAGGCGGATCGCGCAAGGGGCGCTCGATCACGTCGCGGCTCTGGTCCGGAGTCACCAGCAGTCCCGGCCCGACCAAAGCATGCTCGTTTTCGATCGCCGCACGGGGGAGGTGATCGATCTCGATCTGCGCGGAACGCCGGACGAGGTGGCGGCGCGCTACGCCGTTCGACCGGCCCGGTCGCAGCGCGGCCGTCCGGCACTTGGCGTGGTGGCGCGGGAGATCACCCTGCTGCCCCGGCATTGGGACTGGCTCGGACGCCAGCCCGGCGGCGCCTCCGCCACGCTGCGCCGACTGGTCGAGGCCGCGCGCCGGTCGGACGAGTCCGCCGCGCGCGGTCGCATGGAGGCGGCCTATCGCTTGATGGCCGTTCTGTCTGGCGATCGCCCGGGGTTCGAGGAGGCATCCCGCCTGCTCTTCGCCGGCGATCGCGAGAGGTTTGCGGTGCAGATCGCCGCTTGGCCCGTCGATATCGTCGACGAGATCCTTCGAGTTCTTGATGATACGGCGGGGGAAGGATCGTTCGGGTCCGAGGGCAACCCGTAGAAGCGCGGCTGCATGGGTAGCAAATGGAAGAGGCGCTCTTTCTTTGAAAGAAGGAACCAAAGAACGTCTGTCCGTTTGGCTCCGTCCCGGGCCACGCTCTCAGACCAAACCGGCAAAGTCTCTTTGCTTCTTTTTCTTCAGAAAAAGCATCTCGGCATTCGCTTTATGTGAACAGAGACAGCACCGGATCCGAACTGTTGGTCATTGTGGTGCTGCTGGGCTGGATCCCGTTCGTCAGGCCGAACAGATCCTGGCTGCTGAGGCCGCCGTCGGGCGAATACAAGGCGGCGATTCCGGTGGGCGTGGTCACCGTGTTGGCCGCTTCGCTGATCAGGTATTGCAGCGAAGTCTTCTTGATGCCGTCCGGGCTCGTCATCTGCGCGATGTTGATCTTGTTGGTCAGGATCGCGACCTGCTGGGTATAGTCCAGCGAACCGAAATAATTGCCCATGCCCAGGCTGGTGGTGACCACCTTCAGCAGCCTCGCATTGGACATGAGCTGGGTGATGCTGGTGATGCTGCCCATGGTGCGGGTGTAGTAGAGCGCGTCGTCCAGCCCGGGATATTGCTGGCCCATGCTGCTTTCATAGGCGTTGGTCTCGTAGGACGACACGATGGACGCGACGTTGCTGGCGTCGGACAGGGCAGGGGTGATGACGCCGCCCACGGCGGGCGAAACGGACAGCACGCTTCCCTGAGCGACGGCGGCGGTGCTGGGGGCGAGAAGCGTGACGTTGCCGCGGGAATCGACCGAGCCGACGGTTCCGACCGCCGTGCCGCCGCTGCTGATGACCTGTCCGGGCTGCAGGCCGAGTCCGGCGGCGCCGAGAGAAAGGGTCTTGCTGCCGGCCGCGCTGGCGCTCCCGGCGGTCATGGTGCTGTTGATGTTGCTGAGCGACAGTCCGGTCGCCAGCGAGATCGTGTCGCCCGCCGCGATCTGGGTGGTGGGCGTCGCGGTCATGGTCACGGTGCCGAACATGTCGACCGACTTCACCGTGCCGATTACGTTGTTGCCGTCCATCAGGATCTGGCCGGCGACAAGCGTCTTGCCGGCGTTGCCCAGCATCAGCCGACCGCCGGGGTCCACTGTCGAGGCGGTGGCGGTAGCGATCGGCATTGGGACGGAGTTGGCCAGGCTCTGCACGCCCACGGTCGCCGGCGCCGTGACGGACAGGGTGTTGCTGGGCGAGAGGCTGGCATCGAAGCCCGCGTTGACGAGGGCGCCGGTCAGCGCTTTCGCCTGGGCGGTGGACGCCGCCGGCGTGCCGCCGGCGGCCACCTTGACCGACACCACGTCCACGCTTTTGACGACGTTGCCGGAGGAATCCTTGGTGATCGGCAGGCTGTAGGTGGTGTTGCCGTTCGCGTCCGTGCTGGTGGTCACGGCGGGTCCGCCCGCGGTGTTGGACACGATCCCGGAGGCGTTGATGCTGTATCCGCCCGGACCGCCAGCCGCCTGGGAGGCCGCGTTCAGCGCCGCCGCGATGCTGCTTCCGGCCGATCCGTCATTGGTGACGAACGACCATTGTATGGCGGGCGACGCGGCTGTCGGCGTCTTGGAGCTGATCCAGGCGAGGTTCTGCACCGTCAGCGTGGAGGCGCTGGCGCCGCCTGTGGTGAATCCGGCTCCGCCGAGAGCGACGGTATCGGTACTGCGGTTCTGCGTCGCGCGGGCGAAATGCAGGTAGTCGGTGTTGGCGCTCTGCTGAACCAGCGAGGTCGTGCTGTCGGCCGATTGCGTCATCAGATCGGACAGGATGGCGCGGCTGTTGATCTGCCCGCTCATGTTGTAGGCGCCGGTCAGCACCTGCAGCGCCTTGTAGTTGGCGAGAATGGCCTGGGAACTGCCGAGCGTCGCCGCGCTGTTCTCGAAGGCCGACACGGTTCCCTGCGTCACCGGGTCGCTCTTGACGTATTTGGCGACCTGGGCCTGCTCGTTCTTGCTGGCGGTGAGATAGACGGAGATCGCCAGAGCACTCGACACGCCGGACATGGAGCGCTCCTTTCGCGCCGGGATGAACGCGCGAGCGACGCTGCAAGTCCCGGGCCAGCGAAAACGGCCCGTGCCGTCGGGGAAACGCCCTCTCGCCCGGCAAGAACAGCCCGGCAGAAACTGCCGGGTCGGCATTTATTGCCGGGCCGGTTCCAGCCGGTCGAGGCGCCGCAAACCCGGAAACAGCGCCATCCAGATCAGCGCCACCGCCAGCGTTCCAGCGCCGCCCAGCACCACGGCGGCCGGCGCGCTGCCCAGGAGCGCCGCCACGCTGCCGCTTTCGAATTCGCCGAGCTGGTTCGAGGTGACGATGAACAGCATGTTCACCGCGGAAACGCGGCCCCGCATCTCGTCCGGCGTGTTCAGCTGCACCAGGGTCGAGCGCACCACGACGCTGATCACGTCGGAAGCGCCCAGCACGATCATCGCCGCGATGGACAGCGGCAGCGAGCGCGACAGGCCGAACACGATCGAGGCCAGCCCGAACGTGATCACGGCGCCGAACATCAGCGCCCCGGCCCGCCCGCCGATCGGACGCCGCGCGAGAAGCAGAGACATGGCGAGCGCGCCGATCGCCGGCGAGGCGCGCAGGAGCCCGAGCCCGAACGGCCCCCCATGCAGGATGTCGAGCGCATAGACCGGCAGCAGCGCCGTGGCCCCGCCCAGCAGCACCGCGAACAGGTCGAGCGAGATCGCGCCCAGGATAATGGGCTTGGAGCGGATGAAGGCGATGCCGCCGAACACGGTGGTGAGCGACACCAGCCCACGCGGTCGCGGCGGCTGTTCCAGACGCACCGCGCTCATCGCGACCAGGGCCAGCAGAAACAGACCCGCGCAGGCGGCATAGGCCCAGCGCGGCGCCCCCAGCATCAGCAGGCCGCCCACGGACGGTCCGATAATGGTCGCGGTCTGCAGCAAGGAGGCGCTGAGCGCCGCGGCACGGGAGAAACGGGCCGCCGGCACCAGGCTGGGCAGAAGCGCCTGCACGGACGGCCCCTCGAACGCCTTGGCGGAGCCGAACAGCGCCACCACGCCGTAGAGCAGCCATGGCGTCACCATGCCGCGCCAGCTCGTCCAGGCCAGGAGCGCCGCGCACAGGCTTTCCACCAGCTGGCACGACATCGCCACGCGTCTGCGGTCGAACCGGTCCGCCACCTGGCCGGACACGAACACCAGCAGCAGCATCGGCACGAACTGGGCGAGGCCGATCAGGCCCAGAGTGAGCGGGCGGTGCGTGAGCGCATAGGCCTGCCAGCCGATCGCCACCGCCTGGATCTGGAACGCCAGCGACGAGGCCGAGCGGCTGCACAGGAAACCCAGCAATCCGCGATGGCGCAGCAGCGAGCCGGTCCGCTCGGGCTCAGCCATTCCCGGCCCGGCGACGATAGAACAGGAAGCACGACACCGCTCCGGCCACGCCGAACAGGATGACGGCCGCCATCGGCAGCGCGCTCACCTGCGGGAACAGCGACATCATCGCGCCGGACACGGCGCCGAACGAGAACTGCAGGGTGCCGAGAAGCGCCGACGCGCTGCCGGCATGGCGCGCATGGCCGCCCAGGGCCAGGACGGTGGCGTTGGGAGTGATGAAGCCCATCGAGGTCATCACGCCCAGCACCGGCACCGACACGAACAGCAGCGGACAGGCCGGCGCGGCCAGCCCGAGTGCCGCCACCACACAGAGCAGCAGCGCGCTCGACGCCATCGCCGTGAGCCCGAACCGCAACAGGCGCGCGAGGCCGATCCGGTGGGCGTAGCGCGCATTGAGCTGTGTGCCGGTGATGTAGCAGGCGGCGTTGAAGCCGAACAGCAGCCCGAACTGGGTCGGCGTGAAGTGCCGGATGCGCTCGAACACGATCGGCGTGCCGGCCAGATAGGCGAAGATGATGAAGGTGCCGAAACCGCAAATGCAGCTATTGGCGAGAAAGACCGGCTCGCGAATGATGGTGAAGACGCGCCGGAACACGTCCAGGGGCGGCAGCTTCAGGCGCGCTTGCGGCGGCAGCGTATCCGGCAGCACGCGCCAGACGGTGACGAATTCCACGATCCCGTAGACCGTCGCGATCAGGAAGATGGAGCGCCAGGACGCGAAGCCCAGCACCAGCGAGCCCAGCGACGGCGCCAGCACCGGCACCACGCCCAGCACGAGGGTGAGCTGCGACATCAGCTGCGAGCCGCGCACGCCGGTGGCGATGTCGCGCACGATGGCGCGCGGGATCACCATCCCGGCCGAGCCGCCCAGGGCCGCCAGGAAGCGGAAGGCACAGAAGCTCCAGATGTCGTGGCTGAGCGTGCAGCCGAGCGAGCCCACCGTATAGACCGCCATGCCGAACAGAAGCGGCGCGCGACGGCCCCAGCGGTCCGAGGCCGGGCCCTGGGTGAACTGCCCGACGGCAAGGCCGAGGAACCAGACCGCGAGCGTCGCCTGCGCTGCGCCGCCTTCGGAGCCGAGCGCGGCCTGGATCGCCGGAAAGGCCGGCAGGTACATGTCGGTGGAAAGCGGACCGACCGCGCTGAGCGATCCCAGCAGGATCACCAGCCAGACCGGCATGCGGCCCACGGCCAGCAGGCGCGCGGTTCTGTCGGCGCGGTCGGCAACGACGGTTGAAGGCACGAGCGTGTCCGGCCGGGTCAGCGCCCGGTGCCCCCCACGGTCAGACCGGTCATCTTCAGCGTCGGCTGGCCCACGCCCACGGGCACGCCCTGGCCGTTCTTGCCGCAGGTGCCGATGCCCGGATCGAGCGCCATGTCGTTGCCGATCATGCTGACCTTGGTCATCGCGTCGGGACCGTTGCCGATCAGCGTGGCGCCGCGCACCGGTGCGGTGACGCGCCCGTCCTCGATCAGATAGGCCTCGGAGGCGGCGAAGACGAACTTGCCGGAGGTGATGTCCACCGAGCCGCCGCCGAAATTGACCGCGTAGAGCCCTTTTTTCACCGAGCGGATCATCTCCTCGGGAGAATGCGCGCCGTTGAGCATCACCGTGTTGGTCATGCGCGGCATCGGCATATGGGCGTAGGATTGCCGTCTTCCGTTGCCGGTCGGCGCCACGTTCATCAGCCGCGCATTCATGCGGTCCTGGATGAATCCGGTCAGGATGCCATCCTCGATCATCACCGTGCGCGAGGCGGGGGTGCCTTCGTCGTCCACCGTGAGCGAGCCGCGACGATCGGGCAGGGTGCCGTCATCGACCACCGTCACCCCGGGCGAGGCGACGCGCTGGCCCACCAGACCGGCGAAGGCCGAGGTGCCCTTGCGGTTGAAATCGCCTTCCAGACCGTGGCCGACCGCCTCGTGCAGCAGGATGCCGGGCCAGCCATTGCCGAGCACCACCTCCATCTCCCCTGCCGGCGCCGGAACGCTGTCGAGATTGACCAGCGCCTGGCGCAGCGCCTCATCCACGGCGTGCTTCCAGGAGGTCTCGTTCAGCACGCGGGAGAACTCGAACCGGCCGCCGGTGCCGTAGGAGCCGCTCTCTCGCCTTCCGTCCTTTTCCACCACCACCGACACGTTGAGCCGCACCAGCGGGCGGATATCGGCGACGCGGTCGCGATCGGCGCGCAGGATCTGGACTGCCTGCCATTCCGCGGCGAGCGAGGCCATCACCTGCACCACCCGGCCGTCCCGCGCGCGGGCATAGGCGTCGATCTCGGACAGGAGCGCGGCGCGCTGGGCGAATTCGGCCTCGCGCAGCGGATTGGCATCGCCGTAGAGCCGCGCGTTGGTTGCGCGTGGCCGTTCCGCGGCGACGCCGCTGCGGCCGCGACGCACCTGCTCGACGGTGCCCGCCGCGCGCAGCAGCGCATGCTCGCTGATCTCGTCGGAATGGGCGTAGCCGGCCTCGTCGCCCAGCACGGCGCGGAGACCGAAACCCTGCGTGGTGTCGAACGAGGCGGAGCGGATCACGCCTTCCTCGAGCGAGAGGAACTCGCTTTCCCGATATTCGAGGAACAGTTCGCCGTCGTCGGTGCCCTGGAGGGCGCGTTCCACGATGCGTTCGGCTCCGGCGCGGTCCAGCGCCGCGTCCGGCCGGCCGAAGAACAGCTCGTCGGTGGTGGCAAGCGCGCTCATGCGTTTCCGATCGGCAAGGGTTGGGGGGCGGCACCGCGCAGGCGGTGCAGCACGAACAGGGTCACGCCCAGCAGGATGGCGGCGAAAGTTTGATGAACCGTTCCCGCCCAGACGGGCACCACCAGCAGAAGCGTGGTCACGCCGAGGCCATACTGGACCAGCACCGCCCAGCCGAGCATGACCAGGGCGGCATGAACCGGCTGCGGCAGGCGAGCGCGCAGGCCCAGCAGAAGCGTCGCTCCCACCGACAGCGCGGTTAGGGTCGCCAGCAGGCGGTGATCGAACTGCACGGCGGCGATGGTCTGGAACCAGTTGCGCCACAACGGACGCAGCGCGTCATAGCCTCGCGGCACCAGATGCCCGTCCATCAGCGGGAAGGTGTTGAACGAAAACCCGGCATGGGTGCCGGCGGTGAAGCCGCCGGCCATGACCGTGACAGCCAGGACGCAGGCGGTCCCGATCGCCAGACGGCGTGTCCACACCGCAGCCTGTGTCGGACGGATCGCGATCGGCGCCGGCCAGCGAACGGAAAACGCCGTCCACAGGATCAGCGCATAAAGTGCGAAGGCGAAGCAGAGATGCAGCACCAGCTTGGCCGGCGCCACGGCGACGCTGTCCGGATCGAAGCCCGACTTCACCATGAACCAGCCGATGGCGCCCTGAAGCGCGCCCAGCACGAAGAACAGCAACAGGCGCGCGATCATCGCCGGCCGCAGCGCGCCGGTCACGGCGAAGAACACCAGCCCCACCGTCAGCACGATGCTCATCATCCGGCCCCAGAACCGGTGAAACCATTCCAGCCAGAAAATATGCTGGAAACCGGACAGGCCGAATCCTTCATGCTCCAGACGGTATTGCGGGATCTGCTGATAGAGCGCGAACAGGTGCTCCCATTGCGCATGGGTCAGCGGGGGCATGATGCCGGACAAGGGCGCCCATTCCATGATCGACAGGCCGGACCCGGTCAGGCGGGTGGCGCCGCCGAGCGCGATCATGCCCAGAAGCATCACGCACAAAACGAATAGCCAGGTGGAGACGCGCTTGCGGTCGCGCTCGGCGCGCGCGGGATCCGCGGCGCGTGGCAGCGGACGCGGGACGGAGGAAAGAGCGGCGTCGGGCGGCATCCTCTTTGATTAGGGTCGGCGACCGTTCTCCCGCAAGGGAGTCGCGGCCCGGACAGCCATGCGGTCCCGCGCCGGACGCACTTGTGTCGCCATGCGCCGCGATGCTACCGGCGCTGCCATGCCCGCCGGTCCCACCGATCCCGCCATGTCGCCGCCGCAGGCCGCGCCGGGTTTCGATTGGCGCAAGCTGATGAAGCCGCTGTGGCTTCTGCTGGGCCTTCTGGTGATCGGGCTTGCCTTGCATCACCTGCACGGGGCCCGAGCCGGGTTGCTGCCGGCGGTTTCGGCATTGCAGGACGGTCTGCGCGGACGAATGCTGTTTCTGCTCGCAGGCACGGCGATCTGCGCCGTCGGGCTGCCGCGCCAGACCGTCTGCTTCGCGGGCGGGATCGCCTATGGGGTGGGCGAAGGGGTGGCGCTGTCGCTGCTGGCGACGCTCGCGGGGGCCACGATCGGCTTTCTCTGGGCACGCCTCGCCGGGCGCGACTGGGCCAGACACCGTTTGTCGCGCAAGGCGGATGGCTGGCTGTCGCGCCTCGACCGGCAGATCCGCGCCCAGCCCTTCATCACGGTGCTGTGCATCCGCCTCCTGCCGGTCGGCAGCGCACTGATGCTCAATCTGGCGGCGGGCGTGCTCGGCCTCCGTTTCGTGCCATTCCTGCTCGCGACCCTGGTCGGCAGCCTGCCGCAAACGCTGATCTTCGTCCTGCTCGGCAGCGGTACCCGCATCGGCCATGCCACCCAGATCGGGCTGGCGGCCGCCCTTTTCGCGCTATCGTCTTGTCTCGGCTTCATTCTCCTGAAACGCTCCTCGCTTGCCGCAGCGCAGCGAAGCGCGTAGAGCGCGGTCTCACGCCAGCAGAAGGGCCTTGCGCGCCATGGACTCCACCAGGATGGACCTGAAGCAGCACATCCGTGGCATCCCGGATTTCCCCAAGCCGGGCATCCTGTTTTACGACATTTCGACGCTGCTGCGGAACGCGGATGCGTGGCAGGTGGCGATGGGCCGGCTTGCCCATGCCGTGGCGCCGGCGCAGCCGCATCTGCTGGCCGGCGTTGAATCGCGCGGCTTCCTGCTTGCGGCGCCGCTGGCCAGCAAGCTCGGCTGCGGCTTCATCATGCTGCGCAAGCCCGGCAAGCTGCCCGGCCGCACCGTGTCGCTCGAATACGATCTGGAATACGGCACGGACAGCCTGCACATCCAGGAAGACGCGGTGAAGCCGGGTCAGCGCGTGGTCGTTGTGGACGATCTTCTGGCCACAGGCGGCACTCTGGCGGCCGCGATCTCCCTGCTGCGCAAGGTCGGCGCGGAGGTCACCATGGCGGCGGTGATCATCGAGATCCTGGCTCTGGGCGGCCGCGATCGCCTCGGCGTTCCGGCCACGGCCCTGGTCACTTACGAATCGTGAACCATTTGCGTTGAAGATGGTCCCCCGCGGATCAGGAGGACCATCCGCCCCACGCTGAAAGGATGCGGCGATGCTGCGCGAATTCGATCTGATCGTGATCGGGAGCGGCCCGTCCGGCCGCCGCGCCGCCGTCCAGGCGGCCAAGCTGGGCAAGACCGTGCTGGTGGTGGAAAAGCAGCAGCGCCTGGGCGGCGTGTCGGTGCATACCGGCACCATTCCGTCCAAGACGTTGCGCGAGACCGTGCTGAACCTCACCGGCTGGCGCGAGCGCGGCTTCTACGGCCTCGCCTACCGCGTGAAGCAGGACATCGAGGCCGGCGATCTCACCGCTCGTCTCACCAAGACACTTGACCACGAGGTCGAGGGCCTCAAGCACCAGTTCATGCGCAACAGGGTGCAGATGATGCAGGGCGAGGCCCGCTTCATCGATCAGCATGTGCTGGAAGTCACCGAGGATGGCGGCGACATCCATCAGCTGCGCGGCAGCCGCATCGTGATCGCCGTCGGAACCCGTCCGCATCGTCCCGATAACGTGCCGTTCAACGGCGTCACCGTGGTCGACAGCGACGGCATGATCCGTCTCGGCCGGCTGCCGAACAGCCTCGCCGTGATCGGGGCCGGGGTGATCGGCGTCGAATACGCCACCATCTTCTCCGCTCTCGATGTGCGCGTCACCCTGATCGAGCCGCGCGACACGTTCCTCGATTTCGTCGATCGTGAGCTGATGAGCGAGTTCATCTACCAGCTCCGCGATCGCGGGGTGTCGTTCCGCCTGGGCGACAAGGTGCAGAGCATCGACATGGAGGTCGGCCAGCCGGTGGTGATGCTGGAAGGCGGCCGGAGGGTGCGCGCCGAGATGGTGCTCTACACGGCCGGTCGCGTCGGTGCCACGGATACGCTGAACCTGGAGCGCTGCGGCCTCCAGGCCGACAAGCGCGGTCGCCTGTCGGTGAACCCGGACACGTTCCAGACCGATGTGCCGCATATCTACGCCACCGGCGACGTGATCGGCTTCCCGAGCCTCGCCTCCACCGCGCTGGAGCAAGGTCGTATCGCCGCGTGCCATGCTTTCGGACAGGCCTTGCCGCCGGCGCCGAAATTCTTCCCCTACGGCATCTATTCGGTGCCGGAGATTTCCACCGTCGGCATGAGCGAGGAAGAAGTCCGCGCCCGCAAAATTCCCTACGAATGCGGCGTGGCGCGGTTCAGCGAGACCTCGCGCGGACACATCATGGGCCTGCAGGGCGGGCTGCTGAAGATGATCGTCTCGCTCAAGACCCGGAAGCTGCTCGGCGTGCATATCGTCGGCGAGGGCGCGACCGAACTGGTCCATATCGGCCAGGCGGTGCTGAATCTCGGCGGCACGCTGGACTACTTCCTGGAGAACACCTTCAATTATCCCACCCTCGCCGAAGCGTACAAGGTGGCGGCACTGGATGCCTGGAACCGCATGACGCCGCGAAAGGGCGAGGAGCGGGAGGAAGCGCCGATCGAGAACGCTTCCGGCCGGAACGATACCGGCGCGAACGCGGCGACGGCGCTGCGGGCGGACGCCGCGGACTAAGCGCCCGCCGCCCCGGCCGGGCGCCTGTCGAGCGCCCGTCGAGCTGCTTTCAGTTCTTGCCGGCGGCGACGAATTTTTCCAGCCAGTGGATGGTGTAGTCGCCGGACCGGAATCCCGGATCGGCCAGGATACGCTGGTGCAGCGGAATCACCGTCTTGATGCCGGTCACCACGAACTCGTCCAGGGCGCGCTGCATGCGGCTGATCGCCTCGGCGCGCGTCGGCGCGTGCACGATCAGCTTGGCCACCATGCTGTCGTAGTAAGGCGGCACGGTATAGCCGGCATAGAGCGCGCTATCGATGCGCACGCCGAGCCCGCCCGGCGCATGGAACATCGACACCTTGCCGGGCGTCGGCATGAAGGTGTCCGGATCCTCGGCATTGATGCGGCATTCGATGGCGTGGCCTTCGAAACGGATGTCGGCCTGGGTGTAGCCGAGCTTCTCTCCGGCCGCGATGCGGATCTGCTCGCGCACCAGATCCACGTTGCAGACCATCTCCGTCACCGGATGCTCCACCTGCAGGCGTGTGTTCATCTCGATGAAGCAGAACTGGCCGTCCTGATACAGGAACTCCAGCGTGCCGGCATTGCGATAGCCCAGCTTCTTCAGCGCGGCGGTCGCGGTCTCGCCGATGGCGTTGCGGGCCTCGACGGTCAGGGCCGGCGAGCCGGCTTCCTCCAGCAGCTTCTGATGGCGGCGCTGCAGCGAGCAGTCGCGCTCGCCGAAATGCACCACCTCGCCATGGGTGTCGGCCAGGATCTGCAGCTCGATATGACGCGGCTTGTCGAGATATTTCTCGAGATAGACCTCGTCATTGCCGAACGCGGCCTTGGCCTCGGTGCGGGCGACGCGCCAGGCTTCCTCGATCTCGGCCTCGGTCTGCGCGACCTTCATGCCGCGACCGCCGCCGCCGGCCGCCGCCTTGATCAACACCGGATAGCCGACCTCGGCCGCGACCGTGCGGGCGGTCTCCAGGTCGGGCAGGGCGCCATCGGAGCCGGGCACGAGCGGCACGCCCAGGCGACGCATGGCGTCCTTGGCGGTGATCTTGTCGCCCATCATGCGGATATGGTCGGCGGTCGGGCCGATGAACACGAGGCCGTGCGCCTCCACCGCCTCGGCAAACCCGGCATTCTCGGACAGGAAGCCGTAGCCCGGGTGGATCGCATCGGCGCCGCAGAGATGGGCCGCCGTCAGGATCGCCGGGATGTTGAGGTAGCTGTCGCGCGAGGCCGGCGGCCCAATACAGACGCTCTCGTCGGCGAGGCGCACATGCATGGCCTCCGCGTCGGCAGTGGAGTGCACCGCCACCGTGCGGATGCCGAGCTCGCGGCAAGCGCGCAGCACACGAAGGGCGATTTCGCCTCGGTTGGCGATCAGGATCTTCTGGAACATCGACGAGGGGACCTTATTCCATCACTCGATGATGGCCAGCGCTTCGCCGAACTCGACCGGCGCACCGGATTCCACCAGAAGGCGGGTCAGGGTGCCGGCACGCGGCGCCTTGATCTGGTTGAAGGTCTTCATCGCCTCGATCAGGAGCAGGGTCTGCCCGGCCGTGACCGTGCTGCCTTCGGCGACATAAGGCGCGGCGCCGGGCTCGGGCGACAGATAGACCACGCCCACCATCGGGCTGGTGACCGCGCCGGGATGCTTGGACAGGTCCGCCGGATGGACGGTCTCTGCCGCCAGCGCCGCGGGAGGGGCAGGCGGCGCGGCAGCCGCAGGCGGCGGCGCATAGGCCTGCACGGCCGGGGCCGGCGCCCGCACTACGCGGATCCGGCTGTCCTTCTCCGAAACCTCGATCTCCGTGAGGCCGGTCTCGGTCAGGATCTCGGCCAGGGCACGGATCGCTTCGGCGTCCATCGGCAGGCGGGTCATCGTTCGTCCTCGTCCATGATGATGTCGGCCAGCGCGGTCAAACCGAGTGCGTAGCCGCGCACGCCAAGTCCGCAGATCACGCCTACGGCAGCGTGGCTGACATAGGAGTGCCGTCGGAATTCTTCGCGGCGATGAATGTTGGAGATATGCACCTCCACCACGGGCAGGGCCACGGCGGAAAGCGCATCCATCAAAGCGATGGATGTATGGGAATAGCCGCCCGGATTGATCAGGATGCCGCGGGCCCGGGCCCGGCATTCCTGGACCCAGGAAATCAACTCGCCCTCGCCGTTGGTCTGGCGGAAGTCGATCGCAACGTCGAGTCGCTCCGCCGCCTGGGCGCAAACCTGCTCCACGTCGTCAAGCGTGGCCCGGCCATAGATGGCGGGTTCGCGCAGACCGAGCATGTTGAGGTTGGGGCCGTTCAGAACGGCGATCAAGGGCGGGCTCATTCTGTCCCGGCCCCTAGCATGCCGTCATCCAGCCTCCAAGTGCGGGCGCCGGGACCGTCCGGCAGCGTCGCGGCAAGGCGGTCCTGTGCGGCGCACAATAAACGCTGGATGGGCGACCAATAACGCGAGTCCGCTTCCGGTCGAGAAGGGCGAAACCGATGCGTTGCAACAATGCGATGCAAAGGTTCCATAAAGTCCTCACATTCTTTTCGGGCCCGCTTAGCGTTCTGTTAACCGATGCATCGGTAGAAAGGGCTTGATCTTCAGGACGTGATCGTCCTCTACTAACCGTGAACAGGACAGGACGGAACGAACGTGCAGGAAACAAGGCGGCTACAGAGGATGAAGGGGATTGTCACCACCCGCTTCACCATCGCATTTGCCGCTCCTGCCGTCGCAGCGTTCGTGTCCAGCGTTTCGGCGTCCGCCGCGACCAGCCCGGCCGTCGCACCCGTCCCGGCTCAGTCCGCGCAGGTGCAGACTACCCAGCCGCAGCCGATCCATGTGACCGCTTGGGCCGCGTCCGTTCGCGAGCATCTTGGACTGGGCGACAGCCGTCCTGCCGATCCGGTCGCCGATGCCAGTGCCCAGGTCGCACCCCATGGCGTGACCGCCTGGGCCCGTTCGGTGGAAGCCCATCTCGCAAGCCGTGCGCATCGCGCTGCCCAGGCCGGGCGCGCCGCGCTGGCCTGGTCTGAAAGCGGCATGGCGTCCTGGTATGGCGGCCGCCATGCCGGCCATCGCACCGCCAATGGCGACACCTTCAACCCGATGCAGCTCACCTGCGCGCATCCGACCCTGCCGCTCGGTACGAAGGTGCTGGTCACCTCGGAGACCACCGGACGGTCCGTTGTCGTCACGGTGAACGATCGCGGGCCCTTCGGCGGCCGGATCGTCGATCTGTCCCGCGCCGCGGCTGCCCGTATCGGCATGCTCGGCGCCGGCACAGACAACGTCACGCTCCAGCCAGCGACGGCGGAAGCGGTGGAAGTGGCCCAGGCCGACGAGTCCGACACCAGCGATCAGGCGATCGCCGCCGCCAATGACGGCGTCACTCCGTCGCGACATGGTCGGCGACATACGCGCCACGGCGGCCGATAGGACGCGGCGTTCCGGCCGTGCTGTCCATGGCCGTCTGCTTTTCCAGCTCCGCGTTCAGTTCCGCGCCCAGCAGAACCACGTAGGCCGTCACGAAGAACCACATCATGATGCCGACCACCGCGCCGAGCGGTCCGTAGGTCGCGTCGTAGCTGGCGATGTGCCCCACATAGAATGAAAATCCGGCCGAGGCGGCGAGCCACAGCACGGTCGCGATCACCGAGCCCGGCGTGATCCAGTGCCAGCTGGCGATGCGTCGCGACGGCCCGATCCGGTAGAGCAGCGAGAACGAGACGCCCACGAACAGCACCATCGTGATGGGTGCGCCGATCTTGAGGACGAGCTGAGTGCCGGCCTCGATCACGTGGCTGCCGAAATGACGCGGAATGAAATCCAGCACCAGCGGGAGCGCCACCAGCAAGGCGACCGTAAGCGCGGCTCCCAGGATGGCGCCCAGCGTCATGCTGATCGCCGTCGCCTGGAACCGGAGGAACGAGCGCGTCTCGTTCTCCTCGTAGGCGATGTTCAGCGCGGCGATCATCGACTTGGTGCCGGCCGAGGACGACCATAACGTCACCAGCGTGCCGATGATCAGGCTGATGGTCAGCGTGCCGCCCGGCTTCGAGACCAGCGTGTGCACCCGGTCGGAGATGAGTTGGTAGGCCGGGCGAGGCAGCAGGTCCCGCAGCACGCGGAGCTGCGGCTCCACCGTCGTCGGATCGAAGACGAGTCCGTAGATCGAGACGAGGGTGCTGATGGCGGGGAACAGGGCCAGGGTCGCGTAGAAGGCACACCCCGCGGCGGCCAGCCCGATCCGGTCGGAGATCATTGCCGAGAAGGTGCGGGCCAGCACCTGTTTCCAGCCAGCCCATGGGATCTGGACCGGAATGCGCGCCTGCCGGCCCAGCGCGCGCGCTTTTTCTCCATGCAGTTCCGGGAGCCGGGCGGTCGATTCGCGATCGGGGACGAGGTCGGTCTGGTCCATGCGCTCGGTCTCGTCAGTTTCGTGGTCTGGCGCCGGAACAACGCCTCCAGGCGCGGTTTGTTCGCCTGCCCGAACGGCCGTCGGCGCAGCTCATGACGGCATGGAAGAATTTTAAGCGCGCGGGCTCCGATTTGCTGTTGCATCCGGGGAGGGTTGGCCGCATATGCACGCCCCACGCAGCAACGCACGTGCCACTGGCCCTCCGAGGTTACGCAACGACGTCAAGCGTTCTGGCAATCGGGCGATCTCGTTCTCTGGAGCGAGGAACCCAGTCTTGGTCGCTGGTCCGTTAGACCGTTTCGCAACTCGTCCCCCGGTAGAACCCAGAGGGACCAGAAGAGGATCTGGGTGCGATGACCCCGAAAATCGCTTCGTTTTTGGCCGAGCAGGCACCTGCGACCCCGTGCCTGGTGGTCGACGTCGATCAGGTCGAGCTGCGCTACTGCGAACTCGAGGCCGCACTTCCTTTATCCCGCATTTATTATGCCGTAAAGGCGAATCCGGCAACCCCCATCCTCCAGCGGCTGGTGTCGCTCGGCTCCTGCTTCGATGCGGCGAGCTGGGAAGAGATCGAGATGTGCCTCCAGGCGGGCGCCGATGCGTCGGCGATCTCGTTCGGCAACACCATCAAGAAGGTGTCGGCGATCCGCAGCGCGTTCGCCGCCGGCGTCACCATGTTTGCGTTCGACTCCGACGAGGAACTCGACAAGCTGGCCCGGCACGCCCCGGGCGCGCGGGTCTATTGCCGCCTTCTGGTCGAGAACCAAGGCGCGGAATGGCCGCTGTCGCGGAAGTTCGGCACGTCTGTCGAGCACGCCCGCGCGCTGATGTTGCGTGCCCAGGCGCTCGGGCTCGACCCCTACGGGCTGTCCTTCCATGTCGGCTCGCAGCAAACCGATACGGGCGCCTATGAGGCCGCGATCGGCCGTGCGGCCATGCTGTTCACCGATCTTCAGGCGGCCGGTCTCGATATCCGCATGGTCAATCTGGGCGGCGGCTTCCCGACCCGTTATCGCGAGGACGTTCCGACCATCGACCGCTTCGCCGATGCGATCGGCCGCGCCATGACCCGCCATTTCGGCAACGCGATCCCGGAGATGATCGTCGAGCCGGGCCGCTTCATTGTCGGCGATGCCGGTGTGGTCAGCGCGGAGGTGGTGCTGGTCAGCCGTCGCGGCTTGCCGAACGGTGCGCAGGACGGCAAGCGCTGGGTCTATCTGGACGTGGGCCGCTTCGGCGGACTTGCCGAAACCGAAGGCGAATCGATCAAGTACCAGATCCGCACCCCGCATGACGGCTCTGCCACAGGTCCCGTGGCGTTGGCCGGCCCGACCTGCGACGGCGCCGATATCCTGTATGAGCGCGCGGATTACCGCTTGCCGCTCGACCTGGCCTGCGGCGAGCGGGTGGAGCTGCTGTCCACTGGCGCCTATGTCTCGACCTACTGCTCGACGCGTTTCAACGGGTTCGCGCCGATCCACGAGCACTACATCTGAGCCAACCGGCAGCGGCTTGCGCTTCGCGCGCCGCTGCTGCCGGCCGGCCATTCCGTGCCGGGCGGTTTTGGACTAGGGGAGCCCATCCAAATCGGGGTTCCTCGTCATGTTCAGCCGCGCCATCCGCCGCTTCTCCGTTCTTCTTGCCGGCGCGGCTCTGTTGCCGCTGCCCGCGTTCGCGCATGCGATCCTGACCGGGTCCACCCCGGCGCCGGGCGGCACGGTGAAGCCCGGACACCAGACGCTCGATTTCCAGTACAACAGCAAGATCGACCACAAGCGCTCGCGTCTGACCCTCACCGGTCCGGACGGAAAGCCGGTGGTGCTCAGGATCGCGCCGACGAGCGCCGCCAACGCGCTGGACGCGGAGGCCGATCTGACGCCCGGCGCCTACACGCTGCGCTGGCAGGCGCTGGCCCTCGACGGCCACATCACGCGCGGCGACGTGCCCTTCACCGTGTCCGCCCCCTGATCCGGGTCTGATCCGTCCTTTCCCGATCTTCCGGCAAGGTTTCAGCGCCCGTGTCCCTTCTCGTTGATCTGTTCGGTTACCTCAGCATCGTCCTGCACGGGCTGACCATCGTGGCCCAGTCGATGGCGCTCGGCGGGGTCCTGTTCCTGGTCCTGCTGGCGCGCCCGTTCGCGCCGGAACTGGCCGGCGGCGCGGTGATCCTGCGCCGTATCCGCCGCCTCACGTTCTGGAGCGCCGTGGCGATGGCCGTGGTGGAAGCGCTGGGCAACGGGCTCCAGGTCGCGGTGCTGATGTCCACCGTGGATCTCTCGTTTCTGGATGTGATGCAGGCGAATTTCGCCGTCGCCGCGCTGGTGAAGATCGCCTGCGCGGTGGCCATCGCCCTGGCGACGATGCAAGACGGGATTCGGGTCCCAGGTGCGGCGCTGCTCGCCCTGGTGGCGGTCGAACTCGCCGCCGCCACCTCCACCACCCATGCGGCGGCGCGACTCGAAAGCTCTGTGCTGCTTCTGGTGGTGGAATGGCTGCACCAGCTCGGCGCCGCGATCTGGATCGGCGGCATCCCGTCTTTCCTGCTGGCGCTGGACCAGATCAAGGATGGTGCCGGATGGCGTCTCGTGGGTGCGCGCTTCTCCCGCATGTCGATGGCCGGGGTCGCCTGCATTCTCTTCTCCGGCGTCACCATGTTCGCCGTCTATATCGGCTCCCTCCCGGCCTTCTACGGCACGGCCTATGGCGTAATGGTCGGCGCCAAGATCGCCCTGTTCATCGGTCTGCTGGCGCTGGGCCTTGGCAATTTCCTGGTCACCGAGCGTCTGCGCCGCGACCCGACCGCCTCGGTCGTGCGCATGAAGCGCTTCGCCGAGGTCGAGATCGGGCTCGGCTTCTCCATCTTCTTTGCCGCCGCGTCGCTCACCTCGGTGCCGCCGGCGGTGGACCTGACCCAGGACCGCGTCACCTGGCACGAGATCGTCGAGCGCAACGCTCCGGCCTGGCCGCGCCTGCGCTCGCCCGACCACGACGCTCTGGCGATTCCGGCGCTGCAGGCCAAGATCGACGCCGAGGCGGCGCAGGAGCATCACGCCGCGTCGCCCGCCTTCGTGCCCGGCGACGGCACTCTGCCGCCGCGCAACGCCGACGACATTGCCTGGTCGGAATACAACCACCATTGGGCCGGGCTGTTCGTGATCGCCATCGGCGTGCTGGTGATGCTGGCCCATGCCGGGGTGCGACCGGCGCGGCACTGGCCGCTGGTGTTCCTGGCGCTGGCCCTGTTCCTGCTGTTGCGCTCCGATCCGGAGGTCTGGCCGCTCGGGCAGGAGGATTTCATGGCCGCCTTCCGGGACGTGGAGGTGGTGCAGCACCGGATCTTCGTGGTGCTGATCCTGGTGTTCGCGGCGTTCGAATGGTCGGTGCAGACGGGCCGGCTGCGATCGCAGCGCGCGGCGCTGGTGTTTCCGCTGATGGTGGCGTTCGGAGGCGCACTTCTGCTGACCCATTCGCACCAGATCGCCAACGTGAAGGATGCGGAGCTGATCGAACTGACCCATACGCCGCTGGCGATCGCCGGCATCGCCGCGGGCTGGGGCCGCTGGCTGGAGCTGCGCCTGCCCGGACGGGGCGGGCGAATCGCCGGATGGGTCTGGCCGGTCTGCTTCGTGATGGTGGGCGTGATCCTGCTCTGGTATCGCGAGGCCTGAGCGATCGGATCCGGGCGCTTCGCGGCGCCGCGAACGATTTCGCGGCGGGCGCGGCGATGCGGTAGGATTGCGGAATGATTGTTTCTGCGGTCGTGATCCTGCTCCTGGTGGCGATGAACGGGGTGTTCGCCATGGGCGAGCTTGCCCTGATCTCGGCGCGCAGGGCCCGTCTGGCGGTTCTGGTGCGTCGCGGCACGCCGGGCGCGGAGCGTGCGCGTGCGCTGTCGGAAGACCCGCAAAGCTTCCTGCCGACCGTGCAGGTCGGCATCACCCTGGTCAGCATCCTGGAAGGCACGTTCGGCGCTGACAGCATCGCCGCGCGGCTAGAACCACGCCTGGCGCATATCCACGCACTGGCGCCGATCGCGCACGAGCTGTCGCTGGCGCTGTGCGTGCTGGTGATCACTGCGCTGATGCTGATCCTGGGCGAGCTGGTGCCGAAGCAGCTGGCGCTGCGCCATCCCGAGACCGTCGCCGTGCGGCTGTCCTTGCCCTTGCTGATCCTGTCGCGCGTGGCGAGCCCGGCCGTTCTGGTGCTGGGCTGGTCGTCCTCGCTGGTGCTGCGGCTGATCGGCGTCACCAAGATGGCTAGGCAGCAGGTGACGGAAGAGGAGCTGAAAGCACTCATCGCGGAAGGCGCGCAGGCGGGCGTTCTGGAGGTCGAGGAGCGCAACATGATCGAGCGCCTGCTGCGTCTGGCCGACCGGCCGGTGCGGGCGATCATGACTCCGCGCAACGAGGTGTTCTGGATCGACCGCAGCGCCGATCCGGAAACGCTGCGGGCGATGCTGAAGGGCTCGCAGCATAGTCGCCTGCTGGTCTGCGACGGCGGGATCGACGATCCGGTCGGGCTGATCCGGGCGACCGACGTTCTGGACCGGATGCTCGATGGCGGGTTGCCCACCGTGGCCGAGGTGATGCTGCCGCCGGTCGTGGTGCCGGACACGATCAGCGTTTACGACGTGCTGGAGCAGTTGCGCACCCATCCGCTCGGCATGGTGCTGGTTCTGGACGAGTACGGCTCGTTCGAGGGCGTGGCCACCGCGGCCGACGTGTTCGAGGCGATCGTCGGCGAGCAGCAGGAACCGGGTCACGGGCCGCAGAGCCCCGCCGCGACCGATGCCGTGCTGGTGCTGGACGGCGCCTCGCCCGCGGACGAGATCAAGGACCGGCTCGGGCTCGAGGAACTGCCTGCCCAGGGCTCCTATCACACGCTGGGCGGCCTGGTGCTGGCGCTGCTCAAGCGCGTCCCGGCCGTGGACGACAAGATCGTGTTCCAGGGCTGGCTGTTCGAGGTTCTGGAGATGGACGGTCGTCGCGTGGCGAAGGTGCGGGCGAGCCGGCAGGCGCTGGCGGAGAATTGAGAGTGTGAGGCGTTTGGATCGTAGTGGCTGGGGCCATTCAGATCGGAGGAGAAGGGGATGATCGTTCGAAAGCCGTGGTTCGTCGCTAAGCGACTGGGTTGGGGATGGACACTCGCTACGTGGCAGGGATGGGCCGTGATCACCATGTTCATTCTTGCGACCGCGGCTGTCGCCGTAGCCCCTGGCATTGCCTTTCGTTTCGGCTTGATAGTGCTGATGGTGGCTGGTCTCGTCGCGGTATGCGCCCTCACCGGTGAGAAACCGGGCGGGGGAGGCGGGCGCAGGACCTAATGTACCGAGGCGCGCCTGATCGCCGCTTCGGCGGAAAAGCTCGGCCAGTTCCCTGCGGCGATGGCGGCGAGGGAGGGTGAGGGCAGGTGCATCCGCGCCGCGTAGATCCACAGATAGGCGAGGCTGCGATGCACGTAGTCGCGCGTTTCGCCGAGCCTGAGGCTTTCCATATAGAGCAGCGGGTCGCGTTCTGATTCGCCGTCGCCGTCCCACCGCAGGATGGCATTGGGGCCGGCATTATAGGAGGCGAGCAGGCGGATCAGGTCGTCATGCACGCCCGATGCATGGGCGAGATAGGACAGATAGCGCTGTCCGAGATCGAGATTGAGGCCGGCATCGTGCAGAGCGCCGGCATTGTCCGAGAAGCGTGACGGGTTGCCCGACACGAAGCCCGCCGTCTGCGGCATCAGCTGCATCAGGCCCGATGCACCCGCCCCGGAGGTGGCGCGCGGGTCGAAATTCGATTCGATCCGGGCCAGCGCATAGACCAGGGCCGGGTTCACGGTGAAGCCATGCCGGGGCGCCAGGTTGGGCATCGGGAACTGGGCCTGGTCGCGCAGATGGCCGTCTCGCGCCTGGAGGATGGCGGCAAGCTGGGCCGAAAGCGCGGTCATGTGGGCGGCGTCCGCGACAAGCTGGATCGAGCGGCACATGGCCATGTCGTCCTGCACGCCCGGCCACAGCCGGCGCAGCGTCGCTTCCGCGCGCGCATCCTCGCCGATCTGCAAAAGCGCGAAGACGCGGCGTCCCGCCGGGGTGGCGCCGACCGCGTCGAGATCGACCTCCGTCAGAACCGGGGTGCCGGGCTGCGTCGGTCCCGCGTCGGGCCGGCCCGGGAAAAAGGCGACCGGGAGGTGGGAGGGATTGTGCGGCAGGGCGGACCATGCGGCGTCGGAGGCGGTCTGGCTATCCGGCGCATCGTCGTTCAGCCGGAAGGGATCGCGGCCCAGCAGATGGCCGGCGATCAGGCCGTAGAAGGTGCGCGGCGCAGCGGCGGCGCGTTCGAGCCAGGGGCGGTAGGCGCGTGCGTCGCCCATGCGCCGATGCGCCCGCGCGGCCCAGAAGGCGGCGCCTGCGCGCAATCCAGGGGCAGCCAGAGCAGCGCGGGAGGCGGCTTCGAACAGCGGGGCCGCTTGTTCCGGATGACCTCGCCGCCATGCCGAGAGGCCGGCCACGAAACCGGCCAGCCCGATGCGCCGGCCGGATTGTTCGAACGCGGCACGGCCGACATCGAACGCCCGGACGTCGCTGCCGTCGGAGAACAGGCGCAAGGCGATCTCGGACCGGAGCTGCGCCGCGTAGAGCGGATCGAGATGGGGGGTCTTGCCGACCAGGGCGAGGGCTCTGTCGGCGCCTTTCGGGCCGGAGTCGAGCCTGGCCTGGATGGTGCGATCGAGCAGGGCGTTGCGCCGGATCACGGCTGCGACCGGGTCCATCTCGTCGGGCGCCGGGTCGGTGGGCGATTCCGTGTCCAGCGTCGCCGGCGAGGGCGGCGGGCCGAGGCGGGTGCCGTGCGGGCTGGTGCTGGCGAGAAGGCGGTAGATCGCCGGGGCGTCGGGCAGGTCCGAAAAGCTGCGCAGCCAGGCCGCGAGCCGATCCGGCGGCGTGTGCGCGCCCGGGGCGAGATAGCGTTCGGCGAGAATGTCGCCCAGCAAGGAGGTGTCCTGGAGCTGGGCGATCTCGTGATCGGCTTCGGCGATGTTGCCGACGCGCTGCAGGGCGAAGATACGGCGCAGGCGCGCGGCGTCGGCGGCGTTCAGCGGGTGGGGCAGGGCGATAATCGTGTCCGTGCCGCTCGTGGCGTGGGACAGGCGCACGGCCGCCATCGCCACCTCCTCGGAGGGAACGGTCTTCGTGCTGCCGGCCTTCGGCTGTGGCCGCGGTTCGGCGTGAGCATGGCCCGCCAGAAGTGCGGCGCCGGCCAGAAAGGCCTTCGCCACCAGAGGGGGCAGGGGCGAGCCCCGTCGGAGAAACCCGGTCATGACGTGGGGCCCGTAGCCCCCGTTCACGGGTTCGCACAAGCCTCAGTTCAGCCGGTCTGGTCTGCGGCGCCATCTGATTGGCCAAAAACAACGCGTTGTGGCGTGTTCCGTCACGCATCCGTGATGGAGGAAAGCGGCTCTCGCGCGTCGAGGGCGCGCCGGAGGCGGATCAAATCGGTCCAGGCGTCGCGTCTGGCCGGGAGGTGGCTCAGCAGATAGCTCGGATGTCGCATGGCGAGCGCCCTGGCGCCTTCGGGCAGGCCGGACACGACCGGGCTGCGCCAGCTCGCGCCGGCGCGGATGGCGCTGCCGGCCACCGTCCGGGCCGGGCGGCTGCCCATGCACAGAACGAAAGCCGGCCTGGCGAGCACAAGGGCGCGTTCCAGAAATGGCTGGCAGGTATTGAGCTCGACCGGTGTGGGCTGTTTGCCGCCCGGCGGGCGCCAGGGGATGAGCGGCAGCAGCAGGCAGTCCGCTCGTGACAGGCGGATGCTGCCGAGCATGCGGTCGAGCAGATCGCCGGCGCGGCCGGCGAACGGGTGGCCGGCCCGGTCTTCGTCCTCGTCCGGCACCTCTCCGACGATGACGATGCCGGCCGCCGGATCTCCCGAAGGCAGGACGGAATGGGTGGCCGTGTCGCGCAGGCTGCAGGCGCCGAAGCCGAGAATGGCCGCACGCAGGGCGTCCAGGTCGTGTGCCGCCGCGGCGGCGTCGCGCGCCTCGGCCGCGGGGCCGCGCGCGGCGGTGACGGCGATCGGTGCGCGCGGGCTCCAGCCTTGCGCGGGGGGCTGCGCCGGGGGATGCGACGGGCCGGGTGTCGCGGAAGGCGCTGCGGCGGGAAGA
The DNA here is from genome assembly GCA_024515975.1 of Endosaccharibacter trunci. Taxonomy (GTDB): domain Bacteria; phylum Pseudomonadota; class Alphaproteobacteria; order Acetobacterales; family Acetobacteraceae; genus Lichenicola; species Lichenicola trunci. The sequence goes on from JAMSKV010000014.1 coordinate 72,316, forward strand.
GGGTCGTGACGCCGCATGTCGGGTTCGCGGGCCGGCGCTTCGGCGGGGCGCGTCTGGAGCCGGGACATCGGTTCCGGCAGGAGCGCCTCGTCCGCGCCCCATTCCATCTGAAGGGAGAGCAGAAATATCGCGTTCATTCCGCTCCTCCTCCGTCCGGCCATATTGGCGTAGCCATCGTCGTTGCGCCGGGTTCGGCCGGACGCCCGATGGCGTGGGCCCGATGGCGTGGGCACGCCGGTCGCGCTAGCCTGCCTCATTATGCACCGCTCGCTCGTCCCGTGCACCGCCCTGGCTGCGGTGTTGTCCTGCGCCGTGCCGCTCGCGGCCCGATGCTCCCCCGTCGTTCCTTCCCCCGTTTCGGCTGCCGTCGATCGCGGCCCTGCCGTGGCGGCCGGGGCCTATCTGGCCGGCATCGTCGCCGGACATGAGGGCGATTCGAGCCAGGCGGCGGACTTCATGTTCCGGGCCCTGGCGGCGGACCCGAACAGCATGGCGGTGCGGGCGCCGGCCTTCCTGTTCGCGGCGATGGCGGGCGATCCGCGCGCGGCCAGGCTCGCCTCGCTACCCGGTTCGGGGATGATCGGCGCCCTGGTCTCGGCGAACCAGGCCGCCTCGTCCGGCGATTGGCGTGCGGCCGCGAACGCCTATGCCGGCCTGAACGACTTGCCCCTGGCGCATGCGGTGCGGCCGCTGCTTCTCGCTTGGGCGTTGCAAGGCGAGGGGCGGACGGACGATGCGCTGCAGGTGCTGGCACAGGTGCCGGGTAACAGCCCGCTGGCCGGCGCCGTTGCGCTGGAAGCCGGTTCGATCGCGGATTATGCCGGCAAGGTCGCGGCCGCCGCCTCGCTGTATCGCACCGTGCAGGGCGTGTTCCAGGCGTCCGGGCTCGGCTCCGTGCAGTTGATCGGCAGCTATCTGGCGCGCAACGGCCACCCGGCCGAGGCGGCGGCGATGGTGCAGGCGCTGGCGCAGCGCATTCCCGCGATCGGCATGATCGCGCCGGGTCTGGTGCGGTCCCTGGACCGGCCGGTGATCTCCAGCCCGTCCGAGGGTCTGGCGCGGGCGTATCTGGCGATCGCCCTGGCGATGCTGGACGGGGAGAACGCGGCCAGCGCCGATTCGGCGCGCGACGGTCGGCCGCCCGGCGAGGGGCACGAGGTGGTGCGGTTCATGCTGCGTTTCGCCCTGGTCATGGACCCGCATCTGACCGCGGCGCGTTTGAGCCTGGCCGATCTGATCGCGCCGGCGCATCCGCATGCCGCGCTGGAGCTGCTGGGGGCGGTGCCGGCGAGCGATCCGTTATCGCCGCTGGTGTCGTTGCGGATCGCAACGCTTCTGGCCTCGACCGGGCAGACCGCCGCGAGCCTTGATCGTCTGCACGCAATTACGGCTTCCCTGCCCGACCGTCCGGAGCCCTGGCAGACGCTGGGCGACGTTCTGTCCGACGCCAAGCAGTTCGGTGCGGCGATCCCGGCCTATGACCGCGCGATGGCGGCGCGCCGCAAGCTGAACGGCGGCCATCTCTCCGGCGATGACTGGCAGCTTCTGTTCGCGCGCGCGGTGGCCTTCGACCGGCAGAACCAGTGGACCAAGGCCCGGGCGGATCTGGACCATGCCTTGGCCTTGTCGCCGACCGAGCCGTTTCTTCTGAACTATCTGGGCTACAGCCTGGTGGAGCGGAACGAGGACCTGCCGCAGGCCCGGACGCTGATCCGCCGCGCCCTGGTGGCGAAGCCCGATGACGGTGCGATCCGCGACAGTCTTGGTTGGGTGATGTTGCGCGAGGGCGACGTTCCCGGCGCCGTGACGACGCTGGAACGTGCCGCCGAGCAGAACCCCGAAGACCCGACGGTCAATTTCCATCTGGGCGCGGCCTACTGGGCGGCGGGGAGGCATACAGAGGCGGAGGACCAATGGCGCTGGGCGCTGGTTCTGGGACCGGACTCGGCCGATGCCGACAAGATCCGCGACGCGTTGAAGAGAGCGGAGCAGGCCTCCGCCCAGTCGGAGGGAGCGGCGAAATGACCCCGCTCTCGGAACGGGCGCACGCCAAGATCAATCTCTATCTGCATGTGGTCGGGAAGCGGGCGGATGGCTACCACCTGCTGGACAGCCTGGCCGTGTTCGCGGGCGCGCACGATCGGCTGGAAGCGGCCGGGCCAGGGCCGGCGCCCTCCTTGTCGCTGGAAGGCCGGTTCGGCGCAGCGCTTCTCGGCGAGGATCCGTCCGGCAATCTGGTCACGCGGGCGGTCCGGGCGCTTCTGGACCAGGAGGATGGCCCGGCCTTGCGGCTGATCAAATCCCTGCCGATCGCGTCGGGGATCGGGGGCGGATCGGCGGATGCGGCGGCGGCGTTGCGCCTGCTGCTGGCGCTCCGTCCCGATCGCGATCCCGGGCGGGACAGGCTGCACGCGATCGCCACGGGGCTCGGGGCCGATGTTCCGGTCTGCCTGGAGCAGAAACCGGCGCGCATGCGCGGGGTGGGGGAGATTCTCGATCCCGCGCCGGTTCTGCCGCCCGTGTTCATGGTGCTGGTGAATTGCGGCCGGGCGGTTTCCACGCCCGCCGTCTTCCGCGCGCGTGCGGCCGGCTTCACCCCCGAAGCGGTTTTGCCGCCACGCTGGTTGGATGCGCGCGCGATGGCGGCCGATCTGGCGGCCTTGCGCAACGATCTGGAAGAGCCGGCGATCGCGCTCTGTCCGGAGATCAGGGTGGTGCTGGATGCGATTGCCGCCGAACCCGGTTGCCTGCTCGCGCGGATGAGCGGGTCGGGCGCGACCTGCTTCGGCCTGTTCGCGACGCTGGCCGAGGCCGAGCGCGCCGCTGGCGCCCTTTCGCGTCCGGGCTGGTGGGTTTGGGGCGGCCCGCTTGCGCCGGGAGCGGGCGACCCCCAGATGCCTGTTGCCGCGACAGCCCTGAACGCCGTTTGATGAGGGCGGGATTCAATCGCGGTTCGAGGAGCAGGATATGAGCGGACAGGCTGCCCGGATGCGGGTCAACATCGCCGATGATCGGTCGCATGCGACCCTGGAGATGCTTCCGGCCAGCGGCATGACCGGTGGGTTGACGCTGACGCTCGACCAGATCACCCAGTTGATCACCAGCCTGGGCCAGGCGCGCGCGGCGATGCTCGACGCCAAGCCGGTCCCGGCGATGGAGAACGCAACCTTCTCGCCGGTCTTCAACACCCGCTGGATGGTGCAGCCCGAGGCGCTGACCGAAGGCTCGGTGATCGCGTTCCAGCATCCGGCTTATGGTGCGGTCGGCTTCGTGCTGCCGCCCGCGGAAACGGAGAAGGTGGTGCGGGCGCTCACCGTGCATATGGGCATGGTGCATTCCAGCGAGCGGCCGCAGGGCAAGCCGAACTGACGCCCGGCCCGCCTCAGCCGGAGGGGGCGGCGCCGGTGTCGATTCCCAGACGAAGTAGGCGGTCGCCCGCCGTCGCTCCGTGATGGCGGCCGCTCCTGCCCGCACGGAACTGACAATGTCCGGCGGCGCGCGATCCGGCGTGCCGCAGTCGAAGGGCGGTTGGGGTGTGTATTGCATGTAGAGCTGGATCGCCTGCGCGACCGCATCGCCGTGCAGAGCAGCGGCAAGTTCGAGCGCGTCGTCGGCGGACCCAGTCCAGCACCGGTGCGTCGTCCGTGAGCGCTTCCTGGCCGTGCGAGCGTCGGCGAGGGCCGCTGAGGGCGCCACGAGCGCCGCTAAACCCGCAATGCGACCAGCAGGCCGCCAACCACCAGAACGAAGGCGGCCAGGGCCAGCAGGGTGAGGCGTTTCTCGATGAACGCCTGAGCGGCCGGGCCGAAGCGGCGCAGCAGGGCGGCGACCAGGAAGAAGCGTGCGCCACGCGTGATCAGGCTCGCCAGCAGGAACAGCGGCAGGCTGTAATGGGCGACGCCGGCGGCGATGGCGACCACCTTGTAGGGCACCGGGGTTAGGCCCTTGAGCAGGATCACGGTGAAGCCGTAGCGCGCGAAGCTGTCGCGATACACCGCCAGCGCATGCTCGGCGTGGTAGAGATGGATCACCCGGTCGGCGAGCCCGATCAGAAGATCGCCCAGCAGCCAGCCGACCGCGCCGCCGCACAGGCTGGCGAGGGTGCAGAGGCCGGCGAGCAGCCAGGCGCGGTCGCGGCGCGCCAGCACCATCGGGATCAGCAGCAGATCGGGCGGCACCGGAAACACGCTGCCCTCAGCAAACGCGATCAGGGCAAGCCAGAGCGGCGCGGACGGGCGTGCGGACAGCGCCAGGACGGCGGCGTAGAGGCGCTGCAGCATGAAGACGGGGTCCGATCGGAAGAAACGCTGCGCGCCCGATAGCGGTTCGGGCGGCGGCTGGAAAGACGGGGTGCGTTCAGGCGACCAGGGTGACGGTGGCCTTGAGGCCGTGCGGGGTGCGATTGGCGAGCGCGATGTCGCCGCCCTGGGCGCGAATGATGTTGCGGGCGATGGAGAGCCCGAGCCCGGTGCCGCCGGTCTCGCGGTTGCGGCTGGTTTCCATGCGCACGAAGGGCTCGAACACTCGCTCCAGCATGTCGGCGGGGATGCCGGGGCCGTCATCCTCGATCAGCACGCAGACATGCCCGTCATGGGGAGGCTTCAGCGTGACGCGGGCGCCGCCGCCGTATTTGATGCCGTTGCCGACCAGATTGGCGAGGGCGCGCTTCAGCGCGAGCGGGCGGGCCTGGAGGGTGACGGCGGGGGGCGGGCTGGCGAAGCCGACATGGTCGGCGAGGTCCGGGCGCCCGTCGGTGGCGTCGTCGATGATGGTGCTGAGCAGGGCGTTCAGGTCGAGCGGCACCATCGGCTCGCGATCGGCGCTGTCGCGGCCGAAGGCGAGCGTGGCCGACACCATCGCTTCCAGCTCGTCGAGATCGGCCAGGAACTTGGCGCGCAACTCGTCGTCGTCGATGAACTCGGCGCGCAGCTTCATGCGGGTGATCGGCGTGCGCAGATCGTGGCCGATGGCGGTGAGCATCAGCGTACGGTCGGTGACGAAGCGCCGGATGCGGGAAGCCATGGTGTTGAAGGCGATCGCCGCGGTGGCGACCTCCGTCGGCCCGTCTTCGGGCAGCGGATCGGAATTGACGTTGCGTCCGAGCCGCTCGGCCGCGACCGCCAGCGTGCGGAGCGGGGCGGTGAGCCGGCGCACGGCCCAGATGCTGAGCAGCCCCGCGGCCGTGGTCATCAGAAGAAAGGCGAGCGGCAGCGTGGGCGACAGGAACGGATCGGCCAGCGGCATGACGAAGCGTACGGTGAGCCAGCGCTGATCGTCCGGAAACTGCATGGACACCGCATAGAGGCGACCGAGATGGGCAAAGGGCGAATCATGCGGCTCTCCCATCGGCCCGAACTCTTCGCCCCGCGGCGGTCCCCCGTTCAGCCAGTTCGGCGGCGGCTCGCCCGGCCGGAACGGGTGCCAGACCGGCCATGCGTTCTCTTCGCCCGGATGGGTGTTGGGACCGAAGAAGCCGGCATTGTGGGTGTTGTTGTAGTTGTTGGCGATCAGGATGCGCGTGGGCCGCAGGCGGGGCGGGATCGGATAGGCCGCCACGTTGTGGCGCATGAACCCCTGCACCGCGAACGGTGCGGGATGCAGGCTGCCGAGAATGGGCGTGTCGGCGATGAAGGCGTGGAAGCCGGGCGGCAGATGCAGACGCCTGAGGTCCGCGTCACGCGCCAACGGATCGGCTTCCGCCACCGCGCGATAGATGCTGCCGACCTCTGCGCCGACCTCGCGCGCGTTGTTGATCCGGGCGAAATCGATTCGATCGAGCGTATGAATCAGCAGGCCCATAGTCTGCACGACGATGAGGCCGAGCAGGAGCACGAGAGCGGTGCGCGCGGCGAGACTCCGCGGCAGAATGCGCCGTCTTCGCGCCGGCGTCGCGGGCCGGGCGTCCGAAACCGGGACCGTCAGGGCGCCCTCAAACGCGTTCGACGTCGGCCGACAGCACGTAGCCGCCGCCGCGCACGGTCTTGATCACCTGCGCATTGCGCCCGTCATCCTCGAGCTTGCGTCGCAGCCGGGAGATGGCGACGTCGATCGCGCGGTCGAACGGTCCCGCCTGGCGGCCGCGCAGCAGGTCGAGCAGCATGTCTCGCGTCAGTACGCGATTGGCGCGATCCAGCAGGGCGACCAGGAGTTCGTATTCGCCGCCGGTCAGCGGAACCTCCACCCCATCCGGATTGAGCAGGCGGCGTCGCAAGGGTTCCAGCGACCAGCCCGCGAACCGCAGCACGCGTACGTCGCCATCCGTCTTGCGCTCGTCGCGCTCTGCGGTGCGCCGCATGACGGCGCGCATCCGGGCCATCAGCTCGCGCGGGTTGAACGGCTTGGGCAGATAGTCGTCCGCGCCGAGTTCGAGACCGATGATGCGGTCGGTCTCGTCGCCCATGGCGGTCAGCATGATGATCGGAACATTGCCCTGCGTGCGCATCCAGCGGGCGAGGTCGAGACCGCTTTCGCCGGGCAGCATCAGATCGAGAACGACCAGGTGATAATGGCCGTTGATCCAGGCCTTGCGCGCCTCGCGCCCGTCGCGGGCGGCGGTGACGCGGAAGCGGTTGCGCTCCAGGAAGCGGGCGAGCAGATCCCTGATCTCGCGGTCGTCGTCGACGATAAGGATATGAGGCAGCGTTTCCATGAGACGCAGCATAGCCAGTTACAATCGGGCTGTGCACCGGGCGTTGCAATTGGTTGCAACGTTCCCCGCCGCGAATGCGGCCGCGTATCGTCCCCCGCGGCGGCCGCGTTTTGTCCTATTTATAGATCATCTTGCGGGTCATGCCGCCGTCGATCACGAACTCGGCGCCGGTGACGAAGCCGCTCTCGGGACCGAGCAGCCAGGCCGCCATGGCGGCGACATCCGCCGGCGTTCCGACCCGTCCCGCCGGATGCTGTGCGTGGTCTTCGGGCGAGAGCGTTTCGCCGTCCACGTCGATCCAGCCGGGGCTGATGCAATTGCAGCGCACCTTCGGGCCGAGGCTGATCGACAAAGCGTGCGTGAGCGCGACGATCCCGCCTTTGCTGGCCGCATAGGCTTCGGTGTCGGGCTCCGACATGTGCGCGCGGGTGGAGGCGATGGCGACGATGGCGGCGGCATCGCTGCGGTCCAGCAGAGGCTGCGCGGCGCGCGCGAGCAGGAACAGGGCCGACAGGTTGCTCGCGATCACCGTGTTCCATTCCGAGACGGAGAGTTCGCGGATCGGCTTGCGGATCATGATGCCGGCATTGCTGACCAGCGCGTCGAGCCGGCCATGCGCGTCACCGATCGCCGCGACGGTTCGTTCGATCGCGGCCGGGTTTGCGAGGTCGATCCGGTGCGGGTGGAAACGCTCCGCCGCGTGCTGAGGGTCGCGATCGAGACCGTGCACGGTCCAGCCGTCCTGCAGAAGACGATCGGCGATCGCGCGGCCGATGCCGTGCGCGCTGCCGGTGACGAGGGCGATCCGGTTTTCCCGCGACCCTTGCGTATCGTCTGCGTTGCCGCGCTGTGGCACAGTTCCCTCCTGGCTCGAACCCGTGTCTCTGAACGCGCGTTCCGCCGGTCGGGATGCACCAACCCGGGTTGGGGAGGCTGGATGACAGGTTCGACGCTGCGCGGCGGCGCTGTGCTGGGGTGGACGTTGCTGTCGCTCGTCGTCTGCGACGTATCGGCGCACGCGCAGGACAAGCGCGATACGGAGGCGCGCGCGGCGGCGCCGGCAAAGCACCCGGCCGATCCGGTACGGCCTGAAGCCACGCCCTCTGACGCGGCCAAGGGCGTGCCAAAGCCCGCCCCGAAAAGTACCCCCGGAAACATTCCGGCCGACACGGCGAAAACGAACGCCGCCGCGACGGACGCGAAGGAGGCGTCAGCGAGCGCCGGAACCGCTGCCGGAACGGCGACTGCCGCGCAGACCGGGGCGGGCCCCGCCGCGCCTGCGAGCGCGACGGCCCCGCCTGCCGCGGCGCCGGATCCCACGGCCGGGGACCGGACCGCGCTGATCGACCAGGACGTGGCGCAGCATCCGCCGCAGACGACGATTCCCTCGCGCGATCCGTCGCATCTGATGACGGCCAAGATGAAGCTGGGCGGGCTGCTCGATCGCAGCGTGCGCAGCCTGGAGAACAGCGAGGTCGGGCGCGTCATCGACGTGATGACCGGCGATGACGGCAAGCCCGCCGCTCTCGAGCTCGATGTCGGCGGGTTCCTCGGCGTCGGCAACCGGCGCATCGCGGTGGCGTGGAACCTGTTCGACCTGACCCGCATTGGTCAGAACGATCCTCTGCGCGTGGCGCTGAGCGCGGCCCAGGTGCGCTCGGCACCGGCCATGGACGAGTCGGGAGAAACCCAGGTTGTGACCGGTGCCGAGCCGGTCGGGACCGCGCCGCCGGCCCCGGGGACGAAACCGGACGCGGCGCAGACGAAAGCAGCGGCGTCGCCCGCGACGGCCGCCCCCGGTCCGGCCCCGACTTCCTCTGCCGCGACCCCTCCGGCCGGGCCGACGGACGGACAGCAGGCCGCCCCCGTCAAGGCCGGACCGGCGACGACCGAGCCGGCCGCCGGCCCGGCCGGCCAGGGCGAGACCACGCACGCTGTGAAACCGGCTGCGCAGGCCGATCAGCAACCGGCCGCGGCCGGGCAGGCGGCCAGGGCGGAGAGGAGGCCGGCGGCGCATCCGGCCGAAAGCTCGGCATCGCGACACGAGGATGCGGCGCATCACTCCGATCAGGATGCGGCCCCGCGAGACGGAAACGGGGAACCACGGTTCTGACCGGCGTTCCGTCCGCGATGACGGCTCCTCGCGCTCCGAAGACATCCCCTGGCTCGGTGGTGGACCGGCGCAGCCAGAAGGGGCTGGACTGGCTGAATTTCTTCGTCGCCAACCTGCAGACCGCCTTCGGGCCGTTCATCGCCGTCTATCTGACCAGCGCGCACTGGACCCAGGGTCAGATCGGCCTCGTCCTGACGGTGGGGTCGGTGACGGCGATGGCGAGCCAGGTGCCTGCCGGCGCCGCCGTCGACATGCTGCGCAACAAGCACGCGGCCGCCTCCCTGGCGATCATCGCCATCGTTCTGTCCTGTCTGCTGCTGGCGGTGTTTCCGGATCGTCTGCCGGTGACGGCGGCGGAGATCCTGCACGGGTTCGCGAGCTGCATGCTGAATCCGGCCATCGCGGCGATCACCCTGTCGGTGGTCGCGGCGGGTGTGGCGGCGCAGGAGGCTGAGCTTCGCGCCAGCACCGCCCGCGCCGCGGCCGAAGCGGGGCTGACGGCGGCTGTCGCGATGACAGAGGCCGGCGATCCGATGATGGCGGCGTCCGGTATGGCGCTGTCAGAGCGACCGGCGGCGGCGAGCCCGTCCTCCGTGCCGGCCAATATCGCCATCGCGCAGGATGTGGAGGCGCGCGCGGCGGCGGAAGCGGCGGCGCCGGCCCATGCGGCTTTGGGCGAGCGGTTCGGGCGCAATGCGTCCTTCGGCTCCATCGGCAACGCCGTGGCAGCGGGTCTGATGGGCGGCGTCGGCTATCTGGTGTCGGCGCGCGCGACCTTCTTCCTCGGCGCGCTGCTGGCCCTGCCCGGGCTGATCGCCTTGCGGATGATCGCCCGCGTGCCGGAACCGGCGGCGCAGGCGCCCAAGGGCGCCGCGTCCGACGAGATGATCGCCGCCAAGCCGAAGGGGGGCGTGCGCGCCCTGCTGCGCGACAGGCGTCTGGCGGCCTTCGCCGTGTGCGTGGTGCTGTATCATCTCGGCAATGGCGGTATGCTGACGCTGGCGGCCGGCGAGGTGACGCGCAATGCCGGTCATCTGGCCGAGCTGGTGATCGCCGCCTGCATCCTGCTGCCGCAGATCCTGGGCGCCTATCTGTCGCCGAAGATCGGGCGCTGGGCAGGAATTTTCGGACGACGGCCGGTGATGATGGTGGCGTTCGCCGCCGTGCCCTTGCGGGGCATTCTGCTGGCGGTGTCGCCATCGCCGGTGCTGATCGTGGCGGTGCAGATGCTGGATGCGGTGAGTTCGGCCGCGTTCGGGGTGATGATGCCGCTGGTGGCGGCGGATCTCAGCCGCGGCACAGGGCGGTTCAACCTGTGCATGGGGTTGCTCGGCCTGGCCATGGGGATCGGTGCGAGTTTCAGCACCAGCCTGGCCGGTCTGGTGGCGGACCGGTCCTTGCGGGCCGGTTTCCTGGTGCTGGCGGCGTCCGGGCTGTTGTGCGTGACCGCCGTGGCGGTGCTGTTCCGGGAAACCGCGCCAGGGCCTTTGCAGCCGGTGTGGCGCAGCCTGCGGAAGGGCGGCCGCATCGGCTGATGCCACGCCGGTCGCGTGGCATCAGCCGGCGAACGAGGCCCAGCCCCTCGGCCGGGGCGTCGCTCTTCCGCCGGGTCAGTCGAGCCAGGGCGGCGTGGGCAGATTGCGTTCGCGGAGAAAGTCCGGATTGAACAGCTTGCTCTGGTAGCGTGCTCCGCCGTCGCACAGGATGGTCGCGATCGTGTGGCCCGGCCCCATCGCGCGGGCGACTCGGATCGCCGCCGCGACGTTGAGTCCCGCGGAACCGCCGATCGACAGCCCTTCCCTGATCAGCAGATCGAACACCTGCTGCAGCGCTTCCGGGTCCGGGATGCGCTCGGCATCGTCGATCGGGATGCCTTCCAGATTGCCGGGCACGCGCGACTGGCCGATTCCTTCGGTAATCGAGGTGCCTTCCATCTGCAGTTCGCCGGTCTTGACCCAGCTATACAGGGCGGAACCCTCCGGATCGGCCAGCACGATCCGCGGCGTCGCTTTTCCATCCCGCTCGGCCAGGTCGCGCAGGCCCAGCGCCACGCCGGCCAGAGTGCCGCCCGTGCCACAGGCGCAGGTGAAGGCGTCGAGCCTGCCGTTCGTCTGTCGCCACAGCTCGGCGGCAGTCGTGCGGCGGTGGCCTTCCCGATTGGCGAGATTGTCGAACTGGTTGGCCCAGACCGCGCCGGTCTCCTCCGCCAGACGTCGCGATACGTGCACGTAGTTGCCCGGATCCTTGAAAGGCTTGGCCGGCACCAGACGCAGATCGGCACCGATCATGCGCAGGAACTCGATCTTCTCGCGGCTCTGCGTTTCCGGCATCACGATCACGCATTTATAGCCGCGCGCATTGCCGACCAGCGTGAGGCCGATGCCGGTATTGCCGGCGGTGCCTTCGACGATGGTGCCGCCGGGCTTGAGCGAGCCGTCCCGCTCCGCTGCTTCGATGATCGCGGCGGCGGCGCGATCCTTCACCGAACCGCCGGGATTCATGAATTCGGCCTTGCCGTAGATACGGCAGCCGGTGAGTTCGGACGGCCCGCGCAGCAGGATCAGCGGAGTGCCGCCGATCGCGGCATCGAGATCAGCGGAGGTTTCGCGCCAGCCCGTCTCGCGAATGGCTTCGGTCGCTTCTATGGTTCGTGGCATCGCGATTCACCTCAAAACGGGTCGAACAGGAAAGCAGGGATGGTTGGCATGGTCGAGGATGTGGCGCCCAAAGATGTCTGGCACACATTGACGGAACGCGCGGACGCGCAATTGGTCGACGTCCGAACCGAAGCGGAATGGGCCTATGTGGGCGTTCCCGATTTGTCGCCTCTGGGGCGTCGTGTGCATCTGGTGCAATGGCAGTCCTTCCCGACCGGCGCGCCCAATGCGGCGTTTCTGGAGCAGTTGCGGGCATCCGGCGTGACGCCCGAGCAGCCGGTGTTCTTTATTTGCCGCAGCGGCGCGCGCAGCCTGTATGCGGCGGAACGCGCGCAGCAGAACGGTTACGGCAGCGTCTTCAACGTCGCCGACGGGTTCGAGGGGCCGCCGGATACCGAAGGTCATCGCGGCCAGGTGGCCGGCTGGAAAGTGTCCGGCCTGCCGTGGCGGCAAGGCTGACACCAGCGCCCGCAGCAAGCCCGGCGCAGGATCAGTCCTGCGTCGGGGATTCCGCGTCGGCGTCATACAGGACCTGCAGGACGACGAGCCACGGATAGCGGCTGTCGAGCGAGTGCCCGTCCGGCCCGAACAACAGGCCGGTGGGACCGACCGGAACATGGGTCAGCGTTACCGCATCGTCCACGTTGCCGCCGATGATGTTGATGCTGTTGGCGGTGCGCGCGACGACGATCCCGCAATGAGCGGGAAAGCCGTTGCTGGTCGGCAGGTCCGCGAAGCGCAGCGATCGCGCATGGCCCCGACCCGCGCAGATCAGGTCGCCGAGCTGCGGCGCATAGTTGGCCGGGTCCTGCGCGCGGAGGGCGGCGGCGGTGCCGGATACGGCGGCATTGATATAGGTGGAGTGGTTGGGCGAGTACGGAAAGCGCTCGCTGGCGCCGGCGATGCGCATGACATAGGAGATGAACGCCGCCGACCAGGCGAAGCGCCCGTCATGCACGAAATCGAACGGCGTGCCGTTGGCGTCGTGCTTTCCGGTCCAGGCGACCTCGCTCTCGTAAGGGTCCTGGCCGATCCACCAGTATTCGCCAACGCGCTCCCACAGGCCGGGCAGGCGTTCGGGTTTTACCGCCGTGGTGGATGCGTCGGGACGTTGCTCCGGGTCGTCGTCGTCCACCGGTTGCCCGAACAGACGCCACTCGCGCAGAGCGATCGCCACTGCGTTCTGCCGCGCGAACGGCGCGAAACCGCGCGTGGCGAAATCGGGCACATGATCGTCCGGGCCGGCCGGACCTTGCGCATTGCGGTATTGCGCCACCGGGGTCTGTACCGGAATGGGGGCGGGCTTCGGCGTGGCCTCGTCGGCGCAGGCCGCGAGCAGGCCAAGTAGTAATCCGCCCGCTGCCAGACGCGCCGACATTCCCATCATCGCCATGCCCATTCCATCCTCAATTGGTGCTGCCGGTGTTCCGTTCGGGGAACAACGCCAGAAGCCCCTCCCGCGATGCGTCGCAGACGCCGCGTTCGGTGAGAAGCCCGGTCACCAGACGTGCCGGGGTCACGTCGAAGGCCGGATTGGCGGCGTCCGTGCCATCGGGAGTCACCTGGACCGCCGCCATCTTTCCGTCGGAATCACGGCCCACGATATGCGTGACTTCCCTGGCGGAGCGTTCCTCGATCGGGATATCCCGCAAGCCGTCGCCGACGCTCCAGTCGATCGTCGTGGAGGGGAGGGCGACATAGAACGGCACGTCGTTGTCGTGCGCGGCGAGCGCTTTGAGGTAGGTGCCGATCTTGTTGGCGACGTCACCGTTGCGGGTGACGCGGTCGGTGCCGACGATCACCATGTCGACCTTGCCGTGCTGCATCAGGTGACCGCCCGCATTGTCCGACACCACCGTGTGGCCGACGCCGTGGCTGCCGAGCTCCCATGCCGTGAGTGCCGCGCCCTGATTGCGCGGGCGGGTTTCGTCGACCCACACATGCAGGTCCGTGCCCTGATCATGGGCCATGTAGATCGGCGCCAGCGCCGTGCCCCAGTCCACGGTGGCGATCCAGCCGGCATTGCAATGGGTGAGAATGCGCACGGGTTCGTCGCTTCCGCGCGCGCGCTTGCTCTCGGCGATCTGCTGGATGAGGGCGACGCCATGACGGCCGATCGCTTCGTTCTGAGCGACGTCCTCGTCGCAGATGGCGCCAGCTTCTTCGTAGGCGACGCGGACGCGATCGGCCGGAAGCGTATTGCGCAGGCGGGTCAGCATGCGTTCGATCGCCCAGCGCAGATTGATGGCGGTGGGACGGGTTTCCGCCAGCATCGCCGCGTCGCGTTCCATCGCTGGCGTGGCGCTGTCGATGCGCAGCGCGAGCGCCAGGCCATAGGCGGCGACGGCGCCGATCAGCGGCGCGCCGCGCACCTGCATGGTGACGATCGCTTCCGCCACTTGCTGAGGCGTTTCGAGACGAAGGATATCGAGCGACCAGGGCAGCTTGGTTTGATCGAAGATGTGGACGGCATAACCGTCTTCGGCATTGACCCAGACGCTGCGATAGGACTCGCCGCCGATCTTCATCTTCGCTTCTCCGTGTCGTGCTTCAGGGACGCTTGGGCCCCGACCGGGACCGTTCGGCACCGGCATAGCATTCTTCCCCGTGGCGATCATCGGGCGTTCGGCATGACGACTATGCGGCGTTGTTCGAGCAAGTTCTGCGGAAATGATTTGAATGTGCTGTGCCACGGAACTTTGCCGTAACGGTTGCTTTTGGTTGACAATGGCCGACCGAGTGAGGATGAGCGTGTCAGGCGTACGCCGTATCGACGCGAATCGGCGCGGCCCGGAAGTTGGAATGGCTTGCGAGGGCTTGGAGCAGGCGATCGTCCCGAATTCCCCGGCTAATGATCTGGTAACCCGAAGGAACGCCCATGAGTAACGACGAAAAGACAGACGGTCGCCGCAGCCGCGCGATGGCCGTGCGCACCGGCGGACGTCGCGTTGCAGGCACGACTGCACGCACCAGCGCCGCCCGCGCCAGCCGCCCGGCGACCGGCCGCACAGCGGCCCCTGCGAAGAAGACGGCGAGCAAAGCCCCTGCCAAGGCGACCAAGACTTCCACGCGTGGCGCTGCGAAATCGGCGACCAAGTCTCCGGCTCGCTCCGGTGCCAAGCCGGGTCCGAAGCCCGGTTCACGCAGTGCTGCGGTGAAGACGACGCGTGCCACGAAGGCTCCGGCCAAGACGACGCGCGCGACAGCCACGCGTACGACCAGCACGCGTGCCGCGACCGCTCGTACGACCCGCGCTGCTTCCACGGGGCGCACCGCAACGACGAAGACAACTCGCGCGACCAAGACGCCAGCCAAGACGACACGGGCCACTGCAACCCGCAAGCCGGCTACCCGTAGCGCAACCGTGACGAAGCGCACGACGACGACCCGGACGACGGCGGCCCGCAAGGCTCCGGCAACCCGTGCTGCCCGTACGACGGCGACGCGGGCGAAAGCGGCGACCAGCACGCGCAAGACCCCGGCCCGCGCGTCCGCGCCGGCCAAGCGTACCGCCTCCGCGACTGCCACGAAGCGTGCGGTGCGCGCGACGCCGGCGAAGCGCGCCACGACGACTCGCAGCGCGACCAAGCGCACGACCGGGACGACGACGCGCAAGGCGGCAGCGGCGACGAAGCCCGCGACCCGCACCACGCGGTCGGCCAAGCCGGCTGCGACACGCGCCACGTCGGCGTCCTTCGCCGCCGCGCGTAAGACGCCCGCAGCGACGACGCGCTCTCCCGCGCGGAAGGCGGCCACTCCGACCCGGAAGCCGCGCGCTACGCGCGAGGTCGAGCCGAAAGCGACCAATCTCTCGGAGATTTCCGCCCCCAAGACCCGGGCGCCGCGACGGAAGAAGATCGCCGATCCGATCGTGACGGAGATGGAAGCGCTGGGGTCGACCGCCCCCGTCCTGCATGACGAGCACGCGGGCGAAACCGAGACCGATTGATCCTTCGGTCAACGGAAAAAGGCAGAGCCGGGTCGGCGCAGGTCGATCCGGCTTTTTTACGCCTGTTTGATCAGGGCGACGGCAATGCCGCTTCTCTGCATGGCCCTCTGTCCGCCGCCGCCATAGTGCGGCGTTTCCATCATTTGTCGTGCCGCATCGGCCATGATGCCCATGATCCGGTCCTGCACGCGAAGGGCACGCCCAAGGGCATCCTTGTTCTGTTCCGCCAGTCGATACAGCGTGCGCGCCAGATCCTTGTCTTCATCCGTATCCAGTTCATCGGCGATTGTCTTGCTCACATCGAGAGCTTGAAGCGCCGCCTGCTTCGCGGCCAGCAGCGTTTGCACGGCCATATAGCGGTGGTCCGCCAGCAAAGCGTTCTCCTGTTCCAGAAGGGTCGACAGCCGCCTCGCAGCCTCCCGTCGCGGTGCATTCATTTGCGGCTCTCCTGCATCCTGATCATCTGCTTGTAGATGTCGTCCGCCAGTCCCAGCCCGCCACGCTGCTCGACCTGCTTGGCCATCTCCGTTACCAGCATCGGCTTAAAGCTCTGCTCGCCCTCACCGCCGCCGAACATGCTTTTCGAGGTGTCGACGGTCGCGAACATCGGTTCCAAAAGCTGGCCGATCGCCATCGCCTCGAAATCCTGGGCCGCCTTCATCGTCTTCTGGTCGATAGGGGCAGCCGTATCAGCTGCCGCGGTTTCACCCGCCAATCGGGACGCCGGAATAGCTGACACGCTCATCGCACCACCAGATCCGCTTGCAGAGCTCCAGCAGCCTTGATGGTCTGCAGAATGCTGATCATGTCGCGTGGCCCGACGCCCAGCGCATTGAGGCCGCCGACCAGGTCGCGCAGGCTGGGCCCGGCCGGAAGAATGCCCAGGCGTTTGCCGGCTCCCGTATCCACCTTGATGGAGGTTCGGGGGAGCACCGCAGTTTGTCCGTTCGAGAATGGGCCCGGCTGGGACGCAACCGGCGTTTCGTTCACCTGAATGGTCAGATTGCCCTGGGCAATGGCGACCGTGCTGATCCGTACATTATCGCCCATGACGATGGTGCCGCTGGCCTCGTCCACGACGACAGTTGCGCGAGTGTCCGGCTGGATCAGCAGGTCCTCGATCCGGCCGAGCGTGCCCATCACGTCGGCGCCATGCAGGGACAGCGCGACGGTGCGGGGGTCTTCGACCGAGGCCATGTCGCCCAGATTAGCATTGATAACGTTGGCCATCCGTTCTGCGGTGGTCAGATCCGGATTGCGAAGCGAGAGATGCAGGACGCTCTGGGCGCCGAGCGAAACCGGCACTTCCTTCTCCACGATGGCGCCGTTGGCGATATGAGCGCTGGTGGGGATGTTGCGGGTAACGGACGCGGCGGCGCCTTTGGCGCTGAAGGCGCTGCTGACGAGCTGGCCTTGTGCCACAGCATAGACGTCGCCATCCGCCGCCATCAGCGGTGTGACCAGAAGCGTGCCGCCGGAGAGATCGGTGGCATCGCCGGCCGCCGAGACCGTGACGTCGATATGGCTGCCATTGTGCGAAAAGGCTGGAAGCTCGGCCGTCACCATCACCGCAGCGATGTCCCGGGTCTGCAGCTTCGTTTCCTGGTCGCGTATATTGACGCCGAGCCGCTCCAGCATGCTGATCAGAGTTTCGCGGGTGAAAACGGAGTTGTTCAGGCGATCGCCACTCCCGTTCAGGCCGACCACCAGCCCATACCCGATGAGCTGGTTGCTTCTGATACCTTCCACATCGGCGATATCCTTGATCCGCACGGATTCCGCGACCGCCACCGACGCGGTGGGGAGAACGGAAAGCGCGAGAAGGAGGAAAAAAAGCGTTGCTCGCATCGTGCCCTTCAAGGGTCGTCAAGGATTTCGAGCTACAGTGTGACCGGAAAGGGCAAAGAATGTCTGAACGCGCGATAAAGAATATGCCGATTGCCCCCATTTTTTTGGGGGTGCGGTCATGGTGAAGGTCGCAGCTTCGGTGCCTCTCGCCTCGGCGGCACCGTCGCAGGGGCGGCCACGCGCTGCCTCGGATTTCGCCGTTCCGGATCAGCCGGCGGCGGCGGCGGGAAGCCCAGGGAAAATGCGCGGAACCGGACCGGTGAGTGCTCTCAGCGGTGCCATGCTCCTCACACTTCAAGAGAATGGGAGCCGCGAGCAGACCGACGAGGACGCGCGCCGGCGGGGTAGGGATATCCTGGCGGAACTGACCCGGCTGCAATGCGCGCTGCTGTCCGGAAGCGACGCAGCCTCCCTTGATCGCCTTGAAGAGCTGAGCCGCATCGAGCCGGGTGAGGTCGATCCCGCTCTGGCAGGGGCATTGTCGTCGATCCGATTACGCGCCCGGATTGAGCTGGCGCGCCGGGGACGGGTGGCCAAGGCTTCTTTTTGACTGGCAGATGACGGTCAGACTTCATACTTGGCGTGCCGCTTGACCCTCGCTATAAGCCCGGCCATTCCTCCATGGCGGCGTGAGCCGCTCCAGGAAAGGTGCTCATGATCACTCTACCCCCGGACTATCGTCCCACCGACGAAGAGGAGTTCATGAACCCGCTCCATGTGGAGTATTTCCGCCAGCGCTTGTTGAAATGGCGCGCGGAACTGCTCAAGGAGGCGGATGGCACGCTGGCCAGCCTGTCGGAGGGCGGCATCCATGAGGCCGACATCACCGACCGCGCCAGTGTTGAGACTGATCGAGCGCTGGAGCTTCGTACACGCGATCGCGCTCGCAAACTGATCGCCAAGATCGGCCAAGCGCTGCTACGGATCGAAAGCGGCACATACGGGTTCTGTGAGGAAACGGGTGAACCGATCGGTCTGAAGCGTCTGGAGGCCCGCCCGATCGCGACTTTGTCGATTGAAGCGCAAGAGCGTCACGAGCGCATGGAAAAGGTACATCGGGACGACTAGAGTGCTGCCCAGACATAGCTGTCCGGGCGCTTCTACTGGTTAGAACGGCAGCAGAATGTCCATCAACTGCTGGCCGTAGCGCGGTGTCTGCAGGTCGGTCATCTGACCCCTGCCACCATAGGAGATCCTTGCCTCAGCCATACGGTCATGCGTGATGGTATTGTCGGCCGTAATGTCCTGAGGCCGGACGATGCCGTTGACCTCCAGGATGCGAAGCTCGCTGTTGACGCGAACTTCCTGCCGCGCGTTGACAACGAAATTCCCGTTGGGAAGCACCTGCGTGATGGTTCCGGCGAGGCGTAACGTTACGGTTTCGGCCCGCTTCATCGTGCCGGTCGCGACGTTGCTGTTGGTGCTGTTGGTGAACAAGGAAGCCGCGCCTAAAGCGGACTGGACGATCTTCTGTTTGAGCCCGAACAGGCTGGGAATTCCCATCGACTCGGTTCCGGTCCGCGCTGTTGTGCTGTTGTTCTCGAAATCAGCGTTATCTGTAATATCGACCAGCACCGTCAGCAGGTCGCCCACCTGGGCGGCGCGCTGGTCTCTGAAAAAGGCGCGGCTGCCTGGTCTCCAGAGGCTGGCAACGTCGGTGGGCGCCGGCTGTAGCGGAGGCGTTGGCATGGTGACCGGACGATAGTCGCGCGCCTGTGTCGGATCGGAAATCGCCGTCATGCTCGGTGGCCGTCCGAGGTCGGACAAGCGCGAGAGCGAGCCGCAGGCTGTTAGCCCAGGCGACAACAGGAGAAACAGAACGAGTCGCTTTGAGTTCACGATCAGCGCGCCTCCTGCGCGGAGTTCGACAGTTGCGGCAGGCCGGATGATGTCGTGTCCGCAACAAGTCGCGGCAACTGTCCGGCGCCGAGGGCGGGCTGGTTGGAGAAGACAGGAGCGGTTCCGGGGTCGACCATGACATCCGACGCGCCGGCCACAGTTCCAATTAAAATGGCCCGTGTGGCACTGTTCATGACGTGGATACGGTCGCCGGCTCCGCCGGCCTCCAGCGCGGTTCCGCCTGCGGTCAGCGCCAAGCCTCCACTGGATAGGCGCAACACGACCGGCCGGCCGCGCGCCACCAGCATGGGGCGCAGAAAGCCGTCCTGCGTCAGAGACATTCCAGCCGGCATCGGCTGACGTGTCACCAGGCCAGCAAATTCCGCGATATCCGTCACAGGCGTCCCGCGTAGCGCCGTTCTCCGCACCCTGGCAGGGGCGACATCCGCTGCGGTTACGGGGAAACCCGCAGGTAGGGCATGTTTCAGAACAAGCGACTCCACCATCTGCTCCACCCGACCCGTCACGTGGATCGTCCTCGTATCGTCGTCTGGAGACGCGAACTGCAGGCTGGCGGAAAAGCGACCGCTCTGCGGATCGTAGTTCAGGCCCGACACGATCGGTGCTGCCGTGTTGTCGGCGGCAAGCTCTAGAGAGGCGAAAACACCCAGACTGATGTCGCTGTCCGGTGGCGCTCCGGCCGTCGCGAGCGCGGCTTTCAGCGCCGTGCTGACCTCCTCGCGTTGTACAGTACGAGCTGGGCGCTGTATCGAAACAGCATGCATTACTGCGCCATCCGGTAATTCTACGCCGAACTGAGACGCTATCGCTTGCACTTGCGATGCCGGCACGATCTGACGCTGACCTGGCGAGGGAGCTGGGCCGATATCGCAATCCTGACCGGGCAGCAGGCCGGCGAAGAGATCCGACAGCTTGACCAAGGGGCCGTGCGGCGTGATCTCTGCACGAAGTGTTGCGGCTTCGGCAACCGACGTGCCGCCCAGTAACACAAGTAACGCGAACACGGCGGAGGGCTTGTGCATGCTCATTTGAGATTGGTCAGTGTCTGCATCATGTCGTCCGCAGCGGTGATGACCTTGCTGTTCATCTCGTAGGCCCGCTGAGCGGTGATCAGATCGGTGATCTCCGTTACAACATTAACGTTCGAACTCTCGACGAAGCCTTGCATGACGCTGCCGAAGCCGGCGGCTCCTGGCGTGCCCGTGGTGGGCGCGCCGGAAGCCGTCGTTTGGGTCAGAAGGTTATCGCCCTTGGCGTCCAAGCCGGTTTCGTTGGGAAAGACGGCCAACTGGATTTGGCCTACCGTTTGCGCGGCCGTTTGACCGGCCACAGTAACCTGCACCTGCCCGGAAGCATTGATCGAGACGTTTTCGGCGTTGGTCGGTACGGTGATGCCGGGAGCGACAGCGTAGCCATCGGCGGTTACAATGGTGCCGTCAGCGGCCAGTGCAAAAGTGCCGTCGCGCGTATAAGCGGTGTCGCCGGAGGGCAGCGTGACCTGGAAATAGCCGTTACCTTGGATAGCCAAGTCGAGCGTATTGCTCGTTTGAGTCAAGTTGCCTTGCTCGTTGATCCGGTAGATGGCCGCTGTTTTGACACCCAGGCCCAACTGCGCGCCGGATGGCACGACGGTCCCACTGTCCGAACTGTTGGATCCGACCCTTCGCAGATCTTGATACATGAGATCCTGGAATTCGGCGCGACGGCGCTTGAAGCCGGTCGTGGTCATGTTGGCGATATTGTTGGAAATGGTTTCGACGTTGGTTTGTTGGGCCTGCATGCCCGTGCCGGCGATGTCGAGTGCGCGCATGGCTTTTTTCTCGATGTTCCTTACAGGGCGTGATCAGGAGGAGGAGGCCTGACCGAGCTTGTCGATCGCATTCTGGCGACGTTGTGCCTCGGCCTCTACGAATTGAGACGAGAACTCGAATTCCCGTTGTGTTTGGAGCATGGTCGTCAGCTCGGCGATGCTCTGGACATTGCTGCCCTCAACAGCTCCCTGCGTGACCTTCGGCTGGGCTACAGGCGTGGTGCCGCTATTGGTCGCGTAGAGTGAGCCCCCGATGGGTCGTACATCGGCTGGTGTATCAGCCGTGACTACGGCGATCTGTCCAATCTGCCCGTTCTCCGTGGAAATAGTTCCGTCTCCGGCGATCCGAATCTGTGTGTCCGACGGGGAAAGCTGAATTGGCTGCCCATTGACGTCGAGCACCGCGTTTCCCGACGCATCAGACAGAACACCGTCCTGGCCCAGAGAGAAACGTCCGGCGCGAGTCAGACGGGTGCCTTGTGGGGTAGAAACAGTGAAATACCCTGCACCGCTAAGCGCGACGTCAAGAGGGTTTCCGGTCGGGAGGATGGCGCCTTCGCGCTGGTCCAGGTAGGTCGCGCGGTCCTGTGTGTAGGCGTAGGGGGCTCCGCCATGGGAAGGGATGGTGTTTTGCTGCCGGGACAGATAGTCGCTGAACAGCACTCGCTGCGCCCTGAAGCCATCTGTATTCGCGTTGGCGATGTTATTCGCGACGACCTCCATGGATCGCTGTTGCGCATCCATGCGGGACAGGGCGATATAGGTTGTGTTTTCCATCACGGACCCTCGGTGACGACGCCATTGTCGCTCGGAGGGCTGAACAAACCCTTAACGTCGAATCGTTTTCGGTCTTAAGAGGACCTTAACCATCCCTGATGCACACTTCCAACGGACGCCAGAAAGGCGACTGCCGGAGTGGGATCAATGAGCGAATCAGCACACAGAGAGGGCGGCGGGGGCAAGAAGCGGCTGATCATGATTGTATTGGCCGTCGTTTTGATCGGTGGCGGCGGTGCCGGTGCCTGGTTCGGCGGCCTCATCGGCCATGGCAACCAGTCTTCCAAGGCGCAGGCGGCTGCGGAGAAGCCGGTTCTCGTTGATCTGCCGGATATGATCTCGAATCTGGATACGGGCGGCCGTAGAGCCAGCTTCGTGAAGCTGCACGTCAAATTGCAGGTTGATCACGCCGCCGATGTCGCGGCTATCACGGCTGCGGAGCCGGAACTGATCGATATGTTCCAGACCTATTTGCGTGAGATGCGTCCCGAGGAGCTGCGTGGCGGCGAGGGTACCTACCGCTTGCGCGAGGCGTTGATGAACCGCGTCGACGCCAGATTGGCCCCGGTGCAGGTCTCCGATCTTCTGTTCACTCAGTTGCTCGTACAATGAGCAGTCCCGAAAACCAGAGCGACGAGGATCTCGCCTCTGCCTGGGCCTCGTCGCTCGAGGATGCCGTGCCCGGCGCAGTGGACAACACGCCCGACTCGACACGCATCTTAAATCAGGCCGAGATCGACAGCCTTTTGGGGTTCGAGCAAGGGCAATCGGATGACCTGGAAAGCGACGGGATGCAGAGGATCATCAGCTCCGGGCTGATTTCCTATGAACGTCTGCCGATGCTGGAGATCGTGTTCGATCGTCTGGTACGCATCATGTCCACCAGTCTGCGTAACTTCACCAACGATAACGTCGAAGTCTCGATTGACAATGTCGTATCGCTCCGTTTTGGCGATTATCTCGATTCAGTTCCCCTTCCAGCTATGTTTGCCGTATTCAAGGCAGAGGAATGGGAAAACTACGGGTTGATGGTGATTGATTCGGCGATGATTTATTCGATCGTCGACGTTCTGTTGGGTGGACGTCGCGGCACGGCCGCCATGCGGATCGAAGGTCGACCCTATACCACCATCGAGCGTACCTTGGTCGAGCGACTAATTCGGGTGGTGTTGGCCGATCTATCAACGAGCTTCGATCCGCTCTGCGCGATTACGTTCCGCTTCGAGCGGCTCGAGGTCAATCCGCGTTTCGCGGCCATTTCTCGTCTGTCGAATGCCGCTGTGCTTGCACGCATGCATGTGGACATGGAGGATCGGGGTGGCCGGATGGATCTGGTGCTGCCCTACGCCACGCTGGAGCCCGTGCGCGAATTGCTGCTGCAGCAATTCATGGGTGAAAAGTTCGGCCGCGATGCGATTTGGGAAACCCATCTCGCTGAGGAGTTATGGAACACGGATATCGATCTGGACGTGGTGCTGGATGAACAGCACATGCGATTGTCGGACGTACTAAACTTGAAGCCGGGCAGCCAGTTTATTCTCCGGCAAGGCCCCGAGGCGCCCGTACAACTGAAATGCGGACAGGTCGTGTTGTTCGAGGGGCGAGTTGGGCGCCGGAAGAATCGCGTTGCCGTTCGGATCGACCAGGTCACGGGCCATCCTCCCCATACAAATGAGCCACTCGGATCGAAGCGAGGCTGACATGGGCTTCTTGTTGAACAATACAGAACTCTCTGTCGACGTGCTGTTAATGGTGATGTTAATAGCAACGATGCTGGTTGCTTTCCGCCTGGAGCGGGCATTGGGCGTTCTGCGCCGCGACCGTGCATCGTTAGAGAAGCTGGTCCAGAACTTTAACGACAGCACTGCGCAGGCCGAGAACGGTATCGAGAAGCTGAAGAGCGCCGCGCAGTCCACCGGGCGTGACATCGCGCGTCATATCGATCAAGCGCGACGATTGGAATCCGATCTTCAGTTCCTGATTTCCCGGGCTGAGAAAATGGCCGATCGGGTCGAGGCAAGTCTGACCCCTAATAAGCAGTCTGTATCGGCAGAACTCCGATCGCCAACTGAGATGCTGTCTCCGAAACCCTCGTTCAGTCTCGCCAGTAAATTGGGTGCAGCCGAATCGGAAGCGAAGCCGAGAAGTCAAGCAGAGAAAGATTTGCTGCTTGCACTCCGGGCGGTCCGTTGACGATGGCGCGTCTCTCCTGGCAGCGCGTGCTGCTGCCCGCCACCATCGCAGTGATGTTTGTTGCTTTTTCAGAACGTGCAAGCACGTTGGCGATAGCAGCCACGGAATCGAGGATGCCTGCGGCTTCAGCTCCCGTAATCCTCCCGACCATGCCCACGAAATCGCCAGATACAAAGACTCCTATTGTCCAGGCAACTCCGACTGGCGCAGATGACACGAGCGGATTGGGCGATCTGAGACGGCAACGCGAGGCGTTGGATAGGCGCGCTGCTGCGCTAGATGAACGCGCAGAATTGCTCGGTGCGGCAGAGCAAAAACTGCAGGCCCGGCTAGAGCAGCTGAGTGTTCTGCAGGAGAGGCTTGAGCAAACCGAGCAGCAGCGTAAAGCACGTGCTAGCGCGAACTGGAACGGGTTGGTTAAGACATACGAGGCGATGAAACCTGAAGATGCCGCGGCGATCTTCAACGTACTCGATATGGACGTTCTGCTCGAAGTTCTCGATCGAATGGACGATCGCAAAGAGGCTGCAGTACTGGCAGCAATGCTACCGGAGCGTGCACGACAGGCGACACAGATGCTGGCACGCAAGCGTCTCCAGGAAAATGCGGACGCGCCCTCGCCGGTTGCACAACATGGTTAGGGTCGGCGCTCATCGAAAAATGATCAATGCGGCCGACGCACCGCCGAATACGGACACAAAGATCATGATCTTAGCAACGCGTTTCGAGGCGAAGATTGCTGAACGGAAGGCTGCCTGGAACGATCCGGCATCCGCTGCGATCGGAGAGATCGTGATGTCGATCCTCTCGACGATGAGTGGTGACATGGGAGCGCGCGAAGCGGCTTTGCTTCACGAAATCAATGCCCTCGGAGTGGCAGTTGCGAACGCGCGCGAGGAAATCGCGGCGCTTCGCGTGGACGATATCATGGTCAGCCATATCCCCTGTGCGACGGACGAACTGGACGCAATCGTCGCGCACACCGCTGCTGCCACGGAATCGATCCTGGAAGTCTGCGAAACGCTTGATGAGCTTGGAAGCCGTCTGAAGAGCCAAGCGGGCTTGGATCTTCAGACGGCGACGAGCCGCATCTACGAGGCCTGTAGCTTTCAGGACATTACCGGTCAGCGAATCAGCAAGGTCGTGGCGACCCTCAAGACGATCGAGAGCACGGTTGCTCGTATCAACGGAACCTTCGGAGATCCGAAGTATGCGATCGAGGAAGTATCGTCCCCTATGTCGGAGTCTGCGGCGTTGCTGAATGGTCCGCAACTGCCTGGTGCTGCCATGGACCAGGCGGATATCGACAAATTGTTGGCCAGTTTCGACTGATGCACCGGGTTTGCGTTCTGGCGCTCATCCTGTTGTGCGCGGCTGGGGGCGCTTCAGCATCCGGGCCGCCTCGGCAGACCGTTGCCGCGCGTGAGGCGGATGCGACGGCAGCTTCGCCTGGGCGGCTTGTCTTCGTCCGCCGGGGCAGTGCGCCCGTATCGCAATCGCGGGTTGGCGATGACCTGATCTTGACTCCGGCGCTCGGGCTACTGAATCGCGAGGGAGCGGCGAGGTTGTGGGCGCTGACGGTGAAATCGGGACATGGACAGACGGTGATCCGTCTCCGTCGTGGGACGTCAGTTCGGGTGGTTCAGTCGCCCGGACGATATGTGCTGGAATTCGGTCCGCCCGACTCGAAGCTCGCCCCTCTGCCCGCTCAAACATCTGAATCGCCGGCGGCGGCTCCCGGAGCTTCGAATGTCTTGCCGGGATTGCCGGCGCCGATGATCGCCGTGGTGGACCAGCCAGGGCCGGGTATTCCTCTGATCGCATCGGCCAGCCCTGCTGTGGGGGTGCCTTTTCATGCGACCGCTCCGGCTGTCCCCCCGGTTGGGGTGAGCCCGGTTTCTATTGAAGCGTTTCTGATTCCGGCCTCGGCGAACGGCACGACCGAGCTTCTGTTGCCGTTCGACCCGACCGTGGGCGCCGCCGCCTTTTGCCGGAACGGCCAGCTGGACGTCGTATTCGACAGCCGCAAGCCGGTTGATCTCTCCGCCGCCACCGGAGATCCGGCGTTCCAGGCGGCTCGGCTGACCTTGCTGCCAACAGGAACGCTCGTCGAATTGCCCTGCGATCCATCCAATCCGATCTCCTTGAGCAAGGTGCAGGGCGGCTGGTTGCTCAGCAGACATACAATCAAGGCGGAGCCGGTCGCGCCCGAGCCGGTGCCAGATGGGATGAATTTCGCTCTGTCCGACGTGGGCGACGTGCTGACCATTACCGACCCGGCCGGCGGCGGCGATCTGCTGGTGGGAACCGTGCGTGGGGACACGCATGCCGTGACCGCTGTTGACCGGTCGCCGGGTTATCGTCTGGTCCCGAGTCAGTTGGGCTTGGTGGTGGAACGGTTATCCGACCAAGTCGAGTTGCGTCCCTATTCCGCCGGCTTTCATCTCTTCGATCCGTTCGCGCCGGCCGGTGGCTATCGACCTGATCCAGCATCGTCTTTTTCACGCTCCATCGAGCTAGCTCACGTCGATCAGGCGGAACAATTTCGGCGCTACAAAGCCTTTCTCGCGACCAGCGCCTCGCTGCCCGCGGCGGCTCGGCGCGGCGCCCGTCTAGACGCGGCGCGTGCCGCGCTCGCGCTCGGTTTCGGCATCGAGGCGCGCCAGCTCGCCGATATAGCCGATCAGGACACGCCAGGCGCACCCGACCGCTCCGTCAGTACGTTTCTCATCGGCGCTGGCGCCTTGCTGCAGGGGGATCCGGATGCCGCGCGTCTTCTGGCCGATCCGGTGATTGGTAACAGCGACGAAGCGGCCTTGTGGCGTGGTCTTGCCGTCGCGCGCAATACGCCAAACGACAAGCCGTCACTGCACTCCATCAGCGACTTCTGGCGTTTGCTCAACGCTTATCCGGCACCGCTCCGGCAGCGCATCCGAGGCGAGGCAGCGCTGGCACTCGCTAAGGGCGGGGACAGAGCGGCACGGGCACTGGTGATGCAAATGCCAGATCAGGCCGGCCGGGCGGGACTGGCGCGAGCGCTAGTCAGCGAAGGACCGGATGGGGACAAACAGGCTCTGGCCATGCTGGACCGCCTGTACGCCGATCGCGATCCCGACGTTTCATTATCGGCGGCGTTGGAAGCAATCGATCTGCGCTTGCGGGATCGCCAGATTGACACGGAGCAAGCGGCGAAACGAACCGAGGCGCTAATCTACGACGGACGTATGGCCGGACGGGAAAGTGAGGTAGCCATCCGTGCGGCTCGATTGAGAGCGCAGAATCATGAGTTTAAGCGGGCGATCGCCATTCTGCGAGGTGAGGTGCAAGACGGCGCGTCCCCCGAGATCAAACGCGTAGCCGGCACGATTCTGGAGCAGGCCGCCGATGCTGCCTCGGCGAGAGAGGCGGACGGGAAGAACAGCGGCGGCAATGTTCTTGGCACCGTGAAGCTGTTGCAGGAAAACCAGGATCTGTTGCCGCCTGACGCGAACAGGGTGGCTCTCGCCGCAAGGCTCGCCGAACGCCTTGCAGCTCAGGATGTGCCAGGGCAGGCGATACCCTTTCTGCAGCAGGCCTTCGCGCAAGCCCCGTCAGGCAAGGATAAGGCGGCGCTCGGCCTGGCGTTGAGCCGATCATTGCTGGAACAGGGCGACGCAAAGGCGGCAGCCAGCACGCTTGAATCAGTGCCGTTGGACGGGTTGTCGCCGGCGTCGATGGAGCGCTTGACCTTGTTGCATGCCAGAATTCTGCAGGCGGAGGGCGATCGAAGCGGAGCACTCGCCGCCCTGGTCGATCTCAAGGATGCGGACGCCCTTGCGTTGAAAGCGTCGATGATGGGCGATAACAAGGACTGGCAGGGCGAGGCCAGCGCCCTGTCGGCTCTCCTGGCTGCCAGAATGCCAGAAGGGCCAGACGGAAAGCCGTTGGCCGAAGAAAATCAGGAACTGGTTCTGCGGTTGGCGAGTGCCTTGTCCCGGGCCGGCCAAGTCGATGCCGTAAGGCAGTTGGACCGGACTTGGGCGGCCTCGTTCACGGATCGCCCAAAGCGAGATATGCTATCGCTTCTGGGGGCCGCGGATATCACCTCGATCGACGACCTGTCCCGCTCCGCCGCCGATCTTGCCGCGGCACGTTCCGCCCTAAAGGCGCTCGGGGGAGGGGCCGGTTAGGGCGAACAGCCTCCAAACTGTTGTCTGGCGTAGGTTTTTCGAAGTTTTCTCGCCCAAAATGCCGATTCAGCCTTGCGTTGGGGGGGAGATGGACCTATCACCCGCCGCCTTGGCCCAAGGGGGCGCTCCTGCCCAACAGGCTGTCTACTGGTTTGGGGGTACGTGATGAACGCACTTGCTCAACTGGGGATGGTTTCGGATTCTCCGAGCAATATCCAGATGTCTTCCGCTTCTTCGGCTGCTTTGCCGGAGGAATCCAAGGATTATTTCGTCGAGAAGGACGGCATGAAGTTTGCGGGAACGCATCTTCTGGTCGATCTGTGGGACGCGACGAATCTCGGTGATCCCGATCTGATCGACCGCACCCTGTGCGAGGCCGCCGTCACCGCCGGTGCCACGATCCTGCATAGCCACTTCCACCATTTCTCGCCGAACGGTGGTGTGTCCGGGGTCGTTGTGCTGGCCGAGAGCCATATTTCGATTCATACGTGGCCGGAGCGTAATTTCGCGGCCGTGGACATCTTCATGTGCGGCGCTTGCGATCCGCATCTGGCGATCCCGGTGATGCAGCGCACGTTCGGAGCCGCGCGCGTCGAGTGCGACGAGCAACGCCGCGGTCGCGTCTTCTGACGTTGCGGACGAAAAGCCGCTATGAGGGAGGCCGGGCCAGTCCCGGCCTTTTTCTTGTTCAGCTCCTATGAAGGCACGAGGAACGGGATCGATGAGCGAGCCGACCTGGATCAACGAGACGCTTTATCCTGGATGGGGCCAGCGCTTCGCGGTGAAAAAGGAACTCGCCCGCGTGACGAGCGACTTCCAGGAGATTGTGGTGTTCGAGAGCGAGCATCACGGCCGCGTTCTGGTGCTCGACGGCGCCATCCAGATCACCGAGGGCGACGAGTTCGTCTATCAGGAAATGCTTGCCCACGTGCCTCTGCTCACGCATGGCGCCGCGCGCAACGTGCTCATCATCGGCGCCGGTGACGGTGGCGTGCTGCGGCGCGTGCTCGAGCACAAAGGTGTCGAGCGCGCCGTGATGGTGGAGATCGACGGCGAGGTAATTCGTCTCGCCAAGGAATTCCTGCCCGCCATCGCCGGCGACGCCTGGACCCATCCGCGCGCCGAGGTGATCGTCGGCGACGGGATTGATTATGTCCGTAAGGCGCCGGACGCGTCGTTCGACGTTATTATCGTCGATAGTACCGACCCGATCGGCGTGGGTGACGTGCTCTTCACCGACGAGTTCTACGAGAACTGTGCGCGCATCCTCACCGCGAACGGGCTGGTCGTGAACCAGTGCGGCGTGCCCTTCATGCAGTCCGAAGAGCTGCAACAGACCAGTCTCCGGCGTGCGCGCTTCTTTCCGCGCGTCTCCGCCTATGTCGCCGCCGTCCCGACCTATGTCGGTGGCTTCATGACCCTGGGCATTGCCGGCAAGGGGGAAGCCCTGGCCGCCCCGGTGCCGGTCGCGGTGATCGCCGCACGCGCCGAGGAAGCCGGGATCGGCGGCCACACTGGATACTGGACACCCGAGGTTCACGCGGGTTCGTTCAACCTGCCGCCTTACATAGCCCGCCATCTGCCGAAACCGGATCTCGGCTGAATCCTATAACCGTTGTAATGTCGCCATTCGGAACGAATGGGTGCGTTTCGGCGTCCTGCGCGGTGGTTCGGACGATGGTGTCCGGCCCACCCCGAGGCTCCGCATCATGTCCAGATCCTCTCTCCGAACCCTTCTGACCGGCGCCGCGATTGGCTTGCCGCTCCTGCTGACCGCCTGTGCCACGCCGCAAGAACTGGTGCAGGACAAGGAGAACCGGCTCGTCGCCGCCGGCTTCATTGCTCGCCCGGCTGACACCCACCAGCGCGAGGCCATGCTGAAGAACCTGCCCCCGCACAAGTTCGAGATGCGCCCCGTGGGCGGTCACTACGTCTATCTCTATGCCGATCCGCTGGTGTGCGGCTGCCTGTATGTCGGCTCCGAGCAGGCCTACGGTCGTTACAAGCATATGATGTTCGAGCAGCATCTGGCCGACGAGCAGCAGATGACGGCGCAGCTCTACTCCGACCCGAGCTGGGATTTCGGCGGCTGGGGTGGTCCGTTCGGCCCTGGATTCGGTCCCGGGTTCGGCCCCTACTTCTACTAGGCCGCGACCGGCTCTACGCTGGCGCGGGTCCAGACCAAGGGAGCGTCTCATGCCGGATCTGATGCAGACTACCGTGACGACCATCGATGGCCAGGACGTCTCCCTGTCGGACTATGCCGGCAAGGTCCTTCTTGTGGTGAATGTCGCCTCCAAATGCGGCCTGACCCCGCAATACGAGGCATTGGAGCAGCTCTATCGCCGCGATCGCGATCGCGGCCTGGTCGTGCTTGGCTTCCCCTGCAACCAGTTTCGCGAACAGGAACCGGGCAGCGACGCAGAGATTGCTGCCTTCTGCTCCACGACCTATGGCGTCAGCTTCCCGATGTTCTCCCGCATCGAGGTCAATGGCCCTGGGCGGCATCCTCTGTATCGCGATCTGCTGTCGCAGGCGCCCCAGCCTATCGAGAGCGAGGGCGGCGGCATGCGGGCGCGCCTGGCGAAGCACGGGATTGCCGTCGATACGGCCGACGTGATGTGGAATTTCGAGAAGTTCCTGGTCGGCCGTGACGGGCGCGTTCTGGCTCGGTTCGCGCCGGACATCACCGTGGACGATCCGGTTCTGGCCGGTGCGATCGAACAGGCGCTCGCGGCGTGAGCGCAACCGACGTCCTGCTCGGCCGCAGCTCTACCGGCGTCCTGGATGAGCCGGCCCCGTCCGGTGCCGTGCTCGAGCGTATTCTCGAATGTGCGCTGCGTGCCCCCGATCACGGCAAGCTCCGGCCATGGCGCTTCATCCTGGTGCGGGGGAAGGCGATCCAGGCGCTGGCGGATATATCGGCAACGGCGTTCCGCCGTCGGGAGCCGGAGGCCTCTGCGGACGCGGTGGCAAAGCAACGCGGAAAAATGCTGCGCGCGCCCCTTGTGATCGCCCTGGTGGCGCGGATCACGCCAGAGCATAAAATCCCGGAGGACGAGCAGCTCATGTCGGCCGCGGCGGCCAGCATGAATATCCTGAACGGCGCGCACGCGGAAGGATTTGCCGGGATCTGGATCACCGGCGCCAACGCCTACGACCCTGCGATGTCTGCGGCGCTCGGCGTGCAGACGCCGGAGCGTCTCATCGGCTATATCTTCGTCGGCACCCCCAGGGAGGGCGATCGCAACGTCGCTCGACCTCCCCTGTCCGATCATGTGTCCGAATGGACCGGCGTTTCCGCCGATCCGTGACGGCGATCAGTTGGTGACCAGCGTCCACACACCGTTGGTCTTCTTGAACGACAAAGTGGCGGTGTTGGTGCCGCCCTTGCTCTGCGCGGTCACCGCGCAAGTATAGATGCCGTTCTCTTTCGGCGTGCAGTCGGCGCCGGTGACGGCGAAATTGTTGACGTCGTAGGGCCCCTTCAGCAGTCCGAGCGAGTTGTCGGAGGCGTCCTTGTTGGCCTGCTCCATCTTCGCCGTCACCACCTGCTGGATGTCGGATTTGGTCGGCGCGCCGGACTGCCCGCAGGCGGATGCAGCCAGCGGCAGGGCCAGCACGAGATAAGCGGGCTTGAACGAGGCAGCTTTGAACATGGATCGCACGTTGTTTCTCCGTTTCAGGCCGGTCCGGCCCTTGCGGACAGACAACGAACGAGCCGGCGCGCGGTTCAGCGCCCCGGCCTGGCCGCCCGCCGGATCGCCGCCAGCAGGGCCGGCTCGTCATAGGGCTTGCCGAGCAGGATCGCGTCGGCGAATGGGCCTGTCAGCTCGGCCTCGAAACCCGTGTCGCCGGTCGCGAAGACCAGGCCGATCCCCGGATCGGTTTCCAGCGCCGCGCGGGCCAGGGACGCGCCGCCTATGCCGGGAAGGCCGAGATCGGTCGCGAGCACATCGAACCGGTCGCGTTGCAGCAGATCGATCGCAGTCTCCGCGTTGCTCGCCTGCGCCACGACGTGTCCGTGCGAGATCAGCAATTCGGCGCTGGTGTCGCGGATCAGGACGTCGTCCTCCACCAGCAGCACGCGCAGACGGCGCCGGACGGGATCGGCCTCGCCCGTCGTCTGGCCGCGGTTGTTGAGCACCTGCCGCAGCTTCCGGGCCAGCGCTTCCGTCGTGTAGGGCTTGGAGAGCAGGTCGATGCCGTCGTCCAGGCGCCCGCCATGCAGAAGCGCGTCCTCGGTGTAGCCGGAGGTGAACAGCACCGCGAGGCCAGGAATCCGCTCCCGGGCGCGTGCCGCGAGTTCGGGCCCGCGCATCTCGCCCGGCATCACCACGTCGGTGAACAGCAGGTCGATGCGCACGCCGCTTTCCAGCACGTTCATGGCGCTCGCGGCGTCCTTGGCCTTCAGCACGCGATAGCCGAGCTCGACGAGCATCGACACCACCGTGTCGCGTACGCCTTCGTTGTCTTCCGCCACCAGGATGGTTTCGCTGCCGCCGGCTAAGGCGGGTGTGTGTTCCGGTTCCAGCAGCGGCTGCTCGTCTTCCAGCGTGCGCGGCAGAAACAGATGGATCGTCGTGCCGTGGCCGGGCGCGCTGTCGATGCGGATATGGCCGCCGGACTGGTGCACGAAGCCATAGACCATCGACAGGCCGAGACCGGTGCCCTTGCCTTCCGGCTTGGTGGAGAAGAACGGCTCGAACACCTGCTCGATGATGTCGCGGCTCATGCCGTGGCCGCAATCGGTGACCGAGACGTCCACATACTGGCCGGGCGTGGCGTCGCCGTGACGCTGGCAATAGCTCTCATCCAGGATCGCATTGCTGGCGTCGATCGACAGGCGCCCGCGCCCGTCCATCGCGTCGCGGGCGTTGATGGCGAGGTTGAGCAGGGCGTTCTCGAGTTGGGCCGGGTCGATCATGGTGGACCACAACCCGGCGCCGATGCGCGTTTCGATCTCGATCGCTTCGCCAAGCGAACGCCGGAACATGTCGTCCATGCCGGCGATCAGGCGCTCCACCCGAACCACTTTCGGCTCCAGCGGTTGCCGCCGGCTGAACGCCAGCAGCTGCGAGGAGAGCTTGGCGCCACGGGCGACGCCGGCCAGCGCGTTGGCGATCCGCCGTTCCGCGCGCGGCATGCCGGCCACGTCGCGGCTGAGCAGGTGCAGATTGCCGCCGATCACCTGGAGCAGGTTGTTGAAATCATGCGCCACGCCGCCGGTGAGCTTGCCGATCGCCTCCATCTTCTGCGCCTGGCGCAGACGCGCCTCCGCGATCTCGCGCTCGGCCAGGGCGGCGGCGACCTGTTGCTCCAGGGCCTGGGCCCGGTGCCGTTCCTCCGCCAGCACGCGCGCCGTCGAGAGCAGGGCGGAAAGCTGGCCCGCCACCAGTTCGGAGAAGCGCCTGGCATCGGCGTCCACCGCGATATGCCGGTTCTTTGCCATGACCAGCACGCCGACCACGTCGTGGCCTGCGATCAACGGCAGGATCACGGTGAGACGGTTGGCGATCGGGGGCGGATCGAGCAGGAAACCGGCCTGCAGCGTTTCGACCGCGCCGGTCGCGGCCACCCGCGCGATGGCGAGGAGACGTGGATCGTGCGCGGCCTCTGCTTCAGCCGGGATATCGATCACCGCCGGGTCCGGCGTGCCGCCATGGGTGGCTTCGAGGCGGAACCGGCCCTGCCGGTTCTGCAGATAGACCAGCGCATATGGCACGTCCGGACCGCGCTTCTCGGTCAGGACCGAGACGAAAGCCCGCGCGGCGTCGGCGGCGGTCTCGATCCCGGCCCGCAGCGACAGGTCGCGCAGGATCACCAGGCGGCGCTCGTCCAGAACGCGCCTGGTCTGATCCACGACGATGCAGAATACGCCTTCGACCCGGCCATCCCTGGTGCGGACAGGGTTGTAGGATACGTCGAAGAACGTGTCCTCCAGAAAGCCGCGACGGTGCTGGCGGAACAGCATCGCCTGGCGATCGTAGGTGCGGCCGGTGCGCTGCACGTCGCGCAGCAGCGGTTCGAGCGATTCCCACAGTGCTGCCCAGCCCTCACGCGCGGGCCGGCCCAGTGCGCTCGGATGGTTCTCGCCGATCGCCGCGCGATAGGCGTCGTTATAGAAGGCGATCAGCTCGTCGCCCCAGAACAGGCAGATTTGCGAGCGCGACGTGAGCAGCAGGCCGACGGTCGATTTCAGCGCTTCAGGCCAGTGCTCCGGGGGGCCGAGCGGGCTATCGCGCCAGTTCATCGCCTGCAGCAGACGACCACATTCGGTGTCCGGCGTCAGGAAATCCGTTCCCGACCAGGCGGCGGCCGCGGGGACGGCGGAATGAGAAGAGGTCTCGGCGGCGGACGGATCCGACAGGGGAACCGTTGTTCCCGGCATCGATGGTGGAAGCACGGTCACCCTGATTCCCTCCTTCGATACGCCCCAAGGCATTATAACGCGGGCGGTGCGGCAACGAAATCTCCCGGCATCGGCGTTTCGGCGGAACTGTCGGCGAAACGCCGACCGGTATGCGGCTTTGCGGACGATATGCAGCTGGCACTCGTCCGGCTCCGGACCGATCATTCCGGCTTCGCACGCCTGTTGAGGAGTTCCCGGTTCATGCAGCGCATCGCCATCGTCGGCGCGGGCAAGATCGGCGGCATGATCGCCGCCATGCTGTCGGCCAGCCAGTCCTACGACGTCACCGTGCTCGACCGCGATCAGGCACAGCTCGACCGGCTGCGTGGCGCCCATCCGGTGAACCGCGTGCGGGTGGACATCGACGACGAGGCGGCTTTGGCCGCGGCGCTGTCCGGCATGAGCGCGGTTCTGAACGCGGGTCCGTTCCAGCTCACCACCCGTATCGCCCGAGCGGCGCGGTCGGTCGGCGCGCATTACCTCGATCTGACCGAGGACGTGGCCAGCACGCGCGTGGTGCGCGGCCTGGCGGATGGGGCTCCGAGCGCCTTCATCCCGCAATGCGGCCTGGCGCCGGGCTTCATCACCATCGTCGCGAACGATCTGGCGAAACGCTTCGACACGCTGCACGACGTGCGCATGCGGGTCGGCGCGCTGCCGCAATTCCCCACCAATGCGCTCGGCTACAACCTCACCTGGAGCACGGACGGGGTCATCAACGAGTATTGCGAGCCGTGCGAGGCGATCGTGGACGGCCGCCTCCAGCAGACCATGCCGCTGGAAGAGCTGGAGAATTTCGCGCTGGACGGCATCGCCTATGAGGCCTTCAACACCTCCGGCGGCCTGGGCTCGATGTGCGAGACCCTGCTCGGCCGGGTGCGCAACCTGAACTACCGCACCATCCGCTATCCGGGCCATGCGGCGATCATGAAGACGCTGCTCAACGATCTGGGCCTGCGCGACCGGCGTCCGCTGCTGAAGGAGATTTTCGAAACCGCGATCCCCGTGACCATGCAGGATGTGGTGATCGTTTTCGTGACCGTGACCGGCATGCGCGATGGGCGTTTGATGCAGGAAAGCTACGCCAATCACGTGCGAGCCGGGGTGATCGACGGGGTGCCATGTTCCGCGATCCAGATCACCACGGCGTCCGGCATCTGCGCGGTTCTCGATCTTCTGATGGAAGGCGGCCTGCCGGAGAAGGGCTTCGTCCGTCAGGAAGAGATCGCGCTCGACGCCTTCCTCGCCAACCGCTTCGGCCGTCACTACGTCACCGCCTGACCGAACCGAGCGAAAGGGGTTTCCACCATGGCACAGCATGACAGCGTATCGGCCGAGGCCGGCGCGATCCTGGGCGAGCTCGGCATCGACCTGTCGCTCCTGCGCGCCGACGGCGACGGCACGATCTCGGCGCGTTCGCCGCTGACGGGCGAGATCACGGCGCGCCTGGCGACAGAGACCAGGGATACGGTGAACGCGAAGATCGAGCGCGCGCATCGCGCTTTCCTCGAATGGCGGCTGCTGCCGGCCCCGCGACGCGGCGAGCTGGTGCGCCTGCTGGGCGAGGAGCTGCGCGCCCACAAGGACGCGCTCGGCCGTCTGGTGACGCTGGAAGCCGGCAAGATCGGCTCCGAGGGGCTGGGCGAAGTGCAGGAGATGATCGACATCTGCGATTTCGCCGTGGGTTTGTCGCGACAGCTCTACGGGCTGACCATCGCCACCGAGCGCCCCTCGCACCGGATGATGGAGAGCTGGCACCCGCTGGGTGTGGTCGGCATCATTTCCGCCTTCAACTTTCCCGTCGCCGTCTGGTGCTGGAATGCGGCGCTGGCGCTGGTCTGCGGCGATCCAGTGCTGTGGAAGCCGTCGGAGAAGACGCCGCTCACCGCCATCGCCGTGCAGGCGCTGGTCGAGCGCGCGATCGCCCGCTTCGGCGCCGATGCGCCCGAGGGTCTGGCGCAGCTTCTGATCGGCGGCCGGGAGATCGGCGAGGCGCTGGTGGACCACCCAAAGGTGGCGCTGCTCTCGGCCACCGGCTCCACCGCCATGGGCCGCGCCGTGGCGCCGCGTCTGGCCACGCGTTTCGCCCGGCAGATCCTGGAGCTGGGCGGTAACAACGCCGCCATCGTGGCGCCCAGCGCCGATCTCGACCTGGCGCTGCGCGGCGTCGCCTTCGCCGCCATGGGCACGGCCGGGCAGCGCTGCACCACGCTGCGTCGCCTGTTCGTGCACGAGAGCGTGCACGATGCGTTCGTGGCACGGCTGAAGGCGGCCTATGCCTCGGTGAAGGTGGGCGATCCGCGCGAAGGCGACACGCTGGTGGGTCCGCTGATCGACCGCGCGGCGTTCGAGGGCATGCAGGCGGCGCTGGCAGAAGCGCGCGCGGCCGGCGGCGTGGTGAGTGGCGGAGAGCGAGTGGAGGTGGCGGGCGAGGCGGCGTTCTACGTGCGCCCGGCGCTGGTGGATATCCCCCAGAGTGCAGGCCAGCCGGATGTGGTGCGGCGCGAGACCTTCGCGCCGATCCTCTACGTCATGCGCTACCGCGAGCTTTCCGACGCGATCGCCCAGCAGAACGATGTCGGCGCCGGCCTGAGTTCGTCGATCTTCACGCTTAACATGCGCGAGGCGGAACTGTTCGTCTCGGCGCAAGGCTCCGATTGCGGCATCGCCAACATCAATATCGGCCCGTCCGGGGCCGAGATCGGCGGGGCGTTCGGTGGAGAAAAGGAAACTGGCGGCGGCCGCGAGAGCGGTTCGGACAGTTGGCGCGCTTATATGCGTCGCGCGACCAACACGGTGAACTACGGCACCTCCCTGCCGTTGGCGCAGGGGGTCGTGTTCGAGGTGTAAGCCCAGTCCCCCAGCCAAGGGGGATGGCCATGACGGAATGTTTCGATCTCGACCGGTTCGTGCAGGCGCAGGAACCGGTGATCGATCAGGTGCGGCAGGAACTGGCCGAGGGCCGAAAACGCACGCACTGGATGTGGTTCGTGTTTCCGCAGCTTCGCGGTCTCGGCCATAGCGCGATGGCGCAGCTCTACGGGCTGGACGGGCGCGCGGAGGCAGAAGCGTTTCTGCGCCATCCCGTCCTGGGCCCGCGTTTGAGGGACTGCACCGATCTGGTGCTGACGGCCAGGCCGGCCTCGATATCCGACATGTTCGGCTATCCGGACGATATGAAGTTCCATTCGAGCATGACGCTGTTCGCGGCGCTGCCTGGTGCGCCGGAGTGCTTCCACACCGCGCTGACGACATTCTTCGATGGCCGGCAGGATCAGAACACGCTGCGCTTGCTGCGCGGGTGATAGACCACCGGTCA